>NZ_ANAC01000011.1 GCF_000341225.1 Nocardiopsis alba DSM 43377
ACAGTCCGTGATCATGGCAGGTTCAGAGTCGTCTCGCAGGGCTTTTGAGATGAGCTCTTAGGGACATCCAGAGGGGCCACCTGAAGGTTCACGCGCTCCCGCTCCGCCAGTTTCGTGTTGTGTGCTCAGAATCCTTCGTGATTCCACACTCATGTTCGATGTCGCTCACAATCACGTTCGCACTTACGCCCATGTGACCAGGTCATCCATCATGTGAGTGTGCTTCAGGGAAGGTCTCCCGTGGAGGTCGGTGCGCTGTGAGAAAGAACGTGAAATGGATTCTGAAAGAGTCGAAAGTGAGCGATATCGGGGTACTCCGAAGTCGAGTGGAGGGTTTCCCTCAACTGATTTCTAAATCCGGTGGCCTGGTGTCCCGACGGTCCCTCTCGGGGGTATCCGCATGAAGAGTTCCAGCGATCGAGGCAAGGGGAACCCGGGTAACCCGCAGGGAGGTTCCGAGGAGGAGTGGGCGCGGTTCGGGCTGCGGGTGAGGGAACTACGGGAGGCGGTCGGGCTCAGCGTCGGTGACCTGTCCACCAGGGAGATACGCGAAGGCTCCACGGTCCAACGGATCGAGAAGGGCGACACCGACGTCCCCCTCTACCTCGCCGAGTACCTGGACCGGAGGCTCAAAGCCCAGGGAAGCCTGGTCAACGCCTGGGCGCGCACGAAGCCCGACATCCATCTGGCCACCGGCGGCCGTCCCCATGACCGGTCGAGACCGCCACCCTGTGTGCGAGCGAGATGGCCGACAACCCCAGGGTCGCCCACCGCATCGAGCACGGGGTCCTCCCGCAGTGGATGAACGTGGCTCGGGAACGCCGTGAGCGCGAGGTCGCCGCCATGAACGCGGCGCCCCCGTCGCCTCTGCCTCCGTAGACCCCGACCCCACCCCGCCGGGCACGAGCACGGGGACGTCACCGGGCCCCGAGCCGATGGTGCCGCCGGCAGGCCCTGCTTCAGGGAGCGCTGTCGATGCTCGGGGCGATGATCGCCCCGAGCGTCGGGCCCTTCCCCTGAAAGCACCTCAGGTCTGCTCCGGGTGCCTCTCCAAGGCGGTGTAGGTTCCCTGGGCGTCGCGGACCGGGCGCAGCACCTCGGTCACGGCGGCGCGGGGGATCGGCCCGTAGATGTGCGGGAAGAGCACCTCCGCGCCGACCCCGGGCGGGGGAGCGGGGTCGGCGGCCTCCCAACGGACCTCGGCTTCGAGGCGATCCGTATCGACCGCCAGGACCACCATCGGCTCCGCGGTCCGCGTATAGAACCGGTTCGCCACCGCGAGCATGGTCGGCTCGTCCGGAGAGGCGTGCAGGAACCCCTCGGTGACGAGCGACTCCGCCTCGATGTCCCCGCCGGCACGCCAGCGGGACAGTTCGGTCAGGTGCAGGATGCGAGTCATGAGCCGGACGCTACACGTTCGGGCGCGGCCCTGACGTGGGGTCCGCTCGCCCCCGGCGGTCCAGAAGTGAGCACGGGCGTCGGTGCATCGGGGCGCGTTCTCCGGTCGGACGGTGGAGGGAGAACCCCCTGCCCGGCCGCTTCGGACGCGCTCGAACCAGCTGATAACGCAGGTGGAGGCGTGATTCACGTCTCGCCGTCCCACTCCGTCGGAATCCCGGTCCAGGGACGGTCGCCCCGTTCGCTCTCCCCGAAAGGACACGGGTCGAGGTTTCCACATCTCGGAGTCACTTCTCGGACATTTGCTCGACTCAAGGGGGGATCGTCACTCGGCGTCATAAGAGGAATTCCTAATGTAATTCCAATAATTGACGATCCTGGATTGTCGCGGTCCGCGTGCCCAGGGCCAGCGATAACTCCCGCAAGAGCGTCTGAATCACGCTCTGGAAGATCAATTCAAACCGAAGGAGTCTTGAATCCTCTCTTCCCTGGCGCAGTGGACGACGCTAGGCTGCCAACCGCCGAGCGAGGGTTTCGCGGGGCGTCATTGGAACAGTCGCATGATCCTGCCAAGGGAGGTGAGGTGGCAATGTCCGTTGTCGGGATCATTGGATCCGGAGTGATGGGTAAGGACGTGGCCGTTACTTGCGCCGCCAGCGGGTATAACGTGGTGCTTTACGATCACGACCCCGGTGTTCTCGGGGCGGCCGAAGGTGACATACGCACCCTCGTAAGGCGTTACCGGATGACGGCTCCAGAAGATCCTCGGTGGCGTGACAAAGGCATTCCCGACCGTATTCGTATCACCGATGACATGGCGGAGTTCGCCGGGGCCGACCGGATCATCGAGAATGTCGTCGAGGACGCCGCCGTCAAGGAGGAGGTCCACCGCGAGCTGCGGGAGGTGTGCGGGGAGGGCCCCCTGATCGCGGTGAACACCAGCTGCGTCTCGATCACGAGGCTCGCGGCCCTGGCCGCACGGCCCGAGTCGGTGATCGGCATGCACTTCATGAACCCGGTACCGCTCATCGAGTGCGTGGAGCTCGTGCGAGGTCACCACACGTCCGACGAGACGGTGAAGCTGGCCGAGGGTTTCGTCGACTCGCTGGGGAAACGGCCCGTCGTCGTGCGCGATAGCCCCGGGTTCGTCTCCAACAGGCTGTCCCACCTGTTCATGAACGAGGCGGCGTTTCTCGTTCAAGAAAGGGTCGCCGACCCTGAACAGATCGACGAGATATTCACCTTGGGCTACGGGCACAAGATGGGGCCGCTCGCCACCGCTGATCTGATCGGTCTGGATACCGTCGTCGACTCTTTGCGGGTTCTGTACGACGATCTACAGGATCCGAAGTTCCGCTGCTGTCCGCTATTGAAAAAGATGGTCGACGCCGGACTGACCGGTCGTAAGAGCGGACAGGGTTTCTACACCTACGGTGTTTCTCGTTGAACGTGAAAGTCATGTGACGGTTCGCGCATGGGAGTGAAGCAGTCGGTGAAGATGGCGAAATGTGTCGTGTGGGATCTCGACGATACGCTCTGGAAGGGAACCCTCTCATCGGGTGACGAAGTGGTTGTGGATCCGCGGATTCTCGAGACCGTCAAGACGCTGGACGAGCGCGGCATCCTACAGTCCATAGCGAGCAAGAACAACCACGACGACGCCATGCGCAAACTCGAGGAATTCGGTCTCGCGGAGTACTTTCTCCACCCGCAGATCAACTGGAACAGCAAGTCCAGTTCCCTGACCGAGCTTCAGGCGAAGCTGAACATCGGTCTGGACACCTTCATCTTCATCGACGACCAGGAGTTCGAACGTGACGAGGTCGCCTTCGTTCACCCGGACGTCGAGACGATCGACGCCGCCGACCGGTTCCTGCTGACGGACCTGCCGCGGTTGTCCCCGGTCCACGTCACCGAGGACGCGAGGCGCAGGCGCCTGATGTACCGGGAGGGCGAACAGCGCGACCGGTCCGAGCTCGCCTTCCAAGGACCCCACGACGAGTTCCTGCGCAGCCTCGACATGGTCCTCGACATCTCCCCGGCCGGAGGGGACGACCTGCTGCGTCTGGAGGAGCTGACCCACAGGACCAGCCAGCTCAATTCCACCGGCATCCACTACTCGTACGACGAACTCGAGAAGCTCATCGACGATCCGGGCCATGACCTGTGGGTCTGTGAGCTGACGGACCGCTATGGCTCCTACGGCAAGGTCGGGATGGCGCTGGTGGAGAAGTCCGGCGACCAGTGGACGATCGCGCTGCTGCTCATGTCCTGCCGAACGGTCTCCAAGGGCGTCGGAACGGTGCTGTTGCAGTTCCTGGTCAAGCGGGCCGCGGAGCGCGGAGCCCGCCTCTTCGCCAGGTTCCGGCGTACGGACCGCAACCGCCAGATGCTCCTCACCTACCGGTTGGCGAACTTCCACGTCGTCTCACGTGACGGAGTGGACCACCTGTTCGAGAACGATCTCGAGATCGTCCGTGACTACCCCGACCACGTAAGGGTGAACGTCGATGCATGACAGCGGAACACCGGTCGATGCGGCTCCCGACATGGATGTTCGCGAGAGCATCCGGGGCTACATCAAGGACAACATCGCCTCGCTGGGCGAGGACGGCCTTCGAGACGACGACAACATCTTCGAGAAGGGCTTCGTCACCTCGATGTTCGCCATGCAACTTCTGGCCCACATCGAGAGCGCCTTCGACGTCGAGGTCCCCGACGAGCACCTGAACCTGCACCGTTTCAGCTCGGTCGAGCGGATGGCGGAGATGGTGTCGGAGCTGAGAGCGGTGCGCCGTGAGTGACCGTTCCCCGGACTCCGTCCTGAAGCGGGCCGAGGCCTTCGCCATGGAACTGGCGCCCCGCGCAGGTGAGTTCGACCGCGAGGAGCGGCTTCCACGCGAGGTCGTCGAGCGGATGGCGGACGAGGGTTTCCTCGGAGCGACGGTCCCGGTCGAGTGGGGCGGCCTGGGCCTGACCCCGATCGAGTACGGCGAGCTCACCGAGATCATCGGCAAGGCATGCGCTTCGACCCGCGCGCTGCTGACCGTTCACGCGTCCCTCGTCGCCCAGACCCTGGCCGGTAGAACGTCCCGAAGGATCAAGGAGAAGTACCTGCCCGACCTCGCGCGAGGCCGGAGGATCGCCTGCTTCGCGTTGTCGGAGGCCGAGTCCGGGTCCGACGCGGGGTCCGAGGCCGGAGGGATGTCCACGAGGTACACGCGGAAGGGCGACGTGTTCCTTCTGAACGGCCGCAAGAAATGGATCTCCTTCGCCGGGATCGCCGATGTATTCCTCGTCTTCGCCGTGGACAACGGCGTCGTCAGCGCCTTTCTCGTCGACCGGGACATGCCGGGGGTCGAGACGTTTTCGATGTCGGGGATGCTCGGAAACCGGGCTACGCACATGGCCGAGATCGTCCTCTCCGACGTAGAGGTCCCGGCTGAGAACCTCGTTTCGGGAATCGGTGCGGGATTCGCCTTCGTCGCCAATACGGCACTGTTCCACGGGCGCTACAGCATCGCCTGGGCGGGTGTGGCGCTCGCGCAGGCCGCCCTTGAGGAGATGTGCACGTACGCGGTCCGGCGTCGCCAGTTCGGCAGCAGGATCGGGTCGTTCCAGCTGGTACAGGGGATGATCGCGGACGCGGTCACCAGCGTGTCCGCCGCACGCGAGCTGTGCGTGAGGGCCGGGAGGCTGAGCGCCGAACGCAGCCCGGACGCGATCGCGGCGACGAACATCGCCAAGTACTTCTCTTCGACCGCCGCCTGCCGTGTCACTTCGAACGCGGTTCAGGTGCTCGGTGGGAACGGGTGTTGGAACGGATATCCGGCCGAGCGTCTTTTCAGGGAAGCGAAGATTCTGGAGATCATTGAGGGGACCTCGCAGGTGCAGGAGACGCTCATTGCTGATTTCGGTCTCAAAACTTTTTCCAGGAAAGGTTGACTCGGGAAAGATGTACAGCTTCTGCATTCTGGTCGCCTCCGGGTACGGGCGGCGGTGTCGATGACGACTCCATGGGTTCTGAGCGCACCGAGTAAGAGGGCCCTGCGCGATCGCGCGACACGGCTCCTGAGGAAGGTCGAGAAGGGGACGGCCGGTTCCTCGGACGCGGCCGACTCCCTGGTGTCGACGCGCCCGGCACGCGCGCACCGGGCCGTCCTGCTGCCCCGCGGAGACGACTGGCGGGAGCCTTTGACCGCCGTGTCCAAGGGACACGAGGACCCGCGGGTGGTGTGGGGCGTCGCCGACCGTGACGAGCGGCCGGTGTTCATCTTCCCCGGGCAGGGCACGGTCTTCCCGGGGATGTGCGTCGACCTGTTGGAGGCCTCTCCCGAGTTCGCCCGGCGGATCGGCGAGTGCGCCGACGCTCTCGCCCCGCACGTCGACTGGTCCCTCGTGGACGTCCTGCGCGGCGCGGGCCCGGAGTCGGAGCTGCGGCGGCCCGACGTCGTGGAACCGGTCCTCTTCTCGATCATGGTCGCGCTGGCCGGCCTCTGGCGCTCCCATGGCGTCGAGCCGGCGGGTGTCCTCGGTTTCAGCCTCGGTGAGATCGCCGCGGCGTGCGTGACGGGTGCTCTGCCGCTGGACGAGGCCGCGCGTGTCGCCGTGCTGTGGAGCAGGGCGCACGTCCCGATGGTGGGCCAGGGCGGTATGGCGATGGTCGGACTGACCACCGAGGAGGTTCATGAGCGTTTCGGTTCCGGCGGATCCGACGCCATCGACGTCGCCGGGGTGTTCGATGCCCGTTCGGTGGTGATCGCCGGCACCGATCCGGCCGTCGACCGCATCGTCGAGGACCTGCGCGACGAGGGGATCTACGCCCAGAGGCTGTCCGTCGAGTTCCCCGCGCACTCTCCAAGGGTCGAACCGCAACGCGAGTCCCTGCTCGCCTCGCTCGGTCGTGTCTCCCCGCGGGAGACGGAACTCCCCTTCTACGCCGGTACCACCGGTGGACGTATCGACACCGCGGAGCTGGACGCCGAGTTCTGGTACCGCAATCTACGCAGTCCGGTGATGTACGAGCGGGCGGCTCGTGCCGTGCTCGCCGACGGCCACCGGACACTGGTGGAGCTCAGCGCCCACCCGGTGCTCGTTCGTCCCACGAAGGAGGTCGTCGCGGATCTCGGGAGCGACGCGCGGGTGATCGGCACCCTGCGTCGTGACCGTCAGGGGGCGTCCCGTTTCGTCGTCTCCCTGGCGGAGGCCTGGACGCACGGGGCGCCGGTCGATTGGAGCCGACCGCTGCCGGTGGACGACGACGCCACCGGGCCGACCGTGTCCACCGGGTCGGACGCGCCCTCCGAGCCGGTCGCGGCCGGCGGTGAGCTGGTCGACGCGATCGTCTCGTACATCGTCGGCGAACTGGAGGGCGGGTCCGCCGACGACGTCCTCCTGGACCCGGCGCTGCGCGAAGCGAACCTGTTCTCCCTCGGCCTCGACTCGATCCGGTTGGTCTCCCTACAGGCCAAGCTCGAGCGCAGGCTCGACATTCGCCTGGAGAGCACGTGCATCATCGACCACCCCGAGCCGATGGCGTTGGTCGAGGAGATACGGCGGACGCTCGATCCCCCCGACCGGGCGAGGGAACCGGACCCCCGTCCGTCTCCGTCCCCCGCTCCGGCGGCGTCGGGCGGACCCGTCGCGATCGTCGGTATGGGGATGCGGCTGCCCGGGGGCATCGACGATCGGCGACGGCTCTGGGACGTGCTCATCGAGAAGACCGACGTCGTGGAGCCGATCCCCGAGGACCGATGGGCGCAGAGCTCCTTGGACACCGCTGAGGTGACCACCACGCAGGGCGGCTACCTGCGCGACGTCGACCGGTTCGACCCGGCGTTCTTCGGTATCTCGCCGAGCGAGGCCGAGCTGATCGACCCGCAGCAAAGGCTGCTTCTCGAGTTGACCTGGGAGGCCTTCGAGGACGCGGGCCTCGACCCGTACACCGCGGGTACCGCCGGCCGGGTCGGAACGTTCGTCGGCATCTACAACAACGACTACCGCCAGGTCGGGCAGGACCTCGGATACTCCCACGAGGCGTACACGTACACCGGCAACATGGCCAACGCCGCCGCCGGGCGTATCTCCTACACCTTCGGTTTCCGGGGCCCCAGCATGGCGATCGACACGGCGTGCTCGTCCTCGTTGTACGCCCTCCACCTGGGCGGTCAGGAGCTGAAGCGGGGCGGATGCGACCTCGTCGTGGCCGCGGGCGTCAACCTGATCCTCAGCCCCGAGGGGCACCTGTCGTGGTCGAGGCTGGGCGCCCTGTCGCCATCGGGCCGCTGCCGCAGCTTCGACGACGGGGCCGACGGCTACATCCGCAGTGAGGGTGGCGTCGTCGTCATCCTCAAGCGGCTGGCGGACGCCGAGCGTGACGGCGACGACGTCCTCGCCGTCCTGCACGGCTCCGCGGTCAGCCACAACGGTCGCGGCGGCGGATTCACCGTACCCAGCAGCGTCGCCCAGAGCCAGGTGATCAGGGACGCGATGGCTGAGGCCGGGGTGGGGGTGGAGGACGTCTCCTACGTCGAGGCCCACGGATCCGGAACACCCATCGGTGACCCTCAGGAGATCAACTCCCTGGCCAGGGTCTTCGCGGGCCGTACGGAGAAGGTCGGCGTCGGCAGCGTCAAGTCGAACCTGGGGCACCTGGAGTCCGCCGCGGGCATGGCGGCGCTCTGCAAGGTCGTGACCAGCCTCCAGCACGGGCGTCTGCCGGCCACACTGCACTTCCGCGAAGGAAACCGCCTCATCGACTGGGACGACGCCCCGGTCGAGGTCATCACCGATGACGTTCCATGGGAGCCCTCGAACGGGCGCCGTGTGGCGGGGATCAGTTCGTTCGGCGTCAGCGGGACCAACGCCCACGTCATCGTCGCGGAGCACGAGAAGCGGCGGGAGGAGACACGGCCCACCCTCGGCGCTTCGGACACACCCCGTTTGCTGCCGGTCTCGGCGAATTCCGCCGAGGCGCTCCGCAGCGGGCTGCGCGGTCTCTCCGACTGGAGCGCCCAGAGCACGGCGGACCTCGGCGACGTGGCGCACACGTTGGGCAGGCGGCGCGGCCTGAAGTACCGGAGGGCCCTGGTCTGCGCCTCGATGGAGGAGATGCGGACCGTCGCCGGAACGGAATCCGCCGGAGAGATGGTCAAGGCCGACCCGCACGGGTCGGGGCCGGTGTTCATGTTCTCCGGTCAGGGGACGCAGTACCCGGGCATGGCCCGTGAGCTCTACGACCACGCGGAGGAGTTCCGGCGCGAACTGGACGAGCTCGACCGGGAGTTCCGCAGGGTCGCCGACATCTCCCTCCTGGAGGTCATGTTCGCCGAGGAGGAGGACGAGCGCTTCCGGTCGCCGATGTACACCCAGCCGATGATCTTCTCGGTCGGGTTGGCGCTCGCCCGATACTGGGCGAGCCGGGGCGTCACCCCCGCCGCGGTCATGGGCCACAGCATCGGCGAGTACGCCGCCTCCTGCTTCGCGGGGGCCATGAGCCGCGAACAGGCCGTCGAACTGGTCGTTCACCGGGCGCGCGTGGTCGCGGACTCTCCGGCCGACGGTTCGATGGCGACCCTTCTGTGCTCCGCCGAACGGGCGAGGGAGCTGCTCGCCTCCGCCCCGGACGTCTCACTGGCGGCCGTGAACTCCTCGGAGAACGTCACCGTCTCAGGCCCGGCCGACAGCCTGGCCGCGGTCCTGAAGGCCGCGCGTCGGAACCGCGTCTTCGTGGAGCGGCTCGACGTGTCGCATCCCTTCCACTCGGCACGGATGGCCTCGGCGGCGGAGAGCCTGCGGGATCGGATCCGCGGATGGGACTTCGACGCCCCGTCGATCGAATGGATCTCCACGCGGACCGCGAGGCCGGTCGAACCCGGTTCTCCGGTCGACGCCGACCACTGGAGTCGGCACATGGTCGAACCCGTCCTGTTCAAGGACGCCGTGGCCTGGGCCGTCCGGGCGGGTCTGCGTACCTTCGTCGAGATCGGCGCCACGGCGACGCTGGGCGGGCTCGTCGCCCAGGAGTTCGGTGACGACGTGGTGGTCCTCCCGAGTCTGCGCAAGGGCAGGTCCGACGTGCGGCAGTTCCTCGAGGGCGTCGGCCGGCTGTGGGAGCTGGGCGCCGAGCTCGACCTCGGCCGACCGTCGGGCACGGGGCGGCTGCTCCACGACCTACCGCACACCCCGTTCGACAGGCAACGGATCTGGTATCGAGACCGCACCGGAGAGGGTGGCGCGACCGTGGACGTCCGAGCCGACGACACCGTGACGGCCGACGTCACGCCGAGTGGTCCGACGAGCGGCTCCGCGGGGGACACCGCGGCCGTTCCCGCCGACGCCCCCCGCAGGCACGCCGAGGAGAAGGCCGTGGCGGAGGTCATCACGCGGGCGCTGAGCGAGGTCACCGGCGTGGCGACCTCGGAACTGGACCCGGACGTGGAGCTGTTCTCGCTCGGTGTCGACTCGCTCATGCTCGTGCAGCTCGGCAAGCGCATCGAGAAGCACTACGCGCTCGACATCCCGATCACCACGTTCTTCGAATCGCTCCACACGGTGGGACGGGTGACCGACTTCGTCCTGCGGAACCGTCCGGAGCCCGAACCCTCCCCGGAACCGGCGCCGGCGCCTTCGGTGCCGTCCGTGCCCGATCCGCGGCCGGGCGAGGCGTCGTCCCCGCCCGTCGCCGGGCCGGGCGGTACCTCGGCCTCCGGGATCGAGGCGGTGGTCCATTCCCAACTGGCCCTCATGCGGGAACAGCTCCAGGTGCTCGGGGGCACGGCGCCCGCTGCCGGCGCGGCCGGCGCACCGGAGCCGGACCTCGAGGCCGTGCCGCGGCGCCGGGCGCCGGGCAGGTCTCGCAAGGTCGGCGCGTACACCAACAACATCTCGCTGAGCGGCAGCAGGCTCACCGAACGGCAGCGGCGGTTCATCGCCGACTTCGTCGCCCGTTACACCGCCAGGACCGCGGGGTCGCGGGCCTATGCCGACTCCCACCGCCGGCACATGGCGGACTGGATCAACTCGCTCAACTTCGACACGGACCTGAGGGACACCTCCTATCCGTTGGTGTCCTCCCGCTCCCAAGGCGCCGCGTTCTGGGACGTGGACGGCAACCGGTACGTCGACACCGGGATCGGTTACGGCGTCCACTTCTTCGGACACCAGCCCGACTTCGTCGTACGCGCGGTGCGCGAGCAACTCGAGTCGGGGTTCGAGCTGGGCCCCCAGAACAGGGTCGCCGGAGAGGTCGCGGAACTGATCCACGACATGACCGGTGCCGAACGGGTCGCCTTCTGCAACACCGGTACCGAGGCGGTGATGGTGTCGCTGCGGCTCGCCAGGGCGGTCAGCGGACGGGACAAGATCGTACGGTTCACCGACTCCTACCACGGCGGTTCCGACGCGGTCCTGGCCGAGAGCGACGGAACCGATAGCGTTCCGCTGACCATCGGTATCCCCCCGGCCATGGTCGAGGACACCGTGGTTCTCCGCTACGGGGCCGAGGAGTCGCTGGAGCGCATCCGCCGGCAGGGCGGTGACCTGGCCGCCGTGCTGGTGGAACCGGTGCAGTCCCGCAATCCGGGCCTGCGACCCGCGGAGTTCCTGCGCGAGCTCCGACGGATCTGTACCGAGCACGGGATCGCGCTGATCTTCGACGAGATGATCGTCGGCTTCCGGCTCGCACTGGGCGGAGCCCAGGAGTACTTCGGGGTCGAGTCCGACATCTCGCTGTACGGCAAGCTCGTCGGCGGCGGTATGCCGGTGGGCATCGTCGCCGGCAAGAGCACCTATCTCGACGCCGTCGACGGTGGAGGGTTCTCCGACGCCGACGATTCCCGGCCGGCGGTGCCGACGACCTTCTTCGCCGGAACGTTCTGCAAGCACCCCTTGACCATGGCCGCCTGCCGTGCGGTGCTGACCTTCCTCAAGGAGAACGGCGAGGAGCGGCTCGCCGAGCTGAACAGGTTCACGGACGACTTCGTGCGGAGGGCCAACGACTTCTTCGATCGGGAAGAGGTACCGATCCGGCTGTCGCACTGCGCCTCGATGTACAAGTACGAGAACGTGGCGCAGCGCGACATGGCCCTGATGACCCTGACCACGAACCTCTTCTTCAAACTGATGGCCCACCACGGCGTGTTCGTGTGGGAACGCCGGTCGGGGTACTTCTCGCTGGCCCACACCGAAGAGGACAAGGAACGCGTCCTCGAGGCGTTCCGGACGGCCGTGCGGGAGATCCGGGCCGGGGGCTTCGAATTCCGGCGTTCGCGGTCGGTCTCCCGCTCCGGTTCCGACGCGGTGGGCACCGGGACGGAGCCCGCGGCCACGCGGAGCGGGCCCCGATCCATGGCGCTCTCCGCGGAGGAGAAGCGGGTCTACGTGAACTCCCGTATGCGTGGCGGGAACGAGGCCTACCAGGTCCCGGCCCGCCTCCACTTCGACGGATCGCTGGACCCGGACCGGGTGGACGCGGCCTTTCGCGCCATCGCCCGAAGGCACCCCAAACTGCGTAGCCGCTACGAGATCGATTCCGGAGACGTCGTCTGCCGTGTCCTCGAGGACATCGATCCCGAGGCCCACCTCTTCGACGGGGCGGGAACGGAGGAGATCGCGGACGTGATGAACGCTCCGCTCGACATGACCCGGGCGCCGCTGTGGCGCTACGGCATCGTCGTCGGCGAGGACGGCACCGATGACCTCGTCGTCTCGTTCCACCACATCATCGTCGACGGCCGGGGGTTGGAACTGATCATCGGCGAGCTCGCCGACCATCTGTCGAACGGGCGTCCGACCGACACCGAGGAGCCCGCGGGCTACGAGGAGTACGTACGGATCCGATCCGAGCTGCCCGATCGACCCGATTACCAGGACCACCGGCGGTGGTGGCTCCGCGAGTTCGAGACACCGCCCCCTCCCCTCGCGGTCCCGACCGACGAGCCCCTCCCCGCCATCAACGACTTCAGCGGGGGCCACCACTACACGCGCATCGACCCCGAGGTGCACGAGGCGGCCACGAAGGTCATCCGCGAGCACCGGACGACACCGTTCTTCTTCTACCTGTCGTTGTGGTCGGTACTGCTGGCCAGGACGAGCGGCGAGAGCGACCTGTGCGTCGGAGTGCCGTTGGATCAGCGTTCCCTGGGCTCCTTCGAGGGCACGGTCGGGATGTTCGCCCAGTCGCTGCCGCTGCGGCTGAGGCCGGACTCCGGTACCCGCCTGTCGGATCACCTTCGGCGGGTACGCGACACGGGTCTCGCCGCGATCGAACACGCGCACTACTCCTACGAGACGTTGATCGAGGAGTTGGACCTGGAGCGCGACCACGGACGCAACGCCCTGTACGACACGATGTTCATCTACACGAACGCCCGGGGGCGCGCGCACAGGTTCGGTGATCTCACCGCCACCACCGAGGACTTCGGCATGCGCGGCTCGATGCTCGCCCTGACCCTGGAGATCACCGAGCGCGACGGTGGTCTGTTCGTCGACCTGAACCACTCCGGCGTGTTCGGCGAGCGGAGAATCGCCGATCTGATGGCCCGGTTCCACGCACTCGTCGCGCAGGCCGTGCGGGACCCCGATCGCAGGATCGGTGAGATCCCGCTGATCGACGACGACACGACGGAGCGGCTCCTGTCCTGGGGCTCCGGTCCGCGTACGACCGACGTGCCCGGCCTCGCGGAGCTGTTCGACCGGGTGTTCACCGAGCACGCCGACCGTCCGGCGATCCGTTTCCAGGACGAGGTGACGACGTACGCCCAACTGTCCGAGAGGGCCGGGCGGCTCGCCGCCCTGCTCCGTGACTCCGGGGTCGAAAGGGGGGATCCGGTCGGGCTGCTGCTGCCGCGGTCGCCGGACCTCGTGGCCGCCATGCTGGCCGTCCACCGGGTCGGTGCCACCTGGCTGCCGTTGGACGTGACCGATCCGCCGGCGCGGCTGCACTCCGTGATCGAGGTCGCGAAGCCGACGAGGATCCTGTGCCTTCCCGAGAACGAATCGGTCCTTCCACCGGACGGGAGGGCGCTGACGATCCGTGACCGGGACCTCCCGGAGACGGTCGTACCGGAACCCTCGGAGGACGACCCCGACGGTCTCGCGTACATCATCTTCACCTCCGGTTCCACCGGTCGCCCCAAGGGCGTCACGGTCGCCGACGACGCGCTGGCCAACTTCCTCTGGGGCATGCCCAAGGCGCTGGACTGGGAGGAGAACGTGACGACGGCGTGCCTGACGACCCCGTCGTTCGACATCCATCTCCTCGAGACCCTGATGACCCTGGTCACCGGTGGAACCGTGGCGATGGCGGGCGAGGGGGAGGCACGGACACCGGCGGAGATCGCGGAGTTCGTGGCCGCCAACGGCGTCGCCTACATGCAGATGACGCCGAGCCGCCTGCGCATGCTGTGCGCCGACCCGGACGCGGCGCGCAGGGCACTGGCGCCGTTGGAGAGGCTCGTCGTCGGAGGCGAGGCCTTCCCCGAGGACCTGTTGCCGGATCTGCGGGCCGGGACGTCGGGCCGGATCTTCAACGTGTACGGGCCCACCGAGACCTGTATCTGGTCCAGCGTCAAGGAGCTCACCGGCCAGGCCCCTGTCACCATCGGTAGGCCCATCGCCAACACCACCTTCTACGTGCTCGACGACGACCTCCAACTCGTCCCCGAGGGCACCGAGGGCGCCCTGTGGATCGGTGGCCGCGGAGTGTCGCCCGGGTACCTGTACCGTCCCGAGCTCACCCGTGAGGCCTTCCGCGACGACCCCTTCCGAGAGGGCCGGATCTACAACAGCGGGGACCGCGCCCTGTGGCACGACGGTGAGGTCCGCTGCCTCGGTCGGCTGGACAACCAGGTCAAGGTCCGGGGGCACCGCATCGAGCTCGAGGAGATCGAGCAGGCCCTCACCGAGCACGTACACGTGGTCGGGGCCGGGGTGATCGTGGACGAGGTCTCGCCGGGGAACCGGGTCATCCGCGGGTTCTACGAAGTACGCGAGGACGCGGAGGTCGGGCCGGAGTCGCTGAAGGACTTCCTGAACGGGAGACTGCCCGGCCACATGGTCCCGGCCACGCTCACGGCGGTCCCCGCCGTGCCGATGACGACGAGCGGCAAGATCGACCGCCCGGCCCTGGCCCTCCTGGAGGCCGTACCGGTCGGTGGCGGCCGGCCGGACGAGCCCTCGGAGGTGAGCGAGGACCTTCTCATGGCGTGGAGGTCGGTGCTCGGCGACGTCCCGTTCGGCCCGGACGAGAGCTTCTTCGACCTGGGAGGCAACTCGTTCAGCCTCATCCTGCTGCTGGAGAAGCTGAACGCCGCCTTCCCCGGGACGCTCGACGTCAGCGACCTGTTCGCCGAACCGACTCTCGGAGGGCAGCAGGAACTCCTGGAGCGGAGGTCGGCGCGGAGCCGCCCGGCCGACGCCCCGACCGACAGCGGTGTGCGGCCGCCCGAGGACTGGTTCGTGCCGGGCCGGGGCGTCGACGGGACCGCGGAGGTCGCCCTGCCGGACCGGGTGCGGTCCGCGCTGCTGCGGCACGGCACGGGCGACGGGGCCACGGCGCGGGCCCTGGCGCACGCCGCGTTCGCGCTGACCGTCGGCAAGGCACTGTCCTGTGACGAAGTCACGCTCCACGTGGCGACCGCACCCGGACGGGTCGCCGCGGTCACCTTCGACCTCGTCGGCCGGACCGACCTCGCCGAGCTGGTCGACGATCACCTGCGATCCGTCGGCGACGCCGACCGCGAGGTGGAGCTCGACCGGATACGCCCGGGTCGCGGCGACGGCGCCAGGGTGACCATCGCGTGCACCGATCGCGCACGAACGGAGGAGAGCGAGCTCCTCCGGTACGCCGACCTCGTTCTGGGGACCGACGTGACCGCGCGGCCGGCGACCGTGGCGCTCGCCCACCGGGGGGAGATCGCCCCCGAGGCCGTACACGGACTGCTCGACGGCTACGTGCGGCTGCTGGGGCTCCTCGCCCCGCCCACCGGAGACTCCGGTTCCCGCACCCCTCCCCGTGCGGTCGACACCACGACTGGACACGCGCACGCACCGGACCGGAAGGATCAGTCATGACCAACCTCGCGCTCCTGTTTCCCGGCCAGGGGTCCCAATTCACCGGAATGGGTCGTTCCTGGTTCGAGTCGGAGAGCAGCGTTCGAGAACGCTTCGACCAGGCCTCCGAGATAGTGGGTTACTCGCTCGCCGATCTCTGCTTCACCGGACCCTCGTCCGAGCTCACCCGGACGCGGCACGCGCAGGTCGCGCTGCTGGTCCTGAGCTTCGGTATGTACGAGGTGATCAGTAGGGACCGCAGGCTGCCGGTCACCCACATGGCCGGGCACAGCCTGGGCGAGATCACCGCGCTGCTCGCGGCGGGAGCGATGGGCTTCGAGGACGCGGTGCGGCTGGTGAAGGTCCGGGGCGAGGCCATGGAGGCCTGCACCACCGCCGGTGACACGGGCATGATCGCCGCGCTCCGGACGCCGGCGGCCCAGGTCGAGAAATGGGCCGAGGAGTTCAACTCCGACGGCCACGCGGTACAGGTGGCCAACTACAACGCCGAGCAGCAGACCGTGCTGGCCGGCACGCGCGAAGAGCTGCGGGGGATGGCCGGCCTGCTCGAGGAGCGTGGCGCCAGGGTCGCCTGGCTCAACGTGGCGGGCGCCTTCCACAGCACGCACATGGCCGACGCCGTCCCCGCGTACGCGGCGGAGATCGGGAGGATCGGGTTCACGGAGCCGACCGTCCCGGTCTGTAGCACCGTCACGGGCCGGGTGTACGAGAGCGTCGAGGAGATCAGGGGAGCCCTCTCCGAGCAGCTCACCAGCCCGGTCCGGTGGGACGCCGTCATGTCGACGCTGACCGCGGACGGTGTCGGGCTGTGGATCGAGGTGGGGCCGAAGAACGTCCTCGGCAAGATGGTCGCCGGTGCCGTCGAGGACGCGCGTGCCCGCAGCCTCGGCGAGGACGCCGAGGGGACGTACGCGGCGCTCGATCGGGCCATCGAGGAGCGGAGGAACCGCCCCGGTCTCGTAGGCCTGTGCCTGGGAGCGGCCGCCGCGACCCGGAACAGGAACTTCGACGACGACGAGTACGCCTCCGGTGTCATCGCGCCCTACCGCCGGCTCCAAGAGCTCGCCTCCACCGAGGACGAGGAGCTCACCGACGCGGGGAAGAGGGAGGCCCTCGACCTGCTGCGCACGATCATGGGGACGAAGGGCGTCCCCGAAGCCGAGCAGCGGGAGCGGATCACGTCGATCCTGCGGCGCACCGGCGACTCCGCGCTGCTCGAGCCGACCGGAGGGGCCGTCTCATGAATCCCCTGCTGTCCATCGGCGACCTGGACCTGGCCGACCTCCCCGAGGACGCCGAGGTGCGGATCGACCACTCCGGGGTCGGGAGTCGGGACACCCCGATCGCCATCATCGGGATGAGCGGGCGGGTGGGCGACGCCGCCGATCTCGACGAGTTCTGGGAGATGGTCGTGCGAGGCGAGCGCGGCCACCGGGAGCTCTCCGAGGAGCGGCGCGCCGACGTCGACGCCTACCTGGCCGCCCGGGGGGCGCGACGACCCTCCCCCGAACGCTACTGGAACGGCACCCGCCTGCCCTCGGTGGCCGGATTCGACTACCGGTTCTTCTCCATGTCCCGGCAGGAGGCCCGGGCCGTCGATCCCGACCAGCGGATCTTCCTCGAGACAGCCTGGGCCGCGCTCGAGGACGCCGGGCACCTGAACACCGAGATCCAGGGCCGGAGGGTCGGGGTCTACGTGGGCATGTCGAGCGACTTCGGCGAGGACTATCGGACGATGATCCAGGCCGTTTCCCCCGACGCCCCGGAGATCTCCGTCGCCGGAAACGTCAAGTCGATCATCGGGAGCAGGATCGCGTACCTGCTGAACCTCCGGGGCCCCTCGATGCTGGTCGACACCGCGTGCTCCTCGGGCCTGGTCGCCGTCCACACCGCCTGCCGCGCGATCCAGCGCGGGGACTGCGGCATGGCGATCGTCGGAGCCGTCAACAGCGACCTGCTCCCGGTCGTGGACGACGGCTCCGGGATCGGCATCAAGGACCTACAGGACACCTCGTCCCGGGACGGCCGCACGCGGACCTTCGACCGCAGGAGCGATGGGACGAGCGCGGCCGAGGGCTGCGTCGTCTTCGTCCTGAAGGCGCTCGATCGGGCACAGCGCGACGGCGACACCGTCCATGCGGTCATCCTGGGCGGCGCGGTCAATCAGGACGGCGCCTCCAACGGCATCACCGCGCCCAACGCGGACGCCCAGGGCGACCTCATCGACGCGGCGCTCGCCGACGCCGGTGTCCCTGCGGAACGGATCAGCTTCATCGAGGCGCACGGCACCGCGACCCGCCTGGGCGACCCGGTGGAGATCGGGGGGATCGAGCGGGCGTTCTCCCGTCACACCACGCGGAAGCAGTTCTGCGGGATCGGCACGGTCAAGACGAACATCGGCCACATGGACAACGCCTCCGGACTGGCGGGCCTGGCCAAGCTGGTGTTGTCGATGAGACATCGGACCCTGCCGGCGAGCCTCGGGTTCGAGGACCCCAACCCCAACATCTCCTTCCCGACGTCTCCGGTGTACGTCAACGACCGCACGGTGCCGTGGGGCGGCGACCCGGACGAGACCCTGTACGCGGGCATCAGCAGTTTCGGCCTGAGCGGGACCAACTGCCACCTCGTGGTGCGCAGCGCGGACCCGGACCCCGGACCCGAGCGGGTCGCCGCGACCGGTCCGATGCTGCTCCCGTTGAGCGCGCCGGACATCGAGGGCCTCAAGCGGCTGGTGGAGCGCTATCGGCGGTTCCTGGGCGGACGTGACGTGCACCTGGCGGATCTGTGCCACACCGCGTCGACGGGGCGCATGCACCACCGGTCCAGGGCCGCCTTCGTGTGCGAGGACCGGGAGGAGTTGCTGACCCTCCTCGAACGCTTCGCCGACGGCACGGACGGCACCGACGACATCGCCACCGGGGAGTTCCGACTCGCGGCCGCCGGCGGCGAACGACGCGATCCCCGCGGCCTCACCGCCGACGAGAGGAAGCGGCTGAGCCGTGAGGCGGCACGGTCGCTCGACGGAGGGGCACCCGACCGCGACGGTCTGCGGCGCCTCGCCCGCCTCTACGTCCGCGGCGCCGACGTCGACTGGAACAGGGCCGCCTCCCCGGGCGCCCGCCGGATCCCGTTGCCGACCTATCCGTTCGAGCCGTTGCGCTGCTGGCTCAAGACCGACGGCGGGGAACGCCGCGGCGGGCCGGGCGCGGAACTCCACCTGGTGCGTTCCCTGGAGTCGGACATCGCCATGTGCGAACTCTCCCCACGGCGGTTCTGGGAGCTGTCCGAGCACCGGATCGACGGGGTCGGCGTGCTCCCCGGCACCGGGATCCTGGAACTGCTCGTGCGGGCCGCCCGCGGCCTCGGCCACGGTGGTTCCGGGATGAGGCTGCGCGACCTTCGGTTCCTCACGCCGCTCGCGGTCGACGACGATACCGAGGTCGAGGTCCACATCGTCTTCGGGCAGGCCGATACGGACGGCGGCGTCCGCCAGGTGACCGTCGCCGCACGGGGCGCGGACGGCGCGTGGGTGCGCAACGCCACCGCCGAACTCGTCACCGAGCCGGACATCGCGGTACCGGAGCCGGTCGACCTCGCGGGGGTGCGGAGCCGAATGAGTCGCGCACTGCATTACGACGACCGGCTCGACCTCTCCAACGGACTGACACTGGGCGAACGGTGGACCGGGAGCCTGCGGGGCGGTCGGGCGAACGCCGACGCGACCGAGATGCTCTACGAGTTGGAACTGCCATCGCGGTACCACGGTGAGACCGACGACTACTTCCTGCACCCGGCGCTGCTCGACACCCTGATCAACGCGGCCAACGGCCTCTACGACGACGAACGGCTCTACCTGCCGCTCTCCTACGGCGAACTGACGGTCCACGGGCCGCTGCCCGCCCGCGTACTGGCGCACTTCCGCAAGCGTCCCACCTCGGTCGAGGGACGGTTGTACGCGTTCGACGTAACGGTCACCGACCCCG
This sequence comes from Nocardiopsis alba DSM 43377, assembly GCF_000341225.1. Classification (GTDB taxonomy): domain Bacteria; phylum Actinomycetota; class Actinomycetes; order Streptosporangiales; family Streptosporangiaceae; genus Nocardiopsis; species Nocardiopsis alba. The sequence goes on from NZ_ANAC01000011.1 coordinate 19,458, forward strand.
ACGGTCGGGTCGTACTGGCGGTGGACAACTACTGCGTCAAATCGGCGGTCGGCCTCGACCTGGGCGGCTCCGGTGGATACGGGCACGTGCAGGGCTACCGGAAGGCCTCACCACCGGTCGAGGTCGGAACCGGGGACGCCCCGACGGGGACGGTCCTGCTCTGCGGCGACTTCGGTCCGATGCTCGACGACCTCACCGACGAGCTCCGGTCGGCCGGTCACGACCACCTGCACGTGGCCGACACCGCCGCCGTCGACCGGATCGACGAGGGCCGCGCGTTCGCCTTCGCGATCCTCGCCGGTGTTCCGGAGGACGACGGCACGCCCCTGGCCGAACGGGCGGTCGAGCCCGTGGAGAGGACCGTCTCCCTGCTGAAGGGGCTGGCCGCTCGTCGGCCGGAGCTCGGCGCGGGTCTGCTGGCCGTGACCCGGAGCGCGCTCGCCGTCACCGGTGAGGAGTCCGTCGATCCGGGGCAGGCCGGTGTGCTCGGCCTGACGCGGATCGCCGCCCTGGAGTATCGGGCCCTCGGGATCCGCTGCGTCGACATCGACGAGCACACCCCGCCGAAGGCCCTGATCACGGAGGCACGCGCCACCGATCGGCCGCCGCTGCTGTTCTATCGCGGGGAGCGGCCCCACGAACCGGTCGTCGAGCGGCACGCCGTGGTGCCGCGGGACGAGACGCCGGGGCCGACCCCTCCGGACGGTGCCGTCATCATCTCCGGTGGCACGGGCGGCCTGGGCGCCGCGGTGGCGCGGGACCTGGCAGGGCAGGGGTTCCGGAACCTCGTCCTGCTGGGCTCGGAAGGGCGGGACCCCGCCTCCGCTCCTCCGTTCGGACCACAGGACGACCCCGCCGTCGCCGAGGTCCTCCGCCTGGACATGGGAGACCCGGAGGCGGTGGAGCGCACCGTCCGCGAGATCAGGGAAAGGTACGGACGGATCGGGGGAGTGATCCACCTCGCGGGACGGCCGGGCGTCGGATTCCTGCACACCAAGACCATCGACGAGTTCATGGCCGTGTACCGACCGAAGGCGCTGGGCGGTATCGCCCTCCATGAGGCGACCCGGGACGACGATCCGCGCTTCTTCGTGGTGTTCTCGAGCGTCTCCGGGCTTCTGCCGATCCACGGCCAGACCGACTACACGGCCGCGAACCTGGTGCTCGACAGCCTGGCCCAGTACCGCGGCGCGCGGAACCTGCCCGCGCTGAGCGTCCAGTGGCCCGCGTGGCGGGAGGTCGGGATGGCCGAGCGCCTGGGCGCCGTGGACGAGGACGAACTCTTTCCTCCGTTGGACCCCGCCGAGGCGACCGGCCTGCTCCGGGAGCTCATGGCGGGTGAGGGACGGCCGCCGGTCATCATGCCCGGCAGGAAACGGCCGGCGGCGAACGTGGCGGAGCCGGCACGGCGGGCGGACGGGCCCGGCGCGGCCGGGGACCGGCCCGTCTCCCTCTACGGCCTGGACCACGTCGGGGAGATCGAGCGGGCCGTCGCCGAGATCTGGGCACGGACGCTCGACGTCACGGAACTGGACGCCTACGACGAATTCGTCTCCCTCGGCGGCAATTCTCTGCTGACCTCGCAGATGTTGAAGCTCTACGACGAGCGTTTCCCCGGCCTCATGGACATCACCGACCTGTTCCGATTCCTGACGATCGCCGACCAGGCCGCGTGCGTCGCCTCCCGCCTCGGCGCCGGAGGGGACGGTACGGGCGGCGGGGCGACGCCGACGGACGACACGGCAGGCGCAGACGACCTCGACCGGCTGCTGGACATGGTGGAGCAAGGGGAGATCACGGTGGAGGAGACCCGTGGACTTCTGTAGCTGGACCGCGCTATTTCGACAGAATCGGGATGCCAGATGGACAAGGTGAAGGCTTTCATCCTCGAGCAGGTCGCGCAGCGGCGGATCGGCAAGGAGGAGGCGAAGACGCTGTTGCAGGAGGTGACGACCTCGTCGTCCCCCCGGCCCGACATCGCCGTCATCGGGATGGCCGGACGCTACTCCGCGGCCGGGAACGTCGACGAGTTCTGGGACTTCCTACGGGAGGGCAGGAACAGCGTGCGCGACTTTCCGCGCTCCCGCAAGGAGGACATGTACGAGGTCCTGAGGAACCCCTACTACTCCGAGGTCATCCTCGGTTCGGTGGTGGACGGTGCCGACCTGGACCGCATCTATTCGAAGAGCGGTTATCTGGACCGGATCGACCGGTTCGACGCGCGCTTCTTCGGTATTCCGCCGCTGGAGGCGGATTACATGGACCCGTACCAGCGGATCGGACTGGAGACCGCGTACGAGGCGCTCGAGAACGCGGGATACGGCGGCGACGGCGTCCGCGGCACGCGGACCGGGGTCTTCCTCGGGCGTGACCAGACGAACTACTCGTACTACCGCATGTTCTCCGAGCGTGATCCGATGCAGCTCTCCGGTTCGTGGGAGGGGCTGGTCGCCAGCCGGATCTCCTACGTGCTGGATCTGACCGGCCCGTGCCTGATGACCGACACCGCCTGCTCCGCGGGCGCGGTGAGCATCCACCAGGCCGTCCAGTCGTTGCAGGCCGGCGAGTGCGACATGGCGCTCGCCGGTGGGCTCAACATGTCGCAGGTCGGTGAGGTGAAGGCCGCGTACATGTCCGGGGCGACGATGGACAGCGTCGAGTCCCATGACGACACCGTGCGCACCTTCGACGCCCGGGCCGACGGGACCGTGTGGGGCGAGGGCGCCGGCATGGTCGTCCTCAAGCCGCTGGCGCGCGCCTTGTCCGACCGGGACCACGTACTGGCGGTCATCAAGGGTTCGGCCATCAACAACGACGGTATGTCCAGCGGGATCACCGCGCCGAGGGCCGAGCAACAGGAGCGGGTCATCCTCGACGCCTGGTCGAGGGCGGGCGTCGAGCCGGAGACGATCACCTACGTCGAGGCCCACGGCACCGGTACCGCGCTCGGAGACCCCATCGAGATCAAGGGTCTGTCGGACGCGTTCCGTCGACACACCTCGCGTCGGCAGTTCTGCGGGGTCGGGTCGCTGAAGACCACCATGGGACACATGGTGGGCGCCTCCGGGGTGGCGGCCGTCACCAAGGTGGTCAAGGCCCTCGAGACGGGCGTGCTGCCCCCGACGGCGAACTTCGAGGTACCCAACCCCTACATCGACTTCCCCGAGAGCCCGCTCTACGTCCACGACCGTCTTTCGAGTTGGGACACCCCCGCGGGGACCCCGAGACGCGCCGCGGTCAGCTCGTTCGGCTTCGTCCGGACCAACTGCCACCTGGTACTGGAACAGGCCCCCGCGTACCGCCCCGCGGAGCAGAGCAGACGGCGCTACTGCCTCACCGTCAGCGCCCGGACCGGCGAGGCCCTGGACGAGCTGCTCGAACGCTACTCCGCGATGCTCGCGGAGAGCGCGTGGTCGCTCGCCGACATCTGCTACACGTCCAACGTCGGGCGCGCGCACCACGAGCACCGGCTCCTGATCACGGCGGAGAGCAAGGAGCAGCTCGCGGAGGCCGTGGACCGGGTCCGCGCCCGGGGCCTGGGCACCGACGAGGACCAGGGCGTCCACTACGGGGCGCACACCGTGGTCAGCGACAAGAAGGGCGTGTTCTCTCCCGGGGACGTCACCCGGCAGTCGCTGGAACGCCTCTCGGCCGAGGCCGACGCGGTCGTCGCCGATCGGACGTCCGGCGAGGAGAAGACGCTCGACAGGCTGGCCTCCCTCTATGTGCGGGGCGCGCGGGTCGACTTCGCCGCGTACCACCGGGGGGACGCCCGACGGCGGGTTCCGCTGCCGACCTATCCGTTCGCGCGGACCCGCCATTGGGCCAGGCCGCTGCGGACCCGGGTGCGGGACTTCAGGAGCTCGGAGGCCCACCCGCTGCTCGGCACCGAGGTCGGTCGGACGGACACCGGTGCCGTGTTCGAGAACACGCTGTCGGTCGAAAGGCACTGGGTACTGGCGGACCACCGGATCGATCGCAGGGCGGTGGTGCCGGGCACCACGTACCTGGAGATGGCCAGGGCCGCCTACGCCGCCGTCGCCGGAGCCGGAGCCGTACGGTTCCAGGACGTGGTCTTCCTCATGCCGCTCTCCGTCGACGCCGGCTCCGAGGCGGCCGTCCGGACACGGCTCGACCGGTCTGGCGACGACTACACGTTCCAGGTGCTCAGCAAGGACGGAGAGGACTGGATCCCGCACGTCGAGGGCAGGGTGGGCGGGGCGCCCGCCGAGGAACGGCCGGGCACCGTGGACGTCCCCGCGGTGCGGAACGCGGCGGCCCGGACGGTCGACCCGGTCGCTTTCGAGGCCGACACCGGCGTCTTCCGGTTCGGTCCGCGCTGGGACTCCGTACGCGCGGAGTGGCGGGGCGAGGATCGGACCCTGGCGTTGCTGCGGCCTCGGGAGGGCGTCGACGCCGAGACCGAGGTCTACGGACTGCACCCGGCGATGCTCGACAACGCGGTCAACGTCAGTTCGCAGAGCGAGGGCCGGACCTACCTGCCCTACATGTACAAGGACTTCGTCCTGCACCGGTCGGCACCCGAGTCGTACTACTCGCTGGTGCGCACGGTCCGCGGTGCCCCCGGCGACGAGACGATCACCTTCGACATCGACCTGCTCGACCTCGACGGCGCGGTCTTCGGAAGGATCGGCGGCTACACCGTCAAGAAGGTCGACTGGACACGCTTCAGCGTCACGGGACCCCGTCGCTTCCTGCGGGTCGGCTGGACGGAGACCGAGCCGCCCGAGGAGCGGGAGGACCCGGACGCCGTCTGGGGGGTCGTGGTGGGCGAGACCGCGGCCGGCCATGAGCTCATCGGAGCGTTGACCGAGGCGGGGGTGCGGGTCCTCCCGTGCCACCTGGGATCGGGCGCGCCCGACGAGGACGACGTACGGGCCCTGTGCGCCCGGCTGCGTTCGGAAGGGGCCCAAGGCCTGCTGTTCGCCGCCGACCTCACCGCCGACGAGGGGCTCGCCCACGCGGACCGTCGCGGCGGCGGCGTCGACGCTCTGTTCGAGCTGTACAAGCAGCTTTTGACCCACCGGGTCAAGCTCCCCCTCGGGCTGCGGGTGCTCGGCGGCAACGCCTGGCGGGTGACCGACGACGACACCGCCACGGACCCCTACGCGGCGGCCACCGCGGCACTGGCCATGGTGATCGGGCAGGAGCACCTGCCGGTCGGCGTCCTCGACGCGCCGCCGGGTACGGACACGGATCTGCTGGTCCGCGCGTGCCTGGGCGCTCCGGGACCCGTGCCGCGGGCGATCCGCGGGACCCGTCTGTACACCCGGCGCCTGGAGCGCGTCACGGCGGTCGAGGACGAGGTCTCCGAGAACCCCTACGCCGGAGGCGCCTTCCTCGTCACCGGAGGCGCGGGTGGACTGGGTCTGAACATCGCCGAGGAGATGGCGGCGCGGGGGGCGGAGAGGATCGTCCTGACCGGACGCTCGGAGTTGGGCGAGGCGACGAAGCGGCGCTTGGAACGGCTCCCCGCGGCCGAGTACGTGCGCTGCGACGTGTCGCGGGCCGAGGAGGTCCGCGGTCTGGGCGAACGGCTGAAGGCCGACGGGGTGCTCCTGACCGGCATCGTCCACGCGGCGGGCGTCGCCGGCGACGGTTTCCTCGGCTCCAAGCGGCGGGAGGTCTACGACGCCGTCCTCGCCCCGAAGGTCGACGGAAGCGTCGCGCTGCTGGAGCTCGCCTCCGAGCATCCGGACCCGTTCGTGGTGCTCTTCTCGTCGATCACCGCGGTCACGGGCGGATTCGGGCAGGGGGACTACAGCGCGGCGAACGCCTTCATGGACTCCCTCGCGGCCGGGGCACGGGCGGAGGGCGCACGTGTCCTGTCCGTCGACTGGCCGACCTGGACCGGTGCGGGTATGGCCGTCGACCACGACGTGGACGCGGACGACGCCCCGTTCACGCCCGTCTCGATCCAAGGCGGCCTGGCCTGGCTGGCGTACTTCCTGCGCCATCCGGTCGACGGAGCCGTTCCGGCGGACTTCAACCTGCCGGTACTGGAGCGCGAATGGGACACGCTCCCCTTCACCGTCTCGGCCGAAGTCGCCACGGCCGCCCGCAACGCGGCCAAGGAGCCGTCGGAGACCGGCGAAGCGGGCGGTGACGCCGTCCTGGCCGGAGTGTCGGATCCGACCCCGACCCAGCTCCGGATCGCGTCCATCTACGGTTCGGTGCTCGGCCTCACGGAGATCGACGCCTACGCCGGCTTCCAGGAACTCGGCGGGAACTCGCTGATGACCGCGAACCTGCTGTCGAAGGTCGAGCAGGCGTATCCCGAGACGGTGGACGTCGCCGACCTCTTCTCGTACTCCACCGTCGTCGACCTGGCCGCCTACATCGACGAGCAGCGCGGCGCGGACGCCGGAGGGACGGCCGACCGGGAAGGCGGCCGGTCCCTGCGGGAGGCACTGGCCGAGATCGGCGACACGGAGCTGATCTCCGTCTTCGACGACATCGAGGACAGCGGAGAGCGATGGTGACCGGGGTGCGGGAACGGACACGCAAGGAGCTCCTGAAGTACCTGCTGACGCAGGTGCGGGAGGAGCGCTTGGGCGTCGAACGGGCGAAGGAGTTCATCCGCGCCATCGAATCCCCCCAGAGCGCGGCGGGCTCGGGAGACGACCCGATCGCCGTGGTGGGGATCGCCTGCCGCCTTCCGGGCGCGTCGAACAAGGAGGAGTTCTGGGACAATCTCGCGGCGGGACGTGAGTCGATCGGCGACTTCCCCCCGGCTCGCATGGAGGATCTGCGCCGGGTCCTGCCGAACCCCACCGACCTCAGCCGGGGCGGGTTCCTGGACCGTATCGACCTGTTCGACCCGGAGTACTTCGGGATCCCTCCGCGCGCGGCCATGGAACTCGACCCCTACCACCGGCAGGTGCTGGAGGTCCTCATCGAGACGATGGAGGACGCGGGTCACGCCCGTGACTCCATGGACGGCGCTCCGGTCGGTGTCTTCGTCGGCAACGACCACTCGCACCGGTTGAGCATGTCCTATCTGCCGTTCCTTTCCGAGACGGACTTCGCGGCGTTCACGGGGTCGTGGCCGGGCATGCTGGCCGGTCGGCTCTCCTATCACCTGAACCTGCGGGGGCCCGCCTCGGTCACCGACACCGGCTGCTCATCAGGGCTGGTGGCGCTCGACTCGGCGATGAAGGCCATCCGCCAGGGCGACTGCGACAGCGCCCTCGTCGCCGGGGTCAACCTGTTCCTCTCCCCGGGAAGCCTCGGTAGCGAGACCGAATCGGGAGACCACGTGCGGGCGTTCGACGCCCGTGCGCGAGGCACGGTCTGGAGCGAGGCCGTCGTCGGTGTCCACGTCAAACCGCTGGCCAGGGCCACGGCCGACGGAGACCACGTCTACGGGGTCATCCTCGGCAACGCCGTGAACAACGACGGTCGGAGCAACGGCATCACCGCCCCCAACGCCCGGGCCCAGAAGGAGGTGCTCGTGAAGGCCTGGAAGCGGGCCGGCGTCCCGCCGGAGTCGCTGTCCTACATCGAGGCGCACGGAACCGGAACGGCCCTCGGGGACCCCATCGAGGTCAAGGGCCTCAAAGCCGCGTTCGGCGAGTTCACCGATCGCAGGCAGTTCTGCGCTCTGGGATCGGTGAAGTCGAACGTCGGGCACACGGTCGGGGCCGCGGGGCTGGTGTCGCTGGTCAAGACCGTCCTGTGCCTCGATCGCCGGAAACTCCTCCCGTCGTTGCACTTCGACGTCCCCAACCGGTACCTCGACCTCGTCGACTCGCCGGTGTACATCAGTTCCCGGTTCGCGGAATGGGAACCGGGAGAGACGCCCCGGCGGGCGGGGGTGAGCAGCTTCAGCCTGACCGGGACCAACACCCATGTGGTGCTCGAGGAGGCGCCTCCGCTCCCGCCACGACCGAGGACGGACGGGGAGCCCCACCTCTTCGTGATCTCGGCGCGCGACGAATCGCTGCTCGCACGGTCCGCGGCGCGGCACTTGGAGTTCCTCGACAGGAACCCCGAGTACCACCTCGACGACATCTGTCACACCATGCGCGTGGGCCGTGAGCACCAGCCGGTGCGGGCCGCCGTCCTCTGCGAGGATCGCGCCGCCCTGCGGTCCGGCCTGGAGCGCCTCCTCCGTCCGTGCGATGAGCACGAGGAGCCGTTCCCCGACGGGCGTACGGCCGTCCTACGCGGGCGCCCCGAGGCCTCCGCCGCCGACCGTGGGCGGCGGAGCGGAGGAACAGTCCTCCCCTCCGGCGACGGAACCGACCGATGGACCGACCTCCCCGAACGGTTCCGGCGCCATCGGGACGTGGTGACCGCCTATCTCCTCCGTCGAGCCAGGCCCTTCGAGGCCCTCGCGGAGAGTGGCCGCCGGGTCCCGCTTCCCCCACAGCCCTTCGACCACGCCCGCTACTGGGACGAGACCGTGGTCGCGGCCTCGACGCCCCCCATCGGGGGCGGCGAGGGAGACGCGGCGGGCACGGGCCGTCTGCGGGAGGTCCTGGAACGGTGGGCACGGGGCGTGGACGGCTCCGGCGACGCGCCCGAGCCGCTCACGGCGCACACCGTCGTCGCGGCGGTGTGGTCGGAGGTCCTCGGCCACGCCGAGATCGGCGGAGGCCAGGACCTCTTCTCCCTCGGGGGCGACTCCGTGTCCTCCCTGAAGATCGTCCAGCTGCTGAACGCGGAGTTCGACCTCGGCGTACCTCCGCCCCTACTGCTGAGGACGCCGGTGTTCGACGACTTCGCCACCGCCGTCGCCGAGGAGTTCGGTCTCACCGAGGAACGGATCCGCGCCCACCTCGCCCGCGCCCCGGAGACCGCCGGAGACGGTGACGGACCCGTCGGCGAAGAGCCCCGGGAGTACGAGCTCCCGCTCACCGCGTCCCAGCGGTCCATGTTCCACTCCTCCGACCTGGTGGCCGACTCGGTCGCGTACAACATCACCGGGCTGACGATCAGTGACGAGACGATCGACATCGCCCGTCTCGAAGCGGGTATGCGCGATCTCGTGCGCCGCCACGACAGCCTTCGCGCGACCTTCCACCTCGTCGACGGCGAACCGGTGCAGCGCGTCCACGCCGACGTCGAGGTCTCGGTGGAACATCGCCTCCTGGACGCCCCCGGCCCCGGAGAGAGCCACGAGGACCGGGCCCGGGAGCAGATGGCGTCCTTCGTGCGGCCGTTCCGGCTCGACCGGGGCCCGCTCTTCCGCATCGGCTGCTTCGACTTCGGTGACGGCGTGAGCTGCGTGGCGATCGACTTCCACCACATCGTCACCGATGGCACGTCGATGGGGATCCTCTTCCGCGATCTCGCGGCGATCGTGGAGGGGGCCGAGCTCCACGCGCCGACCCGCGGCTACCGTTCGGCGGTGATCGGACTGCTCGAACTGGAGGAGTCCGAGGAGGTCCTGCGCGGGCGCCGGTACTGGCGGGACCGGTTCGCCGACGGCGTCCCGGTGCTGGACCTGGTCACCGACCGGCAGCGGACCGACGCCGTCTCCGGGGCGGGAGCGACCCTGTTCACCGAGGCGGACGCCGCGACCCTCGACGCGGTGAAGGAGTACGCGCGAGCCCGTAACCTGACGCCCTCCATGGTGTTGCTGGGGGTCTTCCAACAGCTGCTGAGTCGGCTCGGCGGGCAGCGCGACGTCGTCGTCGGCATGCCCGTCCACGGTCGGCCGGACGCCGGCTACTCCGATGTCGTGGGCATGTTCGTGAACACGCTGCCACTGCGAACGTCCGTCGAAGGCGACCACGGTGTCGGCCGGTTCTACTCCTCCCTGCGGTCCACGGTGCTGGAGGCGTTCGAGCACCAGAACTGCCCGCTGGAACTGATCATCGAAGACCTGCGGCCGCCGCGTGAACCCGGGCGCCGTCCGCTGTTCGACACCTGCTTCGTCTACCAGAACACCGACATGGGCCTGGAGCACTCCGGGGAACGGGTGGTGACGTTCGACGACGGCAGCGCCAAGTACGACATCACGCTCAGCGCCCGCGAATCCGGCGGACGGCTGCTGATGGAGTGGGAGTACTCCACCGCACTGTTCCGGGAGGAGACGCTGCGGCTCTACGCCGACCGCTACATGACGCTGCTGCGCTCCGTCCTCGCCGCGGACGACTCGGACGCGTTGGGCACGCTCCCCCTGGTGCCGGAGCGGGAGACCGAGCTGATCCGGAGCTTCGCCACGACACCGTCTCCGCGGCCGGAGGAGCACGGTGTCGCGGGGCTCTTCGAGCGACAGGCCGCCGCCGCGCCCGAACGCACGGCGCTGATCGCCGGTGACGAGCGGGTCTCGTACGGCGAGCTCAACGCGCGGGCGAACCGGGTCGCGCACCACCTGGTCCGGCAGGGGGCCGCACCGGGGTCGCCGGTCGCGATCCTCGCGGACCGCTCGCCGGAGATGGTCGTCGCCGTCCTCGGAGTGTTGAAGGCCGGGTGCTACTACGTGCCCCTCAACCCCGAGTTCCCCGGCGAACGTCTCGGCCTGATGTTGCGGGACTCGGGCGCGGAGTTCGTCGTGACCACGGCCGGACGGGCGGAACGGGCCGCCGGGTTCGCCGACGAACGGGTCCGGATCGTGGAGTCGGCCACGGCCGAGTCCACGGCCGGCCCCGAGGACGCCCTCGACCCGGGCCTGTCGGGCGGCGGCGAGGATCCGATCTACGTCATGTACACCTCCGGCACCACCGGTGTCCCGAAGGGCACGGTGATCCGGCACGAGAGCGTGCTGCGCGTGGTGCGCGGATCGGTGTTCTACACCGCAGGCCCCGACGACGTCTTCCTGTTGATGTCGGACTACTCCTTCGATGGGGCGGTCTACGACATGTTCGGCGCGCTCACGAACGGTGCGTCGCTCGTCGTCCTGGAACGGGCGCAGGTGCTGGACCTCGACCGGCTCGGTTCGGAGATCGAACGCCACGGCGTCACCAGCTTCTTCATCACGGCCACCATGTTCCACGCCCTGATCGACAACGTTCCGGAGCGCCTGGGAGGCATCCGTAGGTTGATCTTCGGGGGAGAGGCGGCCTCGCCCGCCCACGTCGAGCGGGCCTTCCGCCTCCTCGGCCCGGGGAGGATCGCCAACGGCTACGGGCCGACGGAGTCCACGGTCTTCGCCGCCGTGCACGTCTTCGACTCCTATGAGGAGCGGGAGGCCGTACCCATCGGCCGTCCCATCAACGACACCTCGCTGTACGTCCTCGACGAGGCTCTGAGGATGCGGCCGATCGGGGTCCCCGGCGAGCTCTGCATCGGCGGCGCGGGGTTGGCCGACGGCTACCTGAACCAGCCCGGGCTGACGGCCGAGCGTTTCGTGGAGTCGCCCGACGTCCCCGGAGTCCGGCTGTACAGGACCGGCGACCTGGCCACCCTCCGGAGCAACGGGCTGTTCTTCTACACGGGCCGTATCGACCAGCAGGTCAAGCTGCGGGGCCACCGCGTCGAGACCGCCGAGATCGTGCACGCCGCGGTCGACGAACCGGACGTCCGGTGGGCTCACGCCGCGGTCCACGAGGCCGGCGAGGGCGGCGGAAGCCTCTGCCTGTGGGTCCGCTACGAGGACGGCGCCGAAGCCGACGAGGCGCGCCTGCGTTCCGCCCTGAGCCGACGGCTGCCCGACTACATGGTGCCGTCGTTCATCGTCCGGGTCGACGAGGACGTCCGCTTTACCGACAACGGCAAGCTGGACGTGGCGGCGCTGCCGGCTCCGGACCTCTCCGCGGCTGCGACCGCGACTCCGCCGCGGACCGGGGCCGAGCGGCGGATCGCCTCGGCCTGGGCGCGTGCCCTGGGTGCCGAGGTGGCCGACATCGACGCGAACTTCTTCGCCCTCGGCGGGGATTCGATCAAGGCGATCCAGATCGCGGCCGCGCTCAAGCGGGAGGGGCTGGTGATCCGGGCATCGGATCTGCTCGAGAACCAGACCGTGCGCATGCTGGCCGGGCGGGCGTCCGTCGACCGGGGCGAGGAACGGCTCCACGACCAGAACCCCGTGTCGGGGCCCTTGGTCCCCAGCCCCGTCCAACAGGAGTTCGTGGACGCGGTCGACGACCGCCACCGGGTCTTCACCCAGAGCGTGCTGCTCACCTCCGAGACCCCGCTGCCCGAACGGGCCCTGGTGGAGGCGGTCGAGCGGCTGGTCCGCTTCCACGACGCCCTGCGCGTTCGACTCGACGGTGACGCGCTGGTGCTGTGCGATCCCGACGCGGAACGATCGGTCCACTCCGAGACGGCGCCCGCCGGCCTGGCCGGGGAGGAGCTCACCGACTACCTGAGGACGCTCCAGAGGCGGGTGGACGTGGAATCCGGCCCCGCCGTAGCACTGGCGACGGGGCTCGGGGAGAGGGGCGAACAGTGCGCGCTGGCCGTCCACCACCTGGCCGTGGACGTGGTCTCGTGGGGGATCCTGATCGAGGACCTGCTGTCCTGCCTCGCGGACCCGTCCGCTCCGCTCGCCCCCAAGACCGTGTCGTTCCCGTCGTGGACCGCGGAACTGGCGGCACACGCGCGGGAAGGGGGATTTCGCGATCAGAGGCCGTACTGGACCGGCCTGGCCCGGCGGGCCGACGCGGCGGGAAGGATGTTCGACGAGGACGACGTCCGGCGCGCGGACACCGTCTCGGAAGTGCTCCGCTTCCCGGCGGCCGAGGTCAAGGAGGTGTTCGACGCGGCCCGCACGTCCCACGGAGTGGAGCCCGGTCAGACCGTCCTCGCCATCATCGCCCGTGCCCTGGGCGCCTGGCGGGACCGCGACCGGATCCTGGTCGCCCTCGAAGGGCACGGGCGGGAGCGGTTCTCCGAGGAGCGGGACCTGACCCGGACGGTGGGATGGTTCACCTCCGTCTTCCCCCATCTCGTGCGGGTCGAGGACGGGGTCGCGGACACCCTGCACGCCGTCCGCCGCTCGTTCGACCGGCTTCCCGGCAAGGGGTCCGGTTACGGTCCTCTGCGCCGATTCGACCCGGGGACGGGTGAGGACGGTGCCCTGCTCACCGGAATCCGTCCGCAGGTCGGCGTCAACTACCTCGGCGAGCAGGGCGGGCGCACGGAGGGTGTCGAGGTCGTCCATCTGCCGGCGGAGGTCACCGTCGACGAGGACCTCCGTTCCCCTCGGGTCCTCGACGTCATCGCCTGGCGTAGAGAGGGGGATCTGCTGATCGAGCTGCGTCATCCGGCGGCGTGGCGGGCCCGCGGAGACGACCGGGCCCTGGCCGACGCCGTTCGGAAGGAGTTCCACACCGTCCGTGACGCGGTGACGGCACCGGACCGGCCGGGCTTTCGCACCTCGTCCTCGGTCCGGCCGGGTGTGCTGGACGACATCCTCGCCGGTCTCGGAGGTGGAGAGCGGTGACGGTCACCGCCGGGCCCCGACCGGGCACGGACCCCTCCCCCTCGGAACCCGCGTCCTCGCCGCACGTGGCGTACAGAGAGAGCTCAGTTCATGATTGACACAGAGAACATCGAATCGGTCTCCGGCCTCGCCGCGATGCAGAAGGGCATGTTCTTCAGCTACGCCGTCGACACCGGATCCGACGCGTACGTGGAACAGTTCGACTTCACCGGTACCGGCGACGTGGACGCCGACCGGCTGCGCGAGGCGCTCGTGGCCACCTCGCGCCACTACAGCGTGCTGCGGACGGTCTTCTCCTTCGAGCGGACCGACGACCCCTACCAGCTGGTCCTCAAGGAGTGGCCGCCCCGGTTCGAGGTGATCGACCACCGCGACCGGGAGGACGCCGCACAGGCGGTCGAGGAGTTCAAGGCCGCCGACCGGGCCAGGGGCTTCGACCTCGGTGCGGACGTGCTGCTGCGGGCGGCGCTGCTGCGGACCGGCGACGGCCACTGGCACCTGGTCGTCACCTTCCACCACATCATCCTGGACGGCTGGTCGCTGGCACCGCTGTTCCAGACCTGGTTCGGGTACTACGACGAACTGGTCCGCACCGGTTCGCTCACCCAACGGTACGAGGACCGCCCGTACTCCGACTACGTCTCCTGGTACGAGGACCGGCACGACGAGGACGAGGCGCGGCGGTTCTGGACGGAGGAGCTGGACGGATACGAGCGTCCCGCGTCGCTCCCTCGGGACCGTCGCGGCGCGCCGTCCGCGGTGCCCGAGAGATCAGCGGACTACGTCGACGCGACCCATCGGTTCGAGCTGCCGCGGCACCTCCACGACGGTCTGGTGTCCCTCGCGCGTCGGCTCTCGGTGACGCCCAACAGCGTCTTCCAAACGGTGTGGGGCGTGGTGCTACAGAAGTTCACCTACACCGACGACGTCGTCTTCGGCAGCGTGGTCTCCGGGCGCAACGCCGACATGGACGGCATCGAGGAGATGCTCGGCCTGTTCACCAACACCCGGCCGGTGCGGGTGACGGCGGGGGAGGACACGGGGTTCGCGGACCTGTGCCGTGCGGTGCACGCGGACTCTCTGAGGGCGAGCGGCCACGAGCACTTCCCGCTGCACGAGGTGCAGAGCCTGTCGCCGCTGCGCAACGCGCTGTTGAACCACGTGATCGCCTTCGAGAACTATCCGCTGTCGGAGCGGCTGCGGGACTTCGGGGTGGGAGAGGACGGCGGTCCTCGCCTCCACGGCGTCGAGGTCTTCGAACGGACCGATTACGACTTCAACATCGTGGTCACCCCCGGCGCCCGCATGGGCGTTGCCTTCCTCTACAACGCCGCCGTCCACTCGGACGGTCTGATGGAGACGCTGGAACGGTGCCTGGTCGCCGTCCTGTCCGCCGTGGTCCGGGACGCCGACGTCCGGGTCAGGGACATCGGAATGTGGGAGCCGGAGCCGCGCGTGTCGGAGCCCGCGCCGACCGGCGCGGGTAGGATCCCGATCGATTCCTCCCTGGTGGAGGTGTTCGGGGAGGTCGTCCGTACGCACGCCGACCGGACCGCCATGGTCTGGAGAGGCACGGAGTACACCTACCGGACCCTGGACCGCTGGTCGGACGCGGTCGCCCGGACCCTCATCGACCGGGGCGTCGGCGGGGGCACCGGGATCGGGGTCCTGGCGGACCGCCGTCCCGAACTGGTGGTGGCCCTTCTCGCGATCCTCAAGACCGGGAACCACTATGTCCCGGTCGACGTCAAGGACGCCCCGGTACGCATCGAGACCGTCCTGGCCGACGCCGGGGTGCGACACCTGTGCACCGTCGCGGACTTCACCGACCTGGTCCCGAGCTCGGTGGAGGCCCTCCTGGTCGAGGGGCCCGGAGAGGACACCGGCCGGGACGCCCCGGAGCCGCCGAGGATCAGTGGCGAGGACCGCGCCTACCTCATGTACACCTCCGGGTCGACGGGCGTGCCCAAGGGCTGCTACATCACGCACCGCAACGTGCTCCGGCTCTTCGCCGACCAGGAGTTCGTGGACTTCCGCGAGGAGCAGTCCATTCTGTTCGTCAACTCGCCCGCCTTCGACGGAAGCACCCTCGAAGTGTGGGGGGCGCTGCTGAGCGGGGGGACGCTCGTCCTCCCCGACGACGAACTGGACCTGCTCGACGCCGATCGCTTCCGGGACACGATCGTCCGGCACGGAGTCCGGAACGTCACCATCCCGACGGTGCTCTTCAACCAGCACGGCGACCACGATCCGAAGATCTTCGCGCCGCTGCGATACCTGTGCGTAGTGGGCAGCGCGCTGTCGGTCCGACACGTCGCGAAGGTGGCCCAGGCCTGTCCGGACGTGAAGCTCGTCAACGGATACGGGCCGACCGAGAACACGGTGTTCTCCACGACGCACACCATCCGGCCGGAGGACCTCGAGGGTGCGCGCGTCCCCATCGGCCGGGCGGTCGCCCATTCGACCGCCCATGTCCTGGACAACGGCCTGAACCCTCTGCCGCCGGGCGCGGTCGGAGAGCTGTGCGTCGGAGGAGAGGGCGTGTCCACCGGCTACCACGACCGGCCGGATCTGAACCGCGAGCGGTTCGTCTCCCTCGCGAGGATCCCCGGAGAACGCCTCTATCGCACCGGGGACCTGGTTCGCGAGCTTCCCGACGGCACCCTGGACTGCCTCGGCCGCATGGACGACCAGGTGAAGGTCGGCGGATTCCGGGTCGAGCTGGGCGAGGTGGAGAACGCCCTGTGCTCGGTCGAGGGAGTGAAGGAGGCCGTGGTGACCACCGTCGAGCTCGAGCACGGCACACGGCTCGCCGGATACTACGTGGCCGACGGGGAACTGACCCCCGACCGTGTGCAGCGGGAGCTGGGCACGAAGGTGGCCGGCTACATGATCCCCGCCTCGGTGACGCGGATCGAGGCCGTCCCGATCAACCGCAACGGGAAGGTCGACAAGGAGAGGCTGGAGAGCTCCCGTCTTCGCGCCGTGGCCGACCGCGCCCGCCGGGACCCGGGGCCGGCCCACGGCACCGAGCGGATCCTGCACGAGATCGTGGCGGACGTCCTCGAGGTCGACAGCGGTGACGTCGACGTCGAGCGGAACTTCTTCGACCTGGGCGTGACCTCGTTGACGCTGTTGGCGATCAGGAACCGGCTGCGCGCGAAGGCCGACCGCGATCTGCCGTTGACGTTGTTCTTCGAGTTCACCTCGATCTCCGCGCTGGCGGAGCACCTCGACTCGGGTTCGGTCGCCGGACCGTCCGTGGACGAGGAACCCGAGGACGAGCCTGAGCAGGAGCAGGCGTTAAGGACACAGCTGTTGATGGCCCGGATGATGGACGACAGTGAAGGGGGCGTCGACGATGTCCGACGCGACTGAGCCCGACTACCGGTACACCGGACTGGAGATCGCCGTCATCGGCATGGCGGGTCGGTTTCCCTCGGCCGCGTCGGTCGAGGACCTTTGGAGCAACCTGCTCGCCGGAGTCGAAGGGATCTCCCGGTTCGATGACGACGAGCTGATCGAGATGGGGGTCTCCCCGAAGGCGCTGGAGGACGAGCACTACGTTCGGGCGAAGGGCGTCTTCCCGGACATCGAGTATTTCGATTCGAGGTTCTTCAACTACACGCCCGCCGACGCGACCGTGCTCGACCCGCAGGTACGCGCCCTGCACGAGGAGGTCTACCACGCGCTCGAGGACGCCGGTTACTCCGCCGAGGGACGTAAGGAGGCCATCGGCCTGTTCCTGGGCGCGACGAACAACATGCCCTGGGAGGTCGACACCCAGCGGAGGTTCAACGAGGACGCGGGCTCGGCCTTCTCCGGCATGCAGCTCAATGACAAGGACTTCGCCGCGACCCGGATCTCCCACTCCCTCGGTCTGAGGGGTCCGGCCTTCACTCTGCACACCGCCTGTTCCAGCTCCCTCGTCGCCATCGACGTGGCGTGCCGCAACGTCTGGACCGGCTCGTGCCAGATCGCGCTGGCCGGCGGGAGCGGTCTGAGCCTGCCCCACAAGAACGGCTACCAGCACCGGCCCAACATGGTGCACTCCCCGGACGGGCACTGCCGGGCGTTCGACGCGGCGGCCGGCGGCACCGTCGAGGGCAACGGCGTCGGGATCGTGGTCCTCAAGCGGCTGGAGGCCGCGCTGCGCGACGGAGACCGCGTCTACGCGGTGATCAAGGGCTCCGCGGTCAACAACGACGGCACCCGCAAGGTCGGCTACACCGCGCCCAGCATCGAGGGGCAGGCGGAGGTCATCCGCAAGGCCCATCGCGTCGCCGGGGTGAAACCCTCCGAGATCTCCTACGTGGAGGCGCACGGCACCGGCACCGCCCTCGGCGACCCGGTGGAGATGGAGGCGCTGTCCAAGGCGTTCGGCCCCGGTGAACCGGACTCGTGCGGCGTCGGCTCGCTCAAGGCGAGCATCGGGCACCTCGACACCGCCGCGGGGGTCGCCTCGTTCATCAAGGCCTGCAAGGTGCTCAAGGAACGCACCATCCCGCAGAGCCTGCACTTCGACACGCTCAACCCGGGGATCAGGCTCGACGGCACTCCCTTCTACATCGCCGGGGAGCGACAGGAGATGCGGCGCAAACGGTCCGAGTCGGGGCGGGAGCTCCCGCTACGGGCGGGCGTCAGCGCGTTCGGCATCGGCGGGACCAACGCCCACCTGGTGCTGGAGGAGGCCCCGGAACCCCGGCGTCCGGCCTCCGACGGCCGCGCCCACAACACGTTCGTGCTGTCGGCGGCCTCCGCCGAGGCGATCACGCGGATGAAGCGGGACTTCGTCGACCATCTGGCCGCGAACCCGGACATCGACGGCGCCGATCTCGCCTGGACCCTCCAGAATCGCCAGCGCGACCTGCCGTATCGCTACGCCGTCGGTTTCGGGGGGATCGGTCGGCTGAGGGAGCGCCTACAGGAGTCGTTGGACGCCGGAGACGAACCGGCGCACCTGCCCAGGAACGGGCGGCGCGACGTCTACCTCCTCTTCAGCGGGGCGGGCGCGCAGCACCTGCGTATGGCCCGCGGCCTCTACGAGACCGAGAGCGTCTTCCGGGCCCGTGTGGACGACTGCCTGGCCATCACCGACGAACTCGGAAGCCCGGTGGTGCGGGAGGTCTTCTTCGGCGAGACGGTGGCGCAGGAGAAGCAGCTGAACAACATCGCGGTCAGCCTGGTCCTGCTGTTCGTCGTCGAGTACTCGATGGCGCGCACGCTCCTCGACTGGGGGATCCGGCCGCGCGGGATGATCGGGCACAGCACCGGCGAACTGGTGGCCGCGTGCGTGGCCGGGGTGTTCTCCCTGGAGGACGGGCTCCGGCTGGTGCTGACCCGGGGCTCTCTGGTGGACACCACCCCTGAGGGCGCGGTGACCTCGGTGAAGGCGTCCGAGGACACGATCCGGCCGATGCTGACCGACGAGCTCTCCATAGCGGCGGTGAACGCGCCGGAGGACTGCACCGTCAGCGGCGCCTCCGCCGCGATCGCCGCGTTCGAGGAGCGGTGCGCCGAGCAGGGGATCACCTTCACCCACGTCGAGGCGGCCCACGCGTACCACTCGCAGTACATGGAGCCGATCCTGGAGGAGTACCGGGAGATCGCCTCGTCGGTGGACCTCAGAGCGCCCGAGATCCCCTACGTCTCGAACGTGACGGGTACGTGGGTGACACCGGAACAGGCCACCGATCCCGACTACTACTGCGAGCACATCCGACGCACGGTCCGGTTCAAGGACGGCGTGGAGACGATCATGGAGCGGGGCGACGCCCTGTTCGTCGAGGTCGGGCCGGGGAAGTCACTGTCGTCGTTCGTACGCGGTACCGCCCGGGGCACGCGGACCGGTGCGATCAATATGCTGCGCCACCGGTTGGAGGAGGTCGACGACGGCGAGCACCTGGCCACCGCGATCAGGAAGCTGTGGGAGGCGGGCGTCGCGCTGGATTGGCCGGCGTTCCACAAGGGCCGAGCGCCGAGCAAGGTGCGGCTCCCGCTCTACGCCTTCGACCGGACCGAGTACCCGATCGACATCGGCGAGTTCCAACAGCTCCTCTCCACGGCCGACGACCGGCCGCGCCCCGTCGTCGAACGGCGGCCGGTGTCCGTTCCCGCCACCGGAGCACCGCGGCACGCGCTCCAGCTGACCTGGTCCTCCGCTCTGCTCCCGGACTCGGGTGAGAGCGGCAGGCACAGGGTGCTCCTCGTGTTCACCGAGGACCGGTCGCGGATCCGGCGCGTGATGGACGAGGTGCCGTACTGGACGCCGCTCTACGTCGAGTTCGGCGGGGAGTACCGGTTCGACGGGGCGGTCGGCGCCCGCGTTCGTCGAGGCCATGAGGACGATCTGCGGAGGTTGGCCGCGGACCTGGAGGAACACGCGCTGGTCGGGGACACCGTGGTGGTCCACCATCGGCCGGGCGCGGACGCGTCGGTACTGGTGCGGCGGCTGTGCGACGTCGTATCCGGTCTGCGGGACAGGCCGGTGCGCGATCTGGTGCTCTTGGAGACCGTCGCCCCCGCCGGCCCCGAGGGTCCACCGCTGCCGGAGATGATCGGCCTGAACCTGGAGTACCCGCACCTGCGGGTCCGGGCGCTCGGATGCGACACCGCGCTGACCGCTCCCGGCGGCCCGAGGGCCTGGAGCGAGAGCCTGCGCAGGGAGCTGGAGGCGGAGAGGGAGGAGGCCGTCGCCGCTCGTTACCGGGACGGCGGCCGGTTCGTTCCCGCGATGGTGCCGCTGCACGGTCATCGTGGTCGGTCCGCGTCCCGTTCCGGCCGGACGGTGGTCGTGTGCCCGGTCGACGCGGTCGACGACGTGCTCTCGGCGACCGGCCCCGAACGCAGCGTCGACGTCCTGCCCTTCGCCGTCGGCGCGGACGGGCCGACGGAGGCCGGGGCCCGGACGGAGGGACGGAGCACCGTCATGGCCGCCGTCACCGGACGTACGGGGGCGGACACCACGGAAGGTCTGATCTCCCGGCTCCGCGCTCTGAAGGGGACGACGCACCTGGTGCTCTGGGACACGTCGTTGCGGGACGCCGCCCGTACCGGCTCCGACGCCTCGGACGCTCCGGACCCGGGGACGCTGTCGCGCCGCCTCCGCGAGGCCGGGGACGAACTGGGAACCTCGTACGGCGTGGTGTCGCGTGCCGACCTCGACCGGTTCGAGTGGAACGCGGACGTCACCGCCCGGTTCGCCCGGAACGCGGTGACCGACGCCGAGGCCGACGGCGTGCGACTGTACTCGTTCGGGCGGCTCGGTGACGGGGACCCGTCGGTGCTGGACCTGCTGTACGAGATGCGTGTCTCCGGCATGCGGACGGGCTACCACGGGCTGGACCTGCTGGAGACGGCGGCGACACGGAAGGCGATCGGGGAGCCGGAGGAGTCCGGCGCGGTCGACGAACGGAGCTCCGTCGCGGCGGTGATCGAGCGGGAGATGGCCGACCTGCTCGGCCTGGAGGGGATCGACGCGCGCGCCGATCTGTTCGACACCGGGCTCGACTCACTGAAGCTGATCCAGTTCACCAGCGCCCTGGAGCGGCACGGTTACACCGTTCTGGCCAGCGACGTGCACAGCCATCCGACCATCGGCGAGCTGGCCGGGCTGCTCGCCCGATCGGACAAGCAGGTCAATCAGGAGTGCGACTCGCTGGAGAGCGCGGCGGCCCTGCTCGGAGAGCGCCTGGAGAGCGGATGCGCCCTCTATGAGATCACCGCCGGAGCCGACGAGGAGGAGTCGGTCGTCCTGTTCGTCGACGGCTTCCGCGAGGAGGACCGGGTGTCGATCGTCAGGAGGATCAACGAACTGCGATTGCCACAGGCCTTCACACCGCACTACATCCTGCCGAGGGAGGCCGAGCGGGACTTCCTGGCCGGACGGGACTTCGCCTCCCTGCGGCTCGGCGGCGACCCGACCCGGGAGGGAGGCCTGGACCGGCTGTTCGGCGAGATCGACCGGCGACAGGAGGACATGCGGCGCTCGATCCTGTCCCGGCCGGTGCGATGGACCTATCCCATCAGCGGGACCCAGAAGCACTACTTCTCACGCGGGGCGCGCCCGCAGTTGTACCTGGTGCAGTTCCGTGAGCTGATCGACGTCGACGTGCTGGAGCGTGCGCTGGGCGACGTCGTCGGACGCCACGGGCTCATGCGCAGTGTCCTCGTCAGATCCCTCGGACGGAGGATGTGGAAGGAGCACGAGCCCCCGATGACGTTCACGCTGCCCCGGATCGACCTCTCGGCGCTCCCGCTGCGACGTCAGGAGGAAGTGCGGGCGGAGCTGGTCAAACGTGAATGGAACGTCGACCTCAAGACCGACACGATCCTGTACCAGGCGGTGCTGGTCAAGTACAACGAACGCAGCTACGACATGATCTTCCAGTTCGACCACTCGATCTTCGACGGTGCGTCCGGTCAGGCCTTCCGCGCCGACCTGGTGAAGCGCTATCAGGAACTGGCGGAGGGGACGACCCGGGCGCTGCCCCGCACGCGTAGCTTCCGGCACCTGAAGGAGCAGACGGGCAAGGGCCCGGTGGGTATCGGCGCCGACGAGATCATCGAGAGGTTCGATCTCGAAGCGTGGGGGCGGTACGGCAAGGAGATCCTCGCCGCGTCGGAGGGCCGGGGGACCGGCCGGATGTGCGACGTCCGCTACTCGGTCGACCTACGGCGCCTACAGAGCGGTGACGGAGAGGACGTCGAGCCGTTCTCCCTGGTCCTGTACCTCTACGCGCGTCTGGTGGCCCGACTGCTCGGCGTCGACAAGGTCGCGCTCGACCTGGTCTTCAACTCTCGTGTGTACGAGGACGTGGACTACTCCGGGGTGATGGGGATGGTGGCGGACGTCCTGCCCCTGGTGGTGTCCGGAGAGCAGGGCGTTCGTGAGGACCTGGAGGTGCTCATCCAGCAGAAGTTCCAATCGATGAACAAGTTCAACGTCAACTTCTCGAACCTCGTCACGGGCCCGCTGACGGCGCTCAAGTACGGGAAGGTCTTCCAGACGACCAAGGAGGCCCGGGGGACCGGGTTCCGACCGTCGTGCATGCTCAACTTCGCGGGCAGCACCGAGGCCGAGTACGACGCCATCTGGGACATGACCCTCGAACTGCTCACCGAGGACCAGGACACGCTCGACTACGCCGACTGCTACTGCGTGTCCAAGGTCAGCGGGACCCGACAGGACATCGTGATCCTGTCCACGTGGGTCGAGGACCCCGCCGAGGTGGTCTCCATCCTCGACGAGGAGGTCGAGTATCTGGCGCGGAGGGCCGCGGCCGAGTCCGGGGAGTCGGACGTGAACGTCGAATCGGAAGGTGCCCGGTAATCCTTATGGACAGTATTTCGATGGTGTGTTTTCCGCACGCGGGCGCCGGCAGGTTCTACTACAGCCGGTGGCAGCAGGCGTTCAGTGGAATCGTGGACCTGAACATCGTCCAATACCCCTTGCGCGAGAACCGGTTGAACACCCCGATGCCCGAATCGGTCGGTGAACTCGCGGAAGACATTTTCGAAGAGTTCGAAGACGTGCTTCGCGGTCCTTACGCGATCTGGGGTCACAGCATGGGCGGCGTCCTCGGTTACGAGGTGGCGAAACTGTGCCAGGATCGGCTGGGAAACGCGCCGTTGACGTTTTTCAGCTCCGGCTCCTCGGCGCCGTGCCGGGCCCGGTTCAGGAGGGTCGGGAACCTGGACACGCCCGAGGGCTTCCGGGACGTGTTGCTGCGCTACGGCGGAGTGCCGGAGGAGTACCTGCGGGACGCGGACTTCATGACGTACTTCGCGCCCGCGATCAAGGCGGACCTGCGCCTTTTGAGTGCTTATCAGGACACCGGGCGCGTGCCCCTGCGCTGCCCCCTCGTGCTGATGCTGGGGCGCGGCGACACGGTGACCCCCGATCAGTGGGAGCACTACACAGATCACTCGCTCGAGGTCAACGAATACGAGGGCGGGCACTTCTTCCTGGATCGACACCGTGAGTCGATGGTGGCGCTGATGGAGTCGAGGCTCCAGTTGGCGTGGCAGCTGAGGGAGACGCGTACGGCCGTGGGCGCGCCTGCGCGCCCGGGGGGAGAGGTTCTCTGATGGTTCGAGCGCGGGCGACGGAGGGACGGAACATGGAGAACGCCCTTGCGGCCGAGGTGGGCGATTGGCTGCTGTCGCGAACGGAGGGTTCGGACGGCGCGAGGTCGACCACGACCCTGATGGGGATGCGGTGGGACGTGCTGCCCGGGGTCTGGAAGCCCAATCCGGGGACACGCCTGTTCACCTCGTGGTTGCCACTCGCCGAGGGCTCCCGGTTCCTGGAGGTCGGCTGTGCCGCCGGCGTCACCTGTGTGGTCGCGGCCAAGAGCGGCTGCACGCGGGTGGTGGGCCTGGACGTGGTCCCCGCCGCGACGGAGAACACGAGGCGCAACGCGGCCCGGCACGGTCTGGCCGGCCGGGTGGAGGCGTTGACCAGCGACCTGTTCGCCGAACTGGACCCGGACGACGAGTTCGACCTGGTCTGCTCGAACCCCCCGCTGGTCAGGGCGCCGGAATCGCGTCGACACGCCACCGAGGTGGAGCGGTCGGTCTTCGACCCCGGGTACGCGCTGCACCGGCGCTTCTTCCAGGAGGTCAGGCCGCACCTGGCCGACGGAGGGCGGATCTACATGTTGACCAGTGAGACGCTGGGCGACCCCGCGGGGCTGCGGACACTGGCGGCCGACGCCGGTTTCTCGGGCCGGGTGTACCGCAGTGAGTCGATCGGGATCCCCGCGGTGCTCATGGGGTCTCCGCCCGCCGCCACCGCCGCCGCCGACGAACAGGGCGTCGTCCACGTGGACTTCACCATGTTCGAGTTCCAACGGCACTGACCCGCACGCGCGGAGCCCGTCGTACGGGTCTCCGGCCGTGCCCGCCGATCGGCGGGCACGGCCGGAGATCAGGCCTAATCGGAGGTGTCCGACTCCGACGTGCCGTCGTTGATCAGCCGTTGCACCTGCTCGACGGTGGGCAGGATCGAGGTGTGATCGGACCGGTCGGTGGAGCCGCCCGAGTCGCCGAGCAGTCGCCGCATCCCCAGGCGCAGCAGAGAACCGTCGATCGAGGAGATGCCGCTGAGGGCGAGGACGGACACACCCTGCTCGAGAGCGGCCATGAGCCGGGCGATCTCGTCGACCTCGAGCTCCTCGTCGGGTGCCCGGTGGGTGACCACGACGCGCTGGTAGGCATCGAGCAGAGCCTGGATCCGGGTGCGCAGAGCCGGGACGAGCGCGTCGTCCCGGGCGGCGGTGGTGATGAATTCCAGCGTCGCGAGCTCGAATCCGCGCACCAGCTTCTCGGCCTGGTCCCGGTCGTCGAAGATCTGGCCGGGGAGGGCCTCCCCGGCGGAACCGGCGAGGGAGAGAGGGTCCCATTGTTCCCCGCGCAAGATGCTGAGATTGTAGTCCAGGACCGCGAGAAAGAGTTCGGATTTGCCTCCGAAATTCGAGTAGACCGCCCCTTTTGAGAATCCTGCGGTATCGGCGATCTCCTCCAATGAAGCGCCATGGTAACCGTCACGGCTGAAGGTCAAAAGACCCGCCTCGATCAGAGCATTGCGGGTTTCCTGCTTCTGCTCGGCCCGCGTTTTTCGTTTCCTTCGAACGGGCGTCAGCCGATTTTGATCCATGTTCTTATTGTAGCCCTTGGCGTAATCCCGTTCGGAGCTCATCCTGAAAGCCCGGAGGGTCGTCGTGGATCTGGCGCGATCACGTGCCGTGCGCGGCACGCCGCCCGAGGGCTCATGGAAGTTCGTCCGGCCACGGGGTCTCCTCCTGTCCGACGCCCCCTGGAGAGCGCCCTCCGCCGGTCACTCTCGGGTCACCTCTCATTCAACGGTAGCAGTCTTGACGTTCCATCGGTACGCTCCTACTGTTGTTACGAAGATACCAGCGGTATTTCAAGTCTGATGGTTTGTGAGCCGCGAGGAAGCTACGGAGGTGACGCGTGGGTGACGCGATACTCGAGATCGAGGGCTTGACTCGGCGATTCGGTTCGGTCGTGGCGAACGACGAGGTCGGCCTGCGGGTCAGACCCGGAGAGGTGGTCGGTCTGCTGGGGCACAACGGTGCCGGCAAGACCACCCTGGTCTCCCAGGTCGTAGGGCTGCTCCGACCCCACGGCGGGTCCATCCGGGTGGTGGGGGTCGACGCCGTCGCCGACCCCGGTACGGCGCGTCGCTGTGTGGCTCTTCAGGCCCAGGCCCAGGCACCACTGGACGGGCTGACGCCCAAGGAGGCGATCGTGATCGCCGGGCGGCTGCGCGGCATGTCCCGTTCGGCCTCTCGGGACGCCGCCGAGCGCATGGCCGATGAGCTGGACATCCGGGAATGGATCGATCGGCGGGCCACCCCCGACGGCGGGGGGATCTCCGGCGGGGTGCGCCGTCTGACCGCGTTCGCGATGGCCGCGGTCGCACCGGTGCCGCTGATCATCCTCGACGAGCCGACCAATGACGTGGACGCGGCCCGCCGCAGGCGGCTGTGGAACATGGTCCGCCGGCTCGGCGACGAGGGCGCGGGGGTCCTGCTGGTCACGCACAACGTCGCCGAGGCCGAACACGTGATGGACGAGCTGGTGGTGCTCGACCGCGGTCGAGCGGTGGCCTCCGGGTCGCCGAGCCAGTTGCGCGGAGCCGAGGGAGACGAAATGCGTCTCGAGCTCTCCCTGCCCCTGGACGCCCAGGACCCGTCCTCCCAGGAACCGCCCTTCCGGTTCGTCCGCCGAGTCCGTAACGGGCGTCGGGTGCTGTTGAGCCTCGCCGAGTCCGACGCCGCGACCGCGGTCGCCTGGGCGACCGCGCTCCGTGCCTCCGGTCGGGTCGAGGGATACACGCTCACACCCACCACGCTCGAGGACGCCTACCTCGCAGCCACGGCCGACGCCGAATCGATCCACGAGGAGTCCGCCCATGTCTGAAGCGATCACGCGCGAGCGCCGTGAGGGTCAAGCGCTCCCACCGATCCCCGAGCGCGCCCACCTGGGGATGACGGTCTGGACCCTGTTGCGCTGGACGATGGCCCAGACCGGGGCGATGATGCCGTTGTTCATCGTGGTCCAGGCGGCCATCGCGGGAGCGGTCGTCGTCGGGTTCGGGCTCCTCGTCCCCGATATCGACGCCCCCACCGCCGAGCTGCTGTCCACGGGCGCTCCCACGATCCTGATCCTCGTCATCGGGTTGGTCCTGTGCCCGTGGGGGGTGGCCGGTGCCCGGACCAGCGGCACCTTGACCTATCAGCGGGCGCTGCCCGTTCCGCGTCCGCTGCTGCTGGTGGCCGATCTGGTGGTCTGGCTGGTCATCGCCCTGCCCAGCATTCCGGTGACGGTGCTGGTGGCCCGCCTGCGCTACGGGATCGAGTACTCGATCGACTGGCCGCTGCTGGTGGGGGCGTTCGTGCTCGCCACGATCATGGCCGTCTCGGTGGGCTACGCGACGGCGATGCTGCTGTCACCGATGATGTCGCAGCTGGTCAGCCAGGTGATGGTGTTCTTCGTGATGCTCTTCTCGCCCGTCACCTTCCCGAAGGAGCAGCTGCCCGAATGGTTCCAGGCCGTTCACAGCGTCCTTCCCTTCCAGGCCGCGGCCGACCTGCTGCGCGCCGGTCTGCTCTCGGACAGGTTCGAGCCCAGCGGCCAGGGCCTGGTGGTGCTCATCGTGTGGTGCCTGCTGGGGCTGATCATCAGTGTTCGCGCCGTGATCCGACGTGGTTAGGAGTGACGAAATGAGTCGTTGGTTGGTACTGGGCGGTACTCAGTTCCTGTCCCGAGAGGTGGCGGCCGCCGCGGTGGCCCGCGGACACGAGGTGGTCTGCGCGGCGAGAGGTCGGTCCGGGCCCGTCCCCGAGGGCGCCCGACTGGTGAGAGTGGATCGTGACGACGAGGACGGACTGGCCCCGCTGCGCGGCGAGAGGTTCGACGCCGTGGTCGATACGGCGATCATCTCCTACCGGTGGGTGCGCGAGGCCCTCGCCGAGTTCGCGGATACGGCCGGGCACTGGACGTTCGTCTCCACGATGAACGTGTACTCCGACCTGTCCCGGCGTGGCGGCGGTGTGGACGACCCCCTGTTGGAACCGCGTTACGCGGACCCGGAGGGCCCCGAGGACTTCGGCGCCTACGGGTCCATCAAGGTCGCCTCCGAGAAGGCGGTCGTCGAGACGGTCGGCGACCGCGCCCTGGTGGTGCGGCCCGGTCTCGTCTGCGGCCCCGGCGACCCGTACGACCGGTTCGGGTACTGGCCGGCCCGGTTCTCCCGCGGCGGGCGGGCGCTGGTTCCCGACGCACCCGACCAGCCGTGCCAACTGATCGACGTGCGCGACCTCGCGGAGTGGATCGTGCTCTCCGGAGAGCGCGGACTCACCGGAACCTTCGACGCGTCCGGTCCGCGGACGACGCTGGGGTCGGTGCTGGAGGGGATAGCGGACGCGGTCGGCGCCTCCGACCTGGAACGGGTTCCGGTGTCACCGGACCGGCTCTTCGAAGCGGGCGTGATGCCCTGGCAGGGGCCGCACTCGCTGCCGCTCTGGCTCCCCGAGAGCCATCACGGAGTGGTCGACCGGGACACCGCCCCCGCCCTGGAGGCGGGGCTGTCCGTCCGTCCTCTCGCCGAAACCGCCGAAGCGACCCTGGCGTACGAAAAGGAGGCCGGGCTCGATCGTGAACGGCAGGCCGGTCTGACCTCGGTGGAGGAGACCGAACTGCT
Source organism: Nocardiopsis alba DSM 43377 (assembly GCF_000341225.1). Classification (GTDB taxonomy): domain Bacteria; phylum Actinomycetota; class Actinomycetes; order Streptosporangiales; family Streptosporangiaceae; genus Nocardiopsis; species Nocardiopsis alba. The sequence goes on from NZ_ANAC01000011.1 coordinate 47,546, forward strand.
CGAAAGGATCGACACCGCCGTTCCCTGACCCCGGGTCGCGGACCCTCGTGGCTCGGAGAACAAAGGAGAACGCCCCAATGCCGGAAATCGTGAAAGGGACAGGTCGAATGCGGGAAATCGCGGATTATCTTGCCTCAGGTGACATCGACGCCGACACGGTCGCCGGCATGGGCGTCCCGGAGAGCTACAAGGGGGCGGTCGTTCTGCGTGAGGACACGGAGATGTTCTCCGGTCTGCCGTCGCAGAGCCGGGACCCGGCCAAGTCGCTGACCCTCCGCGAAGTGCCCACACCCGAGCCCGGTGTGGGGGAGGTACTCGTCGCGGTCATGGCGAGCAGCATCAACTACAACACCGTTTGGAGTTCGATCTTCGAACCGGTTCCCACGTTCGGCTTCCTCCGGCGGTACGCGAGTCAGGTCCCCTCCGCGGGGATCCACGACCAGCCGTTCCACGTGCTCGGTTCGGACATGTCCGGTGTCGTGTTGAGGGTCGGAGCGGGCGTACGGCGATGGAAGCCCGGTGACAAGGTGGTCGCGCACTGCCTGTCGGTCGAACTGTCCGAAGCGGACGGTCATGACGACAGCATGCTCGACCCTGAGCAGCGCATCTGGGGATACGAGACCAACTACGGTGGGCTCGCTCAGCTCAGCCTGGTCAAAGCGAACCAGTTGATGCCCAAGCCCGCCCACCTGACCTGGGAGGAGTCGGCGGTCTCAGGGCTGGTGCACTCGACCGCCTATCGTCAGCTCATCTCCCGCAACGGGGCGCGTGTGAAGCTCGGAGACGTGGTCCTCATCTGGGGGGCCGCGGGTGGACTCGGCTCGTACGCCACCCAGTTGGCGCTGCGCGCCGGGGCCACCCCCGTGTGCGTCGTCTCCAGCCGGGCCAAGGCCGACCTGGTGCGGTCCCAGGGCGCGGAGCTGATCATCGACCGGGCGGCCGAGGGCTACAGGTTCTGGAGCGACCCGGACACACCGGACCCCAAGGAGTGGAAGCGTTTCGGTGCCCGGATCCGCGACCTGACCGGCGGCGACGACCCCGATGTGGTGTTCGAGCACCCGGGGCGGGAGACGATGGGCGCCAGCGTGTACGTGGCGCGGCGCGGCGGCACCATCGTCACCTGCGCGTCCACCTCCGGTTATCAGCACCAGTACGACAACCGTTATCTGTGGATGGGGTTGAAGCGGATCGTCGGTACGCACTTCGCGAACTACCGCGAGGCGTGGGAGGCCAACCGACTCATCGCCAAGGGCGTGGTCCACCCGACCCTTTCCGCGGTGTACGGATTGGACGACGTGGGACTGGCCGCTCGTCGGGTGCACCAGAACGAGCACAGCGGCAAGGTCGGTGTGCTGGCCCTGGCACCCCGGCCGGGTCTGGGAATCGACGCTCCCGAGTTCCGGGCCTCGCACGTCGAGCAGATCGAACGTTTTCGTGAGGGCGACGCGCATGACACGGTCTCCGGTTGATTCCGCTCTTTTCCGGAATCGGTAAATTCGTGATTCCTCTACTGATCTGATGGCCGTTGGTAATGATTCACATTGGTAGGTCGGTGGCAATGTCGTTGACGGATATCGGTGCACGGATCGAGCGAGCCCGGGCTGCGGCGGGTCTGAGCCAGCGTGCTCTCGCCGATGCCACGGGCATCTCACAGTCCACCCTGTCGCGGATCATCTCCGGGAATCGGGAGGCGAAGACGGCCGAGATCGCGGCGATCGCCTGGGAGACCGGGTGTACGGTCGCCCAGCTCACCGGGGTCGGGACGGTGGCCGAGCGGGTTCAGTGCGTGCCCCTTCTCACCACCGGCTCCGCGATGAGCGGCATGCGCCAGACACTGCTGGACTTCCTGGAACTGGACGCCTACCTGGACGACCAGGCCGTCTCCGCCACAACCTGAAACCGGACGGTCGAAACGTGAGCGCAGAAGTCGAAGGCCGCACCGCGGCCGAACGGTTCCGGGAGGAACGGAATCTCGGTGTGCAGCCCTTGGGCGACCTCATCGCGATCATCGAGCGGGCCACGGGGATCAACGTGGCCGCGCTCGAAGCGGACCAGGACCATCACGGCATGATGGTGCGGGACCGGCAACGAGACGTCATGTTCATCGGTGTCGCGTCCACTCGTCGCCCCATGCGGCAACGCAAGACACTCGCCCACGAACTGGGCCATGTCCTGTTCGGGGACGCGATGGGCGGTCCGGCGGGCGCCTGGGGTCACCCCCCTTTCGAGGAGAGCCGGGCCGACGCCTTCGCACGGCATCTGCTCGTCCCCCTCGACGGCCTGCGCGAGTTCCTCGGTGAACGAGGATCACCGGCCAAGGCCGAACTCTCCGAACTCTCCGAGGTCGTCCAGCGCTTCCTGGTCGCACCACCGATCGCCGCGATCGCGTTGTGCCAGGCCGGCTACATCGACGACGCCACCAAACGGGCGTGGCTGTCGCCCACCACGCCGCAGTTGGCGACGCGGTTCGGGTGGAGCGATCAATACCGTGCCCTGCGGGAAGAGTCCGCCCGGCGCCGGGCACCGCAACGACTCCTCGGCCGGGCCGTCAACGCCTACGCCGAAGGCGTCCTGTCGGTACAGGCCATCGCCACGTTGCGCGGTATCACGAGGCAGGAGGCCGAGATGGAACTGCGGGACGCGGGCGTGGTCCCCGTACGGCGTCCGCGCTTCGCCGGTTGACCCGCGGACCCACGAGGGCGGCCGCCGAACGGCCACGCCCCGGCCGCTATCGGCGGCCGGGGCGGTGGTGGCCGGTGGAGGGATCGGCCCACGGACGCGGGGGAGGGACGCACCTCCGAGCGCGGACCATGGTGGTCCTTCCGGTTCCGGTCAGGGGTTCTCGGTGACGGCGAGGCCGTAGTCGCTGATCCGGTAGTCCGTGTGCGGGCCGTCTCCGCCGGGGTTGGGGATACGACCGCCGTTGTCGGTCAGAGACAGGCCCTCCGGAGAGGCGATGCCCAGAGCCTCGGCGGTCTCCAGGACCAGCATGGCCAGCCGCACCGCGTTGACCTCGTCGTACCGGTAGCTCGGCGCGAGGTAGGCGATCTCCTCCTGGAGGTGACGTGCCTCGGTGGCCTCGGTCCAGCCCAGCTCCTCGGGATCGGGCATCTCGGGGGAGCGCTTCATGATGTCGGCCGCGGCCTCGTCCAGCCCCAGCTCCACGTCTTGCCCGAGCGCCAGTTGGAAGACCCAGGGACCTCCTTCACCGGGGATGTCACCGTGCAGGCCGAAGGAGCGTTCGAACCCCAGGGCGGTCAGCTCGGCGGGCATGGTGCGCAGGACGTCGACCAGCCGGCGCGCGTAGCCCTTCCAGTCGTCTCCCCTGGTGATCCCGGCGATGGTCATACCGGCGATGTCCCCGGTGAGGGAGACCCCGAGGAACCCGCCCACGAGGCCCGCCCCGTGCTCGCGGTCGTACCGGTACCGGCCCTCGGCGGGAGAGGTGGGCAACAGTGACAGCACGGGATCTCCCCTTCCGGAGACCCGCAGCTCCAGGCTGTTGGCCCGATCCCTCCAGCGCAGGAAGGGCGCGCCCCACTCCGGGGCCGAACCGTGCAGAGGATCGTCGGGGTCGTCCGAGCCGATGACGTTCGGCTCGCCGAGCCGCTCGCGGAGGGCCCGACCCATCTCTCGGAAGGCCTCGACCTGTTTCCGGACACCGCCCTCGACCCGTCCCAGCGGGAAGTGCAGCCCCGTGTACTCCTCGGTGGTCACGTGGATGTCCATGTGGTCTTCGACGGGCAGCAGCTGCCCCTCGCCGAACGGCCGGCCCGTGTGCAGGATCGGTCCGAGCTCTCCCGCGCTCCACTCCCAGCCTTGGGCGACCGCCCCCTGGGACAGGTCCGCCTCGGTCCACTTGCCCGGGCGGAACCCTCGGAGGAGGACGGCGAGTTCGGCGACACGGTCGGCCGGCCAGAGGGTGTTCGTCATGGGTGTCCGTTCCTTTCGGTGACGAGAAGATCCTGCCAGGGGCAGGGGACGAGAACGCCTTGAGGAATCGGGGAGCGGGCCCGACATGACGACGGACGCCCCGACCGGAAGGTTCCGGCCGGGGCGTCCGAACGCCGCGACGTGCTACGACGTCACGACATCCCTACAGGATGATGCGCATCGGCTCTTCGAGGATCTCGGCGAGGTCCTTGAGGAAGGCGGCGCCGACGGCACCGTCGACCGCGCGGTGGTCCACGGACAGCTCCAGCGAGATGCGGTTGCGCACCCTCACCTCACCGTCGACGACCACGGGCTCCTGGCGCATGGCGCCGACCGCGAGGATGGCGGCCTCCGGCGGGTTGATCACCGCAGAGAAGCTGTCCACGCCGAACATGCCCAGGTTGGACACGCTGAACGTGCCGCCGCTCATCTCCTGCGGCTTGAGCTTGTTGTCGCGGGCCTTGCCGGCCAGCTCACGCGTGCGGGTGGAGATCTCCGACAGCGTGGCCTTGTCGGTGTCGTGCAGCACCGGAACGACCAGGCCGGCGTCCACGGCGACCGCGACACCGACGTTGACCCGGTGGTGCTGGAGCAGCTTCTCGTCGACCCAGGAGGTGTTGACGGCCGGGTGCAGCTTGAGCGCGGTGGCACAGGCCTTCACGATCAGGTCGTTGAAGCTGATCTTGACGCCGGTACTGGACAGCTGCTCGTTGATCTGACCGCGGAAGGCCTTGAGGGCCTCGGCGTCGATCGTCCGGCGCAGGTAGAAGTGCGGGACCGTCTGCTTGCTCTCGGTCAGACGGCGCGCGATCACCTTGCGCACGTTGTTGATCTTGAGCTCTTCGGAGTCGCGACCGTCGTCGAAGGCCTGAGCGGCCGGGGCCGGAGCGGACTTCGCCGCGGCCGGCTCGGGGGCCGGGGCGGCGTGCTCGGCGGAGCCGTCCTTGGCGGCGGCCTCGATGTCGGCGCGGACGATCCGACCCTTGGGTCCGGAGCCCTTGATCTTGGTGATGTCCAGGCCGTACTCCTTGGCCAGCCGGCGGGCCAGCGGGGAGGTACGGGGACGGTCCGCCGGAGCCTCGTCAGACGAGGCCGCGGGGGCGGTCTCGGCCGGAGCGGCGGGGGCGGGCTTCTCCTCGGCGGCGGGCTCCTCGGCCTTCTCCTCGGCCGCGGGGGCGGCCGGGGCGGGGCTCTCCTCGGGCACGGCGTCCGGGGAGTCGGCGATGAGGCCGATGACCTCGCCGATCGGTACGGTGTCGCCCTCGGAGACGTTCTGCTTGACGAGGTAGCCGTCCTCGTAGGCCTCGAACTCCATGACGGCCTTGTCGGTCTCGATCTCGACCAGCACGTCACCGGCCGCGACCTTGTCCCCCACCTTCTTGACCCAGGTGGAGATGACGCCCTCCTCCATGGTGTCGGAGAGGCGCGGCATGTGGATCTCGCTCATTGAAACTCCTCTACCCGACCCGTTTGCCGACGGCGCTCAGGGTCTCCTTGATCGCGGTGGTGATCGACTCGACCGACGGCAGGGCCGCGGTCTCCAGCGGCTTGGCGTAGGGCATGGGAACCTCCGCCATGGCCACCCGGCGGACCGGGGCGTCGAGGTAGTCGAAGGCCCCCTCCTGGATGGAGGCGGCGATCTCCGCGCCGATGCCGTAGGTGAGCCAGTCGTCCTCGCAGATCACCGCGGCGCCGGTCTTCTTGACCGAGTCCACGAAGGTCTGGCGGTCGAGCGGGCGCAGGCTGCGCAGGTCGACGACCTCGACGCTGATGCCCTCGTCGGCCAGCTTCTCGGCGACCTGGCCGGCGACCATGGCCATCCGGGAGTAGCCGATCAGCGTGATGTCGCTGCCCTCGCGGGTGACGGCGGCGCGGCCGATGGTCGCGACGTTGTCGTTCTTCGGCTCGGCGTAGTCGTCGGGGACCTCGCCCTTGGAGTTGTACAGACCCAGGTTCTCCAGGAACAGGACCGGGTCGTCGTCGCGGATGGCCGCGCGCAGCATGGAGGAGGCCTCGGCCGGGGTGCTGGGAGCCATCACCTTGAGGCCGGGGATGAAGGAGTAGAACAGCTCGATGTTCTGCGAGTGCGTCGCGCCGAGCTGCTGGCCACCGCCGCCGGGGGTCCGGATGACCAGGGGAACGCTGGTCTGACCACCGAACATGCCGTAGATCTTGGCGGCGTGGTTGATGATCTGGTCGATGGCGATCAGCGAGAAGTTGATCGTCATCAGCTCGACGACCGGGCGAAGGCCCAGCATCGCGGCACCGATGGCGGCGCCGACGAAGCCCTCCTCGGCGATCGGGGTGTCCTTGACGCGGCGGGGCCCGAACTCCTTGAGGAGTCCCTCGGTGATCTTGTAGGAGCCCTCGAAGACTCCGATCTCCTCGCCGATGACGAGGACGTTCTCGTCGCGCACCATCTCGGCGCGCAGGGTGTCCCGCAGAGCCTGGCGGTATGTGATCACGGACATGTGACTGGTTCCTTCCCTACTCCGCGAACACCGGGTCGGCGGGCATGCGCCGCGACTCGTTGGGGACCGGGGTGGCGTATGTGTAGTCGAAGAGCGTGGACGGGTCCGGCTTCGCGCTGTTCTCCGCGAAGTCGGCGGCCTCGGCCACCTCGGCCTTGACGGAGGCGGCGATCTCCTCGCGGAGCTCGTCCGTGAGGATGCCGGCCTTGGCGAGCTGGTCGCCGAAGGTCAGGACCGGGTCGTTCTCGTCGGCCGAGGCCAGCTCGCGCTGCTCGTCGGTGCGGTACTTGGCCGGGTCGACGACCGAGTGGCCCTTCTTCCGGTAGCTCCAGGCCTCCAGGATGAAGGGGGTCTGCTCCTCGCGGGCGCGCTCGATCAGGCGGGAGGCGGTGTCGCGGACGGCCAGGACGTCACGGCCGTCGACGCGCTCGCCCTCGATGCGGTAGGCGGAGCCGCGCTTGTACAGGTCGGGCTCGGCGGAGGACATCTCCACGGTGGTGCCCATGCCGGTGAAGTTGTTGATCACCACGAAGACGATCGGCAGGTTCCACAGCTTGGCGATGTTGAGGGACTCGTGCCAGGCGCCGATGTTGGTGGTGCCGTCGCCCATCTGGCACATGACGACCTCGTCGCCACCGCGGTAGGTGACGGCCAGGGCCGCGCCCGTGGCCAGGGGGAGCTGGCCGCCGACGATGCCGTAGCCACCGAGCATGCGGGTCTCGGTGTCGTACATGTGCATGGAGCCGCCCCAGCCCTTGGACACGCCGTCGACGCGTCCGTAGAGCTCGGCCATGACCCGCTTGGGGTCCATGCCCTTGCCGATGGCGTAACCGTGGTCACGGTAGTTCGTGAACAGGTAGTCGCGCTCCTGGAGGGCCGTCATCAGACCGACGACGGTGGCCTCCTCGCCGAGGTTGAGGTGGCAGTAGCCGCCGATGCGGGCCTGCGTGTAGGCCTGGCCGGTGCGCTCCTCGAAGCGCCGGATGAACAGCATCTGGCGGTAGTAGTCGAGAAGGGTCTCCGGCGTCTCGTTGCCGAGGCCGTTGGTGTCCTTGCGGCTCCGGCGCCTGGACCCGGAGGCCCGGGCGCTGCCGCCCTTCGGCTTGGCCGTGTCAGCCATGGTGTGCCTTTCTACGTGCGAGAAGGCCCGCGTTCCGGCCTGTGGGACGGGTGGCGAGGCCTGCCCGGGCCCGCTGTCAGGCGTGGCCCTGGCGTGTGTCGCCGCCGGGCTCATTCGGCGACGACACCTGTGGCTGTTGCGGGGCGCGTCCGTTCGGGCCGTGGCGGGGACCGAGGACGGACGCGAAGCGAATCGGGTCGCGTGTGCAGTTGTGGCGCCGCGACCCTTGAGGGCATTGCTTCCCGTTGCGGAGAGCGGTAAGCATGTCCGGTCTCGCTCACCAGCCGGATGAACGATCCCGTACCACCAGGGGGCACGCGCGCATGGATGTGACGTGCGTCGCGCACACTCTACGGTCTGATCGATGATCGATCAATACAACTTTACGTCAGATGCCCGTTTTTTTGTGTGGAGGGTCAGGTGATGACGATCGGTGAGGGAAGGGGTGTCGGCAGGTCAGAGCGCGGATCGAGTGGGACGGGGGTCCGCCCCACCGCTCCTAGCGCCCGCCCCCGTGGGTTCTGAGGGCCGCCTCGACGTAGTTCAGGACATGCTCGCTGAGCATCTGACCCACGGCCGGATCCCCCTCGCGGAAGGCCCGTGTGATCTGTGCGTGGTCGGCGGCCTTGGCGTGCAGCTCCATGTCGAGCCAGCGCACCGACAGCGCGGTCCACACCTCCACGCCCAACGACTCCCACGTGTGCAGGAGCACGCTGTTGTCGGCGGCCTTCACGATCTCGCGGTGGAACTCCACACTGTGGCGGATCTGCTCGGTGACGTCCCCGCGGGCGGTGGCGTCCTTGAGCGCCTCCACCTCGTGTTCCAGGGCGGAGGGGTCCTTGGCCAGGCGAGGAGCGGCCAACTGCGCGGCGACGAGCTCGAGGCCCGCGCGAACGGGGTAGATCTCGGCCATGTCCTGTACACCGAAGGCCCTGACCCTGGCACCCTTGTTCGGCACCGTCTCGATGAGACGCAGGGTCTCCAGTTCGCGCAGAGCCTCGCGGACCGGAGCCTGGCTCACGTTGAGCTCCGTGGCGATCCGCCGTTCGACGATGCGCTCGCCGGGCTGCCATCGGCCGGACAGCAGGCCTTCGACCAGTACCTGCCGGATCTGTTCCCTCAGTGGTTCTCGGGCCAGTTTCGAGGGGTCGTCCGGCAACCGCGGGAGGTCGACCATCCAGGGCCCTTCCGTTCTCCGTCCCGTACGCGAGTGGCACACGGGTCGACGCACTCTCTTGTCTGACAAGCTCTTTGAAGAGTGCCACATGCGGACGGGTCGCCCGGACGAACGGCCACGGGCCACTAACGAAACACTCACGAACGGATCGCGCCCCGGTGAAGCGGAGGGATCCGGGAGGGATGCCTCGGGCAAAGTCCGAGGCAGAAGGGTCACACTCGGCCCCCGAGACCACCAATGGAGGGGTGTGTCCGGGTAGGCTCGTCTGTCGGCGATATCCAGACAAGGCCGTACGGAGTGTAGTCCACGTCACGGTCCAGGCCCGAGAGGGCCGACCTGACCTGCGCGAACAGAATCGGAGTGGGAGCGAGTGCCGGTGCGGCGCCGCTCGACTGCCGGTTCCGTCCCTCGGAAGCCGGACCTGCGAACGCCCGGTCGCGAACCACGCGAACCGGTCGGAAGGTTCGGCCGTCGAACCAGGGTGGAGGGGAGAGTCCCCTCGGCACCCTACCGACACCCGGTGTCGACCCCGAGGACGTCAGAACCAGTCCCGACAACCGCGGCTAGCCCGTCCCCCACGCCTGAAGCAGTGCCACAGGCAAGCCCACGACGTGTGAGACAGCACTGAGCACATGACGCATTCTTCGAGGACCAGGCACGCAAGGTCCGGACAGACGACCGAGCATCACGAACCGGAACGGAGCAGACCCGTGCCCGGTCCCTACAGCGGTCCCATCCCCGTGGTGAGAGCCAAGGAGTACGCTCCGGGGCCGCCCGTCGTGCGCGCGGTGAAGTGGCCGAGTGTGAGCGAGATCGCCTGGGGGCTCGCCTCGGATCGGATCGCGATCATCCTCTTCGTGGCCCTCATCGTGGTGACGATGCTCGCGGCGGGGCCCCTCCACCCGGTCGACAACTTCCTCAACGAACTGCCGCGGCCCTACTGGGACACGCTGCGCGAACCACTGATCTTCTGGCCCGACAACGTGGCCTCCCGTTACGTGGCGCTTCCGGTCCTGGGGGTGACCACGCTCCAACTGGCCTACTGGCATCGAAGTTGGCGGCCCATCATCCTGGGGGCGGGCGGCGTCTTCGGGATGATGTCGATGGTCTCGGTGATGAAGCTCTTCTTCAACCGGGGGCACGCCAAGTACTTCGACCCCGACTTCTTCGCCGGGATGGGGAACGTGGCCTTCCCCTCGGGGCACGGGGCCAACGCGATCCTCATCTACGGGCTGGTGCTGTTCCTGATCATCAGGTTCGGGGCGGCCCGGCCGCACATCATCAAACGCCTGGGGTACTGCATCGTGGGCATCGCCCTGTTGCAGTCCACCGTCTCGATCTACCTGCACTTCCACTGGTTCACGGACCTGGTGGCGGGGATGATCGCGGGGGGTTTCGCGCTACGGCTCACGATCCGCCTGGACCGGATGATCCCGCACGGTCACACCGTGCAGTGGTGGCCCTGGTACGGCAAGGAGTCGGAGCTCAAGACCTGAACGGACCGCGCGAAGAGGGGCGCTCGTCGAAGATCGACGGGCGCCCCTTCTCGTGTCCGGACGAGGTGTGTGACACGCGGAACTCGCGGACATCCCCGTAACGGATACCCCGGTCGGGTACTGGATGGGTGGGGAGGAAGGGCCGGGCGAGGTACGGCGCGACGACAGGCTCGGACCCGCGCACACATGGATCACGGCGCACACGACGAACACGGGCACGGGGAAGAGGAACACGCGGGCCACGGTGACCATGGCGGCCACGCGGGGCACGGCGACCACGCCGCGATGTTCCGCCGACGCTTCTGGTGGAGCCTGCTGCTGAGCGTCCCGGTGGTGTTCACCAGCCACATGATCTCCACCTGGCTCGGCTATGAGGTCCCCGAGGCCCTCACCTGGATCCCCCCGATCCTGGGGACCGTGATCTTCCTCTATGGAGGATGGCCGTTCCTGTCCGGGCTCCCCGCCGAGCTGCGCGACCGGCGCCCCGGCATGATGACCCTGGTCGCGATGGCGATCACCGTCGCCTTCGTCTCCAGCATGCTCGCCACCCTCGGGGTGGTCGGCATGCGTCTGGACTTCTGGTGGGAGCTCGTCCTCCTGATCGTGGTGATGCTCCTCGGGCACTGGTTGGAGATGCGCGCCCTCGGGCAGGCCTCCGGAGCCCTGGAGGCCCTCGCCGCCCTGCTGCCCGATCGGGCCGAGCGGGTCGACGATCAGGAGCGGATCGAGGAGGTCGCCGTCTCCGACCTGCGGCTCGGGGACACCGTCCTGGTCCGTTCCGGAGGACGGGTGCCCGCGGACGGGAACGTGGTCCGGGGGAGCGCGGCCGTCGACGAGTCGATGATCACCGGTGAGTCCCGCACCGTCACCCGGTCCGAAGGGGATCGGGTGGTGGCCGGCACCGTCGCCACCGACTCCTCGATCCGGGTCCGGGTGGACGCCGTCGGCGACGACACCACCCTCGCCGGGATCCAACGCCTGGTGAGCGAGGCGCAGGCCTCCAGGTCCCGTTCCCAGGCCCTGGCCGACCGGGCCGCGGCGCTGCTGTTCTGGTTCGCCCTGTCCGCCGCCGTGATCACCGCGTTCGTGTGGGGAGTGCTGCTCGGCGAGAGCGGCCAGGCCGTCGAACGGACCGTCACCGTGCTGGTCATCGCCTGCCCGCACGCCCTCGGTCTGGCGATCCCCCTGGTCATCGCGATCTCCACGACCCTGTCCGCGCGCAACGGCATCCTGGTCAAGGACCGGTTGGCCCTGGAACGCACCCGTCTGATCGACACGGTGCTGTTCGACAAGACCGGGACCCTGACCAAGGGCACGCCGGCGCTCTCGGGGACGATCGCCGCCACGGGGCGCCGGAGCGAGGACGTCCTGGCCCTGGCCGGCGCGGTGGAGTCCGAGTCCGAACATCCGCTGGCCAGGGCGATCGTCCGGGCGGCGGAGGAGCGGGGGGCGGTGCCGACCGCCACCGACCTCCGTTCCTTCACCGGACGCGGGGTCCGGGCCACCGTGGACGGGGCCGAGGCCTACGTGGGCGGGCCGGCGCTGCTGGAGTCCCTGGGGCTCGACGAGCCCTCCGAGCTGGTGGAGGGCGCCCGGACCTGGCGGGACCAGGGGGCGACCGTCCTGCACGTGGTCTCCGACGGAGAGGTGGTCGGCGCTCTGGCGCTGGCCGACGAGATCCGCCCGGAGTCCGCCGCGGCCACGCGCGACCTCCAGGCGCAGGGCGTCCGGGTGGCGATGGTGACCGGTGACGCCCGCAACGTCGCCGACACGGTGGCCGAGCGGCTCGGCTTGGACGAGGTCTTCGCCCAGGTCCTGCCCGACCAGAAGGACGCGGTCGTCCGTGACCTCCAGGAACGAGGGCACCGGGTCGCCATGGTCGGCGACGGGGTCAACGACGCTCCGGCGCTGGCCCGAGCGGACGTGGGGATCGCCATCGGCGCGGGCACCGACGTGGCCATCGAGTCCGCCGGTGTGGTGCTGGCCTCAGACGATCCGCGCGGGGTGCTCTCGGTCCGTCGGCTCTCGGAGGCGGGCTACCGGAAGATGATCCAGAACCTGGCCTGGGCGGCCGGCTACAACGTGGTCGCGGTGCCGTTGGCCGCCGGCGTCCTGGCCCCGATCGGGATCGTGCTGGCGCCCGCGGTCGGCGCGGTGCTGATGAGCCTGTCGACGATCATCGTGGCGCTCAACGCCCAGCTTCTGCGGCGGCTCGACCTGAGGCCGGCCGACTGAGGGACGCTCTCTCGACGGGAGGGGCGCGACGGATCCCGTCGGACGTGATTCACGGCCGGCGGCGGGATCGTCGCGCCCCTCCATCCGCTTCGCCCAGGGAGGGCACGATCCCGACCCGACGCCCCACCCGGTGCCGAAGGCGGTGATCGTCTTCTCGCCCACGAAAAGTTCGCATGAGTCCCTGCCGTCACAGAGGGCACTTTGTGAACACCCACCTCAGAGCGGTCACTTGTCCCGTTCCACACCTCCCGACTCCGGAATGGCCTTAGTCTCGGCACGAACAAGGCGGGGAGGAGCTCTCATGTACTGCGACTACTGCGGAAGCTGGAACGGCGGAGTGAACCAGAAGTGCAGGAACTGTCAACGCCCACTCGGTGTTCGTTCCGGAACATCGGCGGGGAACGGGCGGTCCTAGTGCCCCCTGCCACCCCCGATCCCACCGAGGTCATCGAGGCCTGGATCCCGCACGACGCCCGATGGCACGCCCAGGCGCGTCGGCACGCCCACAGGGGCTCCGACCACCTGCGGAACTATGTGACCGAGCTGGTGCGCGACCATCGCGACGGCCACATACCCATCACCGACGACTGGGATCTGCGCACCCTGAAGGCGGTGGTGGAGGACCTCCGGTGGGGCGGTCTCGGCGACGTGGACTGGCGTCGGGTCGCGCGGGCCCTCACCGATCCCGGGTTCGTATGACTTTCCGGTTCCACCTTCGTCGGTGGTCTGGACCCGCGTCACCGCGACTGCGACCATGGTGAGGTCGTGATCGCCCTCTTGTAGCGGGAGGGGCACGCGATGGGGCCGCCGCCTCGACCGGTTACGAGGCGGCGGCTCTCTTCGAGAAGGAGCCGGAGAGCGGCGGATGTTCCACGTGAAACATCACGCGCGTCCGTGACCTCCTCCTATGCCCCACGCCTCTCGGCGAGGAGATCGCGGCGTGGTTCGGGGTGGTCCAGGCAGAGCCCCATCGCCCGCAGCCAACGGTTGCCGCGCAGTCCCGGCTCGAGCGCGGCCAGCGCCGCGGCGTACTTGCTGAAACGGGCCTCACGGAACCCGAGTTCGTGCAGACGACGCTCGGTCGGGGTCAGTCCACCCCGGGTCTTGATCTCCAGCAGCACCACGTCCGGCCGCATGCGCACCATGCGATCCCCGCGGTACCCCACCAGCCCGGTGTCGACGGTCACCCGCTCCAGCCCGGAGAGGGAGACCACCGTGCTCCGGCGGTAGTCGGTCACCGCCGACGCGGTCAACGTGTCCGGGGATCCCAGCCGGCACCGGTCGAGGGTCCGATCGAGGAACCGCCGGGTCCGCGGGGTGAGCCGATCCTCCGGCGTCTCCATCGGCAGCTCGATCCGTACCTTGTCGGTGATCCCCCGCGCGCCCTTCGTCTTCACCTCGAACATCCTCGTGCCCGTGTCCAGGTAGGTGCGGGTGCGCACCTTGTACCGGAGTCGGCGCCCCTGCCGGTGGTCGTGGAAGGTCCTCAGGTCCGGTGTGTCCAGGTAGGTCGACGAGTACAGGAAGGAGGTCCGGCCGCCGATCTCCAGCACCCCGAAGTCGCGCTCGGCCCCCGCGAAGAGGTCGGACATCGAGCTCACGGGCACCAGGTACTTGCGGCAGGTGCGGGTGACCAGGGAGGCGCGTTCGTTGGTCTCGGCCAGGGACAGGGGGCGTAGCCGCTCCAGTCCGGGCGGCATCGGCCCGAGCGGGGAGGGGTCGAGGTCGTTCCCGGCGGCGAGGGACCCCGTCGGGGCGGGGGAGGGGCGGACGCTCACCGGCCACCCCACAGCGTCGCGAGGGGGCGGGTCCGCTGCCCGGTACGGGGGACCGACTCGGGAGGGGGCACCTGGAAGCGGACGTCCAGCACCATGAGGTCGCGCACGTAGTCCACCTCGGTGACCTCCACGTGCCGGACCTTGCCGCGAAGGCGACCCTCCAGGTCCTGGCGGAGCGCCAGGGGGTCCTCGTGCACGACGTCCAACGTCATGATCCGACGCTGGGTGCGCGGCAACAGCCTCGGGTGTCCGGCCACGTACAGCACCCCCAGCAGCAGGACGTTCAGACCGATCATCACCAGAGGCGGCGCGATCGCGTTCACCAGGCCCAGGGAGATCGCCACGAAGTAGTAGCCGATCTCGCCCTGGCTGATCAGATCCGAGCGCAGCCGCAGGATCGACAGGACACCGAACAGGCCGAACCCGACCGCGAGCCCCACCTCCTGGCGGGCCATCATCGCGACCACGGCGAAGATGCCGACGTTGAGGGCCACGTAGGCCAGCACCAGATCACGACGGCCGTGCCGACGGAAGTAGAGGACGTAGGACAACACGGTGATGGCGGCCAGGTCGACCGCGAGAGCGAACCAGATCATGGCCATCATCCTGTGGGGCGGTCGTGAGACGTCCATGAGCCTCGGATGAGGAAATCCTCATGAACGCCGCACGACCCCGGAACGAATCCTCGAAGCGCTCCGGCACCCGCGGATCAGCCGGTCAGCCGGTACCCCATGCCCCGCACCGTCACGATCCGCTCCGCGCCCACCTTGCGACGCAGGGCGCGCACGAACACGTCCACCACGTTGGAACCGGGGTCGTAGTCGTAGCCCCACACGTGCGACAACATCTGCTGTCGGGTCATCACCTGCCCCGGATGGCGCATGAGCAGTTCCAACAGAGCGAACTCGCGCGCGGTCAGGTCCACCGTGGCCTCCTCCACCGACACCCGACGGGTCCTCAGGTCCAGTGACAGGTCTCCGACGCGCAGTACCGTCAGGTCGGCCGTGCGCTCGTTGCGCATCCGCAGCCGGACCCGCGCCAGCAGCTCCTCGAAGCGGAACGGTTTGGTGACGTAGTCGTCCGCCCCGATCTCCAACCCGGTCACGGTGTCGCGCACCCCGTCCCGGGCGGTCAGGATCACCACGGGCAGATCCACCCCCATGGCCCGGAGCCGACGCAGGACGTCGAAACCATCGGTGTCCGGCAGCCCCAGGTCCAACAACATCAGGTCGAAGCCGCCGGTGACGGCGTAGTCGACCGCGTCGGCCCCGGTCCCCACCACGGTGGTGGCGAACCCGTTGGCGGTCAGCCCCTTGCGGACGAACGAGGCGATCCGTTCCTCGTCCTCGACGATGAGTACGCGACTCAAGCCTGTTCCCTTCCGATGCTTCCTCCCGCGGGCCGATCGACCGGCAGGACCAGAGTGAACGTGGACCCCTGACCGGGGGCCGAACGCAGATCGACCCGGCCGTGGTGGGCCTCGGCGATGGCCCGTACGATCGCCAGCCCCAGCCCGGCGCCCCCTTCGCCGCGTTCCGTGCGGCGGCCCCGGGAGAAGCGCTCGAACACGCGACCATGGTCCTCGGCGGGGATCCCCGACCCCTGGTCGGACACCCACAGACGCACGTCCGAACCGACCAGGGCCGAACCGATCCGGACGGTCGAACCGGCGGGGGAGTAGCGGACCGCGTTGGCCGCCAACTGCACCATCGCCTGGGTGACGCGCTGCGGGTCCAGCCTCGCGGTGCCGTCGGCGATCGCCTCCAGCCGCCACGACCGGTCTCCCAGAGGACGGACCTTGGCGTCGATGTCGCTGGTCAGCTCGGCCAGGGAGACGGGTTCGGGGCGGACGAAGTCGGGCTGCTGCGCCTTGGCCAACAGCAACAGGTCCTCGACGATACGGCCCATCCGGTCCAGCTCGTCGGTGACCAGCCGGACCACCTCACGACGCTCCTCCGGATCGTCGCCCATGAGCTCCAGGTGGCCGCGCACGATCGTGATGGGGGTACGCAGTTCGTGTCCGGCGTCGTCGACGAACCGGCGTTGGGCGGTGAACGCGCCCTCCAGCCGGTCCAGCATGCTGTTGAACTGCTCGGCCAGGGCCGCGATGTCGTCCCGCCCGGACACCTCGATGCGCTGGGTCAGATCCTCCTCGCCGATGGCCGCGGCGGTCTGGCGGACCAGCCGCACCGGGGCGAGGATGCGCCCGGCCACCCACCATGCCGCGGTGGCCGCCGCGAGCAGGCCGAGCCCGCTCACCAGGGCGATCGTGCCCATCGTGGAACCGATGGTGTCCTGTTCCTCGGCGGTGAAGTAGCCGATCACGAACCATCCGGCCGGGCCGTCCCGCCCGTCCGGCGGCAGCACGCGCACCTTCTCCCAGCGGACCGGGCCCGCCGGGGTGTCCAGGGAGCCGCGGGCGTCGGGGGAGTCCAGGATCTCCCCGACCGCCTCGGGGTCGGCCGACAGGTCGTGCGGAGGCTCCTGGCCGTGCCGGAGCCGCCCGGAGTCGGCGGGCGGGGCCTCGCCGCCGGGTGCGCCGCCGCGCTGCCGTGAGGACTCGCCCGTGCTCTCGTCGACCCAGCCGAAGAGGATCTCGGCGTCGTCCGGGTACTGACGCTCCAGGTAGACCCGGATGAGCGAGGAGACGTCGGTGAAGGGCTCGCCGGTGCGGGGGTCGACCCCGATCGAGGCGAACTCCTCGAACTCCGCGGTCTCCTGGCTCAACGCCCGGTCGACCCGTTCCTCGCCTCGGGTGGTCAGGGCGCTCCAGGTCACGACGTTGACCAGGACCAGGACGGCGGTCATCAGCAGGACCAGCCACGCCATGATGAGCAGGCGAGCGGGGATCCGCCGCCGTTGGGGGAGTTCGGGCTGAGGTCCGCGGATGACCATCGTCGGGAAGAGCGAGGTCGCGCCGGACCCGCCCCCGGGTCTGCCTCCGGGGGGTATCCGCACGGTGGTGGAGTCGGGGGATTCGTCGGGGTCAGTCGTCATCGTCGTCCTCGAACCGTGCTTCCAGGCAGGCGTCCCACCAGCTCTCCCATTGGTCCTCTCCCCAGTTCTCGTGGCCGGAGGCGCCGTCGAGGCAGTCGACGGGGAAACCGGTCGGCGATGGGGGAGGTTCCGTCTCCGCGGGCTCCGACGGTCGTTCGCTCGCCGCGGGCTCCTCCTCGCCGGTGACGGTCGAGGGAGGCGACACCACGCCCTCGTCCGTGGGGTCGGGCGACGCGTCCTCGGGCGAGGTCCCGATCACCACCTCGGAGACGGGTGTCGACTCCGGAGCGCGCAGGAACAGCACCCAGACCAGAGCCGCGGAGGCCACGAGGACGACCGTCAACGCCCCTGTGACCAGTGGCATCAAAGGTGATCTCATATTCGCCGAGCCTGCCCGATCCACACGAAGTCCTCATGAAACGAAGATGAGGAGATCTTCATGTTCCCAGGTCGCGCGCGGGGGGGGGGGAGGGGAGGCCCCTCCGCTCCGGAGGGCCCCGCCCGGGGGTTCATGCGTCGTTAGAGGACCTCGATGGTGGCGGTGGTTCGTGCTCCGCGCTCGATGCGCCGGTCCGCGGTGACGAGAGGTACGTCCAGTTGTTCGGCCAAGGCGACGTACGCGGCGTCGTAACCGGAGAGGTTGTTCGCCAACTCTCGCATTCGAGGCCACAAGGGGTGGAGACCGTAACGAACGATGGTCAAACGTTCGAAGGCGTTCATGGCCAGGTCGCGGTCATGCCGAGGTAGTCCGGCGGCCCGACCTCGTGAGGGCTTCGACAGAGAGAGCAGGACCGAGGAGACCTCCCAGTCGATGAGGGCGGGCGCGGTCAATTCTTCGGAGCCGAGTCGATCGCGGGCGACCTTGCCGATCTCTCCCTGAGAGGTGAGCGCGTTGATGAGGGCCGAGGTGTCGACGACGATCAACGGCCCTCCCTTATCTCGGATATGGCGTCTGTGACGTCTTCCCTGGTGACGGAGGTCGTCATGCTCCCGCTGCTCTCCTCGAACACCTGGGCGTTGGCCCGGGTGACGTTGACCGGGTGAAGGATGACGGTGCCGTCCTCGGCCATCTCCACTTCGTAGTACTCGCTGGTGAGGATTTTTTCTCCCAGGGTGATACGCCCTCGGCTGCCTCTCTTGACCAGTTCCATCGTGCCACTCCTTCCCTGAATCCCCATGTGGGTAATACCCACAATACCCGGTCGAGGTTCGGGCAAGAGAAGGGTGACGAGAGAGTGGTCGCGCGCGGGGGGAGGGGAGGCCCCTCCGCTCCGGAGGGCCCCGCCCGGGGCGACCCGTGTCGACGGGCCTCCCCGGGCGGGACGGGTCCCGTCCTCAGACGGGCATCAGTGTGAACGCGAAATCGGTGTTCCTCGGACGGCGCAGTGAGACGTCGGCCTTGATCCGGCGCGCCACCTCGCTCCGGCTCAGGCCCAGACCTCGGGCGAGGAGCCGATCGGGACGCAGCGGCACCGGAGCGTCGAAGACGACCTTCGACCCGATCGGCCACGCATGGTCGATCGGCACCGTCGGGGCGTCCAGCCGCCAGGCGTCACGCCAGTCCAGTGTGAAGTGGTGGCGCCGTGCCAGAGCCGGATCCAACAGCCGGGACGTCACGAGGTCCAGGTCGTTGGCGTGGTATCCGTCCAGCACGGCCGGGTCGAAGGAACCCACCGCCGCGCGCTCGTGCACGGTCAGCTTGTTCGTGCGGTCGCAGCCCACGCAGCGGACCAGCAGCCACACGTCCAGTCGTCCGCCGTTGGCGTTGACGCGGAACCTGCCCTCGCCGGTGGTGGCCGATTCCGATCGGCAGTCCACGCACCGCAGCGACAGCAGGGGCAGCCCGGTCCGACGGACGGTCCAGGACGGCACGGTATGAGGTTGTGAAGACATGAGTGCTCTCGAACCTGACACGAGGCCGATTACGCGCGGCCTCGAACGCTGTACTACCGGGCGCTCGAAGGCAGCCCGGCGGAGCCGACGGCATGGTCGGCCTCACGTTGAGCGAAAGGTGTCAGGTCAAAGGGCAGGCGGGGTCACGCGGGTACTTCCCCTGTCTTCACGATGAACGGTCCCGGGCAACCTACGAGGCTCCGGGGCCGACTTCAAGGGGTTTTCCGGCGTGTGCGCGAAGGCCCTCGCGTGGAAGGGGCGAGGGGCGGACCGTCAGTAGCGGCGGCCGCGCAGCTCGGCGACCAGGACCGCGGCCTGGGTACGGCGCTTGAGGTCCAGCTTGGCCAGTAGGGCCGAGACGTAGTTCTTCACGGTCTTCTCGGCGAGGTAGAGGCGTTCGCCGATCTGCCGGTTGGTCATGCCCTCGCCGATGAGGTCGAGGATCTGACGCTCCTGCGGGGTGAGTTCGGCCAGCGGGTCGGGCTCGGCCTGGGCGCCGCGCAGGCGCTCCAGCATCGCTCCGGTGCTCCCGGAGTCCAGCAGCGAGCCACCGGAGGCGACGGTGCGCACCGCGCCCACCAGATCGGCGCCGTGGATCTGCTTGAGCACGTAGCCGGCGGCACCGGCCATGACGGCGTCGTAGAGGGCGTCCTCGTCGGCGAATGAGGTGAGCATGAGGCAGGCGATCTCGGGGTGGTCGGAGCGGATCTCACGACACACCTGGACCCCGGAGCCGCCGGGGAGGCGGACGTCGAGCACGGCGACGTCGGGCAGGACGACGGGGATGCGCGACAGGGCCTGCTCGGCGGTCCCCGCCTCGCCGACCACGGTCATATCGTCCTCGGTCTCCAAGAGCGAGGCGACACCGCGTCGAACGACCTCGTGGTCGTCGACGAGGAAGACCCTGATCCGCTTCTGAGGCCTTTCGGTCCCACCGCCCGCCATCGGTTCTCCCTCTTCCCGTCTCCTGAGGCTCGCGACATCACTCCGAGAAAGACGTTAATACGTGGACGAGGTCCAGCGGGGGTCTTAGGGCATCGAAGTGACCTGCCAAAAGTCCTATTTCAGGACAAAGTGCATAGCGACCGTTCAAAGCCCCTGTTCACCCACGGTTCGGACGTGGTGGCCGCGGTGCCGAAGTCAACCTATCGCCCCTCGGCCCGGCCGACCGCATCCGGTCGCGAAAACGCCCGCCCCGGAGCGGATCCGGGACGGGCGGCGGCGGTGAGGATCAGGGCCTGAGGCCGGCCCACGGGCGGGCCAGCTCGAAGGCGCGGCAGGCGCGCAACACCCGGGCGTCCGAGTGGCGGGGACCCACCACCTGGAGTCCGATCGGCAGTCCCGAGCCGCCGAACCCGCAGGGAACGCTCGCGGCCGGCTGCTGCGTCATGTTGAACGGGTAACTGAACCCGGCCCAGGACGTCCACCTGCGGTCGTCCGACCCCGGAGGCGACTCCAGGCCCGCCTCGAAGGCCACGATCGGCATGCTCGGCGTCAGCAGCAGGTCGTAGGTCTCGTGGAAGCGCCCCATCCGGGCGCCCATGGCCATCCTCAACGCCATCGCCGTCAGATAGTCCTGAGCCGAGTAGGTCAGACCCTCCTCGATGATCTCCCGCAGCCCCGGATCCTGGAGTTCGCGCTGGGCGTCGGTGAGCGCCTCCGTGGCCTTCGCGGCCCCCGTGTACCAGAGCACGTGGAACTCGTGCCTGGAGTCCGGCAGCCCCGGGTCGACCTCCTCCACCTCGGCGCCCAGCTCCTCGAACACGCGCACCGCGTCGGCGACCACCCGGGCCACCTCCGGGTCCACGTACTGGCCGCCCAGGGTCGGGCTGTAGGCGATCCGCATACCCTGGACCAGCGCCCTCGGGTCCTCGCCGCGCCCCGCTTCGGCCAGCCCCGGGGGCGGGGTGGGCATGGCCATCCAGTCCCGGGAGTCGAAGCCGGAGATCACGTCGAGCATGAGCGCCAGGTCGCCGACGGTCCGCGTCATCGGCCCGGTGTGCGCCAGCGAACCGAACGGGCTGGCCGGGTAGTGCGGGACCAGCCCCCAGGTGGGCTTGATGCCGCAGATCCCGCTGAAGCTCGCCGGGATCCGGATGGAACCGCCTCCGTCGGTGCCGGTGGCCAGCGGACCCATGCCGGCGGCGACGGCGGCGGCCGAACCTCCGCTCGACCCTCCCGGGGTCGTGGACGGGTCCCACGGATTGCGGGTGATACCGGTGAGCGGGTTGTCCGTGACCCCCTTCCAGGCGAGCTCGGGGGTGGTGGTTTTGCCGACGAACACGGCGCCCTGCTCGCGCAGGCGGGCCACCACGGGGGAGTCCTCCTCCCACGGCCCCTCCGCGGAGGAGGCCCTCGACCCCTTGCGGGTCGGCCACCCCTTGGTCAGGTGGATGTCCTTGACCGAGGTGGGCACTCCGTCGAGCCGTCCCGCGGGCTCGCCCCGTCGCCACCGTTCGGCGGAGGCGCGGGCGGCCTCCAAGGCCTCCTCCGGGCGGACCAGGCAGAACGCGTTGAGCGCCGGATCGTCCTGCTCGATACGCGCGAGCACCGAGGCGACCGCCTCCACCGGGGACAGCTCCCCGGTGGAGTAGGCGCTCAACAGTTGCTCGGCGGACAGGTCGGCCGGTGTGCGGTCGCCGGAACGCGCCCTGGGGACGGTGTGGGCGGCCCCCGGCTCGGTTCCGGTCGGGGCCGCACCGAGGCCCGAGCCGGTGTCGTCGGCCCCGGCTCGGTCGGAACGGATCGTCACTACAGCCTCCCAAGTCACGCGAGGGGTCAGCCGGGTACGTAACCCCGGTCCTTGTCCACGGCATTGCGCAGTTCCCGCCCGCCCAGGTAGCGGTCGAGATTGTCCAGGAACAGCTCCCACAGGTCGTCGCGCCAACCGATCACGTCACCCGACATGTGCGGTGAGACGACGGACCCGGGCAGGCCCCACAGTGGATTGATCGCCTTGAGCGGTTCCCGTTCGAAGACGTCCAGGGCCGCCCCGGCGATCGAGTTCGCCTCCAGGGCTCGGACCAGGTCGGACTGGACGACGATGGGGCCGCGGGCCACGTTGATCAGCCGCGCGGTGGGTTTCATCAGGTCGAGGAAGGGCCGGTCGACCAGACCTCGTGTGGAGTCGGTGAGCGGCGCCGCGACGACCACGTAGTCGGCCTCGGGGAGCGCTTCGCGCAGGCCGGGGCCGTGATCCGGGTCGAGGTGGGAGGCGTACACACGGCCGAAGTCGGGGTCGCCCTCCCGGGCGTGGCTGCCCGAGGCCTCGACCCGCATCCCGATGGCGGTGAGCTTGCGGCCGATCGCGCGGCCGATCGGGCCGGTGCCGACGACCAAGGCCCGTTTGCCGGTGACGCGTTCGGTCTCGCGGTGCAGCCAGTGCCGTTCTCGCTGGAGCTCCCAGGAGCGCGGGAAGTCCTTGGCGAAGGAGATGATCAGCCCGAGGACGTATTCGGCGATGTGCTCGTCGAAGACACCGCGCGAGTTGGTGACGACGACGTCGCTGTTCACGAGCCCGGGGAACATCAGGTTGTCCACACCGGTGGTGGCCGCGTGCACCCACCGCAGCGAGTCGGCCTTGGGCCAGGCGGCGGACAGGGCCTCGGTGAACAGGTCCCAGACGAGGAGCGCGTCCGTTCCGGGGAGCGCTCCTGCGAGTCCGTCGGCGGTGGTGTGGACGACCTCGCCGAGTCCGGGGTGGTCGTGGAGACGTTCGAGCCCCGACGGGGTCTCCTCTCCGTGGAGGACGAGGAGCCTGGGCCGTTCGGGTGCGGAGACGGTGGCGGTACTGGGCGGACGGTTCACTGGCGTGAGCTTTCCGGTTGACGGGTTCTGGACTGGTGCCGTCGGGGTGAGGGTTCGCCCTGCACGGAGAACGCTAGGGAGCCCGCATAGGATTGTCAACAATCCACAAAAGGACTGTCGTACGACAAAGCTCCACCTCATACCCGGTCGGCGATCTGGGGATACCCGTACTAGACGGGTCTATTGCCGCATTCGGAGGGTTGATCATAAGATTGTCGACAATCAACAGTGCCGTGACCCCGCAGGCCCGGAACAGGACCCCGGGCCGACCGTCCCACAAAGGAAGCACGTAGGCCCCGCCGAAGGGATCCCACTTGCCCAGGTACATGACAGTCACGCTCGCCCGACGCGGGGTCTCCTGCGTCGCCGAACTCCTCGACGAGGACGCGCCCCGCACCTGCGAGGCGGTATGGAACGCCCTCCCGCAAGGGGACGCGGTCCAACACGCCAAGTACGCGCGCAACGAGGTCTACACGATGGTCCCGAGGTTCGCCGATCCCGAACCGGGCCAGGAGAACCCCACCGTCACACCCATCCCCGGGGACATCGTCTACTTCTCCTTCGACTCCGGCATGCTCGACCGCTCCTTCAAGGAGGACAAGGGCATCGGCCACCTTCCCGGAGTGATCGATCTGGCCCTCTTCTACGGACGTAACAACCTGCTGCTCAACGGCGACGTGGGCTGGGTGCCGGGCAACGTGTTCGCCACCGTCGTGGAGAACCTGCCCGCCATGGCCGAGGCCTGCAACGACGTCTGGCGCTCCGGCAGCGTCGGTGAGCGTCTCCTGTACGAACGGCTGGAACGCTGACCGGCCCCGTGGCGCCGAGACGGCACGAGACCGACGAATCGACCGACACACCCGAACGATCACCACAGAGCACATCAACGGGAGGTGAGTGACCGATGCGAACCGAGGGAAACGGACCGAACCCCGCGGGCGGCTTCGACCCCATGACCCCGGCCGTCCCCGTACAGCCGGAGACGTCCGAGATCGTCGAACTGTCGGCGTCGACGACGACACCCTGGCAGGCAGGGGTGGGCGTCATCGCGCCCTACGACTTCGCTCTCGACCGCGAACTATGGCGGTGGACGCCCGACGACGTCTCGCTCTTCATCACCCGCCTGCCCTACGTGCGCGTTCCGGTGACGGTCGACCAGGCCGCCGCGCTCAGCAAGGGCAAGAGGGTGGGCAAGGCGGTACGCGAGCTCATGGCGCCCGAGCCCCTGGCCATCGGCTACGCCTGCGCGTCCGGAAGCTTCGTCCACGGAGCCCACGGGGAGCGCACGCTGCGCCACACCATGCTGACGGCCGGGGCGCCCGAGGCCGTCACCACGTCGGGGGCGCTGATCAGCGCCCTGGAGACCCTGGGCACCGACCGGATCGCGGTGGTCACCCCGTACGTGGACAGCGTGACCGACCGGCTCCTGGCCTATCTGGCCGAACACGGCGTCGGGGTCACCTCCAGCGTCGGGCTGGGGTTGCTCAGCCACATCTGGAAGGTCACCTACTCCGAGGTCGCCCGCGCGGTGCACGAGGCCGACCGACCGGACGCCCAGGCCGTCTTCATCAGCTGCACCAACGTCCTCACCTACGACATCATCGCGCCCTTGGAACGCGAGCTGGGCAAACCCGTCATCGCGGCCAACCAGGTCACCATGTGGGCGGTCATGCGGGCCGCCGGCCACCGGGCGGTCGCCCACGGACAGAGCCTGATCGGCATGGCTCCCACCGGGGTCGGCTGAACCGACCGTTCGACCAACGACCCACCGGGGCGGTCCCGACCTCGACGGCCGGCCGCCCCGGTGGGCCCCACAGACCTTGAGGAGAAGCATGACCCGCGTCGGAATCCTCTACCCCGGCTTCAGCGCCGAGGACGACTACCAGACCTTCGCCTCGCAGATCGACGACGTCGAACTGCCCCTTGTGCACACGCTCATGCGCGAGGACGCCCACCGGGTCGACGCCCTACTGGACGTCGGCAGCGAGGAGGTGCTCTCGAAGGGGGCCGAGGAGCTCTCCGCGATGGAGATCGACTCCGCCATCTGGGCGTGCACCAGCGGAAGCTTCGTCTTCGGCTGGGACGGGGCGCGTCGGCAGGTCCAGGGGGTGCGCGACGTCGTCGGCGTCCCCGCCTCCAGCACCTCCTTCGCCTTCGTGCACGCCCTACGACAACTGCGCCTCTCCCGGGTCGCGATCGCCGCGACCTACCCCGACGACGTCGCCCGACGCTTCGAACGGTTCCTCACCGAGGCCGGCGTCACCGTCCTGTCCCTGGCCAGCCACGGCATCGTCACCGCCGCGGAGGTGGGGCGGCTCGACCCCGATGAGGCGCTCGACTTCGTCATCTCCAACGACCACCCGGGCGCCGACGCCGTGCTGGTCCCGGACACCGCCCTGCACAGCGCCGACCTCATCGACCCGATGGAGGCCCTGCTGGGCAAGACGGTGCTCACAGCCAACCAGGTCAGCGTCTGGGAGGGGCTGCGTCTGGTCGGCCGCTGCGAGTCGCGTCCGGGGCCCGGGAACCTGTTCCGCTCCGGAACCTCCACGGTCCGCGACGCCTTCGAACGGCGATGACCTCGGGGACCCATCCGTGCCGATTCGTCCATTGATGTCCGGCACGTCCCCGTATTCTCGATCGAGTTCAGACCACGTCCCGAGAAGGGAAGTCCCATGTCGGCCCCCGGCCAACTTCGTCCCGTCCCACGGCGGTCCACCGCCGAGCTGATCGCCGACCAGCTCCGCGCCGCGATCATGTACGGCTCCCTCTCACCGGGGGACCAGCTCGGCGAGGCCGACCTGGCCGGACGGTTGGGAGTGAGCCGGGGTCCGCTCCGTGAGGCGATGCAACGCCTGGTCCAAGAAGGGCTGCTCCGCAGTGAACGGCACAGGGGCCTGTTCGTGCGCGAGCTGACACCCGACGACGTCCGGGACGTCTACGTCGCCCGGCTCGCGGTGGAGAGGACCGCCTGCGAGCTGATCATGCGGGGCAACAGGGGTGAGGCCGTGGCCCGCCTCACCCCGGCCCTGGACCGGCTGGCCCGGGCCGCCGCGGCCGCGGACCGCCACGCGATGAGCGAGGCCGACCAGGAGTTCCACGAGACCCTCGTGAGCTGTTCGGGCAACTCGCGTCTGGAGCGCATGGCGCGAACACTGCTGGTCGAGACCCGTATGTGCCTCACCGTGATGCAGGACGTCTACCCCGAACCCGAGGAGCTCCTGGAGGAACATCGCAGGATCCTGGACGCGATCGTCGAGGGCGAGGAGAACCGTCTACTCGGCCTGATCGAGACCCACATGCTCGACACCGTCGACCGGATCAACGGCGAGACGGCCGACGAGGCGACGGCCGAGGACGAGACCTCGGACTGACCGGAACGACGAACCCGACGGGCCCCGACCACGGTCCGTCGCGGTCGGGGCCCGTCTTCGCGCCCTCTAGAGCCCGCCGATGCCGACGTACTTCGACTCCAGGAACTCGTCGATGCCGACCCGACCGCCCTCACGGCCCAGGCCGGAGTGCTTCACCCCGCCGAACGGGGCCGCCGGGTTGGACACGACACCCTGGTTCAACCCCACCATGCCGGTCTCGAGCGCCTCGGCCACCCGGAGCGCCCGGTTCAGGTCACGGGTGTACACGTAGCTGACCAGCCCGAACTCGGTGTCGTTGGAGGCCCGCAGCACCTCCTCCTCCGTCTCGAAGGGCATCACCGGGGCCACCGGACCGAAGATCTCGGTGCGGGACAGCTCCGCCGCGAAGGGCACGTTCGCCAACACCGTCGGCCGGTAGAAGTGCCCCGGACCGTCGCCCGGTCCGCCGCCCACCAGTACGTTCGCGCCGAGGTTCACGGCGTCGTCGACCAGGTCCTGCACCTTCTTCCGGGCCTTGTCGTCGATGAGCGGGCCCACGTCGACGTTGTCCTCCAGCCCCCGGCCCAGGCGGAGCGCGCCCATGCGCTCGCTGAGCCTGCGGGAGAACTCCTCCGCGATACCCGACTGGGCGTAGATGCGGTTCGCGGCCGTGCACGCCTCACCGATGTTGCGCATCTTGGCGAGCATCGCCCCGTCCACCGCGGCGTCCAGGTCGGCGTCGTCGAACACCAGGAACGGCGCGTTGCCGCCCAGCTCCATGGAGGTGCGCAGCACCTGACCCGAACTCTGCTCCAGCAGCCTGCGGCCGACCGCCGTCGAACCGGTGAAGGAGAGCTTGCGGATCCGCCCGTCGGTGAGCAGCGGCTCGGTGATCCCACCCGGGTCCGTGGTCGGCAGGACACTGAGCACACCCTCGGGCAGCCCCGCCTCCGTGAGGATCCCGGCCAGCGCCAGCGCGGACAGCGGGGTCTGGTGGGCCGGCTTGAGGATCATCGTGCAACCCGCGGCGATGGCCGGGCCGATCTTGCGGGTCCCCATCGCCATGGGGAAGTTCCACGGGGTGATGAGCATGCAGGGCCCGACCGCCTGCTTCATGATCAGGAAGCGCGACTTCCCGTCCGGTGAGAGGGAGAACCCGCCCTCGATCCGCACCGCCTCCTCGGAGAACCAGCGGAAGAACTCGGCCGCGTAGGCGATCTCCCCACGCGCCTCGGCGAGGGGCTTGCCCATCTCCAACGTCATGAGGGTCGCCAGATCCTCCTGGCGCTCCATGAGCAGGGCGTAGGCCCGGTACAGGATCTCGCCGCGCTCGCGCGGAGCGGTCCGCTGCCAGCCCGGCTGGGCCTTGGCGGCGATGTCGAGGGCCTCCATGGCGTCCCGCTCGCCCGCGTCCGAGACCTCGCACAGCACCTTTCGGGTCGAGGGGTCCTCGACGGCGAAGGAGGCACCCGAGGCGGGTTCACGCCACTTCCCGCCGAGGAAGAGCGCCTTGTTCACCTGTTCGACGACCCGTACTTCCCGATCCGACATGTTTCGCTCCTCAGTCGACGGGCCGACCCGACGGGACGGCCTGTGGTGTCAGAACTGCCCGGCGTGCGTCCTCTGGACACCGCCGCTCCCGGATGTTTCCATAGCAGCGTCGATTGTCAACAATCCTACGGAACCCGATACAAGGAATTGAGGCCATCGCATGGCGGAACTCTCCCCGGTTCTCAAGCAGGCGACACCGGTCATCGCCGCACGAGGCGAGGGTGTCTACCTGTACGACGAGGACGACCGCCGTTTCCTCGACTTCACCGCCGGCATCGGGGTGACCAGCACGGGCCACTGCCACCCCAAGGTGGTCGCCGCCGCCCAGGAGCAGGTCGCGACCCTGATCCACGGCCAGTACACCACCGTGATGCACCGGCCCCTGCTGCGACTCACCGAACGTCTCGGCGAGGTCCTGCCCGAAGGGCTCGACCGCCTGTTCTACGTCAACTCCGGCAGCGAGGCCGTCGAAGCCGCCCTGCGCCTGGCACGCCAGGCCACCGGGCGTCAGAACGCCGTCGTCTTCCAGGGCTCCTTCCACGGACGCACCATGGGCGCCGCCTCCCTCACCACCTCCGGGACCAAGATCCGCGCCGGCATCGGCCCGCTCGTCCCCGGCGTCGTGGTCACGCCCTTCCCGTACGCCTACCGGCTCGGCATGTCCGAGGAGGAGGCCGTCGCCTACGCGCTGCGCGAGCTCGACTACCAGTTCGCCACGGTGACCTCCCCGAAGGACACCGCGGCCGTCTTCATCGAGCCCGTCCTCGGCGAGGGCGGCTACGTTCCGGTCCCCGACGCCTTCCTTCAGGGGCTGCGCGAGCGCGCCGACCAGCACGGGTTCCTGCTGGTCCTCGACGAGGTGCAGACCGGCTTCGGTCGCACCGGCACCTTCTGGGGGCACGAGCCCTCCGGTGTGCGTCCGGACATCGTCATCACCGCCAAGGGGCTGGCCAGCGGCTTCCCGATCTCCGCCATCGCCGCCCCCGCCGCGATCATGGACAAGGCCTGGCCGGGCTCCCAGGGCGGCACCTACGGCGGCAACGCCGTCGCCTGCGCCGGCGCCCTCGCCACCCTGGAGGTCATCCAGGAGGAGGGTCTGGTGGAGAACTCCGCCCGCCAGGGCGAGCGCCTCCACCAGGGGCTGGCCAAGATCGCCGAGGCCCACCCCGCCATCGGCGACGTCCGGGGCCGGGGCCTCATGCGGGCCTGCGAGTTCGTCAAGGCCGACGGAACCCCCGACGGCCAGTCCGCGCAGAAGGCCCAGCAGGCGGCCGCGCAGAACGGCCTGCTCCTGCTGACCTGCGGCCCCGCCGGCAACGTCGTCCGCTTCATCCCGCCGCTCATCGTCGATGGCGACCAGGTCGACACCGCCCTCGAACTGTGGGCGGCCTCCGTCGAGGAGACCGTCTCCTAGCCACCAGGGCCCCATGGGGGCGCCGTCCGAGGTGGCGGCGCACCCATGGTCCGGGTCACACCGGAAAATGGCGCAAAGGCACTCCGACACCGTGATAGAGTCGGAGACGTCGCAAGGGAGAGCGCAGAGCCCGCCCGGGCGACACACAACCGAATACCTGCACTCGTAGCTCAATGGATAGAGCATCTGACTACGGATCAGAAGGTTGGGGGTTCGAGTCCTCCCGAGTGCGCCACCTTGAGACAGTGGAGAAGACCGCCGGACCTGCACACCACACAGGCCCGGCGGTCTCTTTTCCGCTGTCGAGAGTCCCTCACCCCCAGAGCGGAGCCCGAACGGTGAACGACGGAGCCGAGAGCCCGGGGATGATGGTCCTCTACGGATGCATGGTCGTCATAGGGGTGCCGTCGGCCATCGTCATCTGGGTCGTGGAGGGTCGTTTCTCCTGGATGTCATGTCTGGGAGTGTCGGTGGGGGTCTGGAAGCTGGTCGAGGCCTACCGAGCCCGGAGAGCGGCCGCCTCCGAAAAGGGCCCCACGTCGTAGCCGCCGCAACGGGGCCTTGACGGTTCAGCCGCTCGAGCGGTTCAGGATCTGTCGGGAGTGGGCCTCCAACGCAGGGATGGTCCGCTCCGCCTCTCGGGCCGGGGGCTTGCGCGAGTGGTCCGGCCCGGGTTGTCTTATCGGTAGGGGGCGGCATCAGCGTCACCCCCACGGCCACAGAGCGGGAGCCCCCACCCGATGAACGACACCGGATCAGTGGATCGCTGGATGGTCCTCAGGCATGGAGTGCCCAACCTGGCCGTCTTTCTTCTGCTCTCCTACGCAGGATGGGCTTACGCCCTCGCGGC
The DNA here is from genome assembly GCF_000341225.1 of Nocardiopsis alba DSM 43377. Classification (GTDB taxonomy): domain Bacteria; phylum Actinomycetota; class Actinomycetes; order Streptosporangiales; family Streptosporangiaceae; genus Nocardiopsis; species Nocardiopsis alba. The sequence goes on from NZ_ANAC01000011.1 coordinate 77,621, forward strand.
ACTGCTGCTCTGGTACACCCCGATGTTCATATGGGTCGCCCGGGAGAGGCGCCGACACGCCGCGGACTCCCATCGGCTCACCTCCTCGGCAGAAGGAGAGTCGGCGATATAGCCGCACGCCGGTGTACGTCCCCGCGGAGTGGCCACCTCTTCCGAAGGAGAAGGCCGGCCCACCGCTTAACGGAAGACACCTGCGATAGGCGCGCAGGCCGAGAGCGTTTCCCGGATTCCTCTACGGGCGCCGGACTGTTGTGGCAGGGTGAGCGCGCCGATCATCGTCTCCCAGAACACCGTTTCGAGCGGCCTTCGCGTTCGCGGTGATCCGGGGAGGGTGGTCGGGCCGTGCCGGTCGATAGGGAGAAGAGCACCGATGGAGCGAAGGTTCGAGGGCGCCGTTCTGGAAGTTCTGGTGGACGAGACTCTGTCTCCTCCGGAGCGAGGGGAACCACACCCACATCGCCTTTACGTGAGGATTTTCGGGAAGGACGCTGCGGGGGACTGGATCACCCCTCGGCCAGGTGTGGTGACCCGCGCCCACGCTGAACCCGAGGTCGACGAGAATGACCAGGCCGCGGTGCCCGAGAGTCTGTTCGACCATCTTTCGGAGGTCTTTTCGGGGGTGGACGGGATCGGCTATGACGGTGAGTTCCTGGATCCGGATGAGACCGTTCCGACGATTCTCGACGAGGTGTTCACCTGGACCTGTCATCAGGCCTGCCAGGGCCCTACATAGAGGTTCGAGCAGCTCGAACGAGAGCACGTGAGGACACGTTGGGCAGGAAGGAAGGTGCCTGATCGGGGGATTCGCGGTCCAGGTGGCCCACGATCTCGCCCGACAGCAGGACGTACAGACGTTCAGGCATCATCGTCCCCATCTCCGATGGGCAGACCCCACGATGCTCGGCGGGCCTCCGATGCGGAGCGTGGCTCGGTGTGGGCCCGCTCCTGCCGTGGTTTTCGTGGAGGGACCGCTGCCCCTGTGGAGGCCTGGTCGGGTGGCGGGTCCGTCTCCTGAACGCTCTCGGTGGTCGATCTCAGGATCAGCGTCAGGTCCAAGGCGTCGAGCAATCGGAGCAGGGGTTCCAGCTCGACACCGCGGTGCCCCGCCTCGACCCGGGCCAGTCAGGAGCGGGCGACGCCGGCCTGTGAGGCCACAGTCGCTTGGCTGAGGCCTTTGGAGAGTCGGGTGTCTCTGACCAGCCCGCCCAGTTTGGACCACCCTGTCAGAGCGAACTCTTCGACCATCGTGACCACCCCGTCCTCGAACGAGGACAAGAGGTTCTTGTCCTCGTTCGAGGACGCTGCGATCGCCGGAGAGGTATCGCTCTTCCCAAAGGCTCGAGGTTGTGAGGGCCACCGGGGAGGATGGTCTGATTCTGTGGTGGGCGCTGTGGACCCACGTCGTAGCCGGGGAACAGGAGTCTTCGTGATGGAGAATCTCAGCGCTCAGGGGCTTCTGGTGATGAGGGTGTGCGGTGCGCTGATGTTCGCCGGTGCCCTCACGCTGCTGGTGGCCGCCGGCCCTCTGGTGGGGGAGCCGATGTGGCCGCAGATGGCGGTCGGTGTGATGGCGTTCGCGATGGCGTCCTGGCTGTCCCTGCTGTGTCATCGGGAGACTCGGCGTCGTAGCCGGGTGGCCTTCTCTGAAAAGGGAGGGGCGGCCCGACGGTGATGGCGGGCCGCTCGGGGGTTTCCGGCTACGAGCCGAAGAGGACGTCGCGCTGTTCGTCGAGGATCACCATCATCGCGTCGGTGTGCTCGGGGCAGTCCTCGCCGATGTAGGTCATCAGGAATCGACGTGCGGACTCCTCCACCTCCTCGCCCTTGTTCACGGCCGCGAGAGCGCCGGCCAGGCCGATCTGCATCACCAGGGTCCGGGTGTAGGACATGGACTGCGCGCCGTCTTCGACCTCGCCGTAGGTGATCTCCTCGTCGGCGACGGAGCACAGGTCCGCGGAGCCATCGTGGATGAGGTCGAGTTGTTCGTCGGTGAGGCTCTCGTACCAGGGGTCGCCCTCCATCGCCTGTTCGGCGGCCTCGCGTGTGGTCGCGGGGGTGGGGGCGGATTCCGGGCTCGATGCCGTCCGGTCCGTGGTGTTGTCACCCGCGTCGGCCTGGGTGCAGGCGGTGAGGGTGAGTAGAAGCGCCGCGCAGGCGGCGATGGAGGAGGAACGCATGGGGGATGCTCCTTGTCGTCGATCTCCTCTGGACTGTAGGGCGCTGCTGTTGTCTATGTGCTGATTTGTGGGCTGGTGACCGATTTCAGCCATGGGGCAACGGAACGGTCCGCTCGGGCGTCCGGGTGGGTCGTGCGCGGTGGTGCGGTGGCCCTCCATGAGGAATTCAATGCATGTCCGGTCGGGAATCAGGTAATTGTGCGAGGGCTTCTCCGGGGCGCTTTCGTTTCGTTCCGGGGCGGTGGTTCTCCGTGGTGTCGGCGGGGTGCGTTTTTCCGACATCGGCGCTGTTCCCGGACCTGACGGGGTGATGGGGTGCCGGGGTTGAGTGCCTGGTGGAGGGCGGGTTCGGGGTTCGGAGAAGGACGCTCGGGGGAGGGGCGTCCGCCCACCGGAAGCCTCCGGCGAAGGGCGGGATCGGCTTCTCCTCGCTTGCCGGAATTCCCTTTCCGGGATCTCTTCACGCGGGTGTAACGGCGGATTGATCGGCGTGAAATCGGGGTGCTGTCGTGTGTTCTCTCGAAGGGACCTCGTGTGGTCCGTCCGCGGACGCGTCGCTCCGGCCGTCGGGGCGGGCGGGTCGCCGGAGCGGGGGAGGAGGCCTCGCGGGCCCGATGCCGTGGAACGTCGAAGGGGGTGACCGAGCCGTCGGAGGGGATGCCGAACGACCCCGTCGGAGCCTTCGAAAGAACGCGAACGCGCGCTCGTCCCGGAGGCGTCCCGATCACTCCGTCGGAGCGGGGCGGAGGGGGTCATCTCGCCAAAAAATGTACCAGCGTTTGTCGCACCTCGGTCGCGGTGTTTTCCCTTGTCCGACAGGGCTTCCCGGTACACCGAGAGGCATCCTGAGGCGTCTCTCTGGCGAGGGGTGGGCTTGCCGCACGCCTCTCACGTGCTAAAACCTAGATGGGTTGGTTTTTGCTACCAAACCCATAACGAATCGTTGAGAGGTGGTTCATGCATCTACTTCCCTCCGATACCGAGAAGCTGCTCCTGGCCGTCGCGGGCATGATCGCCCGGGATCGACGGGAACGGGGCGTCAAGCTCAACCAACCGGAATCGGTAGCGCTGCTGTCCTGCTGGGTGATCGAGCGGGCACGAGAAGGTGCCAGGGTCGCCGAGCTGATGAGCGAGGGTCGCAACGTCCTCACCAGGGACGAGGTCATGGACGGGGTCCCGGAGATGATCCCCAACGTCCAGGTCGAGGCCACCTTCCCCGATGGACGCAAGCTCGTCACGATCACGGAGCCGATCCAATGATTCCCGGTGAGATTCGTACCCGCTCCACCCCCCTCGACCTGAACGACGACCGCGAACGGTTGTCCCTCGTCGTCGTCAACACCGGTGACCGCCCCATTCAGGTGGGCTCTCACCTGCACTTCCCGGACGCCAACCCGGCTCTGCGCTTCGATCGCGAACAGTCCCAGGGGTTCCGTCTGGACGTTCCCGCCGGTACCTCGGTCCGCCTGGAGCCCGGCGTGAGCCGCACCGTCGAACTGGTCGCCTTCGGCGGCCGACGGTACGTCCCGGGTCTACAGATCCACGACCTGAGCAAGCAGCCCGAGACCGGGGAGCGTACCCCGCGTCCGGTGGTCCCGTTCGGTACCCCGGGTGTCGACGTGCCCGAGCCGGAGCGCGCCTCCGGTACCGCGATGCGCGTCGGTGAGGTGGACGCGCACGACGGTGACCCGGCCGAGGTGGTACCCACCGAGGCCCCGCCCGCCGAGAACGCCGATCAGGAAGCGGACGCCGAGGAAGCGACAGAGGACACAGAGGAGCAGCAGCCGTGAGCCGCATCGACCGCCGTGAGTACGCACAGCTGTACGGACCCACGGTCGGGGACCAGATCCGCCTGGGCGACACCGATCTGTGGATCGAGGTCGAGGAGGATCGCACCGCGGGTGGAGACGAGGTCGTCTTCGGTGGCGGTAAGACCATCCGTGAGTCGATGGGGCAGGGCATGACCCTGCGTTCCGAGGGCGCCCTGGACCTGGTGATCACCAACGTGGTGGTCCTGGACCACTGGGGGATCATCCGAGGTGACGTGGGCATCCGCGACGGTCGTATCGTGGCGATCGGCAAGGCCGGTAACCCGGACGTCATGGACGGTGTGCACCCGGATCTGCTGATCGGTCCGGGCACCGACGTGATCGCCGGTGAGGGCAAGATCCTCACGGCGGGCGCGGTCGACACCCACGTGCACTTCCTCAGCGAGATCGAGATGCACGAGGCGCTCACGACGGGCACGACCACGCTGATCGGTGGCGGTACCGGGCCGACCGAGGGTTCGAAGGCCACCACGGTGACCCCGGGCGCGCACGCGCTGCGGACGATGCACCGCGCCCTGGACAAGTTCCCGCTCAACATCCTGCTGTTCAGCAAGGGCAGCACGGTGTCGATGGAGGCGCTCGCCGAGGACGCCCTGGCCGGGGCCGGCGGCTACAAGGTCCACGAGGACTGGGGCGCGACCCCCGCCGCGATCGACGCCGCGCTGCGCGGCGCCGACGAGTTCGGTCTCCAGGTGGCCCTGCACGCGGACTCGCTGAACGAGACCGGTTACGTCCAGCACACGCTGGAGGCGATCGCCGGTCGCGGTATCCACGTCTTCCACTCGGAGGGCGCGGGCGGTGGTCACGCGCCGGACATCATCATCACCGCCGGTGAGTCGAACGTCCTGCCCGCCTCCACCAACCCCACGCTGCCGTTCACGGTCAACACCGTCGACGAGCACCTGGACATGCTGCTGGTGGTGCACCACCTGAACCCGCGTGTTCCGGAGGATCTGGCGTTCGCCGAGTCCCGGATCCGCGCGTCCACGATGGCGGCCGAGGACGTCCTGCTGGACATGGGCGCGATCGCGATCACCTCGACCGACGCCCAGGCGATGGGTCGTATCGGTGAGCTGATCTCCCGCACGTGGCAGGTGGCGCACGTGATGAAGAACAAGTTCGGTCCGCTCCCCTCGGAGCTGCCCGCCGACAACGCCCGTGCCCGCCGGTACGTGGCCAAGTACACCATCTGTCCGTCGGTGGCCCACGGCGTCGATCACGTGATCGGCTCCATCGAGCCCGGGAAGATGGCCGACCTGGTGCTGTGGGACCCGGCGTTCTTCGGTATCCGGCCGACCGCGGTGATCAAGTCCGGGGCGATCGTCGCGGCCCCGTTGGGCGACCCCAACGGCGCGGTCCCCCTTCCGCAGCCGGTGCTGGTGCGGCCGACCCTGGCCGCGCAGGCCACGTCGGCGGCCGACCTGGCGGTGACCTTCGTGTCCCCGATGGCGATCGAGGACGGGTTGGCCGAGCGGCTGGGGCTCCAGCGCGAGCTGGTGGGCGTGAAGCCCACCCGCGACATCACCAAGGCGGACATGCCGAACAACACGGCTCTGCCCGATATCGACGTGGACCCGGAGACGTTCGCGATCAGTATCAACGGCGAGTTCGTGAAGCCGCAGCCCGTGGACGTCGTACCGCTCGCGCAGCGGTACACGATGTTCTAGGTCCTCGTGTGAGCACGGGACTGGGCACACTGCTGCTGGCCGACGCCCGACTGCCGGTGGGCGGTCACACCTATTCGGCCGGACTCGAACCCGCGCTCCTCGACGGCCTGCCGGTGGAGCGCATCCCCGCCTACATCGAGGCCCGGATGCGCACGGTGGGTCTGGCGGAGGCGGCGGCCTCGGTCCTGGCGTATCGAGCGGTCGGGGGCGCGTTCGTCCCCGGCCGGATCGAGGCCGGACCGGAGGGGCTCGGCGTGGACGCCGATGCCCTCGCCGACGTGCACGAGGCGTTGTTGGCCCGTTCGCCGAGCGCTCCGCTCCGGGAGATCTCGGGGCTTCTCGGCCGTGGGCTGGTCCGTCTGGCCGACCGTCTGTGGCCGGAACACCCGGCGGTGAAGGCGCTGCGCACGTTGGGACGGGCCCCGCAACGGCCGATCGCCCTCGGGGTGGTGGCCGCCGTCATGGGGTCGGAGGAGGCCGAGGTCGCCCGGGTGAGTCTGTACGACGACGCCCAGACGGTGGCCTCCGCCGCGCTGAAGCTCGCACCCGTCGACCCGGTCGACGCCGCCGGGTGGGTTCTCGGGGCCGAGGGGGTGATCTCCTCCGTGGTCGCCGAGGCGCTCGCGGTGGAGGGGATCGACGACCTGCCGGCCCGTACCGCTCCTCAGATCGAGGGGTGGTCTCTCGAACATCAAGTCAAGACCAGGAGGATCTTCGTTGCCTGAGCAGACCGAAGGAAACGCGACCACCGGCACCCGCCGCGCCATGCGCCTGGGTGTGGCCGGGCCGGTCGGTACCGGTAAGAGCACGCTGATCGCGACCCTGTGCCGCGAGCTCGCCGACGAGCTGAGCATGGCCGTGGTCACCAATGACATCTACACCGACGAGGACGCCCGCCTGCTGCGCGCGGCCGGGGTCCTGCCGATCGAGCGGATCCACGCTGTGGAGACCGGCGCGTGCCCGCACACGGCCATCCGTGACGACGTCACGCCGAACCTGCTCGCCGTGGAGGACCTGGAGGCGGAGTTCGCTCCGTTGGACCTGGTCGTCGTGGAGAGCGGTGGCGACAACCTCACCGCGACGTTCAGCCCGGCGCTGGCCGACGCGCAGATCTTCTGCCTGGACGTCGCCGGTGGCGGCGACGTGGCCCGTAAGGGCGGCCCGGGCATCGAGCGCGCCGACCTGCTCGTGGTCAACAAGACCGACCTGGCCCCGCACGTGGGGGTCGACGCCGAGCAGATGGTCACCGACGCCAAGGCCTCTCGCGGCGGGCTTCCGGTGCTGGCTCTGAGCCAGCACGACGAGGTCTCCATCAAGGCTCTGGCCGGGTGGGTGCACCAGGTGCTGGCGGACTACCGTTCCGGCACCCACGTGCCCCGCGACCCGGGCCCGATGGCCCCGCACAGCCACGCCGACGGCACCACGCACACCCACGAGGGTGGCGAGGACGGCCACGAGCACGCATGAGCGGGACCGTGGCGGCTCGGATCACCGTCGAGCGGGTCGGTGGTCGTGTACGCATGACCGACCTGGTCGGTGGAACGTATCTGAGGGCCCAGCCCCTGGGTGTTCGGGGCGGGGCCGCTCGGGTGGCCCTGCTCGGGACCTACGCCCTGCTGTTGGCCGGCGATGACCTGCGGATGGAGGTCTCCGTCGGCCCCGGCGTGTGGCTGGAGCTGGTGGAACCGTCGGGGATGGTCGCCTACGACGCCCGTGGCGGCTCCGCGAGTTGGCGGGCCGATCTGCGGGTGGCCGACGGCGGCTGTCTGGTGTGGCGCAGCGCCCCGTTCGTGGTGACCTCGGGCGCGGACATCACCCGGAACATGAACGTCCACCTGTCCGGCTCCGGTCGGGCGTTGGTGCACGAGACCCTGGTGATGGGCCGTAGTTACGAGTCGTCCGGGGGGCCGTTGCGCTCGCTCACCCGGGCGGACGTCGACGGACGGCCGCTGCTGGTCGAGGACCTGGATCTGCGCGATCCGGTGCTGGCCGGGGCCCCCGGGGTCATGGGCGGCAACCGTGTCATGACCTCGACCTTCCTGCTCGGAGCCCGACCGGAACGGTCGGTGGGCGTGCAGGAGACCCTGTTGCACGGTCCGGGGGCGCTGTCCCGGGCCGTGGCCGGCCAGGCACACGAGGCCGAGGCCGCGGTCGCCGACTCCTGGGGGAGATGGCGGTCGGGGTTCGCCGACCCGGTCGGTTATGAAGAGGAGAACGAGGACGAGGCGGCCTGAGCCTCGTCGAGATCGCCGAGGGCCGAGGAGCGCGCTCCCCGGCCCTTCGTCGTGTCACCGCACGGTGTGATCGGCGAGCGGTTCGGCCGTGCGGGAGGTGGTCTCCTTCAGGTCCCCCACCTCGTCGGCCCAGGCGTTCAACAACGCGTGGTCGTGGCTGATCGCGAGGAGGCCGACCCCTTCGGCGGCGAGTTCGGACAGCAGGTGCGCGATGGTCGCGGTGGAGGCGGCGTCGAGCATGGCGGTGGGCTCGTCGCAGATCAGGTAGCGCGGTGAGGCCGCCAGCGCCCGTGCCACGCACGCCCGTTGGAGCTGGCCGGCCGAGACCCGATCGCCGTGACGGTCGAGCAGGTCCGGGGTCAGGCCGACCTTCCGGGCCAGTTCGGCGACCCGGTCGTCGGCCTCCGACCCGCGTGGCCCGGAGCGACCTCGGGCCGAGAACGGTTCCGCGATGATCCTCCGCAGCCGCATCCTCGGGTCCGTGGCGGCCCGGGGCGACTGGTGCAGCAGCCCGACGCGGCCGTCCATCCGCCCTCGTCGGGTGGTCACCGGTTCGCCGTCGACCAGCACCGTCCCCCCGTCGGGGGGACGCAGCCCGGTGAGGATCCGGGCCAGGGAGGACTTACCGCTGCCGGAGGGGCCGGTGAGCCCCAGGACGCGGCCGGGTTCGAGGGTCAGGCTCGCCTCTTCGAGGACCACGTGATCCCCGTAGCGGCAGGTGACGCGGTCAGCGGTCAGCGACATCGGTTCCTCCCGTCCGGTCGGCGAAGGAGTGGTCGTGGGGCAGGTCGGTCAGTTCCGGCGGCAGCCCCGGGAGCGGGTGCAGTCCGTGCGCGGGAAGCGCCGCCATCAGCGCCCGCCCGTAGGGGTGTTCGGGAGCGGTGAGCACGTCGCGGGCGGGGCCCTGTTCGACGATCCGTCCCGCGTACATGATCGCCATCCGGTCGGCGACGTCCGTGGTCTCCAGGACCTGGAGGTCGTGGGTGATGACGAGGACGGCCGTGCCCGCGTCGGCGACCCGGCGGAGCAGGAGCAGGATCTGCGCGGCGAGCTCCGGGTCGAGCCCGGCGGTGGGTTCGTCGGCCACGAGCACGGCCGGTTCGCCCGCGAGCGCGGCGGCGGTCACGGCCCGCACGGCCATCCCACCGGAGAGCTCGTGCGGGAACTTGTCCGCGGTATCGGCCTCCAGGCCGACCCGCTCCAGGAGTTCGGGGACGGAGACCTCGGTGCCCAGGGCGTCGATCACCTCGGCGATCTGCGGTCCCACCCGTCGCACGGGTGTGAACGTCTCGGCCCCGGACTGGGCGGCCAGGCCGATCGTCCGGCCTCGGAGTCCGCGCCAGGCGCGTTCGTCGGCGTCGAGCATCTCCCGGCCGTCGATCGACACGCTTCCCGACGATCGGGTGCCCGCGGGCGACAGCCCGCACAGGGCCGAGGCGAGGGTGGACTTCCCGGAACCGGACTCGCCGACGAGGGCGGTCAGTTCGCCCGCGCGCAGGTCCAGGTCGATCCCGGTGGCCGCGTGTACCCAACGATCGTCCTCGGTGGGCAGTCGCAGGGTCAGGGAGCGCACTCGGACGAGCGGTGGGGCGGTGGAGGTCGCCCCCGTGCCCTCGTCGTCCCGGTCGGAACCTTCCGTCACGATCCCGGCCAGCGGGTCCCGGCCACGCCCGCGACCGAGGGCGGATCGGCTTCGGCCGCCGAGCGCGTTGCTCAGCCCGGCCACGGACAACGTGGTGGCCACCAGCACCCCGGCCGGGGCGGCCAACGTCCACCAGGCCCCGGTGAACACGTCTCCGCGCGCCACTTCGAGGAGGGTTCCCAGGCTGGCCTCGTCGGGGGAGAGCCCCAGACCGAGGAAGCTGAGCGTGGACTCGTGCCAGACGGCGTGCGGGACGAGCATGACCAGACCCACCGCGGCCTGGGGGAGCGCCGCGGGCAGCAGGTGCCGGTACAGCACCTGACCACGGGAGGCACCCCACAGGTAGGCGGCCTCGACGTACTCGGAGGAGCGCACCGAGAGCATCTCGGCGCGGACGACACGGGCGATCTGCGGCCAGTGGGTGAGCGAGATCGAGGCGATGATCGCCGTCAGCGACCCGGGGTAGAGCGCCACGATGACCACACCGATCAAAAGGTGGGGCAGGGCGTTCACCCCGTCGGTGGCGCGCATGAGGAGGCGGTCGATCCGGCCGCCGACGGTGGCGGCGACGGCCCCCACGGCCACACCGAGGACCGTGGCCACCACGGCGCAGACCAGGGCGATCAGGAGCGACACCCGTAGCCCCTCGGCGGAGCGTACGAAGAGGTCGTAGCCGGAGTGGTCGGTGCCGAACCACTGTCCGGGGCCCGGCGGGAGCAGGGCCTGGGAGAAGTCGGCGGTCTGGGTTCCCGCCCACCAGGGTGCGAGGACGGCGTAGCCGATGAGGACGAGCAGCGTCGCCACCGGCAGAGGACGCAGGGCCCGGCGTCGGCGGGGCCGCGTGGTCGGTTCAGACATCGGCGCTCACCCTCGGATCCAGGAAGAGGTAGGCGGAGTCGGCGAGCAGGGAACCGAGCAGCACCACGGCGGTGGTGGCCACGGTGAGGGCGGCCAGCAGGGGGAAGTCGAGCGACTGGGCCGAGGCCACCAGGGCGGCGGCGATCCCGGGCCAGGCGAAGATCTCCTCCACCAGGACCGCTCCCACCACGAGCTCGGGCAACCGGGCGCCCACGATCGTCACGAGGGGGGCGAGCGAGACGGGCAGCACGTGCGCGGTGACCACCGTGGCCGGGGGCACCCCGCGCGCCCGGGCGGCGCGGACCGGTTCGGAGCCGCGGGCCCGGGCCACGGCGGTGCGCACCGCCAACAGGAGCCAGGGGAGCTGGGTGAGGGCGAGGGTGCAGGCCGGCAGCACCAGGTGGGTCGCCACCCCGCCGAGCGTGTAGGGCTCGCCGGGCTCGGCGGCCCCCGCGACCGGGGCCCAGCGCAGGATCACCGCGAACGTGGTGACCGAGCCCAGGGCGAGGACGAACGGGGGCACAGCCTGCACCAGTACGCCGAGGCGGGTGATGATCCGGTCGGACCACGACCCCGGGCGCAGACCGGCGACCGTGCCCCAGAACAGGGCGAGGACGATGGCCAGGGCGAGGGCCGTGCCGGAGAGCAGCAGGGTCCAGGGGAGACGTTCGGCGAACACCTCCGAGACCGGCATCGAGTACCCCCGTGACCAGCCGAGATCGCCTCGGAGCAGGTCGCCGGCCCAGGACCACCAGGCCTGCCACCAGGGGACGTCGAACCCCAGGGCCCGGCCGAGGGACTCACGCTGCTCGGCGGTGGTCCACTGATAGCCCGCGCCCAGGTAGGCGGCGAGAGGGTTGAACGGGGAGCGCGCGGCGAGCAGGAACACCAGCGCGCTCAGTCCCACGAGCATCGGGAGTCCGATGGCGACGCGGCGCGCCACCAGTCCCGCCAGCTCACGGCGGCGATCCCGCCACCGGGTCCGGCGACGCCGGTCCTGTACACGGTGGGCGGGATCGGAGCTCATCGACGCCATGCGGCGAGGTTCCACCAGGGGCCCCAGGAGACCCCGTGGGCGTGGGGTTCGAGCACGAGCGGGCCGCGATCCCAGTCGTCCTCGGCGGCGATGTAGGTGTGGTCGACGAACGCCATGAACACGTAGGTCGGGTTCTCGATGTAGGCCCGCTGGACCTTGCGGTAGGCCTCGACGCGCTCGTCGGGGTCCAGGGTGGCCCGGGCCTCTTCGAGGGCCTCGTCGACTCCCGGGATGGAGAAGTCGCCCGGGTTCTCGTAGGTGGAGGTGCCGTCCTCGCGGCTGTGCAGGGTGGCGTAGACCTGGGTGTCCAGGTCGTAGGGCTTGTCCCCGCCGCCGAGGAGGATGCCCGCCTCGGCGGTGTTCTTCTCCATCTCGTCCCAGGAGGCGCCCTGGATGTCCACCTCGATGCCCAGGGGCAGCATCTCGGCGGCGAAGGCCGTGGCCAGGTCGCGGCGCAGGTTGTCCGAGGCGAGGTAGTAGAGGGTGAACTCGGCGCGGTCGCCGTCGCGGACCCGGATCCCGTCGGACCCCTCCTCCCAGCCGGCCTCGTCGAGGAGGTCGGCGGCGGTCTCGGGGTCGTACTCGAAGACGGCGTCCGGGTCGTGCGCCTCACCGTAGACGTCGGGGATCGGCGTGTGGGAGGGGCGCCCGTGCCCGGCGAGCACGTTCTCCACGACACCGTCGCGGTCCACGGCCAGGTTCATCGCGAGCCTGGCGTCGGGGTCGGAGGTGAAGGGGTTGTCCGAGGGAAGGGAGAGACCGCGCCACTCGGCGGTGCGGACCGGGAGGACCTCGGAGCCGTCGACGTCGGCGAAGGTCGCGGCGGTCACCGGTGGGAGGACGGTGCCGTCGATGTTACCGGCGCGCATGCGCTGGGCCCGGGTGTTGTCGTCCGGGATGGAGAGGACGACCATCTCGGTGACCTCGGGCTCCGGGCCGTGGTACTCGGGGTTGACCTCGAAGACGGCCTGGTCGGCGCTCAGGTCGGCCAGCACGTAGGGGCCGGTGCCGATCGGGTTCCGGTCGCGCCCGGAGTCAGCCGCCGGCCCGGAGGTGATCTCCTCCGACGAGGTGATGCCCAGGGTCAGCCGCGCGGGCATCGCGTAGTAGGGGGCGTTCAAGGTGAAGCGCACGTTGTGGTCGTCGAGGGCGGTGACCGACTCGATCATCGAGTAGGAACCGGCGACCTCCGAGGCGGTGTCGGGGTCGAGCACGGCGGAGTAGGTGGCCACCACGTCCTCGGCGTCGAAGGCCGAGCCGTCGGAGAAGGTGACGTCGGTGCGCAGCTCCACGTCCCAGACGGTGTTGTCGTCGTTGGGTTCGGGAGGGGCTGCGGCGAGGGCCGGTACGAGTTCGGGGAGCGCGTCGTCGCCGGTGGACTCGGGGCGCAGGAGGCCCTCGAAGATCGGGGAGACGCCGAGTTCGCCGTAGCCGTTGACGGGGTCGAACTCACCGACGGGTTGGGCGTCGGCGAGGACGATGCGGGTGGGGGTTCCGGAGGCCTCGGTCTCGGCGGCGCCGGAGCAGGCGGTCAGGAGAAGGGTCGGTACGAGAGCGGTCGCGAGGAGGGCACGTGTAGGGACGGTTCCGGTCATTCACTGCTTCCTTGTCGGAGTCGTGGTCTTTCGATGGCGAATAGTTGACCATCTGATCAGATGATAAGGTATGTCCCGTTCGCGCCGGCCACGCGGTCGACCACAGGGCCCTCGATCCCGGTCACGGCGCGTGCCCCTTTCGGGGGGATCGGAGACGACTGTCACCCTTCGGCCCGGATCGGGGATAATGGACCCGATGACCTCCCGCAGTGAACGACCTCCTACGGATGCCCAGATCGACATCGGAGCCTGGGCGGACCGGTTCCGCCTGCTCGGAGACCCGACCCGGTTGCGCCTGCTGGCCGCGATGCACCACGCCGGACCTGCCAAGGCCTCGGTCGGCGAGCTCGCCGAGATGGCCGGGATCACCGACGTCGCCGCGTCCCAGGCCCTGAGGACCCTGCGTCTTCAGGGATGGGTGCAGGACGAGAGGGACGGGCGCACCGTGCGCTACACGCTGGTCGACACCACGGTGCACGCCTTGTTGCACCAGATGGGCGCCGAACACTGAGAACGCCGACGGGGCCGCCCGGCCGCCCTCGACATCTCACGTCCCCGCGCACATGGGCACACCCGCCCACCTCTCCCAGCGCGCGAACCTCGGGAACGCCGACGGGGCGGGCACGTCACAGGTGACGCACCCGCCCCGTCGGCGGTCGATGCCGATTCTAGGAGTCGATGCGGAACAGCGTGGTGGTGCCGGAGACCTCGTTGGCCACGGCGAGCACCGGGACGCCCGGGATCGGTGAGTCGCCGCCGCTGATGAAGGTCAGACCCTCGGCGCCCAGGTCACCGGCCTCACGGCTGCTCGGGTCGGCGCCGAAGTCACGGTTGTTGACGTAATCGGTGAAGGTCACGTTCCGCGGGTCGGTGACGTCATAGATCATCACCCCGCCCACACGCTCCAGGCCGATGAACGCGTAGGTACGGCCCTTCACCTTGCCCAGGACGAGGCCCTCGGGCTCGGGGCCCTTGTCGTCGCTGCGGCCGTCGAAGTTGTTCTCGCGGTGGTTGGAGTTGAAGAACTCGGGGGCCGCCTCGGCGGTGATCCGCTCGAAGTCGGAGCCCGAGTCGAACAACAGCTCGCCGTCGTCCCCGAAGATCGAAAAGGAACGGCCGCCGAAGGAGTGGATCTCCTCGTAGCAGGAACCGTCCTCGCGCAGACCCTCGGCGGCGCTGACCGAGAGTCGGCCCAGGTTCTCGTCGGCGGTCAGTTCCTCGACGCTCTCGATCCCCTGATCGTTGTTCTCCAGGAACTCCTGGACGCGCGGGGAGTCCTCGCACACGTCCAGGTTCTTGAGCCGGCTCTCCTCCGAGTAGCCGTCCCAGTCGCGGGCGTCGCCCTCGTTGGCGGTCACCAGGAGGGTCCGTCCCCGCCACCGGTAGCCGTCGAAGCCGTCGGGCTGGTACATGCCGAGGACCGGCCAGTTCTCGATGGCGATCTCGCCGTCCCGATCGGAGGCGTCGAACCCGTTCCCCGGCTCCATGTGGTCCTTGACGCCGAGGGGGACGATGTCGGTGATCTCGGCGGTGCGCAGGTCGAGCACGCCGAAGGCGTTGGCCTCCTGGAGCATCACGTGGGCGGTGTGGGGGCTGTCCGCGACGATGTACTCCGGCTCCAGGTTCCGGGCGACCCGCCCCGGGGTCCCGGGCTCGCCGGTGGACAGGTCCGGGCCGTAGACCCGCACGTCCGGGTGGAGTTCGCGGCCCTCGTCCCAGGCGCGGAAGTCGGCGGTGCGCACGTCGTCCTGGGTGAGCGAGGCGGGCCTGCGGTTCACCGCGATCACGCTGACCGAACCCTCGGGGTCGACCGTGACCTCGTCGTTCGGCTCGCCCTCGTTGGCCACCAGCAGGGTGCGTCCCTCGGGGGTGAAGGTCAACATGTCCGGCAGGGCACCCACGCGGAGCGCGTTCACCGACCGGCCGGAGGTGTCGAAGAGGACCACCCAGCCGTCGTCGGTGCGGTCGGCGGCCTCCACCGCCACGGCCACCACGTTCCCGTGGACCGCGACGGAGTTGGCGGCCCCGCCCCGCTCCACCACGGAACCGTCGGCCGCCCGGACCCCGGCCGTCTCCAGGTCGAAGAGCCTCTCGGGGTTCTCGGGGTCGGACACGTCCAGGACCTCGACCACGGCCGCGGCGGCGTTGACCACGAACAGGCGCTGGGTGCGCGGGTCGTGGGCGACGATCTCGGCCCCGGAGGAGTCGAAGACGTCGGTGTTGTAGGTGCCCAGCACGGAGAGGCCGATGGCCTCGGTGGCCTCGGGGGCTCCGTAGGAGGGGGCCTCGTCGGCCTGGACCGGGGAGGCCAGGGTGAGGCCGAACGCGAGGGCGGCCGCGGCGGTGAGGGATCTGCGCATGGTGTTTCCTGAGGTTCGTGAGAGGGGGATGCTCACGCACCCAACCATCTCGGGACGAGGGGAACCCGAACATCCGATGACCTTCGGGTGAAGGGGCGTACCCGATACCCCTCGATGTGCTGTCCGATTCACTCCCAGGTCAGGCGGTGGGCGGTCGACACCTCCAGCGGGGCACTCCCTCGGTGGGCGGACAGCAGGGCGCGGCCCGCGTCGGAACGGGTGTGGACCACCTCGCCCGGACCGACCCACCGGTTCCACGCCCGCTCGAAGGCGAGCGCGTGTTTCCGGTTCCGCCCCGAGGCCGACGGCACCGCGTGGAAGACGGCCACCGTCTCCTCATCGGAACCGGTGAGCACGTAACGGGGGACCAGATAGCGCGGTTCGCCGACCAACGGCCCCAGGACCTCGTCGAGGGCCTCGGTGAACAGCGCCGCCGCCTCCGGGGCGTCGAGGGTGAACCGGTAGACGCCATCGCCGTCCACATGGATCCGCACCCCTCGCGCCCCCGTGCCGGAGAGACCGACCGAGCGCAGCGCGTCGGCCACGGCACAGGCGTAACGGGCCGTCTCGACCGGAGCGCGGGCCAGGGCGCGGAGCCTCTCGGCCTCCCGGGCGGTACGCCCGAACGCCCGCCACCACGAGGCCCCGGCGAGCACGGCGGCGGCCAGGGCCGGCGCCCACAGCCAGGGCAGGAGGAGGCCGGCCACGAGGAACACCGCCATGACGGGACCCGCGATCCAGACGAGCCCCAGGTCGCGCGCGGCCGGCAGCCTTCTCGGAACGGGCACGATCCCGCCCTCGCCGACCGTCACCTCGGGTTGCTCCGGACGGGCCACCACCCCGTCGGGTCCGTGGTCGACCGGGGCCGAACGCGGGCCGCGCACCCGGAGCGTGGGCAGCAGCACGTCCTCGTAGCCCGCACCCAGGCGCCAACGCGCGCGGGTCCCCTCCCGGTCGGCCGCGCGTTCGATCATTCGGAGGTTGACCCGGCCCGGGTCCTCGGGCGGTTCGTAGGGGGAGAGCTCCGGATCCACGTGCGCGATCCCGCTCATGATCCCGCCGTCCGCGTCCACCCCCAGATAGCCCTCGTGCTTGCGGACGAAGCGGTCCCAGTCGGCCGCCCCGCGCGGATGCTCACGGCTCACGCACACCACCGTCCAGGTGTGCGCCACCTTCTCCGGCCACGTGGGATCCAGCCGCAGGGCCCGCCCCCGGCTCTGGACGACCGCCGTCGGGGTGGTCGCGGTGGTCAGGTCCACCACCGTGTTGACCCCGCGGGCGTCCCACCCCTCCCCGAGCAGGGCGCGCGTGCCCACCAGCACGTGCGACCGGCCGCTCTCCAGGAAGCGCGTCACCGCGCCCACCCAGGAACGCGAGGTCCACGCCCCCTCCAACACGTGCAGCCCGTCGACCTCGCGGACGACCGGGTCCACCGAGGGGAGTTCCGAACGGACGAACTCCACCAGCGCCGCCGAGGTCGCCGGTCCGGTCGCCACGGTCCGACCCGTGACCAGCACCGGCTCCAGAACGCTCGTGCGGGGATCGGCGGCGAGCCGGACCACCTGGAGCCAGGCCGAACCGGCGTCGTC
This sequence comes from Nocardiopsis alba DSM 43377, assembly GCF_000341225.1. Lineage (GTDB taxonomy): Bacteria > Actinomycetota > Actinomycetes > Streptosporangiales > Streptosporangiaceae > Nocardiopsis > Nocardiopsis alba. Next base: position 94,608 of record NZ_ANAC01000011.1, read on the forward strand.
GGGGATCACCCCGCGCAACGCCGCCGGTGCGCGGGCGGAGGCGCGTTCGTGGTCGCACAGCACCAGGGCCCGCAACCGCGGTCCGATGGCCTCCCACTCCGTCGCGAGGATGTCCACCGTGGCCAGGGACTTCGCGGCGCTGCGGGCCAGGACCCGGTCCACCGGTGAGGCGCCCTTGCGGACCCCCTTGCGGGTGAGGTGGTGGCCCACGGACGGCAGCGCGGCGCGGATGCGTTCGCGCGCCTCACGGTCCCGAGGGGAGTCGGGGTCCAGACAGTGCCGCGCGTAGTCGCCGATCAGCGCGGTCCAGTCCTCGGCCCTCGGCGGATGCCGGTGCCGCTCATGGAGGCGGGCCCCGTCGGGCAGCGCGATGAGGCCCTGATGGTGCAGGCGGAGTACCGCGTCGGTGAGCGCGGGGTCGCGTGCGGCGAGCGTCCCCCAGGCCACACCGCCGCCCTCCTCCGCGTCCCGCGAGACGAAGCGGGCGTCCAACCATGGGAGGAGATCGGTGTCCGCGAACCCGGGTTCGAGCAGATCGGTGCAGAGGGCCGCGAAGCGGGCGCCCTGCCCGGCGAGGTACTCGTGCTCGGTCAGGGTGGGCTCGGTGACGTGCACCAGTTCGGCGAAGGGCGCCAGATATCCGTCGCGCACCAGGGCGGGCAGGGAGGCGCCGACGATCGGCGGCCCGAACAGCCGGTCGACCAGGTCGCGTTCGGCGGCGGTGAGGCTTCCGGCGGGGGTGCCGGTCAGCCCGATCACGTGGGCGTCGGGCAGTTCGTCGAGGATCTCCGCGAGCAGACGCCCCCAGACCTGGAGCAGGTGGTGGCATTCGTCGAGCAGCAGGGTCAGTGGTCCCGCGCCGTGCAGGGCGGCCACCAGGGCCCGCCCGTTGGCGTGCAGCCTGTCGCGGACGGGGGTGGCGGAGCGTCCCTCCTCGTCGGTCTCGGCGTCGGGGTCGAAGACCGCCAGAGACTGGTAGGTGAGCACGTTGACGGCGTCGCCGAGAGCCCGATCGTCGCCCGCGTCGCACCCTTCGGGGCGCTCGAAGGCCCTCCAGTGGCGGATCCATTGGCCCTGGATGGCGGTGTTGGGGACCAGCACCACGGTGCGGCGCCCCAGCCGGCGCGCGGCCTCCAACCCCACCAGGGTCTTGCCGGCGCCGGGCGGCAGCACGATCCAGGTCCGCCGGTCGCCCTCGGCCCAACGTTCGTCCACCCGGGCGAGCGCGTCGTTCTGGTACGGGCGGGGTTCGCCCGGCCAGAAGGCGCCGCTCAGCGGGGCCGTGCCCGGTGACGGTCCGGCCGCGGTCGGTTCCCCGGTCTGCGACATCCCCCCAGACTAGCCAGGCCGGGACCGCCTCCTCGGCGGCCCCGGCCCTCCCGCTCACTCCGAGCGCAGCCCCTCCGGGCTCATGGTCCGCAGCAGGGCCGGGACCGCCAGGAGCGTGGTCAGCATCGCGACCACCACACCCGCGCCGGTGATGATGAGGATGTCGACCGGGGCGAAGGTCACGGGGAGGTCGACCGCGATCAGGGCCAGCGCTCCCAGGGTGGTCCCGGCCACCGCGGCCAAGACGATGCCCAAGAGCACGGGGAGCGTGGTCTGCCACAGCACCGAGGCGATCAGGGTGCGTCGCCGTGTGCCGAAGGCGGTCAGTACCGCGTGCACCCTCTTGCGTTCCCTGACCTGCTCGATCGTGCCCACCACCAGCCCGGCGGCGATCATCGACAGACAGGCGAGGGCGCCGGCGATGAGCGCGTCACGCATGTCGAGCATGTCGGGGTCGGCGACGAAGGCGACCGGGAAGAGCAGGCTGGAGGCGGGGTCCAAGGCCCTGATGGAACCCTGGAGCTCCTCCTGCATCTCGGGGACGGACGGGTCGCCCCGAAGCCACACTTCGCCCCGGACGGAGAGGCCTTCCGGTAGCCTCATGGCCTCCGGGGTGGCGAGGACGGCGTCCGGCACGGAGGCCTCCGAGTACCAGGGGTGGTCGAGCGGAGGTCCCTCGAACGTGGACCACCGCGGCACCGTCCACTCGGCGGGCTCCACCTCCTCCCCGGCGCCGACCAGCAGGGTGTCGCCGGCCTCCACCCCCGCCACGTCGCCGAAGACGTCTCCGGGGGAGCACCCCGGCAGGTCGGCCATCTCGCGCAGGGACGGGCAGTCGGCGATCACGATCCGAACGTCGGAGCCCTCGGCGGTGGCGCCCCACGTCTCCTCGTAGGCCAGGGCCTTCTCCAGCCCGGGGACCTCCGCCACGAGGGCGTCGACCTCGGCGGAGGTGGGGACCTCGCGCAGATCGGCCTGGAGTTGGTACCCGGCCGCTCCGAACTCCATCTCCTCGTACGCCTCCTCGACGGACTCCGCCTGGAACACCGTCAGCTGTTGCCAGGCGCCGGCGTACAGGCTCTGCAACGCGATGGCGCCCGCGACGGTCACCACGATCCCGGCGACGGCGCGGACGGGGCCGTCGCCCGCCGCGGCCAGACGGCGCAGGGCCAGCTGGAGGGAGAGCGGGCCGCCCGAGGCCCGGCCGAAGAGCCGGTCGAGCAGCCAGGGGAGCACGGCCGTCGTGCCGAACAGCGCGGCCAACAGGCCGGTCGCCATCAGCGGCGCCCATCCGACCCCGCCCAGATCGATCCGCATGCTCAGGAGGATGAGGGCGATGCCCGCCACGAACAGGAGGAGCCGCCACCACAGTCGAGGGCGGCGTCGCTCGGCACGGCGGACGGTGCCCAGCGGTTCGATCACCACACGGCTCAGGGAGACGAGCACCACCCACAGGGCCAGCAGGGGCACACCGAGAAGGACCAGGAGGGCGAGCACGGGATGCGGGACCACGTCGGCGGTGTACAGGCCGCTCGAGACCGGCACCGCCTCCACGATCGGGCGACCGGCGAGGAAGAGCCCGGCGCCCAGCAACAGACCGAGCGCCATCCCGGGGAGGGTCTCGCCCGCGGCGATGCGCCGGGTGGCGCCGCGGTCGGCCCCCATCAACCGCAACGCGGCCAGGCGACGGTCGCGCTTCTCACCACCGAAGCGCACCGCCGCTCCGAGGAAGACCACCACGGGGGTGAGCATGACGACCACGCCCACCACGCCGAGCAGCAGGATGACGGGTTCGTCGCTGGATCCTTGTTCACCGCCGAAACCGGGGAGCCGGCCGGCGCCGTCGTCCAGGGTCAGGTCGTCGTCGCCGAGGTAGTAGGCGAGTTCGTGCGGCCCTATGAGGCCTTCGGGGCCGATCTCTCCGATGACGGTGTGGTCGTACCCGCGTCGGAGCGCCGACCGTTCCGGGTCGTCGAGGAGTTCGGCCAGGGCCGGGGAGAGCACGATCTCTCCGGGGCCGGGGAACGTCTCCACCCCGGGCGGGAGCGGCGGGTCGTCCCCCTCCGCCCTGAGGAGTCGCCCGCGGATCATCGAGCCCTCGTACTCGGTGTCGGTGACCTTGAACAGCAGGGTGTCGTCGCCCGGGGGAGGCGGCGGGTACTCCGCCACCTGGTAGTCCATACGCTCGGCGTTCCGTTCCCCCAGGTTGTCCAGGATGACCGGAAGGGAGGCGGCCAGGAGGAGGGCGGCGGTGGCGATGCCCACCCCGAGCGCCGTCAGCAGGGTCCTGGCCACGACCTCACGGCCTCCGCGCAGCGAGAGCCGCGCGCCCAGCCGGAGGTCCTTGAGGAAGGACGATCGGGACCGTCCGCGTCGGGCCCCGGTGGGCGGGTCCTCGCGCGGGCTCATCCGACCCCTCCGAGGTCCCGGGTACGGCCGTCGCGCACGACGACCTCCCGGTCGGCGTAGGCGGCGACCCGGGCCTCGTGCGTCACCACGACCACGGCGGCCCCGCTCTCCCGGGCGGCGTCGGTGAGCAGGCGGATCACCCGTTCGCCGTTCAGGGAGTCGAGCGCGCCGGTGGGCTCGTCGGCGAAGACCACCCGGGGGCGGGTGACCAGGGCCCGGGCCACCGCGACCCGTTGGCCCTCGCCGCCCGAGCACTCGCCCGGGGTCTTCGCGGCGAGGTCGCCCACGCCCAGGCGGTCCAGCCAGTGGGCGGCGGTGCGTTCGGCCCGGCGTCGGGACTCCCCGTCCAGGCGCAGGGGGAGCGCGACGTTCTCCAGACAGGAGAGCTCGGGGACGAGCTGACCGAACTGGAAGAGGAAGCCGAACTCGGTCCGACGCAGGGCGCTCAGTTCGGTGTCGGAGGCGGTCGTGAGGTCGGTGCCGTCGTATTCGATCCGGCCTTCGTCGGGGCGCACCACACCGGCGAGGCAGTGCAGCAGCGTGGACTTTCCGGAGCCGGAGGGGCCCATGACGGCCACGATCTCTCCGGGGTAGAGGGTGAGGGAGGCGTCCAGCAGGGCGGGTGTGGGGCCGAAGGAGCGGCTCACCCCGGAGGCGGTGAGCAGGGGGACGGCGGAGGAGGAAGGGGTTCCACCGGGGTGGGGGGAGAGGTCGGTGGTCACCGGCGGACCTCCTTCGCCAGGTCGTTCAGCCGGGCGGCGGTGAGCTCCAGCCAGCGCAGGTCGGCCTCCAGATGGAAGAGGGCGTGGTCGCAGATGAGCTGCTCGGCGAGGTCGCCCTCGCTCTTGCGGCGGGTGAACTCCCGCATCCGACGCAGATGTTCGACGCGTTGGACGTCGAGGATCTCGTCGGCCGGGCGGCCGGTGAGCAGGGCGAGCACGACCTTCGTGTAGAGGGTGCTCTGGAGGTAGGGCTCGGGGCTCTCGGGTCGGGACAGCCACCGTTCGACGTCGGTGACCCCCGCGTCGGTGACGGCGTAGCGCTTGCGTTCGGGGCCCGAGCCGGCCTCGACCGATTCGATCTCCACCAGACCGTTCTTCAGCAGGCGGGAGAGGGTGGCGTACACCTGCCCGTAGGCGAGGGGGCGCCTGGTGGCGAAGCGTTCGTCGTAGGCGTTCTTGAGGTCGTAGCCGTGTTGGGGGCTGCGCTCCAACAGGCCGAGGAGGGTGGTTCCCAGGGACATGATCGCGACTATACACAACGTCTATACACACCATGTATAGCTGGCTGCGGGTGGATCGGGCGCACGTCGGTGAGGGGGCGGCCGGGCCCGAAGGTCACGTGGGCGGGGCCGTGGTGAGAAGGCCCGCCCCGGGCCGGCGAGGCCCGGGGCGGGAGGGATCAGCGGGGGTCGGTCCGGTTTCCGGGCAGCCCGTGCAGGTGGGGTCTGGCGGGCTCGGCGGCACGGGCCGCGCGGCGCAGCCGGTGCCAGGAGGTGGCCCAGCGCAGACGTTCGCCCTCGTCGGTGCCGACGCAGGCGGTCACGAAGGCCATGAGGAACACGTAGCCGGGCAGCTCGGTGCCCTCCAGAGCGCGCTGGAACTTGTCGGCGGCGACCACGCCGCCGCACTTGTACTCCAGTTCGAGATAGGACCAGCCGCCCGCCCAGGCGAGATAGCGGCGCATGGTCAGCAGGAACTCCTCCGGAGTACGGGCGTCCGCCGGGTTGGGGCGGTCGTCCGCTTCGGGGGTCTCGGGTTCCGGTTCCGATCTCACGGGTTCGATATGGGCACGCTGGGGCCGACCGTCCCGGGAGAACGCTCGGTTGGGACCGGTCGGTTCGAGGACGCCAGGGACACTCACTCGGTCTCCTTTTCGGCGGTCACCACGACGGCCGAGGACATGGAAATACACTCACCCGCACCCGTGATACACGGGTGGGGACAAAGGGGGTTCTGTGATCACCGATCGGCGGATGGGGATGTTGTGGCGTGAACACCGACCGATCGGTTACAGGGAAATCTACCGGATGAAGGCGACACACGAAAGCGCCTGGTGTCCGGGTCTGTGAGAGGCGTTGGTCTCTTTCGCGCGGGCCCTACGGTCCGCTAGGGGGCCCTCTCTCGATCTTTTTTCGGGAAAGAACACCAAAGGTGACCTGGGGTGCCACGGAAAGTGATCACAAAGCCGAGTGTATTCATTTACCCGTCCCGCTCGGGCGTGTCGGGAAAGACGATCTTTCTGAACTCTAGAAAAGGTTGACCGAAACCATTAATTAAGGACGACCGAAACTAGGGGGTCCACCAGAGCGCGGTGGCGTCGTCCCGGACCTTGCCCCGGGGGAAGCGACGACACGTCGGATCGTCCGACTCCAAGGCGCGGACCCGCTCCACCAGAGCCCGGGGACCCAGGTCACGGGCCATGGCGAAGGCCTCACGCCAGGACAGGTCCCCGAAGACCTCCACCGAGCGACTCGCCCCGTCGGACATCGCGAGAAAGGGACCTCGGGGGAGGGTTCCGGTCAGGGCCTCCTCCGCCGCGCGAGGGTCGGCCCCGGCGGTCCAGAAGCCCCCGGGGACGTTCCGCCACGCGCGGATCGCGGTTCCGGGCTCCACACGCGGCCGCAGATCGTCCAACCGGGTATCGGCCACCAGCCTGAGTCCGCCCCGCTCCTCGGCCAGCAGCACCGAGTCGGACAGCACCAGGTACTCCAGTTCGTCCCCGTCGATCCGGACGGCGATCACCGTCGCCGAGGGGGTCTCCCGGTTCCCGAGGTCGCAGATCCCCTCGTGCGACGCGGACACCGTGGTGATCGCCTCCGCCAACGCGTCCCGCAGGTAGAGACCCGCGTCGATCCCGGCCAACAGCAGCGCCCCGAGTCTGCGAACGTGCCAGGCCACCCCGTGGGAGCAGCCGTTCTCGGTGTCCGTCGGAGCGCTGACACCGTCGAGCAGTACCGCCGCGGAGGCGGTCACCGCGGCGAAGTCCTCGTTGGGGCGGTCGGGGGAGGCGGCTTCGGTGGCGAGGAGGAAGGGCACGGGCCACGTCCTACCCGAGGGGAGGGATCGCACTCTCCCCGAAGGGGGTCGTCCGGCTCACATCGCCTTCGACACGGGCGATGCGGACCCCGTGCATGACGAGAGCCGCCCCTCCCGGCGAGGGAGGGACGGCCCGGGGTCGAGGGTCAGCGCACCACCACGGTGGCGTGCTCTTCCAGGTGGCCCTGCTCCCAGAGCCAGTCCATGGCGGCCAGGCTCACCCGTGCGCAGCCCTTGGAGGCCGGCTGGGCGGGGACGCTGGGGTAGCCGTGCACGGCGATGCCGCCGTTGAAGTACTTGGGCCGGTACAGCGCACCGTAGGGCCCCGGGTCCCAGGAGTCGACGCCGCGGAAGACGGCGAAGGTGCCCTCCGGGGTGGTGGCGATCCGCTCGTCGCCGTCGGAGCCCTCGTAGGGCTGTCCGGAACCGGTCGACGTGTGGATGACACTGTTCAGTTCACCGTCGACGACCACCAGCAGGAGCTGGCGCTCGAGGTCGATCTCCACCGCCGTTCCCGAGGAGGTGGGGGTGGGGACGGTGCCCTCGGCGAGCGCGGCGCGGGTGGCCGGACCCACGATGCCGTCCCGGTCGATGCCGGCGGCCTTCTGGAGGGCGATGACGGCGTGCTCGGTGTGCATGCCGAACTGGCCGTCCACGCCGTCGATCCAGTAGCCGAGTTCGCTCAGGCGCTCCTGAAGGGCGGTCACCTGGTCGCCGGTGTCACCGGTGCGCAGGTCCGAGGTGATGGCCGAGGCGCTCTCGGCGACGGGGGAGGAGGCGGGGGCGGTCGGGGCGGCGTGCGCGGGGGAGGCGAGCAGCGCTCCGCTCAGGGCCAGGGCGCAGGCCGGGCCGAGGAGAAGGGTCGTTCGGGCGGCGTTCCGTCTGAAGGGGGTTCGGGGGGAGACCATACGTTCCATTTACCCACAGAACCCGTTCTCTCGCCCCCTCGACCCCCGAATCCGTGAGAGGCGGAACACCCGGCGGAGCGAGGGATCCGGAGCCTCGAGAGGCTCCGGATCCCTCGGCGCAGGTCAGGCCCGCGCCTCGCTCTTCGCACGGCCGCCGTGGACGCAGCGGCGCATCAACAGGTCCAGAGGGCCGGGTCGGCCCCGGGCCGCGAGGAGGGCGGCGAGCACGAGGGAGATCGACCAGACGAGAGCGGCCACCAGGAGGGCACCGGCGGACCCCACCTCGGAGCCCAGACCGACCAGGTCCGGGTGGAGGAGGATCGCGACCAGCACCGAATTCAACAGGTAGAAGGTGAGCGAGCGCTTGCCCATCGCCGCGACGGCCCGGACCGCCGGCCCCGGGTCCGCCTCCAGCCGGGTCCCCCAGAGGGCGAACAGGGCCGCGTAGCCCGCGCCGCCCAGGACACCGGTGAGCACCTGCGCCCCCATGAACAGCCCGCCGGTAACCGCGTCCGGGGACAGGTATCCGAGGGAGGTGAGCGCGGAGGGCACCGCGCCCAGCACGGACAGGCCGACGCCGAACACGGCGACCTTGACGAGCAGGCCCCGGTGCGCGGCCGGGTCGTCCAACAGACCCGCGCGCCCGGCCAGGTAACCGAGGACCACCAGCAGCAACAGCGGGAAGGCGACCGCGATGAACAGGGGGCCGAACGGCAGGAAGACCAGACGTTCGATCCAGTCCCCGGCGGTCAGGTAACCGGGCAGGGCGAACTCCACCTCGCCGCCCTGCGACTCGCCCATGTTCATACCGATGAACGCGAGCGGCACGGTGGCGACGTAGAACACCGCGAACACCACCGCCGCCCGCACGATCGTCCGGTTCGAACGCAACAGTAGCCGGCCGGTCACCAACGCGGCCAGCCCGTAGGAGGCGAGGATCTCGCCGGGGAAGACGAGGAAGGCGTGGACGGCACCGAAGAGCAGGAGGAAGAATCCCCGGCGGCGGAGCAGACGGCGGATCTCCCGCTCGGAGGTGCCCCGGGCGCTCTGCCGGGCGACCATCCAGGCCATGCCGTAGCCGAAGAGGATCGCGAACATCGGGAAGGCCCGGTTGTCCAGGAAGAGCGTGGTGAACAGGGCCGCGATCCGGTCCTGGAGGGGGTCGGCGGACACGTCCGTGCCGAAACCACCGCCCGCGTACACACCGGCGTAGGCCATGGCGATGAGCAGGAGCATGGCCCCGCGCGCGAGGTCCGGGGCCAGGCGACGGGGCGAGGCGGGTGGGAGCCCGGGGTCGACCGGACCGCCCGCTTGTATCGACATGTCGACTTTCCTCTCTCGTGGCGGGTACCGCACCCTGTCTTCGCGTTCCGGCGGAGGGGCCCGAGGGGCGGGCGCGCGGCGGTCTCCACCGGAGCTCCAGTGTCCCGACGGGGGCGCTTCGGAGGCATCGGTCGACCGGCCGGCCCTTCGACCGGTTCGACGGGCGCGCGGGTCGGTCGTTCGGCCACGGGGGACGGCCGGTCGGAGCGGTGAGGACGGTTCGGGGGAGACGGGTGGGGCGATCGGTGGAAAGCGGGTAGATCGAGGGAACGGCGTCCGGCCAACCGAGCGCCGGTCCGAGGGATCCCCGACGACCCGGGAGGCGGCATGAGCCGGTTCTTCATGAACGAGCGCGAGACCCTGGTACGACAGGCGGTGGAGGGCCTCGTCGAGACCCACGGCGACCTGGTCGACGCGCATACGGACCCCCTGTTCGTCACACGACGCGAACCGGCCGCCGGGAAGGTCGCCCTGATCTCGGGCGGCGGGTCCGGTCACGAACCCCTGCACACCGGGTTCGTGGGGTACGGCATGCTCGACGCGGCCGTACCCGGCGAGGTGTTCGCCAGCCCCACGGCCCTCCAGGTGCGCGCGGCGATCCGGGCCGCCGACTCCGGCGAGGGCACGGTGATGATCGTCAAGAACTACACCGGCGACGTCCTCAACTTCTCCATCGCCGCCGAACTCCTCGCGGAGACGCACCGGGTCGAACGGGTACTGGTCGACGACGATCTCGCCACCCAGAGCGAGGACGACGGAGGCCCCGGTCGTCGGGGGACCGCGGCGGTCGTCGCGGTGGAGAAGATCTGCGGGGCCGCCGCCGAGGCCGGAGCGCCGATCACCGAGGTCCGCGACCTGGGCCGCGAGGTGGTATCGCGGTCGGCGACCCTCGGCATCGCGTTCGAGGCGTGCACCCACCCCATGAGCGGCCTCCGCTCCTTCGACCTGGAACCGGGGGAGATGGAGTTCGGGGTGGGGATCCACGGAGAGCGGGGGATCGAGACCCGGCCGGTCACCGAGGCGGCCTCGATGGTCGAAGCCCTCGTCACGCCCCTGATGGAGCGGCTGGGCGTCCGTCAGGGGGACGTGGTGTCGATGATCGTCAACGGCCTGGGCGCCACCCACGGCCTGGAGTTGTCGGTGGCGGCGCATGAGGCGCGCCGGGTCCTGGGAGGTCGGGGCGTCCGCGTCGCCCGCTCCCTGGTCGGCCCGTACGTGACCTCGTTGGACATGAAGGGGCTGTCGATCACGCTCACCGCGATGACCGACGGGCTCGTGGAGTTGTGGGACGCGCCGGTACGGACCCCGGCGCTGGTCTGGTGAGGGGAGCGGTGGAGATGACCGAGGGAACGAGGGCCGAGGCCGAACTGAGCGGCGAGGCGGCCAAGGCGTGGCTGACCGTGTTCTCCGACCGGGTGGCCGCCGGTGTGGACGAGCTGACCGACCTGGACCGCAGAGCGGGGGACGGCGACTTCGGATGGAACATCGGTTCCGCGCTCGAACGCGCCCGTGCGGGGTTGGACGGTGACGACCGGACCGGGGAGAACCCGGCCCGGGTGTTCCAGACCGTGTCCGACGCCTTCCTGGCCTCGGGCGGAACGAGCGGCCCGCTGTTCGGCCTGTGGTTCGGTCGACTGGGCGCGGGGCCCGAGAGGCCCTGGTCCGTCGTCGATCTGGGAGCGGCCTTCGGCACGGCCACCGAGGCGGTCCGACGACTCGGCGGGGCCGAGGTGGGCCACAAGACCATGGTCGACGCGATGGTGCCGGCCACCGACGCGCTCACCTCCGGTACCTCGGACACCTGGCGCGAGGCCGTGGCGGAGGCGGCCCGCGCCGCCCGCGCGGGGGCCGACTCCACCGGCGGGATGATCGCCCGCAGGGGCCGGGCCAGCTATCTGGGCGAGCGGGCCCAGGACGTGCTGGACCCCGGGGCGGTGGCCGTGGCCTGGTTCTTCGAGGCGGCCGAGGACGTGTGAACGACGACGCCCGGGGGAGCGCGGAGGCCCGTGGACCCCCGGGCGGACCGGCTCGGTAGGCTCCCGTTCGAAAGAGCGAACGAGGGGGCCGACGTGGGTACCGAGGGCAGGACCGTGAACGACCACAAGGTCGTCGTGATCACCGGGGCCGGGGCGGGGATCGGGCGGGTCACCGCTCGCCGTCTGCTCGACGACGGCCACTCCGTGGTGCTGGCCGGCCGTCGACGCGAGACGTTGGAGGAGACCGCGGACGGGCGCCCCGGCGCGAGCGTGGTCGAGACCGACGTGACCTCCTCGGAGTCGGTCCGGGCGCTGTTCCGCGCGGTGCGCGAACGGTACGGGCGGGTGGACGTGCTGTTCAACAACGCCGGGGTGTTCGGCGCGACCGCCTCGGTGGACGAGATCACCGACGAGGCCTGGCGAGAGGCCCTCGACACCAACGTCACCGGATCCCTGTACTGCGCGCGCGAGGCCGCCGCGATGATGCGGGAGCAGGAGCCCGGCGGCGGACGGATCATCAACAACGGTTCCGTCTCCGCGCACGTGCCCCGCCCCTCCAGCGTGGCCTACACGGTGAGCAAGCACGCGATCAGCGGCCTCACCGCCTCCATGAACCTGGACCTGCGCGCCCACGGCATCGCCTGTACCCAGATCGACATCGGCAACGCCGCCACCGCCATGACCGCGGGGATCGGCGCCAACGCCCGCCAGGCGGACGGTTCGGTCCGGCCCGAACCCACCATCGACGCGGGTCACGTCGCCGACACGATCGCGCACATCGTGTCCCTGCCGTTGGACGTCAACGTCCCCTCCCTCACGGTCATGGCCAGGGAGATGCCCTTCGCCGGACGCGGGTGAGCCGGCGGGGGTGGTGGGACGAGCACCCCACCATCCCCGCCCGAGCCGTGCTAACGTCGCTTCTTCGCGGCGACCCGGACCTGGCCCCTCGGCCCAGGGACGTGCCGAATGCACGTTCTCGATCCGCCAAGGGGAGCCGCGTCCATGCGTGTCCACCTCGCGGTGTACGCCCGAGGGCTACGCCGCCATTCCACCTATCGCGCCGCCACCGCGGCCGGTGCCCTCACCAACGCCGTCTTCGGCGCCATCAACGCGATGGTGCTGCTCTCCGTGTTCGAGGCGCGCCCACAGATCAACGGCTACGACGCCGGTGACGCCGTCACCCAGGTCTTCGTGGGGCAGATGCTCCTGACCGTCACGATGGTCATCAGCGTCGCCCCCTCCCTCGACCTCGCGGAGCACATCCGTACCGGTGAGATCGCCACCGATCTGCTCCGTCCGCTCTCCCTCCAGGGATGGTGGCTCTCCCAGGACCTGGGAAGGGCCACGTTCGGTCTCCTCTTCCGAGGGGCCCCGGTCTTCGCGGTCGGCCTGATCCTGTTCGACGCGACCCTCCCCGGCGGGGTGGGCGACGCCCTGGCCTTCCTCGTATCGGTGGCGCTCGCCGCCCTGGTCGGCTTCGGTCTGCGCTATCTGTACTCGCTCAGCGGGTTCTGGATCCTCGACACCCGCGGGGTGTGGATGGTGACCGGTCTGATCGGCCCCATCGCCGCCGGGATGCTGTTGCCGCTGGCGCTATTCCCCACGGCGATCGGCGACACGCTCCGTCTGCTGCCCTGGGCGTCGATGGTGCAGATACCCACCGAGATCCTCCTGGGCAAGGACACCCTGCCGGGCGGTGGCGCGTTCGGCGGGCTGGCTCTCCAGGCCTTCTGGGCGGTCGTCCTGCTCGCTCTGGGCGCGTGGCTCAGCACCGTCGCCACGCGCAGGGTGGTGGTCCAGGGTGGCTGACACGAACGTCCCCGCCCGGTCGGGCCCGGAGCGTCCTCGTGTCGGGGACCTCCTCCGCCCGTTCCGGGACTACCGGCTGCTGGCCTGGACGTGGGTGCGCTCCGCGGCCCAGTACCCGCTCTCCATGATCCTCATGTCGCTGGCCGTCGCGGTGAGCGTCCTCACCCAGGCCGGCGCGGTGATCATCCTGTTCGGCCACGCGGGCTCCCTCTCCGGGTTCACCGTGTACGAGGGGTTGATGGTGTTCGCCCTGGCGGCGAGCGCCTTCGGGATCGCGGACCTGTTCATCGGCTCGGTGGAACGTCTCGGCCGGCACATCCGCACCGGTTCCCTCGACGCCATGCTCATCCGCCCGGTCTCCCCGCTGATCCAACTGGCGGCGGACGAGTTCTCCCCGCGCAGGCTCGGCAAGGTCGTCCCCGCCCTGGTGCTCCTGGGCGTCTCCCTGGCCGGCGCCGACATCGAGTGGACGGTGGCCAAGGCGCTGCTGCTACCGACGATGCTGCTCTCCGGGGTCCTGATCTGCGGGGCGATCTGGGTGATCACCGCCTGTCTCCAGTTCTTCGTCGCCGACGCCCGGGAGGCCGCGAACACGCTCACCTACGGCGGACAGGCCCTCTCCGAGTACCCCCTGGCGATCTACGGGGCCGAGATCGTCCGGTCGGTCACCTACGTGGTCCCTCTCGCCTTCATCAGTTGGCAGCCGGCGCTGTTCGTCCTGGACCGGTCGGATCCGCTCGGCATGCCCGAGGGCCTGCGTTACGCGGGTCCCTTCGTCGCCGTCCTCCTCTGCGTCTGCGCCGCCCTGGCCTGGCGGTTCGGACTGCGCCACTACCGATCCACCGGGAGTTGAGCCATGACCTCGAACGAGAACACGAACCGGGCGCCCGAACGGGGGCCGATCATCGAGGCGGTCGGTCTGGGACGCGACTACGTGCGCTCCGAAGGCCCCTTCCTGCGCAGGACCCGACGCCGGATCGCCGCGGTCGAGGACGTCACCTTCACGGTCCGTCCCGGAGAGATCGTGGGCTATCTGGGACCCAACGGCGCCGGTAAGTCGAGCACGATGAAGATGCTCACCGGCATCCTCACCCCCACCTCGGGCACGGTGCGGGTCGCCGGGATGGAGCCCTCGCGCCACCGGACCCGGCTGGCCCGGGAGATCGGCGTCGTGTTCGGCCAGCGCACCACCCTGTGGTGGGACCTTCCGCTGCGCGAGAGCCTGACGTTGACCCGACACCTGTACCGGGTCCCCTCCGACCTCCACGCCGAGCGTCTGGCCGAGCTCACCGAACTCCTCGAACTCGGTCCCTTCCTGGACACCCCGGTGCGGCAGCTCAGTCTCGGTCAGCGCATGCGGGGCGACCTCACCGCGGCCCTCCTGCACGCCCCGAGCCTGTTGGTCCTGGACGAGCCGACCATCGGCCTGGACGTGGTGAGCAAGTCGACCATCCGCGAGTTCCTGCTGAGGATCAACGCCGAGCGCGGCACCACCATCCTCATCACCACCCACGACCTGGGCGACGTGGAGCGTCTCTGCGATCGGGTGATGGTGATCGACCACGGACGGCTGGCCTTCGACGGAGGGCTCTCGGAGCTGCGCGCCACCGTCCCCACCCCGCGGGTCCTGGTGGTCGACCTGGCCGCGCCGGTCCCGGAGATCGAGGTGGAGGGGGCCCGTACCGTTCGGGTCGAGGGGCCGCGCCAGTGGCTGGAACTGGCCGACAACCCGGCCCGGGTGATCGAGAGGGTGGCGCGGGACCACGAGGTGGTCGATCTGACCCTCCGCGAACCCGACATCGAGACGGTCGTATCGGCCCTCTACCGGGGCGCGGCCCCCGAACGGGGCGCCCTCGCCTCCTGAGGGCCGGCCCGGCGGGCCGGGCGGTGTCGCGCCCGGCCCGCCCCGCTCGGGCCGAACGCGTTTTCGTTGCGTTGTTCCGTCACGACGGAGTCGCGTCACGGACGATACGTGCGTGCCGTTTCGTCGTTCCCGGGGCGATCGTGGCCATTCCGCCCAGGGTGACGAAACGAACGGATCGGGCCCGGAAAGGGTCCGCTCCCGCTCGGCGATGGAACGTTCAAAGGGTGCTCACACCGGGCTCCGGGTCCGGAACGGGGACCCGCCAGGTCAGCACCGTGCCCGTGAGCTCGCCGCGCCGCGCGGTGAAGCCGCCGCCCAGCGCCCGGGCACGCTCGTCCAGATTGCGCAGACCACTGCGGCGCCCCTCCTCGGGCAGCCCCACACCGTTGTCCGTGATCGTCAGTGTCAACGCGGTGGGTCTCCCGGTCACCGCCATCTCCTCCACGACGACCGAGACGTGCACCTCCGTGGCGTGGGCGTGCCGGGCCACGTTGGTCAGCCCCTCGCCCAGCACCGCCAACAACTGCTCGCCGACCTCGTCCGGGACCAGTGCGTCGATCGGCCCGTCCAGGCTCACCCCCGGATGGCAGCCGAGGCTGTGCGCGGTGTTCTCCGCCAACCTCAGGATCCGTCCGCGCAGGGAGGTGTCCCGTCGGCTCGGCGGATTCTGGAGGTCGAAGATGGTCGAGCGGATCTCCCTGATGGTGCCGTCCAGCTCGTCGATGGTGCGCTGGACCCGTTCCTCCGCTTCGGAGGAGCCGATCAGGCGGACCGTGCTCATCAGGGTCATCGCCGAGGCGAACAGACGCTGGATGACCACGTCGTGCAGGTCCTTGGCGATGCGGTCGCGCTCCTCCAGCACCACGAGCCGCTCGGTGTCCCGACGCGCCTCGGCCAGCTCCAACGCCACCCCGGCCTGGGCCGAGAACGAGTGCAGCATCCGTCGGATGTTGGAGTCGAACGGGGCCCGCTCGGTCAGTTTGCCCAACAGCAGGACCCCGCGCGTGTTACCGGGCGTGCCCAACGGTACGAGCAGTCCCGGGCCGTAGCCCCGGTGCGTCAGCATCGGGCAGTTGGCCTGGTGCAGATCGGGGATGGCCATGGCCTCGCCGGTCTCGTACACCCGGCCGCAGGCGGAGTCGTGGATGTCCACGGGGGTCCCGAGGATCTCCTGGGCGATGGGCCCGTCGGCGATCTCGGCGAACAGGTGCCCCCGCGCGTGCGGGTCCGGCAGCATCACCACGGCGGTGTCCGCCCCGGCGATCTCCCGGGCCTGGGCCGCCATGTAGGCCAACACCTCGTTGGTGTCGGCCCCCGACAGCAGCCGGGTGGTGATCTCGGTGGAGGCGCCCAGCCATCGTTCGCGCAGCCGGGTCTCCTCGTACAGGCGGGCGTTCTCGATGGCCACGCCGGCGGCGGTCGCCAGCGCGGTGACCATCGCCTCGTCCTCCCGGTCGAAGTCGCCGCCGTTCTCCTTCTCGGACAGGTAGAGGTTGCCGAACACCTCGTCGCGGACCTGGATCGGTACCCCGAGGAACCCCGCCCTTCCGGGGAGGTCGTCGGAGAGGTGTCCCAGGTCCGAATGGTCGGGAAGGTCGGAGTAGTGGAGCGCCGAACCCCCGTGGGAGGGCGCGCGCGGCACGTTCGGGGCGCGGCCGATCCGTTCGGCCTGTTCCCGGCTCAGTCCGACGGCGATGAACTCGGTGAAGCCGCCGTCCTCGCCGATCACGCCGAGTCCGGCGAACCTGGCGCCCGCGAGGTGGGCGGCGGCCTCCGTCAACCTGCGCAGGACGGTGGCCAGGTCCAGGTCGCCACCGATGGTCAGTACCGCCTGGAGCAGGGAGTCCACCCGTCCTTGGGCGGACAGTCCCGGGTTCGTTCGGGAACGCATCTCGGCGAGAAGCTCGCCCAGGGGTTGTGGGGACACCAGGGGCCGTGGGGACAACCGGTGGCTCTGAGGGATCTCGGTCATGTGTGGGTCAACCTCCGCAGAGCCGTTGAGGGGTTGAGGGCTAATAGTTGAATTGTCGTTGGTTTTTTCCCGTTTTGCCACATCTGGGTGCTCAGAAGTCGGCAGGGAGGGCGGATCAATTCCTTCGGAAACGGGGACGGGGGGCCGGTAATTCATGCTAACGTCGCGGTCAGTCGGCACACGAAGGCCTCTGCGACCTGGTGCCGAACGCCCGGAAGATCATGTTTCCGGTGCCATTCACATGAACCCCCACAAGTTGTCGGCCCCTCGTTCGTCGGGGGAGGACCCACAGCACGGCGGAAGGAAACCCCCGGTGTCTGGATACCACGGTACGGTCGGCGCCACCGGCGTCCGTCCCTCCGTGTGCCCGGAACCACTCCGTAGGGCCCTCCTGTTCGCCGGTCTGGTCATGGGGATCCTGTTCACCGTGTGGCTGACCTCCGGCTCGGCCCAGGCCGAGGAGCTCGTGCTCACCGAACCCGCCCTGCCCACCGGGCCCTCCGTCGTGGAGGGCGCCGAGACGCTGGGCGGCTCGATCGGTGACACCGTCACCGCCGTGGGGGAGCGGGCGACCCGGACCGTCGAGGACGCCTCCAAGACCGCTCGCGCGGTCGAGAACGAGGCCTCCGAGCCCGTCCGGACCGTGCACGACACCGTGCGGGCGGCCTCCACGCCGTCCGTCGAAGGACTCCCCGAGTCTCTCGCACCGCTCACCGGCCCGGTCTCCGACCCGGCCCCGGCGCGGAGCGAGAGCCCGGTCGAGGTGGAGAAGCCCACCGAGACCGAGGAGAGGACCCTCCCCGACGAGGGGACCACCGACCCCGCGACGACCGAAGCGCCCGAGCCGCCCGAGGCCCTGGTGGCCGCGGTCGCGCCCGCCGGTGAGAACGTCGTCCACGACGAGGGCGATGACGCCCGCGAGGTCGTCGAGGACGGTCTCGACCGTATCTCCGCCGGTGCCGGCGCTCCCGCCACCGCACCGGCCCCCGCCTCGGGCGGAACCGCGACCGGCCCCGCCGTCGCCGGCTTCCTCAACGCCGTCTCCGCCCCGGCGCCCATGCCCGGCCTGTTCGAGGCCGCCCGGCACGTCCTGCGCTCGGCTCCCGCCGAGTCCACGGACGAGCCCACCTTCTCTCCGGACTAACGGACCACCCACCGGTACCGCGCCGGGCCCTCGACGGCCCGCCTCCGCGCGACCGGTCCCCTGGCACGCCTTCCCAGCCGGGAGCTGGGGGTTGACGTGAGCCCCGTACCTCATCGACGAGGTTCACGTCAGCCGGTGGTCCGCCAGACCTACCGACTGTGTCCGGTCCGACCCGCACCGCCTCTTCCAGAGACGCGACGGGGAGTCGACCGGAGGAGCTCCACCAGAGCACGACCGGATCCCGAACCCCTGGCCAGGGGGACGGACCCCGGCGACGGAGCGGGAGACCGCCCCGTCGGAATCAGCGACACGGACACGAAACACACTCCGGAAGGACTCTCATGTTCCACACCGCCCGTACCTCCGCCCGGACCATGCTGGTGGCCGCCGGCGCCGCCGGATTCGTCGCCCTCGGGGCCGGGATCGCGGGAGCCGACACGCTCGGCGGTGTCACGGACGGCCTCCCCCTGGGAGACCTGGGATCCCAGGTCCCCACCGCCCTGACCGAAGGCGTCGGTACCCCTGTCGGCGATCTGATCCAGGTCGAGCCCGGCGACATCTCCGCACAGCCCGATGTCCGGCACCAGTCGGGCAGCCCCACGGACGCGATCGGACACGTCGTCGGCGACGGCGTCTCCGCCCAGGCCCCGGTGGAGACCGGGAAGGACAACTCCACCGGTGTCGGCCCCCTCGACCTCGGTGAGACCACCGAGAGCCTGCCGCTGAACGGCGCCGGCGAGACCCTGCCCCTCAGCGGGGGTTCCATCAGCCCCGTCTCCTCCCTCGTGGACGCCCTGTCGCGGGTCGGCGGCGGCGACATCCTGCCGATGAGCGACACCGACACCAAGCTCCCCTACGTCGGCGACACCGTCACCGAACTGGGCGACGGTGTCGGCCGAGGCGTCCAGGACACCTCCTCGCACCTGACCGGCACGGACGCCCCCGACCTGTCCCAGGTCGGCGAGGTCGTTCCCATGAGCGGCCCGGTCGGCCTCGACGCCGGTGAGAACGCCGACCTGACCGGCGGGATCACCACGCTTCTGCCCTCGGACGTCGACGAGACCCTGCCGATGAGCGGTAGTGGCGACATCGACGTCGCCGGGGTCGCCGACACGGTCGGTTCCCTGGTCGAGTCCGGGCCGGGCTCCGTCGTCCCCGTGGAGGGCGAGACCCTGCCCCTGGCCGACGGCACCACCGACCTGATCCCGTCCGACGTCGGCGGCGACCTGGTCGGCGTCCAGGGCCTGCCCGAGCTGGGCGAGCCCGAGATCGGCGGCGGGCCGGCCGCCCTCCCCGAGGCCACCGAGGCCACCGGGGTCGGCGGGGTCACCGACGCGCTGCCCGGTGACCTGAACCTGCTCGAAGGGCTGGGCCTGCCCCTGCTCTGATCCGAACGTGCGCCCGCCGTTCACGGTGGGCGCACCGTCCTGGGCGGTGCGCGCGTGACCACCCCCGTCGATCGGGACGCCAATGGGGACTGTGGGGGTTCCCGGCGTGTACCGGCGGTTCGGGTCGAGTCCCCGCCGCCCGGGACGACGACGCGGCCCCGGAGGGGGTTCCGGGGCCGCGTCGCTCATGGTCCGGCCCCCTCCGCTCGCATGGTGCGGAGGGGGCCGGACCTTTTCGTGTCAGTGCTCCTCGCCGGTCCCGAATCCGAGGCCGTCCTGGCAAGGGTTGGACGTGGCGTTGCGCCCCTCGCCGGGGCGGGCGACGTCCTGCGAGGACTCGTCGGGGTCCACGTCCGCCTCGGCCTCCTCCAGGGCGGAGGAGTCCGCCGGGGTAGGAGAGGCCGTCGGAGGTTCCTGAGGGGTGGGGCCGTCGTCGGCGGCGAG
Source organism: Nocardiopsis alba DSM 43377 (assembly GCF_000341225.1). Classification (GTDB taxonomy): domain Bacteria; phylum Actinomycetota; class Actinomycetes; order Streptosporangiales; family Streptosporangiaceae; genus Nocardiopsis; species Nocardiopsis alba. The sequence continues at coordinate 114,212 of NZ_ANAC01000011.1, forward strand.
CAGGGCGGGGAGCGGGCGGTCCTCCCGGATCGCCTCGAACAGCTCGGCCGCCTCCTCCTCGTACCACATGACCCGGTTGGGGTCGTAGGGCGCCTGGTACCAGGGCACGGTGTGGAACTCGATGTCGGACAGGTCCACGTCGGCCATGGTGACCGCGATGGACAGCATGCGGTCCAGGGAGAGCTCACGGTCGGTGGCGCTGTGCCGGGCCACGGCCTGGAGGATGCCGTTGAGCTTGCTCGGGCTGGTCAGGACGTCGCTGTCGGTCACCTGGTCGGCGAGCGCGGCCATGAACATCTGCTGTCGGTCGATGCGTCCGATGTCCCCGCCGTCGCCGATGTCGTAGCGGGCCCGTACGAAGGACAGGGCCTGTTCGCCGTCGAGGGTCTGATCCCCGGCGTCGAGGTCGAGCTTGGAGCGCCGGTCCTGCATCGGCTCGGGGATGCAGATGTCCACCCCGCCGATGGAGTCGACGACGTCGCGGAAGCTGGCGAAGCTCAGGTGGACGAAGTGGTCGATCCTGATGTCGGTGAGCGACTCGATGGTCCGCACCACACAGGGCGGTCCGCCGTGGTACATCGCGGCGTTGATCATGCCGAAGTAGCCGTAGGTGCCCTCGGTCTTGGCGTAGGGGTCGCACTGGGGGAGCTGCACGAGCGAGTCGCGCGGGAAGCTGACCACCGACACCCGGTTCTCGGGGGAGATGTGCGCGAGCATCAGGGAGTCGGAGCGTTCGCCCTCGAACTCCTGGCTGTAGGCGGGGCTGTCCTCCTCGTACCCGTCGGATCCGATGAAGAGGATGTTGACCGCGTCGTTGATCTTGTCCGGCCGCTCTTCGTCGCTGAGCACCGATCCGATGTCGTGCTGGACCATGTCCGAACGCAGATAGCGGTAGTAGCCGTAGGCGGTCGCGGCGCCCAGGCACATGAGGACCGTCAGGGACGCCGCGGTCCAGACGGCGGCCCGGCGCAGACGACGTCGGCGGTTCCGGCGGCCGGTTCCTGAGGCCGCCGGAACCGCGGCGGCGGCCACGGGCGTCTCGGTCTCCTCGGCGGTCTCCTCCGCTTCGCCGGACCGCTCGGGGCTCTCGGCGGCCGGTTTCTCCGTATCGGAGCCCTCGTCGTCTCCGGGCGCGGAGGCGGCCTCGACCGATGCGGAGGCGTCGTCGGCCTCGGCCGTTCCGGCCTCTTCCTCGGGAGCGTCGTCATCCGCGTCGGATCTCTCCCGGGCGGTGTCCTCGGAGGTGGTGACCGGTCGGTCGACATCGATGACGACGGTCTCCGGGTCCTCCTCCGAGTCCCCGTCACGGGGCGCCGCCTCGTCGGAGGTCCCTTCGGGGTCGGTGCCGTCCGGGTCGTCGACCGGGTCGGAGCCCGCCTCGTCGGCTCCGGGGGCGGGGTCCCCCGAATCCCCCCGGCCGTGGGGCTCGGTTTCGGAACCGGTCTCCGGAGTCTCGTCCGGCGTCCGGCCCTCGTCGGGTTCGGTGGAGTTCTCGTCAGCGGTCATCGTGACAATCTCGGTGAGTGCGGACGGCTGGGCGTACCAACGTCGGACACCGACCCGAGAGGGTCACGCGTCCGGGTCCGGGGCAGGTCGGAGGTCGCGCGGGGGGTTGTACGCAGGCTGTCCGGAATCTTGGCCGAAAAGACGTCGAAGGGGTCCGAGTCGCCCTTGGGGGAGGTGGGGACACCACAGGACAAGGGGTGCCGAAGATGCCGGAACCCGCGTGTGACAGTGATCCTAAGTGAAGTTCGCATCGAGTGCGCGTTCGGGTTGTCCATGCGCGAGGTTCCTGACCACAATTGCGCCGCACAATTCCTTCGCCGGATGCGCGCCCGTGAGCGCCATCCCGCCCGACTTTCTCACGTGTGACCTCGGAAATCACTTCTGACCCGCCGTGGGGTCGTAGGTCGTGAGAGGGGCGTTCCGCCCTTCTACGAATACCCGTTCCGCCGGGAGCGGACGGCGGGATCAGTCGTCCCAGAAGGCGCTCTCCTTCTCGGCGTCCCGCTTCTCCGCGGGGGCGCTCGCGCTCCGGCCGCTCTTGCCGGTCGCCTTGGGGGCGGCGCTCTTGGTCGTCTTCGTGCTCTTGCGGGCCCCGGTGCCCTTGGCCGTCGTACCGCCTCCGGTGTGCCGGGGGCGCGGGGTCACCGAGCTCTTCTCGATCGGCTCCGAGGGGCGGGGCGCGGACTCGCCCGAGTGGATGCTCAGCGCCTCCTCCTCCACGCTCAGCATCTTGCGCATGAGGGCGGGGACCTCGGGCAGCCGCTCCGCGCGCAGGTGGGAGCCCAGGACCTCCAGGGCGTGGTCGCACAGGAGACGCTTGGCGGTGGCGGCGCCGACCCCGCTCAACTGCTCGACCTCGGGGAGTTCGTGCTCGCGCAGGAGACGGACCACGTCGGCCAGACGCTCGCGGGTCCTGCGGTCGGTCATCGACATGACGGTCAGCTCGGCCTCGCGCAGGAACTCGGTCTTGTCCCCGTGGCCGTCGCGTTCGGCTATGAACGCGCTGGTGAGAGTCCGGGCGGCGGCGCGCGTGGCGGTGCGCAGCTCGGCGCGGCGGATCTGGCGGGCGTGCAGGGCGGTGACGACGACGCTGGTGACCAGGCTGACGCCGGCGCCCAGCAGGACGAGCACGACGGGGTTCTCGAAGAAATCCACGGGAGACCTTTCCGGGCGGGAGACCGCACGGGGCAGGGTCACGGGGTGACGGGGGTGTGCGGGGTGGACTCGGGTGCGTGACTATTCGGTAGAAGGGTGCTTCTTGTCAAGTGTCACGACATGGCCGACATCGCACCGGAGGGCGTCGGCGCAGCTCAAAGGCGTGTCGGCGACGGCGGAGTACGAGGGGGCGAGTCCCGTCCTTTCGGGGAACGTCGAATGAACGTCCGTCGTCCACAGGCTGTGGACGACGGGTGCGATCGACCTCCGCGACCTATTCGGCCAACAGCCTGTTCACGGCGTCCGGGGAGAGCACCCTCTCGGTGACCATGGCCGCGCAGCCGCGCACGCCCGCGTCGTCCCACAGGCGGCTCGGAACGATCCTCAACTGCCGGGTCGACAGCGCCGTGCACTGTTGGAAGACCACCTCGCGCACCCCCGCGACCAGGTGGTCGTAGGCCTCGGACAGGTCTCCCCCGAGCACGATCACCTCGGGGTTGAGCAGGTTGACCGCTCCGGCGAGGGCCTCGCCCAGACGGCGGCCGGCGCCCCTGACCAGGGTGACGGCCACCGGGTCCCCCTCCGTGGCCAGGCGCACCAGCTCTTGGAGTCCGGAGACCTCGTGCCCCTCCTCCGCCGCGAGGGCGAGGAGGCGACGTCCGCCCGCCACCGCCTCCAGGCAGTCGGTGTTGCCGCAACGGCAGGGCAGACCGCCCCCGTCGCTCACCGGGATGTGTCCGATCTCCCCGGCCGCGCCCAGGGCGCCGCGCAGCAGGTTACCCCCGGAGACCAGACCCGCGCCGATGCCGGTGGAGACCTTCACGAACACCATGTCGTCGGTGTGGCCGTGGCCTCCGGCGATGTGCTCGCCCAGGGCCATCACGTTCACGTCGTTGTCCACCATCACCGGCACGGGGAAGCGTTCGGTGATCAGGGGGGCCAGGGCGACCCCGGCCCAGCGGCCCAGGACGGGTCGGTCCTCGGCCCGGCCGGCGTGGAACTCCACCGTTCCGGGCAGGCCGATCCCCACGCCGCGGACCTCGTCGGGGGAGCGGTCCAGGGAGGCGATCTGTTCGCTCCAGGTCTCCAGGAGCCAGGGGACGGTGGTGTCGGGGCCCTGCTCCATGTCGGGGGAGCCGGGGGTGCGCATGAGGACCCGGCCGTCGAGATCGCACACCGCGGCCTGGCTGCGGGCCATCCCCAGGGCTCCGGTGAGTACCAGGCCGCAGGAGGCGTTGAACTCCAGCAGCGTGGGAGGTCGGCCTCCGCTTGAGGCGGCCCTCGTGCCCTCGGTGACCAGACCGCTCTCGATCAGCTCGGTGATGCGCAGGGCGACGGAGGGGCGGGAGAGGCCGGTCTCCCGGGCGATCTCCGACCGGTTGGTGGCGGTACCGGTGCGGATCATCTCCAGGATGTGGCCGCTGGTGGAGGTGGAGGACAGGCGTCCTGGGGTTCTGGCCATGCCTCATTGAACCATTCGTCCGATCGCGCGGAGCGAAGATCGTGCACTTCTGTAAAGTTATGTTCTAAAGTGTGCTTGGTTTTTGACCATATCGGGCTTACTCTCGAAACGAGTCCAGCGGGCCTGCCTCCCCCACCCCACCTCCGAGACGGTGCGACCCACCCTCTCCTCCCCTTTTCCCCTCCCCTCCCCGCAGGAGCCGACCGAATGCAGTCGCAGCCCCCGCCCCACCCCACCGACCTGGTGATCTTCGGTGGAACCGGCGACCTGTCCATGCGCAAACTCCTCCCCTCCCTCTACCTCCTGGACCGCGACGGTCACCTGGAGGAGAGGACACGCGTCGTCGCGGCCTCCCGGAACGGCCTCACCGACGCCGACCTGAGGGACAAGGCGGACGCCGCGATCCGCGGACACAACGCCGTCCAGGTGGTCGAACCCGAGGTCATGCGCCGTTTCCTCGGCCGCCTCTCCCACGTGAACATCGACGTCGGCGGAGATTCCACCGGCTGGGCCGACCTGGCGGACGCCCTCACCCCCGGACACGACCGCGTCTTCTACCTCGCCGTGCCGCCGATGATCTCGGGCGCCCTGTGCCGAGGGCTGCGCGAAGCCGACCTGGTCACCCCCGAGTCCCGCGTGGTCATGGAGAAGCCCCTGGGGCGGGACCTGGCCTCCTCACAGGAGATCAACGACGAGGTCGGAGCGGTCTTCGACGAGTCCCGGATCTACCGGATCGACCACTACCTGGGGAAGGAGACCGTGCAGAACCTGCTCGTCCTGCGGTTCGCCAACGTCCTGCTCGAACCCCTGTGGAACTCCCGCTGGATCGACCACGTGCAGATCACCGTGGCCGAGACCGTCGGGGTGGGCGGCCGGCGCGGCTACTACGAGACCTCCGGGGCCATGCGCGACATGGTCCAGAACCATCTGCTCCAGCTTCTGTGCCTCACCGCGATGGAACCGCCGTCGGCCTACGACCGTGACGCCGTCCGGGACGAGAAGCTCAAGGTCCTACGGGCCCTGAGGCCGCTCACCGGGGAGAGCGTGGCCGAGCACACCGTCCGAGGCCGGTACACGAGCGGCACCGTCCGTGGCGAGGAGGTCCTCGGTTACCTGGACGAGGCGGGCGGTCCCGCCGTCAGCGACACCGAGACCTTCGTGGCCCTGAAGGCCGAGGTGGCCAACTGGCGATGGTCCGGGGTGCCCTTCTACCTGCGCACCGGAAAGCGCATGTCGCACGCCCGCTCGGAGATCGTCGTCCGGTTCAAGGACGTCCCGCACACGATCTTCCCCGGGGCCGCCTCGCTGCCGGGCGCCGGCGCCCTCGTCATACGACTCCAGCCGGACGAGGGCATCCACCTCACCATGCCCGCCAAGGTCCCCGGAGCCGGGACGCTGCGGCTGCGCCCGGTCCCCCTGGAGCTCAGCTTCGCCGACACCTTCGCCACCCGCTCGCCCGAGGCCTACGAACGGCTCCTCCGGGACGTGCTGGCCGGCGACCCCACCCTGTTCATCCGCCGCGACGAGGTCGAGGCCGCGTGGAGCTGGGTGGACCCGATCATCCGGGCCTGGGACGAGCTCGGTCCCGCCCCGGAGCCCTACCCCGCCGGTGGCCCCGGGCCCGAGGGCGCGCGACGGCTCGTCGGCTCCACCGGTCGTACCTGGCACGAAGAGGAGAACCCCCGATGAGCGAACGACACCCCGACGTCCATCCCGTCGTCGACGAGGTCACCCGGCGTCTCGCCGAACGCAGCGCCCCGACCCGATCGGCCTACCTGGAGCGGATCCGGGAGGCGGTACGACGAGGGCCCGCCCGCACCTCGCTGGGCTGCGCCAACCTCGCCCACGGCTTCGCCGCCTGCGGGGTCGGGGACAAGCTCGCCCTGTCCGGAGACGTCACCCCCAACGTGGCGATCGTCTCCGCCTACAACGACATGCTCTCCGCGCACCAGCCGCTCGGCGCCTACCCGGAGATCATCAAGGCCGCGGTGTCCGAGGCCGGGGGCGTCGCCCAGTTCGCCGGCGGGGTGCCCGCCATGTGCGACGGCATCACCCAGGGCCGTGAGGGTATGGAGCTGTCCCTGTTCAGCCGGGACGTGATCGCGATGGCCACCGCCGTGGCCCTCTCGCACGACATGTTCGACGGCGCCCTCATGCTCGGGGTCTGCGACAAGATCGTGCCCGGCCTGCTCATCGGCGCGCTGTCGTTCGGGCACCTGCCGGTGGCCTTCGTCCCCGCCGGTCCGATGCCCTCCGGTCTGCCCAACAAGGAGAAGGCGCGGGTCCGACAGCGTTTCGCGGCCGGCGAGGTCGGCCGTACGGAGCTCCTCCAAGCGGAGTCCGCCGCCTACCACGCGCCCGGGACCTGCACGTTCTACGGCACCGCCAACTCCAACCAGGTGCTCATGGAGGTCATGGGCCTTCACCTGCCCGGCGCCACCTTCGAGCAGCCGGGGAGCCCCCTCCGGGACGCGCTGACGGCCGAGACCGCCCGGCGCGTGCTCGGCAACACCGCCCTGGGCGAGGACCACGTTCCGCTCGGCGAGCAGATCGACGAACGGGCGATCGTCAACGCGGTCATCGCGCTGCTGGCGACCGGCGGCTCCACCAACCACACGCTCCACCTGGTGGCGATCGCCCGCGCGGCGGGCATCCACCTCACCTGGGACGACTTCGCCGACCTGTCCGCGGTGGTGCCGCTGCTCACCCGGATGTACCCCAACGGCGCCGCCGACGTGAACCGCTTCCACGAGGTGGGCGGCATGGCCTTCCTGATCTCCACCCTGCTCGACGCCGGGCTGCTCCACGAGGACGTGCGGACCCTGGTCGGTCGGGGGCTGGACCGCTACCGTCGCGTGCCCCGTCTGGAGGGTTCGGCGCCGGTCTGGACGGAAGGGCCGAAGGAGAGCGCCGACACGACGGTGCTGCGCGGGGTGGAGGAGCCCTTCGCCCCCGACGGGGGACTGCGCATGCTCTCCGGCAACCTCGGTCGCGCCGTCGTCAAGGTGTCGGCCGTGGCGACCGAACGCCACGTGGTGGAGGCGCCGGCGCGGGTCTTCGGCGACCAGGCCGAGCTCCAGGAGGCCTTCGCCGCCGGAGAGCTGACCGGAGACTTCGTCGCGGTGGTGCGTTTCCAGGGCCCCAGGGCCAACGGGATGCCCGAACTGCACAAGCTCACCCCTCCGCTGGCCGTGCTCCAGGACCGGGGCCAGAAGGTGGCCCTGGTGACCGACGGACGGATGTCCGGGGCCTCGGGCAAGGTGCCCGCCGCCATCCACGTCTCTCCCGAGGCCGAGGCGGGCGGTCCGCTGGCCCGGGTGCGCGACGGCGACATCGTTCGGCTGGACGCGAACCGGGGCACACTGGAGGTCCTGGCCGATCTCGACGGACGCGAGGACGCCCGCCCGTCGGTCTCCTCCGCCGCGGGGACCGGACGCGAGCTCTTCTCCGTCCTGCGCGGGGCGGTCGGGCCGGCGGAGGCCGGGGCCGGCGTCTTCGGCCTGTGAACCACCGCGTCAGGGGGCGGCGTTCCGCGCGCCGCCCCCACGCGTCCATCGATACGGCACGAATCTTGGAGACGACATCATGAGGACCGTCCCCCGCTCCGGTGAGGACCTGTTCGCCCTGGCCCCGGTCATGCCGGTGGTCGTACTGGAGGAGGCCGAGGACGCCGTTCCCCTGGCCCGTGCCCTGGTGGCGGGCGGCCTGCCCGGGATCGAGGTGACCCTGCGGACCCCGGCCGCCCTGTCGGGGATCGAGCGGATCGCGGCCGAGGTGCCGGAGGCCGTGGTCGGCGCCGGCACCATCGTCAACGCCGAGCAGGTCGAGGCGGCCACCGAGGCGGGGGCGCGTTTCCTGGTGAGCCCGGGTAGTACCCCCGACCTGCTCCGGGCCATGTTCGACACCGGCCTGCCGTGCCTGCCCGGGGTCGCCACGGTGTCGGAGGCGATGGCCCTCATGGAGTGGGGGACGACCTCGATGAAATTCTTCCCGGCGGAGGCCGCAGGCGGGACCGCGTTCCTGAAGTCCCTCGCCGGCCCGCTGCCGCAGGCCCGACTCTGCCCGACCGGGGGCATCACCCGACGGAACGCCCCCGATTACCTGGCCCTGCCGAACGTGGGCTGTGTGGGCGGGAGCTGGCCGGTTCCGGCCGCCCTGATCGCCTCCGGGCGTTGGGAGGAGATCACCGGCCTCGCCCGGGAGGCCTCCTCCCTGCGCACCTGAACCCCATGTGACATGCGCCATAATCGGGAGGGTGAAGCCGAAAGTGCCCGGGGCGTCCGAAAGGGGTGACCTTGGAGCTCTTAGCGGGCATACTGCACTGTCGTCACAGTGGTCGCACACGTGCGCTTCTGTGATCACCCCCCGCAGACCCCCCACAATGAGGTGCAGACATGGGCGCGACCGCGAGTCGTGGAACCTTGATGACCATAGCGGCGACCCTGAGCCTGACGCTCACGGCCTGCGCGAGCGAGCCGGAGGAGGCCGTGAGCCCCGCTCAGGCCGAGACCGAGCCCTCCCCGGAGGTGCACCGTGCCCTCCGTTTCCAGGCCCAGACCACCGACGGCGAGCAGTTCGACGGAGAGACCCTCGCGGAGGCGACCGCCGTCCTGTGGTTCTGGACCCCCGACTGTGGTGAGTGCTCCGGACTGGCCTCCGTCGTCGCGGCGACGGACCAGGCCTACGAGAACATCGACTTCCACGGTGTCGCCGGACGCGCGGAACTGGAGGAGATCCAGGCCTTCGAGGCGCAGAACGGGCTGGAGGACATGACCACCCTGATCGACGAGTACGGGACCATCTGGGGCGGTTTCGAGGTGATCAGCCCGCCCTCGTTCGTCTTCCTGCGCTCGGACGGCACCCACACGACCGTCTCCGGGGCCATGACCGTCTCCGAACTGGACGAGACCATCGCCCAAGAGCTCGAGTGAGGACCCGGGCCCGAAGCGGGTCCCGGGCCGCTCAGCCGGTGTTCGTGGAACGAGAGTCCACGAGGACCTGCACGCCGTCCAGGACCCGCTCCAGCCCGAAGGAGAACTCGTGTTCCGGGTCGTGGACGGCCTGGTGGGCCCGGCCCACGGCGGTGCCGACACGAGAGGCCGTCGGGTAGGCGGACTCATCGACCAGCGCGGTCAGCAGCGGGTCGTAGGTACGCCACCACTGCGCGTCGTCCATGCCCGACTCGCGGGCCACCTGTTCGGCGCCCAGGGCCTGTCGGACGGCGCTCTCCACATAGCCGTCGATCAGGTTGACGGTGGAGTCCATCTCGACCTCGCTCAGCCCCAGTCCGTCCACGGCGGACAGTTCGTGGTCGTACTTGGCGATGAGGTTGGGCCCCAACAGGCGGATGGTCACCACCTGCAACATCCACGGATGGCGGACGTACAACTCCCGATTGGCGTACGCGATCCCGCGCAGCCGCTCACGCCAGTGCCCGCTCCGGTCCCGGGTGTCCAGGTCCCCGTAGGCGGCGTCGACCATGAGGTCGATGAGTTCGCCCTTGCCGGGGACATAGGTGTAGAGCGACATCGTGCCGACCTCGAGGGACTCGGCGACCCTGCGCATGGACAGCGCGGTCAACCCCTCGGAGTCGGCGATCTCGGTGGCGGCCGCCACGATCCGGTCGACGCTCAGGCCGGGTCCGCCCCGACGACGTGGCGCGGGCTCCTGAGTGCGCCACAGGAGGGACAGGCTGCGCGCGGGATCACCGCTCTTGCTGGGCTGCGGGGGCATCGGTCCGTCCTGGTACTGCTGGTCCGTAGAGCGTACGGGTCAGTGTACGCCCGTCGACGGTCGCGCCCCATGACCTTCACGCGGGGGAGAGGGGAGCGGGCGGGGCCACGGCCCGCTCGGGTTCAGCCGCCGAGACCTCGGTAGCGGCGCACGCTCAGCGGGGCGAACACCGCCACCAGGAGCAGCGGCCAGACCACCGCCATGAGAAGGGCGTTCTGGGCGATCCACCCCTCACCGATCACGTTCGGGCCGCCGAACAGCTCCCGCGCGGCCGCCACTGTGGACGACAGCGGGTTCCAGTCGGCGACGGTCCCGAGCCACACCGGCATGGTCGCGGTGGCCACGAAGGCGTTCGAGAGGAAACCGAACGGGAACTCCAGGGTCTGGATGACGGCCATGCCGCCCTGACCTCGGACGACGAGTCCGACGTAGATACCGATCCACACGAGAGCGAAACGGAAGAGGAGCAGGAGCCCGAAGCCGAGCAGCGCCCGGTCGAACGGGCCGTGCCACTGCCAGCCGACGACCAGGCCGAAACCGATGAGCACGATCAGGGTGAGCGTCGAACGGATCATGTCGGCCAGACAGCGACCGACGACCACGGCCGAGGAGGCCATGGGCATCGAGCGGAACCGGTCGGTGATGCCCCGGTTCGCGTCGGTGCTCACCGCCGTCACGGTCTCCCCGAGCCCGAACACCATGACCATGGCGAACATGCCGGGCATGAGGTACTCGGTGTAGTCCCCGCCGCCGGGCACCGACATGGATCCGCCCAGCAGGTAGACGAACATCAGCACCATGAGCACGGGGAACAGCAGACCGAAGCCGAGTTCCCAAGGGCCGCGGGCCCAATGGAGGAGATCGCGACGGGCCACCGTCCAGCCATCGGCGAGGGCCCACCCCAGGCGGGGGAGGGGGCCCGACGGAGGAGCGGGCGCGAGGAGAGGCGACGGGCGGTCACCGGTGTGCGTGTCGGTCGCGGTCATCGGCCGACCTCCGTTCCGTGGTGGGAGTGTTCCTCGGTGCCGGTCAGATGGAGGAAGACCTCGTCCAGGGTGGGACGGCGCAGGAGGACGTCGGCCACGCGCAGTCCCTCGTCGTCCAGGGCCCGGACCACACGGGTCAGGGCGGCCGCGCGGTCCTCCACCTCGGCGCTGATCCGGTGCTCCTCTCGGAACGTGCGCACGGGGGAGCCGGTGGCCCGCTCCACCAGCGCGGCGGCGCGTTCCAGGGATCCCTCGTCGGTGAGGACCACGTCGATCCGGTCCCCGCCGATCCGCGACTTGAGGCCGCTCGGGCTCCCCTCGGCGATCACCCGGCCGTGGTCGATCACCGAGATCCGCGAGGCCAGCCGGTCCGCCTCCTCCAGGTACTGGGTGGTGAGCAGGACGGTGGTGCCGTCGTCGACCAGCCCGCGGACCGCCGACCACACCTCTTCGCGGCCGCGGGGGTCGAGGCCGACCGTGGGCTCGTCGAGGAACAGCAGGGGCGGGGCGAGGATCATCCCGGCGGCCAGGTCGAGACGGCGGCGCATCCCTCCCGAGTAGGTGGAGACCGGCCGCCGGCCGGTGTCGGCGAGGTCGAAGCGTTCCAGGAGCTCGTCGGCCCTTCGGCGGGCGTCCCGGCGGCCCAGGTGGTGCAGTCGGGCGAAGAGTTCCAGGTTCTGGCGGCCGCCGAGCACCTCGTCGACGGCGGCGTTCTGGCCGACCAGCCCGATCCGGTGCCGGATCAGGGCGCCCTCGGTGGCCAGGTCGTGGCCGGCGACCTCGGCGGTGCCCTCGTGGTGGCGGAGCAGGGTGGTGAGGACGCGGACGGTCGTCGACTTACCGGCCCCGTTCGGCCCGAGGAGGCCGTGCACGGTGCCCCGATCGACCTCCAGGTCGAGTCCGCGCAGGGCCCAACGGTCCTTGAACCTTCGGCCGAGTCCTCGGACGGTGATCGCTCTCCGTGGTGTGGGCATGGATCCCTCCCGGTTGGCGTACTACGTACAGTACGTCGTACGGAACTGGGAACGGCCCACCCCTCGGAGTTATTTCCTTATGCCATAAAGAATTTTCTTCGCCATCGTTGTGCCTGGTCGGAGGGGGGATGTGGTGGCGTCGGGGTTCGAGGGGTCAGGGGGTGGGCGGTCCCGGCGTTCCCGTGAAGGTCCCGGCCGCCGCCGCGGCGGCGGTGATCGAGGCGGCCCGGCGGAGGTCGTCGGCGGTGACGGGTTCACGGCTGATGAGGAGTCGGTAGTACACCGGGGCGATCGCCGAACGGATCACCTCCTCGGCGTCGGTGTCCCGAGGGGCCTCGCCCCTGGCGATCGCCTCGGTCACGATCACGGCGGCACGCCGGTGTCGGTCGGACATGAAGCGGCGCAGCGCCTCGGCGACCTCCTCGGACTCGAAGGCCGCCGCGACCGCCGCGGCCGACACCTCGCGTTCGGGGGCCTCGGTGAAGCCCGACGTCACCGTCTCCACGAGCCTCAGTAGATCGGTGTACAGGGAGCCGGTGAGTTCGGGTTCCCAGTGGCGTTCGGTGGAGTGCTCCAAGGCGGCGCGCACCAGTCCGTCCACTCCGCCCCACCGGCGGTAGACGGTGGCCTTGTGCACCCCCGATCGGGCGGCCACGGAGTCGACGGTGATCGCTCCGTAGCCGCGTTCTCCCAGTTCGTCCAGGGTGGCCTGGAGGACGGCGGCGGTGTTGCGGGCGGTGCGGCCTCCGGGGCGGGCGTCTCCCGGAGTGGGGTGCTGAGAAGTCATAACGCAACTGTAGTTGCATTTGCCTGCATCCTCGTGCGATGCTGTTCATGCGACAACAGTCGCAATAGTCGACCCGAGGAGGAGATCATCATGGGCGAACAGCGCAGGACCCCGCGTTCCCGACCGTTCACCCACCTTCTCGGGAGGCCCTGTGACCTTCGCCGTCGTCTGCGACCGACTCACCTACTCCTGGCCTGACGGCACCACGCCGCTCGCCGACCTGACCACCGCCTTCGGTGCCGGACGCACCGGACTGATCGGCCGCAACGGAAGCGGTAAGTCCACCCTGCTCTCCCTGATCGCGGGACGGCTCACCCCGACCTCCGGCACCGTCGCGGTCGACGGGGAGGTGGGGCTCCTCGACCAGGCGCTCCCCCTCGCCACCGACACCACCGTCGCCGCACTGCTCGGGGTCGATCGGATCCGCGACGCCCTCCTCGCCATCGAGGCCGGGCGGGGCGAGGAGGCCGACTTCACCGCCGTGGGCTCCGACTGGGACATCGAGGAACGGGCCCTGGCCCGACTGGAACGCTTCGGCGTCGACCTCTCCGCCTCGGAAGGGCACCCGTTGGACCGGCGGGTCGCCACCCTGTCCGGGGGCGAGACCGTGCTGACCGCCCTGGCCGGGATCGCCCTGCGTCGCCCCGACGTCACCCTGTTGGACGAACCCACCGACAACCTCGACCGCGACGCCAGGGAACGGTTCTATGAGGCGGTCGAACACTGGCACGGGGTGCTCATCGTCGTCTCCCACGACCGGGAGCTCCTGGACCGGGTCGACCGCATCGCCGAGCTCCGTCACGGACGTGTCCGTACCTGGGGAGGGAACCACACCGCCTACACCGAACGGCTCGCCGTCGAACAGGAGGCCGCGCGCAGGACGGTGCGCTCCGCCGAGGCCGACGTGCGCAGGGAGAGCCGCCAACTCGCCGAGGCGCGGATCAAGCTCGCCCGCAGGGTCCGCTTCGGACAGAAGAAGTACGACACCAAGCGCGAACCGCGCGTGATCATGAACCAGCGCAAACGCGAGGCCCAGGTCTCGGCCGGCCTCCACCGCATCACCCAGGAGGAGAGGCTCGAGGCCGCGCGCGAAGGGCTGGAACGCGCCGAGGAGGCGGTGCGGGACGACGACACCATCCGCATCACGCTGCCCGGTACCGAGGTCCCCGCGGGCCACGACGTCCTCGAACTGCGCGACACCGTGCCGGGGCCGGAGGCCGGGGCGCTCTACCTGCGAGGCCCCGAACGCGTGGCCCTGACCGGACCCAACGGTTCGGGCAAGACCACGCTGCTCAGGGCGATCGTCGCCCGGGCCTCGGGGGAACCGGCCGCGGAGACGGGCCACGGCCCTCCGGTCCGGGTCGCGCACGTCACCGGCCGGGTCGGCTACCTGCCCCAACGGCTGGACGTCCTGGACGAGGAGGCGAGCGTCCTCGACAACCTGCGCGCGGCCGCTCCCTCGGCCGGAACACGGACCCTCCGGGCCGGGCTGGCGCGCTTCCTGATCCGAGGGCACCGGGTGGACCAGAGGGCGGCCGACCTCTCCGGAGGGGAGCGGTTCCGGGTGGCGTTGGCCCGCCTCCTGCTCGCCGACCTTCCTCCGCGATTGCTGATCCTGGACGAGCCGACCAACAACCTCGACCTGGACGGCCGGGACCGGCTCGTCGAGGCTCTGAACGCCTACCGGGGCGCGTTGCTGGTGGTCTCGCACGACCACCGGTTCCTGGAGGAGATCGGGGCGACCCGCCGGTGGTCCCTGGAACGGGGCCGGCCACCGGTCGAGGGAGGCTGACCCGGGCCCGGGGCCGTCCCATCGGAGACGGAGGGCGGCCCCGGGGTCAGGACGGTTTGGCCGGGCAGGTCACCAGATGGTCCTCGACCACGCCGGTGGCCTGGAGGTAGGAGTAGGCGATCGTGCCGCCCACGAAACCGAAGCCCCGCCGTTTGAGGTCCCGGCTCAGCCGGTCGGCCAGGTCCGTGGTGACGGGCACCTGGTCGGGCGAGGTCCAGTGGCCGACCACCGGGGTCCCGTCCACCCGGTCCCACAGGTAGGCGTCGAAGCTCCCGAACTCCTCGCGCACTTTCCGGAAGGCGCGGGCGTTGCGCACCACGGAGGCGATCTTGAGGCGGTTGCGGATGATCCCGGGGTCGGCGAGCAGGCGTTCGGTGTCCTCCGGCCCGTACTCGGCGACGCGGTCGTAGTCGAAACCGTCCATCGCCCGCCGGTAGTTCTCCCGTTTGTGCAGCACGGTGGACCAGGACAGGCCGGCCTGGGCCCCCTCCAGGATCAGCATCTCGAACAGGTACCGCTCCTCGTGCGAGGGGCGGCCCCACTCGGTGTCGTGGTAGGCGGTCATGGTCTCGGAGGCGTTCCGGGCCCAGGAGCAGCGGCGGTCGTCGTCGGACATGGGTCTCCTCGAAGCCGTGGCAGGGGGTCCCGTCCATCGTCCCCGACGCCGGCGACGATCCGGAGACCTCACCGTGAAGGCCGTGTCGCGGCGTGTGAAAACCCCTTGTCCCCCCGACCGCCCCGGAGAAAGGATGGGGCGGTGACGGACACGAACACGGACTTCGAACAGGACCGACCCCGGGCGCCTCGGGTGCGTCTGGTGGAGATGACCGAACCCGTCCTCGTCGCCTTGAGCGAGGGGGACGTCGCGGCGGCCGGCCGCCTCTTGGACCTGGAGTTGGGGGATCACTTCGATTCCGAGGAGGTCCGCTGGGTCACCGACTACCGCCTCGGGCAGCTCCGAGCCGATCCGGCGTGCGCGGGCTGGCTCACGAACGTGACGGTGGACGCCGACGACGGCCGGGTGGTCGGGTTCGCCGGCTTCCACGGACCTCCGGACGGCGATCACCGTGTGGAGGTCGGCTACTCCGTGGCCCCGGAGGAGCGCCGTCGAGGGTATGCGCGGGCAACCCTCACCGAGCTGCTCCGCAAGGCCGACGCCTCTCCGGAGGTCGCGGCGGTGCTCGCCTCGATCCGCCCGGACAACGTCGGGTCGCTGGCGACCATCGCGGGCTTCGGCTTCGAGCGCGTCGGCGAGAAGTGGGACGAGCGCGACGGTCTGGAGCACATCTACGAACGCCCTTCGCCCGCACCGTCGGGCGAGTAGTCTTCCTCAAGTACCTCGACATCGAGATACTGGCCCGGTGTGCTCGACCCCGGGCCCGGGCCGGTTCCACGACGACGTTGAAAGAGGAGCCATGACCACCCCCCACCCCACCGAGACCACCACCGACCTCGGGTTCGGTCTCCACCACGTACTGATCCCCCTGCCGCCGGGGGGAGAGGACGCCTGCCGGGCCTTCTACGTCGACGTCCTCGGTTTCGTGGAGGTCCCCAAGCCTCCGGCCCTGGTCGCCCGCGGCGGACTGTGGGTCCGCGCCGACGACCTGGAACTCCACCTCGGGGTGGAGGAGGGGTTCGTGCCGCAGCGCAAGGCGCACCCCGGCATCCTCGTCCGCGAGATCGACGTTCTCGCCGAACGGATCATCGCGGCCGGACACGAACTCGTCTGGGACGAGAACCTCCCCGGATACCGCCGCTTCCACCTCTTCGACAACAACGGCAACCGCCTGGAGTTCCTCAGCCCGTCGGGCGAGTAGCCGTTCGACGGTCCGGAAGGGGCGAGGGCGGGAAGACCACGCCCCGCCCCTTCCGTTCAGTCGGTCCCGTGCCAGGAGGCCCACAGCGCGGCGTAGGCGCCGTCCGCGTCGATGAGCTTCTCGTGCGGACCGAGCTCGACGATCCGGCCGTCCTCCACCACCGCGACCCGGTCCGCGTCGTGCGCCGTGTGCAGACGGTGCGCGATCGCGATCACCGTCCGGCCCTCCAGCACGGCCGCCAGGGAACGTTCGGCGGCGCGCGCCGTACGCGGGTCCAGCAGCGAGGTGGCCTCGTCCAACACCACCGTGCGCGGATCGAGCAGCACCACCCGGGCCAACGCCACCTGCTGGGCCCGTGCCGGATCCAACGCGGCCCCGCCCGATCCCACGGCGGTGTCCAGCCCCTCGGGCAGGTCACGGAGCCAATCGGCGCCCACCGACTCCAGGGCGGCGGTCAGCCGTTCGTCGTCGGCGCCCGGGGCGGCGAGCTCCAGGTTCTCCCGCAAGGTCCCGGTGAACACGTGGTGCTCCTGGTCGACCAGGACCACCCGTTCGCGCAGGGCCTCCGGCGCCAGAGCGCCGATCGGGACCCCGCCCACCAGCACCCGTCCCGAACCGGGCACGTCGGCTCCGGACAACAGCCGACCGATCGTGGTCTTGCCCGCGCCGGATGGGCCCACCACCGCCAACCGTTCACCGGGCCGCACCTCCAGGTCGACCCCGCGCAGCACGTCGTGGCCGGGCACGTACGCGTAGTGGACGTCCACGAACTCGATCCGGTCGTCCGCCGGTTCCGGGCCGGGTTCCGCGGACTCCTCGGGCAGCTCCTGCACCCCGCGCAGGCGGGCGAACGACGCTCCCGCGCGCTGGATGTCCTCCAACCACTGGGTCAGTCGGATCAGCGGGTTCGACGCCTGTTCGAGGTAGAGCAGACAGGTCACCAGAGCACCCAGGGCGATCCCGCCGTCGAGGTAGAGCAGGCCGCCCACCAACAGGGCGACGGCGGTCGGCAGCAGGAAGACGGCCTCGGTGAAGGGGAACAGCACCGAGCGCAGCCGCAGTGTGCCGCGCCGCGCGCGGTACAGGAGCTCCACGTCCCGCTCCGTGGCCTCGATCCGATCCCGTTGGATCCCCAGACCCTCGACCGTGCGGCCGCCCTCCGCCGTCGCCGATACGTTCTCCAAGGCCCCGGACAGGGCCGAACCCTCGGCCAGATAGGCCTCACGGGAACGGCGCAGATACCAGCGGGCCACCGGGTACATCAGCGGGAACGAGACCACGGCGCACAGCCCCAGACGGGGGTCGATCCAGAAGATCGCCGCGAACAGCACCACGACCTGAAGGCCGTACAGGGCGATGTCGGGGACCGAACTCCGCAGGGTCTGTCCCACCGTCGCCACGTCCGCCGAGGCGCGCGTGGTGAGGTCGCCGGTCCCCGAACGCTCCACCACCCGGGTGGGCAGCGACAGCACCCGGCCCACGAAGTCCTCGCGCAGACGGAGCAGTACGTGTTCGCCGAAGCGGTACGTGGCCCGCCGCGCGTACCGGGTCGACACGAACTGGGCGCAGGCCGCGACCACCACGCCGGCGGCCATCAGATCGATCGCTCCGGCCGTGGCGGTGCCGGCCTCCACCATGTCGATGATCCGGCCCAGCAGGTACGGGCCGACCAGCCCGGCCGCCCCGGAGATCAGGGTCAGCGTCACCAACCGGGCCACACGTCCGCGCTCGTCGCTCAGGACGCGACCGAGGTCGCGGCGGACCCGGGCCCGGTCGGCCACCGGAAGACGTTCGCTCATGCTCGTTCCCCCTCCTCGTCCGCGCCGCGCAGGACCAGCGCGCGATAGTCCCTTCGAGAGGCGATCAGCTCGCCGTGGGTGCCGACGGCGACGGCCGTCCCGTCCACCAGGAGGACGATCCGGTCGGCGCGGTCCAACAGCAGGGGCGAGGTGCCCACGACCACGGTGGTCCGTCCGTTGCGGGCCTCGACCATCCGTTCGGCGATCGCCGCCTCGGTGTGCGCGTCCACCGCCGAGGTGGGTTCCACCAGCGCCAGGACCTCGGGCGAGGCGAGTACGGCGCGGGCCAGCCGGACCCGCTGACGCTGCCCTCCGGAGAGGTTGCGCCCTTGGGGCTCCACTCGTGAGTCCAACCCGTCGGGCAGCGAGGTGAGGACGTCGACCGCCCCGGCCGTGCGCAGCGCGGCACGTAGTTCCTCGTCGGGGAACCGGCCGTGCGGGTCGAGGACCTCGCGCAGGGAGCCGGCGAACAGGTACGACTCGTTGTCACAGAGCAGCAGACGCTCGCGCACCTCGTTCAGCCCCACGTCGCGCAGGGGGATCCCGCCCCAGAGGACGTCGGAGTCGGTGTGGCGGCACAACCGGTCGGCGACGGCGGCGGCCTCCTCTGGAGAGGCGGACACGAGCGCGGTGCACCGTCCCGGAGGCACGGTCACACCGGAGGCCGGGTCGACCAGCTCCGCGTCCTCCTCGGGACCGGGGCGGTTCATCCCGCTGCCGGCGAGCGGGGGTTCCAGGGTCAGCACCCGCAGCACCCGGCGGACCGAGACCAGGCCCTGGACGAGCCCGGTGGCGCCCTCGATGAGGAAGAGGATCGGGATGATCAGGAGGGCCACGTACCCGTAGACCGCGACGGCCTCGCCGACGGTGATCTGTCCGTCCAGCGTCAACCGGGCCGCCACCCAGGTGACCGCGCCGAGGAAGATCACGGGCAGGCAGTAGGTCACCGCCTGGAACCAGCTCGTGGTCTCGCTGACCCGGTAGCCCTGGTGGAGCAGCTCCCCGGAGCGGTCCCGGTACCGTCGCGCGAAGTGGTCCTTGCCGCCGATCCCGCACAGAACCCGCAGCCCGGACACGATGTCCGCGGCCAGCGCCGTCGTCTCGCCCTGGTGCTCTCGGTAGCTCCGCTCCCGATCCTGGAGCCGGCCGAGCAGCGGGCCGATCACCACCGCCAGGACCGGGACGCCGATCACCACGATCGCGCCCAGCAACGGGGAGATGCCCACCAGGAGCACCGCGACGCCGACATAGGCGATGACCGCGCCCACCCCGGGCCCGGTCATGGTGAGGATGTGCGCGATGAGCATGACGTCGGCGGCCTGGACGGTGGACAGTTCGCCGGAGGAGACCCGACGGGCCAGGGACGATCCGAGCACGGTGGAGTGTCCGTTGACCACGCGCATGGTCCGGTGCGCGGCGTCCATGCGCACCTGTGTCATCGTGCGGTGCCGTAGGACCGACATGGCCACGTTGAACAGGAGCACCGCGGCCATGGCCGCCACCCACAGGACGAGCGCGCCCGGCCGTCCGGCCCGTAGCCCGTCGTCGATGGCGCGGGCCATCAGATAGGGCGGGATCATGACGGTGGTCATCCACAGGGTCCCGTAGAGGGTGCCGGTCAGGATCCGTCCCGGTTGCCGGGTGATGAGCCACCACACGAAGCGGAGCGGACCGCGCGTATCGGGCGAGCCGGTGGGCGGTAGGGCCGAACGCGGAAGGGGGAGTGTCCCCCAGGGGCCGGGGACATCCGACGTCTGAACCAAGCGAGGCCTCCCAAGGTCTCTTCTCCCCTTCATGAGAGCAGGGAGAGCGGCCCGGTCTCCACCGGGTTTCGGGGGAGTGCGGAGAGCGAGCGGGAAGGGCACGCTTGGTGATCTCGGAACATTACTTAAGGGTTCAAAAGTGATTCAGGTGATTTTCAGGGATATTCCTCGCGGAATTCTTATAACGCATCTGTTGCGAATGGCGAGCACGCTCATAGAACGGGGGAGAACGCGCATCACCCAGAGACGGGCCGCCGAGCGAGAGAGGTGACGGGATGGCCGATCCGGCCGGCTGGAGAGGTGCGGACCGGAAGAGGAGCCTGCTCTTGGGCACCGCCGCCGCACTCGTCCTCGCCGTCGTGGCCACCACCCTCCTGATGTGGGACCGGTTCACCTGCGGCGGCCCGAACAACGGGGTCCGCGAGATCGCCGACGAATGCGTCGGCGTCACCGAGGGCGATTACGTCTTCCACGACGACTTCACCCGGGTGCAGGAACTCATCCGGGAGGAGAACGAACGCGTCGCCGCGCTCGGGGACGACCTTCCCATCGTGCGGGTCGCCCTTCTGGGAACCTTCACCTTCGACCCCGTCAGCCCCATGGACCCCGGACGGATGCTCAGGTCCCTGGAAGGCGCCTATACGGCTCAAAAACGCGCCAACGACACCCACGACTTCGGAGATCGGACGCCGCGGATCCAGCTCGTCGTCGCCAACATGGGCAGCCGCCAACACCAGTGGGAACCCGTGGTGGACGACCTGGTCGACATGGCCCGCGACGAGGAACGCCCCCTCGTCGCCGTCACCGGCATGGGCGTCAGCATCGCCTCGGCCAGGGACATCGCCCGGACCCTCGACGGCCAGGGCATCCCCATGGTCTCCACCGCGCTCACCGCGGACGGACTCGCGCACGGCCCCGGAGGGATCGACGACGCCGGAGACGAGGAGAACCCGACACTGCCCGGCGTGCTCCGCGTGGCCCCGAGCAACACCGAGTACATCAAGGCGCTCCGAGGCCACCTCGACGGTCTCGACGAACGGGCGCGGGCCATCATCGTCTACGACCGCACCGAACCCGACCTCTTCGTCGCCTCCCTGAAACAGGCCTACACCGAACACCTCGACCCCTACATCGACGGTCGACCCGTCCAGGAGTACGAGGGGACCACGGTCGGCGACGACCCGGTGCGAGGGCTGTTCGCCGAGGTCACCATGAACGTCTGCGTCTCCGGGGCCGACACGGTCCTCTTCGCCGGACGCGCCCCCGACCTCGACGAGTTCATGGAGAGCCTGGCCGCCTCCACCTGCGACCGGCCGATGCGCATCATGTTCGTCGCCACCGGACTGAGCGTGCTCAACGAGGAGGGGCGGATGGCCTTCCTCGCCGACAACGACCTCACCCTGGTCTACGCCTCGGGCATCGACACACGATGGAACCTCGTCCCCCAGGGCTCCGCCGACGCCCCCGAGGGCTACCGGGCCTTTCGTGAGGCCTACATCGAGCACTTCCCCTCCACCGAACACGACCCCGAAGGGCTGCGCAACGGGTACGCGCTGGTCAACCACGACGCCGTGGCCGTCGCCGCGCAGGCCATCAGGATGACCAACGAACTGGGGGACGCGGACGGACCGCCGACCGCCCACGAGGTCCGCGCCCGCATGACACTGCTCAACACCGCCCACGAGGTCCGGGCCGGTGGAGGCACCCTCGGTTACAGCCCGGAGGGCGCGGGCGAGGCCACCGGACGCTTCGTCCCCATCGTCGAGATGCCCCTGGAGCCGGGCGACGCCCCGGCCCCGGACCCGCACGTCATCGGTGACGAGTAGGGACGCCCCGAACGGAGAACGGGGGGCGGGCGGGTGACAGGTGACGGGGCGCACGGTAGAACAGCACGAGCACCCCGGACACCGTGGACCCGCCCCGGCGGATCACTCCACGCACCGGGCACGCGCCACCGACGCGCACCATAGACGGACCCGCCACGGGGCCCTCGCCACGAGAACAGCGTGGTGGGGCCGGGTCCGCGCCGACGAACGAGGAGCACGATCCTTGACCGACAACCCGTTCCTGACGCCCAGCGAACTGCCCTACGGTCTCCCCGACTTCGCGGCGATTCGCGAGGAGCACTTCCGGCCCGCCTTCGATCAGGGCGTGGCCGAACACCTCGCCGAGGTCGCGGCCATCGTCGCCGACCCCGAACCCCCCACCTTTGAGAACACGATCGCCGCCCTGGAGCGCTCCGGTCGGACCCTGAACCGGGTGGAGACCGTCCTGCACACCCTCGCGGGCTCCGACGCCACCGAGGCCGTCCAGGAACTGGAGCGCGAACTCTCGCCCAAGGGGACCCGGCACCGGGACGCGATCTACCTCGACCGGGGCCTGTGGGACCGCATCAAGCGGGTCACCACCTCCGACCCCGAGGAGGCCACGCTCCTGGAGCGCTACCGGCTCGACTACATCAAGGCCGGTGCCGACCTCGACGAGGCCGGCCAGGAGCGCATGCGCGAACTCAACGCCGAACTGGCCGAGCTCGGCACCGAGTTCTCCCGAAACCTGGTCCGGGCCTCGACCGAGTCCGCGCTGGTCACCGAGGACGTCTCCGACCTCGACGGGCTCGACGAGGCGCAGATCCAGGCGATCGAGAGCGCCGGGAAGTACGTGCTCCCGCTGCTCAACACCACCGTGCAGCCCGCCCTCGCCCAGCTCACCGACCGGGCCACCCGCGAAAAGCTGTACACCCTGAGCGTGGAGCGCGCCCCGCGCAACCGGGAGATCGCCGTGCGCGTCGCCGCGATCCGCTCGGAGCAGGCCCGACTGCGCGGCTACCCCGACCACGCCTCGTTCAAGGTCGCCGACCAGACCGCCAAGACCGTCGAGGCGGTCGAGGAGCGTCTGGGACGTCTGGTCGGCCCGGCCCGCCGCAACGTCGAGAGCGAGGCCGCGGCGCTCGCCGAGCACGCCGGCCACGACATCGAGCCGTGGGACTGGCCCTACTACGCCGAGCAGGTCCGCAAGGCCCGCTACGACCTCGACGAGAGCGAGCTGCGCCCCTACTTCGAGCTGGGACGTGTGATCGAGGACGGCGTCCTGTACGCGGCCACGCGCCTGTACGGGATCACCTTCACCGAACGCTCCGACCTGCGCGGATACCACGACGACGTGCGGGTGTGGGAGGTCTTCGACGGCGACGGCACCGCCCTGGGGCTGTTCCTCCTCGACCCCTACGCCCGTCCCACCAAGCGCGGCGGCGCGTGGATGCACAACCTCGTCGAACAGTCCTTCCTGCTCGACGAGAAGCCGGTCGTGGTGAACAACCTCAACATCACCAAGCCGGTCTCCGGCCCCACCCTGCTCACCTTCGACGAGGTCGAGACGGCCTTCCACGAGTTCGGGCACGCACTCCACGGCCTACTGTCGTCGGTGCGCTACCCCCGGGTCGAGGGCACCAGCGTGCCGCGCGACTTCGTGGAGTTCCCCTCCCAGGTCAACGAGATGTGGGCGACCTGGCCGGAGATCCTCGCCAACTACGCCAAGCACCACGAGACCGGCGAGCCGGTCCCGACCGAGCTGCTGGACCGGCTCGCCGCGGCCGAGAAGTTCAACCAGGGCTTCGGGACCTTCGAGTACCTGGCGGCCGCCCTGCTCGACTGGTCCTGGCACCGGCTGGCGCCGGGGACCGTGGTCGAGGACCCGGAGGCCTTCGAGATCGAGGCCCTGGAGCGGGTGGGCGCGCTCCACCCGCTGGTGCGTCCGCGCTACCGGACCTCGTACTTCATGCACGTGTTCTCCAACGACTACAGCGCCGGCTACTACTCCTACGTGTGGAGCGAGGTGCTGGACGCCGAGAGCGTCGACTGGTTCAAGGAGAACGGCGGGCTGCGCCGCGAGAGCGGAGACCGCTTCCGACAGAAGGTGCTGGCCGTCGGGGGCAGCGTCGACTCTATGGACGCCGTCCGCGACTTCCTCGGGCGCGAGCCCGGCATGGAGCCGCTGCTCGCCCGCAAGGGTCTGAACTGACCGACGCCCGCCCCGACGGTCGACCGTCGGGGCGGGCCCGGCTCACCTCGGGTCGGACCGACGCGCCTCGAAGTTCGGGCCGATCCGCTCGTGCAGCACGATGCCGACCGAGACCGACACGTTGAGGGACTCGGTGGAGCTGATCATCGGGATGGAGATCGACGCGGAGGAGGCCTCCTCGAACATCTCCGACGGGCCGCCCTTCTCGCTTCCGAACAGCAGGGCCAGCCGCTCCTTGTTGTCGCCCAGCGACTTGAGCGGAACGTCGCCGTCGGCGTCCAGGACCAGCAGCGGGATGCCCTCCTTACGCACGAAGGAGATGGCCTCCTCGCGTTCGGCGAGCACGATGGGCAGCGAGAAGACGTAGCCGCGGCTGGCGCGGATCAGACGCCGGTCGGCGACGCTGGTCAGGTCGCTGTCGACGAGGATGATGCCCGAGGCGCCCAGCGCCAGCGCGGACCGGGTGATGGCGCCGATGTTGCCGACGATGCGCACCCCGTCGAGGACGATGACGTCGCCGCCCCTGCGGGCGATGTCGCTCAACCGCGAGGGGCGCGGCACCCGGGCGATCCCGAAGGTCTTGGGCTTGCGCTCGCCCTTGAAGACCTGGTTGACGACCGAGGTGGCGAACAGCCGGACCGGGATGCGGCGCTCACGGCACAGCTCCAGCAGCTCCTCGGACGGCGGCTGCGTTTCGATCCCGTAGATCTCGATGAACTCCACGCCCGCCCGGATGCACTGCGTGAGCGGCTCGGCGTCCTCGATCAGCGTGGTCTTGATGTTGGCCCTGGAGCTCTTGGTGACATCGAGGATCCTCTGCACCGCGGGATCGGAAGCGTTTTCGATGATTTCCAGGTTGTCCATGGGCCCATTCTCGTCTGCGGCTGTGGTGTTCGGGGACGGTGCGCCGAGGCGTCGACCGAGGTCCCCAGTCTGCCACGTCCCCCCGTCCCGCCCTCCCGGGGTGGGACGGGCGAGGCCCCGCGCGGTCGACCGCGCGGGGCCTCGGGGGAGGGGAGAGGGGAGGGGTCAGGGGCGCTCGCCGATCGCGCCGACCCAGCCCGACCAGACGAAACCGACCTGCTCGGTCAGGAGCGGGTACTCCAGTCCGAAGTCGGCGGCGTCGCCGTACTCGGGGGCCTCCTCCAGCAGGGTCGCGTCGCGGTACAACAGCGCGCCGTCCTCGGCGTCGTACATGTAGCGGACCTCGGTCACCAGACCCTCGTCCTCCACCTCGAAGGAGAACAGCTCGCCCTCACGGCCGAGGGAGTCGGTCGCCGAGCCCAGGTAGGACACGTCGGCGACCTCGGTGAGCACACGCTGCACGGCGGCCTCCTCGGAACCGGAGAGGGGACGCGACTCGTACAGCCTGTCGACGGCGTTGGTCAGCGCGGGCAGGGACTCGTCCTCGGGGCCCTCGCCGTAGTCGGCGAGCACCTCCAGCATGCCCTCGGTGTCGGTGGGCAGATCGGCGGGCCACACCAGGCTCTCGTGCAGGGTGTCCTCGTAGGACTCGCTCCCCTGCTCCAGGAACCACTCGTGGTCGGCCTCCGCGCCACCGGCCTCCAACGGCGGCTTCGGGTCGGAGTCCCGACGGACGTCGCCGTTCGGGGCCTCCCAGCCGGTCCGGTCGTAGGGGACGAAGCGGTAGCCGTAGGACTCCGGCGGGTCCTCGTCACCGGCGTTGGCGGTGAGCCGGTGCAACTGTACGTCGCTGGTGGAGACGAAGGCGACGTCGCCCTCGCCGGGGGCGGCGCCGCGCTCCGCGGCGATGTCGGCCAGTTCCGTCAGCCGTTCCGTCCCGTCGACGGGGTCGCCTCCGGTCACCTCGATGGGCTCCGGCTGGGCGGCGTACGCGAGCGGGATGCCCACGTGGTCGTCGCCGGGCAGGACGATCACTCCGGCGCCCACGGCCAGGGCGGCGGTGGCCGCTCCGGCGACCAGGACGGGGACGCGCTTCCACAGGGGGCGGGTCATGGTCTCGTGCTCCTTCAATCTCGCGATGGCTTCGACGCGCGCCCTCTGGCGGGCTTCGGGGGTGGGGCGGGCGTCCGCGGCGGGGTCGGTGCCGTCGAACGCGGCGCGCAGAGCGGTCAGGTCGTCCACGAGACCTCCTTCGGGACGCGGACCCGAGCGGGTTCGGGGGCGTCCGCCTTCATGTACGCGGTCAATTTCCTTCGAGCCCGGTG
Organism: Nocardiopsis alba DSM 43377; assembly: GCF_000341225.1. Taxonomy (GTDB): domain Bacteria; phylum Actinomycetota; class Actinomycetes; order Streptosporangiales; family Streptosporangiaceae; genus Nocardiopsis; species Nocardiopsis alba. The sequence continues at coordinate 140,192 of NZ_ANAC01000011.1, forward strand.
CAGGCGTCCGCGAGCGGTGACGTGGGTGCAGCCGACCACCTTCGCGGCCTGCCGACAGTCGAGCCCCTCCCAGGTCACGAGCATCACGAGTTCACGTTCGATCTCCGTCAACCGGGCCAGGGTCGCCAGGGCCCGGTCGCGGTCGAGGACCCGATCGGTGTCGTCGTGGTGGGTCGTGTCGGTCTCTCGCTCCAAGGACGCGGCGATCGATCCCTGGCGCCGCTCCAGACGGTGGTGCGCGAGACCGATACGTCGTGCGCACGCGTACAGCCAGGGCAGTTCTCGGCCCGGAGGGAGTCGGTCGCGGCGTCGCCAGGCCACCACGAAAGCCTCTGAGGCGACGTCGTCGGCCTGATCGGGCCCCACACGCCGTCGCGCGTAGCGATAGACGGCGTCGTAGTGCTCTTCGAACAAGGCGTTGAAGTCGCGTTGGTCGGAGTGATCGTCTCCGGCCCGGCCTCGTCGCATCGGCGTTCCTCCCGTTCTCTCACCCCTCTATGTCGGTGGAGGGGGTGTGTGTTCGGTCGGGAGGAGATTTTTTTTTTCGAGGCTTCTCGTGCAGGCCGGGACACGGGGCCTCGGGCGTTCCGCTCCCCGCTGCGGGGCCATCGCGCTCTCGAAGGCTATGCTCGCCGCCGCACCTCTCGTCCGTCCCCCCGTCCCTCCAGAGGAGGAGCCGATGCCCCCTGTCCAGATCGTTCGAGCGGCCGCCGTCACGCTGATCGCCGGTGGTGTCGCTCTGGGGCTGGTCCCCGGTGGGCCCTGCGGGGCGGGATGGTGGAGCCCGTCCGGGAGCCAGGGGACGGAGTCCTTCGGCTGGTTCGCCTACACCGAGATCTCCACGCCTCCGGAGGAATTCGGGATCTCCGGATGCGCGACCGCCACGGCGCCGGTGGCCTCGTGGGCGATCGCGCTGCTCGTGATGGGGGCGGTGCTGTTGGTGCTCTCGTTCAACGCCCACCGCCTGGAACGCTCCGAGTGATCGTCGGCGCACCAGGCGATAGGCCGTAGCCGGACTCGCGGAAGGCGAGGGCTTCGGCCCGGGAGGCGGGTCGGGTGTCGTTCCTGGGCGGGGCGGACGCGGGGATCGGCTGAAGTCGGTGGGGCGTTGGTGAGTTCTGGTCGGCTCTGTGGGGCTGTGGTAGGGATGAGTGAGAAGCGGAGGCCACCGCCAACCGAAGGTTGCGGGAAGATAACGGCTTCTGTTTCCGCAGGTCATTTTCCCTGAGCCCCGCGCACGCGGGGATGGACCGGTCTACAGGACCAACAGCCTCTACGGCGGCTACTGAGCCCCGCGCACGCGGGGATGGACCGGACACGTACAGCACGGTGTGGCCTTGGACGAGCTGAGCCCCGCGCACGCGGGGATGGACCGGTACACCCATGGGGCACACATGGGTCACACATCTGAGCCCCACGTACGTGGGGATGGACCGCTGCGGGCCTTGCCCGATCTGAAGAACGCCGCCTGAGCCCCACGCACTTGGGGGTGGACCGGAGCCCGCCTCCGAGGATCAGCAGGTCGATCCCTGAGCCCCACGCACGTGGGGATGGACCGGCGTACGCGTCCATGTCCTCCACACCACCGCGCTGAGCCCCACGCATGTGGGGATGGCTCTGTTCGCCGACGCCCCCATGGGCCCGCCCGCTGTTCGGGACGGCGGACCATGGGGGCGCCTCTTGCGGCAGAGGATGTGCGTGGGCGTTAGACGCGCTGGAGTCGCTGTTCGGCGGCGAAGTCCTCGCGTTCGACGGCGTGGTGGCGGGCCACGTCACGCCAGTGGTTGTGCCGCACGATCTCCTGCGGATCCTCGATGATCTGGCCGCCGAGGAAGACGGAGGAGTCGTCGAAGTGCATCTTGAGCAGGGTCCGGGAGTCGAACAGCCAGTAGTCGTGCCGGGGGAGGCCGGAGTCTTCGGCCCGGCCGCGTTCGAGGTAGCGGATGTCCTCACCCGCGCCGGTGGTGAAGCGCGAGCACCAGACGCCGAAGCGGCTGTAGTCGGTGAGCGGGGTACTGACCACACGGACACGGGAGAAGAGACGGCCCGCGGCGGTGGCCTCTCGGATCATGTCGAGCCAGCTCCGCATCCAGGGCAGGTCGTCCGGTTCGTCGGCGAGGAAGCGGCGTAGCGATTCCTGTTCGTACGGGGCGCCGTAGTGGTCGCGTGTCTCCAGGCGAAAGGCGGTGTGCTCGAAGGACAAGAAGAGCTCACGGAAGTCCGGCCCGGGTTCGATGAACCTGTTCACTGGTTCCCTTCACGTCATCGCTGGGGCGGTAGGTGGAATGGATTCTGTCATGATCGGTTCGTTCTGACAGGGGGACTTCGTCCTTGAAGGAGGAATGGAGGTCCTGTGTAGAGAAATATGGTACAAGTTCCGGGCGAGATGTTTCGGTTCCTCTCTCGGGAGTGGTTATGGCGATGGGTCAGGATGAATTCGATGGACTCTTCGAGGAGTTCGAGTCGGAGTGCCTGCACATGGAGATGAGGGACTCCTATGGCACGCAGGCCGAGATCCTCCCTTTCGCGAAGTGGGCCGAGGGCGAGGAGGACGACTTCGCGTGGATGGACGGCTGGTGCGACACCCTCCGTCGAGGTAGGGCGAAGGGGAAGGTCTTCCGCCGGGCGCTCGTGGTGTCCGAGCCACTGAGCCGCTATCAGAGGTGGGCGCACAGCACGACGCTTCCTCTAGTGGAGGCCGGTGAGGACATCCGTTGGGTACCGCGAAGGACGGTCTCCTCCCTGGCGCTTCCAGGGAACGACTTCTACCTGATCGATGGGGAGAAGGTCGTCTTCATGCACTACTCGGGGGAGGGGGCGATGGAGGACATCGTCGTCTCCACCGACCCGGTGGACATCGAGTTGTGCCGGAGTGCTTTCGACGCGGTCTGGGGGCGCGCCATCCCGCACGCCGACTACCGCGTCGTCTGAGGAATCTGCGCTGGTGCGGGCGGTCATAGGGCGCCCTGAAACGAGGCCGGTGTCGCTGTCGAGGCTCGTGAAAGTTCGTTTCTCCCGCTCAAATTATGCTCGCCCGGAGTGAGGGTTCCGGAGAACTATTCCGTTTCGGGAATTCTCCTGGTTTCTCCTCTCCGTCGTGGATAGCTTGGAGTGGTCCGATCGGCGATGGGCCTGGAGTGAGCACGTTCTTCACCGGTGATCCGAATCGGCTCCTTGGCGGGAAGCCTGGCGGACAGGAGAAAGGCCCACGATCGAGATGGGATTTCTGTTCTCGTTCGTTAAGGAGACACAGGATGGCACTGGAGCCCGATGAACTCGCGGTCGCCTCAGGGAATCTGGGGGAGACGCTGCGTGAGCTGCGCCGGGGCGCCGGTCTCTCAGGCGAGCGGCTGGCACGGCGTTGCTCCATGTCCCAGAGCAAGATCAGCAAGATCGAGACGGGGAGATTGATCCCCACGTTGGTCGACCTGGACCGCCTCCTCACAGCGCTCGAAGTGTCCCCTGAACAGGCCGGTCCTGTGCTGGCGAAGGTGAGGGCGGCCAACACCGAGTGGCAGGGCAAGCGGGAGCTGTGGCGGAAGGGGTTGGAGACCCGGCAACATGAGCTGCGGTCTCTGGAGGCCTCCGCCACCGAGGCCCGGTACTTTCTGCCGACGATGGTGACCGGGCTGTTGGCGACCCCGGAGTACATCAGGGCCTCTCTGACACACTCGCCCGGTGATGTCTCACCGACGGTGGCCAAGAAGATCGCCCGCCAGGAGGCGTTGCGAGAGGGAGCATGCTCGTTCACGTTCCTGCTCACCGAGCAGGCGGTGCGGTGGGCGATCCTGCCTCCTGAGGGGATGGCCGAGCAGGCGGCCCGTCTGGTGGAGGTCTCGCGGTTGGAGCGGGTGCGGTTGGGGGTGATCCCTCTGGGGACCGTGTTGCCCAGGGGGCCGATGAACACCTTCACCGTCTACGACGACAGGCTGGCCACGGTGGAGATCTTCACCGGCCGGTTGGCATTCCGTGAGCCGCAGGACGTGGAGACCTATCGGGAGCTGTTCGCTATGTACGAGGAGCACGCGCTGTTCGGAGACCAGGCCCGTGAACGGATCCGCTCCTGGTTCGAGGTCTGAGACAGTGGATGGTGGGCGGATAAGGAGACGAGTGGTGTCGGTTTTGTCTGTTTCTCGGGAAGTTGGAAAAACGACTGCTTGCCACTGGTAAGTTTCCAGGTCAAAGAGTCTGCTCCCCACGCACGCGGGGATGGACCCGTATCGAACGGGTCGACAGGGTCGAGAGCGAGCTGCTCCCCGCGCACGCGGGATGGACCCTCCATCGCGACCGGGTGGTCTTCGGCGTGGTCCTGCTCCCCGCGCACGCGGGGATAGCCCCTCCTTGGCCGGGGCGGTGCGGGCCAGGGCGACCTGCTCCCCGCGCACGCGGGGATGGCCCCGTGTGTCCCCACCGGTGTGGGGATGTCGTAGGCTGCTCCCCGCGCACGCGGAGATGGAACCGGCGAAGATCGGGCGGCCCTGACTCCCCAGGCCTGCTCCCCGCGCACGTGGGGATGGACCGACCAACGGCAGCAGCGAGTTCCTCGAACTGCACTGAGCCCCACGCACGTGGGGATGGACCGCCACGACGATTGGATCTTTCATCGCTCAGGCCCTGAACCCCACGCACGTGGGGATGGACCGTGCGCCCCGTAGGCGCGATCCAGATCCGCGCGGTGAACCCCACGCATGTGGGGATGGACCGGTCGCCGACCACTCACTCGACGCCGCTCGCTACTTAGCCCCACGCACGTGGGGATGGGCCGAGTGAGCGGTCATGTCCAGTTTGGCCGGTACTCTGCACCCCACGCACGTGGGGATGGACCCCCGGCCATGGCGGCCCCCGCGAACAGGCCGAGTCTGCTCCCCGCGCACGCGGGGATGGACCCGTGGCGCCCTTGCCCTGGGCGTTGTTGGTGTACTGCTCCCCGCGCACGTGGGGATGGACCCGTGGCGCCCTTGCCCTGGGCGTTGTTGGTGTACTGCTCCCCGCGCACGCGGGGATGGACCTCGCTGGGCGCGGGGGCCGGCCTGGGTGATGGCCTGCTCCCCGCGCACGCGGGGATGGACCGACGTGCATCGCTGGCCCCTGCCCGACCTGGGCCTGAGCCCCACGCGCGTGGGGATGGACCCTCCCGCCACTTGCTCCTGCCGCCCGCCGCCCCCTGCTCCCCACGTACGCGGGGATGGACCCCCGATGATGCAGAGAACAGACCAGATCCCGTACTGCTCCCTGCGCATGCGGGGATGGGCCCGTCACGTAGGTGTCGATGTGGTCTGTCCGAATGCCCTCCCCGTAGCTAGGAAGACCCAGCGTGGATCAGAGGCTGAGAGAACTCATCACCCCGCGCACCGGGCCCATCATCCAGGTGGAACCGGTCACGCAGGGGTACAGCGCCAGCACCACGGCGGTGGTCACCGGTGAGTACGGCCGCGTGTTCGTCAAGGCCACCCCGGACCGGCCGGGCGGCCGGCTGGAGGAGGCCGAACGTGAAGGGCTGATCAACCCCCACCTGGGGGGTCTGGCTCCTGAGCTGCTGTGGCAGGCCCGGGGCCAGGGGTGGTTCGCTCTGGGGTTCGAGGTCATCGACGCCCGGCCGACCGACTACAGCGCGGGGTCACCGGATCTGCCCCGGGTGGTCGAGGCGATGGATCGCATCGCCGCGCTCCCCCTTCCGCGGGTCGCGGAGCCGTGGGTGGAGTACCGGTGGGACCGGGCCCTGGCCGAGGACGAGTGGTCCGTCCTGCGTGGGAACCATCTGACCCACGCGGACCTGCACCCGCGCAACATCGTGGTGGACACCGACGACCGGGTGTGGGTCGTGGACTGGGCCTGGCCCACCCGGGCGGCTCCGGTGGTGATGCCCTCGACGTTGGCGGTGCAGCTGGTCTCCGCCGAACAGGATCCGGCCGAGGTGGAGAAGCTATTGGCCACCTCCGCGCTGTGGGGGCGATTGGACCGAGGGGCGTTGGTGACGTTCGCGCTCGCGCAGGTGCGTATGCATCGCCACTACGCCCGGCTCCGTCCTGACGAGCGGTGGTTGGAAGCGATGCTGGACGCGGCGAAGGCCTGGCACGCGCATCTGAAGTTGTAGAGACTGTTCCCTGCGAGGGTGTCCAGGGTGGTGGGGGAGTGGTGTTGGGATGGGTGCTTGAGGGGTGCCGGTTTTGTCTGTTTCTCGACAACGTGCAGAAATGGTGGGTTGCTCGGGATAGCGTTGCAGGTCAGGAAGACTGCTCCCCGCGCACGCGGGGATGACCCCATCGACCATCCGGCATCGGTGGCGCCGGGAGGCTGCTCCCCGCGCACGCGGGGATGACCCCGATGAGCGAGGTCATCCCCGGAAAATGCGTGGCTGCTCCCCGCGCACGCGGGGATGACCCCATCGACCATCCGGCATCGGTGGCGCCGGGAGGCTGCTCCCCGCGCACGCGGGGATGACCCCGATGAGCGAGGTCATCCCCGGAAAATGCGTGGCTGCTCCCCGCGCACGCGGGGATGACCCCGATGAGCGAGGTCATCCCCGGAAAATGCGTGGCTGCTCCCCGCGCACGCGGGGATGACCCCGCATCCCGGACCGTATCCAGCACCTCACCGGCCTGCTCCCCGCGCACGTGGGGATGGACCCAGGGCGCCGAGGTTTCCGGTGAGGTTGCGGGTCTGCTCCCCACGCACGTGGGGATGGACCCCGGCAAGGGCCTACAAATTCGATAATGCAGAGCTGCTCCCTGCGCACGCGGGGATGGACCGAGCCATTGGAGTGGCCACCCGTAGGCGACGGGCTGAGCCCCACGCACGTGGGGATGGACCTACCGACGCGGACGCCGCGATAACCTCGGGTCCCCTGAGCCCCACGCACGTGGGGATGGACCGCCGCGAGCTCGAACGCCTTGGCGAGAGCGGCCCTGAACCCCACGCACGTGGGGATGGACTGCCGATCTCGGTGGTGTCTCAGGGAGCGGTGGTCTAAGCCCCGCGTATGCGGGGATGGACCCGGGGCACTCTCCCACGTCCACGAGAACGCGCACTGCTCCCCGCGCACGCGGGGATGGACCCGAGTATCGACAGGCACACAAGATGGCCAAGCGCTGCTCCCCGCGCACGCGGGGATGGACCGGCTCGCAACACCTACGCGATCCGCTTCAACCCCTGAGCCCCACGCACGTGGGGATGGACCGTACTTCGCGGTTCGGCCCGGGTCGTGCCGCCACTGAGCCCCACGCACGTGGGGATGGACTGCGCTTACCGTACTTACCGACACCGAACTGCTCCTGAGCCCCACGCATGTGGGGATGGACCCTCCCTGGCGAGGGTGTCGAAGACACGGACCCTCTGCTCCCCATGCATGTGGGGTTGTTTTTGGGAGTGGCGAGGCCCCGGGAGCTGGTGCTTCCGGGGCCTGGTTGGTCTTGGGGGTTATCGGGTGAGGGTGGTGAGGAAGGCCGCCCATTCGTTGGTGGGGAAGGGGAGGTGGCCGTCCGACCTGCGTTTGGTGTCGCGGATGGTGGAGGTACCGGGGGTATCGGCGACCTCGACGCATGCGGACTCGTTCGCGCTGTAGCTGGACTTGCGGAAGTTCAGGGTGCGGGGGGTCTCAGGCATGGTGGGCCTCCGTGCGGCGGGTGGTGGTGAGGAGGGCGGTCCATTCGCTGCTGCTGAAGGTGAGGTGTCCTGAGCCGGGGTTCTGGGAGTCGCGGATGGCCGAGGCGCCGGGGACGTCGGCGACCTCAACGCAGTTCTGGTCACGGGCACCGCTGTAGCTGGACTTGCGGAAGGTGAGGGTTTCGGCTTGGGGGAGTGGCATCGTCCATCGCTCCTGAGTCGGGTGCTGGGGGAGCCTCAGGGTAACCCGCAGGTTCAGGAGCGATGGAGAACGGTCGTGTGTCTGCTAGGGAAAGGCAATAGCGGATAGTCCTTCGCAAGGTAGACTCGCCACTGGTGCTTCGCACCAGTGTTTCTAGGCACATGTGGCCCCCTGGTCGACGACCAGGGGGCCACATGATTTCTAGATGGCTAGCGACCACTACGAGAGGTCGTAACGAACGCTGCCCACTCTGAGCTTGGGAAGAAGAGGTGGCCGGCTTCGGGGGTCTGACTGTCGCGCACGGCGGAGGCCCCAGGGGTGTCGGCGACCTCGACACAGTTGTTTCCTGTGCCGCTGTAGCTGCTCTTGCGAAATTCCAGGTCAGACATCGGACCCACTTTCTGCTTCTGTGAGGATGGCGCGGAGGAACTCAGCGGACTCAGCGCCAGAGAGAGCCGACGCAGACACATGAGAGAAAACGCTGCTCACGCGGTTGATCTCGGCGGGCTCCTCCATCATCAGGCTAGCGGCGTAGGACTCCACGTAAACAATCGAGGGGTCCACTGCCTCGGCGTAGTCCATGATGACGATGGAACCGCTGCTTGCTGCATGCGCCCCAGCTGTGTAGGGAAGCACCTGAATGGTTACCCCGGATCTCGTTGCCATCCGCAACAGATGCTTGATTTGGTCAACCATCACCTCAGGGAACCCGGCCATGCCCCTGCGTAGGGCGGACTCGTCGATGATGGCCCAGTACTCCGGTGGCTGGTGGCGATGAAGGATGTCCTGTCGACGTATCCGTGCATCCACACGAGCTGCGATGGCGCCGTCGTCTTGAGCTTGCCCCTCTCGGAGGATCTGTTCGGCATATTCCGGTGTTTGGAGAAGTCCAGGGATCACCTGAGGCTCGTATGTGCGGATCGCGCTGGCCTCGGACTCGAAATCCGGCAGATCATCCGTGAAGATGCCGCTCTTCCTGTACTTCGCCCACCACCCACGCTCCTTCGCTTGTGCTGCGAGTTCCTGCCACATGGCGAGGGTGTCAGCGCCAACGCTGTAGAGCTCTGCGAGTGCTGCTAGGTCGTCCGGCTTGATGCGCCTGGTCTCGGCTGCCTCGAGCCTGCCAAGTTTCGGCAGGGACCAGCCAACAAGCTTCGCCGCCTCGGTTTGAGAGCGGTTGGATTCCTCACGTGCGCGACGTAGAAGACGCCCGAGTCTGCGCAAGCGGACGGTAGGGGAGTGCGTACGGCGATCCATGCCGCGAGTCTAGTCCGGACAGACCTACATCAAACGACGTTACTTTCATCAACTCCTTGAGAACTTGTTACTTTCATGATTTCCTGGCTGTGCCTAGGAACACACAGTGAGGAGTTCAGTACGTGTATGTAACCGACGTGATCCACGCTAATGCGGTAGTAGCGCTGATGAAGGAAGTTCTCGGCAACCTTCTGGTTCGGCGCCGGTCTTCCCGCTCCCGCCGCTACGCGACTCCGGCGCCGTACCGACGCCCGTCTCTTCCTGCTCTCCCGAGCCTGGTCAGGCCTGTGCATGGGCCTGAGGACCGTTCGGTCGATGCGGTCCGTCCCTACGTTCTCGATGACCTGTATCGGGCTCGACGACGCCGAGCACGTAACGCGGCCATCGATCGCTCGCGGCTCGGTCTCGCTGTCCTGATCGACATCGGGTCTTCGCAAAGGCGTGAAGAGGAGCGCACTCCTCACCCGATCCCCCGTCCGAGGCCCGGTGGTATCGGTGCCCCGGTACCCCTCCTGGAGGTGGCGTGACGATGATGGATATCCAGACCGAGGCGTTCCTGTCCGCTCTGAGCGACGCCCTCCGACTCCCCGCTCCCGCCACGGCCGGCAGGTCCGCCGTCACTTCCGGATCGCCCTGGCCGACCGGCACATCCGATTCGCTTGGCGCTTCGGTGCCTCTCTGTTCGCGTTCTCGTTCTGGGGCCGCCGGCTCCTCCCTCTTCTCCACCCCGGCTGCCACTCCTGTCGCACATCCGGGTGAGCACGACCCCGCGCTTCTTCGGGCGCGGATGTGTCAGGCGCGGGCCGCGTTGTCGGTGGCGCTTTCCTCCGGTGACCTTGCGGCGGCGGTCGCGTTGCTCGACCGGCTCTGTGAAACCGAGGGGGTCGTCTCGTGAACAGGTCCTGCTTAGAAGCCCATCTGACCTCTTCAGGTCGCACCCGCCGCTGCGTCCGGGCTCGCACGCACGAGGGCGTTCATATGGATGAGTACGGCGACACCTGGGCCCCTCCCGCGCAGGTGTTGGCCGAGCTCACCGCCCGCTGGGGGCGTACGCACAAGATCGCCTGGACCGGACGGTTCTGGCTGGCCACCCACCATCACCCTCGCGCCCCGTGGCGCAGCCAGATCGAACCCACCCCCGAAATGCTGGAGTCCCGGCTGCGCGCCCACTACGGGATGCCGCCCGGTCCTCCGGCCGAGCGCACCCAGAGGAGGCGTGATGCGCGCTGAAACGCGGAAGCCTCCGGCCTGGGGCGCGGCCCGCAGCGGCACTTTGTTGGATCGTGAGGAATGGGCGTTGACCAACGCGGCCCGGACGTTCGACTACCTGGACTACGGCAAGGATTCCTGGAGCCAGGACCGCCATGTCGCCGTGCGCATGGCCGAGGCCTCACCCGCCTTGGCGGGTCAGATGTTGGTGCACCGCAAGGCGCGCGAGTGTGTGGTGGACGCGGTCTGCCACTCCTTTCCCCAGGTGATCGATCTGGGTTGTGGGTTGCCGGCGATGCGCCGGGCCCCGCATGAGCGCGGCCGGGTGCTGTGGGGGTCGCGGGCGAGGACGGTCTATGTCGACCATGATCTGGCCGCCCTGGCCGCCGCCCGCGCCTGGTGGGAGCATCCGGCCCGGGTCCGGGGAGGCAACGTGCACGTCCTCGACCTGGATCTGCGCTACCCGGAGAGCCTGGCTTCGGCTCTGGGTGAGCATCTGGATCTGTCGGTGCCGGTGGGGGTGCTCTCCACCCTGACCCTCGACCACCTCCAAGACGAAGAACTGGCCGGCCTGGTCGAGGCACTCGCCGCGAGGCTGGCTCCGGGAAGCGGCTGGGGGATCACCCATCTGTCCGGGATGGTCGGCGCCGCCGACGTCTACACCGGCCAAGCCCAGGAGCAGGGCTCGGATACCCGCTTGGTGGCACGCGAGTCGGACGGGCTGCGGAAGGTCTTCGAGGAATCGGGTTGGCGGTGGCACGTCTCGCCGCCGAACGACCCAGGCAGGGGAGAGCCGCCGATCGCCGCCCTGACCACCCTTACCGGAACCAGTCGGCCCTGCTGATGCGGCTGTGGAAAAGCCCCGTGCCGCAAGGTGCGGAACACCGGGCCGGTGTCTCGGAGGGGCGCTCCCATGAGCGCCCTTCCGGGGCCCGCCCGCCGGGCCCGATCACCCGCTTCCCTTCTCCGATCTGGAGTCTTCGAGTGAACGAACATGACGCGGACTCCCTCTGCACCGAGTCCAAGAAAGCCCTCGGCGTCCACTTGAAGCGGTTGCGCAAGACGGCCGGGTTGAGCGGCTACCGGTTGTCGGGGGTGGATCAGTCGACGGTCTCCCGGATCGAGACCGGACGCATCCGCCCCTCCCACGAGCTCATGATCCGCTTACTGGACGCCTACGAGGCCGACCAGGAAGGACGGGAACAGGCCTACCTACTGTGGGACCAGGCCCAGTTGCCGCTTCAGACCCGGCGTCGGCAGGTCGAAGGCACCCGCCCCGTGTGGGACCAGGCCGCCCGCCCGGCCTACGGTCCCACCCTGCTGGCCGGGGCGAGCGCCGCCGAGGACGCCGCCCGCTACCTCACCCGCGCCCAATGGGCCGGCAACAGCCCCGCCCGCAGGAACGCGCTGTTGGACGACGCCGAAGGACGCCTGGTCCAAGTGCTGGCCGCGCTCCACACCGCCCGGACACGACTACGAGAACGCTGACCCTTGTCGCTCGCCGCACCACGGCCCGGTGCTTCTGGGCCGTGGTGCGGCGAACGACCACTTCTCCCCTGATTTCCGACAACGACCCCCTGAGAGAAGAACATGACGCAGCCGGATGTCGACCCCATGGACCTGCTCACCCCCCAAGAGGTCGCCCAGGCCTTCCGGGTGGACCCCAAGACCGTTCGCTTGTGGGCCCAGGAAGGCAGATTGCGCTGGGTCCGCACCCTGGGCGGCCACCGCCGCTACTTCAAGGCCGACGTCCAACGCCTGCTCACCGAGCCCGGACGATGATCGACGACCGCGGCCCCGTCGTCCACCAGGCGTTGCTGATCCACCGGCTGATCGCACTCCGCCGTGGAAACGGTCTGACGCAGGAGAAGGTGGCCCGCTCGTTGGAGTGGTCGCACGCCAAACTGATGCGCTACGAAGGCGGCACCCAGGTACTACCCAAAGCCGACCTGGACGCCCTGCTGGACCTGTACCGACTGCTCGGAACCGCACAGGGGAGGAAATTACAGGAGATCGGCCGCAAGGCCCGCGACAAACCCTGGTGGCACCCGAACCGCCACGCCCTGACCACCGAGGAGCGCCACTACGTGGGGCTGGAGATGGGCGCGGCACGGATCCGCCAATGCGCACCCGCGCTGGTTCCGGGCTTGTTGAGGACCAGGGACTACGCGCACGCACTCTGCTCGATGACCGACCCGGCTGAGGATGTGGATCGGTTGGTGGATGTGTTGATGGGCCGCCAGGGCGTCATGCTCACCCGCAACCCGGTACCGGAACAGGTCTACGTCCTGGACGAAGCCGTCCTACGCAGGATCGTCGGGGGGCCCGAAGCTCCGGAGGTGATGGTGCGCCAGCTGCACCACCTGGTGGAACGCTCCGCCTCGGTACAACTGCACATCATCCCGGAAGAAGCGGGCCTGCACTCAGGGACGTTGGGCGGGTTCACACTCTTCGACTTCGACGACGGGCTACCTCCGGTGCTGCACACCGAACACCGAGGACGGGTGGTCGCCTCCAAGAAGGAAGAGGACACACGCGCCTACGCCGAGGCCTTCGACCGGCTGGTCGAGGAGCACGCCCTGGACGCCCGTCGGTCACTGGAGCTGATCGAACACCACGCCCGACGACTCCAGGACCGGACCAATACAGCGGCTTCCGAGGGAAGAACGGAGGCACACGCGAACAGTGTGGAGACCTCCGCAGGAGTAGGGGCGGGGGAGGACCCGGGGATACCGGCCGGGGACCTTCTGGCGGTCTCCGAACCTCGGCCACCCCCGACCCCGCCTTTCTCCACAGGGCCCGGGACCGAGGTCGGGTCCGAGTAGAACCTCGGAGCGCAGGCTCCGGCGGGGTGTCGCTCTTGGGTCAGAGGTCGATTCGACACCCCGGCCGGATGGTGGCGGGCTTCGACCGCTCAGCCGACCCTCGGGAGCGTCGTTCTTGCACGGCGACGTTCACCCGAACGGCAGAGAGGTCGCAGCCGCCCCGGGGCCTGGCGGTCGGGCCGCTCACATACCGGCCCGACCGCCAGACCCGAGAACACGACCGCCCAGGGGCCAGGAAGGCGGCCCGGGGTGGTGTGGATCGAAGACCTTCCGCTCCGCACGAGGTAGGACGGAGCGGCGTAGAACGTGAGGGCCGGCTGGATGTCGGAGCCGCGGGACTGGAGACCCGGCGGCTTCGATAGGGGCCCTCCGCGAGGGCCGCACCCGAAGGGCATCGCCCCTCGGGTGCGGCCCCTGACCATCGAGACCCTCGAAGCGGCGGCCCGAGAGCGACCTCCACGGTGGGTCGCCGCGCACGTGGCTGTACGGCGGGGCCCTCCTCGATCCGGCTCAGTCCGTCTCGGCCTCGAAGGTCCGCAGCAGGTCGGCGGCCACGCTTACGGCGATCGTCGCCGGATCCTTGCCGGTGACGTCGGGCAGCCCGATCGGGGTCTTGATCCGATCGATGACCTCCTCGTCATGACCGCCCTCGGAGGCGAGGCGTCGGCGGAACCGCGCCCACTTGGCCGACGAGCCGATCAGCCCGATGGAACCGAGATGGGTCGTGCGCAGGGCGGCGTCGCACAGCGCGGCGTCCTCGGCGTGATCGTGGGTCATGATCAGGACGTGGGCCCCGGGCGGCAGACCCTCCAGGACCTCCTCCGGGAGCAGCGGCGTGTGGTGCGCGCGGACCCGCGCCACCGCGTCCGCCAGCACGGAGAGCCGCTCCTCGGTCAGCATCTCGGAGCGGCTGTCGACCAGGTGCAGGTCGAGATCCTGTCGGGCCAGGACGCGCGCCAGCTCCAGGCCGACGTGACCGACGCCGAAGATCGCCACCGCCCGTACCGTCGGCAACGGTTCGAGCAGCACCGAGACCGTGCCGCCGCAGCACTGCACCCCGTGCGGGCCGGTGACCTTGTCGTTCAGGGCGAAGTCGATCAGCTCCGGTTCCGTACCGGAGACGGCGATCATCTCCCGGGCCCGGTCGATCACGACCGCCTCGACGTTGCCGCCGCCGATCGACCCCCACGTCTCGGTCCGTCCCACGACGAGCTTGGCCCCGGCGTCGCGCGGGGCGTGGCCGCGCACGGTCGCGACGGTCGCGAGCACGCCGAACTCCCGGCGTTCCCGCAACCCCGCGACCGCGGCGATCCACGTCATGTCAGGCACCGCTCAGCGCTTCCACGTCGTCGCGGACACGGCCCTCGTCGGCGAGGAGGTCATGGCCACGACGGGCCGCCTGGATCGCCCAGTACACCGCCTCGGGTGTCGCGGGCGACGCCAGCTCGACGCCGACCCCGCCCGGCCCGAACTCGGCCGCGGCCTGCCGCAACGCCTCCCGCACCGAGAACGCCAACATCAGCGGGGGCTCGCCCACGGCCTTGGAGCCGTAGACCGCGCCCTCCTCGGTGGCGTCCTCCAAGAGCTTCACGTTGAACTCCTCGGGCATCTCCGAGAAGCTCGGCAGCTTGTAGGTGCTCGCCGCCTGGGTCAGCAGCCGGCCCCGGTTCGGTCCGTCACCGGTGTCCCAACGCATGTCCTCCAAGGTCAGCCAGCCCGCGCCCTGCACGAAGCCGCCCTCGACCTGCCCGATGTCGATCATCGGGGAGAGGCTGTCGCCCACATCGTGGACGATGTCGACCCGTCGGACCCTGTAGGCGCCGGTGAAACCGTCCACCTCGACCTCGGTCGCGGCGGCGCCGTGGGCGAAGTACTTGAAGGGTGAGCCCTTGAACGTCTTCGCGTCCCAGTGCAGCCCCTCGGTCCGATAGAAACCGGCCGCCGACAACTGCACCCGCTGGAAGTAGGCGGTGTAGACCAGATCGTCCCAGGCCAGCTCCTCGTCGACGCCCAGGGCCCGGGCGACGCCGTCGACGATGCGCACGTCCGACGGGTTCACTCCCAGACGGGTGGCGGCCACCTGGGACAGCCGTTCGACGAGCTGTTCACAGGCGTTCTTCACCGCCGCGCCGTTGAGGTCCGTGCCGGAGCTGGCGGCGGTGGCGGAGGTGTTGGGCACCTTGTCGGTCCGCGTGGGCGCCAGCCGCACCTTCTCCAGGGGCACCCCCAGCGAGGTCGCGGCGACCTGCAACATCTTGGTGTGCAGGCCCTGCCCCATCTCGGTGCCGCCGTGGTTGATCAGGACCGAACCGTCCTTGTAGATCAACACCAGCGCGCCGCCCTGGTTGAAGGCGGTGAGGTTGAACGAGATCCCGAACTTCAGGCCGGTGACCGCGATCGCCCTCTTGGTGTGCGGGTGGGCGGCGTTGAAGGCGGCGATCTCACGCCGACGTCCGTCGAGGTCCGCGTCGTCCTTGACCCGCTCCCAGACCGCGGTGATCCGGTCGGGCCGCACGACCGGCTGCCCGTAGGGGGTCGACTGTCCCTTCCGGTAGAAGTTGCGCTCCCGCAGCTCCATCGGGTCCAGCCCGAGCAGCGGGGCGCAGCGGCCCATGATGTCCTCGATCACCAGCATGCCCTGAGGGCCGCCGAAACCGCGGAAGGCCGTGTTGGAGACCTTGTTGGTCCTGGCGATCCGTCCGGCCACGCGCGCGTTGGGGATCCAGTAGGTGTTGTCGATGTGGCACAGCGCGCGGGCCAACACCGGTTCGGACAGGTCCAGACTCCAACCGCCGTCCGCCGTCAGGGTGGCGTCCAGGGCCCGGATCCGGCCGTCGTCGTCGAAACCGATCCGCCACTCGGCGTGGAACCCGTGCCGCTTGCCGGACATGGTCAGGTCCTGGGT
Organism: Nocardiopsis alba DSM 43377; assembly: GCF_000341225.1. Classification (GTDB taxonomy): domain Bacteria; phylum Actinomycetota; class Actinomycetes; order Streptosporangiales; family Streptosporangiaceae; genus Nocardiopsis; species Nocardiopsis alba. The sequence goes on from NZ_ANAC01000011.1 coordinate 156,192, forward strand.
CCGGTCGAGACGCAGCCGCACCGGACGGCCGGTCAGCACGGCGCCGAGCGCGGCGATCGCCGCGAACCCGTGCGGCTGCATCTCCTTACCGCCGAAGCCGCCGCCCATGCGCAGACACTGCACGGTCACCTCGTGGCTGTGCAGCCCGAGCACGTGCGCGACGATCTCCTGGGTCTCCGAGGGGTGCTGGGTGCTGCTCTGCACGAACACCTGCCCGGCCTCGTCGACCTGCGCCAGCGCCGCGTGCGTCTCCAGGTAGAAGTGCTCTTGGTCGGAGAAGGAGAACTCGCCGGAGAACACGTGGGCGGAGTCGGCGAGCCCGGAATCCACGTCGCCGCTCAGGAGGACGGGGCGGGCGCCGTGGAAGCTGTCGGCCTCGATCGCCTCCCGCACCGTCACCAGGGAGGGCAGCTCCTCGACCTCCACCTCGACGGCCTCCGCGCCGAGCCGGGCCGCCTCCAGCGTCTCGCCGAGCACCCAGGCCACCGCGTGGCCGTGGAACATGACCTCGTCGGGGAACAGCGGCTCGTCGTGCTTCATCCCGGCGTCGTTGATCCCGGGCACGTCGGCGCCGGTCAGCACCCGGACCACGCCGGGCACGGCCAGTGCCGCGTCGGTGCGCAGAGCGGTGATCCGGCCGTGGGCGGTCATGACCTGGACCGGGTGCGCGTGCAGCACGTCCTTGGTCCGGTGGACCAGGTCGTCGGTGTAGAGCGCGGCGCCGGTGACGTGCAGGGTCGCGCTTTCATGGGGCACCGAGAGACCGACGACGGGGTTCTCGGGACGTTCTGACAGGTGACTCATGACGACACCGCCTCGGTGGTCTGCGCGTACAGCTTCAGCAGGCTCTGGCCGAGCATCGCCGAGCGGTACTCGGCGCCGGCGCGGTGGTCGCTCATCGGGGTGCCCTCGCCCTGGAGCACCCGGGCCGCGGCCTCGACGTTCTCCACCGACCAGGACCCGCCCTCCAGAGCGGCCTCGGCGGCCAGGGCCCGGATCGGCGTGGCGGCCACACCGCCCAAGCCGATCCGCGCCTTGCGGACGATCCCGTCCTCGATGTCGAGGGCGAAGGCGACCGCCACGCTGGAGATGTCGTCGAAGCGGCGCTTGGCGATCTTGTGGAAGGCCACGACCGGCGACAGCGGAAGAGGGACGCGCACCGCGCGGATCAGCTCGTCGGGACGGCGCACGCTCCGCCGGTAGCCGGTGAAGTAGTCGGACAAGGGCACCTCGCGTTCACCGTCGGCGTCGGTGAGCAGCACCGACGCCTCCAGCGCGAGAAGCGTGGGCGGAGCGTCGCCGATGGGGGAGCCGGTGCCCAGGTTCCCGCCGAGGGTCGCGCTGTTACGGATGAGCCGGGAGGCGAAGAGCGGGAACAGTTCCGCCAGCAGCGGGACGGCGCCGTCGAGCCGGCGTTCGACCTCGGTGAGCGTCAGCGCCGCCCCGATCTCGATGTGGTCGGACTCCACGCGCAGTTCCCGCAGCTCGGGCAGCCGGTCGATCGCGATCACGCGGTCCGCCCTGCGGGAGCGGATGTTCACCTCCACACCCCAGTCGGTGCTGCCCGCGACCACCACCGTCTCGGGTAGCTCGCGCAGAACCCGTACCGTCTCGGCCAGGGTCTCCTTACGCAGGAACTCCCGGCCCTCCCGGACGTACTCGGTGGCGACCGGAGCGGGAGGCTCCTCTTCACGGCGGCGCGCCAGAGGGTCCTCGTCGGCGGGCTCTCCCACGGCGAACGCCGCGTCGCGGATCGGACGATAGCCGGTGCAACGGCACAGGTTCCCGCTCAACGCGTGCAGGTCGAACCCGTTCGGACCGTGCTCGGCATCGTCCGAGGTGGAGGTGTCCGCGTGCGCGCAACGGCCGGGCCGGTAGTACTCGGCGGCCATGCTGCATACGAAGCCAGGCGTGCAGTAGCCGCACTGGGAGCCGCCGCGGACCGCCATCTCCTCCTGGACCGGATGCAGCCGGGGCGGCCTTCCCGGCTCACCCGGGGTGGCCAGACCCTCGGAGGTGACGATCTCCTGTCCGTCGAGGGCGGCGGCCGGGATCAGGCAGGCGTTGACCGCCACCCAGTCGGTGGGCCGGTCCACGCCGGGGCGGGCGACCAGGACCGAACAGGCCCCGCACTCGCCCTCGGCGCAGCCCTCCTTGGTCCCGGTGAGACCGCGTTCGCGGAGCAGGTCCAACACCGTCGTGTGCGCGGGGGCCGGGGAGAGCGGTGTCTTCTCCCCGTTGACCGTGATCCTCGCCGCTACCATGACGGGCCGTCGTTTCGGTGAGCGCTCGGTCGATATGTCGTGTTCGCCATGGTCACGTGGCTTTCTGTGTTCGGGCGCGCCACAGGAGGGGGACGGGCGCGGAAGGGCACACGGCGGCGGGGCGCCGCGAAGAAGGAAGAGAACAGACGGGTGCCCATGAGGGGACACCTCAGGACGGCGCGTTCAGCAGCCGTGCGCGATTCGACCCGGAACCCAGACCGTGCGCTGGGCGAGGCGACCGAGATCCTGACCGGTGTGCATCGGCGGGTCGCCTCCTTTCGATGGCCATGGGTCGACGTTCCCCGCAAAGTAGTGGTTCACGTCTCATCGGTCAAGGGCCCCGGAGCCGGGGCCGCCTCCGAACGCGGCGGAGAAGGACCTCGCCGGTCCATCGAGCGTCGACACGATCCTCGTGGTGGGGGTGCTTGTAGCATGGGCCGTCGTACTCTCCCCGGCCGTCGTCCGGCGTCCCCGCCATGACCCGGCCCGAACCTGAACGACCCCTCCCATGACAAGTTCCGGAACGAGGGACCACGTGGCCGGCGGGCGACGGGCCGTACGGTCCGTCCGGCGCCTCTTCGAGCCGCCGTCCTACCTGCGCGGCGGCCGTGTGCTCTGGGCGTCGGCGGGGCTGAGCCTGGTGTTCGGCCTGCTCATGCTCCCCTACGCGTTCGTCGTGATCGGTGACCTGGCCCCGGACCGGCGGGCCTGGGCGCAGGGGATCGGGATCGCCTACGTCGCCTTCTCCCTCCTCTTCGTGGCCCTGGGAGAGACCAGGTCGTGGATCGCGCGCATGTCGATGTGCGTGACGCTCCTGGCCCTCGGAGCGGCCCTCGTCCTCTTCATGGGGCTCCAGAACGCCTGGGTCCTGGTCTTCGCGCTCTGCGTGATCATCGCGTTCACCCGGACCGCGTTCGCGGGGAGCGTGGTCGTCGTGGTGGTGGCCGCGCTCGCCGTCGCCGCGTTCACGACCGGCGTCATCGGCGAGACCCTGTCCGAGCTGCTGCTGCTCTCCTCGGTCGGGGTCGCGATGATCCTCTTCATCCGGCTGGTCGAGGCCAACGCCGAGCTGCGCCGGGCCCGCGACCGGATCGCCGCCTTCGCCGTCGTCGAGGAGCGCGAGCGGTTCGCCCGGGACCTGCACGACATCCTCGGCCACAGCCTCACCACCATCACGGTCAAGACGGGGCTCCTGCGCAGGATTTTGGAGAAATCCGGTAGGGAGGCCGAGGCGGCGGAGGCGCGCGAGGTGGAGCTGATCGCCCGGCAGGCGCTCGCGGACGTTCGCGGAACGGTGTCGGGCTACCGCGTGACGACCCTGGCCGGCGAGCTGGCCGCGGCCGGCACGGTACTGCGTTCGGCCGGGATCGAGGGCCGGCTTCCCCAGGCCGTGGACGACGTCCACCCCGAGGCGCGGGAGCTCTTCGGATACGTGGTGCGGGAGGGGATCACCAACGCGGTGCGCCACTCCGGCGCCCGGGAACTCGAAGTGCGCCTGGGCCGGGACTGGGTGGTCGTGAAGGACGACGGCCCCGGCCGGGGGCCGATCCGCAAGGGCAACGGTCTGCGCGGACTGGAGGAACGGATGGCCGAGAAGGGCGGGACGCTGAGCGTCGGACGCGGACCCGACGGCGGCTTCCTCCTGAGGGCCGAACTCCCGGCGGCCCACGACGACGGAGCGAAGGACGAGGACACACGGTGATCAGGCTTCTTCTCGCGGACGACCAGGCGTTGGTGCGCGGCGCGCTCGCCTCCATGCTCGAACTCGAATCCGACATCACCGTCGTCGCCCAGGCCGGGACCGGCGACGAGGCCGTGGCCGAGGCCCGCCGGACCCGGCCCGACGTGGCGCTGCTCGACATCCAGATGCCGGGCAAGGACGGGTTGGAGGCCGCCGCCGAGATCAGGAGCCGCGTACCCGAGTGTCGCGTCCTGATCTGCACCACGTTCGGCCGGCCGGGCTATCTGGCACGCGCGATGGCGGCGGGCGCTCTCGGCTACGTGGTCAAGGACGCGCCCCCGGAGGAGCTGGTCGAGGCGGTGCGCAGGGTCGGCGCCGGGTTCAGGGTGGTCGACCCGGTGCTGGCCACCGAGTCGTTGGCGTACGGCGTCAACCCGCTGACCCCGCGAGAGCGGGAGGTGCTCCGGGAGGTCCTGGCCGGTCGGGTCGTCTCGGAGACGGCCGCCCGGTTGTGCCTGAGCGAGGGCACCGTTCGCAACCACCTGTCCTCGGCCATCGGCAAGACCGGGACCCGGAGCCGCTCCGAGGCGGCGATGGTGGCCGACGAACGCGGCTGGTTGTGAGCGGGTGATCGGGTCGGCGCCGGGAAGGTCGGCGCCGACCCGATCAGACGTCGCGGTTCGCGGCGAACCGGGTGGCGAACAGGATCACCACGAGCCAGACACCCAGGACCGCCGACCCCGCGAACGGCCCCAGGGCGTCGGGGCCGCCCACACCGCCCACCGCGTGCAGGGCCTCGGCGGGGGTGAAGGGGAGGAGCGGATCGAGGGCCCCGCTCGGAACCCAGGACATCAGGGTGGGGGCCACGAGCACGGCCAGCGCTCCGGCGACACCACCCGGCAGGGAACGGGTCGCCTCGGCGGCGGCCAGGGCCACGACGGCGTAGAACGGGGACATCAGAGCGGCCCCCGCCAGCATTCTCGCGGTCGCGGGGTCGGTCGGGCCGACCACGGGCGCGCCCGCCCCCAGGGCCACGGCCTGTCCGACCGCGTAGGCGGTCAGAGCGGCCAGGACACCGCACAGCAGGCCCCACACACCGACGGCCGTCGCGGCGGCGGCCAACCGCCGTCCACGCCCCGGGGTGACGGTCAACGTGTAGGCGATCAGCCCGGTGCCGTGCTCGGAGGTGGCGAAGGCCGCGGTGAGGACGATGATCAGCAGCGCGGCGGCGTCCGCCCCCAGCGCGCTGGTGCTCGCCACCTCGGTCGCGCTCTGCTGGGAGAGCGGGGTGCCCACGGTCGCCTCGAGGGTCAGCAGGAACAGGGCGGCCACGAGCCCGCCCGTCACCGCGCACGCCACGGGGGCCCGACGCATCGAACGGAGCGTGGTCAGCTTGGTCCACTCGGCGGCCAACGCCGTGATGAAACCCGCGCTCCTACCGGCGCCCGTGTCGGCCGGGACGGAGCCGCCCCGACCCTGTTCGGCCTGCGCGTCCGTGCTCATCGCCGTCCCTCCTTCTCGGGCCGAGCGGTCAGTTCCATGAACGCGTCCTCCAGCCGCATACGATCGGTGGCCAGCTCGTGCAGGGCGATACCCCGCGCGGCGGCCAGGTCTCCGATGGCCGCGGCGGGCACGCCGGTCACCGTGAACGTGTCCGCTTCCTTCCAGGTGACCGTCGCCGACGCGGGCAGGAGCATCTCCAGGTCGCGGGCGTCGGGGCTGCTCACACGAACGCTCTCTCCGCCGGCACGGTGCGACAGTTCGGCCGCGGAGACGTCGGCGACCAGTCGTCCGGAACGGACGACGAGGACGTGGTCGGCCGTGGCCTCCATCTCGTTCATCAGGTGGCTGGACAGGAACACGGTCCGCCCCTCGTCGGCCAGTCCGCGCAGCAGGTCGCGCAGCCACACGATGCCCTGGGGGTCCAGGCCGTTGAGCGGTTCGTCCAACAGGAGCGCGCCCGGGTCGCCCAAGAGCATCGCGGCGATGCCCAGCCTCTGGCACATGCCCAGCGAATAGCCGCCGACCCTGCGGTCGGCCGCGTGCTCCAACCCCACCCGGCCGAGCAGCTCGTCGGCGCGCTTCAGTGGGATGCGCCCACCCCTACAGAGCCAGCGCAGATGATCGCGCCCGGTACGGCCGGGATGGGCGGACTTGGGATCGAGCAGGGCGCCGACGACGCGCATCGGGTCACGGAGCTCCCGGTAACGCTTTCCCATAATGAATGCGTCACCCGAGGTGGGGGCGTGCAGACCGAGCAGCATGCGCATGGTCGTCGACTTCCCCGCGCCGTTGGGGCCGAGGAAACCCGTGATACGGCCGCTCTCCACCGTGAACGAGAGATCGTCGACGGCGAGTACCTCTCCGTAGCGTTTGGTGAGCGCACGGACCTCGATCACCGGAGTAGTGGTCGTCATGTCTCCACGATGGACCGGACACGGCTCGAGGACCCGGATCAGGAGTCATGAAACCGCCGTGACGAATGTCAGGGGTGGGAGAGAGGGAAGGGCCCCTGAGACGTGCTCGGGGCCCTTGTCGACGGAGGAGACCGTGGGGCTCAGAGGGCGGCGGCCGCCTTGGCCTTGCGACGGCGGACCGCGGCGGCACCGACCGCGCAGACCGTCACCAGCAGGGCGGTCGCCCCGACCACGGCCATGACACGACCCTTCGTGGGCTCCATGGGCAGGTCCAGCGCGAACCGTTCCTCCTCGACGCCGTCCCCCGACCGGGGGCCCAGGAACCTGGTCAGAGCGCCCACGGGGTCGACGAAACCGGCCCCGGGACCCGGGTACGCCGACAGCACCAGCCGCTCGGCCGTCTGCGGCGCGCTCAGTTCGGGGTCGTGCGAGCGCACCAGCGCCGCCACACCGGCCACGAACGCCGCCGCGACCGTGTCCCCCTCGCTCACGGCGTGTCCGTCACCGCCGGGGGCCAGGCTCAGCACCGACTGTCCGGGGGCGGTGAGGTCGGGCGCCGAGGCCCCGCCGACCAGGAGAGAGCCGTCCGTGTCGGTACCGGCCACCCCCAGGACCTCGCCGCGTGCGGCGGGGACCGCCGCGTAGGCCTCGCGTTGGACGAGCGCGGTGGAGGGGGCCACGATCAGCACGTCCTCCTCGACGGCGGTGTCCACCGCGGCCTCGAGCGCGGAGCTCCCGACGGGGACGGCGACGCCCACGAGGACGATGTCCGCCCCGCCGTCCACGGCGTCGGTGATGCCCTCGGCGACCGCGTCGGCGTCGGCACCGCCCCGGGCGCCGGTGATGGGCACCGCCAGTACACGGGCCTCCGGGGCCACGCCCACGAGACCGCTGTCCGGGAGAGGCCGGGCGGCGACGACCCCGGCGAGGAAGGTCCCGAACCCGACGCAGTCCTCACCGGCCCCCTCCACCGCCCCGTCGAGCGCGGCCGAGGAATCGTCCACCCCCGAACCGACGACGGCCACGGTGACACCGGCCCCGGAGGAGACGGAACGGGCTCGGGACAGCCCCAGGGCGTTCTCGGTCCACAGCTCCTGATCCACCGTCTCCTCCGAGGAAGGCGCGCACGCGTCCCCCGGCAGCTCGGGTGTCACCTGCGACAGCGCGGGCGGGACCTCGTCCGCCGCCGCGGGTGCGGACGCCACCAGGAACAGCGCGGCCGTCAGACCCATCCCGGCCCCGAACCGAAGCCGCTCGCGTTCCGCTCCGTTCGACACGGGGCCTTCCCTTCCTCTCCAGCGTCGACCGCTCGAGCGGTCGTCTCCTCTTCACCGGGCCCGCGTCCGTCAGTCGCGGGCGGCCGCCTCCTCCGTCTCCGGGTCCAGCGCCAGCTGCACCTTCACCGGATCGCGGCGGTCGAAGCGCAGCGCGCGGCCCGGAGGCAGACGCTGCGGGCGCAGCGACCCGAAGAGCACACCCTCGGAGGGCGGGCAGGACAGCACCATGCTGGGCGTGTTCGCGTCGATGAGCATCCGCAGCACCGGCTCGCCCATGGCGCGGCTGAAACCACCGGCGCCGCGCGCCAGGATCAGGTGGAAGCCGATGTCGGCACCGTGGGGCAGCATCTCCATGAGCGGCGTCAGCGGGCCGCCACCGCCGGAGCTCAACAGGTCGTAGTCGTCGATGACCACGAACAGTTCCGGACCGGTCCACCAGGAGCGTTCGCGCAGCTGCTCGGGGGTGACCTCCGGTCCGGGCAACCTCGGCTTGAGCGCCTGGGCCGCGGCCTGCATCATCTCGCGGGCGCTCTCACCGGTCACCGCGTAACCGAGGCGCTGTTCCTCGGGGATCGCGTTGAACAGGCCGCGACGGGGGTCCACCACGACCACGCGCGCCTCGGTGGCGCTGTACCGCTCCCGGATGGTGCGGGTGACGAGCCGCAGGATGTTGGTCTTGCCGCTCTCGTTGTCCCCGACCACGAGCAGGTGCGGCAGGACGGAGAAGTCGTGCCACAGCGGTTCCAGACGCCGCTCCTCCAGGCCCAGCGCGATCTTCGGGCCGGCCTCGGGGGAGGGCAGCTCCGACGCCGGAAGGGACAGGGGCAGCAGCCGCACCTGGGGCGCGGACGGCCCGTCCCACCGTTCCTTGATCGTCTCCACGACATCGGTCACCGACGCCTCCGGCCCCTCCTCCATGTGCGGGAGGGCGGACAGGAAGTGCTTGAACTCGGCGGTCAGACCGCGTCCGGGGATCCGGGGGACCTTCTCGGCCTGGCGCATGTTGATCGCCGAGTCCACCGCGTCGCCCAGACGGAGCTCGAACCGGGTGACCAGCAGGTCGCGCAGGCTGGACTGCACGTCGGCCCAACGGGGCGAGGCCACGATCAGATGGATGCCGTAGTTGAGGCCGCGCTGGGCGATCTGGGTGATGTCGGCGATGAGGTCGATCATGTCCGAGCGCACCGTGGCCCAGCCGTCGATGACCAGGAACACGTCGCCGTAGGGCTGGTCGGAGAACTCCCCGGCCGCCCTTCGACGTCGGTAGGCGCCGATCGAGTCGATGCCGTGATCGGCGAAGAACTGTTCGCGGCGACCCAGTAGCGCGGTCATCTCCGCGACGGTACGGGTGACCCTCTCGACGTCCATACGGCCGCAGATCCCGCCCACGTGCGGCAGGTCGGCGACCCCGCGCAGAGTGCCGCCACCGAAGTCCAGGATGTAGAACTGCACCTGTTCCGGCGTGTTGGTGAGCGCCAACGCGGTGATCAGCGAGACCAGGAGGGTGCTCTTGCCGCTCTGCGGTCCGCCGATGACGGCGGTGTGCCCTCCCGCGCCGCGCAGGTCGGCGGTGAGCGGGGTGCGCAGCTGCTCGAAGGGGCGGTCGACCAGGCCCACCGGCACGGTCAGTACCGGCTCCGCGCCCCAGGCGGGCAGTGAGGTCGCCCCTTCGGAACGCAGCATCTCCGCCACGGTGGGGGCCTGGCCCAGGGGCGGCAGCCACACCTGACGGGCGGGCGGACCGACGTCGCGCACCGCCTCCAACGCCGTCTCCAGGAGGGTCGTGTCCGTCTCCTCCGCCGGTTCCGGCTCGGGTTCCGCCACGACGGCGGGCGGACCGGCCACGTAACCGGGCAGGAACGGGGTGATCTCACGGGCGGCGGTCGACGATCGGGCCGCGCGGCGCTTGGCGCGGTAGGGGCCCGACACGTAGGCGGCCTTGAACCGGGTCAGCTCCTCGGTGTCGGACTTGAGGTAGCCCGAACCGGGCGCCGGCGGGAGCTGGTGGGCGTCGGCCACGCCGAGCACGCCCCGGCTCTCCATCGCCGAGAAGGTGCGCAGCGCGATCCGGTAGGAGAGGTGGCTCTCCAACTGGTGCATGCGCCCCTCGTCCAACCGCTGGGAGGCCAACAGCAGGTGCACGCCCAGGCTTCGGCCGAGGCGGCCGATCATGACGAACAGCTCCATGAAGTCCCGGTGGGCGGCGAGCAGCTCGCTGAACTCGTCCACGATCACGAAGAGCGTGGGCATGGGCTCCATGGTCGGGTCGCTCCTGCGGCCCTTCTCGTACTCGTGCACCGAGCTGAAGTTGCCCGCCGAACGCAGTAGCTCCTGACGGCGGACGAGCTCACCGTGCAGGGCGTCCTGCATACGCTCCACGAGGGAGGTCTCGTCGGCCAGGTTGGTGATCAGCGCCGAGGTGTGGGACAGCCCGTCCAGACCGATGAACGTGGCGCCGCCCTTGAAGTCCACCAGGACGAAGTTGAGCCGCTCCGAGGAGTGGGTGAGCGCCAGGGACAGCACGAGCGTGCGCAGCAGTTCGCTCTTGCCCGAACCGGTGGCGCCGATCAGCATTCCGTGCGGGCCCATGCCGCCCAGTGCCGACTCCTTGAGGTCCAACTCCAAGGGGGCGCCCGAGGCCGCGATGCCGATGGGCACCCGCAGCCGGCTCTCCGGACGTTCGCGCTCCCACTCGCGGGCGGCGTCCCAGGTGTGCAGGTTCGGGATGCCCAGCAGGGTGGTGAGATCGAAGTCCGTGGTCAGTGGTTCCACCACGTCGGCGGAGACGCTCACCCGATAGGGCGCCATCATCCGGGCCAGGGCGCGTGCCCGGTGCAGGTCCAGGGTGTCGGGGCGACCCAAATGTGAGAAGGATTCGCGTCCGGAGCGGTCCAACTCGCACATCTCCATGGAGTCCTTTTCGACCCGGAGTGAGAGGGTATGGGGTGCTCCATCCCACATGCGCTCGGTTCCCACTTCGATCACGATCGCGTTGCGAAAGCCTCCGCTGAGCAATCTCGACCCTTGCGGCACGGTTCCGCCGTCGACGATGATGACCGTGAACGGCTCGTCACGCCCGGGTACCGCCTGAGGGTCGAAGGGCGGACGGTCCGCCAGCTCCGGACCGACGAGTCTTTCCAGCTCAATGGCGTCGGAGGCGATCAGACGGACGGGACCGGCTCCATCCCGTTCCGTCGGGTGCATGCAATGCGGGAGCCATTTCATCCATTCCCAGTCCGCCATTCGCTCGTCGTTCACACAAGCCACCACGCGCAATTCATCCGGCGCGTGAAAAACTGTGACCTGACCCACGAGCGCGCGCACCATTGATCGGATGGATTCGCTTTCCCCGGACAGTCCGAGATGTGCGAACCCCCTGAGGTAAAGGGATACCGGCAAGTCCGCGACGGTGCCGTAGGCGTTGATGAACCGGCGCAGCGCGTGCGCGCAGAGCGGCTCCAGATCCTCCACCGGCTTGGTCGACAGCGGGGCGATGCGCGTCTGGAGGGGCTGCTCGCCCACGGCGATGCGGATCTCCGCGAAGTCGTCGTGAGCCCCGCGGCGCTCCCAGAGTCTGCTGGTGCGCACCAGCGACCACAGGGCGTCCGGGTCGGGGCCGTTCCACGCCCGTGCCTCACGTTGGGCGACCACGACGTCCCGAACGCGGTGGCGCATCTGGCCGAGGTAGCGCAGGTAGTCCCGGCGATCCCCCGAGATCCGGCGGCTGCGCTCGATCCGTACGCGCAGGATCTGGCCGCCGACCATCGCCACCGCCCCGACGAGCATCATTCCACCGGCGATGAAGGGCATCGCCGTGCCCAGGGCGCCCGCCCCGGACGGTCGGAGGAACATCATCACCATGGCGAGGGAGCTCAGCGCCATCGGGAGGTACATGAAGACCCCCGAGATGCTGTTCTCCTGCTCGGGGAGGACCGGCGGCTCCTGGAGCGAGAGCTCGCCCTCGGGCGGTTCGGGGCCCGGGCGACGGGCCGGCCTGCGGACGAGGATGGTGCTGATCGGCGTATCCCTTCTCTTGCCCCAGGACGGCCGGGGTCCGCTGCGGGGGTGTCGGGCGGACCGACCCGGTGTAATTGCGGCGGGGGTGAATGGTCGAACCCTAGAGTCGGATTCGGTTACCGGAGGGTGGGTGTCGGATGCTCAAATGAGCGCCGGTATCCCGATGGTGGAGTTTCCGAAACATCATGTCCGGAATTCCGGAAGTGGTGCTAGTCTAGCCCAGCGTTTCACGAACGGGAGCGCCCTCCCAAGCCGTTCCGCAAAGGAATGGTGCTCCCGGTCGAGTCCCCTCCACGGGTGTGTTTATCCATGCCCGTAAACCGACCCAGTCACCGTCGTCCAGCGAGGAGGACCGATGTCGGACGTCGTCGCCGCCGATCTGTGCCGTCTGGTCGTACGAGCTCCCAACGCCTCCTTCGAGATCGCGGTCCCCTGCGACCTGCCGTTGGCCGAGCTACTGCCCACGTTCCTGCTCTACGCGGAGGGTGAGACCGAGGACCTCGACGAGAGCGGACTCGAACACGGCGGCTGGGTGCTCCAGCGACTGGGGTCGCCGCCCTTGGACGAGTCCGAGACGGTCGAGACGCTCGGCCTGACCGATGGCGAGACGCTCTACCTGCGCGAGCGCGCCGACCAGATGCCGGAGATCCACTTCGACGACCTCGTCGACGGCGTGGCCGACACGCTGTCCGAGCGTTCGGACGGGTGGGGCCCGGTCGTCTCCAGGCGGGTATTGACCGGCGCCGCCGCCGTGGGCTTCCTCGGGGCCCTCGCCCTGCTGACACTGCTCGGCCCCACCTGGCTCGCGGGCTCCACCGCCGCGGCCACGGGGCTGCTTCTCCTGCTCGCGGCCGGAGCCGCGGCCCGGGCCTTCGACGCGCCCGTCGCCGGAGCCGTCACCGGTGGCTCCGCCGTGCTGTTCATGGCCTTCGCCGGGGCCACGCTGCCCGGCGGAGACCCCGGCAACGCCCTCATCGGGGCGCGGATGCTCTCGGGGGCGTCGACGGCGACCGGCGCGGCGGTCCTCGCGATCGCCGCCGTGGCCGCCTGCCTGCCCTTCTTCACGGCCATCATCGGCACGGCCCTGTTCACCGCGGCCGCCGGCGCCCTGCTCATGTTCTGGGACAACGCCCCGCCGCAGGGCGTGGCCGTCTCCGCCGCCGCGCTGGTCCTGCTGCTCTGCTCGTTCGCGCCGGCCCTGGCCTTCCGGTTGTCGGGGATGCGTCTGCCCCCGCTGCCCGACGGTGTCGACCAGTTGGGCGAGTACATCGACCCCCACCCGGCCCGCGACGTGCGCGCCCGCGCCCAGCGCGCGGACCACTACCTCGGTGGCCTTCTGGCCGTCGTCGGAGCGGTGTGCGCCGCCTCGATGACCGTGCTGGCCGCCCACCCCGGAGGCCTGGCCTCCACGGCGGGCGTCTGCGTCGCGCTGATCCTGCTGCTCCAGGCGCGCGGTCTCAGCGGCCTGTGGCACCGGGTGTGCCTGTTGGGCGCCGGCGCGTACGGGCTGGTGGCGATGGCGGTCGGTGGCGGACTCGTCGGCGGCGACACGGCCCGCATGGTCCTGTTCGGTCTGCTCTTGGTCGCGGCGCTCGGACTGCTCCTCGCCGCCTGGTCCGTGCCGGGGAACCGTCCCATCCCGCACTGGGGACGGGCCGGGGAACTCTTCCAGAGCCTCGCCGCGATAGTGCTGGTGTGCCTGGTGCCCGCGAACCTGGGGCTGCTGGCGTTGCTGAGGGGGATCGGCGGATGACGCGTACCGGAAGGCGGGTGGTCTGATGCAGACCCGTCGCGATCAGGTACAGGCGCACTCGTTCATGGTGCGCCGGCTCTCCACGGCCATGGCCGCCGCGGACCCGAACGCCGTCGAGGCGCCCCTACGGCGTACCCGCAACGGCACCCTCATCGGGCTCATCCTCGCGGTGCTGCTGTGCGTGGGCTTCCTCGTCTTCGGCCTGATCTTCCCCGGCGGCGCCACCTCGTGGCGCAACGAGGGGACCCTCGTCGTCGTCAAGGACGGGGCGGGCCGGTACGTCTTCTCGGACGGCGTCCTCTGGCCGGTGACCAACCAGGCCTCGGCCCTGCTGCTGGCGTCCAACCCCACCCCGGTCCGGGTCGACGCCGACTCCCTGGAAGGCACCCCGGTGGGATCCCCGCTGGGCATCCCCGGCGCGCCCGACGGGCTTCCCGCCACGGACGCCGAGGGATCCATGGTCTGGCAGGTGTGCGCGACCACCGTCGACACCGGAGAAGGGGTCGAGACCCTGACCTCGCTCACCCTGGGCCGGTCGCCGTTCGGTTCCCCCGTCGGGGAGGACGACGGTGTCCTGGTCCGAGGACCCGGCGGTGGGATCCACCTGCTGTGGCAGGGCGCCCGACTGGCCGTCGACGAGGAGAACGGCGCCCTGGAATCCCTGGGATACGGCACCGTCGTGCCCCACCCCGTCGCGGCGGCCGTCCTGGACGGCGTGCCCGCCGGCCCCGGGCTCACCGCGCTCGACGTCGAGGGACGAGGCGAGGACGGCCCGCGTGTGGGCGGCGCCGACACCCGTATCGGACAGGTCTTCACCGTCCCGGCCAACGAGAGCGGCTCCGAGCAGTTCTACGTCCTCACCGGGGACGGCCTCACCCCCACCGATCCGACCCACGCCCGCCTGCTGCTGGGACACCCGCTCACGGCGGAGGAGGCCTACGGGGGCGGCGAAGCCGAACCGATCGAGCTCACCGTCAACGAGCTGCGCCCACACCTGTCCGGCGAGGACGCGATCACCGGCGATGGCCTGCCCGCCACACCGCCCCCGCTGACCGACCCCCAGGGCGCGGCACTGTGCGTCATCGACCAGGGGGACGGCGCGCTCGCGCTCGCGCTCACCTCTCCGGCCGATATCGGTGGCCGGGCCGCACGGCCCACGGTGGGCAGCACCGCCGCCTGCACCGCCCCCGACCTCATCGACATCCCGTCCGGGGAGGGCGGTCTGGTCAGGGCGACCCCGGCGGGAGGGTCGGCGCTGCGCGGCTCGTACTTCCTGATCACCGACACCGGGAGCAAGTACCCGGTGCCCGACGCCGACGCCGCCGGGATGCTGGGCTACACCCCCGGTGAGGCTCCCGCGGTCTCCACCGCCCTACTGGACCTTCTCCCGACCGGGCCCGATCTGACCCCGCAGGACGCCGCCGAACCCGCCGGTGCCCTCGCGAAACCGGGGGAGCCCCGGTGCCTTTCCCAGTGACCCCCAACAGAATCAGGAGACTCCCATGTCGATGATGCGCAGTACCGACCAGGCGATGCGGACCGGCCGCGACGCCATGGAGACGGCCCACACCACCTGCAACGGCGTCTACACCAGCGTGGACGGAGTCCGGGACCTGCTCGGCGGCAACTGGCAGGGCGGCGCCGCCAGTCAGTACGACACGGCGCTGGTCAAGTGGCTCGAAGAGCTGCGCCTGATCACCAACGACATGAACGACATGATCGGCATCCTCGGCGGCACCGAGCGCAACTTCCACGCCATGGAGGACGAGAACATGGTGACCGCCAACTGGATCAGCCAGCTCAACCCGAACCAGTCCGACGTCTCCCGCTGACCCGATCCGACCCGACCCGAACGTCCCACGACCGGGGCGCACCATCGAGAGAAACCGGAGCCATACCCATGGACGGATTCGAGATCAAGTACAGCGGTGCCGACGACGCCGGCATCGACCTGCGCAAGCAGACCGACATCATCGAGCAGGCCATCAACGAGTTGGACGCCAAGGTCCAGGCGGTCAAGTCCGACTGGGTCGGTGAGGCCGCCGACCAGTACGACCAGCGCCTGCTGGCCTGGCGCCGCAACGTCGCCGACATGCGCGCGCTGCTCGGCCACGCGCAGGTCTCCCTGGGCGACATCACCGAACGCTACCGCCGGGGCGACCTCCAGGAAGCCGGTAACTGGAACTCCCGCCGCTGACCGTCTCCCTCGGCCGCGGTGAGGGTCCGCTCGGGCCGCGCCGCGGCCGGGGACGGGTCGGTGGAAGGTCCGACGACGGACAGGACGAGAGAGGACGGGGCAGGACGTGTCAGAGAAGACCAGGGTCACCAAGGGCTACCTCCAGAACCTGGGTTCGCAGCGCATCGGACCGATGCAGCAGGCGGTGTCGGAGAAGAAGAGCGATTCCGCCGAACACTACGGAAAGGAGTCCATCAACGTCCCCTTCGGGAACGGCGACCTGATGGGCTCGGCCGCCGTGCTCGCCGCCGAGGTGAGCGGTGTCCTGACGAAGTTCCACGCCGAGATCACGAGGCTCGAGGAACGCCTGCTCGTGATGCACAGCGGAATCCAGGACAGTGATCTCTTCTTCGAGAAGCTGGAGTCCGACGCCGAGCTGGACGCCTCGAAGGTCAACACCATCATGAACAACGGCTCCACCACCGGCGGCTCCACCACCGGGGACACCACCACGGACCCCACCAAGTAGACCCGGGACGCCCCGTGCGGAGGCGGCCCGTCACCGTCCTCCGCTCACCGTCCGGATCCCTCCACCACTCCGCCCCGAGGAACTTCCATGGCAGACGAGGACTTTCCAGAGAAGGAGGGGACAGATCCCGCTGTCCCCGAGGCAGAAGGCGTCACCGACAGCGAAGAGCTGGCCCACGCCATCAACGTCTTCGCCGATCTCGAGGGCGACGGTTCGGTCCCTCCCATGGGCACGGCCCAGGCGGTGAAGGACACCAACTGGTTCGCCAGCTACTTCTGGGACGTCGGTGACCCCAAGGACGCGGACGAGTGGTTCGGCTTCGACAGCAGATCCTCCGACGCCGACCTGCTCGGCGGCTTCGAGCGGGGTTTCGCCGTGTACACGGGCGTCCACCTCAACGACGCGATCAAGGAGCGCGGGGACACCGTGTGGGGGAGGTTCATCGACCGGTTCCCCACGATCCTCAACGCCGCCGCCGACTCCAAGAGGGGCAGCACCAGCTACAACAACAGCGTTCTCACCCGGATCCAGACCGACCTGGGAGACTACCGGGACTTCGCCAACGCCCGCTACGACGAACTCTGGACGCTGTACAAGGAACTCGACCCGGGCAACGAGAAGTTCGAGGGCGCGGGGGCCACCGCCCTGGGCCAGTACATGAGGAGCCTGGCCCTCGAATTCCGGAGCCTCGGCAACATGCTCGACCCGGCGGCCGACGCCGTGAGCTCGGCGCGCGCCGCCGTCAGCCCCACCTACATCGACGCGGTGATCGATGAGTACAACAAGTGGATCGGCGATCCGAACCACAGTCCTCGACGACTCATCCGTACCTGGTGGGAGGAGCAGCGTCCCCACGTCACCACGGTGGGCGGTACCGGCAGCAACATCAGGATCCGTGATCTGCCGACCGACCAGGAATCCACGTGGAAGACCTTCGAGACGGAGATCAAGGACCGGTGGTGGAACAGCCTGGCCGACCTGCGCAAGGTCGTGTTGGACGGCATCACCACGGTCTCCGGTGCCTATTCGAGCTCCTCCTCGTCCATCAGGCCCTACGTCCCGCCGCCGGTCACCAACGACACGACCGGTGGCAACGGGCCGGGCGGGTCCGGCGACAACGACCTCAAGTCGATCCTCGACGAGTTGTTCGGCGGTGGCGGCGACAACGACGGGGACGGTGACCTGAGGACGCGCCTGGATGAGCTGCTCAACGGCGGCGGCGATGACGAGACCGACCTGAGGACGCGCCTGGATGAGCTGCTCAACGGCGGCGGCGACAACGACGGGGATGGTGGCGGAGACTCGATCCAGGATCTCCTCGACAAGTACCTCAACGGTGACGGCGGCAGCGGCGACCTCGGGGGGAACGGCGACGGTGGCGGTAACGACGGTGGCGGCGGCGGTGGAAACGGCCCCGGTGGTGACCGTACGGCTCAGGACATCATCGACGAGTATCTGGGGAACCAGACCCCCGAGAGCGGTGGAAGCGACATCCCCGGTGGTTCCGGAGGCCAGGAGATCACGGGCGGCTCGGGCGACCTCGGCGGTTCGGGTGACCTCGGCGGTTCGGGGGACGGCCTCGGAGGGCCCGGCTCCGGGGGGACGTTCGATGGGCTCGGAGGCGACCTCTCCTCGTCGGGAGACGGAGGGGGAGGGTCGGGTGGAGGAGGCCTGGTCCCTCCGCCGCTCACCCCGGGTATGCGTGTCATGGGGCCCGGCGGATCCGGTGGCGGTACGGGAGGTGGGCCTGCCGGCACCGGGCGACGGGACCAGGGAACTCCGCTCCCCGGTGGCGGCACCCTGCTTCCCGACGGCAGCACCGTGCTTCCCGATGGCAGCACCCGGCTTCCGGACGGGACCGTGCTTCCCGATGGCAGCACTCGGCTTTCGGACGGCAGCACCCTGTTCCCGGATGGCAGCACCCGGCTTCCGGACGGCAGCACCCTGCTCCCCGACGGCAGCACCCGGCTTCCGGACGGGACCGTGCTTCCCGATGGCAGCACTCGGCTTTCGGACGGCAGCACCCTGTTCCCGGATGGCAGCACCCGGCTTCCGGACGGGACCGTCCTGAGTCCGGACGGCTCTCGTATCGAGGGTGGTGGCTCGTCCTCCACCATCGGAGGACCGCCTCAGGGCGGTTACGGGGACCTCGGCTCCTCCACGGACGGTGAAGGGCTCGGCTCCGTCCCGCCTCCTCCGGTCCGCGTGCCCACCGGGTTGGAGGGTCCTGGAGGCCTGGACCCGTCCTCGGGCGGGTCGAACGCCGATGAAGGCGAGGGTTCCCAGACCCCGGTCGGCTCCCGCGACCCGGGCGGTTCCGATGGCCTCGGCGGCTCGGGCGGGACGAACCGTCCGGGGCTTCCCGACAGCCCGAGCCTCGGCGGCTCGGGAGGCTCCGGTGATCTGGGCGGGGACCGTATCGAACTCCCCGACCCCCCGGTCCTCGACGCTCCGGGCGGTGGAGGCGGCGGTTACCCGTCCCCCGGATCCAACGGCCTCGGCGGATCGGGCGACCTGAACTCCTCTTCGGGATCCGGATTCGGTTCGGGCGGCTCCTCGATCGGAGGAGGCGGCGGCGGATCCGTGCTCACACCGCCCCCCGGGAGCGGCTCCCT
The DNA here is from genome assembly GCF_000341225.1 of Nocardiopsis alba DSM 43377. Lineage (GTDB taxonomy): Bacteria > Actinomycetota > Actinomycetes > Streptosporangiales > Streptosporangiaceae > Nocardiopsis > Nocardiopsis alba. The sequence goes on from NZ_ANAC01000011.1 coordinate 174,921, forward strand.
GGGAGGCTCGGACGGGGGCGGCATGACCGCCCGTCCGGACTCGGGCTCCGTCGGAGGCTCGTCCGAGGGCAACGGAGGCGGTCGGGGGAACGGACCCGGCGGAACCAGCCCCTGGGGCGGTTTCGGTGGAGGTCAGGGAACGGACGGTTCCCTCTCGCCGGGGTCGGTCGGCACCCCCGGTGCACCCGGTACCCCGGGCACCCCCGGTATGCCCATGATGCCTCCGGGCGGAGCGGGCGGCGCCGGTGGTGGCGCCGGCGGGCAGGAACGCACCCGTACCACCTGGCTCGCCGAGGACGAGAAGGTGTGGGGCACCACCGCACGGGGCGGACCCGCCTCGTTGGGACGGCCCGGAACCCGAAAAGACAAGGGAGTGAGCGGCGTTGGACATGTCCCTACAGGGGCAGATGGAGAGGTCCCTCGAACAACTTCGCCAGACCCAGGAGCGCCTGGCGGAGGCAAGCGCAAACCTGGAGTCGGTTACCGCAGAGGCGGTGTCCAAGGATCGGATGCTCAGCGTGACGGTGAACGCCAGAGGCGAGATCGCTGAGCTGAGGTTCCACACCGACAAGTACCGGATGATGGCGCCCGCCGAACTGGCCTCGGCCATCGTCGAGGTCGTCGAACGCGCCCGGCGCGACGTGGCCCGACAGGTCTCCGACGCCATGGGCGGGCTGATCCCGGGCGACTCCGCCGCCCGTGAACAGGCGGTGGCGGGAGACCCCACCGCCCTGTTGGAGGAGCTCGGCCTGGGCAGGGTGCACCCGCCCACCTGACCGACGAGGCGGAGGGGACACGTCCCCTCCGCCCGCCCACACCGTGATGACACCACGACGACATAGGAGGAAGGAGAGGCCATGTCGGATCGCATCTCGATCGACCCGGAGGCGGTCGCCAGGGACGGCGCCGATATCCACGAACTCGCGGCCGAAGTACGCGCGATCGACCGGTGGTTCAACGACTCGGTCGACGCTCTGGGCAAATGCTGGGGCGAGGGCGACGCCGTGGCCGAGTCGTTCGAGAAGAACTACGTCCCGAACCGCGAAGGGTTCGGGGTCTTCCTGACGACGCTCGGCAAGGCCTTCGAGAAGACCGCCGAGGCCACGATCGACACCGCCAAGCAGTTCGGACGCTCCGAGCAGTACGGCATCGACAGCGCGACGCGTCTGATCGGTACCCAGAACACCCGTCTGACCGGCGGCAGCGGGAGGCCCTGACCCCGATGGGAATGGAACTGCCCCCCGAACTCCGCAACCTGTTCGCGGTCCTGACCGGGTCGGAGTGGCCCACCGCCGACGAGACGCGGCTGTGGGAACTCGCCCAGGTCTACGGCACCGCCGCGGACCGTCTGGAGGTCGAGCTCCCCCAGCTCGTCATCCGGATCAAGAACAAGGTGCGGGAGAACTTCGACGCCACGGCGGCGGACTTCTTCGACGAGTCGGTGGACCAGTTCACGGCGGGGGAGCGCAACTACCTCGGCGAGGGCACGGCGGTCGCCCGGGGTCTCCAGGAGTACGTCCACAACGCGGCCACCCAGGTGCAGTACGCGAAGTGGATGATCATCGGTCAGCTCGTGCAGCTGGCCCTGGAGATCGCCTGGGCGATCGCGATGGCGCCGTACACCTTCGGCGCCTCCCTGGCCAAGATCCCCATCTTCAAGGCCATCACCAAGACCGTCATCGGGCGGGTCCTGTTCCGACTGTTCGCCGAACTGCTCCAGCAGATGGCGATCAGCCAGTTCTTCGCGCTCACGCTGGACGCGCTCATCCAGCGCATCCAGATCGACAACGGCTACCGCGACGAGTGGGACCACAAGCTCACCGAGGACGCCGCCAAGGGCGCCATGCTGGACGGTTTCCTCGGCACCGCCGCCGCCTTCGGCGGTAGCGCGCTGTCCAACCAGTTCAACAAGCTGCTCAACAACACCTCCGGCCCGGCCATCACCAAACAACTCGATGACCACTTCCCTACGGGCGGTCCCGGCAAGGGGCTGCCCGAGGGCATCGGCGACGTGATGGGTCGCAACAGCGACGACCTGCTGCGCCCCTACGGCATGGACAACCGGCCCGGGTGGAACCGTCCGATCGACGCCGAACGCTTCCGCAACGACATGGGGAACAGCTTCGCCGACTCCCTGGGCGACTCGATGAGTCGAGACCAGGCCCGCGAGTTCGGTGAACGCTACGCCGACGCCTTCTCCCGCCACTGGGGGAGGGACGGGCTCAACGACGCACTGAGCGACGTGGTGAGCAAGTACGGCCGCGGCATCGACCCGAAGCTGAGCGACTTCCTGACCAACGGTGTGCCCAACGGGGTGCGCAATGGTCTCTCCGACGTGGGGTCGCACTGGAAGAACTTCCTGGCGCAGCTCGGCGGCGGGGGCATCGCCAACGCGGCCCAGGGGATGCTCAGCGAGGGCCTGTTCAACCTGCTCTTCAGCGACGAGAAGACCTTCTCCATCACGTGGCTCTCCGGGGTCTCGGGGCTGGTCTCCGGAGCGGTCCAGCAGAGCCTCACCCAGGGCGGCCTGCTGCTCATCGACCAACTGAAGAACGCCGGCCCGCCGCCCGGCGTCCCCACCCCGCCCCCGCCGACCACGGGCGCTCCCGAGGGCGGGACGGGCGAAGGACCGGGCTCCTCGAACCCGGCCGGTGGACCGCCGTCGGAATCCGGTTCCTCGACGAACGGCTCGTCCACCGCCACCTCGTCGAACGATTCCTCCTCGACCGGCGAGGGCGGGGGAGACTCGCGCGGTTCCCAGAACGACAACACGTCGTCCGACACCACACAGACCTCGGCACCTCCCCCGCCCCCGCCGCCCCAGCAGGTCACCACCGAGTCCTCTGACACGAGCGGTCAGTCCGACAACGGCCCCTACCGCCCCGCCGCGCCGCCGAACGAGGACGGCGGCTCGAACGAGTCCTCCACCGCGGGCGACACCTCGGAGCAGTCCTCCGACCGGCCCGTGAACACCCCGGACGAGAACGACTCCGACCACCTGAACCGGGGCGATCGGGAGAACACGTCCTCGGAGAACGAGGGAGCCGGCGACGCCCCCGTCATCGGTGAACAGAACCAGGACAACGGTGATCGGGAGCGCCCCACCGAGGAGAACGGGGACGGTGAGGGTTCGTCGAACCCGAGCGGACCCGAGGGGGCCGGTCACACGAACGGGACCGGGGAGGCCCTGTCCCAGGACGTCTCGAACCCCGACGAGACGGGGCAGGAGACCCCGGGCCACGAGCCTCTGAACGAGGAGACCTCGAACCCGGCGACCCCGCCCCAGGGGTCTCCGAACGAGGATCCGTCGAACCAGGACGTCTCGAACCCGAACACGACGGTCGAGGAGAACCCGGGCCAGGGGGTTCCGGACCAGGACCCCCAGAGGCCCCCCTCCCAGGACGCCCCGCTTCAGGAGGGGTCCGAGGGCGGCGGTGTGGTGCGGGAGCCGAACGGTTCCGAGAACGCGCCGGTCCGGGAGGTCCCGGATCAGGAGGCCTCGAACCCGAACGTCACCCCGAACCCGAACGGGGCGGGACAGGAGCCCCCGAACCAGGGGACTCCGGACCGGAACGCGCCGGTCCGGGAGAACCCGAACGAGGGGCCGCAGGCACAGGAGTCCCCGAACCCGAGCCCGAATCCGAACGCGACCCCCGGCGCGAACGAGACGGCGGGGAACACACCGGACCGGGGCTCCCGGGAGACCCCCGGCCAAGAACCCCCGAACCAGAACACACCGGACCGGGGCGAGACGACCGGAGACTGGGGCCGCGACGACGACACCGGTTCCCACACGCAACCCCCGCCCGCGACGAACCCGGCCGGGCAGGGCGCGAACGACGGCGGCGCGTCCACCCACCGCCCGAACGGGGCCGGGAACGAGGGCGCCTCCGAGACGACCGCGAACCCCGAGAACACGGGCTCCGAGAACACGGACCCCGAGACCCGACCGTTCCAGGACGACACCGGCGACGAGAACACCCGGTCCTCGGACTCCGACACCCCCGTGAGCCGGAACCCCGACGACCAGGGGGCGTCGACCCACGACGACTCCGGCGCGACCACACACCAGAACGACGGTGCGAACGGGACGACCCCGCACCCCGAAGGAGGGCCCGCGCCCGTCGTGATGGCCCCCCAGAACACCCCCCACGCGCAGGGCGGCCCCGAGACCACCGGGGACGGACGGCGAGGACCGGCCGGCACCCCGCCGGCACCGAAGCCGCGCCCCGATCCGGACGCCCCCGCCACCGTCTCCGAAGGGCTGCGCCCGCCCACCGACTGGCAGAACCTTCGCGACGACGTCGAACCGACGAGGGTCGGCGCGAACCGGGACCGCTCCGGTGTCGACACCGACGGCGTCGAGATCCTGCACGGGTCGAGCAAGGACGATCCGATCGTCTCGATCGCCGAACGCGGCTTCGACGTGCGTCGTATACCTCTGCCGAACCCCGACCCGGACGGCCCGACGCACGTCACCGAGCTGACGATCCGGATGAACTTCGACACCGGCCCCGGGGTCACCCCCGAACAGGCCGACACGGCCCGGCGGAACTTCATGGACCGTCTCGACGAGGTCGTCAACCAGCGCTACCGGCTGCCCGGCAGCGGCGACCAGCTCCACATCCGTGTGGAGCAGGTAGGGCCCGACGGACGACCGCACTCCGGCGTCACCTGGGTCCACGACAACCCGGATCTGCCCGGACGCAGCGACACCGCCAACTGGCGGCTGGACGACGGGGTCGACGTCTGGTTGCACGAGGCCCTGCACAGGGTCGGGCTCGACGATGAGTACCGTGACCCCTCCCAGGAACGATCCGGTCGCCCCCCGGCCGTGTTCCGGGCCTCACCGGACTCCAGCGCGGTCCACGAGGTCGGCGGCTACATGGACGCCCCCGGTGGACGCGACGGCAGGCCCCCGCAGATCCTGAACCACTACCTGGATCAGATCGAGAACCAGGTGAACGGGGCGTCGCGCTACGACGGACCGACACGGCTGGGCGATCTTCCGAACTCCGTGCACCGCGACCTGGCCGCCCTGCTCGACCCCGAGGGGACGAGGAACCAGGACGACACCATCGCCCTGTTCGGCGCCGCCTACGACAATCGTGTGAGAGGCCGCGGCGACGACCAGGTCCGCGCCGACCTGCCGGATCGGCTGAAGGGCGACTTCGACCGCGTCGTCGGCGAGTGGACCTCGGACGGCCGTTGGGACGGCGCCCTCGACCGGGCGCGCGGGGCCGGTATGGAGTCCCCGCTGTCCCGAATGCCGAGCGGCCCCACCCCGGTGACCACCGAGAGCGGTGGGAACCATCGCGCGGCCGGGCCCTTCTCCGACCTGTTCAAGCAGAAGGGCGGGGGCGGAGAGGACAACGGTGGCGGCAACGGCAAGAAGCCCGAGAGCCACCCTCTGAAGGACCTTTGGAAGGGTCGCGTCCGCGGTACCGACGACACCTCCGGTGAGTCCTCCGGTACCCCGCAGAGGGAGAGGCCGGCGAATCAGGACCGGAGCACGACCGAGCCGCAGGGGCCACCGCACGAGGTCACCGCCGAGGTGACCCCTGAGGTCACTCCTGAGGTGACTCCCGAGGTCACTCCTGAAGTGACTCCTGAGGTGACCCCCGAGGTCACTCCTGAGGTGACCGCTGAGACCACCGGTGAGGAGACCCCGCCCAAGCCGGTCTCCCCGGAGACGAGTCGGATGCTCGACATGCTCGCCGACATCGGCCCCATCTCCAACGGGGACGGGTACTCCGGCCTGCATGTGAACCCGGACGTCGACGTTCAGGGGCTGCGCCGGCGTCTGACCCATCAGCTCGCCGAGAACGGGGTGCGGCCGGACGCCGAGGCCCTCGCCAACGCCCTCGACCTCATCGGTAGCGGACGTGCCCGTCCGGACGACGTGTTCACGATCCCCGTCCACGACGCCTCCACCGGCGTCAGCGTCAACGGGAACGGCACCACACCGCCCCCGCGCGGCGAGGTGAGGCTGACCGTCGATCGAGAATGGCGTGACACCACCGGCTCCCCCGATCGGAGGCTCAACGCCGGGAACGCGACCGAGAACCGGGCCAAGGACGTCGGCACCGGCTCCCAACAGGGGCGTAAGAGCTTCAACCCCGGGCTCCCCATCACCGTCATCGGAGAGATCTTCGGCAAGGTGGCCATGGTCGCCCCGAAGTTGAAGACGTCCTTCGCGGTCCGCCAGCGCGGCAACGAGTTCCAGATGAGCGCGGAACGTCGTCACAAGCGCAAGGTCGACGTCGACGGGGACGACCCCTCACGCTTCACCGGTGACATGACCGTCTCGGCGGTCCTGGAGGTCTCTCCACTTCCCTCACCGTCCACGACCACCTCCGATCAGCGGGGGGCCGATGACCGGAGGCAGGGGACGGACGAACAGGAGGGGCCGCCGGCGGGGCCGCCCACCCGGGTCGAGTTCTCCGACCGACTGAACGATGTCGTCGACGTGGTCCTGGCGGGCCATGTGCGCGACGCGGACGCCGACCCGTCCACCACGGAGTCCTCCAACGGCGAGGGGTCCTCCACGGACGCCCAGAGCCCCACCCCCGAGCGGCAGAGGCCCCCGGAGCGGTTCCGCACCGATGACGGCACCGGAGCTCCGGTCAAGGCCCCCCGTTTCTCGCGCACCATCGGGATCCTCGACGGCGGTCTTCCCAAGGACCTTCCGATCGACATGCGGACCCTGCGCGACAACCTCGGAAAGGCCGACCAGGGGAAGGTCCTGCGCTTCCCCTACCAGGACGACAAGGGCAACACCCAGTACGTGGAGATCAGCGGCGGCCCGGTCTCCTATGAGCGGGTCGGGCCGGAGATGAAGGACTCCTCCTTCTCCGACACCGACAAGTTCTCCAACAACGCCCAGAACAGCGCGGGGCGCACCAACAAGGAGGACTTCAAGGCGGGGGCCGCCTTCATCGGCACGATCATCCCCGGGGACGGATCGTCGATCCTTCGAGTGGGGCCCGAGGTGACCGGAGGGGTCAAGGGCACCCAGAAGTACACGCGCGGTGTCGAACACGGCAGTGAGCGCATCTACAGCCCCGGGAGCAAGGGCGATTCCGCCTTCTACCGGGTGAACCGCACCTACACGGTCACGACCACCGAGGATCAGCCCTCCACCACTCGGAACACCACCGGGAACACGAACACCACCGGGAACACGAACACCACCGCCGGTGGCTCGGGGAACACGGGCACCACGAGCACCGCTGGGAACACGAACAACACCACCGGGAACACGAACACCACCACCGCCGCCTCGGAGAACACGGGTGGTACGAACGACACCGAGAACGGTGGTGGATCGTCCAAGGACCGACCCACGGTACGGTCGGGCACGTTCGACCTGACCACCCTGGACCAGGTGACGACCGCCGACGCCCTGGCCATGGCCTCGGACAATACGGACCGGAGCACGGAGGACACCCCCACCGAGCCCACCACACCCGGTCTCAACGGCGAACGCGTGGACAACGTGAGCGAGGCGGTCCCGCTACGGTCCGAATGGAGCGATGGACGCCTGCGCGACTCCAACGGTGAATCGCCCTCGACCGTCGCGGCCAAGAAGATCCACCAGCAGGTCTTCGACGCCCACCCCGAGCTGGTGACCGACCCCTCCGGGGCCAAACCGAAGGGCCGGGGTTTCTGGAGGACGCTGTGGCAGGGGGCCGACCTGCGTGTCGAGAACACGCTGAAGATCTACGAGATGGTCGGCGCGGCGATCGACGAGACCGGCAACCTGATCGGTGACGGCACCCCGATCCACCTGCGCACCGGTGGCCTGGGCAACGCCCTGACGCCCGCCCCCGGAACGTGGCGCTCGCTGGTCGAGAAGATGCCCGGAACGTCGTCGATCAAGAAGGACGACCGGGACGGCGCCGACTTCATCACCCTCCACCTGGAAGGGAAGCTGACCGACGCGCGGTTCGAGGGCTCTCGAAGCGGTGGATCCCTGAGCACCGGTCTCAACGCGTCGACGGCGCAGGCGGCGGGCAAGCAGAACACCACCACCTACAGTGCCGAAGCCACGGCGATGATCCAGACCCGTGTCGGATCGACGGCCGCCGGTCTGCCCAAGGGCATCTTCGAGGTCGGAGGCGGATACTCCTACGAGAACGAGAACGCGACGCCCCTGTCCGGCAACCGCAAGGCCGGGGTCGAGGCCTCCTCCAGCGCCAAGGGGGCTCTGGAGACGTGGTCCTACGAGCTCGAACTCAAGATGAGGCTCGGGACCGACTCCGATCTCGTCGACGTGACCCCGGAGAGCTCCGGCACGGATCCGAAGAGGCCTCGGATCCTGTTGGAGGGGCCCAAGACGGTGCCCGTGTCCGGTGAACGCGCCCCGATCACCCCGACGACCGATCGAGACGCGGAGGCGACCCAGGCCCGGGAAGCGGCCCGGGAGGCCCTGGAAACGGCACGCGAGGCCCGCCGACAGACCGAGGAGGCCCGCGCCGAACTGAACCGTCTGAACGATCTCGCCGGCCGGCTCGGAGAGCGGGAGAACGCCCTGACCCAGGCCGAGAAGGAGCTGGAGAGCAGGGAGAAGAAGGCCTCCCAGGACGATGAGAACGCGCGGAACCTGGAGGACACGGCCGCCGAGGCCGAGAAACAGGCCGGCGACCTGAGGACCGAGGCGACCCGGGAACGCGCGGACGCCGCCCAGGATCTGAAGGACGCCGCGGAACGCAGGCGGGAGGCGATCGAGGACGCGTGGGCCTACGTCGACGCGCTTCAGACGGAGACGGACGCCCGTAACCGTCCCGAAGGAGAGGGGACACCCCCTCCGGGGGAACGCCGCACCCCGCCGCCGTTGCCCGACCTCCTCGACACCGGGGTGGACGCGCTCGGCGAGAACCCCGATCGGAACGCCGCCGACCAGGCCTGGCACAGGGCGCTCGACAACTGGAACGCTCTGAACGACGCCGAACGGCAGGCGGCCGACGCGGTCCGGGACGCCGAATCGGCCTACGCCGATGCCACGGGCCCCTCCTCCAAGGAAGGCGACGCGTCCGGCACACCGACGCCACGGCCGACCCCCGAGTCCTCCGAGGTCCACGACGCTCGAACGAAGTCGGAGGAGACGGCACGGGAGACCCGGGACCTCAAGGACAAGGCCGACGCCCAGAGCGAGAAGGCCTCCGGCAAGGAGAACGAGGCGACCGCGAAGGAGGAGGGCGCCGCCGGCGCGCGGAGTGAGGCCGACACCGGACGACAGCGGGCGGACGAATCCGCGGAGGACGCCCGGCAGGCGGCGCGGGACGTCGAGACCGCCCGGAACGACCGGAACGAGTCGGTGGCCGCGCGGGACAGGATCCCCGGGAGCGAGGAACGGCTCACCCGGGCCCGGGAGCAGGAACGGCTCAGGCACGACGAGGCCGCCACTGCGCAGGGACGCGAGAAGGACCACCGGTTCGCTCAAGACCGCGACACCCGTCTGCGTCCGCCGCCGGAGCGGAACGAGGAACGTCAGGACCAGGACCAGAACCGGCCGCACCGCTCTCGGGCCGACCTCGACCTCGACGGTCTGCCGCACGCGCCCAAGCACTCCACGTCGCCCGGGCTCAAGGACCGTATCCACAACGCCGTGAGCTCCGCCCCCGGCTACACCGCCGCCTCGCGTTCCGGTGAGGCGGTCATGGGCCACTGGAACGTCCTCAGTTCGCCCAAGGCACTCGCCGCCCACACGATGGACGTCCACGACGGCGGGCTCCCCCTGAAGGCGCAGTTCGAGGACGGTACGATCCGCCGTTCCAACGTCAACGTCGACATCAGCGCCGAACGCAAGTCGATGCACACCTCCGACGCCGTGCTCGACGGCGGCATCGACCTCACCTACAAGTCCGAGTCCGACCGGATCACCGGTAGCAGCGATAGCTCCGGGCACAACGTCACGGCCGGCCTGAAGGGCGAGGCGGTCCTCAACCAGGGCGACAGCAGGAACAACCGCCTGCGCGGCTCGGCGGGCGCGACGCCCTACGCCTCGAAACAGACGACGACGAAGGGCGACACCAACTCGTTCGGAGGGGAGGACAAGCTCTCCTTCGGCGGTAGCACCGTGAAGGTGACCACCTCCGACGAGTTCCAGGTGCACAGCAAGATCCGCACCCAGTGGAACGCCTTCGTCTCGGTGCCGATCACCTCCACGACGGAGGGGAACGGGTCCACCTCGAAGACCCCGCTCGAGAACGGCGGTGACCGGAACCGGAACGGGGAGAACCGGGATCGGGCCGAGAACGAGCGGAACGATGAGAACCGGGATCGGTCCGAGAACACTCAGGACGACGGCACCCGGGAACAGACCCGGGACGACACCGAGTCCGGCACCACCGAGTCGCGCTACCGCGTCCTCGACCTGGCCCAGAAGAACGCTCTGCCCTCCCCGGAGGGGCTCGACGGGGCGTTGGGGAAGGCCCGGGAGATCCCGAAGGACATCACGTTCGTCCCCGGGAACGAGACCTCCGGATACGCCCTCAACGGCATCGACACCAAGGCGGCCGTGGACGGGATCCTCCAACAGGTGAAGGACCAGGGGGTCGAACTCACCGAACAGAGCAAGAGCGACATCCGCGCCGCCCTCTCGGCCGGCTACACACGAGGGGACAACCTCCGGCTCCAGACGGGTGGTCTGGTCCTGCCGGTCAACGTGCGCGAGGGCACGCTCGGCGGGCAGCGCTTCAGCAGTAGCGGCTGGCTGCGCCTAGGGCTGAGCCGGGACGGTGACTCCGACCTCCACTCGGTCGAGGCAGGGCTGTCCTCGGAACGTTCCGTCTCGGAGTCCTCCGAGCACAACGAGTCCAAAGGCAAGCAGAAGAAGAAGGGCGTGACCGCCGGTTTGGACGGGGGATGGAATCCCGTCGCGGCGACCGGAACCGACGACAAGGGCGCCCCCACCTTCCCCAAGGACCGCTACCAGACCAAGACGTTGAGCGCCGGCACCGGTTGGGAGAGCGCGACCACCTCCACGGAGCTGACCTCCGACACCGACACGAAGACGACCTCGCGCACGATCAAGGCCCCCGGGATCACCGCCACCACGCCGATGAAGATCGACTTCACCCTGTCCCTGGACCACTGGTACGGAAGCGGTTCGCGGGGCGCGGCCTTCAGCTCGTCGGTCAACGTGGGCCCGCGCACCGAGGTGTTCCAGACGGGGACCTTCCTCCCCGACCCGCCCAAGGGCGGCCCCTCGGCGTCGACCCCGCCCCCGCAGACCGAGACCCCCCGGGGACCCACGCCGTTCACGCCCACCACGGACGGTGCGAAGGACATCTCCTCCTTCGCCACCGACTGGCGTAACGGGCTGGGCCGTGACCAGATCATCCTGCCCATGGTCGAAGCGGTGGGTCAGGGGCCCATCGCCGACGCGGCGCTGATCGCCGAGGCGAAGGCGATGGGCTGGAACCCCGATGCCTCTCGGCAGAACAACGTGGCCGAGGCCGTCGAACACCTCCGCCGGAACGGGGCGGGGTCCCGCGGCCCCATGCTCGGGGCCGCCGTGGACGGGCACGTGCTGAGAGGGCTGTTCGGCCACGCGTCCGGGGGAGACGGCGCGACCCTGGTCGGCAAGGACCCGTACGGGCCCTTCGTCGTGCCCGGGCTGGAGACGAAGCTGTTCACCCAGATCGACCCGGACGGCGCCACCATCATCGGGGCCACCGGTGAACTGTCGACCGGGAAGGAGTCCACGGAGGTCCACCGCGACGAGCGTTCCGTGTCCCACTCCGGATCGACCGCCCTCACCCATGGGGCTGACCTCTCGGGCATGAAGGCCGTGGACCAGCCGGTCTCCGACTTCCAGGAGGGGTCGGCCCTCATCGGCGGCGGCACGACCGGTGCCGGCTCCGCCAGTACGGCGGCGGGTGGAGGCAAGCAGTCGGCCTCCACCGTGCACACCGTCGCCGACGCCCCCGTCAAGGGACGCGGATACCTGGTGCGGTTCCCCGTCGACGCCCTGCTCGTCGCCCAGCACACCGGGTCCGACGCCCCGAAGGCCGAGACGACCACGACCACCGTCGACGTCTGGCTGAGCCTGGACCAGGTCAAGGAGCTCGCCGGCGGGGTGAGCGCGGACTCCATCAAGGCGTGGGACGGCGTCGCCGACCGCCAGGACGCGGCGGCCAAATCCGAGAAGGAGCTCAACGGCGCGGTCGACAAGGAACTGGGGCTGGACCGGTCGGAGGAGGATCGGAGGAACGCCCGCAAGGCCATGGACCTGTTGTCCTTCGACCCCTCGCTGAAACCGAGCGCCTGGTCGGATCGCACCTCCAACGGGGTCGAGGCCGTCCGCGACTACCTCGGCCTCGGCGCCGAGGGTCCCGGTTGGGATCGTTCGAAGGACCAGGACAAGGAGGCGAACGAGGCGGCGCGGGAGGGGCTGAAGGGGCTCCGAGAAGACCAGGGGACCCCCCACGGTCTCTCCAAGGAGACGGTGGACGCTCTGAGCGGCCTGATCGAGCGCCGCGCCGACCTGCTCTCCAAACTGCGCGAACACCGTGAGACCCTCGACACCTACTTCGAGGCCCTGCGCAAGACCCACCCGGCCTACGCCCCTACGGTCCCTCCGTCCACCCCGACCCTCTCGCCCACGGACACCTCCGGCGGCGTCGACCCGGCGATGCTCCAGCACTTCATGCAGGCCCTCTCCCCGTCCTCATCGAGTTGACGGGCCCACAGACCCTCTCCACACGAGTCGCTTTTCGCGGCCGCCCCCGAAACGCCGGAGCACCTCCGGTTTCCGAAAGGAAGAAACGAAGAATGACCGACAACAACGAGGCACCGCGCGGTCCCCACCGCACGGGGCCCGTGCTGAGCTCGACGGGGGAGGCGCCCTCGGCCAAGGCCAGGGACGCCATCGGGGCCCCGGCCGAGCAAGGCCAAGGCCAGACCGCCCCCTATACCGCACCCACTCCCACCCCCGCCCCGACCGCCTCCGTCGCGAGTGAGACCGCGGTGGACGGAAACGAGCGTGGCCGTCGTGCGCTGCTCTCGGCCCTGACACTGCGAGGTAACGCGGCCAAGGCCGCCGACGGTGCCGAGAAGGCCGAGGAGGACCGCTATCGTCCGGGCCGCCCGGTCCTCGCGGTCGCGGCCATCGCCGGCCTGATGCTGGTGGCCGCCCCGTTCGGGCTGTCCGCCGCCAAGGAACACCAGAACGAGATGCTGCTCCAGGGCGATCTCGCCTCGGGGGCCTTCCCGGAGGCGTCCGGTTCCTCCTCCGCCTCGGGCCTGGCCTCGGACTCGGCCTCCGCCTCGTCCTCGGGCACGGGCGTGCAGGGGTACGTCCCCGAGGTACAGCCGAACAGCCCGGTCCTCCCCGGAGCGGGCGACGAGACCGAGTCCGACCCCTCCTCCGGTGGGGGCGGTGGCGCCGAGGGCTCGAGCGGCGGCGGCCTTCCCGAACGTCCCGTGGACCCCTCGTCCGGAGGCCCGCAGGGTGTTCCTCCGGGCGGAGGCGCCGACGACGATGACGAGGACGGCACCGGGACCGACGGTCTCGACGGCGAGGGCGGCGGTGTCACCGGCGAACCCCAGGGCGTGACCGTCGAGAAGGGCTCGCTGCTCGACATCCTGCTGAACGAGCGGAACGGTGGGGGCGAGGACTCCGAGAAGTCCGAGAAGCCCGGCTCCGAGAAGACCGACTCCGACGAGGACGCCGAGAAGGAGGACGAGGGCGACGCCGAGGGCGAGGCGCCCGACGGTGTGGTCGCCGAGCCGCTCACCGCGCAGGCCGGATCGAAGACCGAGCCGGGCGCCGAGGGCACCGAGGCCCGGGAGCAGGAGAACGAGAAGGCCGACGAGCAGCAGCGGCGGGAGCCCGAGCCCCCGCAGGAGCCCGAGCCGGAACCCGAGCCCGAGCCGGAACCCGAGCCGGAACCCGAGCCCGAGCCCGAGTCCTTCTTCGCCGTCTCCGGCCCCGGTTGCAGCAACGAAGGCGCACGCTACCGCGTGCACGGCGATGGCGTCTGGCGCTCGGGCCCCTCGGGCTACACCGAGCGCGGATGTGTCGACGGTTACGATGTCATGTCCGTGAGCGGCGACCCCGACGGTGGCGGGACCTCCGCGGAGTGGACGTTCTGGCCCAACCGACCCGGTTCCACCTGCACGGTCAAGATCCTCGTGCAGAACGGTTCCGAACCGCTCTGGGCCAACGGCGTCCCGATGCACTACGAGCTGTTCGACGGTGACAACACCGACGGCGGCTTCCGTGGCGGCTTCGAGGTCACCAAGCCCGATGGCGGCCGGTACTGGGCGCTGACCGAGTTCCAGCCCGAAGGGAACTCGTTCACGCTGCGCGCACGCAACCGGGGCGCCATCCCCGAGGGAGGCGAGGCCCCGCAGCTGCCCATCTCGGTGGTCGAGACCGAGTGCCGCTGACCGACGAGTAGCCGCCGGTGACCCCTGACCGGCACAGTAGGAAAAGCCCGCGGGCCGCCCCGGCCCGCGGGCACAGAAAGGAAGACGACAGACGATGAACCGTCACGTGCGCGCGGTCGACCCCTCCGGCGGAGCCGAGTTCCGCACCATCGGCGAAGCCCTCGCCGGCGCCGGTGACGGTGCCGTCCTGTCCCTGGCCCCGGGCCGCTATGACGAACAGCTCGTGCTCTCACGCGTGGTGACGCTGATGGCGGCCGACGGCCCCGGGACCGTCGAGATCCTGTGCTCCTCCGGTACCGCCGTCACCTCGGTGGCCGAGGCGGTCAAGCTCACCGGTCTCGTCCTGCGCGGCCGCGACAAGGAGGCCCCGGTGGTCGACGTCGCCGCCGGACAGGTCGAACTGGCCGACTGCGAGGTCGAGGGATCCGCCTGGGCGGCGGTGCTCGCCCGGGACAGCGGGGCCCTGGCGCTGCGGGGCTGCACGGTGCGCTGCGGTGAGGGCGCCGGCATCGTCGTCACCTCCGAACAGATCAGCGTGATCGAGGACTGCGTGATCGAGGACGTCGGTACCAGCGGCGTCGTCATCAACGACAAGGGCGCCCCCGAGGTCCGTCGGTGCACCATCCGCGACGCCGGAGCCAACGGGATCTACGCGGCCGGCGGAGGCGCCGGACACATCAGCGACTGCACGGTCTCGGGGACCACCAAGGCCGCCGTCGTGATCGACGAGCACGCGGCCACCGGCCTGAGCGGCCTGCGCGTTCACTCGGTCGCCGACGACGGCGTCGTGATCTCCACCCGCTCCTCCGTGACCGTCGAGGACCTCGTCATCGAGAGGCCCGCCGGCCGCGGCCTGGTCCTGCGCGCCGGAACCGACCCGCGTGTGGAGCGGGTCCGCGTCACCGGCAGCGGCGGCACGGGTATCGCGGCCGAGGACAAGGCCCGCGGCCACCTCCGGGAGTGCGAGATCAGGGACGCCGGAGCCGAAGGGGTCGCCGTGACCGGCCGCTCCTCCACCCTCTTCAGCGGTCTGACCGTGCACGGTACGAAGGCCGCCGGAATCCACGTCGCCGAGGACTCCACCGCCGAGTTCGACCGCGTCATCGTGGAACGCACCGCCGGCACCGGTGTCGAGATCCTCTCCGGCGCGGCCCCCTTCCTCCGCAACGGCACGGTCACCGGGGCACGCGGCCACGGTGTCCGCTGGGAGGGAGGCGGCGGTCGAGTCGAGGACTTCGAGGTCTCCCGCCCCCGCCGGACCGGCGTGTACGCGGCGGCCGGGGCCCGGGCCTCCCTGAGCGGGGTACGCGTCATCGACGCCAGGGAGAACGGCCTCGCCGCCACCGGAGGCGCCGTGCTCGACCTGCGCGACAGCGAGGCCTCCGAATGCGGCGGAGACGGTGTGGCCGTCCACGCCGAAGGAGAGATCACCGCACTGCGCGTGCGTTCGCACGAGAACACCCGCAACGGCGTCCTGGTGGCGGCCGGCGGCCGAGCCGTGCTGCGCTCCTGCGAACTGGTGGGCAACGGCGGAGACGGAGTGCTCGTCGGCAGCGGCGAGAACGTCGTCCTCGACGGGTGCACGGTGCGCGCCAACGCCCGAGCGGGGCTGCGCCAGACCGTCGCCGACGCCGACATCCAGGTGAACGCGCTGACCAGCGAGGGCAACCAGGCCGAGGATCTGTACGGACCGGACGCCGTTCCCGCCGACGCCGTATCGGGCGGGGCAACCACCGACGACCCCGAGGACGACGAGGAGAAGGGGCCGCTGGCCGAGCTCCAAGCCCTCATCGGTCTGGACAGCGTCAAGGACGAGGTCACCACCCTCATCAACCGGAACAAGATGGCCCGCCACCGCGCCGAGATGGGGCTCCCCTCACCGCCGGTCGCCCGCCACCTGGTCTTCGCGGGCCCCCCGGGCACCGGTAAGACGACCGTGGCCCGCCTCTACGGTCGGGTCCTGGCCGACCTGGACGTCCTGCGCTACGGGCACGTCGTCGAGGCCGCCCGCGCGGACCTGGTCGGTCAGTACGTCGGCGCCACCGCCATCAAGACCACCGAGGTGTTCGAGAAGGCCCGCGGCGGCGTGCTGTTCGTCGACGAGGCCTACACGCTCTCCTCCGAGGACAACGGGGGCTTCGGCCAGGAGGCCATCGACACCCTGGTCAAGCTGATGGAGGACCACCGCGACGAGGTGGTCGTGATCGTCGCCGGATACGCGGCCGAGATGGAGGGGTTCCTCTCCTCGAACCCCGGCCTGGCCTCGCGTTTCGCGCGGACCATCACCTTCCCCAACTACCAGGCCGAGGAACTGGTGAGCATCGTCGAGCGTCTGGGCTCCGTCCACCGGTACACGCTCTCCCCGGACCTGCGCCCGCTGCTGCTCCAGCACTTCGAGGCCCTGCCCAAGGGCCCGGCGTTCGGTAACGGCCGTGAGGCCCGCAAGGTCTTCGAGGAGATGGTGGACCGCCAGGCGCACCGGCTCGGAGAGGACCCGCCCGCCGACCCCGCCGAACTCACCATCCTCACCCCCGACGACCTGGGGGCCGTCGCCGCGCAGGCCTCCGGGCCCGGCGGGGACGACGTCGCGAGCCTGCGCGCCGAACTCGACGCGCTGACCGGCCTGTCCGACGTCAAGTCCACCGTCAACGACCTGGTCAACGTGTTGGTCGCCGCCGAGCGTCGGAGGGCGATCGGGATGCCCGCCCCGACCCTCAGCCACCACCTGGTCTTCGCGGGCCCTCCGGGTACCGGTAAGACCACCGTCGCCCGACTCTACGGTCGACTGCTGCACGCCCTGGGCGTGCTCCCGCAGGGGCACGTGGTCGAGGCGGCCCGCGCCGACCTGGTCGGACGCTACATCGGACACACCGCCCAGCTCACCCTGGAGACCTTCGAGAAGGCGCGCGGCGGCGTGCTGTTCATCGACGAGGCGTACACCCTCACCCCGGTCGGGGCCAACGGCGACTTCGGCCAGGAGGCCGTGGACACCCTGGTCAAGTTGATGGAGGACCACCGCGACGAGGTGGTCGTGATCGTCGCCGGGTACAACGCGGAGATGCAACGCTTCCTCGACTCCAACCCGGGACTCGCCTCGCGCTTCTCCCACCACGTCCGGTTCGAGGACTACTCCGACGAGGAACTGGTCTCCATCGTGGGCGGTATGGCCACGGCCGGCGGGTTCACCGTCCCGGACGAGACCGCCGCCGCGCTGGGCGAGCACTTCGCCGGGGTCCCGCGCACCGAGTCCTTCGGTAACGCCCGGTACGCGCGCCAGGTCCTGGAACGCATGATCACCCGACAGGCGGGCCGGACCATCGCCCTGACCGATCCCACGCGCGAGGACCTGACCCTGCTCACCCCCGCCGACGTGCCCTGACCCTCCCCGACGTCCACCCGCCCCGAGCGGGTGGACGTCACGCCCGGGCGCCGGTCGAGGCGTCGATCAGTCGTTGGAGGGTGTCCCGCGTGCCGACCAGGCTCGCGATCCGCTCGTCGTAGTCCACCAGGTGCTCCATCAGCGTGGGTACGGCGCACGGTTCGAACCGGTCCGGGTCGTTGATGCACTCCAGGAGCTCGCCGATGACGCGGGTCGGCAGCCCGGCGGCCAAGAGCAGACGGACACTGCGGACCTGCTCGACCACCGCCGGGTCGAAGAGCCGATGGCCCCCGGTGGACCGCTCGGCGCGGATGAGCCCCTGGTTCTCGTAGTAGCGGAGCAGGCGGGTGTTCACCCCGGTCAGTTCGGAGAGATCACCGACTCGGAGAAGGTCCATCTCGTCCCGACTTGCACTTGTCACTGGTGTCAACTCCTACAGTCCCCGTATGACGAACTCGATCACGCGAATCAACGACCGTGAGGCCACCGCCCAGGACCTCGCCCCGATGGCCTTCGCAGGCTATGTCCACTTCACCGCCATGCAGGTGCGCGACGGCGCGGTGCGGGGGCTCGACCTCCACCTCGACCGCCTGCGTACGGCCAGCGACCGGCTCTTCGGCCGTCACCTGTCCGACGACACGGTGCTCGGATACCTGCGCTCGGCGGTGGAGAACGCGACACCGGATGCCACGGTGACCGCCTACGTCACGTCGCGCTCCGGGGAGTTCCAGGCGGCCGACCCCGACGCGGGGCTGGACATGCTGGTGAAGGTCACGGACCCGGCGACACCGCCCGAGGGCCCGCTCGCCCTGGACGTCGCCCGGCATGAACGGGAACTCCCCGAGATCAAGCACGTCGGTGAGATCGCCAAGACCCACTACCTGAGGCTGGCGAACGATCGAGGGTTCGACGACGCCGCCTTCGAGGACCGCCAAGGGCGGCTGAGCGAGGCGACCATCTGGAACCTGGCGTTCTGGGACGGGGAGTCCGTCATCTGGCCCGAGGCGGACATGCTCACCGGGATCACCATGAGGATCCTCGACCGGAGACTTGAGGCCATGGGCGTCCCCCGCCTGCGTCGGGAGGTGCGCAAGGAGGATCTCTCCGCCGAGCTCGCCGCCGTGGTCATGAACTCCTGGAGTCCGGCGATCCCGGTGTCGCGCGTCGGCGACCGGAACCTGTCGGAGGACCCGACCTTCGCGAAGCTCCTGCACGAGGCCTTCGCGTCCGAGTCGCCCGTCCGGTTGTGACGGAGAACGACGGAGGGGCCCACGCCACGTGGGCAGGGCCCCTTCGCGGCCGGGGTACCGCCTCGGCGCCGACCACCTCCCCGTTCAGGCCAGATCGGGCTTGCCGAACATCACCGCGTATCCCGAGGGCAGGTGGCTCAGGACCTGGTTCAGCTCACCCCCCGACACCGACTTGGCCACGGTGCTCAGCACCGCGCCGGAATCCTGGCGCGCGGTCAGAGGCCGGGCCCCGGTCTCCTCCGCAACGCGGACGTAGAACTCCTCCACCCCGAACGGCTCGGCCTCCAGCCGGTCACCGGGGTCGAGAGCCTCGTCCAGCGGCTCCGGGATCTGAGCGGCCAGATGGTCGAGCGTGGAGCCCGGCAGCCGTTCCGCCAGGACCGAGAACACGGCGCGGGTCACCTGTTCGGCCTCGCGTTGGTCCTCGTACTCCCCGACGTCACGGACCTCGGCCAGGAACTCGTCGCAGCGCATCGTTCCCCCTCGTGCGTGGACTGCGAGTGCCTTCGATGAACACCCTGCCCACGGACGCCCGGTGAATCACGGACCCCTGGAAACCGGCTCTCACCAGGAAGGATCGTTTCCCGGAGCCGAGCTCGGGTACATGGGGCGGACACGCCCTCGATATTCGTGAACGGCAACGAACCGGACATCCGGTACGGGGGTCCGGGTCGCGGCCGGTCGGACGCGACACATTCCCGGGAGGGCGTGGATACCGCGGGGTGTGTCGGACCACGCGGAAGGGTGCGGGGAAGGTGGACCAGAACACTCCGAAGACCGGTAAGACCGGAAGCCGGACCAAGAGCGAGGGAACCGGGGGTTCCGCGAAGGAACGCGGGCCGGACCAGAACACGGAGAACCCGGAGAACACACGCCCGGAGAGGCCGGAGAACGCCCCCGAGCCCGTCGGCGCCTCGGGAGACGGTGGGGAGACCGACGTCCTCCTCGACGTCCCCACCCTGAAGGTCGACGAGATCGAGCTGGAGGTCGAGAACCTGGCGGCCTCCGTCTCACTCCAGGCCGAAGTGCTGGACCTGCTCAACCTGAAGGTGGGGGCGGACGTGGGCCTGGGCCGCGTCCACCTCGGCATCAAGGGGGTCGAGGCCCAGGCGCTGCTGAAGGTCAGGCTCGACAACGTTCGGGAGATCATCGCCCGTGTCCTCCAGACCATCGACGCGAACCCGCAGATCCTGGAGCAGGTGACCCGGGGTGTGGGGGCCGGGATCCAAGAGGTGGCGGGCGGCACGGGCCGCGCCGTCGGGGCCTTGGGTGAGGGTGCCGGGAACGCCGTGGAGGACGTCGGTGAGGGCGCCGGAAGCGCGGTGAAGGAAGTGGGCGAGGGCGCCGGAGGCGCGGTGAAGGACGTCGGCGAAGGCGCGGGCACCGCCGTGAAGGACGTCGGCGAAGGCGCAGGGAGCGCCGTGGAGGACGTCGGAGAGGGTGCCGAGAACGCGGTGAAGGACGTCGGCGAGGGCGCCGGGGACACCGCGAAGAACGCCTCGAAGGCGGCCCGCGGTGTGGCAGAGGAGGCCGGCAAGAACGCCGGGAGCACGGCGAAACGGAAGACCGGACGCTCCGGCGGCAAGAGCGGGGGCGGAAAGTGAACACCCGGAGACCGTCCGAGTACGACGTGGAGATCGGCGCGTCGCTCTCCGCGGACGAACTGACGTTCCATGAGACATCGAAGGTCGAGTCCCGCTACGGGGGAGAACCGGGGGCCGAGGGCACCGTGAGCGGCGACCGCTCGGGTCTGCCCCGTCCCGTCGAGACCGGGGTGGTCTACGAGGACGTGCGCGTCGACTACCGGCTCGCCGCGCGACTCCGCACGCCCAAGGAGGGCATCGAGGAGGAGTGAGCGGGAACGCTCATTCGCGCGCAGCCGGGCCGGACACGACGAAGGGGTCCCTACCACGTGGGCAGGAACCCCTTCTGACCGGCGGAGGATATGGGATTTGAACCCATGAGGGGGTTGCCCCCCAACCGCATTAGCAGTGCGGCGCCCTAGGCCTCTAGGCGAATCCTCCTGGCTGCGACCAGCCTACAGAGCGGGGGGTCCCTGCGCAAAACGAATCTCGCGCGGCGGCGTGGGCCGGGAGGGGACGGACCGGACTCGCCCCCTCCCGGCGCAGGTCAGGGCTCGCGTGGGTGGGGGACCGACGGAGCCCGGTAGGCGCTCGCCTGAAGTTCCCACAGTTCCCGGTACAGGCCGTCGCCGGCCATGAGTTCGTCGTGCGTGCCCTGGGCGATCACACGTCCGCGCTCGAGGACGACGATGTGGTCGGCCATGCGCACGGAGGCCAGGCGGTGTGTGATCAACACGACGGCGGCGCCGGTACGTCGGGCGTGGTCGTGCACCGAGGCGAAGAAGCCGTGCTCGGCGCGGGCGTCCATGGCGGCGGTGGGTTCGTCGGCGATCAGCAGCGGAACCGCGTCGCCGTCGTCGCCCCGGTAGAAGGAGCGGGCCGCCGCCAGCCTCTGCCACTGGCCGCCGGAGGGTTCGACGCCGTGGAGGAAGCGTTTGTCCAGCAGGGTCTCCCAGCCGTGTTCGAAGCGGGCCACGACACGATCGGCCTGGGCGGCCGTGGCCGCGCGGGTCAGACGTTCGGCGTCGTTCGGGCTGCTCATGACGGTGTTGCCGCGCGCGGTCAGCGGCCAGTGCGTGTGGTCCTGGGCGATCACCGAGATCCGTTCGCGCAGGCTCACCCCGTCCACCTCGGAGAGGTCGGTGTCGTCCCAGAGCACGACGCCCTTCTGCGGTGTGTACAGACCGGACAGCAGTTTGGCGAGGGTGCTCTTGCCCGAGCCGTTCTCGCCGACCAGCGCGATCGTCCGGCCTCGATGGAGGGTGAGCGTCACGTCCTTCAGGGCCGTCCCCTCTCCGGAGGGGTAGCCGAAGGTCACGTCGCGCAGTTCGATCCGTTCGAACCCGGTCGGGGCGGGCTTCAGGCCGGGGCGGGGGAGAAGGGATCGGGCCTGCCGGTGGAAGGCCACGAGATCGGAGAAGTACAGGCCCGACTCGTACACCCGGGTCACGGCGTGCAGGGCGTTGGCCAGCGCCCCTTGGGCGACGCGGACGGCCACGACGGCGGTCCCGGCGACCGCGATCGGCACGACCCCCTGGGTCAGGAGGAGGGCGAGGACCGCGAACACGCCGGCCGTCACCAGACCTCCGGCGGCGTCGCCGGCCAGGCGGACCATGGACTGGCGGGTGGCCAGGCCCAGGTGGACGTCCAGCTCCCGGCGGGCCACCCGGTCGAACTCGGTGAGCAGACGGCTCTCCATGGTGAAGGACCGGACCTCGGCGGCGCTGTCCCGGGAGGTCATGAGCTGTTCGAGCATGTACTTGCGGCGGTGGCCCTCCGTGAACGCCAGGAGCATCCGGTACCTCATGCGAGCGGAGGCGGAGGCGCCCCACCACTGGGGGACCATCGCCAGGAGGAGCAGCGGGACGAGGACGGGGTGCAGGGCGCTCAGCACCCCGGCCGCGGCGACGATGCCGACCAGTCCGGTGAGCACGTCGGCGCTCTGGCGGACCAGGGCGCCGGCCTCGTCGCAGCCGCGGGTACGGGAGCGGAACAGGTGATCGTGGAAGTCGCTGTCGTCGAAGGAGCGCAGCTCCACGGCGGTGGCGTCGCGCAGCAGGCGCCGTTCGGCGGTCAGCACGACCTTGGGCTCCAGTCGGGCCTGGGCGCGTCCGGCCAGGGCGCCGCAGCCTCCCCGCGCGACCAGGGCCGCGAGCAACAGGAGCAGGGAGGGCAGGGCCGAGGCCATCCGCTCCGGGGTGGGGACCTCGGCGAAGAGTTCGGTGAGCACCGCCGTGGTGGCGACCAGCGCCCAGGCGGTGGCGGCGCCGGATCCGAGGTTGAACAGGACGGTCGCGACGACGTCGCCGGGGCCGCTCCGCCAGGCCAGGGTGGTGGCCCGGCCGAGGAGCGAGGGCATGTGACGGGCGATCCGGATCCAGGAGGAGTCGAGCATCGTGGAGCCGTGCCGGTTCCACTGGGGCGGGGCGAGTTCGGGCAGGTCGAGGCCGTCGCCCGGGGCGGGTTCCTTGACGGCGTGGCGGGTGCGCACGGGGGTTCCTCCTGGAGCTCGGCGGATCGGAAGGGCCGATGATGACCGGGAGGGGTGTCGTTCGAAAGGGCGCCGGAGGGTTGCGGGCGGTCCGGATCGCACTCCAGTTCGATGCGGTCGCCCTGCCCTGGGAGGGTCGTGGGAGATGTCGGTGGGGAATCCGGTGGGATAGTCGCGATCCGATTCCCCGTGCGAATCGGTCCCGCGCGAAGTGCGCGGTGGGGCGCCGATGGCCGGTGGTCCGGTGTCCGCGGCGCGTCGGTGTCCTCGAAACGGGGAGGGGGCCTGGTGGCCGGGTCGGTCAGCCGGTGGTGCGTTCGATGATGAGGTCGGCGTCGCGGCGCAGTTTCTCGACGGAGCGGGACAGGGTGCTCTTCACGGTCCCGATGGTCACGCCGAGGCGTTCGGCGATCTGCGCCTCGGTGAGGTCCTCGTAGTAGCGCAGGATCACCGTCGTGCGCTGACGGTCGGGCAGGCGGTCGATGGCCCGCGTCACGACGTCGGCCAGATCGCTGCGCCAGGTGGGGTCGTCCACGCGCTGCTCGGGGATCTCGTCGGTGGGGTAGACGTCGAGTCGGGCACGGCGCCATTCGGAGATCTGGGTGTTGACCATGGCCCGACGGACGTAGCCGTCGCGTGCCCGGGGGTTGGCGATGCGGCCCCAGGCGAGGAAGGTCTTGACCAGCGCCGCCTGGAGGAGGTCCTCGGCGTCGGCGTGGCTGTTGGTGAGGGATCGGGCCATGCGCAGCAGCGCGGGGCCGCGCTCGGCCACGTAGCGGCCGAACTCCTCGGAGTTGGGGGTACGGGTGGTTCCCGTCACGCCGACCACCGACCTTCACAGGTCGCGCCGACTCCCGTCACGCGACATCGTCGTGTTCCCTGCGGCCTCGGTCGCCGCCCTTGATTCTCACTGTCACACAGCGAACGCAAACGTCCGGGCACCTGGCGACCACGTGCCGACAAACCGCGCGAACGCGTTGGACACTCTCCTAAGCGACATCCTTCGCGAAGTCTCTTCGGTCGGTGCGCGATGCTCATGTCGTCACCGAGAGTGGTGGCGATGTGGGGAAAAGGGCGCGATCATGCAATACCCGGGAAATGTCACCGGCACGAACCGTGCCGTCACGGCGTGTGAGCGAGTGTTCGTGAAATCGAGGGTCACAATGGGCACTGATGGACGAGTCGGGCGACAGGGGGCGCGAAGGACATGTCAGTGATGACGGACAGTGGTCGGGAACGCCGTCGGTTCACGTCGACGGTGCTCGGAGCCGCGGCCGCACCCGAACCCACCCCGATCCACCAACGCGTCGTACGCGGCGTGGTCGTGGACGCGACCCGGTACATGTTCTGCCTGGCCACCCCGCGAGGGGAGGAACGCTTCCTCTACGAGAACAGCACCACCTTCTGGCGGGGCGGAGAGATCCTCGCCACCGAACTGCGCCCCGGCGACGACGTTGTGGTCCGGTGCTCGCAGGACGGCCGCCTGATCGCCGAACGGGTCTGGGCGCGGGTGGCCCGCGCCACCGGGGTGATCGTGGAACGGGAGGGGGACACGCTCACCCTCGATCCCGGCCATGGCCGCCCTCGGACCACCGTGGTCCTGCCCTACCGGACCTCGGGGCGGATCACGGTCCGTCACCCCAGGCTGGAGCCGGGGTACCTGTTCGACGCGGTCGGTATCTGGGAGGACGGCGCCGTGTGGGCGGCCCGCCCGGCCACCACCCAGCCGCCCCACCCGCTGGACGCCTCTCCACGTAGACCGCCGGTCCGCGAGTACTCCACGACGGTCGAGGGGATCGTGAGCTGGTACGACCCGGCCCGGGGCCGCTCGTCCCACCTGGACCCCCGGGCCCAGGCGCCGGGCGCCGCCTACCCCGCACTGGACCGGTCGGGGCATGAGGGCCGATGCGACCGGAGGACCTCGTGTCTGCCGTTGCCGCTGCTGTCGACGGGGGCCACGCTCAGCCTGCGCAACGACTGCACCCGGGACACGGCGGTCGTGCCCGTCATCGACTGCGCCGCCTCCGACAGCTGGTTCTGCGACCTGTGCCCGGCCTGCGGGACCCGGGCGGCGGGGCGGATCGCCTCTCTCACCATGACCTCCTTCGTCGCCCTGGGCGGCCTGTTGGAGGTCGGCTGCTTCAACGCGACCATGACCGTCGCGAACCAGGAGGGATGATCGATGTTCCCGGAGATCCTCGAAGCGATCAGAGAGGTGCAGGCGCCCCTGTTGGCGGCGCTGCTCCTGCTCGGCGCGGCGGCCAAGGCCTCTCCGCGTTCCGCGGGCACGGGGGCCGCGCTCCTGGTTCCACAGCGACTGCGCCGCCCCGTCACCCTCGCCACCTGTCTGGCGGAGGTGGGACTCGCGGTCGGTCTGTTGACCCTGACCGGGCCGGCGGCCGACGTGGTCCGCTGCCTCACCGTGCTGCTCTTCGCCGTGTCCGTCGGAGTTCTGCTCGTGGTCCGGCGGCGCGACCCGGAGGCCGGTTGCGGCTGCTTCGGCGGGCTGAGCCGCGAACCGATCGGGTGGCGGACGCTCTCCCGGGCGTCCCTGCTCGCGGTGGCCGCGGCGACCACGATCGGTCTCGGCCCCAACGGATGGACGTCGGCCTCGGAACCCACCGTGACCCACGGGATCGTCCTCGGGGTGGAACTGCTCTTGCTGGGGCTGCTCAGCCCCGAGCTGCGCGAGGTGTTCTCGCGCGCGACCACCGGCGAGCCGTGCGCACTGCGGGAGGGGTCTCCACGTCGCTCCCTGAGGCGTCTGCGCCGTAGCGACGTCTGGCGGACCAACGCCAAGGTGATGCTGGCCGACGAGCCGGAGGACACCTGGCGTCACGGCTGTTGGCGATTCCTGCGCTACGACGGGATGCGACACGGTCGTCGGGTGGACGTCGTCTACGCGGTCCGTATCGGCGGACCGCGCCGGACCGGCGTGCGCGCGGCCCTGGTGGACCGTGAGAGCGGCGCGGTGATCGCCACCTTCGGAGCGGTCACGACCCTCGACCTCCAGGGGCCGCCGCGCAGGCTGCCCAAGCCGCGTCAGGCGGCCAAGAGGGACGAGGCCGAGGGGCGTGGCGGCCCCAAGCCCGGAACCCTGGCGGAGGAGCCTCCGGGCGAGGCCGGTCGCGGCATGCCGGGCGGCCCCTCGAAAGAGATCCAGGGCGCCGGGGCCTGAGCGGGGGCGGGGCCCCGCCCTCGGCGGCGCCTCACCCCAGCATCTGCTCCTGTCGGTCGATGGCGGCCTCGCTGAAGTCCATGAGCATCCGCTCGTACTCGGCGGGGTCGCCCTGTCCCATGATCGAGACCGTGCCGAGCAGACCACCGTTGCGGTACATGACGGTGTACATGTGGTTCTCCCCGCTGTCGTCGGTCACCTGGACGGTGAAGGCCCGGGAGCCGTCGCCCACCTCGGGCAGGTCCAGGTCGGCGACCCCGTAATCGGAGCTGGTGCCGTCCTCGTAGGTGGCGGTGTACTCCGAGCAGCTCTCCGGGGGCTCGGTGGCGAGCGCCTCGGTCGCGGCCCCCTCGTCCAGCTGGACGAGGATGTGCGAGATCGTGCCGGGTTCCCACTCGTAGGCGGCCACGGAGGCGGGCGCCTCGCGCACCGCGTCCAACTCCCCCCACCGGTTGGCGGCGTCAAGGCATTCGGGCTTGTCCAGCACCGTCGCGGCCCGGACCTCCTCGGAGTACTGGACTGTGACAAGGTCGGAGTAGGTGCCGCTCTCGCTGCCCTCGGGCATCGGGGTCGCGTCCCTGACGTTCAACGGCTGGGCCTCGTGCAGTGCCGAGGCGGCCTCCGTGTCGGGGCCGTCGTTCTGTTCCTGTTCCGGACCGCCGCAGGCGGCCAAGAGGACCGCCAGGGGGACGGCCGCGGCCACGGCTCGCGTGGTGGGGGCGGTGCGGGACATAGGCATGGTGATATCTCCTGGTTCGTGCGATATTTCCACTTGGAGCGGTGACCGACCCGGACCTGTCATAGCTGAGAGTGTCGCGGGGCTAGCACAAAGTATTGAGGAAGGACAATGGTGTCGGAGTCGAAATCGCCATATCTGCGGGCGGTACTGGAGTCCATCCCTCCCTACCGGGCGGGGATCAAGATCGTCGGGCCCGACGGTCGTTCCATCAAGCTGTCCTCCAACGAGAGCCCCTACGGTCCGCTCCCGTCCGTCCGTGAGGCCATCGCCGAGGCGGCGGCCGACCTGAACCGTTACCCGGACCCGGCCGCCGAGGACCTCGTCACCCGCCTCGCCGAACGTCTGGGCGTGCCCGAGGATCACGTCGCCCTCGGCGCCGGCTCCGTCGGCATGCTCCAGCAGCTCTTGGAGGCCGTCGGCGAGCCGGGAACCGAGGTCGTCTACGCCTGGCGCTCCTTCGAGGCCTACCCCCTGCTGGTCGAACTGGCCGGGGTCTCCTCGGTCAAGGTGCCGCTCAAGGAGGAGGGGCACGACCTGGAGGCCATGCTGGAGGCGATCAACGCCAACACGCGCATGGTGCTGATCTGCAACCCGAACAACCCGACCGGGACCACCGTGCGCGAGGCGGAGCTCGTCGACTTCCTCGACCGGGTCCCCGACCACGTCCTGGTGATCCTGGACGAGGCCTACCGCGAGTACGTGCGCGACCCGGAGGTCCCCGACGGGATCTCCCTGTACCGGGACCGGCCCAACGTCGCCGTCCTGCGCACCTTCTCCAAGGCCTACGGGTTGGCCGCCGTGCGTCTGGGCTTCCTCGTCGGGCACCCGCAGGTGACCGGCGCGGTCCGCAAGACCCTCGTGCCCTTCGCGATCAACCACCTGGCCCAGGCGGCCGGGATCGCCTCCCTGAACGCCGAGGAGGAACTCCTGGAGCGCGTGGAGGCCACCGTCGCGGAGCGCGAGCGCGTCCGTGGCGCCCTTCTGGACGCCGGCTGGACGGTTCCCCCCACCGAGGGCAACTTCGTGTGGCTGCGTCTGGGAGAGCGGACCCTGGACTTCGCCGCGGCCTGCGCCGAGGTGGGTGTCGCGATTCGCCCCTTCCAGGGGGAGGGCGCCCGCGTCACCATCGCCTCACCCGAGGAGAACGACGCCTTCCTCGCGGTCGCGACCGTCTTCTCCGACCGTCGCTGACCCCTCGAAGGATCTCGTCACGGGCGCCGAGGACCGACCGGTTCCGGCGCCCGTCGCGCACGACCCAGATCACGGGCCAGGTGCGAGCGGCGCAGTCGTCGCGTCCGCATGAGCCTGCTCAGGTCGGCACGGTTGTCGTAGGACAACTGGATGTGGAAGTAGTTCACCTGCTCCAGGACGGCGAGCACCCACAGGACGATCCCGAGGAACACCTCGGTCCACCAGGAGACCCCGCCCAGGAGCGTCCATCCGATGTAGGCGCCCGAGACGAGCAGCAGGATCGGGTTCACCACACGCAGAACCCTGAACACGGCCATCCCGGCGGGGAGCCGCTCGCCCCGGTCCAGCTGCCGCAGCTTCAGGTACCAGTAGGCCGAACCCTGGATCAACAACACCGAGCACACGGCGAAACCCGCCAGGTTGGCACCGGTGGTCGGTGTTCCCAGCAGGCCGAAGAAGACCAGCGCGAACCAGAAGACGTTGGCGGTCTCCAGAATCGCGAGCGTGGTGAGCCGTCGTCGCGTCATGGAGGCGATTTTTCCCGACGGCCCGAGGACGCGCGAAGGGCGGCCCCCGATGGGGACCGCCCTTCCACGTGGTCGACCGGTTACTTGCCGGCCGCGTCCTTGTCCAACTTCTCCACGATCAGCCGGTAGAGCTGCCGCGGGCGTCCCGGCTGGAGGGTGCGGTTGGGCGGCAGCGGCCAGGCCAACCCCTCCTCCACCAGGGTGCGCAGCAGCCGTCGGGCCGTCCGGGAGGTGACCCCGAGCATGCGCCCGGCGTTCTCCGCGTCGACGACCAGAGGACCGTCCTCCTCCGCGATCTTCTCCGAGAGACGGATGAGGGTCTCGCGTCCCTTGGTGCGCAGGGGCTCGGAGGACTGCCGTGCGGGCGCGCGCTGGGCGGGGACCAGGGAACGACCCTCACGGTCCACCGCGAAGCTCTGTCGCGAGGCCTGGGCGCGGTTCAGGGCCGCGCGAGCGTGCGACTCCGCGTCCTGTGTGGTGCGTCCCATGCCGATGCCGACCTCGATCGCGATCCCGAGCTCCGCCTTGATCCGCTCCACGAACGGCGGCTGCCGGAACCCCTCGGTCGCGGTGACGAGGGAACCGCGGGTGGCCGTGATCATGAACGAGTGGTCGTCCAGGCGGTGCGCGGTCGCGTTGATCCGGTGCGCCTCCTGGAGCAGCAGACGGTGCAGGGACAGTCGCAGCTCCTCACGCCAATAACGGGGCGTGGAGCGGCGGGAGGAGTCGCGCAGGGTGGGCACGTCGACCACGACGACGCCCAGCTGGGCCTCCTCCAGACGGTGGTGGGCACCCAGCAGACCGGCGGTCTGTAGAGCGCTGCGCACCCCCGCGTTGGTGGGGCGCAGCCGGATCACCGGCACCCCGATCGCCTCCAGGCGCTCGGCGACACCGCGGACGCAGGTGATCGCCATCCTGGTGGCCTTGCGCCGCCACAACCCCTCGTGGAACGAGGTGAGCTGAGCGGTGTTGGTCAGCTCCTCGTGCACGTGGATACCGTCCACCGGCAGGTCGACCTCGGAGTAGGCCTCCACCACGTCGGCCCTGCCGAGCACGTCCAGACTCGCTCTGGTGGGGTCGTAGCGATCGTCGAGGGTCGCTCGGAGCAGGGCCTCGTGCAGGCTCGCCCCGCCGAGCGGCACGAAGGTCGCGGGCATGGTCAACACGCCCGCCTTCCGTGCGAACTCGTAGGGGACAGGGCTGGCGAACAGATAGGCATCGATCGCCGAACCCAGCCTGACGACCTTGTCCGTCGCCTCTTGCTCATCTCGGTACGCGGCGGCGATGAGTCTGGCGTTGAGAGGTCCTGTTGACCCAGGACCCATGAGCATGACCCGTTCGACCACCTCATGGGGTCCTATGACGCCGATCGTCAAATCGCCAGTACGCTGGGCACTCACCTCGGGTTGCTCCCCGCTACCATTCCACGCTCTTCACTATGTGCGCCCACTGGTTTCCCGACCCGATCTCTGTCACGGCATGATTGCCGAGATCGTACCCATTGTGCGGGGCCAAAGAAGATCGTTTTCCATATCAACGCCGAAAGCCCGGGTGGGAGGAGGCCTCCCACCCCGGCTTGAACTGCGCTTACGACAGCTACGAGACGGTGACGCGCTCCACGTCGCCGCCTAGCGTGGCGAGACGCTGCGCGAACTGGGCGTGACCGCGGTCCACCAGATAACCAGGCGCAACGATTGTCTCACCTTCGGCGACCAGTCCGGCGAGCACCAGGGCGGCACCGGTACGGAGGTCGTGGGCGATCACCTCGGCGCCGCGCAGGTTCGTGGAACCGTGCACGATGGCGCGGGTGCCCTCGACCTCGATCTTGGCGCCCATCTTGTTGAGCTCGTCGGCCAGCGCGAAGCGGCCGTCGTAGATGGCCTCGTGGATGTAGCTCTCACCCTCGGCCAGGGTGGCCAGGGCCATCAGCGGAGACTGAAGGTCGGTGGCGAAGCCCGGGAAGGGAGAGGTGACCGCGTTGATCGGCCGCAGCGGCACGGACGGGTCCCGCTGGACGTGCAGGACGGCGCCCTCCTGCGAGAAGCCGACGCCCATCTGCTCCAGTTTCCAGCGGGCGACACCCAGGTGGTCCAGGTTGGCGCCGACCAGGCTGACCTCGCCACCGGTCGCGGCGACGGTCATCGCGAACACACCGGCGTCGATGCGGTCCGACATGATCGTGTGCTCGACCGCGGTGAGCTCTTCGACGCCCTCGACGGTGATCAGACCGGTGCCGCCACCGCTGATCTTCGCGCCCATGGCGCTGAGGAACGCGATGACGTCGAGGACCTCGGGCTCCAGGGCCGCGTGCTCGATCACGGTGGTGCCGGGCGCGAGCACGGCGGCCATGATGAGGTTCTCGGTGCCCGTGTGGGAGGGCGTGTCCAGGTACAGCCGACCGCCGCGGAGCCTGCTCGCCTCCACGTTGATGTGGTTGCGCTCGGGGTCCTCGGTCACCTCGGCGCCCAGACGGGCGAAGCCGCGGTAGTGGAAGTCCAGGTTCCGGCTGCCCAGGTTGCATCCGCCGACGCCCTCGATGCGCGCACGGCCGGTGCGGTGCATCAGGGCCGGAACGAAGAGCACGGAGCCGCGGAAGCGGGCCGCGATCTCGGCGGGCAGAACCGCGAGTTCGGGGTCGTTGAGGCCGGAGGCGTCGATGACGACGGTGCGTTCCGCTTCGTGGAAGGCGACCTTGGCGCCCACGTGTTCGGCGAGCTCGAGTGCGCGGTAGACGTCCTCGATGACCGGAACGTTCCGCAGCACAGTACGGCCCTTGGCCGCCAGCAGGGCGGCCCCGATCATCGGCAGGACGGCGTTCTTCGCGCCTTGGATGAACGCCGTTCCACTGAGGGGGCGTCCGCCGCGGACGCGGTAACGAACCTCCTGGCCCATGCTCATGTGCTCCTTTGTGAGGCAGATGTGAAAAAAGGTCACCCTCGTCGGGTTTCGCCTATGTGAGGTTGAGACGCGGGTTTCCCCTGGAACGTTGCGACCATCTTGCGTGTGACCTGCGCGGCCATTGAACCGTTCGGTTCGCGAAGACTCTATAGCAACCGCCGGCGCATACCGGCCCAAAACGTGGTATACCCGCAGATCGCGGATAGAGTCCCGCCAAACGACCAAAGTGGCGTTACGCCTGAGGGAGAGACCAAGGGTCGCGCGTATGGCTGACCGTTACTCCGGCATTGCGCACGACTCCACCACCATACGCGCTTTCGCGGCCCATTCGGTGACCGCGTGCGCTGAATCACTCGCGCGCCGCGTGTCAGAGCACCGGCTTTGTCCCGGTCAAGCGCTCATGGATCTCTTTGTAGCGGGACAGAGTGCGCTCCACCACGTCGTCCGGAAGTTCCGGCGGAGGGGTCTCCGAAGCCCGGTCCCAACCGGAATCGCCCGAGGTCAGCCAGTCGCGCAGTACCTGCTTGTCGAACGAGGGCTGAGCGTGTCCGGGGCTCCACTCGTCGGCCGGCCAGTAACGCGACGAGTCCGGGGTGAACACCTCGTCGGCCAGGACCAGCGCGCCGGAGGAATCCCGTCCGAACTCGAACTTGGTGTCGGCGAGGATCACCCCTCGCTCCCGGGCGACGTCCCGACCGCGCCCGTAGACACGCAGGGTGATCTCGCGCAGCTCCGTGGCGAGCCTCTCACCGTGCTCGGCCGCCACGACGTCGAAGGAGACGTTCTCGTCGTGATCGCCGACCGCCGCCTTGACCGCCGGGGTGAAGATCGGCTCGGGCAGCTCCGAACCGTCGGTCAGCCCCTCGGGGAGCGGAACCCCGCAGATCGTGCGGTCGACCGAGTACTCGGCGAGTCCGGAACCGGCGAGGTAGCCGCGGGCCACGCACTCCACGGGGACCATGTCCAGCCGCTCGCAGACGAGCGTACGGCCGGCCCAGTCGGCCGGGGCGCCCTCGGGCGGCGTGTCCGAGACCACGTGGTTCGGGACCAGATCGCCCAGACGCTCGAACCACCACAGGGACAGTTGGGTGAGCAGACGCCCCTTACCGGGGATCTCCGTGGGCAGGACCCAGTCGAAGGCCGAGATACGATCGCTGGCCACCATGACCAGGTCGCCGGAGGCGGTCGCGTACAGGTCGCGCACCTTACCGGTGTGCAGGTGGGTCAGTCCGGGCACCTGGACGGGCTCGGGCACGGTGACGAAACCGCTCATGATGTTCCTTCCGGCTTTCTGCCTGGAAGGAGGACCCGGCCCCATGGGTCGACGAGGCCGGACCCTCCCTGTCGGAGTCGACGAGTCAGAGCTCGGCGGCGGCGCGTTCGGCGATGTCGGTGCGGTCGAAGGAACCGCGCAGGTCCAGCCTCCCGACCGCCTCGTAGGCGCGCTCGCGGGCCTGACGCAGGTCCGCTCCCGTACCCACCACGCTCAGCACACGGCCGCCGTTGGACTTGACCTCGCGCGCCCCGTCCCAGGCGGTGCCCGCGTGCAGCACGTAGGCGCCCTCCATGGCCCCGGCGGCGTCCAGCCCGCCGATGAGGTCGCCCTTGGTCGGGTCCCCGGGGTAGTTCTCGGCCGCGACCACGACGGTCACCGCCGCGCCCTTCTTCCACTGGAGCGAGCCGATCGCGCCCAGCCCGCCGGTGTCGGTGGCCTGGAGGACCGCGCCGATCGGGGTGGCCAGACGGTCCAGCACGACCTGGGTCTCCGGGTCGCCGAACCGCGCGTTGAACTCCACCACGCGCGGCCCCTGGGAGGTCAGCGCCAGACCCACGTAGAGCAGGCCCTGGTAGCGGAGCCCACGACGGTTCATCTCCGAGACGGTCGGTCGCACGACGGTCTCCATGACCTCGTCGACCAGGCCCGGAGGGGCCCAGGGCAGCGGGGCGTAGGCGCCCATGCCCCCGGTGTTGGGGCCCTGGTCGCCGTCGTAGGCGCGCTTGAAGTCCTGCGCGGGCAGCAGCGGCAGCGCGTGGGCGCCGTCGGTGAGCACGAACAGCGACACCTCGGGGCCGTCCAGGTACTCCTCGATGACGACACGGCCGCACTCGCGGGCGTGCCTCTCGGCCGCGCCGCGGTCCTCGGTCACCACGACGCCCTTACCGGCGGCCAGTCCGTCGTCCTTGACCACGTACGGGGCGCCGAACTCGTTCAGGGCGTCGGAGACCTGACCCGGCGTGCGGCACACGCGGGCCTTGGCGGTGGGGACCCCGGCCGCCTCCATGATCTCCTTGGCGAAGGCCTTGGAGCCCTCCAGACGGGCGGCCTCACGGTCCGGGCCGAACACCGGGATGCCCCGGTCGCGCAGGGCGTCGGCCACGCCCGCCACCAGCGGGGCCTCCGGACCGATCACCACCAGCTCGGCGCGGATGCGCGCGGCCAGCTCGGTCACGGCCAACCCGTCCGTCACGTTCAGGACGTGGTTCTCCGCGATCTCCGAGATGCCCGGGTTACCGGGGGCACAGTGGATGTCGGTGACGCCCGGATCCAGGGACAGGGCGCGGACGAGTGCGTGTTCGCGGCCTCCGCCGCCGAGAACGAGGGCTTTCACTGAAGGGGGCCTCTTCTTCTGTCTGGAGGGACGGTGGTCGCCGGGTCAGACCAGGGGACGCAGTTCGAGGGTCTCTTCACGGCCCGGTCCGACGCCGATGGCGGAGATCGGGGCGCCCGCCATCTCCTCCAGAGTACGCACGTAGGCCCGCGCGTTCTCGGGAAGATCGTCGAATTCCCGGACACCGGTGATGTCCTCGGTCCAACCGTCGAAGTACTCGTAGATCGGGGTGGCGTGGTGGAAGTCGGTCTGCGTCATCGGGATCTCGTCGTGACGCACGCCGTCGACGTCGTAGGCCACGCACACGGGGATCCGCTCCAGGCCGGTGAGCACGTCGAGCTTGGTCAGGAAGAAGTCCGTGACGCCGTTGACCCGGGTGGCGTAGCGGGCGATCGGGGCGTCGAACCAGCCGCAGCGGCGGTCGCGACCGGTGGTCACGCCGTACTCGCCGCCCTGGGTGCGCAGCCACTGGCCCTGCTCGTCGAGGAGCTCGGTGGGGAAGGGGCCCGAACCCACACGCGTGGTGTAGGCCTTCAGGATGCCCACGACCTTGGAGATGCGGTTGGGACCGATGCCCGCGCCCGCGGCGGCGCCGCCGGCGGTGGGGGAGGAGGAGGTGACGAACGGGTAGGTGCCGTGGTCGATGTCCAGGAGCGTGCCCTGCGACCCCTCCAGGTAGAGGGTCTTGCCCTCGTCCAGCGCCTTGTTGAGGATCAGGGAGGTGTCCGCGACGTAGGGGCGGAGCTGCTCGGCGTAGCCCAGGTACTCCTCGATGATGGGCCCGGCCTCCAGGGCGCGCCGGTTGTACACCTTGGTGAGGAGCTGGTTCTTGTCGTGCAGCGCCAACTCGATCTTCTTGGTGAGGATCTTGGCGTCGAACATGTCCTGAACGCGCACGCCCTGGCGGGAGACCTTGTCGGCGTAGGCCGGGCCGATGCCGCGACCGGTGGTGCCGATCTTGCCCTTGCCGAGGAAGCGCTCGCTGACCTTGTCCAGGGCCCGGTGGTAGGGCATGATCAGGTGCGCGTTGGCGGAGACCAGCAGACGCGAGGTGTCCACACCCCGGTCCTGAAGCCCGCGCAGCTCCTCGAACAGCACCCCCGGGTCGATGACGACGCCGTTGGCGATGACCGGAACGACGTTCGGGGAGAGGATGCCGGAGGGCAGCAGATGCAGGGCGTACTTCTGGTCTCCGATGACCACCGTGTGGCCGGCGTTGTTGCCGCCCTGGTAGCGGACCACGTAGTCCACCTGTTCACCGACCAGGTCGGTCGCCTTGCCCTTGCCCTCGTCGCCCCACTGGGCACCCACGAGCGTGATCGCCGGCATTGGTCTCTACCTCTTCGCTCGACACCTGAACAGGGCTTTTCCCACCCCGGACATGGATCAACCCCTGGCGCAAGGCAGCGACAGGGGCCGTTGCGTATTGAGCGTACACGACCTGCGCATCTCGGTTGAGAGCGGCCGTGGGGTGCCCGTGTCACACCGTGCCGGGCGTTCCCGGAACGCCCGGCACGCGAGGATCGGAGCGGATCAGCCGTTGAGGGCCCGATCGGCCTCGGCGCTGGACTCGCGCAGGAAGGTCGAGCAGCGCTCGGCCTCCTCGGTGTCGCCGATGGCCTCGGAGGCCTTGCCCAGGTAGTGCAGGGCCCGCAGGAAGCCCCGGTTGGGCTCGTGCTCCCACGGGATCGGGCCGTGGCCCTTCCAGCCCGAGCGGCGCAGCTGGTCCAGGCCCCGGTGGTACCCGGTGCGGGCGTAGGCGTAGGCGGCGACCGGCCGGCCGTCGGCCAGGGCGAGTTCGGCCAGACGGGCCCACGCGGCGGAGTAGGACGGGAAACGGCCGGCGACCGGGGTGGGGTCGTCGGAGGCGGCCAGGGCCTCGCGCGCCTCGGCGTCGTCGGCCAGGCGCGTCTCGGGCGGCTCGTTCAGCAGGTTCCGGTGCAGGTTCATGCCTCCATCCTGCCACCGGGACGAGACCCTTCCGGAGGACGGTCCGGTCCACGTCGGAGCCGGGTCGGCGCCCGGGGAAGGGGGGAGACGAACGGTGCCCGGCGGCCGAGGCCACCGGGCACCGCGAAGGACTCCGGGTCCTACTTCATCTTGTTGCCGGCGGACTTGAGGTGCTGGGCGGCCTCCACCACGCGGGCGGCCATGCCGGCCTCGGCGACCTTGCCGTAGGCGCGCGGGTCGTAGGCCTTCTTGCTGCCGATCTCGCCGTCGATCTTGAGCACACCGTCGTAGTTCTTCATGATGTGGTCGACGACCGGGCGGGTGAAGGCGTACTGGGTGTCGGTGTCGATGTTCATCTTCACGACGCCGTAGTCGATGGCCTCGTGGATCTCCTCCAGGGTGGAGCCGGAGCCACCGTGGAAGACGAAGTCGAAGGCCTTGGTCCTGCCGTAACGCTCGGCGATGGCCTCCTGGGCGCTCTTGAGCACCTCGGGGCGCAGCTTCACGAAGCCGGGCTTGTAGGAGCCGTGCACGTTGCCGAAGGTCAGGGCGGTCATGTAGTAGCCCTTCTCGCCCAGGCCCAGGACCTCGGCGGTGCGCAGGGCGTCCTCCGGGGTGGTGTACAGCTTCTCGTTGATCTCGCCGACGATGCCGTCCTCCTCACCGCCGACGACGCCGACCTCGATCTCCAGGATGGTCCGGGCGGCCTTGGAGGCTGCCAGGAGCTCCTCGGCGATCTGGAGGTTCTCCTCGAGCTCCACGGCGGAGCCGTCCCACATGTGGGACTGGAAGAGCGGCTCCCGGCCCTTGGCCACGCGCTCCTTGGAGATCTCCAGCAGCGGACGGACGAAACCGTCGAGCTTGTTCTTCGGGCAGTGGTCGGTGTGCAGGGCGACGTTCACCGGGTACTTGTCCGCGACGACGCGAGCGAACTCGGCGAAGGCGACGGAGCCGGTGACCATGTCCTTCACCGAGGCGCCGGACAGGAACTCGGCACCGCCGGTGGAGATCTGCACGATGCCGTCGGTCTCGGCCTCGGCGAAGCCGCGCAGCGCGGCGTGCAGCGTCTGGCTGGAGGTCACGTTGATCGCCGGGTAGGCGAAGCCCTGGGACTTCGCGCGGCTCAGCATCTCGGTGTAGACCTCGGGGCTGGCGATGGGCATGGCTTGACTCTCCCTGGTTCGGCCTGGAGCGAGCGTCCGCCGGCGCCTACTCTGCGTGCCGACGGCACCCCGTGTGCGTTGCCCCGGTGGAGGGACCGGTCGTGAGGGGAGGCCCGGGAGGCGGGCCGTTCGTCCGGGGTGTCCACCAGGTGTCGTTCAAGTATCTCGAATCCCCGGAGCCGATTGAAAGGTCTAGACCAAAACGGCCGGGAATGTCGACGTACCCGCAGCTTACGAGGGGTGCCGGAGAGGACGACGGAGGGGTCGGGAAGAAAAGCGGTTTACCTACCGTTTTGTGGTTTCCAGTGGTGGAAGCGGGTCTTCAGGACGACTGCTGTCGCTTTTTGCCGTGATACGCGCTACATTCATCGCCGTGGGACGGCATAGGAATGATCCGAAGGGCGTTGGCCAAGTGATGGCCATCGTCGGGACCGTCGCGCTCCTGGTGGCCCTCGTGGCGTTGTGCGGGTACTTCCTGTACCGCTCGATCCCGGGAACCGGCAGTGCCTCCGAGGGCGTCAACGCGTCCGAGGTCGCCGCCGAACCGGTGGACACCACCGAGACCGGTGCCCTGTACATCGACGTGGTGGGCGAGTCCACCAGCGTCTTCGTCCGTGTGCCCGGTGGTGACGTCCTCCTCGACCAGGAGGTCGTCCAGGGCGACTCGGTGCACTACCGGGAGAACACCGACGGCCTGGAGGTCGCCATCGGCGATCCGACCGCCGTCGAGCTCTACGTCAACGGGGAACCGCGCGACGTCTCCGACCGCGACCCCGGATACTCCTTCACCCTGAACCCCTGAGTCCCGGGACCCCGGTGGACGGGGCCGGCATCGACCCCGCCCGCACCGAGAGGCCGGACTCACACGTCCAGGTCGGACACCTCGAAGATCGGCCGGTACTCCAGGCCCTCCTCCTCCAGTCGGGCCCGCGCGCCGCGATCCACGATCAGCGCGACCGCCACCACCTCGGCTCCCGCCTCGCGCAACGCCTCGACCGCGGTCATCACCGAGCCACCGGTCGTGGAGGTGTCCTCCAGGGCCAGCACACGCCGCCCCTTGACGTCCGGACCCTCGATCCTGCGCTGCAACCCGTGGGCCTTGCCCGCCTTGCGCACCACGAAGGCGTCCAGGCGCCGTCCCCGCGCGTGCGCGGCGTGCAGCATCGCGGTGGCCACCGGGTCCGCGCCGAGGGTCAGACCGCCCACCGCGTCGAACTCCAGGTCCGCGACGGTGTCCAACAGGACCGAGCCGACCAGCGGCGCGGCCTCCCCGTCCAGGGTGATCCGGCGCAGGTCGACGTAGTAGTCGGCCTCCCGGCCGGAGGACAGGGTCACCTTCCCGCGCACGACCGCCTTATCGTTGATCTGACGCAGGAGTTCATCACGTTCGCTCATGATCAGTGAGCCTAGAACACCGGGTGGGGCCCCTCGGACCGGACGACGAGGGGCGGGGCGCCGAACCGGCGACCTCGCACGATCCCGCCCGACCCGGAACAACACCGTCCCGATGGGGTGACCATGTCAGAACGTGCCGATGTCGTCAGGGTGGAGACCACCATCGACGACCGGGAAGGGGCCGAGGAGCTGGCCCGCTCGGTCATCGAGAACCGACTGGCGGCCTGTGCCCAGGTCGGCGGTCCGCACCGCAGCCTCTACCGCTGGGAGGGGGAGGTCCGGGCGGACGAGGAGTGGAAGGTCGTGATCAAGACCGCGTCCGACCGCTTGGACGACCTGGTCGCCCACCTGGTCGAGATCCACCCCTACGACGTGCCCGAGGTCGTGGCCCTGCCGGTGGTCGGGGGCAACCCCGGCTACCTCGCCTGGGTCCGGGACGAGACACGCGGGGGCGGCCCCGCGTGATCACGGTCCTTCTACCCCCCACCCTCGGCGCCCCCTTCTCCCCGCCGGGGATCGACCGGGACCTCGACGCGCTCGGCCGCGCGGCGGTCCTGCCCGAGGTGACGGACGACTTCACAGCGCCCCACGCCGCGCGCTACGTGGCCCGGGCGAGCCTGGAGATCAACCGCCTGGTCGCGACCGACGAGCCCACGGTCCTGGTGGCCCGGGGCGACTCGGGCCCCCTGCTCGGAGCGGTCGGCGCGGCCCAACGGGCGGCCCACCGGCCCGTCCTCGGCTACGTGCTGGTCGACGCCCCGTTGCCGCGTCCCGGCAGCCCCACACGTGAGGAGATCTCCCGAGACCAGGATCTGACGGGGATCCCGGCCGGTGCGGACGAACCCGCCGGTTACCGCACCGAACGTCTGCCCACGGTCCCGGACTGGCCGGACGCGCCCTGCGGTTACCTGCTCACCGATCCCGCCTACGCGCACCCCGCCCATCTGGCGGGGATGCGGGGATGGACGGTACAGGACGCGGTCGCCGAACCCGGGCGGACGGCCGAGGCACTGGTGGCGCTCATCGACGAACTCGTTCGCTGAGCACCGATAAACCGGGTGACATCCGGTGGCGGAGGGCAGAAGAATGCGGGGGCATGATCAGTGACCATTTCCCGCCGCTCGGAGTGGGTCTGAGCACGCCCCGCCTCCGTCTGCGGATGCCCACCGACGCCGACCTCTCCGCGTTGGCCGACGCCGCGCTCCGAGGGGTCCACGACCCGGAGACCATGCCGTTCCGACAACCCTGGACGGACCAGGGCCCGGAGCGGCTGGGACGGGTGGTGATCCAGCACAACTGGAGCACCATGGCGGCCTGGACCCCCGAACGGTGGGCCTTCAACGCCGTCGTGATCTTCGAGGGGCGGGTGATCGGGCTCCAGGAGATGAACGCGAAGGACTTCGCGGTCACCCGCCAGGTGGGGAGCGGATCCTGGCTGACCCGGGAGTATCAGGGCAGGGGCCTGGGCACCGAGATGCGGGCGGCGATCCTGCATCTGGCCTTCGAGGGGCTCGGCGCGCTGGACGCGG
Organism: Nocardiopsis alba DSM 43377; assembly: GCF_000341225.1. Classification (GTDB taxonomy): domain Bacteria; phylum Actinomycetota; class Actinomycetes; order Streptosporangiales; family Streptosporangiaceae; genus Nocardiopsis; species Nocardiopsis alba. The sequence continues at coordinate 215,203 of NZ_ANAC01000011.1, forward strand.
TCACCGAGGCCTTCGACACCTCGGCGGCCTCCATCGGGGTGTCCCGGCGTCTGGGCTATCGCCCGGACGGGATCGACCACCTCGAGGTGCGTGGGCGGCGGGTCCGAGAACTGCGCTACCGGCTGACCCGGCGGGACTGGGAGGAGCACCGCACTGTCCCGGTCGAGATCGAAGGACTGGAGCCGGCCCTGCCCTACTTCGGGGTGGGGGAACTCCCCGAATAGGACGGGGCTGGCGGGCGGACGTCAGGCTTCGGAGGGAGCGAGGGCCCGCCGGTAGAGGGGGACGATCCCGAGGAGGCAGCCGAGCAGCATCCCGCAGCCGGTCACCACGCCGCTGACGAGCGGGGCCCAGGCGGGGAGACCGGCGGCGACCAGGGCCAGTCCGATCGCGCCGAGCACGGTCGCGTACCAGGCGACGAAGACGAGCTCACGCTGTCGCCACTTCCAGGCCAGCGGGAAGAAGTGCAGGCCGACGACGAGGGCGACCCAGGCGACCCCGGTCTCGGGAGGGAGACCGAGACGGCCGATCAGAGTGGCCCCGGCGAAGATCAGGGCGAACTCGATGAGGACGACGACGCCGAAGAAGGGGCCGAACCGCGGTTCCTCCGGTTCGGCGTCGGAAGGGGGCTGTGCGTTCTGAGTGGACTCTCGGCGGGAGATGAGGATGATCAGGACGATGACGGCCGCGGCCATGGTCACCGCGAGAACGCGGATCCCCCAGATCAGGGCGGGGGATAGCGGGGGTCCGACGTTGACCAGAACGAACACCAGGCCGAAGAACGACCCGATGAGGAACCCCGAGAATCGTGTGAACATTGACTGATAATAACGACCCGAAATGTACGTTTTGATCCTTTTATGGGCCGGGTCGCCCGTCTGTCGAACACGAACACGGGTGTGCTTTCCTGGGGAGGCTCACACGAAGTGAGGGCTGACGAGGGAGAGAGCCCATGAGCGAACACGCGACGCGGGGGTCGAGGGCCGGAGAACCGGATGAGGCACCCCGGCCTCCGCACGTCCGGGCCGACCCGGGCCCCCGACCACCGGTCGCCTTCGAGAACGGGCCCGGGATCGGCGCTCCTCCGACCGGGCCGGCCTATCCCGGACCCCCTCCGGAACCTCGGCTCCCTCCCCGGCCCCACCCCCCGAGGCCCCCGAGGCCCACGGGGCCCACGGGGGCCCACCCCGCGTGGAACCCCGGCGCGCCCGCCGCCCCACGCCCTTCGGCCCCGGTCCCGCCGGGCCCTCCGGCCTCGGGACCCCCCTCGTTCCCGACCGGACCCTCGGTATCGGGGGCACGACCTCTGCCTCCCCGGCCATCGGCCCCCACGCCGCCCCGGCGGCCACCGGTCATCGCCGGCGACGTCTACGCCGACGCCTTCCTCAACGCGCGGCCTCGCCCCGGGGAGAACCCTCCGGGACGGCCCGCACCCACTGCGGGCCGGTCCGACCGGTGGAACACCGGCCCCGGAGCCGATACGCGGTACGGCGAGCGACCGGTCGCCGCCCCGTGGGACTCGGCGCCCCGAGAACGGCCGGAACCCGCCCGTCCGACGATGCCGCCGAACGGCCCCTTCCACATCCCGGCCCCCTCCTACGCCACCGACCCCTACCGCACCTTCGGCCCCGGAGACAGGCCCGGGGGCCAGGCCTGAACCCGGGGCGTCGACCCGCTCCTCAGTCCTCGTCGCGAAGAGCGGTCTGGATCAGGTGGGGGCTGCCACCGCGGCGGACCCACCGGCCACGGCCGGGAGGCTGCGCGCTCGCGTACAGCCGGGGCAGGAGCTGGCCCTCGGAACGGTCGCCGGACATGATCAGCGCGCTCGTCCCGATCTCCCGGACCGCCTGCACCAGAGGGTCGAACATCCCCCGCCCGGCGCCGGCCACCCGCCGGGCCACCACGAAGTGCAGGCCGATGTCGCGTCCGTTGGACACGAACGGCACGAACGGGGCCAGCGGCTTCTGACCGGCCGTGGTGAGCACGTCGTAGTCATCGGCCAGGACCACGATGCGCGGCCCCTTGATCGACCCCGGCTCCAAGGCGTCCAGGTCGCCGTCCTCGGGAACCCGCGCCTCCACCTCCTTGGCCACACCGGCGGCCAGCCCCGCGCACACCTTGGGGCTGCTCGCGTACCCGCCCATGTACGGCTCGGGCACCACCTCGCGCAGGGTCCGCCGCGGATCCATCACCGCGAACACCACCTCGTCCGACGAGTAGCGGGCCACCAGCCCCTCCGCGATCAGCCGCAGCAGGTTGGTCTTGCCGCACTCGCCGTCCCCCAGCACCAGCAGGTTCTGATCCCGATCGAACAGATCCAGCATCACCGGATCCAGGGCCCGCTCGTCCACCCCGATCGGCACCAGACGCGACTCGGACTCGGGGGTGGGCAGGGTCCGCGCCGACAGGCGGTGCGGCAGCACCCGAACGCTCTGCGCCCGACGGCCCGCCCAGGCGCCGTCGATCTCCCGGACGGCGCTCTCCACGGCCTCGCCCAGCTCGTCGTCGGTGTCCACCCCGTCGATGCGGGGCAACGCCACCTGACCGAACAACTCCGAGTCGGACAGTGCCCGCCCGGGGGCCTTCGCACTGATGGTCTCGGCGAGCTTGCGGTCGATCGTGGACTCGGAGGCGTCGTTGAGGTGCAGCTCCAGCTTCTGCCCGAAGTTGGACTGCACGGCGATGCGCACGTCGTTCCAGCGCAACATGCCCGCCACCACGTGCACCCCGTACCCGCCACCGCGCTGGAGCAGATCGTTGACGATGGTGTCGACGTCCTCGAAGTCCTTGCGCAGCGCACCGAACCCGTCGATGACCAGCACCACGTCGGCGCTGGTCAACTCGGGCACCTCACCGCGCGCGTGCCTGCGACGCAGCTGGGCCACCGAGTCGATGCCCCGCTCCCGGAACACCTCCTGACGGTGCTCCAGCATGCCCTGGACCTCCTCGACGGTCCGCCGCACCCGCTCGCCGTCGGTCCGCGCGGCCACCCCGCCCACGTGCGGCAGGGACGACAACGCCTGGAGACCGCCGCCCATCAGGTCGAGGCAGTACACCGCGGCCTGCTGCGGGGTGTGGGTCATCGCCAGCGACAGCACCAGGGTGCGCAGCAACGTCGTCTTACCGCTCTGCGGGCCACCGATGACGGCGACGTGCCCGCCCGAGGCGGTCAGATCCAGCTCCCACACGCCCTGCCACTGCTTGGTGGCGTCGTCCAACAGGCCGATCGGCACGTGCAGCGCCTCGCGGTCCCCGGGCAGCCGGAGCCCGGAGTCGCCGCGCTCGGGAGCCCCCACGAGCGTGTCCAGGGCCGCGGCGTGAGGCAACGGCGGCAGCCAGATCGACCGTGCCGGATCCCCGTGTCGGCCGAACTGCGAGATCATCACGTCGAGCAGGGTCGGGCCGACGGTGCGCGAGGGCATCGGGCTCTCCTCCTGCGCGCCGCCCCCGGTGTCCACCGCCTCCTCCGGGTCCTCGTTGTAGGCGGTGTAGAGGCGCACCGACGGCCGCCCCTCGTCCGGCTCCTCCTCGGCCACCGGGCCTCGGTAGGCCCCCGACACGTACCCGGCCTTGAACCGCTGGTACACGCTCGTGTCCACCTTCAGATACCCGAAGCCGGGCAGCGAGGGCAGATGGAAGGCGTCGGGGGTGTTGAGGACGGTGCGGCTCTCCTCCTCGGAGAACGTGCGCAACCCCAGCCGGTACGACAGGTACGTCTCCAGACCGCGCAGCTTCCCGCTCTCGATCCGCTGGCTGGACAGCAACAGGTGCACACCGATGCTGCGGCCGATCCGGCCGATCGACAGGAACAGGTCGATGAAGTCGGGCCTGGCGGTCAGCAGCTCACCGAACTCGTCGATGATCACCAGCAGATGCGGCAGAGGCGGCAGACTCGGATCGTGCCGGCGCTTGTAGAGGTAGTCACCGATATTGGGGACGTTCCCGGCGTCGCGCAGGACCTGCTGCCGGCGCTGCACCTCGCCCGACAGGCTCGAGTACACCCTCTCGATGAGGGCCGCGTCGTCCTCCAGGTTGGTGATCACCCCGGCCACGTGCGGCATGCTCTCGAACGGCGCGAAGGTGGCACCGCCCTTGTAGTCGACCAGCACCATGCTGACCTGCTCCGGCGAGTGCCCGGCCGCCAACGCCAGCACCAGGGTGCGCAGCATCTCGCTCTTACCCGAACCGGTCGCGCCCACGCACAGCCCGTGCGGGCCCATGCCCAACTGGGCGGACTCCTTCAGGTCCAGGATGACCGGGCGCCCCATGTCGTCCATCCCGATGGGCACCCGCAGGAAGGCCCGCTCGCTCCGCGGCGACCACATCCTCGGAACGTCCATCGCACCCGGATCCTGGACGCCCATCATCGCGGGGAAGTCCACCGAGCCGCCCTCCTGGGCGGTCTCCTCCACCGACTCCGGGGACAGCCTCAGCGGCGCCAGCATGCGCGCCAGACCGGTCAGCACGGCGTCGGAGACATCGTCCAGGGTGCCGACGGTCACCACGGGGTCGGAGCCGCGCAGCTCCTCCATCCGGATCCGGTCGCCCTCCACGGTGATCCGCACGTTCACGTCCCCGGGCTCGTCCACCTGTCGGGAAACCAGGTGCAGCACGGTGACCGCGAGCGAACCGGGGTCGACCGCCTCATCGGGGCGCACGAGTTCGGAGGCGACCTCGCCGTGGGTGTCGTGGACGACGAGGAGACGACGCATCATCTGATAGGCCTCGCGCTTGCCCATACCCCGTCGCACCTCGGACGCGAAGTCGGTGCGCGCGCGCAGCTCGTCGGCGAGCAGACCGCCCAGCTCGGCCGGGGTGGGGGCGATGAGGCGGACCGCCGCCCCGCCCTCGCGCCGCTGCGGGTCCAACACCTGAGGCAGCCAGGGCAGCCACGCCCAGTCCTCGGCGCGCTCCTCGGGATAGGAGACCGCGAGCCCGGCGTCCTCGGGCGCGTGGAAGGCGCCGAACTGGGCCATGAGCGCCCGGACCAGCCGCATGACGTCCTCGCGCTCACCCACCACGCTCACGTCCCCGGCCATGTCCAAGGGCAACGTCAGCGGCATGTCGGGGATCGTCTCGAACCGCCGGATCGCCGTCTGAGCCTCCGAGAGCATGAACGGGTCGGTGGGGGTGAGCGCGGTGCCCTGCTCGGCCAGCCGCAGCGGACGCCCCTCGGTGAGACCGGTCCCCACTCGCACGCGCAGGAAGTCGCGGTGCCTACGGCGACGCTCCCACAACCGGGTGGGATCACGGACCACGTCGTACAGGGCCTCCGGCGGCGGATCCAACAGTCGGGCGTGCGAACGGGTCGACCGCTCCCACCCGGTGAGCTCCTCGCGCAGCTCCTCCAGGTACTGAAGATAGAGATCCCGCTGCTGACGGCGCTGACGGCCGACCTGTCCACGGCGCGAGAACAACATGGCGGCGGCCGCGAGCAGGGCCACCACCAACATGACACCGCCCAACGCGATGAACGCCGGGTTGCGCATGACCATCATGACGGTCATCGACACCATCATGCCGACCACCGGCATGATGGTCATCAGCGGATTCCCCTGCGCCTTGCCGTCGGGAAGGGTCGGCGGGGCCTCGACCTCGTGGGGCTCCTGCGCCGGTGCGGGGTGCACGGTGCGTGTTGGGCGGTGCACGACGCGAAGGCTCATCGGCGTTCCTCTCGGCGGTGCCTGACGGGGGTGGGCGGGCTGAGACGGGGCGGCGCCCGGGGGTTCGTGAGAACCCTACCGAACAGGACTCCGCGGGCCTTCCGTCATGGAAGGGGAGACGCCGGGCGGAGCGTTCTCCCGGACGCACGGCCGACGGCGCCCGGGGTCAGTCCCCCGGAGCGGGTGCGTTCTCGGAGGAGGACCCGGGTGAGGAGACCGAGTCGGGGGTCAGATGCGTCATCAGAGCCCGGAACCGCGGCCAGGACTCCTCCTCGATCCCCGTGCCCACCGAGTACCAGAGCGCCGGGGCCATCGGAGAACCGAAGGGGACCGGACGGACCGGGGCCTTGACCGCGTGCTCGGTGCCGACCTCGGACACCGCCTCCACCCCCAACGCGATCCCCACCGGGATGGGCGGCCCCACCCAGTGCGGCGCGTACGTCAGGTCGGATCGGCCGTGCAGCCGGTGCACCGTCAAGGTCCGCAGCAGCTCCCGTTCGGTGAGCGCCTTGACCAGAGCGGAAAGCGCGGACGGGTCGTGCTCCTCACCCTCGGGGAAACCGATCACGCACGAGATCGCCTCACGTACCCCCGAGGCGGTCCGGCTGACCCGAACCGTCCCCTCGAACGGGCGGACCCCCTCACCCCGAAGCCCGGAGAACACGGCCAGCGTGGGGCGGGGCGCCCTCATCCGGACGGTCCGGGTGAACACCGCGCGGCGCCACTCCTGGGTGAGCGGTTCGGCCGTACCCCAGACCGCCGGGCCGGCCCCGGCGAGGATCTCGCCGATCAGCTCCACCGCCTCGCCCAACACCAGCCCGTTCTCGGCGGGATGCTCCACGGTCAGATCCACGAGCAGCTGGGAGGCGTGATCGGCCCGGTCGGGCCGGTACTCCTCGAGCGGGCCCTCCTCCGCCGCCTCCCGGTCCACGACGAACGCCTCCCGCTCGTCCCAACGCAGCGGAAGCCCGGAGAAACCGTCGTAGTAGCGGTTCCCGGGGGCCTGGACCACCCAACGGGCGGCGGGCGAACGCAGGGTTCTGGCCAGGGCGTGGGTGAGACGGGCGGTATGCGGGGTGAGGAGCTGGAACCCCGTCTCCTCCTGGGAGTGGTGGGACATGGCGTCCACCACCCAGGGGGACAGCGGGACCAGGGGACGGTCCTCCACCATCACCGCGGCCCGCTCGGTGACCGCCGCGATCGCCGGCCGCTCGGAAGAGCCGGTCAGGAAGGGGGCCGGGGACGGCAGCGCCGGCTCGGGCGTCCACACCACACCACCGAGCCGATCGGTGAGGGAACGCGCGAAACGGGACACCACACCGGTGGGGTCCACCCCGGGAAGATGCGTCCCGCGCGCCTCCACCCAGTACGGCTGCGCGGGCAGGTCGTCGGCGATCTCCGAGGCGAGCAGACGATCCGCCTCCGTCGCCAGGGTCAACCGCTGGGCGGCCTGCATACTCGCCACCACCCGGCCCTCCTCGTCGAGGAGCTCCACCAGGGCGCCGTCGGCGACCATCCGCACGCGCAGATCCCGGTCGGCGGCGGCGAGCGCGTGGATCAGGGCACGTCGGTCGGGGGCGGTGGGCACCAAGGCGACCACGTTGCGGCTCAAAGGGGGCTCCTCAGGGCTCGGCGGGGTGGGAGGACAGGGGCTGAACGCTCACGCTAACGCCTGCCCCTCCGCCCTCGGCGACCGCGTGCGACATCGGCGGGCGAAGGGTCAGATGGGCATCTCACCGTGACGGGAGCGCTCCAGGATGTGCTTCGGGAAGTAGGGGGTGTCGAGGTCGGGGTTGAAGTCGGTGCCTTGGGCCATGTCGTAGGCCAGGCAGGCGATTCCGAAGAGGGCGAGCGGGATGGTGCCCTCTTCCTCCCGTGCTCGTTCTTCGTCGGCGGTGTAGAAGGCGTGGAAGAGACGGAGACCTTGTTCCATGGCCTCGTCGAACTTGGCGGTGTCCTGTTGGGCGAGCCGGTAGAAGGAGTTCATCACCGGGAAGACCAGCGAGTTCAGGCCTTCGGCGTCATTGATGGTGGCGTTCTCCGGCCGGGACAGGTCCATGGCCTGGTAGAGGTTCTCGCCCAGGGTGGGCCTGTTGAGGATGAAGTCCTGCAACGCGGCGATCCAGGGGTAGACGTACTCGTCATAGGCTCCGCCGTTGTGCTCACTGGCCTCACGGATGAACTCCGGGGAGATCTGGCAGAGCGAGGCGACGCGTTGCTCGTCTCGGCAGGTGAGGGCCAGGAAGAAGGCGTTCAGCCAGGGGCCCGCGCCGCAGGTGTAGCCGAGGGGTAGGTGGTGCAGGGTGCGGGTCTTCTGGTTGATCATGCGTTCGGTGGTCTGGTCCGGTTCCAGGACGCACATGGCGAAGGGTGCCTCGGCGATCTGCATCCAGGTGGTCCAGGTCTCCCAGGTCAGGATCTCCGCAGCCCTGGGGTCCATCGCCAGACAGGTCATGGCGTTCGAGCGGAGTAGGTCTCCGGCCATGCCGGCCAGCCAGGGCTTGCCGATCAGGCTCTGTACCTCGCCCTCGGCTTCTTCTGGGAAACCTTCCATGAGCCGGTAGAAGTGTGGCCTTCCGGTGTCATGCTTGGGGATGTCGGCTAGCAATTCGGTCTCTTCCTAGAGGAGGGGAGGGGCTCTCGTCATTGTATTCTCCCCATTATAAAGATTCGATGGCAATAGAAAATAATGATCGCCTCCTGGTGTCATGCCATGGCATGACACCAGGAGGCGTCTCCCGATTCCTCTGGTGAAAGAGCGGGGTCGAGGTGGGAGAGGCATCCATCAAGGATGTCTCGGGTATTTTGAGGCTTCGTTGATTTCAGTCAAGCCATAGGGGCTAATTCGTGTTGGCCGGTGCTTTCACTCCTTCGGAATTTCGGGTCAGATAGGAATGTCGTTGCGGCGGGTTCGGTGGAGGATATGTACGGGGAAGTAGGGGGTGTCGAGGTCGGGGTTGAAGTCGGGCACTACCTGGGCGAGGTCGTAGGCCAGGCAGGCGATTCCGAAGAGGTGGGTCGGGATGGTTCCGTAGATGTTCTCGGCTCGTTCCTCATCGGCGGTGTAGTAGGAGTGGAAGAGGCGTAGGCCTTGTTCCATGGCCTCGTTGAACTTAGCGGTGTCCTGTTGGACAAATCGATAGAAGGCGTTCATCACCGGAAAGACCAGTGAATCCAGAACCTCGGCCCTGCTGATGGTGGCATTCTGCGGCTGGGAAAGATCCATGGCCTGGTAGAGGTTCTCGCCCAGAGTGGGGCGATCGAGGATGAAATCTTGAACCGCTGCGATCCAGGGATAGATGTAATCGTCGTAACCTCCTCCCTCGATCTCGGAGGCCTCACGTAGGAACTCTGGAGAGATCTGGCAAAGGGAGAAGACGCGCTTTTCATCCCGGCAGGTGACGGCGAGAAAGAAGGCGGTCAACCAACCTCCGGCATCGCATGCGTTGCTGGGTGGGAGGTATTTCAGGGTGCGGGTCTTCTGGTTGATGAGGCGTTCTGTGGTCTGCCCCGGCTCCAGAGTGCACATGGCGAAGGGTGCTTCGGCGACCTGCATCCAGGTGGTCCAGGCCTCCCAAGTCGTAATCTCTGAGGCCCTGCGGTCGACGGACAGATAATTCAAGGACTCTAGGCCGACGGCGTCCATGGCCATACCGGCCATCATTGGGCTATTTATCAGCCAAGAGACTCTTTTTTCTATCCTTTTTTCAAAGAACTCCATGTAGTCCCAGAAATGCGGCTTTCCGGTGTCATGCTTGGGGATGTCAGAGAGCAAGTTCTACAATCCTTCTAGTTGTTATTTTTGGTAGACGTCGTAGAGGCTGTACGCGACTCCGCCGTGTTTTCCGTCCTCTGTGGTCACGCCCTTGACCTCTGCGTAGTAGAGGTTGCCTTTGTCGAGGGCTTCGAGTAGTTTTTCTGCCAGGTGCATCTCATTGATTTTACCTGTGGTTGAAAGATCTGCGCTCGTGTCCTTTGGGGCGTTGGGAGTGTCTCCTCTTCTGAGCATTTCTGATATTGTCGCCCGGAGGTACGGGTAGGTTCCTTGTTTGTGTCGTACGGTGTGGGGGCCTGACCCGTTTTCTTCGGTTGTTCCGGAGTTCCGGCTTTCTGTGGTTGCTTCGGTGTTTTCGCCTCTCGGTGTTTCGACTTTTCGGTGCCCCAGGGATGTGTCAATATCTCCCTTTGCTTCAGTGATAACGAATATGTCCTGGGGTTGCCAATGGATCATATCGAATTGGTAGTTTTTCCCGCCCGGGGGAGACTCGAGTCTCTCGAGAAGATTCCCTTCCTCGACCTTGGGTAGTATGATCTCTTCTTTGTTTCCCCAAGGATTGGGGGTTTTTACTGAAACAGTAGTCTGTCCGTCGAAAATCTTCGGCGCGTAGTGATTTGCGGATACCTCGCCGTAGGTCTCTGAGGCCGAGGACATTAGGCCATTGATGGATTTTCCGTCCTCGTTCGTGCTTGTAGTTTTATTGTTGTTTTCGTGGATTGCATCGAGTCTCTTTTGTGCCAGATCATCTAGTTCGGGCTTCTTTGGATCATTTGGGTCGGCCGGGAAGAGAATCTTCTTTTCTTGAGATATGTATGTCGGATTGGGCCCTGTTGGGATTGTATCCTTGGTTCTGAAGACTCCGTTCTCGTCCCTGTATAGCTCGGGGATCGTGTGCCCATCGATTTTGTCGTCAATGCTATGTCTGATGCCGTCCTTTCTGTAGAAAATCTCCCTGAGTTCGGTGAACTTGTTGACTCGGTCGACAAATTCATTAATGAATGCTTCTTTTGTTTTTCCGTATAGGTCCCTGATGTACTTCTCGGCCCGCTCCATCCTCTGTTGTCTTCTCTCCTCATCCCGGTCAGGGCGCCGTTCGGGCTTGTCGCCGTTGTCGGAGGAGGAGTCGTCGGTTCGCCCGCTGTCGCCCTGGTCCTGATCCCTGACCGGGGTCGTGCCGTCGGGGCGGGTCTCCGAGTCGGACTTGTCGTTGGGCCGATCGTCGGTGTCGGTCCTGTCGTTGGGGCGGTCTTCAGCGTCGGATCGGTCGTTGGGGCGGTCCGAGGAGTTGGGGTCGTCGGGGAGCCGGCCACCCGGGACGCCGCCATTACCGTTGCCGTTGCCGGGGCCGCCGGTACCGCCACCGCCCCCGCTGCTTCCGTTGCCGCCGAGGGTGCCGCCACGGCCGGATTCTGAGCCGAGAAGGTGGTGTCCACCGCTACCGCCGGTGCGGGGGGTGTCCATGGGGGAGCCGGTGGTATCGGTGCTGGCGTTGACGTGGCCGTTGTCGCTGTGGGCGTTGACCTTGAGGCCTCCGCCCTCAGCCCCGACACCGGCTCCGACCTTCTCCTGAACCGGTGCCTCGACGCGGGCGGGCTCGCTCTCGTAGCGCTGCACCGGGGTGTCGTAGAGGCTCGACGCGTCGTCGGGGACGGTCTGCTCGGCGACCCACTTGTCCTGTTCCCGCTGGGCGCCCTCGCGGACGGAGTTGGTCGACTCCTGGTCGATGCCGTCCAGGAAGTCCTGGGTGTCCTCGAGCTGTCCGGCGGTGGGGTTCTCGGTCTCGTCGTCCTTGCGGCCGACGGGGGAGCGCCGCTCGGTGCGTTCCGTGTCGGGTGTGTTGCCCGCGGTGGTGGGGCGGGCGCCGGTCCCCTGGGTGTCGGTCTCGGAACCGCCGGGTCTGCCCGTGCCACTGCCGTCGCCGCCACCGCTGCGGGCGGTGGAGAGCCGTTCCAGGGACTCGTTCATCCGGCCGAGCGCGGAGGTGTCGAGTTTGGCGGCGTCCACTCCGCTCAGGTCCACCGGGGTGACGGGCCCGTCGCCGTAGCGGGGTATCCGTGCCAGTTCGGCCTGACTGAGTCGGGGGGTGTCCGGGGTATCCGGGGTGTCCAGGTCCGGTGTGCGGCCGCCGCCCACGGAGCTCAGCACCTTCGAACCCCGCCAGGCCAGCAACGGAGCGCCCACGACAGCGCCCACACCGGTGGCGCTGAGGGCGACACCGGCCACGACCGAGCCGATGTTGAGCGCAGCGGTGCCGATGGTGTACCAGGGCCGCTCGCCCCATTCCTCCCACGGCACCATCGCGTGCGCGGCGTCCCGCCAGGAGTCCTTCATCGTGGAACCGGACCAGCCCCAGCCCTCCTCGTCGCGGCTGAAACCGGCCATGGCGGCCGCTCCGTAGAAGGCGTCCCCCCAGTATTCGGCGAGGTTGTCCCCCCAACTGGCGCCGAACCAGCCGTTGGTGGCGCTGTGGATACCGATCGCGCCGCCCGCGTCCTCGGCTATACCGACGAAGAAGTCGCCGACGGCGTCGCCGGCGTCGTTGTACCAGGCGTGGTCGGTGTCCTGCGGGCTCCCCCACTCCGGGGGCAGATCGACCGCCCCGTCGAACCCGTACGCGAATTGGCCTTCCGCGGGTGGGGTCCCGTCTGTCGAACCGGCGACGAACTCGGTGCCGCCGAACTGCGAGGTGATGGCGTTGGCACAGTCGCGGGCGGCCTCTTCATAAGCGAGGACCAGCGCGTCTCGACGTTCCAAGAGTTCATTGTGCTTGACGACGTCGGGGCTCTCCTCCTTCCAGAACCAGAACCCGCTGCCGTCGCGCCAGCCCTCCTTCTCCCCGTAATCGATACTGCTCAGGAACTCGCGGGCCTCGGTCCGCAGGGCGTACCAGTCCTGTTTGATCTCGGCGACGCGTTCGGCGAACGCGCTGAGCGCGTCGCCCGTGGTGGAGAGGGCGGTGGAGACCTCTTCGGCGTCACCGGTGAGCGGGCTGAGGACGGTGAGCAGGTCGGCACTCTCGGGCGCGGAGTAGCAGCTTTCGAGACCGCTCCACGAGCTGGTGATGTCCCCGACCACGGTGGTGAGCTCATCGCCCTGGCGCGTGAGCCTGCCCGCAACGTAGTCGAGTGAATGGGTGAGGGTCTCGGGGATGGGGAAGGAGTTCGGATCGATCAGATTCGACAAGGGGGGTCACCATCATCTGTCAAAGGAGGACCATGGGGTTTCCAGAGTGGGGACCGGCTGACGGGGCGGAGCAGCCGGTCCCGAGAGGGAGGGGTTCGTGTCGGGGTGAGATCGGCCGGAGCGGAACGGAGCCGGCTAGGGCTCGGGGTCGGGGATCACACCCGCGTTCCTCTGTGCTTCCTCGGCGTTCTCCAGATCGCCCTCGATGTAATGGATGGTGGCCTGGGTGGCACCGGAGATGGCGGACGTGGTCAGTGACGCCATGCCGCCCAGGACTCCGAAGTAGTGTCCGGCGAACTCCATCAGGGCCATGTTGACGGCGTCGTCCTTGGAGTACTCGCCGGCTTGTTCGAGGCTGTCCTGGAGCTCGTCGAAGATACCGACGAAGCCCTCTCCACTGCCCTCTTCGCCGAAGTGGCCGGCGACGGTCTCCAGGACGACGCCCACGGCCTCGGTATCAAGGTTCCACTTGGACATGGAACGTCTCCTCTCGTGTTCGTGGCGGTGCCTCAGTCATCGCGGCGTGAGAAGGCTTCGGGGCGGAAGCCGGTCGGTAACACAGAGGGGGTGGATGCCGAAGGTGTGTGCTCTGGATCGGATGAGGCGATGGACTCCCACATCCGGTCGAGGGTGACGCGGAGGGCCTCGGACTCCGCGCGCACACGCCCGCGGGCCCGCTCCGCGACGACCCTCACCGGGGGGAGGCCCGGCTCGTGCTCGGTGGGTTCGTCGGATGAGGAGGGCGTCGGTTCTGGGAGATCGATCAACTCGAACTTCACGATGTTCTCTCAGACGTGTGACAGGCCGGATCGGTTCTCGTTCCTCCCTCGTCCTCGAGGGGCATCCGGGCGGAGCGGGAGGAAGGTTCGTCGCCGATGTTGGCACAACCAGGAAAGACGGGAGAAGCCGGTACGAGGGGGGAGTTTTCAAAACCCGCTCTTACCTGCGCGAATAGGGGAGAGGTGGCGTGCATCTCGCTCCGCCTTTCTTCGTTCGTCTCAGGAGTCGCCGGATGTCTCTTCGGTGATCACCGGCCTCGTCCGGCCTCCCGTGTTACGGGGCCGGCCCGTCTCCTTTTCCGTCACCCTCCACTTGTAGGATGCGGTTTCTCCCTCTCTGGGGCATCGTGTTTCTTGTACGGCTTTGTTGTTCTTCCGAACCGTCGGTGCTTCGCGCGCGTCATCCCTGGTACGGGAGGCGACGGCCTCGCGAAGACCCCCCGAAGAAAGAACAGGTGAACGGATGTCACGCTGGGAAGTCGGCGACGCGACGCTGACCACTCTCGGACAGAACACCGCGGGCTCGGGTGACGAACTCAGCTCGCTCGTCCAGCAACTCGTCCAGGCCGCCGAGCCGCTCGCCGGCAAGTTCGACGGCGCGGGCAAGGCCGCCTTCGACTCCTTCAAGGCGCGGGCCGACGGCATCGCGTCCGACCTGCGCGCGGGCCTCGGTTCCATCCAGGTCGGCCAGGAGGGCATGAACGCGGCCTTCGTCGGCGGTGCCGACACCATGGCCGACGACGCCAACGCCAACATGGGCGCGGCCAACTTCGACGGCGCCAAGTTCCGCTGATCCTCACCCCCACAGGAGAGACCAGATGAAGAACGCCTACGATCTCGGCGCCTCCCAGGAGGCCCAGGGCAACATCAACACCATCATGAACCGACTCGAAGGCATCATCGGCGAGCGCGACACCGACGTGAGCACCGCGATGTCCGAGTTCGAGGCCACCGGGGTCTCCGAGGAGTACAGCGAGAAGGAACTCAAGTGGCACAACGCGGCCAACGAGGTCCGGGAGATCATCCGCCTCGTCCGCGAGACCCTGGAGACCAACGACTCCACCGCCCAGGAGACACTGAGCCGGGCCAACAGCGCGGTCCAGAGCATCTGACCCCCGCCCCCTAAGGGCATTCAGCGACGAGAGGTAGCGAGGAGCACGGGTGGCACGCGACTACGACAGTCAGTTGCTCGAGTCCGTCGCCGTACGCCGACAACGCCTGCGCGAGGCCGTGCTCTTCGGAGGCGGACGCACGCGGCGGCGCCTGGACGAGAACATCGCCAAGGTGATCGGCAGCGTCTGCCTGGCCGCGGTGGTCTGCGGAGGATCGGTCGGCTGGTCCTTCATCGACCACCGGCTCGGCACGCAACGCGTCGAGCAGGAGCAGGCCGCCTCCGGCCCGGCCACCCGTGCCCTTCCGCCCACCCCGGGGAACTGGGTCGGCAGCGAGGTCACCTTCGACCAACTGCGCGCCGAACTCGACGAGGCCGGGGTGGCGCCGAGCCTCTACGTGCTCCCCGGAGACCCGCGCCCCGACCCCGGCACGGTGGACAGCTACTACCTGATCACCGAGGACTCCGAGGGCTACCTCTCGGTGTCCGTCATGGACCACGACCAGGGCCGCCCCGGAGCGGAGTTCCGTACCGAGGACGAGACGGCGCGCTGGCTCCACCAGGAGCTGGCCACGGTCGAGGCCGACCCCGCGCCCCTCACCTCCGCGCAGGAGACGGAGGCCGCCGCGGCGAGCACCGCGCTGGCCGACAAGGTCCGCGACGAGCTGGAGCAGCGTAGCGGCGGTTCCTACCTGCACACCCTCGAACCCGGGGACCTGGTGGACGCCTTCGGTCAGGAGAGCGGACGTCACCTCGGCCCGGACGGCACGCCCTTCGCTGAGCGCGGCCTTCCCGAGCACGCGCGGGCCGACCCCGACGGCGAACCCCTCTACCACCGCTACCGGGTGATCCACCCCTTCCAGGTGACCGCCACGACGGCGCCCGCCGAGGGCGACCTGCCCGGGGGCGGCATCCGTTTCACCCTCGACACCGCCGGCTTCGGCGAGACCCCGCCGGCGCCGACCCTGCGCTGGCTCATCGGGAACGGCTACGTCGAACGCGTCGCCGTCACCGAAGTGCCCGATTGACCTCGGCCCGGGGCGGCGCGGTCGGACCGCCCCGGAGCCGCGACCCCCGACACGACCATGACGATCCCGCAGGATAGGAGGACCATGACCGCTTGGAGCCGCGTGACGCTCGTGGGCGAGGAGCGCAGGGTCGACGCGGTTCTGCCCGCCGACGAGCCTGTGGGCGCCCTCATGCCCGAGGTACTCGAACTCTTGGGCGACCCGGTGGAGAACCCGGCCCGGTCGCGCCACCTGGTCACCACATCGGGGACCGCCCTGGTGGGGGAGACCACCCTCGCCGAGCGGGAGGTGGCCGACGGCGCGGTGCTGCGGCTGGTGCGGGCCGAGGACCCGGTCCCCGCCCCGGTCGTGCACGAAGTGCCCGAAGCGGTCTCCCAGGCCATCGACGACCACAGCGGGCGATGGACCCCGTCGGCGGCCCGTTGGACCGCCACCGCCGCGTTGGTGGCGTTGGCGGTCCTCGGCGCCTGGCTCGGTCATCTGCACTCTCCCTCCACCGGAGGGATGACCGGCCTCGCTGTGGTCGCGGCCCTGCTCCTGGTCGCGGGCGCGGCCCTGGGCGCCTTCTGGCGGGAACCGCTGGGCACGGCGCTGTCCATGGCGGGCGCGGCGGTCGGTGTACTCACCCTGTGGCTCGCCTGCGACCTCTTCGGCTGGCCGGAGTGGGCGCGCTGGGGCGGATCGGTCGCCCTGGTCGCCGGCCTGGTCCTGATGCTCGGGCTCACCTCCGGCCTGGGCCGGGGCGGTCTGATCGGCGGTGGGACCGGGCTCGCCCTGGCCGTGGTCTGGTCGGGCGCGGCCGCCTTCGGCCTTCCGGCCCATCAGGTCGCCGCCGTCATGACGGTGGCCTGCGTGGTGCTGCTGAGCACGATCCTGAGGCTGGCCCTGATGTTCTCGGGCCTGGCGGTCTTCGACGATCGGCGTAACGCGGGCGAGGACGTGGCCAGGGGAGACGTGCTCTCCTCCGTGGCCGACGCGCACCGCAGTCTCGTGATCGCCACAGTGGCCGTGGCGGCGGCGGCCGTCACCGCCGGCGTCGGGCTGGCCTCGCAGCTCGACCCGTGGACCGCGGGGCTGGCGGTGGCTCTGGCCGTGGTCGTGGCCAGCCGCTCCCGGCTCTTCCCGCTGACCGTGCAGAAGGCCGTGCTCGTCGTGGCGAGCCTGGTGGTGGCGGGAGCCTTCCTCCTGGCCCTGACCCAGACGTACGCGTGGGGGATCTGGCCCGCCCTCGGGACGGTCGCCGCGGTCGCGGCGATCCCCGCCGTGGTGCTGTCGGTCGAACAGCCCGAACACGTGCGGGCTCGCCTGCGCGGGATCACCAGCAGATGCGAGGCGGTCGCCGTCATCGTGCTGGTGCCGTTGGCGGTGGGGGCCTTCGGGACCTACCAGCGTCTCCTCGAGACGTTCTGAGCGGGGGAACGATGGATGTCGAACAGAGGGTGAGGCCGGTCTTCGGAGACGGGTGGGCCCGGCGGGTCGGGCGCCTCCTGTTCCGGCCGCTGGGGCCGGTGGACGGGGTGGCCCGCGCGGTCGAACTCGGATCCGGGTTGCAGCGGTCCACGGTGACCGGACGCCGGATCGCCGTGGACGACGTGGGTACGGGGGCCGACGCCACCGTGGTGGCCGCGCTCATGGCGCGGGCGCTCGCGCACCTGAGGCACGACCGGGTGCTGGTGGTGGACGCCAAGACAGGGGAGCCGTCGTTGGCGACCCGGCTGGGAGCCTCTGAGCCCGGGGACCTGGGCGCGACCGACGCGGCCGCGTTCGAAACGGTCCGTGACGGCCTCGGGCAGGTCACCGATCGGCTGTGGACGGCGCGCACCGACCCCGAGGACGGCGGAACGTACGCCTCGGGGCTGCTGCCCGTGTCCCGGTTCTTCGGGGTGACCCTGGTGGCCGGTGAACGGGGCGGCGGGTTCCTGGAGACGATGGCGGCCCGCGCGCACTCCCGGGTCCGGGTGGTGCGGGCGACCCGCGAGGAGGTGGTGCGCCTGGGGCGGGAACTCGACGATGTGGCCTCGGGCGAGAACGCGGCCGAACTCGCTCGGACCGTGGTGGTCCTGGCCCGGGAACAGGACGCGGGACAGGACCTCGACGTGACGCGCACGGCGCGGATCATCGAGGAGAGCGGGGCGGCGGTGATCGTCCTACCGCCCGATCGCCATCTGGAGCAGCGGATCGAGGCGCTGCCCGACCGGATCGCGGAGAGTACGCACCGGCTGGTGCAGGCGGTGGCGGTAGAGGCGCTGGCCCGGGCCGTCGACGGTGGATCGAGCACGGAGGGTGGACGATGAGCGCGGACGAGCGCACGCCCGAGGACGACCGTCCCGAAGAGGGGGCGGCCACCTCCGAGAACGCGGAGGGAGGGCACTGGCACACGTTCCCGACCTCCTTCTCCGCTCCTTCCGGGGAGCAGGACCCCGTGGAGGGACCGGACCCCGACGACACGACCGTCCACATGAAGAGGCCGGCCCTGCCCCTGTCCGACCCTCGGGAGGCGCGGGGACCGAAGCGGGATCCCGAGCCCTCGGCCACGCCGCCTTCCCCGGAGGAACCGGACGCCGACGACGTCACCGTGCGGATGGAGCGCCCGGCCCTGCCCCTGTCCGGACCGCAGAAGCCGCAGGGACCGAAGCGCGCACCGGAACCCTCGGGTCCCCAGCGCCCTCCGAGCGCCTCTCCCGGTGCGGGGCGGACCCCGTCGGGCCCCTCCGAACGGCAGGGACCTCCGCCGCCGCAGGCACCGTCCGGACCGCAACGGCCGCACGGTCCCGCCGGCGCGCCCTCGGGTCCTCGACCGCACCCCGGGCCCCCTTCCCCACCGGCCTCCGGCCCTCGGATCCCCTCGGGACCGCAGCGTCCTCCGTCCTCGCAGGCGCCGTCCGGTCCGCAGAACCCTCCGGGGAGATCCCCGGCCCAGGCGCCCTCGGGCCCTCAACGGCCTCCCGGGCCCCCTCCGGCCCAGGCTCCGTCGGGTCCGCAGCGTCCTCCGGCCGGGCCGGTCCCTCCCGCCTCGGCTCCGTCGGGTCCGCAGCGTCCTCCGGCCGGGCCGGTCCCTCCCGCCTCGGCTCCGTCGGGTCCGCAGCCTCCTCCCGGCGGCCCGCACGGTCCCTTCTCCGCGCCGTCCGGTCCGCAGAACCCCGCGGGCCGGTTCCCTCAGCATGCTCCGTCGGGCCCTCAGCACGCCCCGTCGGGTCCGCAGCGTCCTCCGGCCGGGCCGGTCCCTCCCGCCTCGGCTCCGTCGGGTCCGCAGCGTCCTCCGGCCGGGCCGGTCCCTCCCGCCTCGGCTCCGTCGGGTCCGCAGCACCCTCCAGGACCTCCCCGGCCAGGTCCGCGACGTCCCCAGGCCGGGCCGCCCGGCCCCGCCTCCGTGCCCTCCGGTCCGCAGAACCCTCCGGGCCGGTCCCCCGCGCAGCCGCCCTCGGGTCCCCGACGTCCGCTCGCCGGGCCGCCCGGGGCCGGCTCCGCGCCGTCCGGGCCGCAGCGACCTCCCGGACCGCCCGCGGCCCAGGCCCCGTCGGGTCCGCAGAGCCCCGCCGGGCCCGCACGCGACCTCTCTCTGGACACGATGGCCGAGGCCTTCCTCATGGGAACCCCGGTCGCCCCCACGGCGCCCACCGGGCCGTCGAGGGACGTCCCACCGGAACAGCGGCCGGACACCGGGCCCCAGGCGCCTCGACCGCACCACGGGCCCCCGCCCACGCCTCCCAGAGGGGTGACGCCACCCTTCGCACCACCGGGGCCCTCCGAGACGCCCCGCCCTGCGGTCCCTCCGGCCACGCCGGGAACACCGGAGCCGGCCGTCACCCCCGCGGGCCCGCGGCCGACGGACCCGCCGTCCCCTCCTCGAGAGGCGGACGCGGCTCCCGCGACCCCTCCACGGGAGGAGGCCGCACCACCCGAACCTCCACGGGAGGAGCTCGCGTCTCCGCCGTCCCCCGCACCGGAGACGGTCACGCCCCCACCCGCGCCTTCACCGGAGACGGCCCCGGCCCCCGCCCCGGTGGAGCCTCCCGCCCCGTTCGTCGAGGGGACCCCGGCCCCCGACGGAGAGGCCGCGGTCCCGGGTTTCCACGAACCGGGTCTCGTGTCGTGGACCGGCCCCGCCTCTGAGACGGACCGATCCGCGCCGATACCGGGCGGTTTCGAGGAGCGCGTGGCGAACGTGCCTCCGGTCCCCACGTCCTTCGTCGGAAGGACGCTCTTCCGAGCGAGCCTCGGACGCCTGAAGGTCGGCTGAACCGCACGGGAGCGCCTCGGCCCGAGTGAACGGGCGGGGCGCGTCCGCCTCCCCTGTGCGAACGCGCCCCTGGGGCGCGGACGTCCGCGCCCACCGTCCGACGGTGTCCCGGGCCGCCCTCTCGAGGGGGCCAGAAGACCCGAGGATCACCGTCGGACGGGGCCGCCGACCGGCCACGCTCCGTCCCCTCAGCGTCGCGCGGCGGTCGGCGGTGCCGCTCGGCACGGGCGCCTCCCCCTCGAGGAGGGCCCTCACGCGCCGAACGGCGGTCGGAAGGTCATACGTCGGCGCGGTCACCCCCGCCGTCCAGGGAGTCGAGCAGAGCCGAGGCCTCACGGTGGGACGAGGGGAGCGGAGCCGACCACACCGCGGCCCCGTGCTCCCAACAGACCTCGTCCCTCAACCGGGTCAGGGAGCCGTTCGCGTCCGGGTCCTCGGTGGCGATCACCGCGATCCGCGCCCGATTGACCAGGCACACCGACTCTCCACGGGTGAAGAAACGACGTAGTTCGTGGCCGAGCACGATCAGCCGTGCCGTCCGCCGCCAGGGGTCGAGCGCCGGGTCCAGGGCCACCACGACCAGGTGGTGCCCGAACGCGGCCGGGACCCCGTCCTCGACACCCCGATAGAGCTCCCCCACCCGGGTGCGCAGGTATTCGCTGTTGGCCAGACCGGTCAACGGGTCCTGACAGTCGCCCCGGCTACGGCCGCCCCGCTCCCAGCCCTCCGCCAGCGAACGGGCCAGGGGGAGCGGCACCTGCTCCCAGCCGACGGCCCGGGCGAAGGCGTCGAGATCCTCCAAGGACGGACCGATACCGAACCCCGCCCGGGCCCGCGCCTCTCCGAGACGGGCGCAGGGACCGGACAGGTCGTCACCGGCTACATGAGCCGTGCACAGGGCGTCCACCGAAGGCGTCCACCAGTCCTCGAACCGGCCCCAACCCACCTCACGTGATCGACGTCTCCACGGCGCACGCAGCTCCCGGGCACGATGGAGCATTCGGTCCCGCGCTCCGGAACCCACCTCGGTCTCGCCCATTGCTTCCGCTCCCGGTCGTCGTTCTCCCAGGTGAACGAAGTCGGCCCGCGCCCCCGCGACGGGCCGTCTCCGTTCGCCCTCACCCCTAATCACGGAGATCGGTGGCGCCCATGACGCGGATACGGGATATTTTTTCGAGCACGTGTTTTCGGACGCCGATAACCCCCGCCCCCCGAACCCGGTTCCGGCGTGTGGCGGGGGCGGCCCAAGAGTTGAAAGGGCGCCGCGGGGTGACCGACGCCGATGGGGAGTACACAGAGACGCTTCTCGGGGACGCCGAGATCATCCGACAGGTCAAAGCCGGTGACAACGCGGCCTTCGGAACCCTCTACGAGCGTCACGCCGGAGCGGCCCGAGGGCTGGCCAGACAGCTCCTGAGAGGCGAGGCCGAGGTCGAGGACGCCGTCGCCGAGGCGTTCACCAAGGTGCTCAGCGTCATACAGCGAGGGGGAGGGCCCACCGACGCCTTCCGCCCCTACCTGCTCACGGCGGTGCGCAACGCCGCCTACGACCGGGGGAGAGGCGAGAAGCGCCAGGTCGTCACGGACGACATGGAGAGCTTCGACGCCGGAGAGCCCTTCGTCGACCCGGCACTGGAGGGGCTGGAACGTTCGCTGATCGCGCGCGCCTTCCTCTCCCTGCCCGAACGTTGGCAGTCGGTCCTGTGGCACACCGAGATCGAAGGGGTCAAACCCGCCGAGGCGGCGACCATCCTCGGCATGAACCCCAACGGGGTGGCGGCCCTGGCCTACCGCGCCCGCGAGGGGCTGCGCCAGGCCTACCTCCAGATGCACCTGGCGGGCAGTGGGACCGCGGAGGCCTGCCGTCCCACCATCGGCCTTCTGGGCGCCTACGTGCGCGGAGGTCTGTCCAAACGCGACACCACCAAGGTCGACCGGCACATGGACGACTGCGGCGAGTGCCGTGAGGTGTACGCGGAGCTGATGGACGTCAACGTCGGACTGCGCGGGGTCATGCTGCCCCTGGTGGTCGGCTTCGGCGCCACGGGCTACCTGGCCTCCGTCCCCGGCGCGACGGCCGGCGGCGCCTGGTGGAATCGGATGTCCCGAAGAGGGCAGCAGGCCACGGCCGGAGCCGCGGCGGCCGCCGGCATGGCGGTCGCCGTCGCCTTCGCCCTGGTCGGCGGGGACACACCGATCCCCGAGGAGCCGTCCCCGGCCGCGGCACCGCCGATCGACGCCCCCGCCGAGGACCCGCCGCCCCCGGCCCAGGACACCCCCGACGACCCGCCGCCCGCCACGCCGGACGAGCCCGCTCCGGTACCGGCCCCGCCCGCCGACGTTCCCCTGGAGGAGGTCCCGGACCCGCCCGCGCCCCAGGAACCGGACGCCCCGGCACCGGAGGATCCGGCACCGGAGGACCCCCAGGAGGACCCGCCGCCCGCCCCCGAGGAGCCCGAACCCGAACCGGCCCCCGAGGAACCGCTGCCCGAGTTCGCCGTGGGCATCGACCCGGTCGGGTCGCTCGTGCCGGGCAGCGAGGGGATCATGGTCCTCGACGTGCTCAACACCGGGCAGGACACGGCCGAGGACGTCCTCGCCCAGATCACCCTCCCTCCCGGAGTGGAGATGATCTCCTCCGGCGGAGCCGGCAACGCGGTCCCGATGGCCTCCGGTAACGGTGACTGGGGCTGTTCGGCCGGGAGCGGCGGCGGTGAATGCGTGCGTTCGGGCATGGCCGCGGGAGAGAGCAGCACCCACTTCCTCGACGTTCGGGTGGCCCCCGACGCCGACGTGGACGTGCCCGCCGGGGTCGTGATCTCCTCTGGGAACGTGAGCCATCGGGCCACCGGCGAACGCGGGGTCACCTCCGAAGGGATCCCCGCCCGGTACGCCACGGCGGGGCAGGTGCGCACGGAGGCCGTCGGCAACTCCCTCATGACCTGTACCGAACCCGAGGAGTCGAAGAAGCCCACCTGGCCGTGGCCCTGGTGGGGCACCCCCGGGATACCGGAGACCCCCGAGGCCCTTCCCGGGCCGACCCCTCCCGCCCCGACGGAGGACCCCGGGCCCACCCTCCCGCTCCCCGAACAGGAGGACGCCGACCTCGGGCGGGCCCCCGCCGACCACGTCTCTCCCGAGGACGCGGGCGAGGCCCTCGACGACCTGCTCGGCGGAGGCGGGGAAGGCACACCCGACGGACCGCCCGGATACCCGACCCCGGAGGCGCCGTCCCCCGAGGACGAGGACCCCGCTCCGACCGGACCTCCCCTGACACCCGAACCCCCCGAGCTTCCCGGGGAGACCGTCGAACCCACCGACCCGGGCGAAGACCACCGGGACGAGGACGACGAGGACGAACCGGAGGAGCACGAGGAGGGCGACTGCGCCCAGGCCCGCGCCCGCTCCGGGGAGGGCATCGACAACGACAACTGGGTGATGGCCCCGCTCGACCGCGACCAGGACCCCACGACCACCTCCTCCAGCTCCGCCACCTGGTCCCTTCCCGAGGGCGGTTCGGTCCGCTGGGCCGGGCTGTACTTCTCCGCCTCCGGGGACCCGGGCGTGCCGACCGCGCGGGTGAAGGGGCCGGGCATGGCCGCCTACACCACCGTCACCGCCACCGAGACCCGCTCCGCCGACCTGCCCGCCTACTCGGCCTACCAGTCGTTCGCCGACGTCACCGACCTGGTGCGCGCCTCCGGCGGCGGGCAGTGGTGGGTCGCCGACGTCCCCGCCCAAGAGGGGCGCGGCGTCTACGCGGGCTGGAGCCTGGTCCTGGTCCTGGAGGACCCCGCCGTGGAGGGGTACCAGCAGGCGATGGTCCTGGACGAGACCTCGGCGGTCTTCCAGGACTCGAACGGAACGGCCTTCCCGGTCTCGGGGCTGCTCCCGACGGCGGTCCGGACCGGGGTCGACGTGGTCGCCTGGGAAGGGGACGCCGAATTGGGCGGCGACCGTGTCCTGATCGACGGTGTCCCCCACGCCCCTTCCGAAGGGCCGGGAACCGTCGACAACGCCTTCGTGGGTTCCGCGCGTGGAGCGGACGGGGATCCGATGACCTTCGGTACCGACGTGACGCGATTCGACGCGGTGCTCGGCAGGGAATCGGAAATCCGAATCCTCTCCGAACAGGACGCGCTACTGGTGGGGGTCATCGCACTCGCGGCCCCTATGCGCACCTGATCCCGGTTATCGAGGCGCTGTTCACAGCGCTCGGAAAACCACGGACATCCAGGGGAATCGCCGTTGAGTAGCAAGACCATAACCGTGGGTATTCACAGGCGGAACGCAAAACCAGACGGATTTGGCTAGGCTGTGCCCCGGTCATGGATATGGCCCCAGAGATCGACAGGGAAGGGGGCGGTGTCACGTGGACCGTTGCGCGTTGTTCGTCGACGCGGGATACCTTCTCGCCGACGGCGCGATGGCCGTACACGGAACCCGTAACCGGGATTCCGTCGCCTGGGACTATTCCGGTCTCGTCCAGTTCCTCAACGAGGTCGCGCGAGACCGCACGGGGCTGCCGCTCCTGCGCTGCTACTGGTACGAGGCGATCGCCGACGACCGGAGGACCCAGGAACAGGACGGCATCGCCGACATCCCCGGCATCAAGTTCAGAGCCGCCCGGATCCGCCCGGGGCGCCGCGAGGGCGTGGAGAGCTACGTCCAACGCGACCTGACCACACTCGCCCGGACCGGTGTCCTGTGCGATGCGGTCCTGGTCAGCGGGGACGAGGACATGGCCCCGGTGGTCGCCGACGTCCAGGAGATGGGCGTGCGCGTCACCGTCGTGCACATCTCGGTGGAGGGCAACTGGACCATCTCCCGGTCCCTGCGCCAGGAGTGCGACGACCTCATCGAGATCGGCGCGGGCCACCTGCGCCCCCACGTCGAACTGCTCTCCGGCGGCGGATCCACCCAGGAGAACGCCGCCAAGACGACCACCCCCTTCGCCAACGGGCGCGCCACACCGGTCCCCGAACAGGCGCCCGCCCGCCCCCGCTCCGCGGAACGAGGGCGTCGCGCCCAGCCCGAACAGCCCGCCGACACCTCCACCGGCGGACTGGAGGCCATGTTCGCCGGCACCGGCGGACAGTCCGTCCCCCAGGGCAGCGCCATGGAGCAACTGCGCGCCATGCGACGCTCCCTCGCCCAGCAACGCGGCGACCACCTGGCTGGCTCCGGCGGAGAGAACAGGGCCTCCGGGGGCATCGACGCCAACGGCTTCCCCACCGGGGGACAACCGGTCAACGGCGCCGCCGCCTACCCGGGCTCCCCCGCGGGCCAGAACGGCCAGACCCCCTACCCGCCCCCGAGCACCGGCGCCCACCAGTCGATGCGCGGCGCCGAACCGAACGGCTACGGCCTTCCCTCGGCGCCCCCGAACGGCACGGCCCCCGGCCTCGGTACGGGCCCTGCGGGCTACGACAGCACCGGACCCCAGCCCGGGTTCGGTGGTGGCACCGGACCCCAACCGGCCTTCGGAGGTACCGGCCCCCAGGCCGCCTTCGACCCCGGAACGGGCCCGCAGGTCTCCTTCGCCACCGACGCCCCCCAGGGACCTCCGCCCCGCAGAACCCCACCCGCACCCGACCCCAGATACGGGGGCGGCCCCGGTGAGGACCAGGGTTTCGGAGGTGGGTCGGACCCAAACCCTACCTATGGGACCAGTACGGAAGCTGACGCCGCACGCCGCGGTGGCGCCGACCCCCGTTTCGGGGAGCGGCGGCCTACTGGTCCCGAGTACGACGACCGATTCGGCCCCAGGGGACACCAGGAATCCGCCCCCAGTCCTGGATATGCCCAGCAGACGGGCCCCGCCCCGCATACCGTTGATGAAGCGGTGCATGTCGCGCACAGGGAAGGGAACGACTTCGCGGAGTCGATCGCACGCGAGGCTCCGGCCCTATGGGTGGAGGCGGTTCTGGCCAGACGGCCACGAATGCCCTCCGACCTGGAGGCCCGCCTGCTTCAGGGCTCCTCGCTCCCGATCGACCACCTGTTGCGCGACGAGGTCCGTGACGGACTGCGCCAAGGGTTCTGGCAGGCCCTGGAACGTGCCAGGACCTGATCGGCGCGCGGGAGTGCGAGTAGGGGATGGGGGCGATGCGGTTGACCCACGTGACGACGGCAGAACTCGACCGGTTGGAATTCCACGCCGTCCGGTCGGGTGAGCACGGTCGGATCGCCGCCCAACTACTGGACCTGGCCAACCGGGTCGACGCGGGAAGCGAGGTCGGCCGCGCCGAACTGTTCGTGCGCGCGGGCGAACAGTGGGAGATCGCCCAAGAGTTCGAGCGTGCCTGCTCGGCCTACCAGCGGGCGATCGACGACGGCGGCGTCACCGTGATCGACCCGCACGCCCTGAGCGCGGGCGCCCTCCTGCAACTGGACGAACGCCGCCAGGCCGAATACCACCTGGAACGCCTGGAGTCGGGCGGTCCCGCCGGGCTGCCCACCCTCATCCACGTCGCCGAGGCGCTGTACGCGCACGACGACCTGGAGGGGGCCGAACGCTGGGCCACCGCGGGCGCGCGCTTCCACGCCGGATGCTCGCGGAGCCCCTACGTCGAGGACCTCTTCCTCGAACTGCTGAGAATCCGGTTCCGTATCCGATCCGACCTCGGCAGGCCCGAGGACGACCTGGACCTCATCCTCGACGAGGTGTGAACCCGGCCGATCCGCGGCCCGGAGCGTCGACGACCCCGGGCCCGCGACCGGAGGCGGCCGGCTTCGTGTGAGCTTTCCTTCCCCGCCCCGAGCGACGCGAGGGGGAGGAGGGGGCCTGCGGCGGGTTCTCGGGCGTGGTCCCGATCGCCCCGCACCCTGTGGGAGCATCGATCCCGCCGGGTGAGAGCGGCCCCGGGCGGGGCCGTCTCGCCCCCCTCATACCATGTTCGGCGGCGGGATCCGGCCACGGTCGATACGTCCGAAGAACCCGCGACACGCCATCATCTTGCGGTGTACCAACCCACCATCCCCTAGATGTAGTATCGCTCCCGCTGGTGGTTCACCGGCCCTCCGGGGCGGGTGAGGCAAGAGGGAACCCGGTGCGAATCCGGGACTGCCCCGCAGCGGTGAGTGGGAACGAAAGCCGTCATAGGCACTGGGAGCCGTTCAGGCCCTGGGAAGCGACGGTGGAGTAGGAAGCCCACGAGTCCGAAGACCTGCCACCCGCACGCACCCCAGGTGCGTACGACGACGGGGCTTCGAGGGAGAGCCGCCGCGACCCACCGGTGGACCGTACAGGTTCGACGTACACCTCCACTGCTGCGTGCCGCGTGCTCACTCGTGTGCCCCCGGGGACTCTTCTACCGAGGTTGGAGCCGCTTTATGACCCTTGACGTCGAGGCCGCGCCCGTATCCGTTCGGCCCACGCAGACCCACGAGGGTGGCCCTGGCACCGCCATCGACCGGATCGAACACGTGGTGGCCGAGGCCTGCGCGGGTCTCACCGGTGTTTCGGCGGAGAAGGTCCTCGACGAGGCGCGGCGCGGCTTCTACCCCGGCATCGCCGACTCCGAGGTCGAGCTCGCCCTGGTCATGGCCGCCCGCAGCTTCGTCGAGGTCGACCCGGACTACTCCTACGTGGCCGCGCGTCTGCTGCTCGACAAGCTCCGCACCGAGGCGCTGAGCTTCGTCTTCGACGCCCACGAGACCGCCGGGCAGACCGAGATGGGCGACCGCTACGCCGGCTACCTGGCGGCCTACGTGCGCCGGGGCGTCGAGCTCGGCCAGCTCGACCCCGCCCTGGCCGGGTTCGACCTGGACGTGCTGGGGCGGGCCCTGCACGCCGATCGCGACGAGCAGTTCACCTTCCTGGGCCTCCAGACCCTCTACGACCGCTACTTCCTGCACAGCGACGACGTCCGCTACGAGCTGCCGCAGGCCTTCTTCATGCGCGTCGCCATGGGCCTGGCCCTCAACGAGGACGACCGTGAGGCCCGCGCGATCGAGTTCTACGAGCTGCTGTCCTCGTTCGACTTCATGGCCTCCACGCCCACCCTGTTCAACGCGGGCACGGTCCGCGCGCAGCTCTCCTCCTGCTTCCTCACCACGATCGGTGACGACCTCCAGGAGATCTTCCACGGCATCGGCAACAACGCGATGCTGTCGAAGTACTCGGGCGGTCTGGGCAACGACTGGACCCCGGTCCGCGGCCTGGGCTCCCACATCAAGGGCACCAACGGCAAGAGCCAGGGCGTCGTCCCCTTCCTGAAGATCGCCAACGACACCGCCGTCGCGGTCAATCAGGGCGGGAAGCGCAAGGGCGCGGTCTGCGCCTACCTGGAGACCTGGCACATCGACATCGAGGAGTTCCTCGACCTTCGCAAGAACACCGGCGACGAGCGCCGCCGCACCCATGACATGAACACCGCGAACTGGGTTCCGGACCTGTTCATGAAGCGTGTGGAGGAGCAGGGGAGCTGGACCCTGTTCTCCCCGGACGAGGTCCCCGACCTCCACGACAAGTACGGTCTGGAGTTCGTCGAGGCCTACGAGCGCTACGAGGCCGAGGCGCGGGCCGGGCGGATCAAGGTCCACCGGACGCTGCCCGCCGTCGACCTGTGGCGTCGGATGCTCACCATGCTGTTCGAGACCGGCCACCCCTGGATCACCTTCAAGGACCCGTCCAACCTGCGTTCGCCGCAGCAGCACGTCGGTGTGGTGCACTCCTCCAACCTGTGCACCGAGATCACGTTGAACACCGACAAGGACGAGGTCGCGGTCTGCAACCTCGGCTCGGTCAACCTGGCCCGCCACGTGAGCGCCGAGGGCATCGACGTCGAGCGGCTGCGCCGTACCGTCCGCACCGCCGTGCGCATGCTCGACAACGTCATCGACGTGAACTTCTACACGATCCCCGAGGCCCGACGCGCGAACATGCGTCACCGTCCCGTCGGGCTGGGGCTCATGGGGTTCCAGGACGCCCTGTTCGAGCTCCGCACGCCCTACGGTTCCGAAGGTGCGGTGAGCTTCGCCGACGAGAGCATGGAGCTGATCGGCTACTACGCGATCGAGGCGTCCATGGAGCTGGCCGCCGAGCGCGGTTCCTACGAGACCTTCGAGGGCTCCCTGTGGAGCCGCGGCGTCCTGCCGATCGACTCGCTGCGGCTGCTCGCCGAGGCCCGCGGCGGCGACCTGGACATGGACCGCGGTGAGACGCTGGACTGGGACTCGCTGCGCGAGCGGGTGCGCACCACGGGGATGCGCAACTCCAACGTCATGGCGATCGCCCCCACCGCGACCATCGCCAACATCACGGGCGTCAACCAGTCGATCGAGCCGGTCTACCGGAACCTGTACGTCAAGTCGAACATGTCCGGCGACTTCACCGTGGTCAACGACCACCTGGTCCGCGACCTCAAGGAACGCGGCCTGTGGGACGAGGAGATGGTCGCGGAGCTGAAGCGTCACGACGGCAGCCTGGGGGAGATCGACCGGGTGCCGGACGACCTGAAGGACCTGTACGCCACCTCGTTCGAGGTCGACCCGTCCTGGCTGGTGGAGGCCGGTTCGCGTCGTCAGAAGTGGATCGACCAGGCCCAGTCGCTGAACCTGTACATGGCGGCCCCCAGCGGCAGGAAGCTGGACGCCCTGTACCGGAAGGCCTGGCGTTCGGGGCTCAAGACCACGTACTACCTGCGCGCGCAGAGCGCCACGCACGTGGAGAAGAGCACCCTCAAGGGCACCGACGGCCGGCTGAACGCGGTGTCGGCGACCCCGGCGCCCGCTCCGGCCCCCGCGCCCGCTCCCTCTCCGAGCCCCGCCCCGGTGCCGGTGGCCGAGCCCACGGCGGTCGAGGAGGAGTTCGAGATCGTCGAGGACCAGGCGTGCTCCATCGACGACCCCGAGTGCGAGGCCTGCCAGTAATCCGGCCGGGGGCGTCCGCGCGCGGACGCGGACGCCCCTCCTTCCTCGCACTCCGCCCCCGCAGAGAAGACCCGGCTCGACCGGAGAACGGACCAGTACCGAGCATGACCACGGTTTCCGAGAACAACGACACGACCGGCCTCGGCGAGATCGAGCGCGACGCCGCCCGTGTGAACGTCGACGACAAGGCGATGATCAACGCCCGCGCGGACGTCAACCAGCTTCTTCCCCTCAAGTACACCTGGGCGTGGGAGAAGTACCTCGCCGGCTGCAACAACCACTGGATGCCCACCGAGGTGGCCATGCAGGCGGACATCGCCCTGTGGAAGTCCAAGGACGGGCTGACCGAGGACGAGCGGCTCATGCTCAAGCGCAACCTCGGTTTCTTCGCGACGGCGGAGTCGCTGGTCGCGAACAACATCGTCCTGGCCGTCTACCGTCAGCTCACCAATCCCGAGTGCCGCCAGTACCTGCTGCGTCAGGCCTTCGAGGAGGCCGTGCACACCCACACCTTCCAGTACATCTGCGAGAGCCTCGGCCTGGACGAGGGCGAGCTGTTCAACATGTACCGGGAGGTCCCCTCGATCACGGCGAAGGACGCCTGGGCCCTCAAGTACACCCAGAACCTGGAGGACCCGGACTTCAGCACCGGCACGCCCGAGGCCGACCAGGCCTTCCTCCGGGACCTGGTCGCGTTCTACGTGATCTTCGAGGGCATGTGGTTCTACACCGGCTTCGCGCAGATCCTGTCGCTGGGTCGTCGCAACAAGATGGTAGGTATCGCCGAGCAGTACCAGTACATCCTGCGCGACGAGTCGATCCACCTGAACTTCGGCATCGACGTGATCAACCAGATCAAGATCGAGAACCCGCATCTGTGGAGCGAGGAGTTCCAGGCGGAGGTCCGGCGGATGCTGACGGAGGCCTGCGAGCTGGAGGTGGCCTACGGCCGCGAGACCATGCCGCGCGGGGTCCTGGGGCTCAACGCCGACCTGTGCGAGCAGTACATGCGCTTCATCACCGACCGCCGCGCCGAGCAGATCGGTCTGGCCCCGATCTTCGGTGAGACGGAGAACCCGTTCCCGTGGATGTCGGAGATGATGGACCTCCAGAAGGAGAAGAACTTCTTCGAGACGAGGGTGATCGAGTACCAGACCGGTGGCGGTCTGGACTGGGACTGACCTTTCGGGGGCGTTCGGGGCCTCCGCCGTGATCCGTAGGACGGATCCTCTTCCTCCTTCTCTCCCTTGCCGGGGCCCGGGGCGGCGCGCGCCCCGGGCCTCTTTCGCGTTCGGCCACCCCCGACTCCTCCGTCGCATGGATATCGGGGTGCCGACCGCTTCCGGCCAGGTCATGGCCGGGGCAGGCCAGAGCGTGAACGAATCCCCTTCGAAGGCATCGGACCAGGGTGCGACCAGGTAGTCCCCCCATACCGAGGGAGAACCCGCAATGGATCACGTTTTCGGAGACGAGCGGCACCGGCGACTGCGTGCTGAAGTACGTGAGTTCGCCGAGCACGAGGTGGCCCCCCGCATCCCCGAGATGGAGCGGCGCCGCCATGTGGACCACGAACTGTCCCGGCTCATCGCGGAGCAGGGGTGGATCGGTGTGACCGTGGACCCGGCCTACGGCGGTATGGGCGCGGGGCACCTGGCCAAGACGATCATCATCGAGGAGATGTCCCGTGTCAGCGGGGCGATGGGCGCGATGGTCCAGGCCTCCCAGCTGGGGGTGGCCAAGATCGTGCACTTCGGGGACCCGGCCCAGCGCGCGGCCTGGCTGCCGAGGGTCGCGGCGGGGCGGTGCCTGCCCACGATCGCGGTCACCGAGTACGGGTCCGGCGGGCACGTCCTGGGGATGACCGGCGGCGCCGTGCGCGACGGTGACGACTACGTGCTCAACGGGCGGAAGGTGTTCGTGGGCAACAGCCACGTCGGCGATCTGCACGGTGTGGTGGTCCGGACCGGGGAGGGGTCGCGGGGGTTGTCCGCGTTCCTGGTCGAGTCGGATCGGCCCGGCTTCTCCCTGGGCCCGCATGAGGGCACGATGGGGTTGCACGGGTTCAGCTTCGGGGAGTTGATCTTCGAGGACTGCCGTGTCCCCGCCGCCAACATGCTCGGGGAGGAGGGGGACGGGCTGGCGGTGGCCTACTCGTCCAGCGTGCTGTACGGCAGGGCCAACCTGGCCGCGGTGGCCTTGGGCATCCATCGGGCCCTGGTGGAGGAGACCTGCGCCTACGCCTCCGAACAGCACCGCTACGGCAGGCCCTTGTGCGAGGTGCCCTCGGTGAAGTTGAAACTGGGGCAGATGCAGTCCCGACTGATGATGGCGACGCTGTCGCTGTACCACGCGGTGTCCCTGCTGGACCGGGGCGCGGCCTGTGACCACGAGCTGATCAACGCCAAACTCGTCAACGTCGAGTACGCCTTGGACACGGCGCGCAACGCCATGGAGATCCACGCGGCCCGCGGGTTGTACACGGATCGTCCGATCGAGCGCTATCTGCGCGACGCCCACCACATCTTCGCCCCGGCGGGCACCTCGGACGTGCAGCTGCTCAGGCTGGGCGAGGCGGCGTTGGGCGTGGACCGGGGCCAGTGGTCCGAGCGACTCGCGGATCGGGTGGCCGTCTCCGAGTCGGGGCCCGTGGCGGCACCGCTCGTGGCGTAGGGCCGAGGGAGGAACGGGGCGGCGGAGCCGGGAGGGGCGTACACGTCTCCGCCGTGCCAGTGTGGATCGGCCGGGCGACGAACGCCGTCAGTCCGCGGCGGGTTCGGCGACCTCGGGTTCGTAGTTGCGGGTCATCATCGAATTGCACTTCGTGCACAGGTGGCGGGCCGAGCCGGGGGCGGAGGGCTTCCAGTCGTGCTCGCCCCGGGGGCAGATCCCCGAGGGGCCGATGCTGCGGGCGCGGATGGCGGCGGGTTGTGCGTCCATGCGGCCACGGTAGCCCGGTCGGACCCTTCCCACTACTCGTACGGATCGTCGCGGTGGATCGATCCTCGGCTCCCTCTCGTCGCCGTCCGGAGCCGGGTGTTCCGGGGAGCGTGGCGGGTGCGCGGTGGAGGTGTCCGGCGCGAGAACGCGATCTGTCGCGGAGCGTACGCCTCGTCACGATCCGCTCCTCTTATGTCCGATACGACAAAGAGGAGTGTAAGGCGCTGGCCATCCGAACAATCATGCCTGGTCAATGACTCGGTGGGGTCTCGAACAGATGTTGTTCCGCACACAAGGCATTGTGTCCGGTGCTACAAGGCTCCATGATCGCGGTCAAAGTTCGTAAAGAGCGCGTTGAGTCAGGAATGCGCTTGTCAGGGAAGGGAGAGTGACGGGTGGAAGACTCCTCGATCGGGTCGATCGTGATCTTCGGCGTATATCTCGCCGGCATGGTCGGTATCGGGCTCTGGGTCTACAAGCGCACCGTCTCGCAGGCCGACTTCGTACTCGGTGGTCGTAGCCTCAACAGCTGGGTGAGCGGTCTGAGCGCCAACGCCAGCGACTTCAGCGGTTGGCTGTTGCTGGGGCTTCCCGGCGCCATCTACGTGTCGGGTCTGGGAGAGGCCTGGATCGCGGTCGGTCTGGCCTCCGGCTTCGCGGGCAGCTGGCTCATCATCGCCCCGCGCCTGCGCGTCTACACCGAGCGTGTCACCGACTCCCGCACCGGAGCCGAATCCGACTCCCTCACCCTGTCCTCCTTCCTGGAGAACCGTTTCAACGACCGCACGCGCCTGCTGCGCGCCGTGTCCGCGATCCTCATCATCGTCTTCTACTTTTTCTACGTGGCCTCCGGCCTCGTGGCGATGGCCTCGCTCTTCGACATGGTCTTCGGGCTCGACCCGGCGCCGGCCATCGCCATCGGCGTGGCCATCGTGGTGCTCTACACCGTGCTCGGCGGGTTCCTCGCCGTCTCCTACACCGACGTGGTGCAGGCGATGATGATGTGGATCGCGCTGCTCGTGGTGCCCATCATGGCGATCAGCGTGCTCGGCGGCTTCGGCGGCCTCACCGACGGTGTGACCGACAAGGCCGAAGGGCTGATGTCGGCGTTCGGCGGTACCTCCCTCGACGCCGACACCGGCGCCTGGCTCACCACCGAGACCCTCGGCGCGGTCGTCATCGTCTCCGGCCTGGCCTGGGGCTTCGGCTACTTCGGTCAGCCGCACATCCTCGCCCGCTACATGGGCATCCGTTCCGTGAAGGACATCCCCAAGGCCGCCGGTATCAGCGTCGCCTGGGCGGTCAGCGCCATGATCCTCGCGGTCCTGGTCGGCTTCATCGGCATCGCCTACTTCGACACCCCGCTCGGCGACCCCGAGCAGGTCTTCCCCAGCCTCATCGCGTCCCTGACCAACCCGTTGGTCGCGGGCGTCCTGCTGGCGGCGATCCTCGCCGCCGTGATGAGCACCGCCGACTCCCAGCTCCTGGTCGCGGCCTCCGCGCTCACCGAGGACGGCTACAAGGCCTTCGTCGATGAGAAGGCCTCGCCCCGCTCGCTGCTGTGGATCAGCCGCGGCACCGTCGTCGCCGTCGCCATCATCGCGGCCCTCGTCGCGCTGTACGGCAACAGCTCGGTCATGGACCTGGTCGGCTACGCCTGGGCCGGCTTCGGCGCGGGCTTCGGTCCGGTCCTGCTGCTCGCCCTCTTCTGGAAGCGCATGACCTGGGCGGGCGCTCTCGCCGGCATGATCGTCGGCGGCTCGTCCGCCATCCTCTGGGACATCCTCGACAGCGCCTACCTCGGCACCGGCCTGTACGCGATGGTCCCGGCGGTCGCCCTGAGCTTCCTGTCCATCCTGCTCTTCAACGGCCTGGGCAAGGTCAGCGAGCAGATGGAGGCCGACTTCGACCGTGTCGAGGCCGAGCTCAAGTCCGGTGGACACGACGAGAAGCCCACCGCCGCCGTCTGACCCCGTCGGTGGGGAGAAATCCCTCTCCCCGCCGCTCAACGCCTTCCGGGCCCGTGCGTGTCAACGCACGGGCCCGGAAGGCGTTCTGGCGCCCGCACGCCCCGTAGCGGTAGAACGGTGACATGTCGTCACCGCCGCAACACCCGACAGCGTGGGCCCGCACGGACGTTCCGGAAGGGATGGGGATCGGCACGCTCCTTCCCGAACCGGACGGTTTCCGGCTGGAGGCGGGGGAGACCGTCTTCGCACGGGAGGAACGCTTCCTCACCCGCTTCACCGTGTGGACCGACCTGGCCTGGGCGACCACACGGGTCCACGCCGAGGTGCTGTCCGCGGCGGGCACCGAGACGGTCACCCTCCAAGCCCAGGGCGGCCACTGGAGCGACGGGAAGGGCGGCGAACTGCGAGAGCTGGTCGGCTGCCTCGACGTCGACATCGCCGCCACCCCCCTCACCAACACCCTCCCCATCCGCCGCCTGGGCCTTCGCCCCGGCGAACACCGCGATATCGCGGTGGTGTGGATCGACATCCCCTCATTGCGGATCCGCCGGGTCCGTCAGCGCTACACCCGCCATCACGCCGAGAACGGGCTGGAGCTGTACACCTACCGCGACCCCCTCCACGGCGAGTACCGGATCTCCGTCGACGGGGACGGGGTGGTGGTCGACTACGAACGTTTCGTCCGACGCTGGAGCCCCGACCCCTGAGCGGGACGACGGCGGGGCGGGAGCGTAGAGTTCACACGGCCGTAGCACCCCACCGACCAGGGCAGGCGATAATCGGAGGGGCACACGCAGTACACAGAGGGAGCGCACGTGAGCGACACCGAACAGAGCCGGGCCCGCGATGAGATCATCCGCGACCTCGGTGTGACCGCCGACTTCGACGTCGCCGCGGAGATCGAGCGTCGCGTCTCCTTCCTCACCGATCAGCTCGTCGCCTCCCGGTCCCGTGCCCTGGTCCTGGGCATCAGCGGCGGCGTCGACTCGCTCACGGCGGGACGCCTGTGCCGCCTGGCCGTCGACCGGGCCCGCGAGGCCGGATACGAGGCCGAGTTCGTGGCCATGCGCCTGCCCTACGGGACACAGAAGGACGAGGAGGACGCCGCCCGCTCCGTCGACTTCGTCGCCCCCGACCGGTGCCTGACCGTCGACGTGCGCCCCGCCACCGACGCCATGGCGGCCGCCCTGACCGAGGGCGGCATGACCTACACCGACCACGCAGCCGAGGACTTCGTCATCGGCAACGTCAAGGCCCGCCAGCGGATGATCGCCCAGTACGCGGTCTCCGGCGGGTTCCGCGGGCTGGTGGTCGGCACCGACCACGCCGCCGAGGCGATCACCGGCTTCTTCACCAAGTACGGCGACGGAGGCGTGGACGTCATCCCGTTGAGCGGCCTCACCAAGGGCAGGGTGCGGGCCGTCGCCGCCACCCTGGGCGCCCCGGACGACCTGGTGAACAAGGTGCCCACCGCCGACCTGGAGACGCTCAGCCCCCAGAAGCCGGACGAGGAGGCGCTCGGCGTCACCTACGACCAGATCGACGCCTTCCTGGAGGGCCGCCCCGTCGACGACGAGGTCGCCCGAGCGCTCATCGACCGCTACCGCGTCACCGCCCACAAGCGGGCCCTGCCCACCGCGCCCTGAGCGGTTCGGGCGCCCCCTGGGGGTTGAGGTGGGATGGCGGGTGCGGGTTACTCCCTGCTGTGGTCGGGGTCCGAAAGTGTTTGCTTTGCGCCTCCGCTTCGCTTCGGCGCGTGTTCGGGCGCCAAGGGAGGCGGGAACCTTCGGCACCTTCGGTGGGGTCACTCGTTCCTCGCGACCCCACCTGCGGCACCTCCAGAACCCCGCCGGCGCCCGAACGGGCAACCCCCCCGTGGCCGGAGTAGGAGACCGCGCACCCGTCACACCCCCGGGGCCGCTGTGGGAGACCGGGTGTGCCGGCTTCCCGGTTCCGGGGGGAGCACCGCATCCGGTACCTTGCACACCAAGCCCTCCCGTCACTCGCCCCTCCGAGTAGATGGTGGTGCCGGCACTACCCCACCAAGGTGGGCCGGCCACCCTTCGGGAGGGGATCCTGCGCCATCGCGGCCGAACGGCCGTCACGCCTAGGGTCATGATCGACGACGCGTCATCGATTGCCACTCGTGGTCCCGATCCCCGGGGAACACGGGGACGTGTCGACACTTCTGTTCCCGTTCGGAGTGACCGAAGGCGCCCTCGCGCGGCCGTTCGCTCTCGGGATGACCAAGGAGCGACCGCCGATGACCGTGACCGTCGACCCCGTGGGAGACCGGCCGCCCACCTCCTCCGCGGCCCCGGCCGTGGAGCCCGCCGCCCACTCGAAGCCCGCCCGGGACCGTTTCCTCGACGTGCTCCGCCTGTTCGTCATGGCCCTGGTGGTCGTCCAGCACTGGTGGTTGCCGGTGTTGAGCGTGCAGACCCAGGGCGAACTGGCCGCGGGCAGTGTGCTCAGCTCCGACGGCGGGTTCGCGTTGACCTGGATCTCCCAGGTCATGCCGTTGATCTTCTTCGTGGGCGGCGCGGCCAATCTGATCAGTTGGCGGGCGGCCTCGAAGCGGGGGGTTCCGGCCCGGATCTGGTGGGCCAAGCGGTTGCGCCGGCTGGCCTGGCCGGTCGTGCCCTTGGCGGTGGTGTGGATCCTCGCCTGCCACCTGGCGGTCCTGGGCGGCGCCCCGGCCCAGCCGGTCCTGGTCGGCGCGGGCGCGGCGGGCATGGTGCTGTGGTTCCTGGCGGTGTACGTGCTGGTGGTCATGGCGACCCCGCTGTTGGTCGCCGCGCAGGAACGGTTCGGTTGGTGGGTTCCGGCGGCGCTGCTCGCGGGCGCCGTGGTGGTGGACACGGTCCGCTTCAACTTCGGTGTGGAGTGGTTCGGCTACCTGAACATCGCCTTCGTCTGGCTGGGCGTGCACCAGTTGGGTCTCCGTTACGTGACGGGTGCGATCGGGCGCCCGCACGCGCTCGGTCTGGCGGCGACCGGGGCCGTGGCCGCTCTGGCCCTGGCCGCGTTCGGCCCCTACTCGTTGAACATGACCGGGGTGTTCGCGGCCGAGACCTCGAACGTGGCCCCGCCGACCCTGGTCCTCGCGGCTCTGGGAGCGGTGCAGATCGGGGTGGCGGTGCTGCTCCGCGACCTGATCGTCGCCTGGTCGAATCGTCCCGGACCGGCCCGGATGCTGGACCGTGTGTGTCCTCAGTTGATGACGGTGTACCTGTGGCACATGCTGCCGATCAGCGTGGTCGCCGGTGTGGTGGTGTTCGGACTGGGTATCGATACCCCTGAGCCGATGACCGGCCTGTGGCTGCTGTGGGGAGTGCTGGGACTGGTGGTCCTGGTGCCCCTGATCCTTCCGCTGGCCCACTGGGCCGTGCGCTTCGAGGAACCGCCTCGGGTGCTCAGCGGGGACCCGGGTCTGCCGAGGGTGCTGATCGCGGCCGCGCTGCTCGGCGGGGGACTGCTGACCCTGACGGTGACCGGGCTCGGCTTCGGTTCCGCGCCGGTGTTCGGTCTGTCGGCCATCGTGGTGGGTCTGCTGCTGACGGCGGCGCCTCGGCGACGGGCCCGGGTTCCGCTCGGAGTGTGATCCCGGGTCAAGCGAAGGTCACCTTTTGTTCAGTTTCGTCCCAACGTCGAGTGGCGTTGCGGACGGCAGGGGGTAGACAGGGTTGATGGACCCCGGACGCATCGCCTTCGAGCGGCACGGCAACGGCCGCCCGGTCGTTCTGCTGCACGGGCTGGGTGACCGGAGACAGAGCTGGCGGTCGGTATCGCCCCGGCTGGTCGACGACTACGAGGTGTTCTCCCTCGACCTGCCGGGGTTCGGGGAGTCCCCGGCCCCCGGGCCCAAGGAGCACTACGACGTGTACAGCCTCGTGCGGGTCGTGCGCGACTTCTGCGAACTGCACGGCATCGAGCGCCCCCACCTGGCGGGCAACTCCCTGGGCGGCTCGATCGCGCTGGAACTGGGCGTCCAAGGGGTGGCCGGATCGGTCACGGTCTTCTCCCCGGCCGGTTTCTCCGACACCCTCGCCCGCTGGGGCATGCGCACCGTGGGGATGGTCGCCAACCTGGCGACCCGGCTTCCCATGCCGCTCAAGGAGCGTCTGGCCGACACACCGCCGGCGCGCGCGGCGGCCCGGATCGCGTTGCGGGGGGACCCCTCCTCGCCCGAGGCCAAGGCGACCCGTTTCGGTGTCCAGGGGCTCGAACCCGGAGCCCCGTACGTGCGCATGGTGCCCAAGATCGCCGACTACGACTTCTCCGCCCGCCCGATCGGCTGTCCGGTCACGATCGCCTGGGGCGACCGCGACCGGACCCTGTTGCCCTCCAGCGCCGAACACGCCCATCAGCGCGTGCCCAACGCGCGCATGGTGTCGATGTTGGGGGTCGGTCACATCCCGATGGCGGACGACCCCCTCACCGTGGCCGAGCACATCCGGTGGACCTGCAACGCCGCCGATCGGGGACCGCACGAACACCCGTGGCTCCGACCGCTCAGGTGAACCGGAAGCCGCCCTCGGAGCTGATCACCTGACCGGTGATCCACGCGGCCTCGTCGGTGGCCAGCCAGGACAGCAGACGAGCCGGATCGTCCGGCTCTCCCAAACGTCCCAGAGCGAACATGGGCACCACCCGTTCCAGCAGGTCGCCCTCGATGTAGCCGGTCTGCACCGGTCCGGGGTTGACCGTGTTGACGGTGATGCCCCTCGGCCCCAACTCGGCGGCGATGGTGGGGGTGATCTGCGCCAGAGCGCCCTTGGCGGAGGCGTAGGCGACCTCGCCGGGCATGGGGCCGTGCGACTGTCCCGACGTCATGAACAGCACCCGACCACCCGGGCGACCGTCGTGGTGTTCGGCGAAGGCCTTGGCCAGGAGCAGCGGCGATCGGGCGTCCACGGCCCAGTGTCCGTCGAGCATCTCGGCGGTGACCTCGGCCAGAGAGCCGTCCCCTCCGCTGCGCGCGTGGTTGGCGACCAGGATGTCCAGGTGCCCGAACTCGGCGATGGTCGCCTCGACCACCCGTTCGGGGGTCCGGGGGTCGGCCATGTCGGCCTCGATCTGCTCCACCCCGGTCTCGGGGCAGGCCAGGACCGAACGTACCCCCTCGACCACCGCGTCGATGTCGTCCCCGCCCCAGGGTTGTGCCTCGTCGTGCGGACGGAAGTGGTGGAGCATGACGGAGGCCCCGTAGGCGGCCAGTCGCCGCGCCACCGCGTAGCCGATGCCGCCGCGCCGTCCCGCGCCGGTGACGAGCGCCGTCCTCCCTCGAAGGGGGAGCGGATCCCGCGCGAGCGGCGGGGCGGCCGCGGTCTCCTCCCGGTCCGGCCGTTCCTGCTGGGGCATGTGGCCTCCTCGGTTCGCGCCGCTCGGTCGCAAGGATCCTGCCGGCCCGGTCGGCGTCGGGCGACCGGTTTTTCGAGGGTCTACCCGATCGGGATCCGAGACGGCGCCGTGAGGGCTTTCCCGGGGCGGCCGGCGGGGGATAGCGTTACGCGCTGAACGACCCCCGAGGAGGCACTGGTTTGAGCGCATCGACACGCCCGGTTCCGGGTGGGGCCGCATGGTTGGAGGAGCAGGAGCGGAGTCTGGTCCGCTTCGCCGCCGGGTCCGTGGTCCCCGACGGGTTCGGCCACTTGGACGCGCGGGGCGGGGTGGAGGCGGGGAGGCCGACCGCCACCTGGATCACCGCTCGGATGACGCATGTGTTCTCGCTGGCGCATCTGCGAGGAGACGCGGACGCGGCGGCTCTGGCGGACCACGGGGTGGCCGCCCTGACCGGGCCGCTACGCGACGCCGAGGCGGGGGGCTGGTTCGACGAGGTCCCCGAGGGCGGGGCCGCGAGCGTACGAGAGCGCTCCGGAACCCTTCCGGGGAAGGCCGCCTACCCGCACTCCTTCGTGGTCCTCGCGGCGGCGAGCGCCGCGCACGCGGGGCGTCCGGGGGCCCGGGAGCTGCTCGACGAGGCCCTCGGGGTGATCGAGGAGTACTTCTGGGAGCCCTCGGCCGACTGCGTCCGCGAGAGCTGGGACGCCGACTGGAGCACCACCGAGTCCTACCGCGGGGCCAACAGCGCCATGCACTGTGTGGAGGCCTTCCTCGCCGCGGCAGACGTCACCGGTGACACACGGTGGGTCCGCAGGGCCGCCGCCATCGCCGAGCGTCTGATCCATGGTGTCGCCGCCGCCCACGACTGGCGGCTTCCCGAGCACTTCACCCCCGACTGGGAACCGCTTCCGGACTACAACCGCGATCGTCCGGACCACCCCTTCCGGCCGTTCGGCAGCACCACCGGCCACCTGCTGGAATGGGCCCGTCTGCTCGTCCATCTGGAGAAGGCGTTGGAGCGAGCGGGGGAGCCGGTGCCGGGTTGGGCGCTCACCGACGCCGAACTCCTCTTCGACAACGCCGTACGGCGCGGGTGGGCCACCGACGGCACCGACGGCTTCGTCTACACCCTGGACTGGGAGGACCGTCCGGTGGTGCGTCAGCGCATGCACTGGGTGATCGCCGAGGCCGCCATGACCGCCTGGACCCTGGGTCAGAGGACCGGGAAGGCCTCCTACGGCGAACATCTGGAACGCTGGTGGGCCTATGCCGACCGGTTCCACGTCGACCGTGAACACGGCGGCTGGCGACACGAACTGGATCCGGACGGGAACCCGGCCGCCTCGGTGTGGGCGGGCAAACCCGACGTCTACCACCCCTATCAGGCCGTTCTCCTGCCGCAGATCGGCCTGTCCACCTCGATCGCGGCCGCGCTGCCGGCCGACGGACGGAACAGGAAGCACACATGAGCGACCGACAGGGGGCCTCGCCCCGCCTCGTGGTGATCGGGGAGAACGTCATGGACCTGCTGCCCGCGGGGCGGGGTCCGGGCACCCTCAAGGCCTCTCCCGGCGGGGGGCCGGCGAACACGGCGGTCGCCACGGCCCGCTTGGGGATCCCCACCCGGCTGCTCGCCCGGATCGGCTCCGACGGGTTCGGCGCCATGATCCGTGAGCGACTGCTGTCCGAGGGGCTGGACCCGGCCGGTCTGATCGACGCCGAGGAGCCCTCGGCGTTGGCGTTGGCGACCCTGGGCGCGGACGGGGCCGCCGTGTACGACTTCCGCATGGACGACGCCGCCGACTGGCGTTGGCGCGCCGAGGAACTGCCGAGGGAACTGGACGTCGAGGTCGTGGCCCTGCACGCGGCCTCGATCGCCCTGTTCCGGGAGCCGGGCGCGGCCCTCATCGAGGGGCTGTTGAGCCGGGAGCACTCTCGGGGACGGGTGACGGTCTCCCTCGACCCCAACATCCGGCGTGAGGTGATCGGCGATCCGGAGACCGCCAGGTCCCTGGTCCTGCGGCACGTCGCCCGGGCGCACGTGGTCAAGGCCAGCGACGAGGACCTGGACTTCCTCTACCCGGACCGCTCCCCGGAGAAGGCGGCCGAGGCCTTGGCGGCCCTGGGTCCGGCTCTGGTCGTGGTCACCCTGGGCGGGAAGGGCGCCTTCGCCCTCTCGCACGGGGTGTCGGCCTCGGTGCCCGCTCCCGTGGTGGACGTGGTGGACACGGTGGGTGCCGGCGATTCGTTCATGGGCGCCCTGCTGCACCGCCTCGACCTGGACGGACGTCTGGGGGAGGACCCGCGCGCACGGCTCTCGGGGCTGACCGAGGGCGATCTGGTCTCCCTGCTGACCCACGCCGCCACGGCGGCGGCGCGTACGGTCACCCGTGAAGGGGCCGACCCGCCCACTCGTGCGGAGCTGGACGCCGCTCTCTCGGAGAACGGCGTCGCCTCCTAGGGACGGACCCGGGGCGGGCGTGGAGGGGGCCCGCCCCGGGCCGGGCCGCCGACGACCCTCGAAGCCCGGGGCCGGCGGGTCTTCGCCCCTCGGGCGTCCCGAGTCTCAGAGGAGGGGACGTCCGCGACGGGGGGCGGCCGCCAGCCCTTCCCGGGTCTGGGCGAGCACATGGTCCACGACGTCGCTCATCCGCCCCCGTTCGGCGTACACGGCACGCTGGCGGGCGGCGCCCGAACCCACGGCCAGAACCCGTTCGAGCAGTTCGGAGACGAGGTCGGTGTCCCCGGTGAGCGCCAAACCGGGTAAGGCGGCCCGACGCAGCCGCTCCATCGCGGTGGCGGCGGGGAGGGTCTCGCCGGTCAACGGGTCGGGGATCAACCCCTCCAGTCCGTCCCTGGCGGCCCGCCAGACGGCGGCGCGCAGGGTCTGGCCCGAGATATCGGGGGCCGGGGCACCGTCCCCGACCTCGATCAGGGCCCGGCCGACCAGACCGCGGGCGAGGGTGGCGAAGAGCAGGGCCTCCTCGGCGGTCGCGGCCACGTCGCCGACCCGGATCTCCAGAGTGGGCAGGTGGTCGGAGAGGCGGATGTCCCAGTAGACCATGTGG
Organism: Nocardiopsis alba DSM 43377; assembly: GCF_000341225.1. GTDB lineage: Bacteria > Actinomycetota > Actinomycetes > Streptosporangiales > Streptosporangiaceae > Nocardiopsis > Nocardiopsis alba. The sequence goes on from NZ_ANAC01000011.1 coordinate 258,182, forward strand.
CGGTCGAGGATCGCCCCGGTGTCGGACAGTTCGTGGACCGCGCGTTCGTGTTCGCTCAGAGAACGCAACAGCGGGGGCGGTCCGGCCGAGGGGAGCCGGTTCCAGGTGACCGTTCGCCAGCTGGCGTGGCCGCTGTCGTGGCCGTCGTGGAAGGGGGAGTTGGCGGAGAGCGCCACCAGGAACGGGAGCCAACGGCGCAGGTGATCGCTGACGGACACGGCCGTGGACCGGTCGGGGATGCCCACGTGAACATGACAGCCGCACACCACGTGGGATTCGCGCAGGGTGCCGAAGCGGGCGGAGATGTCGGAGTACCTCCTGCCCTTGCTGACCCGGGCCGACGCGGGGTCGCCGAGGATCGGTGTTCCGGTGGCGGCCACGGCCAGCCCGACCTCGTCGGCCGCCCGACGCAGCTCCTCGCGGGCGGCGGTCAGGAAGTCGCGGGCGTCCTCCGCGGTGGCGCACACGGGGCTGTTGGCCTCGACCTGGGCGTCGGTGAACTCCCCGCACAGCCGGTCGGTGAGGCCGCGTGCGCGGGCCAGGACGTCGGGGGCTCGGGACAGGATCCGGCGGGTGCGCGGATCGACGACGAAGAACTCCTCCTCCACACCGAAGGTGAGGGGTCGGTCCGCGGCCTCGACCGGGGCACGGTGGTCGACCGCGGTCAGGGAGTGGTTCTTCATGCGGGTCCTCTCTGCCGTTCCGTCCTGGGGTGTCCCGCACTGGATATCCCGTGCCGAGAGGCCACGACAGTGTCCAGAAGAGAAGAAAAAGCTATCCAGAGAGTTGTATGTCGCGTCTGCCGCATTCATCGATGAGGTGTCCGTGCAGCGTCGGAGCGTGATCCTCCGGAAAAGGGGTGACGAAAGGCGGATCGGAGGAGGATGGGAAAGCGGTGGTGATCGTCATCACGTTTCTTCGGGGACGTGTTCCAGGTCGAAGGAAACGCCTTCCACACCGGGCTTTCGAATTCTCCCCTCTCTCACAAGGGTCCTCGTTCACCAGGGCGAGCACGTGGGGCCTTCCGAAAGGCCCCTCTTCCCTTCTCCCCGGGCGGCGAGTGCGCGCCCGTCTGTCGACCCTGGTCCTCGATGTCCGGTCGGCGGCGGGGAACGGGAGGGGAAGAGGGTTTCGGAGCGGGGTCTTCCTCCGGCTCGGACGGCGGTGGTCCACGGACGGCGCGGCCGTCGTGGGTCAGGGCCCTCGTCGAAGGAGGGTTCGGTGTCGGGGGACCGGGATCCTTCCGGTTCGCCCCGTTCGTATCGCGAACACGGCCCCGGTACGGGGGCGTTCGCCGTGAGCACCGGTCCTCAAGGGCCGGTGGGCGCCGGGGTCAGCCGCGCAGGCCGCGCCACCAGCTCAACAGTCGTCCGAGCAGGTCCTCCGGAGGGGTCTCCTCCTCCGCCACGGCCTGGACCGGCTCCATCTCCTGGGTCAGGGGCCCGGGAGCGCCCTTCGGTGTGTCGGGCTGGAAGGTGACCGGAAGCTCGCGCAGTCCCCTCAGGAACGGGGAGGGCATCAGGCGCAGCTCCTCCGGGGGCACCGCCGACCGCAGGCCGTGCAGGCGCTCCTGGAGTACGGAGACCCCGATCGAGGCCATCATTCTGGCCAGGTCGCGCGAGGGGCAGCTGTGCGGACCCGCGCCGAACGCCAGGTGGGCGCGGCTTCCGGCGGCCAGGCCGGTGTCGGGCGCGGTCTGCCCGCGTCGCAGGGTCAGGTCGCGGTGCGCCGCGTCGATCGCCAGCAGCAGGGCGTCGCCCGCGCGGATCTGGGTCTCGCCGATCCGCACGTCCCGGAGCGCGATCCGTCCCGCCAGGACCTGGAGCGGGGTGTTGGTCCACATCACGTGGTCCAGGAGATCGTGCGTGGGCAGACGCGCGTCGGCGTGGGCGGCGCGGATGACCTCGTCGGTGAGCAGGGTGCGCATGGCGTTGCCGACGAGGTGGGTGGTGGGCATGTGGCCCGCGCTGATGATGAGAGCCGCCTGGTAGGCGACCTCGTTCGGGGACAGGCCCGACGGGTGTTCGAGCATTCGGCTCGCCAGGTCGGGCCCGGGCTTGTCGGCCTTGCGCGCCACCAGACCGGCGAAGTACTGCTGCATGCGGGCGACCGCCTCCTCGGCGCGTTCGGCGTCCTCGCCGAACACGGAGGTGGTGAGGTCGCCGAGCATGTGCCCGTAGCTGTCGGGCAGGCCGAAGAGCCGGTTGATCACCAGGGTCGGCAGTGGGGAGGCGTATTCGCCGATCAGGTCGGCGCTGCCCCGGGCCACGAACGCGTCGACCAGTTCGTCGGCGATCTGGCGCACCATGCGGGCCGTCGCGGTCATGTCGACCTTGGCCAGGCCGTCCATGATCGGGGCGCGCAGTCGAGTGTGCTCGGCGCCGTCCGCGTAGAGGGCGTTGGGGAGCCAGGACATCATCGGGAGGGTCTTGGCCAGATCGACGCGGCCTTCGATGGCCTCGCGCCAACGGCGGGTGTCCCGGGAGAACAGGTGCGGCTGTTGGAGGAGGGTGAGGTTCTCCTGGTAGTCGAGCAGCAGCCAGGCGCGAACACCGGGTTCGAGTTCGACCGGTGCGACGGGGCCGTGTCGTTCGCGCAGGCGCTTCCACAGGTCGTCGCGGCCGCCGGGCGGAGAGTTCCCGTACAGGCGGGTGATGTCGGCGGGGCAACCGGAGACGGACGCGGGGGTCTCGCCGTCGTTTCGGGTGGTGGTCATACGGGTGCGCGGACTACCGGAATGAGGATTCGTGGTCCGCTTCGCTCCCTTCGAGAAGACGAGGTGATGCCATGGTGATGTGAAGGGGGAAACGGGGTTGAACCGGCCTCTGATGTTCGGTTGTGCGTTCGTGTAGGGATATGCGGCCGAGGGTGGCTCATTCTAAGTTAATGAGGGTCGTTCAGCAATTCAGACATTCATTTATCGTGATTGCATTATGGGTCGCCGTGTTACAAGTATGTTCTTCTCGGCCTCTGTGGTGATATCTCCGTTTTCCGGGACGATCGGGGGCGGCCGTGACGTCCGACGCTTCGACGCCCACGGACGGTGACGGGCGGCGTACGGCGTACCGGGCGGGACGGGGTGGGTGGCGCGGACGTCGAGACCTCGCCGGTCGGAGCGCCCGCGAAAGGTCGTCGGAAGAGGTGTGCGGGGGCGGTCCGCGAACCGCCGGAATGTCGGTGGTGCCCTCTAGTGTCGTCTGTGTGAGCGATCGATGGACTACCGACGAGGTGTGGGCTCTGGCCCCGGATTCCTCATCACACAAGGCGGCACTCAAGGTGGCCCGGCCCGGTTTCTGGCCCGAGTGCGGAACGGTCGCCGCCGACGGCGGCGGGACCTCCGCCGTGTGGGGTGAGTGTAAAGGGAGCGGGTCCAAACCGTACCTGGCAGCCGTACATCTGGACGGCGGTGAGGGGCCCGCCTATAAATGCAGTTGCCCCAGCCGGAAGATTCCCTGCAAACACGTTCTGGCCCTCCTCGCTCTGTGGAGTGGAGGAGAGGTCGAAAAGAGGGACGAAAAGCCCGAATGGGTCAACTCCTGGCTCTCCGGAAGGGCGGCGCGGAAACAGCGCGCGGCCGTGGCCGCGGCCACCCCCGTCGACCCGGAGAAGGCCGCCGCCACCCTGCGGGCCAGGGAGGAGACGGTCGCCGCGGGGATCGAGGAACTGCGCGTGTGGCTGAACGACCAGGTCGACAGCGGCCTGGCCGAGGTGCCCCGACTGGAGTACGGCCACTGGGACCGGATGGCCAAACGGCTGGTGGACGCCAAGGCCGGAGGCGCGGCCGGTCTGGTCACCATGCTGCCCCAGCGGGGCGGCGGCGAGCACTGGCCCGACCGTGTGCTGGAACGACTCGGCCTGCTCCATCTGCTGGTCGACGGCTACCTCTCCAGGGACGGCGTCGACGAGCGGACCCGGGCGGTGCTGCGCTCACGCGTGGGTATCAGCACCCGTACCGAGGAGGTCCTGTCATCCGGTGAGCGGGTGAAGGACACCTGGCGGGTCCTGGGTCACCGCGAGGGGCTCACCCCCGACGGCATGCGTCTTCTCCGGACCTGGCTGCGCGGGGCGGAGAGCGACCGGTGGGCCCTGACCCTCACCTTCTTCCGTCCCGGGGAGAGCCCGGAGCCCCCCTTCCGAGGGGGTATCGAGGTCGAGGGAGAGCTCGCCTTCCACCCCGACGGTCTCCGAGCGGTCCGGACCGACGCCATGACCGAGCGCCCCGTCTCGTGCCCCGAGGGAGGGGACGTGGAGGCCGCTCTGGACTCCTACGCCCTCGCCCTGGCCGCGGATCCGTGGCTGGAGGCGTGGCCGGTCGTGCTGGAGGCCGCCGCGCCCGCCCGAGAGGAGCGCTGGTATCTGGCGGATCGGAACGGGGCCGCGCTGCCCATGGACACCGCCACGTTGTGGAGCCACCTCGCGGTCACCGGAGGGCGTCCCGCCACCGTGGCCGCCGAATGGTCCCCCAGGACCGGATTGACCCCCATGACCCTGTGGGACGAAGACGGAAAGGCGACCGTCCTGTGAACCCCGCTCCCGAGACCCCCGACTGGGAACACCTGGTCTCCACCGCCCTGATCGGCACCACCCGACGCTCGGTCGCCACCGTGGCCGGCATGCCCGCTCGCGACGAGGACGCCGAGGCCCTGCTCGACCTGGCCGCCCTGGACACGATCCGCCGGCAGGCCGGGTACACGGCGCACGCCGCCACCCCCATCGCTCCCGACGCGCCCGACCCTCGGCCCAGGGTCGGCGACACGGCGGCCCGACTCCTCGACCTCGTCCTGTCCTCCCACCCCGACCTTCTGCCCGAATGGTTGGAGCTGGCGGCCCGCTCCGGACGAGGCGTCCCCTACGAGCGGCTTCCCGACCTGCTCGACCGCGCCTACCGCACCGCGGTTCTGCGCCCCGCGGTGGCCGCCGCCGCGGGCCCCCGGGGCGCCTGGCTGGCCGGACTCAACCCGGTCTGGTCGTTCGTGACGGCAGAACCCCTGCCGGGCGACACCTTCGACGAGGAGACCTGGAAGGCCGGTGGGCCGGAAGAGCGTCGCAGGACCCTGCTCGCGCTGAGGGCCCAGGACCCGGCCACGGCCGGGACCCTGCTCGCCGAGGCCTGGCCCGGAGAGTCCAAGGCCGAGGTCCGGCAGACCCTCCTCGACGCCCTCGAACCCCATCTAGGGCCGGACGACGAACCTCTGCTGGAGACGGCGCTGGACGACCGCGGCGCCGGTGTCCGAGGCCGCGCCCTGGCCCTCCTCTCCCGCCTGCCCGACAGCGCCCACGCCCATCGGCTCCGCGACCATCTGCGGCGTCGGCTGAGAGTCGATCGCGACACCTCGTGGGTGTTCGAGGTCGACACCCCGGAGGCCTCGGAGACCGGGTTGTTCCGCGACCTCGCCCTGGCCGTGCCGACGGAGACGAGGGAGAGCCCGAGAGAGCGCCGGGAACGCGTCCAGGTCCTGATCGTCCACACCCCCTTGGACGTGTGGACCGAACGGCTCGACACCGACCCGGCGGGGGTCCTGGCCCTGGCCGCGGCCCACCCCGAGACGAGGGACGCGCTCGTCGACGCCGTCTGTCTGCGAGGGGACGCCGACTGGTCCCGCGCGGTACTCGACGACCCCGAGATCGGCCTGGCCGCCGTGGCGGGCGACGACGCCGACGGACGGGGACGGCAGCGTCTGCGCGTACTCTTCGCTCCGCTCCCGGCGGCCGAACGCTGCGACCGGGTCCTCGCCCTCCTGGAAGGGATCACCTACCCCGAGGCCCTGGGCCGGCTGCTCCTCGCCATCGACGCCCCCTGGACACCCGGGCTGTCCGAGGGCGTGGCCCGATGGACGGCCCGGACCACCGAACGGCGCCGAGTACGCGGCCACCGGCTGCTCTACGAGACCATCGCCGCCCACATGCCCCCCGAACACCTGGCGCTCCTCCCGGAGCAGGCGCCGTACGAGAAGGAGGCCGACGTCTACTTCCGCCTCCGCGAGACCCTCCGCCTTCGCCAAGACATGCACAAGGAGCTCTAGTTGACCACCATCGAAGCCTCCCCCGCCGGCACCGAGTCCGCCGCCCGGGCCGGTACCGCTCTGCGCCCCCACGCCGAACAGACCTACGCAGCCGAACTGAAGGCGTTGGCCGAGGTCGACGACCGCACGCGTCCCCCGGGCTGGAAGCTGTCCCCGTGGGCGGTCACGCGGTACCTGCTGGGCGCCACCCTCGACGACGGCACCGAGATCACCCCCAAGTACATCGGCTCGCGCCGGGTCGTGGAGGTCGCCGTCGCCACCCTGGCCACCGACCGCGCCCTGCTGCTCATCGGTGTCCCCGGAACCGCCAAGACCTGGCTGTCCGAGCACCTGGCCGCCGCCATCGCCGGTGACTCCACCCTGCTCGTCCAGGGCACCGCCGGTACCTCCGAGGAGGCGGTCCGGTACGGGTGGAACTACGCCCGGCTGCTCGCCGAGGGCCCCTCCGAGGCCGCCCTCGTGCCCAGCCCCGTCATGACCGCGATGGCCCGCGGGTCCATCGGGCGCATCGAGGAGCTCACCCGCATGCCCTCCGACGTGCAGGACGGACTCATCACCGTCCTGTCGGAGAAGGCCCTGCCCGTCGCCGAGCTCGGCATCGAGGTCCAGGCACAGCGTGGCTTCAACATCATCGCCACCGCGAACGACCGCGACCGGGGCGTCAACGACCTGTCCAGCGCGCTGCGCCGCCGCTTCAACACCGTGGTGCTGCCGGTGCCGGACAGCGCCGAGGACGAGGTGCGCATCGTCACCCAGCGGGTCGAGCAGCTCGGCCGTTCCCTGGAACTGCCCGAGGTGCCGACCAGCCTCACCGAGATCCAGCGCGTCGTGACCGTCTTCCGCGAGCTGCGCTCCGGAGTCACCGAGGACAACGGCACGAAGCTCAAGTCCCCCAGCGGCACCCTGAGCACCGCCGAGGCGATCTCGGTGATCACCAACGGGATCGCCCTGGCCGCGCACTTCGGCGACGGGATCCTGCGACCGGCCGATGTCGCCGCCGGCATTCAGGGCGCCGTCGTCCAGGACCGGGTCGCCGACGGGGTCGTGTGGCGCGAGTACCTGGAGACCGTCGCCCGCGAGCGCGAGGGTTGGACCGACTTCTACCGTGCCTGCCGTGAGGTGGGCGCCTGATGGGATCGTCCCGTACGGACACCTCCAAGGTGAGTGTCCTGGGAGTCCGCCACCACGGTCCGGGTTCGGCCCGGGCCGTGGTGGCCGCCCTGGACGAGATCGAGCCCGACCTGGTCCTGATCGAGGGACCGCCCGAGGCCGACGCCCTGACCTCCCTGGTCGGCGGCCTCGAACCGCCGGTGGCACTGCTGGTGCACCTGGCCGACACGCCCAAGGCGAAGGGCAAGGACGCCGAACGGGACGCCGAGGCGGCCGAGGCCGCGCGCCGACGCTCCACGGACGGATGGGCGTTCTGGCCGTTCGCGAGCTTCTCGCCCGAGTGGGCGGCCCTGCGCCACGCCCACGAGAACGGCGTGCCGGTGCGTTTCTGCGACCTGCCCGCCTCCCACACCCTCGCCGAACGGCTCGCCGCGGCCGAGACGACCGACGGAGAGGAAGAGGAACAGGAGGAGACCGAACCCCCCCGGGAACGGATCGACCCCCTCGGAGTGCTCGCCGCGGCGGCCGGCTACGACGACGCCGAACGCTGGTGGGACGACGTCGTCGAACAGCGTGGAGACGGGGAGCCCTCTCCCTTCCCCGCGATCGCCGACGCCATGGCGGCCGTCCGGGCCGAGGCCGGGCCCGCCACCGGCCGTGAGGCGCGCCGCGAGGCCCACATGCGTCAGACCCTGCGCGCCGCGCTCCGACAGGGGCACGAGCGGATCGCCGTGGTCTGCGGAGCCTGGCACGCCCCGGCCCTGCGCGACCTGGCGGACTACAAGGTCAAGGACGACGTCGCCCTGCTCAAGGGGCTGCCCAAGGTGAAGACGGCGGCGACCTGGGTGCCGTGGACCCACGGACGTCTGGCGTCCGCCGGCGGATACGGGGCCGGGGTGACCTCCCCGGGCTGGTACCACCACCTGTTCACCGCTCCGGATCGTCCGGTGCACCGGTGGCTGACCGAGGCCGCCCGGCTGCTGAGGGAGGAGGGGCAGCAGGTGTCCTCCTCCCACGTCATCGAGGGCGTGCGGCTGGCCGAGACCCTCTCCGTGCTGCGCGGGCGCCCGCTCGCCGGACTCGACGAGGTCTCCGAGGCGGTCACCGCGGTCCTGTGCGAGGGCGAGGGGACACGCGCCGCCCTGGTGCACGGCCGGATGGCGATCGGGGAACGACTCGGGTCGGTGCCGCCGGAGACCCCGATGGTGCCGCTCCAGCGCGACCTCATCGCCGAACAGAAGAGGCTGCGCCTCAAGCCCGAGGCCTTCGAACGCGACCTCGACCTGGACCTGCGCAAGGAGAGCCACCGAGCACGTAGCGTGCTGCTGCACCGACTCCGCCTGCTCGGGGTCGAGTGGGGGATCCCGACCCCGCACGGAGGCGGAGGCCGGGGCACCTTCCGGGAGAGCTGGCGACTGCGCTGGCACCCCGAGATGGACGTCGCCCTCATCGAGGCCGCGCGGTGGGGCACCACCGTCTCCTCCGCCGCGGTCGCGCGCACGGTGGAGATCGCCGAGGCGGCCGAACTGCCCACCCTCACCAAGCTCACCGAACAGTGCCTGTTCGCCGATCTCGGCGAGGCCCTGCCGGAGGTGCTCGCCCGGCTCACCGATCGGGCGGCCACCGACGCCGACATCACCCACCTGATGTCGGCGCTGCCCCCGCTGGCCCGCTCCACCCGCTACGGCGACGTGCGCGGAACCGACGGCGGCCACCTGCGCTCCGTCGCCCGCGAGATCCTGACCCGTGTACGGATCGGTCTGGTCGGCGCGGTACGCGGACTGGACGACGACGCCGCGGGCCGCTTCGTCCAGGCGATCGACGAGACCAACGGCGCCGCCACCCTGCTCGGCGACGACCTGACCGAATGGCTCGACACCCTCGCCGACCTGGCCGTACGGGAGAACGTGCCCGGGCGGATCGCCGGTCGGGTCAATCGCATCCTCACCGACGCCGGGCGGGTCGACGCCGAGGAACTGCGTCGACGCCTGGGGCTGGTGATGTCCCCGGGCGTCGAACCCACCCGGGCGGTCGCCTGGCTGGAGGGCTTCCTTCAGGGAAGCGGGCTGATCCTGGTGCACGACGACCGACTGCTGGGTCTGATCGACACCTGGCTCCTGGGGCTCTCCGAGGAGCGATTCGTCGCGATCCTGCCGCTGTTGCGCCGTACCTTCGGGGCCTTCGGGGGAGGCGAACGTCAGGAGATCGGTACCGCCGTGACCAGGCTCGACACCGGCGGCGGTACTCGAGTCCGGGAACGACGACCCGTGGACGAGAGGCGGGCCGCTCCGGCGGTCGCCGCCGTACTGGGACTGCTCGAAAGGAGCGGCGCGTGAACGCCACCACCGAGGTCGGCCACACCGAACGGGCCCGACGCTGGCGTCTGGTCCTGGGCGGGGACGCCGACTGCGCCACCCTGAGCGGGAGCGACCAGGCGATGGACTCGACCCTCGCGGCCCTGTACAACCGCGGCTCCCGGACCACCGGCAGCGGGGTGGGCGATGGTGAACGGGGGGCCGACCTCAGTGGATCCGCGCCCCGTGTGGCCCGATGGTTGGGCGACATCCGCGAGTACTTCCCCACGTCCGTCGTCCGGGTGATGCAGACCGACGCCATGGAACGGCTGGGGCTCGGCCAACTGTTGCTCGAGCCCGAGATGATGGAGGCCGTCGAACCCGACGTGCATCTGGTCGGCACCCTGCTCTCCCTCAACCGGGTGATGCCGGCCGAGGCACGTGAGACCGCTCGGGAGATCGTGCGCAAGGTCGTCGAGGACCTGGAGAAGCGGGTGGCGCAGAAGACCCGCTCGGAGATCGGCGGGGCGATCGACCGCTCGACCAAGACCCACCGACCGCGTCGCGTCTCCGACATCGACTGGAACGCCACGATCCGCCGTAACCTCGCGCACTACCTGCCCGAGCACCGCACGGTGATCCCACAGACCCTCATCGGGCACGGGCGCCGTAGTCGAGGGGTGCAGAAGGACGTGGTGCTGGCCATCGACCAGAGCGGCTCCATGGCCTCCTCGGTGGTCTACGCGAGCGTCTTCGGGGCGGTACTCGCCTCGATGCGCACGCTCAAGACCTCCCTGGTCGTCTTCGACACCGCCGTCGTCGACCTGACCGACCAGCTCACCGACCCCGTAGAGGTGCTGTTCGGCACCCAGCTGGGCGGCGGGACCAACATCAACAAGGCGATCGCCTACAGCCAGGGGCTGATCGACCGGCCTCAGGACTCGATCTTCGTCCTGATCAGCGACCTCTACGAGGGCGGGGTCCGCGCGGAGATGCTCAAGCGGGTCTCGGCCATGAAGTCCGCGGGCGTGCAGGTGGTCGTCCTGCTGGCGCTGTCCGACGAGGGCGCGCCGTTCTACGACCGCCGCAACGCGGCGGCCCTCGCGGAGCTGGGCGTGCCGGCGTTCGCCTGCACTCCGGACATGTTCCCGGAGCTCATGGCGGCGGCCATCCAGGGCCGTCCCCTCGATGCCTGGGTCGACAAACACCTCGACGAGTAGACCGCTCCAGGGCGGGGCCGGATCCTCCGCGGCCCCGCCCGCCCTCTACATGAGTAGATGCGTCCCATCGTGCACACGGATGAAAGGGCCGTCGCCGGAGAGAGCATCGGTGATACGGATGCCACGAGCCTCCGGTGCCGCTCGGATCGCCTCATCGGGGTCGAGCCAGGAGACGTTCAACGCCTCGTCGGAGGGTCGAGCGTGGCCGCCGATCGGTTCGCACAACAGAGCCAGAGAGACCACACCGAGCTTCATGTTCTTGTAGACACCGGTCAGCTTCAACGGCCGGATCTCGACGCCGGTCTCCTCCCGTACCTCACGCACCGCGCACTGTTCCGGTGTCTCCGCCAGTTCCAGAACCCCACCAGGAGGGACCCACCGTCCGTCGTCGGCACGCTGGATGACGAGCACCTTCCCGTCCTCGGGGCGGAGCACGATCCCACTGACGCTGACACTGTGGAGGGCGGCATCGCTCATCGCTGCTGCTCCCAGCTATAGGTGAGACGCCAACGTAGAGCGGCGAGGATGTTGAGGCAGGCCTCCACCGGGCGGTCTTCGGAATCGAAGGCGGTGCGTAGGACCTGGAAGACGGGCTGTCCTTGAGCGATGTCGAGGAAGGCGGACTCTTCGGAGGACGCTCCCCGTACTTCGATGTCCTCACAGAACCGCACGGGTCCGAAGCCGAGTCGGGCCAAGCGTTCGTACATGCCGCTCGGCCCCGTGTCGGGCATGGCGATGTCGGTGCTTCCGGCGACGCTCATGGGTATGTGGGAGATCACCATTTGTACTGGCTTGTCGTCGGCGAACATGTGACGCTTGCGCATCAGCACGGTGTCCTCCGGACCGAGCCGAAGAACCTCGGCGATCCTTTCGGGAGGCGTCTCTTCGCCCCAGTACACGAGTTCGGTTCGAGGGGACATACCGGACTCGGCGATCTCCTCCGCGTAGGAACTGCCGCTGCGCGAAGTCCGATGGTCCCGATCGATCCTTCGAACACGTTTCACGGTCGGCACTTCCAGCACGACGGATCCACGACCGTGTTCGGTTCGGATCCAACCTTCGGCTTGAAGCATGGACATGGCCCGGCTGATGGAGCTCTGGTTGAGTCCGTAGGTCCGGGCGAGCTCTGGCTGGCTGGGCAGAGTCGTGCCAGGCGTGTAGTCACCCCTCCGGATGGCGTCGCGCAACAGCGCGGCCACCTGTTTGTACCGCGCACGGGGCGGTTCGAGGGTGCTCATCCAGAGTGTCCCTTCCGACTGTGTGTACTCGCGTCTCACCGTAGCGCGGGGGTAGGCCGGGCTCCCCACACGCATCGAGGCGGGAACCCGAGAAACTTATGGCATATGTGTTGACGGTTATGCCATAAGTTTCTATCGTCGTCACATCGACCTCTCGCAGTCCGAGGGCGTACTCGCTCGACATGCGAAAGGCCTCGGGGGTGTAGCCGCACCCACCGAGGCCGGTCGACAACCGACCCCTTGAACAAGGAGTTGCCGACGTGTCCATTGTGCCTCGAACCCCTGCCCCCGCCTACCCGGGACGGCGATGGGCGATCCGCCGCTATCCCGGAGACGCCTCTACCTGTCCCCGATTCCGCTCCGATATTCGAGCCGACCTGTCCACGCTCATGGGCCTGCCCCGGGAGATCCGCGACGACATCGAGCTCTGCGCGAGCGAGGCTTTCGCCCACACGGTCTCCCACCCGCGTTCTCGCTGTTCCGGCGGGTCGGTATTCCGCATGCTCTCCACGCCGATCGTCATGGGAAGGGAGACCACCCTTCGGCTCTCGGTATCGGGCGACCACCTCGTGAGCCGACCGTCGAGGGCTTCCGCCCGATGCTCGTTGGAGAGCTGGGAGAGGGCGGAACCCGGACGGGGTCTGTCGATGATCCACAACCTCGCCACTGAGTGGGGGATCCGGCGTTGGACGGACCCCACCACTTCGGATGGGCCGATCACGGCGCTGTGGGCGGAGTTCACCTACGCCACTCGCGCCTGTACGTGCGGAGGACTCTCGTGACCGTCATGAGCATGTCGGGCAACCTGCGCAGTGTTCTGAACGCGCCCCGAGGCCATCGGTTCAACCGTCCGAAGCACGATGTCCCTTCGCCGACCGACGAGCCGGGGCTTTCCGAGGACCGGGCCCGGCGAGAACGGGTGATGCTCTCCCAGATGCGCGGTAACCCCCGAGTGGAACATCGCCTGCGTTACGGGGAACTGCCGGACTGGATGACCGCGCCGGTCAGGAGTGGTCCAGCACGTGCGTATACGTCCTGTTCCACTCCACCTCGGCGGCGTCCGGCCGGTCATCGCAAGCCTCGTCGCATGGGCTGGAAACCGGCCGGCTATGCCCTGGCCATGAGCGTGGGGCTGCTGCTGGGGCACCTGACCCCTTGGACCTTTCCGTCCTGATCTGCTCGGCCCGTGCCGTTCGTGCGACCTGGCGTCTGGGAGCGGCCGGCTTCCGCGCTCTCCCGAGGCCGAGAGGAACGATGGAGGTGTCCCCGCCCTGCCCCCAGAGGTTCGCCCCTTTCTCCCCGATGGTCGATGCGAAGTCCTGACCTGGGGATTCCGGACCAAAGTCACGAGTTCTCGTGTTTTCCGCGCCCTCCCGTGGCTTCGGGGGACACACGGGCATGATGAAGGGGGGATCGAGGGGGAGGACGCATGACCGATTGGCCGGCGGGCACCTTCATGTCCAGAGTCGGGGACCTCGCGGCCTCCCGACTGCTCTCACTGGCGCCACCGCGCCATCTGCCCGCGAACCAGGTCCTCATCGCCCAAGGCGACGAGGACGAGCAGGTCATGCTGCTGGGACCTCCCGAGGACGAGCCCGGAGACGCGGCCTGCGTGAAGGTCACCTCGGTGCTGCGCAACGGCACGGAGGCGATGTTCGGGATCCGGCTGCGCGGCGACCTGGTCGGTGAGTTGAGCATGTTCCGCGACACCCCGGCCATCGCGACGGTCACCTCGTGCTCGGCCCTGTCGGTCCGGGTCTTCCCGCACTCGGTGTTCGAGTCGTTCCTGGAGGAGCACCCGGAGGCCTGGCGGGCGCTGTTGGCGATGGTGGGGGAGCGTCTGGAGTGGGCGGACCGGCATCGGGCCGAGTTCGTGGGCTACGAGGTGGAGGCCCGACTGGCCCGGGTGCTGGTCGACCTGGCCGAGCGGCACGGCACGTCCACCCCTCTCGGCACCGACCTGGGCGTTCGGCTCTCGCACACGGATCTGGGCAAGCTCATCGGGGCCCGTACCGACGCCGTCGGCAACGCGATCCGTCGGTTCCGTTCCGAGGGGCTGTTGGTGTCGAGTTACCGCAATGTCGTGATCGTGGACATGGAGAGGCTGAACGGGGTCTACGAGAACGCGTGAGGGTCCGGGGCCCTCATGTCCGAATTGCGGACTGGTCGGTGGTTTCCCGCCGCCGAACCGGGCACAATGCTCTCGGGCACCATGCCCGACCTCTCACCCCCGTTCGGGTAGCGCTCAGTCCTCCGGCGTCGCTTACCCGGGGGATCCGAGTGGTGACGGTCGCCGGAGTGGTGAGGACGGCACCATTCCGGCGGCCCCCACCTCCTGGATCATCGGGCTCGTCGGGCTTAGCCTGGACGGACCTGCACGCACCGACCAGGGAGTGCCTCGTGTCCATGACACAGTCCGTTCCGCGACCCCGCACCCTGGACGCCATCGAGGTCGACACCGAGGGTCTCGGCCTGGGGATGTCCTGCGAGGAGGCCGTCGGTCACCTCCTGAGGGCCCTCGTCTCCTCCAAGCCCGGAGGCCGGGTGCTCGAACTGGGGACCGGAACCGGGGTGGGCACCGCGTGGCTTCTGGCGGGGATGGACGAGCGGGCCCGGCTGGACACCCTGGACAACGACCCCGAGTGCCTGGGCGTGGCGCGTCGCCACCACACCGCCGACCCTCGTGTGACGATCTTCGAGGCCGACGGCGGCACCTGGCTCTCCGATCGGGCCACCGACGATGGACCCGGATACGACATGGTGTTCGCCAATACCGGCCCGGGCAAGTTCACCCACCTCGACGAGGCCCTCTCCCTGGTCGACCGGGGCGGCTTCTACGTGGTGGACGATCTCGCCAGGCAGCCCGAGCGCACCTCCGAGCCCGAGGACCACTGCCTGGCGGTGGAAGGGCTCTTGGAGAACCTGGAGTCGCGCGCCGGCTGGGAGCGCCTTCCTCTGCTCGGCTGGTCCTGCGGCGTGCTGGTCATGGTGCGGAAGTAACGCCTTCGAACGTTCGTGAGCGTACCGGGCGGGTCCTCTCGTCCGGATCCGAGTGCGGTCGGGAGAAGCATGATCGATACACGATTGCGGAGGTTGCGGCGCAGGCTCGACCGGGTCTACAGCAGACGTGGGTTCGAGCGCGAGACCGCGGTCATCATCCTCAAGTCGGCGGTGGCCGCGACGCTCGCCTACGTGGTGGCCTACCTTCTGGGCGCGTCCACCCAGATCGGCTTCGCGCCCTTCACCGCCCTCCTGGTCGTCCGGCCCAGCGTGTACGGGTCGGTGCTCCAGTCCGGTCGGTACGTGGCCGCGGTGTTCGCGGGCGCCTTGGTCGCCGGGCTCACCGGCCTCACCGTCGGTGCCACCGTCTGGTCGTTCGCCCTGGTCGTCCTGGTGGCGCTGGCCTTCGGGCAGGTGCGGTTCTTCGGTGAACAGGGGACCCAGATCCCGGTGGTCGCGGCCTTCGCCCTGGCCGGCGGCACCGCCACCGATGCCCAGGATCTGGGCTCCCTCCTGTCGATGGTCTGCGTGGGCGCGGTCTGCGCCCTGCTCACCAACGTCTTCTTGGCCCCGGCGATCAGGTTCAAGGACGCCGAGAACGCCGTGCTGGACTTCGCGTCGAACCTGCGTTCCCTCACGGGCGAGATCGCCGACGGTCTGTCCAAGGGCAAGGACGGGCTGGACCTGGACCAATGGAGCGACGCCGCCGACGGGCTCGACGGGGTCGTGAGCAACGCGTTGGAGTCCGTACGCAGGCAGGAGGACCGGTTCCGGCTCAACCCACGACGCCTCGTGGCCCCCCGGCGGATCCCGGACGGAGGTCTGGACGTCTACCGGGACTGGATCCAGGCGCTGAGCAGGTCCTCTCGTCACGTGCAGTCGCTGGTGCGGACACTGCGCACCACGGTGCGCGAGGGCTCCCGTTTCCCCGCGCCCGACGACGCCTTCCTTCGTGAGCTCGCGCCTCTGTTGGAGCGGGCCTCCGAGATCTTCCGGCTGGTCCACGACCAGGAGGAGCCGGAACATCGGGTCGTCTCCGAGGAGCTACGGTCCCTGATCGAGGACACGCTGCGCGGGGTGGACGAGAACCATGAGCAGGTGCGCGAGAGGTGGGACGACGCCTGCTGGCCCGTGTACAGCGCCCTGCTCACCGACACCGAACGTCTGCTGGAGGAGCTCCATCAGGGGTACGAGAACACCACCCGGGAAGGGGAACGCGGCGACCTCGAGTAAGGGTACGCGCGCGCAGAGTGGGCAGATCTGCGACATGACACGCATAGGAACGCGCATCCGGACGAAACGAAGTGCGACCGGCCCCCTCGCCGTTCTGGGATCCCTACTCCTGCTCACCGCCTGTTCCACCGACGAGGCGGTCACGACGGGCACGGGGGTGGGCACCGAAGGCGGGAGCACCTCGCTCGGTGAACCGAGCGACCTGGTCACCGACCTCGAAGTACCGTGGGGGATCGACTTCCTCCCCGACGGTTCGGCGCTGATCGCCCAACGCGACTCCGCGGAGGTCGCCCTGGTCGACTGGGAGGGGGAACGCTCGGAGGCGGGAACGGTCGAGGGGGTCTCGCCCCGAGGTGAGGGCGGACTGCTCGGACTGGCCGTGGACCCGGACTTCCCCGAGAACCCCCATGTCTACGTGTACTACACCGCCGCATCCGACAACCGGGTCGCCCGGGTCGACTACGACGAGGACACCGGGAGACTCGGCGAGGCCGAGGTGATCCTCGACGGTGTCCCGGCGGCCTCCACCCACAACGGGGGACGGATCGCCTTCGGCCCCGACGGCCACCTGTACGTCGCCACCGGTGACGCCCAGGACAGAGAGGCGGCCCAGGACACCGGTTCGCTCGCCGGGAAGATCCTGCGGATCACCACGGACGGGGAGGCCGCCCCCGGAAACCCGTTCGACGACCTCGTGTACACCTACGGGCACCGTAACGTCCAAGGCCTGGCCTGGGACGACGAGGAGAACCTGTACGCGATCGAGTTCGGTCAGGACACCCTGGACGAGGTCAACCTGATCGAACCGGGGAACAACTACGGCTGGCCGGTGGTCGAGGGTCCCGGTGGCGGTGACGAGTACACCGACCCGCTGCTCACCTGGGAACCGTCCGAGGCCTCTCCGAGCGGGGCGGCGGTCGCCGGCGACTCGCTCTGGGTCGCGGCCCTGCGCGGTCAACGCCTCTGGGAGGTGCCCCTCACCGGAGACGGGACGGTCGGCGAACCCCGCGACCACCTCGTCGGGGAGTACGGACGCCTGCGCACCGTCGTGGCCACCCCCGAGGGCGACGGCCTGTGGGCGACCACCAGCAACCGGGACTCCCGAGGCACGCCCGCCGAGGGCGACGACCGTGTCCTGGGAGTTCCCCTGGAATGAGGCGGAGACCGAAGGGCGGCGAGGTCAGAGCAGGCCGCGTGAGACGACCTCCTCGGTGAGGACACGGCGGATCTCCTCGTCCTCGCCCAGGTGGCCGCGGTGTCCGGAGTCCTCGCGCAGCCGGGAACGTATCGCGGCCACGACCTCGTCGCTCACCAGGGATTCGGCCAGGGGCGCGGCCTCGACCGCCTCCCGCCAACGGCGCAGCGCCTCCAGACGTTCGTGCTCCACCGACTCGCGTGTCATGTGGAACAGTCCGTCGACGGCGCGGTCGTAGCCCTCCTCGTCGAGGATGTCGACGTCGATGATCGGGATCGGTGTGTGACCGTCACCGTCGGGACGCAGGTGATAGGCCCGCCAGACCCGACCGTTGGTCAGGAAGACCCACTCCGCGCCCCGCTCGGCCGCCAGGCGCCGCGACATCTGGATGTTGCGCAGGTCCAGTTCCTGCCCGATCCGACGAACGTCGATGGGGGCGAAGAGCTCGCCCTCCAGGACGATCGCGTAGTCGATCGAGTCGCCGCTGGTGCGGAATTCGGTGGTCAGGTCCTGGTATTTGCTGAAGTTCAGCCCGACATCGAAGAAGTCGGCGACGAGCAGTCGTGTGTCACCGTCGTTGGCGTCGCGTTCCACCAGCTCGGTGAGAGGGCCGCGGAACCGGTCGACGGCGGCGGCCACACGCCCCCGGACCTGGGTCTCCCAACTCGTGGTGATGGTGAACTCAGCGGTCCTGGCCATGACCTGGGTCTCTTCAGCGTCCATGCCGTCCGTTTCCGTGTCCCGGGGTCGATCCGTCGCACGGCTCTCGCCGGCTCCGGAGGCCGGGGGCACGCGGACGGGGGAGAATCGTCCCCGATGCTACCCCTCCGAGCCGTGATCCCCACCTTTCAGGGGCTTGCCGGAACCGGCCCCGACGACGGTGTTTCGTGACGGGCCCAGATCGAGGACGGTGTCGCAGGCGTCGCGCACGCGTTCGTCGTGCGTGGCGATGACCACCGCGCGGCCCTCTCGGCTCATCCGGTGGAGAAGCTCCACGACCGCGCCGGTGTTGCCCTCGTCCAGGGCCCCGGTCGGTTCGTCCGCCAGTACCAGGGACGGGTCCTTGACCAGGAGACGGGCCAGGGCGACACGTTGACGCTCGCCCCCGGACAGGTGGTGCGTCCGCTCTCGTGCGCGTCCGGCCATACCGACCCGCTCCAACGCCCGCTCGTGATCCAGGCCCGAACCCCGCCGGCGGGCGATGTCGAGGTTGGCACGGACGGTGGCGTTCTCGACCAGGGCGTAGTCCTGGAACAGGTAGCCGAGGTGGTCGCGGCGGAACCGGCGCCGCCGTCCGGGGCCGGCCCGGGTCAGGTCGGTGCCCTCGAACAGGATCCGCCCGGAGTCGGGTTCGTCCAACAGCCCCATGCAGTTGAGCAGGGTGGTCTTGCCCGACCCGCTGGCACCGACCAGGGCGAGCGTTCGCCCCGCCTCGACGGCGAGATCCAGGTCCTTCCACAGGACACGGGAGCCGTGGGACCTGCTGAGAGCTTCCAGGGTGATCATGTCGTTCCCTCGGGTCGGGTCGGGTCAGGCCTGGGAGGAGCCTTCGCGGACGATGCGTCGGTGGAAGAGGAGGAGGGTGCCCAGGGTGAGGGCCAGTGAGAGCAGGACGATGCCCACCGCGTGGAGCGGTCCGGCGCCTCCGTCGGGTGCCGAGAGAGGCGCGAGGTCGGGCGGTCCGGCACCGGTACGGAGGGCATCGAGGACGGTCCAGCCCACGAAACCCAGCGCGATCGCCGTTTCGACCGCCAACAGGCGTCGGTGCGTGGTGAGGAAGGAGTGGCCGCAGAGGTGCCGGGCGAAGATCCTCTGCGCGTGGACGCGGACGTGGACGACGCACGCGGCCATGGCGGTCAGCAGCAGGATCGCGCCCGCTCCGACCAGGTTGAGCAGGGAGTCGCGCAGGATCCCCGACGTGAGGTCGTACGTCCTGTGCGCGCTGGTGGCCAGCGTCTCGACCATGGAGATGTAGCGGGCCGCCCACGGGTCCTCGGAACGGAACGTCTCCACCACGTCCGGGTCGGGGAAGATCGTCTGCCGGGCGGACATGTGGTCGACGTAGCCGCTGTCGGAGAGCACCCTTCCGGCGGGCAGCACGACGAGGACCGGGTCCTCCACCAGGGGGCTCGTACCACCGAGACGTTCCTGCGCCCCGTAGACGAATACGCTCCGATCGTCGGCGAGGGGCGCCGTCTCGATCCTCGGTGGCCCCCGACCCTCCTCGCCGTTCATGGCGAGCCAACCGGCCGCCCCTTGGCGCAGGTCCGCCTCGTGCTCGAGAGCCGGATCGGGCAGGAGCAGCCGCACGCTCTCGTCCGGGCCGTAACGCTCTCCTGTGGGGGACAGGACCTCCTCCGCGCGTAGATAGCCGTCGTTGACCACGAGGATCGGGGTGTCCATGACGGTAGGGTCCGCCCCGACCGGGAGGAACTCCCCGGGGGAGAGGAGCACGGACAACACCATGTCCCCGGTGACGTCGACCCGCCGCAGCCACGGACCGAGCAACCCGTCGACCGCCTCCGCGTCGGCCCAGCCGTAGTCGGCGCTGAGCGCGGGGCGCGAGGTGTCGCCATACCTCTCATAGATCTCCAGCCCCGAACGCTGGTCGCGGACACTCTGCGCGGTCGAGACCACGGTGCCCAGGACGACCAGCGTCAGCACCAGGGCGGGGATCCGTACCGCGTTGATCGCCACGAGGGCGCCGAGGACGGGGAGTCTTCCCTCCAGAGCGGGCAGGATCCCGACCGTCCGCGATAGGGCGAGCGCGCAGGCGTGCACCACCAGGCACGGCAGGGTGAACACGACGAGGAACAGCACCGTGAGGCGGGCGTGGAAGCCGAACTGGTTCCCCCCGTTGTAGAACCACAGCAGGATCAGGGTGAGGACGGCCGTCACCGGGAGGACGACGGCCCACAGGCGGGCGATCCGGACCAGTTCGGAAAGCAGTACGCGCGTTCGCGACCACCCGTGCAACCGCTTGACGGCGTGCTCACGTGAGCCGAGCAGTACCCCGGCGCCGGTGGCCGTCATGGTGCCGAGCAGCGCGATCACCACGAGGTGGAGCAGGGGGCCGCCGGAGAAGAAATGCCACAGCCGGGTCGTCCGTGTGCCCGGAGCCTCGTGGAGACCGTGCTCGGCCAAGGCCGCGCGCAGGGCCGGTTCGGCCTCAGGGGCTCCGAACAACAGGTAGTAGCCGTTGGGGCCGACCCGGCCGAAGTCGGTGATGGGGTGGGTCTGGACGGTGAAGCCTCGGCCGAAGGACGGGTAGCCGTCGCGCAGCCAGTCGGCGTAGCGGGAGTCGGGGTCGGAGACGGCCAGGTACATGTGGGCCTTCGAGGAGGGTTCGTCCACGTCGAGGACGCTGTAGCCGATCGCGGCCCCATGGGCGTCGGCGACCTCCTGGACGGTCCGCGCGACCTCGTCCGTCGCGTGGGTGCCGTCGTTCTCGGTGATCCAGATCAGTTCGGCGTCGTCGAGTACGTAGATGGTCCGTTCGGCGGTGGCGGCCAGGAGGAAGGCGACGAGTACGGCGAACACGACGCACGCCGTGTAGGCGAAGGAGAGGGTCCGGTCGGGCACCTGGCGGTCCTGTTCATAGGAGCGGTAGGGGGTCGAGGGCCGCGGATGCCTCCGTGATCAGCAGCCGTTACGCCAGTACTGCTGATTGTTGGCCAGGGCGCGGGAGGCCTCGGCCCGGGCCCAGGCGCCGGCCGGGGCGCCGACACGTTCGGTATGGGTGCCCACGGCGGTGGCCCCATGACAGTTCTTCGGATGGTGGTAGTGCGAGCGGACCAGGCCCTGGCCGGGGACGCCGGTGAGGCTGCGCTCCCATACCCCGCCTCCGACATGGGAGCGTGCCGCGTGCGCGGTGCCTACGGAGCCCGCGGTGAGCCCCGCGGTGACGAGTACGGCGATGACGAGACGTTCGAGGGTGGACACGGAGGTACCCCTTCGCGGATCAGCAGTGGTTACGCCAGTAGGTCTGGTTGTTGGCGTTGGCCCTGGGGGCGACGGCGTGCGCCCAGCGGCCGGGTTGTTCGTCGACGCGGACGGTACGGGTGCCCACGGCGGTGGCTCCGTGGCAGGCGGTGCCGTGGAGATAGCGGGAGTAGACCGTGCCGGCGCCGGGGGCTCCGGTGACCCCGCGGCTCCATTCCCCACCCCCGATGAGGGAATAGGCGGCGTGGGCGGTTCCGGAGACCCCCATGAGGGTTCCGATGGAGAGAAGGAGAACGAGGAGGAGGTTCTCGAGATTTTTCACGGTGTCCCTTTTCGGTTCAACAACCGTTGCGGTAGTACGACTGGTTATTGGTCCAGGCCTTGGGGGCTCCCGCGTGGGAGGTGCGTCCGGGCTCGGTGTTCCGGGAACGGTCCGTGTAGGTGCCCACGGCGGTGGAGCCGTGGCAGTTGTACGGGTGGTGATAGTTCGAGTAGACGCTGGTCTCCGTGACACCGTGATGCCAGGTTCCGCCTCCGATGGAGGTGGCGGCGAGGGCGGCGCCCATGGCGCCGGCGAGGGCTCCGGTGGTGAGGAGGGCCGTGATCGACCCTCCGAGGACACTCCTCCTCATGGCGGTCTTCCTTCCGTGATGGTCGCCTGTGGAATCGTGCGAGAAGGTGTGAAAGGGGACCGTCGATGAGGACCCCTTCCCGCCCTCCCTTGAAAACCAGTCTTGCCATGGATTTTCGCTACTTCTCTTTTCTGGCCGTATGCGGCCAGAATCAAAAAGCGGGTCCGTGTTCAAGGTAAAAGCGGCGAGTGAAAAGGGGTTAATCATCGCGAAAACAGGAATTTCTGGGCAGGGGGCGTCGATCTGAGCAGCACTCAGGGAAGGCGTCCAACGGCCCCGGAGAGGGAAGGACGACCACGAGCATCCGCCCGATGCACCGGTCGGGTACGACGCCCCTCACCCCGGTAAGAGAAAGCGGGCAACGGTCGGAGGGCCCGCGCTCCAAGGCACGGGCCCTCCGAGGAGAGAGGTCAGCCCTCGTTGCCGTTCAGCCGTTGGATGAAGGCACGGTATTCGCGCAGGGCCAGCCGGAGCGTCTCGGTATCGGCCTTCTCATCGCCGTCCCAGGCGGCGCGGAGTGCCGCTCGTCGCCGCTCCAACGCGGTGACCAGGGCTTCGGTGATCTCCGCCGCCAGAGCGTCGGCCTCCAGCACGGACTCTCCGGGACCGTCGACGAAGCCGCCCTGGATCTCTCGCCAACGCCTCCGGACCTCGGCCGCGTCCATCCCATGCGGCCGGAGAGGCCGGGAGCCGGTGGAGTCGGGGGCGGGGGTTCTCCGATCGTCGGCCCGTTCACCTTCACGAGGACGGGTCGCCTCCTTCGATCCGGGCCGTGGGCTCTCGTCGTCCCGGACCGCACTCGTGGGTCGCTCCACCGTTTCCGCCTCCCGCTCCACTCCGGTGTCCCGTGGCCCTCGGCTCTCGGACGGAGCGGAAGGGTCCGTTCTCTGCCCGGGCACACGAGGTTCCCGAGCGCGCAGGGTCCAACGGACCTCACGCCGCTCCGGCGCCGTCTGATCGGTATCGTCGAAACCGCTCAATCCGCCTCCTCGATCCGCTCTCCGCGCGATGCGTCTCCTGTGGTCGGCAGGCCTCCGAGCAGGGCGTCGGCCAGCCCCCGGTAGGCGATCAGCACCTCACGGAGGTTCTCGGTGTGCTCCCGGTCGTCCATGGCCGGACGCCCGGCCGCGTGGGCACGCCGGAGGACGGCCACGGCCTCCGGATGGTCCACGGACAAGGCTCTGGCCACGCGTTCGAACCCCGCGTCGTCATCGGTTCCGGAGGGGAGGCCCGGGTATCCGAGGTCCGTCATGATGGTCTCGACCAGACCTCGGGCGTCGCGCGCGGCGCCGACCGGATCGTCCACGAAACCCTGCTGGATCACGGACCAGGTGTCTCCGTGGTCCCGTCTCTCCTCGTCGGAGAGGGGCCGCGGGGAGAACCCCCTCCTCCGGTCCAGACGTGCGGAGAGGTCACGCTCGGCCTCCGCGAGGTTCCCGTGGGCTCGGACGGCGTGGTCGTACTCCGCGCCGAAGCGTTCCCTGAGCCGTGCGGTCCGCCGGGCGGGAAGGAGCCTGCGCGCGAGGAGGAACGCGGCTCCTCCGGCGAGGACGACCAGGACGGATATCACGAGGATGATGACGGTCTGGGTCTCCACGGGGGGTACCTCCTGCGACCTTCTCTGCCCCCGGGCCCCCGCGCGAAACGCCGCTCAACTGGGGTTACGGCGTTTGCGCTGGTGAACGGGGTGCGGTGGCGGACGGTCGCTTCGCGTGTTCGTGACCAGCCGATTCTCCGGTGAGGGTGCGGGGCGTCCGGGGTCGCGAACCCCGCCTGCCCCACATGACACTCCGGGTTCTAGGGTGACCACGGATCACATCCCCGACGCAAGAGGCCCCCGTGCCCCGGCCCGTCCACACGATCGTCGCCTGGGCCCGTCCCGACCGGAGAACGACGAAGCGACCATGAGGAGGGAACGGATGGAGAAGAGCGCGATGGGGTCTCGACGAGGTGCCCTGATCATCGACACCGACATCGGGGGCGACGCCGATGACGCCATAGCGGTCGCGGCGGCGGCCCGCCACGTCCCCGACCTGGCCCTGATCCTCACCTCGGACGAGACCACGGGGGATCAAGGGGAGGGAGGCCGGGCCAGGTTCGCCCGGCACCTGCTGAACGAGATCGGTCGAGCCGACGTTCCGGTCGTCGCCGGAGCCGCGCTCTCGCCCACCCGCCACCACTGCGTCGAAGACCTCGTCCCTGACACGATCCCGCCCCAGGACACCGACGTCGTGGCCGCGGTCCGCGCGATCGCCGCCACCCGCCCCGGCCCGATCCGCTGGGTGGGAATGGGGCCTCTGAGCAACCTCGCCCTCCTGCTCGAACGGGCCCCCGAGGTCGCCCCGAGACTCCGGGTCACCCAGATGGGCGGAGCCCTGCGCTACCGAGCGCCCGAACGCGCCGAACACAACTTCCGGCTCGACGTGGCCGCGGTCCACACGATCTTCGGGGCCATCGCCGACGGACGACTGGAGCCCCCGGAGTTCGTCACCTCCGAGATCACGTTCGTCCCCGACACCGAGATCGCCGCCGACCATCCTCTGTACCGTGCGCTGAGCGCGCCGAACACCCCCGCCTGGGCGTCCCTACTGGTCGACCACCTCGACCGATGGTTCGCCGGGTTCCACCCGTCCACCAGGCAGCACGACGCCCTGACCCTGAGCGTCGCCCTGGGGGAGCCCTTCGTGGACTTCACCCCCATGCCCTTGACCGTGGACGCCATCGGCCGCACCACCGAGGCCGAGCGGGGGACCCCGGTGCGCGTCAGCGCGTCCGCCGATTACCGCGCCTTCATGTCCTGGCTGCACACACGGCTCGACCCCGCCGGAGAACCGGTCGGGGCCGAGCGATGGTAGTGGGCGATCACCCCGAGGGGAGGCGGGAGCCGAGTTTCAGCTCGAGGCCTCCTTCGAGGGCCTCGGCCGCCGTGACGGTCCAGACCCGTTCGTCGACCGGGGTCCCCCGTTTCGTGGAATAGCCCTCCACGATGAGTTCCCAGGAGCCGTCGCCCGGCTCATGGAACAGGTGCGCGCTCGACCAGGAGCCGTCGGAGAACTCCAAGGCGAACACCTCCGGCATGTGTTCGAGTCTCTCTCCGGAGGTCTCGAGCCACAACCGGGCCCCGGGGAAGAGGTGGCTGTATCCGACGTATGCGGTGATGGAGAGGGTCATGGCGTGGCCCTCCTTCCCGAAGAACTCACCAGCGTGGTCTCTTCCACGGTTGTTCCCCCCGAAGCCGCACCTGAACGTCCCGGACCAGGGCATATGGCACGATCTCCGGGCGAGAACCTCTGTGATCCCCGTTCCGCCGCAGGCCTCGGTGCGGCCTCACGTCCGGGGCGGGTCGGTGGCGCGCAACTCCTCGTTGATGCGCCGGGCCTCCTCCAGCTGGTCCTCGAGGATGATGATGCGGCAGGCGGATTCGATCGGCGTACCCTCGTCCACGAGTTCGCGGGCACGGGCGGCGATCTTGAGCTGGTAGCGGGAGTAGCGGCGATGGCCGCCCTCCGAACGCAGGGGTTCGATCAGTTTGGCCTGGCCTAGGGCGCGTAGGAAGGCCGGCGTGGCGCCGATCATCTCCGCCGCTGCGCCCACGGTGTAAGCGGGATAGTCGTCATCGTCGAACCGATTACCGGTCTCGGGACGGGGCAAGTGCGTGTCCTTCTTCTCCTGAACGCACGTCGAGGGCCCCAGTGCCGTACGGCACCGGGGCCCGAGAGTTCAATACCACCTACCGGTCGCTGCCGGTCTTCCGCTTCCCGAGGTAAAGCCGAAACGGGATCGCGGGGATCGCGGTTGTGTGACCGTGGACCACCTTCTTCCGAATCAGGGGCCTGCGGTACCCGAGCGGAACCTCTCCTCGCCCGGGCGATCCTGATGGCATCTACTCCTCTCGCTTCTCACTTCGTGCGTTACTTTCGACTGCGGTCCTACCGGCTCCCGACGCCTGACAACCGTGCGCCGGTCGAGCCCTACCGCGTACTTCTCCTGCTGTGGTCCCCCCTGTGCGAGCGAGAGACCGGTACTACCGGCCCCGGTGTCTTGAAGCACGTGCACACCGTCGAGCCGTCCTGCTCTCCACCGGCGTATCCGGTGGTCAAGCCGTGTATCTCTGTGGCTACGACAGAAAATATACCGGGGCGGAAGGTCTATGTCTACTGTGGCCGCTGTAGGTTTTCGGTTCTCGTCGAGACCGGTTCTCCGTTGGTCCGGCCTGCCCGGGTCGCCGACCCCTCCCGGGTCCGCCCCGTTTCGTGCGCACGGTCGACGAAGGGGAGTGCCGTTCGTGATCCACTCGGCTTCGCCGGCGGGGGCGACCGGAACACGTCCGGAGAGCAACTCGTCCAGACGTTCGTCACGACCCCGTCGGGCATCGATGGCACCGTCATGGCCGAGGGCTACAGATCAGGCTCGTCGCTGGAAGACGAGACCTGCTGACGATCCCGGGAACGAACTCGATGGAGTACGTACAGGGCGACCCAGCCCACCACGTTCATCGCCCACACGATCGTGAACATCCACATTTGGAACGGCACCATGATGTCGGGATCCAGCCAGAGCATTACGGCTCCGGCCATGGTGAGGAGGACACTCACAGCCAGAAACCAAGGTCGTGACGCCCAAGAGAAAGACATGAGGTGGGGGCTCCCGCTCTGTGGTCAGGTGTGGCACCGAGTCGGCTGGAGAGTGCCTCGTTCGGGCCGTCGCCGTGGCTTCTTCTAACGGCACGACATCGTCGTGATCGCGGGCTACGCGGTGGGCTCTTGTGGACCTTCATCCGAGGGGACGTCGTGATCTTCCTTGGGGAAGGGACCGAAGCGCAGCGCCACGAGAGCCGTGACGAAGAACCCGAGGATGGGCAGGCTCACCACGGCGAGTGCTCTCCAGTCCTGGCCGAAGGAGAAGAGCAGGACCGCGGACACGGCGAACCAGATCAGGCAGAGCCCGCCCATCCGGAGGACTCGGATCTTCAGCTCAGGACGTCGGGATCGCTCTGGTCCGGGCACGGTGTCCTTTCGGGGGTGCCGGCTCTCGCCGGTAGGACGAGTCGGGTCGCACGGCTCATGGAGCCTAGGGGACCCCGGGAACGCGAAAGGCCAGGGTCCGAGTCGCCTCGAACTACCTGGCCTTGTGTGTCGTGGAGCGGATGACGGGAATCGAACCCGCGTTATCAGCTTGGGAAGCTGAAGTTCTACCATTGAACTACATCCGCGTGGGTCGCGCCGGGGGTGTGGCGGCCAACGATGGCTATCCTAGCCCAACTTCGGGGCGACTGGGCAAGTCGGCGCGAGACGGTGGCCGTGGGGGAAGCCCGTCCCGGCCGTTCTCGCAGGCGGTAGGTTCGGAGCGTGTTGCTCTCCGATCGTGACCTCAACAAGCAGATCGACGCCGGGCGGGTCCGGATCGATCCCTTCGACCCTTCTCTGATCCAGCCGTCGAGTATCGATGTTCGGCTCGACCGGTTCTTCCGGGTCTTCGAGAACCACAAGTATCCGCACATCGATCCTTCGGCGGAACAGCCGGACCTGACCCGACTGGTGGAGACCGATGGGGACGAGGCCTTCATCCTGCACCCGGGGGAGTTCGTGCTCGCTTCCACCTACGAGGTGGTGACCCTGCCGGACGACATCGCGAGCCGTCTGGAGGGGAAGAGCTCCCTGGGGCGTCTGGGGCTGCTCACCCACTCCACCGCCGGCTTCATCGACCCGGGATTCTCCGGGCACGTCACCTTGGAGCTGTCCAACGTGGCGACGCTGCCGATCAAGCTCTACCCGGGGATGAAGATCGGACAGCTCTGCATGTTCCAGCTGACGTCTCCCGCGGAACGCCCCTATGGATCCGCCGCCTACGGGTCCCGGTACCAGGGGCAACGCGGTCCCACGCCGTCGCGCTCGTTCCAGAACTTCGTGCGGACGAAGGTCAACGGCGAGAACGCTTGATCGAGGCCGGATCGGGGGCGCCCCGGCCCCCGAGAAGGCCTTACGGTACGGTCATGGGCTGACACTTTCTGTGGCATATCATGCCTGTCATCCGATTGTGACCCTCATCGCCCGAAAAAGTGCTGTGGCATAGATCACATTGCGGCATCTTGCAGGCTCTGCAACCCGTGTCATAGGTCGGAAGACACGTTTTACCTTGCTTAAACATGTTATCTGCTAGTGACATGCGGCCCGAGCTGTGCGTTCATATCTCGGTAAGGTTGCCTCCCGACGTGAACCAGGTGGTGGTTTAGCCCGTTCTGGGCGCGCACGGGGGGCTCTGCGCGGACCACTCACCTGTGGGAACCGCCAGGCAGACGGTGGGGGTGAACTTCCCCAGCGCGCCTTAGCGGCTGGGAAAGCCCCGTAGAGGAGACCGTGCCAGCAGTACGCGCAGACCATCTGTACAAGGTGTTCGGTAGACAGTCGAAGGCGGCCGTGGAACGGCTCGCCGACGGAAGTCACCGCGACACCATCGCCGACCTCGACGTGACCGCTGCGGTCATCGACGTGTCCTTCGAGGTCCGACCCGGCGAGATCTTCGTCGTCATGGGACTCTCCGGATCGGGTAAATCGACCCTGATCCGTATGCTCAACGGCCTCCTGGAACCCACCGCGGGTACGGTCGAGGTCGACGGGGTGGACATCACCGCCTTGAACAGGAAGAACCTGCTCAAGCTGCGGGGCGAGAAGATCAGCATGGTCTTCCAGCACTTCGCCCTGCTTCCGCACCGCACG
Source organism: Nocardiopsis alba DSM 43377 (assembly GCF_000341225.1). Classification (GTDB taxonomy): domain Bacteria; phylum Actinomycetota; class Actinomycetes; order Streptosporangiales; family Streptosporangiaceae; genus Nocardiopsis; species Nocardiopsis alba. Next base: position 286,785 of record NZ_ANAC01000011.1, read on the forward strand.
GTGCTGGAGAACGCGGCCTACGGCCTCGAGCTGCGCGGTCTCCCGCGCGCCGAGCGCTTCGAGAAGGCCAAGGAGACCCTCGCCCTGGTGGGGCTGGAGGGATGGGAGGACAAGCTCCCACAGCAGCTTTCCGGTGGTATGCAGCAGCGCGTGGGCCTGGCCCGCGCCTTGGCGGCCGACACCGACATCATCCTCATGGACGAGGCCTTCAGCGCGCTCGACCCGCTGATCCGCCGCGACATGCAGACCCAGCTCCTGGAACTCCAGAAGAGCCTGGGCAAGACGATCATCTTCATCACGCACGACCTGAACGAGGCCATGCGCCTCGGCGACCGGATCTGCGTGCTCCGTGACGGCCGTGTCGCCCAGATCGGCGCCGCCGAGGAGATCCTGAACGCTCCGGCCAACGAGTACGTCGAGCGTTTCGTCGAGGACGTCGACCGCACACGGGTGCTCACCGCCTCGTCGGTCATCGACGCCGACATCGCCGTCGACTCCGGGGCGCCCGCGGTCACCGCGGACACGCTGGTCGCCGACCTGTACCCGAGCGTCTCCTCGGCCGACCGCCTTCGTGTGGTCACCGAGGAGAACGAGGTCCTCGGCATGGTGACCCGTGAGTCCGTGCTCGCCGCTCTCGGCGCCACCGCGAACGGGGAGGAGAACAAGTGACACCCGTCGACTTCCCGCCGAGCCTTCCTCTGGGGGCCGGTTTCGAGGCGTTCAACGCCTGGCTCAAGTCCAACTTCGGTCTGTTCTTCGAGCTGACCGGTGACTTCATCCGCTGGGCGGTCTCCGTCCTGTCCGGGTTCTTCGTGGACCCGGCGGCCGGCCAGCTCGCCTTCATCGCCGCGGTGATCATCGCGGTGCCGCTGGTGCGCTCGCGTCGCATCCCGCTGATGGTGATCATCGGTGTGGTCTCCGCCCTGTACATCTGTCAGGCGCAGTTCGAGCTCGCGACCACCATCATCAACAGCGTTCCGATGCTGTTCCTGTGGGCGATGGACCTGTTCGACACCACGGTCGAGCCCTACTTCGTGATCTCCCTGGTCTTCCTGATCGCGGTGACCGCGCTCGGGCTCGTGGACCGCGCGAACCGCGTCCGTACGGGGATCGTCGCCGGTGGCTGGCTGGTCCTGGTGCTGCTCGGCTGGCTGTTCCTGCCGATGCTGGTCACCAACCCGATGTCCCTGCTCATGATCCTGCTGCTGAGCCTGCTCGCGCTCTCGGTGGCCGGTTGGCGCATGGGTCTCTTCGGGCTGATCGCCCTGACCGTCGTCGCCTCGGTGGGCCAGTGGTCCAACGCGATGGACACCCTGGGCCTGGTCCTGGTGGCCAGCCTCATCGCCGTGGTCATCGCGATCCCGATCGGCATCCTGGCCGCCTACAACGACGTTCTCAGCAAGATCGTCAAGCCGGTCCTGGACCTGATGCAGACGCTGCCTGCGTTCGTCTACCTGATCCCCGCGATCTTCTTCTTCTCCATCGGCACGGTGCCCGGTGTGGTCGCGACCATCGTGTTCGCGATGCCCCCGGGCGTGCGTCTGACGGAGCTCGGTATCCGCGGGATCGACAAGGAGCTGGTGGAGGCGGGCGAGTCCTTCGGCGCCCCCAGACACAAGATCCTGACCGGTATCCAGCTGCCGCTCGCCCTGCCCACGATCATGGCCGGTGTCAACCAGGTCATCATGCTGGGCCTGTCCATGGTCGTCATCGCGGGCATGGTCGGCGCGGGCGGCCTGGGCAGCCAGGTCTACCAGGGCATCACCCGTAACGACGGTGCGCTCGGTTTCGAGGCCGGTATCGCCGTGGTCATCCTGGCGATCTTCCTGGACCGCCTCACCGCCGCCGTCACCCGTAACAGCCCGCAGGCCCGCGTCGGTGCTTGATCCCGAGGCAGGCCGGTTCCACAGAAGCACTAGGGAAGGGAATCCCACGATGTACAGCCGTAAGCGAATGACAGGCCTGGCCGCCGCCGGCATGAGCGGTGTGCTCCTGCTGACCGCGTGCGGAGGCAACGGTGAGGACCTGACCGGCGGTTCCGAGGGCGGCGGTGACGACAACAAGGAGATCAACATCGCGCTGATCGCCTGGGAGGAGGCCATCGCCACCACCGCCATGTGGGAGGTCATCCTGGAGGAGAAGGGCTACGACGTCACCGTCACCGACGTCGACGTGGCCCCGATGTACCAGGGCGCCGCCAACGGCGACGTGGACCTGTTCCTGGACACCTGGCTGCCGACCACCCACGCCGACTACTGGGAGGACTACGGGGACCAGCTCGAGGACCTCGGCTCCTGGTACGACAACGCGGTGCTGACCATCACCGTCCCCGAGTACATGGAGGACGTGAACAGCATCGCGGACCTCCCCGAGTACGCGGACGAGCTGAACAACCAGATCATCGGCATCGACCCGGGCGCCGGTCTGACCCGCGTCACCAAGGAAGAGGCCATGCCGGGCTACGGCCTGGACGACTTCGAGCTGGTGGAGTCCTCCACCGCCGCGATGCTGGCCGAGCTCGACTCCGCCATCGCGGAGGAGGAGCCGATCGTCGTGACGCTGTGGCGTCCGCACCCGGCCTACGCCAAGCACGACCTGAAGGACCTCGAGGACCCCGAGGGCCTGATGGGCGACGCCGAGACCATCCACGCGGTCGGCCGCGACGGCTTCGGCGCGGACTACCCGGAGCTGTCCGGCTGGCTCGAGAACTGGACGATGACCGACGACGAGCTGGCCTCGCTGGAGGCGCTCGCCCTGGAGGAGTACGCCGACGACACCCAGGAGGGTGCCCGCGTGTGGCTCTCGGAGAACCCCGAGTTCCTGGAGCGCGTCCTGGGCGATGACGCCGAGGGCCTGGAGTTCTAGGAGTTCTCCTCTCGGACCGGGCGACCGCCTCTCCCGGAGCGGCCGTGGCCGCCCGGTCCATCGCATCCCGCCGGGGTGTGCCGATCGCGTCCTCCGTTCGTGGAACCTGGAAGGTTCCGCGGCGGAGTGGAGGTCGGCACGCCCCGGCGTGCTTTTGCGCACTGTCGGGCGGATCGACGGTGAGCCCGATCAGGGGCGTAGGGGTGGTCCTTCGGAACGTCGGACCAGGTCATCGACGGGTACGGCGGTGTTCCAGAGATGGGGGACCGGTTGTCGCCCCTCAAAGGGCCGGGGTCACGGGGCCCGTTTCGGCCGATGACGTCGAAGGCCCGGAGCTATAGGGCTTTTTGGGTTTTTCGTCCGGATTAGGATGAATCGATCTCCGTTCGGGCGGTCACGGCCGCCGTGTTCGCGATGTCACCGGTGTGTGCTCCGGCCCGCACCGGTGGGAGTTGGTCCGCTGGAACCCGGCCCCCGTTCCCGCAGTCGACCCCGACCATGGCCGTCGTCGTGCGTCCGTGTATCCGGGTCGTCCCTCGGCATGGGCCGGTGCCGCACAAGCACGAGGGAAGGAAGAACCCACGATGTACGGCCGTAAGAGTGTGGTCGGTCCGGTCGCCGCCGGTCTGACCGGTCTGCTCCTGCTGACCGCCTGCTCGGGTGGGGACGGGAACCTCATCGGTGGCCTCGGCTCGGGGCCCGAGGACCTCGACGAGATCGAGATCGCGATGATCGCCTGGGAAGAGGACGTCGCGGTCACCCACATGTGGCGGGCGATCCTGGAGGAGAAGGGCTACGACGTCACCATCACCGACGTCGACGTGGAGGCGGCCTTCGAGGGCGTGGCCGAGGGGGACAGCGACCTCTACCTGGACGTCTGGCTTCCGGTCACCCATCACGAGTACATGGAACAGATCCGGGATCGGACCGAGAGCCTCGGTTCCTGGTACGAGAACGCCGTGCTCACCCTCACGGTCCCCGACTACATGGAGGACGTCTACTCCATCGACGACCTGCCGGGGATCGCCGACGAGCTGGACAATCGGATCGTCGGCATCGACCCGGGCGCCGGTCTGACCCGTGTCACCCGGGAGGAGACCATGCCGGGCTACGGCCTGGACGAGGACTTCGAACTGGTCACCTCCTCGGGCGCCGGAATGATGGCCGAACTGGACGCGGCGATCGCGGAGCGTGAGCCGATCGTGGTGACGTTGTGGCGTCCGCATCCGGCCTACGCCCAGTACGGCCTGAAGGACCTGGAGGACCCCCAGGGGCTGATGGGCGGGGTGGAGAGCCTGCACGCGCTCGGACGTGAGGGCTTCGGCGCGGACTATCCGGAGCTGTCGGGTTGGATCGAGGACTGGACGATGACCGACGACGAGCTGGCCTCGCTGGAGGCGTTCACGGTCGGCCCCGACGTCACCGATCCGGAGCAGGGCGCCCGCGCCTGGCTGGCGGAGAACCCCCTGTTCCTGGAGCGCACCCTGGGCGAGGACGCCGAGGGCCTGGAGTTCTAGGGGACCTCGATGAACGGGAACGGGGCCCTCTCCGCTCTGGAGAGGGCCCCGTCGTGTGTTCGAAGGCGCGGTCGGTATCAGGGGGCGTAGTAGCCGCCCTGGGCCCCGGTGTTCCACTGGTCGACCCGGCGCCCGGGCTTCTCGCGCCTGGGCAGCGCGTAGGCGGCCAGGAGGCCGCCGAGGAAGCCGAACAGGTGGGCCTGCCAGGAGACCCCGGGATGCTGGGGCAGGACGCCCCAGATCATGGTCCCGTAGAAGATGACCACGCAGATCATGATGACGATGTCGACGGTCCTGCGTTCGATGATGCCGCGCAGGACGGTGTAGCCGAAATAGCCGAAGACGAGGCCGCTGGCTCCGACGGTGACGACCCCGGAGGGGGTGAGCAGCCACACGCCGACGCCGCTGACGACGGCCACGATCAGGGTGGTGAGCAGGAACCGGCCCAGGCCGCTGAAGGCCACCAGGGACCCCAGGACCAGGAAGGGCAGGGAGTTACCGATCAGGTGGGCGAAGTTACCGTGCATGAACGGCGCGGTCAGCACGGTCCAGGGTGCGCCCATGTCCCATGCGCGCACCCCGAACTGCTGGTCGAGTCGGCCCCCGAGAGGGGTGTCGAGGATCTCGAAGACCCACATGGCCGCGAGCATCCCCGCTACGGTCAGGATGGCGGTGATTCTGGACTGCTTCACACTGTTGAGCGTAAAGGAACAGCTCTTGTGGTGGTATGTCCTGCGCGGTGTGTGTGGCGATTGAGGACGAATGTCCGATCGATCCGCGTTCGCTCAGTGGCTCTGAGGGGGCACGCGGGATCTCCCGGATCTTCGAGGCGGGCGATCAGCCGGAGAGGGAACGCTGGTGGGGCGGGATCCCGGCGGCGGACATGAAGGTCTCGACCTTGGCCGGGTTGGTGATGCCGGTCAGCGGCAGGTAGCGGCGCGCGGTGCGGCGGCCGGCCAGTGAGGGGAAGAGCTTGGGGCGTCCGGTGCGGTCGTACAGGCCCAGGGAACGGATGCGCCCGGGCAGCAGGTGGTAGGAGCCGATGTCGCGGAAGGCCACCTCGACGACGTAGTCCCCACGCTCGTAGCGCAGCTCCTCGCCGTCGAACTCCAGGACCGGGTTCTTGATCATGTGGCCGTGCACGGCAGAGGCGATGCCTCCGAGCGCGAGCAGGACGCCGAGGGTGATGTTGGCCCAGTGGCCGGGGTCGACGATCACCGTCACCAGGCCCAGGATCACCAGAGCGTAACCAGCCCACGTCTCCACGTACTTGCGGCCCGCGGGGCAGACCAGGCGGACTGATTCGGACACGGCGGATGCCTCTCTCGCTTGGGCGGGGCGTTGAGGATGACGGAGGTCGTCACACGGAACCCTATCCGCTTCGCGGGTATGGGGGCCTCGGTTTCGGTCATCCCGTCACCGGGGTTCAGGACAGGCCGGGGGCTCGGGCCGCGGGTTCCAGGTGCTGGGAGGGTTAATGATCGGCTCATCCCATGTTTCATCGGGCCGACATGACGTGGTGAAAGATCCTTGTCTGCTGTCTTCTGTCGCAAAAGGTGCGTTCTGTCTGTTTCTCTCTTTGTGATCGGTTCTGTCTGGCCTGTAGTTAAACATTGTTGACTTTTAAGTCGTGGCAGTTCGATGTCGAGATTCGGCCGCAAATCCTTTCTCCGCTGTCCGAATCCCCGGCGTTTTACCGGTCGTCTTGGTCACTCCTGGCCTGCGGGGACGTCGATCGATATCGAGTGTTGCCGGGATGTCAAGGATGTGTGAATCATGGGCGGGAGTGGTGGAGGCGGACCGGTTGCGGATGTGTCACGAAATAGGCAGTAGGGCTGTACATATATTTCACTCAATGGTCTTCTTATCGACCAATCGCCTATTTTTGTGGGGTGTGCCGGTGAGGTGTCACCCCGTGTCCTGTTCGCATGAGTGATCAAGGGTGTGACCATGTTCGAACGTCGAAAGACGTTGGCACTCGCCGCCGCGGCGACGTCGACGGTCTTGGTGGTCGGTGGCTGCGGTAGTGGTGACGGAGAAGGTGGAGACGGTGGGCCCAAGGAGGTCACCTGGGTCATCAACAGCCTCCCCGGCGCCTGGCAGGCCACCAGCCTCGCGGGTGGCAGTGTCTACGTCGTCCAGATGCTCTCCGGTGTGCTCCCCTACACCGGCCAGTGGCAGCCGGACGGGACCTACGAGTACGACATGAACGTCCTCGCGGAGGAGCCCGAGCTCATCAACGACGACCCCGACGAGGGTCCGTTCGAGTGGTCCATCACCCTCGCCGAGGACGCCGTGTGGAGTGATGGCGAGCCGATGACCGGTGAGGACCTGCGCGTCTCCTGGATGCTCGGCACCTCGCCCGACGAGGGCTACTGCGGCGGTTGCGACCCCCGCGCCGCCGCGAGCTTCGACAAGGTCGAGTCCGTCGAGGCCGACGGCAAGACCGCCACCTTCCGACTGAAGGAGGGGCTCGCCGACCCGGAGTGGATGAGCCTGTTCGACGCCCACAGCCAGTCCGGCGGCTTCCTGCCCGCCCACCTCGCGGAGGAGAACGGCTGGGACGTCGACGACGCCGACCAGCTGGGCGAGTACTACGACTGGCTGCACGCCGAGCGCCCCGAGTGGTCCGGCGGCCCGTACATGATCACCGCCGGTGACCTGGAGAACGAGGTCGTCAAGGAGCCGAACCCGAACTACTTCGGTGAGGAGCCCCTGCTCGACAAGATCACCATGCCGTACAACACCGACGAGGGCACCTTCGTGAACGCCTTCATCAACGGTGAGATCGACGGGGGCAACCCGGCGGACTACAGCGAGGACGTGATCCTCCAGCTCCAGGACGTCGCCAACGCCGAGGTGACCATCGCCGAGGGCGCCACCTGGGAGCACGTCGACCTCAACCTGAAGAACGAGACGCTCCAGGACGTCGAGCTGCGCCGCGCGATCTTCACCGCGATCGACCGAGACGACATCGCCAACCGCAACTTCGGTGCCGGCTACCCGGACTACGAGCTGAAGAACAACCACGTCTTCGGCAGCGACAGCCCCTACTACGTCGACCACTTCGAGGGCGAGACGCAGGGCACCGGCGACATCGACGAGGCCAAGAGCATCCTTGAGGAGGCCGGCTACGAGCTCGACGGCGGGACCCTCACCCTCGACGGCGAGGAGATCGGTCCGTTCCGTCTGCGCAGCACCGACTCCACCGTGCGCAACACCTCGGTCCAGCTCATCCAGGCCCAGCTCTCCGAGATCGGCATCACGACCAACATCGAGATGACCGACGACCTGGGCGGCATGCTCGCCGCGGCGGAGTACGACATCGTCCAGTACGGCTGGTCGGGTTCCCCGTACTTCACCGGCAACCCGGACCAGTTCTGGCACTCCGAGAGCGGCAGCAACTTCGGCGGCTACTCCAACGACGAGGTCGACGACCTGGCCGACCAGGTGGCCAACGCCCCCGACCTGGACACCGCGGCCGAGCACGCCAACGCGGCCATGGAGATCCTGGTCCCGGAGGCCTACGTCCTCCCGATCATGGCGGAGCCGAACTACTTCTTCGCCAACTCCGACCGCCTCGTGAACGTCCACGACAACCTTCAGTCCAGCTACCGAGCCACGTACAACATCGGTGAGTGGGACGTCGCCGGCTAGTTCGGCGAACCACCCAGGTCCGGTCCCGGGACACCCTCCCGGGGCCGGGCCGGTCCTCGTCCACCCCTGAAGGATCACTCCCATGCTCGTTTACACGATGCGGCGCGTCCTGGGCGCTCTTCCCGTCCTGGTCCTCGCATCCATCCTCACCTTCGTGATGATCGACGTCTCCGGTGACCCGCTCGCCGACATCCGGATGGCCCAGCCACCGCCCACAGAGGAAGTACTGCAACAGGCGGAGGAGCGGCTCTACCTCGACCGCTCCATGCCGGAGCGGTACTGGCTGTGGGTGACCGGAATCGGTGGAAACGGCGACATCGGCCTGCTCCAGGGGGAGTTCGGCCCCTCCACCCAGGGCCCCCACTACGACATCGGCGCCGCCATCGCGGAACGCCTGTGGACCACCCTGCGCCTGGTGGGCGCGGCCATGGTCTTCGCGCTCGGCCTCGCGATCATCACCGGTGTGATCAGCGCGCTGCGCCAGTACTCGAAACTCGACTACACCCTCACCTTCGTCGGCTTCCTCGCCCTGGCCCTGCCGACCTTCTGGTTCGCGGGCATCATGCAGGCGGCCGGCGTCAAGTTCAACCAGCTGGTGGGCGACCAGATCTTCGCCACCATCGGTGACGGGCGGTTCAGAGCCGAGGGCGCGCCGCTGTGGGACCAGTTCCTGAACGCCTTCGCGCACATGGCGCTGCCCACCATCGTGCTCATGCTGATCAGCTTCGCCTCGTGGAGTCGCTACCAGCGCACCTCGATGCTGGAGGTGATGAACAGCGACTACGTGCGTCTGGCCCGGGCCAAGGGGCTGCGCAACCACACGGTCATCCGGCGTCACGCGCTGCGCACGGCGCTCATCCCGCTGACCACCGTGGTGGCCATCGGTGTCGCGGGCGTCATCGACGGCGCCATCCTCACCGAGGTGGTCTTCCAGTGGCGCGGTCTGGGTGACTTCTTCATCACCGCGGTGGACAACAACGACTCCTTCGCGCTGATGGGGTGGTTGCTGCTCAGCGGCACCATCGTCATCCTGGCCAACCTGGTGGCCGACCTGTTGTACGCCGTGCTGGACCCGAGGATTCGCTATGAGTGAGAACGGCATGTCGAAGAGCGCGCGCCGTGACCCGGCGAAGAAGCGGAAGAAGAGCAGCGCCGACCAGACCCAGCTCCAGACCATCCTGATCCGGTTCAGCCGACACCGGCCCGCGATGATCAGCCTGGTGCTCCTGGGGATCATCGCCCTGTTCGCGTTCCTCGGGCCCTTCCTCTGGACCTGGGACCACACGGTCTACAAGGAGATCCCGAGTAACCAGCCGCCCTCCGGGACCCACCCGTTGGGCACCTCGGCCGCCGGACACGACGTCCTCGGCCAGCTGATGCGTGGTGCCCAGCAGACGTTGAAGGTCGCCTTCACCGTCTCGCTGCTGTCCACGGCCTTCGGCTCCGTGTGGGGCGCCACCGCCGGATACTACGGCGGCCGGGTGGACGCGTTCATGATGCGCGTCGTGGACATCTTCCTGATCGTCCCGCTGCTCGTGGCCGCCGCGGCGATCGCGGGCAACAGCGGGGCCGGGACCTCCTGGTCCGCGATCGCGCTGATCATCTCGATCTTCTCATGGGCCACCATCGCCCGAGTGGTGCGCGGCGTGGTCCTGTCGCTGAGGGAACAGGAGTTCGTGGAGGCGGCCCGCGCGTCGGGGGCCTCGGCGCCGTGGATCATCCTCCGCCACCTGCTGCCCAACGCGGCCGGACCGATCATCGTCGCGGCCACCCTTCTGGTGGCGGTGGCCATCCTCGCGGAGGCGGGCATGTCCTTCCTCGGGCTGGGCATCCAGCTGCCGGACATCTCCCTCGGCCAGATGATCGGCAGCGCGCGCACGGCGGTGTCCACGCGTCCATGGCTGTTCTATCCGCCGGGCGTGCTGCTGGTGCTGATCTGTCTGACGATCAACTTCATCGGTGACGGCCTCCGGGACGCCCTCGACCCCCGACAGACCAGGGTGCGGCGATGACGACTGAGTACGAGAACAAGGGACACACCGCCGTGGCGGACACCGACGACGTGGTGCTGGAGGTCAGCGACCTCAGCGTCACCTTCCCCTCCGACGACGGCCCGCTGCCCGCGGTCCGACAGGTCTCCTACAAGGTGCGCCGGGGCGAGGCCCTGGGCATCGTGGGGGAGTCGGGGTCGGGCAAGTCCGTGACATCCATGGCGATCATGGGTCTGCTGCCCAGGAACGCCAAGGTGGAGGGGTCCGCCCGGCTCTTGGGCCGAGAGATCATCGGGCTCGACGACAAGCGGATCAGCGAGGTCCGGGGGCAGAGGATCGCGATGATCTTCCAGGACCCGCTGACCTCGCTCAACCCCGTCTACACGGTCGGATACCAGATCGCCGAGGCGGTGCACGCACACCGCAAGGTGAGTAGGAAGGAGGCTCTGGCACGAGCGCTGGAGCTTCTGGAGATCGTGGGCATCCCCTCGCCGGAGCAGCGGCTCAAGCAGTACCCGCACGAGCTGTCCGGCGGTATGCGCCAGCGCGTGGTGATCGCGATCGCGATGGCCAACGACCCGGACGTGATCATCGCGGACGAACCCACGACGGCGCTCGACGTGACCGTCCAGGCACAGGTCCTGGACGCCCTCCAGCGGGCCCGTCGGGAGACCGGGGCCGCCCTGGTGCTCATCACCCACGACCTCGGCGTGGTGGCCGGCCAGGTCGACCGGGTGGGCGTGATGTACGCGGGTCGCATCATGGAGATGGGGTCGGTGGAGGAGGTCTTCTACCGGCCGCGCATGCCCTACGCCCTGGGCCTGCTCGGCTCGCTGCCGCGTCTGGACGGAGATCGGGGCGACCGGCTCACCCCCATCCTCGGCGCCCCGCCCTCGCTGCGGGATCTGCCCTCGGGGTGCGGGTTCGCCCCGCGCTGCCCGATGGCGAGGGACCGGTGCCACGAGGAGGAGCCGCGGTTGCTCCTCGTCGAGGAGGGGGAGGAGAGGCGTCCCGCCGGAGAAGGGGAGGTCGATCTCCACTCGGCGGCCTGCCACTTCAGCGAGGAACTGATCGAGGTCGACGCCACCGACCTGTTCAAGGTCACCTCGGTGGACACCGAGGGGGCCGAGTCCGTGGCCGAGGTGGAACGGGCCGAGGCCCTGGTCTCGGAGGCCCGTGACGGTTACCTCGACGAGGACGGGGCGGCGGAGACCGCCGACACCTCCGCCGAGCCCGAGATCCTGCTCCGCGCGGACCACCTGGTCAAGCACTTCCCGATCCGTTCCAAGGGGTTGTTGCGACGCAAGGTCGGAGCGGTGCAGGCCGTCTCGGGCGTCTCCCTGGATCTGCGCGAGCGGGAGACCCTCGCGCTGGTCGGCGAGTCGGGGTGCGGCAAGTCCACGACGGCCCGGCTGCTCCTCAACCTCATCCGGCTCACCTCGGGTGAGGTGAGCTACCGGGGGAGGCCCATCCAGGGGTTGTCCGATCGGCGGATGCGTCCGCTGCGCAAGGACCTCCAATTGGTCTTCCAGGACCCGTTCGCCTCGCTGGACCCGCGTATGACGGTCACGGACATCATCGCCGAGCCGATGCGCATCCACGGGAGCGGGCGTCAGGACGCCGGGAGGCGGGTCAAGGAGCTGCTCGAGCTGGTGGGGCTCAACCCCGAGCACGGCTCCCGCTATCCGCACGAGTTCTCCGGCGGTCAGCGGCAGCGCATCGGCGTGGCCCGCGCCCTGTCGCTCAACCCGAAGGTCCTGGTCCTGGACGAGCCGGTCTCGGCCTTGGACGTGTCCATTCAGGCGGGTGTGATCAACCTGCTGGAGGACCTTCAGGACGAACTGGGGCTGTCCTACCTGTTCGTCTCGCACGACCTGTCGGTGGTCAAGCACATCGCCGACCGCGTCGCCGTGATGTATCTCGGCGGGATCGTGGAGACGGCCACGACGGAGCAGCTGTTCAGCGCTCCGGCGCACCCGTACACCCAGGCGCTGATCTCGGCGATCCCGCTGCCCGACCCGGTCAAGGAGCGGACCCGGGAGCGGATCATCGTCACCGGTGACATCCCCAGCCCCGCCGATCCCCCCTCGGGCTGTCGCTTCCGGACGCGCTGTCCGAAGTTCGCCGGAGAGTTGTCCGAGGCGGAGCGCACCAAGTGCGTGGAGGAGCCTCCGGAGCTGCGGGATCGGGGGACCGGGCACCAGGACGCCTGCCACTACTCCCAGGCGGTGGAGTTGATCTGACCCGCCTCGCCACCGGTTCGTCCGGTGGCGAACCGTCCATGAGAACGGGCCGGTGCCCGGAGAGATCCTTCTCCGGGCACCGGCCCGTTGAGCTTTACGTTCCACAGAAATAACAACAAATAGTACATGTTGCGACACGCTGGGTAATGGGAATGCTCTGGTGTGAGGGGTCCGGTTCGGCTAGTTTCGACCCGGCTCCTGTTCTTTGATCAGTTTCCTGTGAAGGAGAACCCCGTGGCACCGGCCAACCCCCATCGGCGGGCCAGACGACGCGACGTCGGATGGCTGACCGCCTCACTGGTGACCGTCCCTTTGATCCCCCTCTCCGTGATCGCCTCCGCCGCCCCGGCGATGGCGACGGAGCACGCCACGAACGAGCTCGTGGACGAACTGCGCTCCGACATCGACGCGATCCTGGAGGACCCCGCACTGGAGGGGGCGACCTCCGGCGTCGTCGTCACCGACGCGGACAGCGGCGAGGTGCTGTACTCGCGTGACACCGACGCCTCCCTGCTGCCCGCCTCCAACATGAAGCTCTTCGCCACCGCCGCGGCCCTGGACGTGCTCGGCCCCGACCACACCTTCGAGACCGAGGTCGTGGCGGAGGAACAGGGCCCGAACGTCCCCGAGCTGTACCTGGTCGGCGGCGGCGACCCGACGCTGAGCGCCGACGACCTCGACTCCATGGCCGCCGAGGTCGCGGCCTCCGGGGTCACCTCCGTGGGCGACCTGTACGCGGACGACACCTGGTTCGACGACGAGCGGCTCGTGGACGACTGGTGGCCCGAGGACGAGCCGTACGCGTACTCGGCCCAGATCTCCGCGCTCACCGTGGCCCACGGCGACCGCTACGACACCGGGGTGACCGAGGTGACCGTCACCGCCGGAGGTGAGGGAGAGCCCGTCGAGGTGGCCCCCGGCGCCGCCGAAGGGTACGTGGAGGTCGACAACCGGGCGGTCACGGGACCGGCCGGCGGTGGGAACACCCTCTCGATCGACCGCCCGGTGGGCACCAACACCATCACGGTGACCGGGACCCTGCCGGCCGACGCCGCCCCCTCGGTGGCGCTGCGCACCGTGGACGAACCGGCGGGCATGGCCGGCCACGTGTTCGCCCGCGCGCTGGAGGAGAACGGCGTCACGGTCGAAGGGGAGATCGCCCAAGGCGAGGTCCCCGCCGAGTGGGACGACCCCGGCGTGGTCGCCGAGCACACCTCCATGCCGCTGGAAGAGGTGCTCGTCCCCCTGATGAAGTTCAGCAACAACGGCCACACGGAGATGCTGATCAAGAGCATCGGTCGCCACACCGCCGACGAGGGCACGTGGGCGGCCGGGCTGGCCGGGATGGACGAGGCGCTGCGCGGGATCGGCGTCGACACCTCCGGCCTCGTGCTCAACGACGGTTCGGGGCTCTCCAGGACCGACCGCGTCACCGCGGGGACCGTGGTCGAGCTGCTCGACCGGGTCCAGGACGCTCCGTGGTACGAGGTCTGGCACCACTCCCTGCCGGTGGCCGGGGACGAGGACCCGTTCGTGGGCGGGACCCTGGCCTCGCGGATGCGCGGCACGCCGGCCGAAGGGGTCGCCCAGGGCAAGACCGGCACCATGAGCGGGGTGAGCGCCCTGTCCGGCTACGTCCAAGGGCCGGACGGCGGCGAGCTGTACTTCAGCGTGGTCAACAACGGTCACGCCGGGTCGGCGCCCCTCCACGTCCAGGACGCGATCGTCGTGCGCCTGGCCGAGTACCTGGGCCATGACGGGGCACGGGCGGCCACCCTCCGGCAGGACGTCCCCGTGACGGTCGGCGGAGACCTGGAATGCTCCTGGGAAGCCGCCTGTTAACGGACGAACATCGAGGTGAGGGCCCGTCGGTCGAACCGGCGGGCCCTTCGTGTGCCACTTGTCCACAGGCTGAGAACGCGGGGTACCGTCCCGCCGGAGAAGCCGGCACTGTTGGGACCCCGACGCGACCCCTCCCGTCGTCCCGCCTCCCCCTTCTCGATCCTCGTCAGTAGGAAAGGCGTCATGGAACCACTGACCGTCGCCTCGGTCTTCGGCATGATCATCGAACAGGTCGTCTCCCTGGCCGTGCTGGTCCTCGTCCTGTTCGGGCTGGGCAAGATCGCCAGCAGGCTCATGAACGTGCCGTTCAACCTGCCCCGGCTGGCGTTGGGAGCGCTGTTCGGGGCCCCGGTCGGGGCCGTTGGGGCGATCCTGGCCTACTACGGGTCCCTGGACGTGCTCACCGGCGACCACCCGATGGACATGGAACAGCCGGGCTCTCTGGCGCTCATGCTCTTCGGCATGGCCGTCGGTTCGATGCTGGCCTTCGTCGCCCTGGAACTGCTGCTGCCGCGGGGGACCCGGGTCCGGCCGGTCGCCATGGTCCGGGAGGCCACCGACCTGTTCGGTCGCCTGGGCCGCTACCGGAGGATCGTGTGGATCCTGGTCCGGCACGGCCTCGGCGGCTACGTCATCGGCCGCAGGGAAGGGATGGAGGACACCTCGGCCCAGCGCAGGTCGGCCCGCTCCCTGGCCCGGTCCATGGAGGAGGCCGGGGTGGTGTTCGTCAAGCTCGGGCAGGTGCTGGCCACCCGCAGAGAGCTGCTGCCCGCCGTGTTCATCGAGGAGCTGGGGCGGCTGCACAGCGAGGCCGCCCGGGTCCCCTACGAGCGGATCCGCGACTGCGTGGAACTGGAACTGGGCCGGGACATCGACGAGGTGTTCGCCGAGTTCGACCCCGAACCCCTCGCCGCGGCCTCCATCGCCCAGGCCCACGCCGCACGATTGCGCACGGGAGAGGAGGTGGTGGTCAAGGTCCAGCGGCCGGGGATCGGCCCGGTGGTCCGACGCGACCTCGACATCATCCGCAGACTCGCCAAACGCGTCGACGAGCACACCGACTGGGGACCGGCGATCGGGGTGCGCGACCTCGCCGAAGGGTTCGGTGAGGCGCTTCTGGAGGAACTCGACTTCGAGGTGGAGGCCGCCAACATCGTCGCGGTCGCCGAGGCGGCGGCCGACTCCCCGGTGCGGATCCCCCAGGTGTACGAGGCCTACACCAGCCGACGGGTCCTGGTGATGGAACGGCTGCACGGACGCCAGATCGACGGGGTCGAACTGCCGGAGGAACAGGGCGAGGAGGTGGCCCGGGCGCTCCTGGACTGCCTCTTGGAGCAGATCCTCGCCAGCGGGATCTTCCACGCCGACCCGCACCCGGGCAACATCCTGCTGCTCGACGACGGCGGGGTGGGGCTGCTCGACCACGGCTCGGTCGGGCGGCTGGACGCCCAGACCCGCGAGGCGCTCCAGATGATGCTCCTGGCCATCGACCGGGGCGACGCCGTACTGCTCACCGACACCCTTCTGGACGTGGTGGACGATCCGGGGGAGATCGACGCCGAGCGGTTGCGCCGGTCGCTCGGGCAGTTCATGGCGCGGTACCTGCACAGCGGGACCACGACCAGCATGCGCATGTTCACCGAGCTGCTGCTGTTGGTCGCCCGGTTCGGTCTGGTCCTGCCGTCCGAACTGGCGGGGGTGTTCCGCGCCCTGGCCACCCTGGAGGGGACCCTGGTGTTCCTGGCGCCGGGCTTCGACACCGTCTCCGAGGCCAAACGGTACGCCGGAGCGCACATGTCGGAGCGGTTGGGCACCGACAACCTGAGAGAGGCCGCCGTCGGCGAACTGCTGGCGCTGATGCCGACGCTGCGCCGACTGCCGCGCCGCTTGGACCGGATCACCGATCAACTGCACAAGGGCCGGTTCACCGTGCAGGCGAGGATGTTCGCCCATCCGGAGGACCGGAGACTGCTGCGCTCGGTGGTGCGGCGGGCGGTCATGACCGTGTTGGCCGTGGTCACCGGGTTCATGTCGGTGGGGCTGTTCAACGTGACGGAGCGTCCGGGGGTGCGTTGGGAGGAGCTGGCCACGCACACTCAGGCGCTCAACCTGCTGGCCTGGGTCCTGTTGGCGACCACGGCGATGTTCGTGCTGCGTCTGCTGGTGGACATGGTCCAGGACGGCGCGGAGGGGGCCCGGCGCCGATCAGACCGGCGCGGAGGGTGAGGCCGGGGTCGTCCCGGCGTCGCGTTCCCGGTCGATCAGGCGACGCAGCGCCCGGTACACCTCATCGGCGGAGGGCGGGGGCTCCATGACACAGCAACGGAGGAGATAACCGTCGGAGGCCGCGATCACTCCGGCACGGGCGGCCGGATCGGGCAGGTAGAGCGCGAAGAAGGCGTCGACGGCGTCGTACCAGCAGTCGACCTGCTCGCCGAGGGCGGGCCGTCTGGCGGCGAGGAGGAAGAGCTCCATCTCGGCGAGCGCGTGGGCCCGGTCGGGGCCGACGCCCTCGGCGATGAGCGTCGCGAAGCCGCGCAGGGCCTCGTCGGGGTCCTCGGGCAGACCCTCCACCACCGCCACGTAGGCGTTGTTGACCCGGGTGAGGGCGTCGACGAGGAGGTCGTCGATGGTCGCGTAGTAGTAGGTGACGGTGCTCGGCGGCACCCCGGCCTCGGCGGCCACCCGACGCTGGCTGACCGCCGTGACGCCCTCGTTCGTGATGACGTCCATGGTGGCGTTCACCAGGAGCCGACGTCGCTGTTCTCCCTTGCGCAGCCGGCCGTCGCTGATGTTCTCCGGATCATCGGAGGTATATGCGGTGTTCACGGCATCCCATCCTGCCGGAAGGTCGTGGGTCTCAGTGCTGTCCTCCCAACTCCAGGGCCATGACCCCGGCGAGGACGAGGGCGATGCCGCCGATCTGGACCCAGGTGAGCGATTCACCGAAGGCGACGGTTCCGATGATGGCGACGAGGGCGATGCCGATCGCGGCCCACGTCCCGTACGCGACCCCGAGCGGCATACCTCTATCGAGGGCCTGGGCCAGGGCGTAGAAGGCGCCGATGTATCCGAGGGCCACGATGATCGACGGCACCAGACGGGTGAACCCCTCGGAGAGCTTCAGCGAGGTGGTGGCGAGCACCTCAAGGACGATCGCCCCTGCCAGCCACATCCACGGCATATCCGTGCTCCTTCTCGTTCGATTACCTCAGAGAAACCTGGTCAAGTGAACAACTTTTCGCCCCCAGAAACCTGAGCGAACGAACAAGATTCTATGCGGGGCATCATGGAAGGGCAAGAGGAGCGGCTTTCGGGTGGCCGGAACCTCACCCCCCGACGGACCGGCCATGTACCCCCTGGCTGTATTCTCGGCGGTTCCGGGCAAGGTGGGCGGACACCATCCGATAACCGCACCAGACCGATACGCGAGTTTCCAGAACCTTTTCCGAACTCGTGCATCTAAGCAGGGCGTGGGCCGGGTTCGAGTTCTCAGCTATGGAGGTTCAGACGTGACGGGCATGACCCAGTCGGCGATGACGCGCCGGTTCGGTATCGGACTTGTAGCGCTCGCGCTCGCCGCGACCGCCTGTACGTCCAATGACGCTGAGACGCAGGGGACCACCGACAGCACGGCCGATCCGGTCGAGCTGAGCATCACCCCCGGCGAAGGCGGCGAGGAGATCGCGCCCAACACCCCCGTTCGGGTCAACGCCGAGAACGGCACCATCACCGACGTCAAGATCGACCAGGTCGTGCCGGACGAGGAGGGTGAGGACTCCGAGGACGCCGATCTGTACGAGATGACCGGCACCCTCAACGAGGACGGCACCGAGTGGGTCAGTGACTGGAACCTGCGGCCCGGCGCCGAGATCGTGGTCACCGCCACCGGCGAGAACGAGGCCGGCGAGGAGGACGAGTTCGCCGCCGAGTTCACCACCCTGGCCGCGACCCCCGGCCAGAGCCTCGAACTGGTCTCCAACTTCCCGAGCTCCGGTGACACCGTCGGCGTCGGGATGCCCATCGTCATCAACTTCGACCTGCCGGTCGCCAACAAGGCCCAGGTCGAGAACTCCATGAACGTGGTCGCCGAGCAGGAGATCTCCGGCGCCTGGAACTGGGTCACCGACCAGATGGCGGTCTTCCGCCCCGAGGAGTACTGGGACCCCTACCAGCAGGTCTCCGTCGACCTGAACCTGGCGGGCGTCGAGGCCTCCGACGGCGTCTACGGCGTGCGCAACTACCAGATCAACTTCGAGATCGGCCGTGAGCTCATCGCGACCATGCACGTGCCCGACCACGAGATGGTCGTCGAGATCGACGGTGAGCACGAGCGCACCATCGAGGTGAGCAACGGCGCGGCCAACCGTCGATTCGACACCACCACGACCGGCACGCACGTCCTCATGGAGCGCTATGAGCAGCTGACCATGGACTCCAGCACCGTGGGCATCCCCTCCGACGCCCCGGGCTCCTATCTGGTGGACGTGCAGTACGCGGTCCGTACCTCCAACAGCGGTGAGTTCGTCCACGAGGCCTCCTACAACGGCAACATCGGTTCGGCCAACACCTCCAACGGGTGCACCAACCTGCGCATGGACGACGCCCGCTGGTTCTTCGACAACACCCTGATGGGCGACATCCTCGACACCACCGGCACCGACCGCGAGTTCGAGTGGGACAACGGCTGGGGTTACTGGCAGAAGTCCTGGGACGAGTGGATGGAGGGCAGCGTGACCGAGACGCCGCAGACCACCACCTACGGCACCCCGGGCTCCGTCCACGGTGAGGACCTGTAACGACCGGATCCCCGGCCCACGGGCCCGGATCGGAACGACGTGAGGGGCGTCGCGGTGCCACGGCATCGCGGCGCCCCTTCGCGTGTGCGGGCCCGGCGACCCGGTTCGTGGCCTCCGCGACGAGTTGACCGAAAACGGCCCTTCCCACACGGACTCCGGGGCAGGATAGGGGAGTGGACACCACCGCGATCACCCGGCTCACCGGTGCCTGGTACGAGGCCCTGGGCGAGTTGGACGTCACCCCCGCACACGGCGCGCGACTGCATCGAGGGCTCTCCGGACACACGCTCAGCGGGCCCGTGGTCACCGCGGAGGGGGAACCGGCCTGGTTGCGCGTGGTCACCGCTCCGGAACCGGACTTCGAACGCTGGATGAGCGCCTGGGTCCTGGACGACCTGATCGGCGACGAGATCCCGCACCCGAGGCTGCTGGTCGACTACACGTCGGTCGCGGGAAGCCCCTTTCACGCCCTGCTCACCGAACGTCTCGGCGGCCGTCCCGTCTCGTCGACCCGGGCCCTGGAACGGCCGGTCGAACTCGGGGCCCGGTGGTGGCGGGGGTTGCGCGGTTGTCTGGACCGGCTGAGCCGGGTTCCCAGCCCCTCCGGTCATCGCAGCGTCACCCGGGAGGAGATCCTCGCGATCCCCGAGGTGCTGCCGGAGGCGCGCGGGGTCGATCTGACGGTCCAGGTCTGGGAGAGCGCCCACGGAGGGCTGCACTGGGCCAACGTGACCGATCCGCTGGGTCTGGTCGATTGGAACGATTGGGGTGTGGCCCCCCGAGGGCTGGACGCCGCCACCCTGCACGTCTACGCGCTCACCCAGCCTCGGACGGCGGCCCGGGTCCGTACGGTCTTCCGTGACCTTCTCGAAGGCGATCAGGGGCGGATCGCGCACCTGATCGCCTGTGCGCGGGTCGTCCGAGCCGAGCGCGACGACGCGACCCACGCCCGGCTGGCCCCTCGAGCCCGTTTCCTCGCCCGTTCTCTGCTCTGAACAGGGCGCGTCTCGACGGGCGTTCGCGCTTTCCGAGGCGCCGCCCCGGGTGTTCACCGTCTCCGCGGGAGATCGACCCGCGGGTGGTGGGTTCACCAGGCGCGGACACCGCCGACGGGGGCGGGCAGGTACTCGGGGAGCCAGGTCTGGCTTCCGTCGTTCTCGGTGAAGCGGCGCTGGATCGCGTCGATATCGATGATCGGGTTGCTGAACACCTCGCGCCAGTCTCCCGCGACGGGTTCCTCCAGGTAGAGGCTGCGCGCGTCGGTGCGCATACGTGCCGCCTGGAGGGTGTGGGAGGTGCCGTCGTTGAGTCGGATGCGGTAATAGGCCATAGGAGCCTCCTCGTGGTCCTGGAGGACACGAGGGTGCGGCTCCGTGCCGCGAGTGAGAACGCGGCCGTGGCGTCGGAGCTCCGTGTCTCTCCGCGTGCCGGAACTCTATGGCGGTGAGGTGCGCTGTAAGGGGTGAACGGCGCGGATCGGCGGTGAAATCAGAGAGAACACTGGATCGGTAACGGACGAAACGGTCTTACGGGGCTCGTTTCGGCCGGCCGGGTGGCCCGGTCGGTGTCTCCCACCTGGCACGGTGCCGGGATCTTCGGGTGTGTCGGAGGGTTCCGGAACGCCCGGGATAGGGGACATTACGTCGTAGTAGCGTTGCGGAGACCCCCGGTGAGCGTGGGTCGGCGGGGTGGGAGCCGCGGCGTGGTCGAGGGCGGGAGGAGCGCCCTCGTGTGCGCGGAGAGGGCGAGGATCGTCCGCGTCGAGGCGGGCCGGTGACGACCGAGTGGGCGGTCGACCGGGTTCGCGCCTCGCTTCGTGGTGGGTTCGAGTCCTGCCACGGGTGTGCCTTCTGGGTGGTCGCCCGGGCTTGAGGAGTCGGCGATCGGAAGCGCGAAAACAATTGAACGCTCAAGTATTCTGTGGGAGGGCGTGGGTCCGATGATCGAGACACGATGGCTCGACGGTGAGGAACAGCGGACCTGGCGGACCTTCCTCATGGCCGTCCATCTGCTGGACGGTGCCCTGGACCGGCAGCTCAGACATGACGCCGGGATACCGCACGCCTACTACCAGATCCTGGCGATGCTCTCCGAGGCCCCTGAGCGGGAACTGACGATGACCCGGCTGGCGCGACTGCTGCGCTCCTCGCCGAGCCGTCTGTCCCACGCCGCGGCGCGTTTGGAGACGGACGGGATGATCCGTCGCTTCAAACGTCCGGAGGACCGGCGCACGACGATCGTCGAGATCACGGACTCCGGCATGAAGGCCCTGGAGGAGGCGGCCTTCGGTCACGTGCGGGAGGTGCGGCGGCTGGTCTTCGACACGCTCACCCATGAGCAGGTCGACCAGCTCCGTGAGATCTCGGAGTCGATGCTGGGCGCGCTCGACCCTCAGGGGGAGGAGCCCCGGTACCCGGACCCGGAAGATCCTCGGGCCACCGACTGAACCTGATTCCGTCGACCGTTCCGACCTGGGCGATCGTGTGGCGTTCTCAACTTATCCGCACGCACTCTAGGTGTTCGGGCGGATGCGTATTAGCATCTGACTTCCCGGCAAAAGGTTGTGAGCTCAAGTGTTGCTGTTCGACACGGGCCACGACGCCGGGGCCATCCCGCTACAGAACAGGAACCCATCATGAACGAACCGACACTCAGGAACAGGATCGGTGACCTGACCGCCCTGCTGGCCAGGGTCTGCGTCGGAGCCGTCTTCATCGCCCACGGAATGGCCAAGACCACGGACTTCGCGGGGACCACCGCGGGCTTCGACGCCATGGGCGTTCCCTTCCCCGGCTTCTCGGCCGCGCTGGCCGTGGCCATCGAGGTGGGCGCGGGCGCCGCGCTCATGATCGGTCTCCTCCTCCCCTTCGCGGGTGTGCTCCTCGCCGCCATGATGGGCAACGCCTACTACTTCGCCCACGTCGGCGACCCCCTGCTCGGCGGCTTTGAGCTGCTCCTGGTATTGGGCGTCGTCTCCCTGGCCTTGGGCTTCTCCGGGGGTCGCTACGCCCTCGACACCGTTCTGCCCTGGAACCGCAGGCGTACGCGGGAGACGGTGCCCGTCTCCTGACCTTCTCGTCGAACGGCGGCCGTCCACGGACCGGGTGGGCGGCCGCCCTCGTTTCCACCGGAACACACGCCCGGCGGTCCCCCAAGAGAGCGGTCCGGGCGAGGGCGGTCCGTCATATCCCCTTGAAGTGACGGGGTGTGGGCGGGGGCGGGGGGTCTGAACTGTGCCTACTATGTCTAGCCATGCGCATTCTCGTGGTGGAGGACGACGATCGTGTGGCCCGTGGTCTGGTGACCGCGCTGCGGTCGGCCTCTTTCGAAGTCCAGCGGGTGGCGACCGCGGAGCGGGCTCTCTCGGCGCCCGCCGCCGACGTGGTCCTGTTGGATCTCGGGTTGCCCGACGCCGACGGGATCGACCTGCTGCGCCGGCTGCGGCAACGTCCGCAGACGGCGATCATCGCCGTGACCGCCCGGAGCGAGGAACGGGACCGGGTGCGCGGGCTGCGTGCCGGAGCCGACGACTACGTGGTCAAACCCTTCGGGGTGGCCGAGCTGTTGGCGCGGATCGAGGCGGTGCTGCGCCGGACCAGGAACGCGCGGGCCGAACCCGAGCCGAAGGATCCGCCGCTCGGCGTGGGCGACCTCGTCGTCGACGTCGCCTCGCGTGAGGCCCGGGTGGGGGATCGCGTCCTGCAGCTGACCCGTAAGGAGTTCGACCTGCTCCGGCTCCTGGTCTCGCGTTCCCCCGGGGTGGTGGCCCGGGACCAGATCCTCGACCAGGTGTGGGGCGCGGCCTGGGAGGCCTCCTCCCGGACCCTGGACACCCACATCGCCTCCCTGCGCGGCAAGGTCGGCGACGCCGTGCGCATCCGTACGGTGCGCGGGGTCGGCTACATGCTCGACGGGGTCTGACGTGCTCCGGCGTCTGTTGGCGATCCTGCTGCCGGTGGCGTTCGTGATGGTCGGCGCGGTGCTGGCCCCCCTGGGGGCGGTCATCGCCCAGCAGCAGACCCAGGAGGTCTACGTCGACCGGCTCGCGGACGCGGGCCGGTTCGCGGCGTTGGCTCGAACCGCGCTGGAGAGCGAACGGCGCAACGCCCTGGTCCAGGAGATGTCCCGCTACGAGGAGCTGTACGGGATCCCCGCCGTGGTGGTGGCGCCCGACGGCACCGTCGTGACTGGGTCGGGCGACCGGGCGCGGATGGAGACGGTGCTGGAGATCGCCACCGCGACCGGTGGGGTCACCGCGGCCCTGGCCGGTGAGCGTCCCGAGCCGCCGACCACCGTGTGGCCGTGGAACACCGATCCGCTGATCATCACCGAGCCGATCGGCCGGGACAGTGAGGTGGCCGGGGCGGTGGTGCTGGTGGCCCCCGCCGATCGGCTGGGCGCGCGGATCCTCACCTCCTGGGGGTGGATGGCTCTGATCAGTCTGTTGCCGCTGGCGCTGCTGGTGTCGGCGGCGATGCCGTTGTCGCGGTGGGTGCTCCAGCCGATCCGGCGGCTGGACGAGGCGACCACGGCGGTCGCCTCGGGCGATCTCGACGTGCGGGTGGACGCCGAGCGAGGGCCTCCGGAACTGCGTCGGCTCACGGAGTCCTTCAACACGATGGTGGACGTGGTGCGGCGGGCGCTCGACCGGCAGCGCTCGTTCGTCTCGGAGGCCTCCCACCAGCTGCGCAACCCCCTGGCGAGCCTGCGTCTGGCCGTGGAGAACCTGGGCCCCTACCTCAAGGGGGCGGAGGCGCGAGAGGCGCACGAGGTGGCGATCGACGAGACGACGATGATGCACCGGATGCTGAACTCGTTGCTGGCCGCCACCCGGTTGGAGAGTGTCACCGGGACCGAGGCGGTCGAGGTCACCGGGGTGGTGGAGACCCGGGAGGCCCGATGGCGGGCGCTGGGGGAGGCCCGGGGGATCGAGGTGACCACGGACCTGCCGGACCTGGTGTGGGCGCTGGCCCCGGCGGGCGGGCTGGGCAGCATCCTGGACGAGTTGTTCAGCAACGCCCTGCGGCTGTCCGGCGGGACCCGCATCGAGGTCCGCGCCGAGGACGGCGAGGAGGTGCGGATCGGTGTGCTCGACAATGGGACGGGGCTGACGGAGGAGGAGCGGGAGGCCGCCCTGGACCGTTTCTGGCGTTCGTCCCGGCACCAGAACACCGAGGGGACGGGCCTCGGTCTGGCGATCGTCGCCGATCTGGTCCGTGAGGCGGGCGGTCGTCTCACCCTCGGGGACGGTCTGGCCGACGAGGGCAGACGCGGCTTCGGGGTGGTCATCACCCTGCCCCCGGCCGATCCGCCCTCGCTCTCGTGATCGGGCGCGTTCAGGCCGGCTTGTTCTCCCGGTACCACTGTTCGGCGCCCGGGTGCAGCGGCACGATGCCGGTGGAGATACCGGTGCGGACGTTGATCTGGGCGGCCTCGGGGCGCTGTTCGGCGAGGCGGCCCGCCCCCGTGTACATCGCGGCGGTGATCCGTCGAACGAGTTCGTCGGGCAGTTCCTCGCGGCAGAGCAACAGGTTGGGGATGGACATGGTGGGGCAGGCGGGGATCCCGGTGTAGGTGGTGGCCGGGATGGTCGCGGGGAAGTAGGCCTCGGGGTAGGTGCTGGCCATGCTGTGGGCGGCGTCGGACAGGTCGACCAGCCGCAGGGGCCGTTCCTCGGCCAGGTCGGCGATGGCGGGTGTGGGCAGCCCGGTCAGGGAGAACATCGCGTCGATCTCCCCCGAGGCCAGGGCGGCGGCGGAGTCGGCCTGGTCGAGTCGGAGCTCCTCGGGACGCACGTCGAGGACGTCGAGGATCTGGCCGGCGGTGAACTCGGTTCCGGAGTTGACCGTCCCCATGGACACGCGTGCCCCCTCGATGTCCCCGAGCGAGCGTATGGGCGAGTCGGCGGTGACGACCAGGTGCACGAAGCTGTCGTAGAGCCGTCCTACGGCGCTGACCCGTGATCCCTCGACGGCGATGTCGGTGTCCAGGATCGAGTCGAGGTTGGCCAGACCGAGGTCGGCGTCTCCGCGGTCCAAGAGGATCAGGTTGTCGTGGGAGGCGCCGGTCTCCACGGTGACCACCTCTTGGCCGGGCAGGCGCTCGTCGAGAAGACTCGCGAGCACCCCGCCGATCTCTCGGTAGACGGCCCCCGGCGGGCCGGTGGCGATCACGAGTCGGTCCACCCCGGGGGCGGGGTCGCGCGCGCAACCGCTCAGGGAGCCGACGACGAAGGCTCCGGCCGCGCCCAGGAGGGCGGCCCGTCTACTCGGTCCGGTCGATCGCATACTCGCAGCTTAGACAGCCGGGCGAGTGGATGTTGTGGCCCATGCCTCACCCTGCGTCCCCTCCTCTACACCGACGGTCGCCCTATGTCAGAGGAATCCCAACTCTCTCCCAGTGGCGTTGCGCACATTGCCGTGGGATGAACACCATGTGGTCGATCAATGGAAGTCACCCGGAGGAGACCAAGCGGCAACCCGCTTGCCACATGACGGCCTCCGGCTAAGGGCGCGACCCCCGGCCCACCAGGAGGAAGATCCATGGCCACCCAGCAGGGTGCCGATGCTCCGGAAGCATCGTCGGACACACAGCAGGAGGAGCAGTCCTCCACGGGCATGAACAGGACCCGCCTGGTCGGGCTCGTTCTCGGCCCGCTGCTCGGTCTCGCGATCTACTTCGCGATGCCGGACATCCTGCTGCCGATCGGCGATGACGGCGGGGACCCGGTCCTGTCGGCGAACGGCAGCGTGGTCGCGGCGATCACCGCGTGGATCGCGATCTGGTGGGCCACCGAGGCGATCCCGATCCCGGTGACCTCGCTGATGCCGCTGGTGCTGTTCCCGCTCATGGTGGAGGGCGCGGCCATCGGCGACGTGGCCTCCTCCTACGGATCGGACACGATCTTCCTGTTCATGGGCGGCTTCATGCTGGCCCTGGCCATGCAGAAGTGGAATCTCCACAAGCGCATCGCCCTGACGATCGTCTCCAAGGTCGGCTCGAACACGGTCGGTCTCATCGGCGGCTTCATGATCGCCACCGGGTTCATCACCATGTGGGTGTCCAACACCGCCACCGCCGTGATGATGCTGCCGGTCGGCCTCTCCGTCATCGCGCTGATCGCCCAGTTCCGGGGCGGTCGTACGGACGCGAACTTCGCGACCGCGCTCATGCTGGGTATCGCCTACTCCTCGTCGATCGGTTCGGTCGCGACCCTGATCGGTACCCCGCCCAACGTCCTGATGGTCGGCTACCTGGCCGACAACCACGACATCAGCATCGGCTTCGGCCAGTGGATGATGGCCGGTGTGCCGCTGGCCGCCGTCTTCATGCTCATCGCGTGGTTCGTGCTGACCCGTCTCTTCCCGCCGGCGGTGAAGAAGGTCGAGGGCGCGCAGACGCTCATCCGCGAAGAGCTGGACAAGATGGGCGCCATGTCCCGTGGCGAGAAGCTGGTCCTGGCGGTCTTCGCCTTCGCCGCCCTGTCCTGGATCTTCGTCCCGATGATCGCCGACATCGAGGCCGTCGCCTCGGTCGCCCCGTGGCTGGGCAGCGTCAGCGACGCCGGTATCGCCATGACCGTCGCGGTCCTGCTCTTCCTCATCCCGGTGGACCGTAAGACCCAGCTCCTGGACTGGGACACCGCCGTCAAGCTGCCCTGGGGCATCCTGCTGCTGTTCGGCGGCGGTCTGGCGATCTCCGCCCAGTTCACCAAGTCCGGGCTGAGCGCCTGGGTCGGTGGCCAGGTCTCCTTCCTGTCCGGGGTGCCCACCTGGGTGCTGATCCTCGCCGTCACCGCGCTGGTCCTCTTCCTCACGGAACTCACCAGCAACACGGCCACCGCCGCGACCTTCCTGCCGATCATGGGCGGTGTCGCGATGGGCATGGACATGGACGTCCTCGCCCTGGTGGTGCCGGTCGCGCTCGCCGCCACGATGGCCTTCATGCTCCCGGTGGCGACGCCGCCCAACGCGATCGCCTTCGGCTCGGGCTACGTCAAGATCGGCGAGATGATCAAGGGCGGCCTGTGGCTGAACCTGATCGCGCTCTTCCTGGTCCTCGGCACGATGTACGGCCTGATGACCTGGGCTCTGGGGATCTCCCTGTAGCCGACACGAGCCAGGGCCGTCCGGAAGAGAGAGACGGGCGGCCCTTTTCGACCCACACCGATCGAGATCAGACGACGATCAGGAGGACCCGCCATGGCGGCGAACACCGAAACGAGGGAAACGGGCACAGAGCCCGAGAAGGAGAAGGGCACGCCCGGGGAACGCACCAATCGTTCACGGGTGATCGGTTTCGTCGCGGGACCGCTCATCGGTCTGCTGATCTACCTGGTCATGCCGGAGATGCCGCTGCCGCTCGGTGACGGCGAGACCGAGACGGTCATGTCCGTCAACGGGTCGATCGTCGCGGCGGTCACCGCGTGGATCGCGATCTGGTGGGCCACCGAGCCCATCCCGATCCCGGCGACCTCCCTGTTGCCGCTGGTGCTCTTCCCGCTGCTCATCGACGGTGTGGCGGTCCCGGACGTCTCCGCGTCCTACGGTTCCGACGTCATCTTCCTGTTCATGGGCGGCTTCATGCTGGCCCTGGCGATGCAGAAGTGGGACCTGCACCGTCGCATCGCGCTGCTGATCGTCTCCAAGGTCGGTTCGAACACGGTCGGTCTCATCGGTGGCTTCATGGCCGCCACCTTCGTCATCGGTATGTGGGTGTCCAACACCGCCGTCGCCGTGATGATGCTGCCGGTCGGCCTCTCCGTCATCGGTCTGGTCACCCAGCTGCGCGACGGCAGGACCGACGCGAACTTCGCGACCGCCCTGATGCTGGCGATCGCCTACTCCGCGTCCATCGGCTCGGTCTCCACCCTGATCAGCACCCCGCCCAACGTCCTGATGGTGGGCTACCTGGCCGAGAACCACGACATCCACATCGGCTTCGGCGAGTGGATGCTCGCGGGCGTGCCGTTGGCGATCATCTTCCTGGTCATCGCCTGGGTTCTGTTGGCCAAGCTCATCTACCCGCCCAAGGTCAAGCGCATCGAGGGCGCCCAGGAGCTCATCGCCGAGGAGCTCTCGAAGATGGGCCCGATGAAGCGCGCCGAGAAGCTCGTGCTGCTGGTCTTCGGCTTCGCCGCCTTCTCCTGGATCGCGGCCCCGATGCTGGCCAAGAACGACGCCTTCGCCTCGGTCTTCCCGTGGATCGGCAGTGTCTCCGACGCCATGGTCGCCATGATCGTCGCGGCCCTGTTGTTCATCATCCCGGTGGACCGGAAGAACCGTCTGCTCGACTGGGACTCCGCGCTGAAGCTGCCCTGGGGCATCCTGCTGCTGTTCGGCGGCGGTATCGCGATCTCCGGCCAGTTCACCTCCAGCGGTCTGAGCACCTGGATCGGTACCCGCGTCGCCGTCCTCGAAGGCGTTCCGATGTGGGTGCTCATCCTGGCCGTCACCGTCCTGGTGCTCTGCCTGACCGAGCTCACCAGCAACACGGCCACCGCCGCCACCTTCCTGCCGATCATGGGCGGTGTCGCGGTCGGTATGGACGTCGACGTCCTGGCGCTGGTCATCCCGGCGGTCCTGGCCGCCTCGATGTCCTTCATGCTCCCGGTCGCCACTCCGCCGAACGCCATCGCCTTCGGCTCGGGCTACGTCAAGATCACCGAGATGCTTCGCGCGGGTCTGTGGTTCAACCTGACCGCGCTGATCATGATCATGTTCGCGATGTACGGCCTGATGAGCTGGGCGCTGGGGGTCTCCCTCTAGTCTCCACGAGCCAGGGCCGTCCGGAAGAGAGAGACGGGCGGCCCGCCCCGGGCGGTGTCCCCTCCACACCGACACCGCCCGGGACCCCAGGGGCGCTCCGCCCACCTCCGCCTTCGTCCGGCGGACGCGGGCGGGGCGCCCCTCCTCATGCCCGGGGCGCTCGGCTCACTCGGGACGTCCGGCGGCCAGAGAGACCGTCGTCTGGGCCAGGCCCACCGCTCCCACCAGCAGCAGGACGGTCTCCCACCGGCCGGTGGCCTGTCCGAGGGCGCCGGCCGCCACCGGGCCGCCCGCGGCCAGCAGGTAGCCGATGGACTGCGCCATCCCGGAGAGCCGGACGGTGCGCAGGTGGGTACCTCCGCGCAGCGCGATCAGGGCGAGGGACACCACGATGGCTCCGCCCGTGCTCCCACCGGCCATCAGGATCCACACCAGGCTCCATTGGGGCAGCCACAGCAGGCCGGCCATGGCGACGACCATGGGCACGCTCACGGCCAGGCAGGCGGGGGTCTGTTCGGCCCGACGCCCCATCACCGCGGTGACGGCCAGCCCGGCGAGGATCCCCGCGATCTGGAAACCGAACAGGTGCCAGCCGGCGGTGGCGGGGGCGACCCCACGCGAGGCCTCGACGGTCGGCAGCCAGTTGATGAGGGTGAAGAAGCTCGTCGACTGCAACCCCATGAACAGCGTGACCTGCCAGGCCTTCGCCGAACGCCATACCGACGCTTCGGGTTCGGGGGCGGGCGCCGGCCGCCCCGCCACGGGGGCGGGGACGGACATCGCCGGGGTGGGGAAGCGGTACATCCGTGTCGCCCAGACCAGGGCCGCCACCGCGACCAGACCCGCCCACAGCGCCAGGGCCGGGCGCCAACCGCCCAGGACCAGGGACAGCGGGAAGGCCAGCCCTGCGGCCAGCGCAGCGGAGGAGTTCATCACCGCCGTGTTGACCCCGGTGAGCAGGGGGATGTGGGTGGGCCGGTCGCGTCGGATGATGACCGGAACGAGCACGTTGCCCACGGCCACGGAGACACCGATCATCGCGGTGCCGATCCACAGGGCCGGCATCGGCGGCAGCGAACGGACGGCGATCCCCGCGCACAACACCACCAACGCGACCAGCACCAGCCGGTCCACGCCCCACCGGTTCGCCGGACCGTGGACCAGGGGGGAGACGATCGCGAAACCGAGCAGTGGCAGTGCTCCGAGCAGGCCCAGGGCCGAGGAGGACAGACCGGTGGTGTCCCCGATCTGTTCCAGGACCGCGCCCACGCCGGTCAACGCGGGACGGAGGGAGGCGGCGACCATGAACAGGGCGACGAGCGCCAGGACGGCCTGCGGCCCGGTGCGGTCGGTGGAGGGATTGCGCATACGACCTCGTCGGGGAGGGGAGGAGAGGGTTCCCCGGAAGGCTAGCCCCGAACATGGAGAACGGGACGAGGGCCCCACCCCCGTTCCCGGGAGTGGGGCCCTCGTGGCGGCCGGTTCAGGCCTTGTCGTCGCCCTCGGCCGGGGCTCCGGCCGAGGATTCGGCCAGATCGTCGAACTTCGTGATCTCGGTCGGCTCCACCTTGGTCAGGTAGCCCGCGCGGGCGATGGCGTTGCCGCCCACAGCCGCCGTGGCCAACTGGATCAGCAGGGCCAGGCCGATCTTGATCGTGTTCTCCACCGACGGGTAGTGCAGCAGCAGCCCGAGCAGCAGGAGCGCGGTGCCCAGAGCGCCGGCGATGGTGACCCCGCTCAGCCGCGCGTAGAAGTCGGGCAGCCGGAGCAGGCCGATCGCGCCGACCAGGAACACGAGGGCTCCGGCGATCATGCAGGCGATCCCGATGGTGTTCAGCACGCTCATCGCTTGCCTCCGGTGATCAGACGGGCGAGGGACAGGGCGGCCAGGAACCCGATCAGGGAGCACACCACCACGATGTCCACGACCAGTTCGGTGTCCAGGCGAAAGCCCAGCATGGCGACCAGGCCGACGAACCCGAAGAAGACCACGTCGGAGGCGGCTCCCCGGTCGGCGGCCGAGGGGCCGATCAGGATGCGGTAGGTGGCGACGGCCATGGCCAGCACGATCGCGCCGATACCGATGTCGATGATCTCCATCAGCTACGTCCCCCCTTGCTCTTCGCGCCCTCGGGGGCGCCCTTGGGACGGGTGACCGCCAGGATGCGGTCCTCCATGGCGTGGATCTCCTTCTGGAAGGACTCCCGGTCCTCCACGTAGAGGCCGTGCACCCACAGGGTGGAGGGGTCGCGTCGTACGGCCACCGTCACCGTCCCCGGGGTCAGGGAGATGAGATTGGCCAGCATCGTGACCTCCAGATCGCCGGTCGCACGGATCGGTACCTCGACGAAGGCCGGGGTGGCCGAACTGCCCGGGGTCACGATGTCCCACATGACCTGGAAGGAGGTCTTCACGATCTCCCCTCCGGCGTAGAAGGGGAACCAGAGCAGCCGTAGCGCCCATGTCAGGTAGGTCATCGTCCCAGCACCGCCTCGACGTATCCGGAGGTGTCCATCAGTCCGGCCGCGGCCTGCGCGCTCAGGTCCAGCAGGACCTGGGCGCCGAGGCCGATGCACAGGGTGGTCGCGGTCAGGATCAGGCCCGGGATGATCAGGGAGGCCTTGATCTTCGGTCGGGCGATCGTCTCGGTGACCGTGGAGCCGTTCGAGCCGACGGCGACGGGGGTCCCGTCACCGTTCTCCTCCCGGGGATCCTTGCCCCAGAAGACACCGCCCCAGATCTTCAGCATCGACATCAGGGTGATGAGGCTGACCCCGATCATCACGACCGCCACGGTCCATTGGGCGTCGTCCACGGCGGCGATGACCAACGTCAGCTTGGCGACGAAGCCGGAGAAGGGCGGCAGCCCGGCCAGGGAGAAGGCGGCACCCATGAACACCAGTGCCAGGAGGGGTTCGCGTTTGGCGATCCCGCCCAATCGATCCAGGGCCCCGGTGCCGTGGGTGTGCTCGATCGCCCCCGTCGACAGGAACAGGGACGCCTTCACGATCATGTGGTGGATCAGGTAGAACACACCGGCCATGAGGCCGATCTCGGTGAACAGGGCCACGCCCAGCAGGATGTAGCCGATCTGGCTGATCATGTGGAACACCAGGATGGAGCGGGTGGTGTTCTCGCCGACGGCCCCCAGCACACCGATGAGCATGGTGAGGGTGAAGGCGACGACGCCGATCCACAGGAACTTGGAGTCGCCGTCGAAGACCAAGGCGTACAGGCGGTAGATCGCGTAGATCGCGACCTTGGTGTGCAGCCCGGAGAACAGGGCGGTGATGGCCGGGGAGGCGAAGGGATAGGTGCGGGCCAGCCAGCCGTGCACCGGGACGACCGCGGCCTTGATCGACAGGGCGAGGATGACCACGCCCATGCCGACCGCGACCATGGGCGACTCCTTGGCGGCTCCGGCGAGCTCGCCCAGGTGGACGGTGCCGGCGGCGGCGTAGACCAGGGCCACGCCGGCCAGGAAGATCGTCGAGGTGAGCAGGTTGACGGTGACGTAGATGCGGCCCGCGCGCAGGCGGCCCAACGCGCCGAGCATCGCCAACAGTCCGTACGAGGGCAACAGCATGACCTCGATGAACACGAACATGTTGAAGATGTCGCCGGTGAGCAGGGCGCCGGAGACACCGGCGGTGAGCACCAGCACCAGGGGCGCGAAGAACGTCTTCCTGTCGTCCCCGGTGGCCACCGCGAACATCGAACAGACCAGGGCCAACAGCGAGGTGGTCCACAGCATCAGCGCGCTGAAGACGTCCGCGACGAACGGGATCGCGATCCCGTTCGGCCACAGCCCCACGTTGTGGGCGTAGACGGCGCCGTCACGGGTCAGCCAGATCAGCCACGAGGCCGCGAGCATGACGGACGCGCTGGGGGCGAGGAACAGGGTCCTGCGCAACCACAGCGGCCCCGGTAGGAAGGTCAGCAGCCCCGCCGAAGCCAGGGGGACCGCGACGAAGAGAGGGAGCAACGCGGAATTCATGAGGCGTCCTCGGTGTCGTCGTCGCTACCGGAGGCGGCGAGGGTGAGCATGTAGATCGCGATGGAGAAGGCGATCACGATCGCGGTCAACACGAAGGCCTGGGGCAACGGGTCGGCCATGAACGGGGTCGTCCCGGACCCGACCAGGGGCTGGTCCCGGCGGAACACGCCGCCCGCCGACATGATCAGCAGGTTCACCGCGTGCCCCACCAGGAGGAGGCCGAGGACGATGCGGACCATGCCGCGCTGGAGCATCAGGTAGACGCCCCCCGCGACCATGATCCCGATGGTGATGGCGAGGGTCATCGCTTACCTCCGGAGGTGGAGCCGTTCAGGACGGTGGCGTCGCTCTCGACCGCGGGAGCGGACTCCTCGTCGTCGCCTTCGTCCTTCGACGGCGCCGTCGTGGTCCCGGAGCGGCCCGGTGGGGTGCCGCGTTCGAGACCGAGTTCGTTGAGCGCGGTGAGCAGCACACCGATGACCGCCAGGTAGACGCCGACGTCGAACACGAAGGCGGTCGTGAAGTGGAAGTAGTCGCCCCAGGCCAGCGGGATCTCCGCGTGCAGCGGCTTGAGGAAGGAACCGTCCACGAAACCGAGGAACCCGGAGAAGGCCGCGACCACGACACCGGCACCGATGATCGCCGGGTAGGCGAGTCGGATACGGGCCCTGGCGTCGCTGGGCGCCGCGAGGTAGAGGAGCGCGAAGGCCGAACCCCCCACGAGACCGGCGATGAAACCGCCACCGGGCTCGTTGTGTCCACGGAACAGCAGGTACAGCGACCACACGACCAGCAGCGGCATCAGGTAGCGGCCGACCGTCCGCATCAGGACGGTGTTGTCGGCGGCCGGGTAGGCGGCGTTGTCGGTGCTCACCACGACCTGGCGGGAGGCGTGCACCGGCAGCAGGTCGCTGGAGCGCAGCACCGCGATGATGATGAGCCCGGCCACGCCCAGGACGACCAGTTCGCCGAAGGTGTCCAGCGCACGGTAGTCGACCAGGATGGTGTTGACGACGTTGGTGCCGCCGGTGTCGGCCGGGGCGTGTTCCAGCATGTACTCCGCGACGGCGGACAGTTCTCGACGTCCGGTCATCGCGTAGGCCGCCACACCGGCGCTCAGCCCGGCCGCGATGGCGATGACCGCGGTCAGGGCCTTGCGTCCGGCCTTGACCGGGTGGAACCGGCGGGGCAGTCGACGCAGGACCAGGACGGCGACGACCACCGTCAGGATCTCCACGAGGAACTGGGTGAGGGCCACGTCGAAGGCGCCGAGGAAGAACAGCCACAGCGCCACGGTGAAGCCGGCGACGCCGACCAGGGTCAGACCCGCCATCCGGGAGCGGGTGATGGTCGCGGCCAGGACGGCGACGGCCATCAGGCCCACGAGGACCCAGTCCAGGCCCATGGTGGTCTGTCCGGCGGGCGACGGCAGGTCCAGACCGAACACCGCCACGACCGCGGCCAGGGCGACGATCAGCACGGTGGGGGCGCCCAGGTGGAAGGCGGGCGAGTCGCTGCGGGTGAGGTCGCCGGTGCGGCGGCCCAGGCGGATGATCCCACTGTGGATCGCCTCGAAGACGTTCACCCCGGTGAAGGGGATGAGGTCCCGGCCCGCCACGGTGTCGCCGACGCGGAGGCGCCAGGAGACCAGGGCGCCGATACCGATGGCGGCCATCGACATGAACAACGCGGCGTTGAAGCCGTGCCACAGCAGCAGGTGGGCGTCGGCCGCCTGGTGGGTGGCGTTGAACGCCACCTCGTCGACCATCGGGTCCAGCGCCGGGACGGTCAGGCCGAGCAGCAGACCGCCGAAGGAGGCGAT
The DNA here is from genome assembly GCF_000341225.1 of Nocardiopsis alba DSM 43377. Lineage (GTDB taxonomy): Bacteria > Actinomycetota > Actinomycetes > Streptosporangiales > Streptosporangiaceae > Nocardiopsis > Nocardiopsis alba. Next base: position 321,285 of record NZ_ANAC01000011.1, read on the forward strand.
GACCGCCGGGAGCCAGAAGCCGGAACCGGCCTCCGTGGCGGCGGCCTCCCTGCTCCCCTCCTCGCTACGGGAGGTACCGAAGAAGGTCCGGTACACGAAGCGGAAGGAGTAGGCGAAGGTGAACACCGAGGCGCCGACCGCGACGACACCGGCGAGCGGGCCGAACCAGCCCGGTCCGGGGGCGTGCAGGAACGACTCGAACAGGTTCTCCTTGCTGATGAAGCCGAGCAGCGGCGGGATGCCCGCCATCGACAGGGCCGACAGCGTCGCCACGGTCGCGGTGACCGGCATACGGTGCCGCAGGCCGCCGAGCCTGCGCAGGTCACGGGTGCCGGTTCGGATGTCCACCAGACCGACGACCATGAACAGGGCCGACTTGAAGAGGGCGTGCGCCACGGTGTGCACGGCGGCGGCCACGAGGGCGGCCGGGGTGCCCACACCGATGACCGCCACCAGCAGACCGAGCTGGCTCACGGTCGAGAAGGCCGCCAGCCGTTTGAGGTCGGTCTGTTGGAGGGCGAAGATCGCGCCCATCAGAGCGGTGATCAGACCCGCGGTGATGAGCACGACGTTCCACAGCAGGACGTCGCCGAAGGCCGGGGTGAACCGCATCGCCAGGTAGATGCCGGCCTTGACCATCGCGGCCGCGTGCAGGTAGGCGCTGACGGGGGTGCTGGCCGCCATGGCGTCCGGCAGCCAGTAGTGGAAGGGGAACTGGGCGGACTTGGTGAAGACCGCCACGATCACCAGCAGGGCCACCACCGAGACGAAGACGGTGTCACCGGTCCACGAGGTGTCGGCGAGGATCTCGCTCAGGCTGGTGGTGCCGGTGCGCACGACCAGGAGGACGACCGCGCCCAGCAGGGCCAGCCCGCCCATGGCGGTGAGCAGGAAGGTGCGGATCGCCGGCCGGCTCGCGGAGGGGCCGGACAGTCCGATCAGGTAGAACGACGCGATCGTGGTGAGCTCCCAGAACACGAAGAGCAGCACGATGTCGTCGGCCAGCACCAGTCCCGTCATCGCGAACGCGAAGAGGGACATCAGGAAGTAGAAGCCGAGCCTGGGACCCGAGGGGAAGTACCGGGTGGAGTACGCCATGATCAGCGAGCCGATACCGGTCACGAGCATGGTGAACAGCCAACCGATGCCGTCCATCCGCAGACTGAACTCGACCCCGATCTGTGGCATCCAGGGGCGGGAGAACTCCAGCGGAGTGCCCGCGCCCAGGACCTGGGGCGCCTGTAGGGCGACCAGCACGGTCAGGGCGAGGAACACGGCGGCTATGGGCCATCCGGAGTCACGCCCCAGGTACCTGTTCAGTAAAGGGGTGCTCGCGACGGTCACGGCGAGCACGATGAGGAGAAGCAGCAGCACCACGCCACTGTCCTTTCACGGCTGAGCACCACGAGGCGGGCCGGGGGAGCCGATGAGGGCCCGGCCGACGGACGCGGTGTGACGGAGCGGAAGGTGGTTCTCGGGGGGTCTGGACGTCAGACGGACCCCGGCGGGCAGGCACTGAGCTCGCCGTGGGCGTTGGTGCCCCAGGACGTCACGTATCCGTTGGTGCCGAGGGGAAGGCCGTGCTGGTCCGGGAGGACGGACGGCTCTGAGAAGCGGCTTCGCCGCAGGGCGCGGCGGGGCGCGGAGAGGTCGGGCGTCATGCGTTGGTCGCTCCGGTGACATGGGTCGGTCAGGACGCCGACCAGTCTTCCCGGCACACCTTGAGCGGCGAGTGACGCCGCGCCCATGTTCGTTGATACGAGGGAGTATGTCCAGTTCGAGATGGTTTCTCTTTGGGAAAATCCCTCGTCAACGCGTGGGCGTTCCCTTCAATATAACCCCTGAACAGGTAAAATAACCCTTCGCCCACGACTCGGCATCGGATGGCCTCAACCTGGGTACACCGGAGCTTCGAGGGCATATGGTCCTGTTCAGGTGTGCCGGGAAGACTGGTCGGCGAAGGCGTTGTCCCCTACCCGAAACCAAGGTGCCCATGTCGGAGACCACCGTTCACGGCGCGCGCGTCTACCGCTCGGAGTCGGCGGAGAGAAGAATCCGAGGCTGGTGCGAGGACCGGCTCTCGGAGTACCCCGATCTGCGCTCCCTCCCCGAGATCCCCACCTCGCTCGGCCCCACGCGGGCCTTCCGTTTCGATGGTGGTCGCGGCGCGCCGGTGGTGGTGCTCAGTGGCACCAACTTCAACAGCGCGCTCAGCGCCTCCCCCGCCTCGGACATGAGCGAGGAACGCGACGTCGTCCTGGTCGACCTGCCCGGCCAGCCTGGGCTGAGCTGTGGGGTCCGCCCCAAGGGCCACCGGGCCCGAGCCTACGGCGCCTGGTTCGACGAGGTGCTGCCCACGCTGGTGGACCGCCCCGCGATCGTGCTCGGTCATTCCCTCGGCGCGGCCGTGGCCCTGGCCGGGACTCCGTCCGCGCTGGTCAAGGGGCTGGTCCTGGTCGGCCCGGCGGGGCTGACGCACGCCGCGACCTCGCCCGAACTGATGCGCGTCGCCCTTCCGTGGATGGTCGGCCCCCGCGACGACAAGAGCAGCAGGCTGCTGAACCTCATGAGCGGACCGGACTTCCGTCACCCCGTCCATCCGTTCGCGGGGTGGATGACGATGGTGGGCCGTGAGTGCCGTACCAGCCTGGCGCCGGGGCCGCTGTCCACCGAGGCGCTGTTGGCCTGGCAGGGCCACAACGTCGCCGTGGTCACCGGTGAGGACGACACGTTCTTCCCGCCGTCCCGGCTGCACGCTCCGGCCCGCAGGTTCCTCGACACCGAGCTGTGCGTCCTGCCGGGCGCGGGCCATCTGGCCCCCTACGAGTTCCCGGAGGAGGTCCGGGAGCTGGTCACCCACGCCGACGGTCGAGGGGACGGGATCGCTCAGGACGAGGCCACCGCCCCCTGAGGGGACTCCGCGCGCCTCAGCGGTCCAGGAGGCGAACGACGGTGTGCTCGCCGATGGCGGCCAGGAGAGGGTGGTCGTCGGTGGTGGTGATGAGCACCGAGGCGTAGACGACCGCCCAGGCACGGGCCCGGGACCAGGTGTGGTCGTCCACTCCGGTGATCCGGTCGCGCAGCCGTGCGTGGTCCTCGGGGCCGAAGGTCGTCCACGCGGTCGCCAGGTCGGTGGCGGGGTCTCCCGAGGTGAGGTCGCCGAAGTCCAGTACGGCCGCGAGTCCCGTGTCGTCGACCAGGACGTTGGCCGGGTGGAGGTCGCCGTGCAGCCACAGGGCGGGCCCCTTCCAGGCCGGGGTGTCGACCAGCGAGTTCCACAGGTCGAGGAGCTCGACCGCTCGAGGGTGGGAGGACCCGGTGAGACGTTCGACGATCCGTGCGTGGCGATCGCGCAGGGGGACGCCTCGGACCGGGTTCCTCGGCGCCTCCTCCGGCGCGGGCACGTGCAACCGCTCCAGGAAGATCGCGAGGGGTTCGACCAGGGTGCCGCGTTCGCCGACCGGGGCCTCCGCCGCCGTACGTCCCTCGAACCACGGGGCGACCGACCAGGACCAGGGGTAGCCCCGACCGGGTGAGCCCGTGCGCAGCGGGACCGGAACGGGCACGCCCACCCGCGCGGTGATCTCGGGAAGCCATCGCTGCTCGTTCACGATGAGCCGGGCGCCGGCCTCGCGCCTGGGCATGCGCACGCACAACCGTTCGCCCAGCCTCAGCAGGACGTTGTCCCAACCGTGGGCGACGGCCTCGATCGGCAGGTCGGCCAGGTCGGGGTGCTGGTCGTGGAGGAGGGAACGGACGAGCGCGGGGGTGACGTCGACCTCCGCTTCGGGGGTGCGCATGGTTCCAGTGTCACCGGGCTCAGTAGTAGACCGCGAGGGGGCCGTTGGGGCCGTCCACGACGGTCACCGGGGTCTCGAACACCCGGGTCAGCACCTCGTCGGTCATGATCCGCTCCGGGGTCCCGTACTCGACGACGGAACCGTCCTTGACCGCGCAGATCCGGTCGGCGTAGTGCCCCGCGAAGTTGATGTCGTGCAGCACGATCACGATCGTGCGGTCCAGCTCCTCGGCCGCGCGGCGCAGGTGCTTCATCATCTGCACCGAGTGGCGCATGTCGAGGTTGTTGAGCGGCTCGTCGAGCAGGACGTACTCGGTGTCCTGGGAGAGCACCATCGCCACGTAGGCGCGCTGGCGCTGGCCGCCCGAGAGCTGGTCGAGATAGCGGTGCTCCAGGTCGGTGAGGTCCAGGAAGTCGATCGCCCGGCTGATGATCTCCTCGTCGGCCACGGTCAGGCGCCCCTTGGAGTAGGGGAAGCGGCCGAAGGCGACCAGCTGGCGCACGGTCAGGCGGGTGACGAAGTGGTTCTCCTGCCGCAGGATCGACACGATCTTGGCCAGATCCTTGGACGCGGTCTCGACCACGTCGTACCCGGCGATCTCGATGGTGCCCTCGTCGAGACCGAGCAGCCGGCCCATCATGGTCAGCAGGGTCGACTTGCCTGCACCGTTGGGGCCCACGAGCGCGGTCAGGCCGCCCTTGGGGAGTTCCAGGTCCACGGGGCCGATCGTGACCTCGCCGCCGTAGTCCTTGCGCACACCCTTCAGCGTGATCACAGCCGGCCCTTTCTGAGAATGACGAACAGGAACACCAGACCGCCGACGAGCTCGATGATGATCGAGACCACGCCGTTCGCGTAGAAGATGTTCCGCATGACGAAGTACGCGCCGCTGAGCACGACGAAGCAGGTCAGCACCGCCACCGGGAACACGTACCGGTGGTCGTGGGTATCGGCGAACTGGTAGGCGAGGGTGGCCACGAGGAACCCGAGGAAGGTCATCGGGCCGATGAGGGCGGTCGAGACCGCCATCAGGATCGACACCAGGAACAGCACGCGCATGGTCTCGCGGCGGTGGTTCAGTCCCAGACCCACACTGGCGTCACGACCGAGCGCGACGATGTTCAGCCGTCGTGAACTCCACAGCAGCACGGCGGTCGCGCCCAGACACAGCGGGACGGCGATCGGCAGGTAGGAGGCGTCGGCGTTGGCGATGTTGCCGAACAGGCGGGCGGCGAGCACGTCGAACTCGCTCGGGGTGAGCAGTCGCTGCATGAAGGTGGAGACCGAGGCCAGGCCGCCACCGATGACGATGCCGATCAGCAGCATGACCTGGAGGTTGCCGTACCTGCCGGACAGCAGCCAGCCGTACAGCAGCATCGAGAGCCCGACCATGAGCGCGATCTGGAGCAGGAACTGCGAGACCCCCTGGATCGCGATGATCCCGGCGACGCCGAGGAAGTACACGGCGGTGGTCTGGATCGCGATGTAGAGGGCCTCGAACCCCATGATCGAGGGGGTGATGATGCGGTTGTTGGTGACGGTCTGGAAGCTCACCGTGGCCACGGCCTGGCAGATCGCGACCACGATCATGACCACCAGGTTGGTGGAGCGCATCTCGGCGATGCGCCAGAAGCCGTCCGACCCGACGGGCATCGGGTTGTTCCAGGCGAGCAGCCCGAAGGCGAAGCCGACCGCGAGGATCGAGAGGACCGTGACGATGGTCCAGTAACGGCGGCGGGCACGCCCGGTGGACAGGGTGCGGGAGGTTCGAGCGGGGGACGGTGCCGCGGCGGGCGGCTCGGTCACGCGAGAGCGGGAAGCGGTCATCTCAGCCACGGCGACGCTGCCTCAACAGGAGAAGGACGAAGACGGCGGCCCCGACGACTCCGAGGATGAGGGAGACGGGGACCTCGAAGGGCATGATGATGGTCCGGCCGATCAGGTCGCACACGGTGACGATCCCGATCCCCAGCAGGCACACCCAGGGGAGATTGCTGCGCAGGTCGTCGCCGCGCAGCATCGACACGACGTTGGGGACGATGAGCCCGAGGAAGGGCAGATTGCCCACGACCACGGTCACCACACCGGTGGCGATCGCGATGAGCGTGGTGCCCAGCAGGATGATCCGGTTGTAGTTCAGACCGACGTTGGTCGAGATCTCCTGACCCAGGCCGGCGACCGTGAACCGGTCCGCGATGACGAACACGGCGATCGCCACGAGGGCCACGATCCACAGCAGTTCGTACTGGCCGCGCAGGACCGAGGTGAAGCTGCCGGCGAACCATACGCCCAGGTTCTGCAACATGTCGGTCTGGAGCGCGATGAAGGTCGACACCGCGCTGACCACCGCGCCCAGCATGATGCCCACGATCGGGACGATCAACGAGGAGCGCAGGGTGACGCGGCGCAGGAAGAGGAAGAACACCATCGTGCCGATGAACGCGGCCAGGACCGCGCCGAACATGCGTGTGGTGATGCTCGCGCCCGGCACCAGGATCATGACCGTGAGCAGCCCGAGCCCGGCCCACTCGGTGGTGCCGGTGGTCGTCGGTTCGACGAAGCGGTTCTGCGTCAGCAGCTGCATGACCAGGCCGGACATGGCCATGGCGGCGCCGGCCAGGACGAGCGCGATCGTGCGGGGGATACGGGTGATGGCGAACATCTCGCCGCCGTCCTCGGCGCCGAAGACGTCGTACACGCCGGTGAACAGCGACAGTACGAGCAGCGCGCCCACGACCGCGATGCCGACCGGCAGCTTCCAGTCGAACAGGCGGCCCTTGTTCCGTGGACGCGACGGGGGCGAGGTCACGGTCGTCATCGCCGGGGGCACCTCTCACATCGGTACGTGCCGGCGGTGACGGTGGCACCGCCGGCACGTTCCCTTCGGTCGGACCGGATCAACCTCGGGCCTCCAGCGCGTCGGCGAACGCGTTGAAGAACTCGGTGTAGGTCTGGATGCCCTCGTTGGTGTAGGTGTCGACGGGCATGTAGACGATCTGCTCGTCCTTCACCGCGGACACGCCGGAGAGCGCCTCGGAGGCCGAGAGGATGTTCTCGGCGGTCTCGTAGCCGTCCTCGTCGGCGGCGACGGCGGCGTCGCGGTCCATCACGAGGATCCAGTCGGGGTCGGAGTCGGCGATCGCCTCGACGGAGATGTCGTCGCCCTGGTGGTCGTCGCTGGCGCCGTCGACCTCGAGAGCCGGGGTGAGGTCGAAGATGTCGAACGCCGGGCCGAGGGTACGACCGACGCCGGGGGCCAGGTAGCCGATCTCGCCACCGGAGGTGGTGACGGCCATGACGGTCTGGTCCTCGTCGTAGGCGGCCTCGACCCGCTCGACGGCGGCGTCGAAGTCGGCGATGACCTGTTCGGCCTCGTCCTGCTTGTCGAAGACCTCGCCCAGCACGGTGATCTGGCGCTTGAGCTCGGCGTCGAAGGGCTCGTCCTCGCGCGGGTCGAGCTCCAGGATCGTCGCGTCGGGCACGAGGGAGGCGATGTCGTCGTGGTACTGGGCGAAGCGCTGGCTGTTGACGACGAGGTCCGGCTCGGCGGCGACGATCGTCTCCAGGTCGGGCTCGTTGTGCGTGCCGACGTCGAGGATCGAGTCGTCCTCGATGTAGTCGATGGTGTCGGGCATGAGCGACACGGCGGCGGCGGACAGCTCGACACCCCAGTCCGAGAGGGTCTCGAAGGTGCGGTTGTCGAGGGCGACGACCGAGGTGGGCGGCGTGGCCACCTACTGGGCGCCGTTGTTGTCCTCGACCTCGATGGTCTCGCCTTCGGCGGCCACGGAGTCCTCGGAGTCCTGAGCGCCGGCGGAGCAGCCGGCGAGCAGGAGGGCGGACGCCAGGGTCAGTGAGAGCGCGGTAATGGGATGCCCGGGGGACTTCATGGCGATTTCTCCTCCACGTGTGTGAACGAAGGAGAGCCTAACCTAACCATTGTCACGAAAAGGAGACGGGGGTCCCCTTTGAGAGGTTCTTCTCAATGGCGAAGGCCGAGGTGAGCGGGTCGGGAAGGTCGCTGTGAAGTTCCGATCGGGCGGTGGCGTCACTCGTCCGGGTGCAGGGTGAGCGTTTCGGTCGGCTCGGAACCGGAGATGTCGGAGAGCGTGTACAGGTCGATCCGTACGGTGCCCTCGCCGGTCGAGTAGACCTCCGCAGCGTTGAGCGAGGCCATGGACCACCGCGCGTCGTCGAAGCACGCCCCGGGTTCGATGCCGTCCAGGCCCGACTCGTAGCCGCGGTCGGTGTAGTTCTCCAGGGAGACGGTGCCGGAACAGCCCTGTTGTTCGCGCTCCGGCACCGAGAGCGTCGCCGAAGCAGCGCCCTCGGCGATCTCGACGACGACGCGCTGCCCCGAGCCGTTCACCCCCGCCCAGGTCCCGTCGACCTCGGAGCCGAACTCCAGAGAGGTGGGGGAGGGGGCGAAGACGTCCTCGCCCCCGAGGGCGCGCAGGCTCAGGACCACCGGGGCCGCGACCAGGGCCAAGGCCAGAGCGGTACCCCCGATGAGCGGACCCTTGCGGCCCGGACGCCGCGGTCCGGCGGGTACGGAGACCGAGGGGCGCTCTCTCGGCGGTGCCCCGTCGCCACCGTCGGATTCGGGGGGCGAGCCTTCGTCGTCCGGGGGGAGCGGTACGCCCGAAGCGTCGCTACGGGGCTTGTGCGTCTCCTGGGAGGGAGGGGAATCAGGGGAGAGGGAGACCCCGGGCGATGGACCGGATACCCGTGGCGCGGGGCCCTCGGAAGGAACGGCGGTGGGTCGTGCTTCGGCCGATGCCGGCACGGCGGGCGCGGTCTCGGTGATAGGGGGTGCCGCCTCCACGACCGGTGGGCCCGAGGGCGGGGGGAGCGCGGCGGTCTCGGGCGACTCGGCGGAGGCGGTCGGCCGAACGGCGTGGGCGGGCGTGTCGAGGTCGGGGGCCGGCTCCTCGACCGGGGCGGGCGTGGACACGGGCCCTCGCCCCAACAGACTGTGCAGGACGTCCAGGGAGGACGGCCGCCGCTCGGGATCCTTGGCCAGGGCCGCGGCGACCAGTGAGCGCAGCGGCTCGGCCAGCCCGCCCAGGTCCGGGTCCACCTTGAGCACCTTGTGCAGGACCCCCGGCACCGTGGCCGCCTCGAAGGGCGCCTTCCCGGTCGCGGCGAACACCATCACCGAACCCCAGGCGAATACGTCCGTGGCGGCCGTGACCCGGCCGTCGGCGATCTGTTCCGGCGACATGTACCCCGGGGTGCCGATCGTGGACTGGGTGAGGGTGCCCGAACCCTCGATGATCTGCGCGATCCCGAAGTCGATCACCCGAGGTCCGCCTCGGGCCATCAGGATGTTGCCGGGTTTGAGGTCGCGGTGCACGATGCCGGCCTCGTGCACGGCCACCAACGCGGTCGCCACCGATACCGCCAGACGGGTCAGGTCCCCACCGCGCAGAGGACCCTCGTCGAGGACCGTCCTGCGCAGAGTGGGGCCCTCCACGTACTCACTGACGATGTGGGCCGGTGGGGAGGTGAAGTCGGCGTCGATCACCGCCGCGGTACAGAAGGAGGCCACCCGGGCGGCGGCCTCGGCCTCCCGCTCGAATCGTCTTCGCGTCCCGGGATCGGTCATCCCCTCCGGAGAGAGGGTCTTCACAGCGACCCTCCGTCCCGAGGGTTCGACCGCCAGGTACACGGTGCCCTGCCCACCGGAGCCGAGGCGCCCGAGGAGGCGACGATCGCCGAGGCGCTCGGGATCGTGGGGCTGTAGGGCTTCCAAGGGGGGTGTCACCGGGAACCTTCGAGACTCGGGGACGGGGGCCGGGGCCGCCCCGGGGCGGGGCATGACGGGGCCAACATACCGAACACGCGACCGCCCCGGGGGCACCCCGACGGACCCGTCGGATCAGGTGCGACGATCCCGCTCCCGTGCCCGCGCCGACTCGGTGTGCGCTCCCGGCTCGGTATCCGGCAACGGGACCGCGCGCAGGACCTCGTTCGGCTCGTTGTACTCGGCCGCGGGGGCCGCGCGCAGGGCGCTCACGATCTCCTCGTCGGCTCCGGCCTCCAACGCCGTGTCGATCAGCGTGTCCCGGGTCACGGGGAAGCGCACCCCCTCCAGGATCCGTCGGAGCCCCTCGATACCGCGTTCGACGCCCATGTCGCCCCCTCGATCGTGAAAGGGGCCGGCCGTGACCCGCCGGGGCGGAGCACGGCCGGCCCCGCACGGACACAGAGGGGACTACCCGGACGTGAAAGGCCTCAACCCCGCAGGTCACGGCATCGGATCAGCCTTCGTCGGGCCAGATCGGGTCGCCGCCATCGTGGACGGCCTCCAGGTAGCGGGTGTCGAAGAGCGGCCCCAGGTCGGGGATCTCGTCGAGCTCTCCGTTGTCCAGAAGGGTCTCCCCCTCCCGCTCGGTCAGTTCGAGTTCGACGAAGCCGCGCGGCTCGCCCTCGGGCGTCGAGGAGGCCACAAGATCGCGTTCGGTGTCCCACACCTGGAGGTTGTGCTCGGTGTCGTAACCGGCCAGGTCGAGGTCGGCCGCGTATCCGACGCACTCCTCGGCCTCCTCCGAGCAGTGGTCGAAGGCCCGGGCGACGGCACGAAGGAAGTCCTCGGTGGCGGTGGGGTGCTCCTCGGTCCATTCGGGTGAGGCGACCATCACCCCGAAGGAGCCCACGACACCGAAGTCCTCGGGCAGCCACTGGGTGTACTCCTCGCCCATGGCGTCGAGGCGGTGGGGCTCGTTGGAGCGGAAACCGGTGAGCGCCTGGACCTGACCTCGGGGCAGGACCCCGGGGTCGTAGCCGGCCTCGACCTGCTCGATCGAGTCGAGGTCGACGTCGGCGGCGACCAGCATCGCCTCCAAGGGCGCGGGCAGCAGGCTCTGGTGGCCCAGGGTCCCGCCCTCCAGGTCGGTGAGGTCCTTCACGTCGGTTCCGGTCAGGAGGGTCGCGATGGGCACGTGCCCGTAGGTGGCCAGCCCGACGATGCGGTGGTCGCGCGCGTCGGCCTGGAGGACCTCGGCCTCGTTGCTCATGGCGGTGAAGTGGGCGGTGCCGGCGGACACGAGTTGCGCGTTGCCCATCAGGTCGCCGTTGCCCGGCTGGATCGTCACGTCCAGGCAGAGGGAGTCGAAGAGCCCCATGGCCTCCGCCGCCACGACCTCCAGCTGGGTGACCGAGGCCTGGTAGTGGTAGCCGGTCACGAAGGTGATCGGGCCCGCCTCGCGGTTGGTGTCGCACCGCTCCTGGTCGATGATCACGGCGACGTCCCGGGCGTCGTCGTCCCCGCCGCCGCAGGCCGTGGCGAGGAGGGCGGTGGCGGCCAGCGCGGCGGCCGGGCCGAGAAGGCGGGACCGGCGGCGGTCGTGAGCGGACATACGGAGGATCTCTCTCTTCGGTGCGGAGCGCTGGAGGGCCTGGTTCAGGCTCGGGTGGAACGGCGGGACTCGTGCCAGAACAGCAGACGCCGTTCGGCCAGGGTCACCAGGGCGAGCAGCAGCACGCCCATCGCGGCCAGACAGGCGACCCCGGCGTAGACGTGGTCCAGTCGGGCGGTGGAGGCGGAGTTGCGGATCATCGTGCCCAACCCGCCGGAGGAGCCCGCCGCCACGAACTCGGCGACCACCGCGCCGACCAGGGACAACGGGAGCACGACCCGGAGCGCGGCCAGGGTGTAGGGGAGGCTGTTGGGGATGCGCAGGCGCAGCAGCACCTCCCAGCGCGAGGCGTGCAGGGTCCTGAAGACGTGCAGAACCGGCACGGGCACCGAACGCAGACCCGTGGCGACGTTGATCAGCACGGGGAAGAACGTGATGATCGCGGTGACCACCACCTTCGGGGTCATGCCGAAACCGAAGGCCACGACCAGGGCCGGAGTGATGGCGACGACGGGTGTGACGTTCAGGACCACCGCGAACGGCATCACCGCGCGTCGCACCACCGGGATCTCCGACATCAGCAGAGCCAGGAGGAAGGCCGAGCCGGCGCCCACGCCCACCCCGACCAGGGCGATGCCCAGGGTGGCCCAGGCGTTGGTCAGAAAGAGCGCCGGGTCGCCGGTCAGGGCCGCCCCGACCTCCCCGAGCCGGGGCAACAGGTAGGGGTGCGCGTCGGCCACCGCCGACCAGGCGACGGCCAGCACGAGCAGGACCACGACGGCCGGCGACCACACGAAGGGGTGGAACACCGAGCGGCGCCGGGCACGGGACACGGCCGGAGGGGACGTCTCCGGCGTCGGACGGTTCTTGGCCGGGCCGGAGGTGGTGACGCCGACGGCGCGGCCCTCGTCCGGTCCGGTGGTGCGGGTGACGATGCCCGCCTCCTCTCTCACAGCGGGACGAGGTCGTCGGGGGCCGCGCCGGCCTTCCATGCGCGCTGGAGCGAGGCGCGGACCCGGTCCTCCAGGTCGTGCATGTGCGGTCCCTTCACGATGTCCTTGTCCCGTGGCCGGGGCAGGTCGACGTCGAGGACCTCGTGCACACGGCCGGGGCGGGCCGACATCACGACGATCTCGTCGGAGAGCACGACCGCCTCGCGCACGGAGTGCGTCACGAACACGACCGTGGTCGCGCGGCGCTGCCACAGGCCCAGGAGCTGGTACTGGAGCGCCTCGCGGGTGAACTCGTCGAGGGCGGAGAAGGGCTCGTCCATCAGGAGCACGTCCGGGCGCAGGGCGAAGGCCCGGGCGACCGCGACCCTCTGGAGCATGCCGCCGGAGAGCTGGTGCGGGTACTGGTCGGCGGCGTCCTCGAGCCCGACCGCGCGCAGCAGTTCGTCGGGCGGGTCGACCTCCTTGCCGGAACGCCGGTTGACCTTGCCGGGAAGGGCGACGTTGGCGCGGACGGTGAGCCAGGGGAGCAGGGCGGGGGTCTGCGACACCAGGCCGATGGCCTTGCGGCGACTGGCCCGCCGTGGACTCTCACCGAGCAGGGAGACGCTCCCGGTGTCGTGCCCCTCCAGACCGGCGAGGATCCGCAGCAGCGTGGACTTGCCGCAACCGCTGGGGCCGATGAGGCTCACGAAGCGACGGTGGGGGATCTCCAGATCGATGTCCTGGAGCGCGGGCCGGTCGGGCCGTGCGCCCGGGTGGCGTTTGGTGAGGCCGCGCACCTCGATCCCGGCGGTCACCGCGGGTCCGTGAGGCTCGGCCGGGCGTGCCGGGCCCGGGTGTGGTGTCGCACTGTGCACTCTCCAGGTGTTCGTCCTCGGGCGGGCCGGGGCCGTCGATCCGGCCCGTGACACCCGCCTGCGGGTCCCCACCAAAGTGACGATAGTGCACGAAAGTCTCTTCCTGCTCGCTGCTGTGCGCTTGTTCACCCTGTTCAGAGGGGGTGTTCCCGGAGGGACTCGTACCCCGTCGGGGCCGGGTCGATCCCGTTACCGCTGGTCCGGCCGGAGAAGGGGTGTTCCCAGCGTCTCGGAGGGGGGGTGGGATGGGGCACAGCGCGGAGGGGACCGCTTGAACTCAAGCGAGGTCGAGGTTCTACGGTCGGTCTCACGCTCCGCCCCGAGAGAAAGAGGCCCCCGTGAGTACCGAGATCCCCCGACGCGCCACATGGCGGGAGTGGCTGGCACTGGCGGTGATGACGCTGCCGCTGCTCATGGTCGCCACCGACATGACGGTCCTGTTCCTGGCGTTGCCCTCGATCACCGCGGACCTCTCCCCGAGCGGCACCCAGATGCTCTGGTTCCTGCACGCGGGCGAGTTCCTCGCCGTGAGCCTGGCCCTCACGATGGGCTGGCTCGGCTCCAAGGTGGGGCGCCGTCGTCTGCTGATGACGGGGATCGCCCTCTACGGTCTGGCCTCTCTGGCGGCGGCCTTCTCCCCGACCCCCGAGGCGCTGATCGCCTCCCGGGCGCTCATGGGGGTGGCCGCGGCGACGATCATGCCCAGCGTCATGGCCCTGCTCCGGGTCATGTTCGCCGAGGCGCGGCAGTTCTCCCTGGCCGTCGCGGTCGTCATGAGCTCCTTCTCCACCGGTATGGCCCTCGGTCCTCCGCTCGGCGGGCTCGTCCTGGAGCACTTCTGGTGGGGTGCGGTCTTCCTGTTGAACGTTCCGGTGGCGGCGCTCCTCCTGCTCTTCGCCCCGTTGCTGCCGTCGCGGAAGGAGGAGATCGAGGGCGGTGTGGACATCCCCAGCGTCCTGCTGTCCATGGCCGCGATCATCGCCCTCGTCTACGGACTCCAGGAGATCGCCGAGAGCGTCTCCTCCGGCGGCGGTCCGCTCTGGCCCTACACGACCTCGGTGGCGGTCGGTCTGGTCCTGGCGGTGGTGTTCGTCCGAAGACAGTTGCGCCTTCCCGAGCCGCTCATGGACATGCGCCTGTTCGCCACCCCCGCCTTCTCGACGAGCCTCGGCGTCATGCTGCTCATGCTCCTGGGGATCGGGGCCGCCGACATGCTGCTCGTGCAGTACCTCCAGACCACGCTCGGGATCTCTCCCGGGCACGCCGGTCTGCTGATGATCGCCCCCGCGGTCGCCTCGATCGTCGGTGGGATGGTCGCGCCGCTGCTCGTCCGCTGGATCCGTCCCTCCTACGCGATGGGCGGCGGACTGCTCCTGGGAGCGGGGTCGGCGCTCGCGCTGGGTCTGATGGTGGGGCGGGCCGGGGTGATCCCCCTGATCGTGGCCGCCTCGGTGCTGGCGCTGGCCCTGGGCCCGCTGTTCACCCTCGGCGCCAACCTCATCGTGGTGAGCGCCCCGGTGCGCAGGGCGGGGTCGGCGGCGGCCATGTCCGACGTCGGAAGCGGTCTCGGGTACGCGCTGAGCCTGGCCGTACTGGGCAGTCTGTCGACGCTGGTCTACCGGAGCGGGCTGACCGGCCCGGGGGTCGAGGACCTCTCGCCCCAGGACCTCGAAGCGGCCGGGGAGAGCGTGGGGGGTGCCGTCGGCGTGGCCGCGGGGCTCCCGGCGGAGGAGGCCTCGGGGCTGTTGGACACGGCGTTCGCGTCCTTCACCACGGCGGTCCAGACGGGCTACGTGTTCGGTGCGGTCGTCCTGGTCCCGGCCGGCCTCGGGGTCCTGTGGCTGCTGCGCCACACCCGTCTCGACGCCACGGAGGAGACCGATGGGGACCGCGCCTCGGAGAGCGGCGCGGCGGAGGACGAGGAGCACGACCTCGCGCACCTGAACCGGTGAACCCTCCGCTCCCGCTCGGAGCGGGAGCGGTCGGGGCCGGAGCCGACCGGACGGCTCCGGCCCCGACGCGTCTCAGGCGGAGGCGGCCCGCGCCATGCGGAGCTGGCCGATCTCGGCGGCGTTCTTCATCAGCTCCGCGTTGACCCAGGCCGCGGTGTGCGCGTTGGTCCGACCGGGCGCCCCCTGCCAGGGGAAGGCGGCCGGTGCGTCGAGGTCGATCTCCCGCAGGGCCTCGGCCCACTCTTCACAGAGCTCGCGCATCCAGGTCACGGCCTCTTCCCCGCCGGGCCAGTGGACGTCGGTGCGTTCGCGGACAGGGCGCCCCAGGGTGTGGTCGAGGGTGGTCGACCACCACCAGCCGATGTGCCAGGTGAGCCAGGCGATGGTCGGGACCGGCACGGGGTCGGGTTCCTCGTCGGCCCAGTCCGGCACCCAGTGGCCTCGATCGTCGAGGTGGACGGTCCAGCAGAGGGGAGCGGGCTCCCAGAGGTGATCGTCGGGGAGCAGCCGCTCCAGGTGGTATTCGAACAGGGCCCGGGTCAGTTCGTACTGGTCGAGCAGGAGGTCACGGCGAGGATCGGACATTCATCGGATCCTGCCAGGCGGGCCCCGGGAACGGTACTCCTTTTCCGGGGCCCGCGAGCCGTCAGTGGGAGCGGTTCAGGATCCTCCGGCCGCCGAGGACGATCAGCGCGGCGATGGTCACCGAAACGGCGGCCGCGTACATCGGGGCCCCGGGGGAGAGCGCCTGGGCGATCGCCGAGGCGGCGGGCGGCGCGGCCGCTCCACCGAGGAAGCGCACGGCCGAGTAGGAGGACGAGGCGACCGCCCTGGGCAGGTCGGTGGCCTCCATGACGCTCTCGGTGAGCACGGTGTTGAGTACGCCCAGCAGGAGTCCGCCCACCACGATGCAGGTGATCAGGCCCGGGGTGGAGGAGATGAACAGTCCGGCGGCGACGAGGTCGACGGCGAGCAGGAGCAGCGTCGTCCACAGGATGTGGGTGCGCGGCCACCGCGAGGTCAGCGCCGGGGCGAGGAAGACCGAGGTGACGGCCAGGCCCAGGCCCCAGCCGAAGAAGGTCAGGCCCAGCCCCATCTCGTCCAGGCCCAGGGGGAAGGGTGTGTAGGCGAGCAGGACGAAGAAGCCGATGTTGTAGAACAGCGCGGCGCAGGCCAGGACGAGGAGCCCGGGTTCGCGCAGGGCCTTGAAGGGCGCGGATATCGGCATCGGGGTGGGGCGTTCGTCACCGGAACGCAGCAGGACGGAGACGGCGATGAACCCGATCGCCATGAGCGCGGCGGTGCCGAAGAAGGGGCCCCGCCAGCTGATGCCGCCGAGCAGCCCGCCCAGCAGGGGGCCGGTGGCGATGCCCAGGCCGAGCGCGGCCTCGTAGAGGACGATCGCGGAGGAGGCGCCTCCGGAGGCGGCGCCGACGATGGTGGCCAAGGCGGTGGAGATGAACAGGGCGTTGCCCAGGCCCCAGCCCGCGCGGAAGCCGATCACCTGCTCGACGTTGGTGGACAGCCCGGCCAGGGCGGCGAACACCACGATGAGTCCGAGCCCCAGGAGCAGGGTGCGCTTGGCGCCGATGCGGCTGGAGACCCAGCTGGTGAACAGCATGGTGAGGCCGGTGACCACGAGGTAGCTGGTGAACAGCAGGGAGGTCTCGGTCTGGGTGGCGTCCAGGCTCGCTGAGATCGCGGGCAGGATCGGGTCCACCAGTCCGATGCCCATGAAGGCGATCACGCAGGCGAAGGCGACGGCCCACACCGCCCGCGGCTGGTGGAGGATCGAGGACTCCTCCTTCACCCAGGTGGAGGCGGCCTCCTTCGCCTCCGTGTGCTCTCGGGTCGTGCCCGCCACCATCGCTGCCTCCTGTCCGAGGGGGAGATCGGCCGTCCGGTCGGAGGTCCCCGTTCTTGTATAGGAAATCTATATAGGTTTCCTATGTTAAGACTCGTGGGAGGGTTCGGACAGGGGGCGAGAGGGTGATCCCGCGCACCAAGGGGAGGCGACGGTCCGGGTCAGCGCTCCGTAGGCTCGCGCAGTCGGGAGTCCAACAGCTCGACGGTCTCGGCCAACAGGGCCCGCTCGGACCCGGTGAGGTCGTGGAACAGCGGCTCCAGTGCTCGCCCGGCCCGGTCGCGCCAGTCCTCCAGGGCGGCCTCGCCCGTCCCCGTCAGCTCGTGGAGATGGGCCCGGCCGTCGTCCGGGTCCGGGCGTCGCAGGACGTGGCCGTCGCGGATGAGCGCCTCGACGATCGTGGTCATCGTGGGCTGGCGTACCCGACAGTGCTCGGCCAGGACCCCCAGTCGAAGGGGTCCCTTCTCCTGGAGCACGCTCAACGCCCGCCAGGTGGCGGGGGAGGTGCGCTCGCCGGTCTCCTGGGCGGCGTACCGCCCCAGGCGTTGGCTGATGTTGAGAAGGCGGACCAGAAGTCCGGGGATGCCGTCGTCGGTGCTCTGTCCCGCGTCGTTCGAGGTTGCGTCCACACCCCCAGGCTAGGTCGTGTTCCCGCGGATGGCCCCCCGGTGTGGCCTTCGTGGCGGGGGTTGACCAAAAGCGTAAGCCACTGCTTACATAAAAACGTGGATGTTCTGGAGGCGATCGGAGAGCCGAACCGCCGACGCGTGGTCGAGATCCTGTCCGAAGGAGAACGCTCCGCCGGGGAGATCGCGGCGCACTTCGCCATCAGTCGTCCGGCGGTCTCGCAGCACCTCGCGGTGCTGGTGGACGCCGGGGTGCTGGTCGTACGCGACCTCGGACGACGACGGCTCTATTCGATCAACGGGCCCGCCCTGGACGAGGTGGGCGACTGGCTCGACGAACAGCGAGGGCGCTGGAATCGGGCCCTGGACGCTCTGGAGAGGGCGATGGACGAGGGAGAGACATGAGCGACGCGCGCGACCTTCGCGGCACACTCGGCATCGGCGACGACGGAGCGTTCGGGATCCGCTTCGAGCGGTTGCTCGGCCATCCTCCGGAGCGGGTGTGGGCCTGGATCACCGAACCGGAGCGGTTGGACCGCTGGCTCCCCGGCTGCGCCATCGACGCGCGCGTGGGCGGCGAGGCCCGATTCGACTTCGGCGACGAGGGTACGGCCACCGGAACGGTCACCGAGGTCGTGCCACCGGGACGGAGCGGACTGCTGGTCCACGGCTGGAGTTGGGAGGGTGTGCCCGACTCCGTGGTCCGCTGGGAGCTGGAGGAGGCCCCCGGCGGCACCCGCCTCACCCTCGTGCACCGTGAGCTCGTGCCCGAACCCGCCGTCGACTTCGCGGTCGGCTGGCACGTCATGTTGGACGCTCTGGCCCTGGCCGCCGATGGAGAGCCCACCGACACGGTGTGGGGCTCCGTCGAGGAGATCGCCGGACTCTACGCCGTCGAGCTCCGAGACTGACCGCGCACGCGAAAGAGCCCGGATGGATTCCTCCACCCGGGCTCCGATCCGTCCGCCCTCACCGGACGGGCCCGCTCACACGGTCGTGCGTCCTACAACAGGAAGACGCTCGCGACCATGATCGCGCCGAACGCCGCCAGACCCTCGATGGCGGTCGCCACCGTGAGCGTGCGGTACGCGGTGGCCACCGGGATGCGGCTGAGCTGGGAGACGACCCAGAAGTAGGAGTCGTTCGCGTGGGAGACGACCATCGCGCCCGCACCGATCGCGAGGACGCTCAGGACCATGCCCTCCGGAGAGGCCAGGCCGAGCGAACCGAGGATCGGGGAGAGCATGGCCGAGGTGCTGACGATCGCCACGGTGGACGAACCCTGCGCGCTCTTGAGGGCCGCCGCGATCAGGAACGGCACGGCCAGGCCGAGGCCCAGACCGGTGAGGTTCTCCGACAGGAAGTCGGTGATCGAGGAGGCGGCGAGCACGCCACCGAAGGCCGCGCCGGCACCGGTGATCAGCAGGATCGGGGCGGAGACGCGGATCGACTCGTGGATCTGCTCGTTGAAGCGGGCCATCTTGCCGTTGCCGCGCAGCAGCAGAATCGCGGAGAACAGGCCGATGATCAGGGCGATCACCGGGGTGCCCAGGAAGGCCACGACGTCGAAGACGGTGCCTTCGCCCATCGGGTGGGAGGGCAGCTTCGCGATCGAGCCGGCGCAGATCAGGGCCAGCGGCAGCAGGATCGGGAAGAACGCCAGGAAGGCGTTGGGCAGCTTGCCGTAGCTCTCGCGCAGCTCCTCGTAGGACTGCGTGGTGATGTCCTTCTCGCTCTCGGCGGGGAGCGGCGTGAACTCCTTCTTCGAGAGGAAGGTCGCGTAGACCAGACCGGCGAGCGCGGCGACGGCCGAGACCGGCAGACCCACGGCGATGATGAGGCCGAGGTTGTCGGTGATGCCGAGGTTCTCGGCGGCGGCCAGCGGGCCCGGGGTCGGCGGCACCATCGTGTGCGTGGCGTACAGACCGGTCATCAGGGCGACCGAGGTGGCCAGCGCGGAGACGCCGGTGCGCACGGTGATGGCCTTGCGCAGCGAGTTGAGGATGACGTACCCGGAGTCACAGAACACCGGGATGGAGACGATGTAACCGATGATGGTCATCGTCAGATTCGGGAAGCGGGTGCCGATCACCCGGATCAACGCCTCGGCCATCGCGATCGCGGCGCCGGAGCGCTCCAGGATCACGCCGATCATGGTTCCGAAGAGGATGACCAGACCGATGTTGCCGAGGGTGTTCCCGAAGGACGTCGTCACGGTGGTGACGATCTCGTCCGCCGGGAGACGGAAGGCGAAGGCGCCGATGATGGCGGCGCCCATCAGCGCGAGGAAGGGGCTGATCTTCCACCGCGCGGTGACGAGCACGATGCCCGCCACCAAGAGGAGGAGGATGAGGAGGTCGATCACGGGCGTGGTTCCTTAGTGGGTGCCCGGCACAGGTTGCACGGTGCTCGGGAGCGCTGGGTGTGTGAGAAGCCGACAGCACTGGTAGGCCGTCGAGGTGATCTCGGGAAGGGTCTCCTCCCGCATCTCCTCCAAAGTCCGGGGACCTCGGGCGATGGAGAAGGCCGCGGTGACCCCGGAGCGGCGGAGTTCCTCCGCCGTGACCGACACACTGCCCGCGATCACCACGACGGGCACGTGCTCGGGGGTGAGACGACGCACCGCGTCGACCACCTTGCCGCCGAGGGACTGGCTGTCGAACCGTCCCTCGCCGGTGAGGACGAGGTCGGCCTCGCCCAGCAGCCGGTCGGCGTCGAGGACCTCGGCGACCATACGCGAACCCGGAACGAGTTCGGCGCCCAGGAGAGCGGACATGGTCACGGGGATTCCTCCGGCCGCACCCATGCCCTCGACCTCGCGCAGGTCCTGTCCCGTGGCTTCGGCCAGGACGTCGGCGAGACGGGCCAGCCCGGCGTCGAGCACCCGGACGTCCTCCGGAGAGGCGCCCTTCTGCGGACCGAAGACCGCCGCGGCGCCGCGCTCCCCGACCAGCGGGTTGGTGACGTCGCAGGCGATGCGCCAGCGGACCGAGCGGGCCCTCTGGTCGAGCCCGGACAGGTCCAGCGAGGCCAGGTTCGTGAGCTCTCCGCCCCCGTCGGGGAGTTCGGAGCCCTCGGAGTCCAGGAAACGCACGCCGAGCGCGCTCAGCATGCCGGTTCCGCCGTCGGTGGAGGCCGAGCCTCCGATGCACAGCAGGATCTCCTCGACGCCCTGGTCGAGGAGGGCCGAGACGAGGGGGCCCACCCCTCGGCTGCTCGCCGTGCGTGCCTGGAGCGGAACGTCGGCGACACCGGGCAGGCCGTTGGCCTCGGCGGCCTCGACCACGCCGGTGCGACCGTCGGCCGAGACCCCGTACCGGGCCCGGGTGGGGCGGCCGAGGGCGTCGGTGGTGTCGACGGTGAGGGCCTTGGTGCCCCAGGCGCCCAGTAGGGCGTCGAGGGTCCCTTCGCCTCCGTCGGCGAACGGCAGGGTGTGGACGGACACGGCGACACCCCGGTCGGCGTAGGCCTCCCGGGCTCCGTCGGCCATGGCCTCCGCGACCTCGATCGCGGACGCACTGCCCTTGAACGAGTCGGGGATCGCCACGACGCGCACGGCGTCCGTCGTCTCGTCTTGTTCGCGCATCTCCTTGGACATGACGCAGAGCATAGAATCCGATTCGGGACATTTCGACGGCGGTGCGCCCAGACTTCCCAAAGGTTCACACGGTGAATATGTGCGAAGTGCCCAAAGCGGCCTCGGCGTAGAGACACATCTGCAATGTGGTCAGGTGTGCCGGCTCCCGGACGTCCAGATCGGTGGCCTCACGAATCCGCTCGACCCGCTGGAGCAGCGTGTTGCGGTGCACGAACACGGCGTCGGCGGCCTCGCGCATCGAGTGGGTCGAGGCCATCGCGACGACGGTCCGCCGTTGGGCGTCGGTGAGCGTCGAGACCCGCGCGGCGATCCGATGGAGCGTGCGGCGTGGCAGGTGCGCCACGGCCACCGCGATCTCCCGTGACCAGGGTTCGGGGCATCGCACGGTGGGCAACAGGCCCACCCGGCGGCAGAGCGCCCGTGATTCCTCCGCGTAGGACATCAGGGCCTCGACATCGTCGGTCATGGGGGCCTGGGTGTGCCGACTCTCCGCCGGCAGCCGCAGTGCGTCCGGGGAGGGCGCCCGACCACTGCCGATCAGCCACAACGCGCCGTGCAGCACGGCGGCCCTGCGGTTGCCCTTGCCGTTCACCCGCGCGGCGGCGCTCTCGGCCAGCGGGGGAGGGGTGGCCCCGCCGTCGGGGCGCGAGGTGCCCGCCGCCCACAGGGCCAGTGACCAGGGCGGGTTGAGGCCGGCGGAGGTGAGTCGGCCCCGGGCGTCCTCCGGGCGGGTGGTGCCCGAGCTCAGCGCCGCGATCAGGTCGCGGGCCTCGGTGTGCCGTCTGCTCACCGCGTCCTGGGCGTGCTCTTGGGCGATGAGCAGCTGGACGGTGAGGGCGACCACCCTCGCCAACGGAGCGACCTCGCGGGGGCTGCCGGTGACGCCGACGACCCCGCGCAGCTCACCGTCGATGAAGAGGGGTTCGTTGGCGCCGGGGCGGTCGGAGGTGCCGGGTTCGGGGACGGTCACCAGAACGCTGCGGCGTTCGGCGATGGCCCGCTGCGCCCCCCTGTGCAGACTGCCCACCCGGGAGGGGTCGAGACAGGCGATGATCGTCCCGTGCTCGTCCATCACGTTGATGTTGTAACTGATCGTGGGTGCGATGAGGTCGACCACCCGCTGGGCGAGTTCGCTGCTCAAGGGCGCCCGCCGCCGGTCTTCGGGCATAACCCAAGGATACGGGGACAAAGGCCGGGAGGGGCGTCTCCTGGGTCCCGTATCCGGGAGGAACAGGGTGATCACCGACACGGGGGTCGGGCCGTCCCGTCCGGGGTGGACGGGACGGCGTTGTGCACATACGCCGGGCGCGGTCGGTCAGCCGAGGTTGAGCCAGATGGCGACGGCGTCCTCGTCGCCCTGGTTGGAGATGCGGTGCGGGGTGGTGGAGGGGTACATGATCGAGTCGCCGGCGCGGACCTGGTAGCTCTCGAAGCCCACGTCCACGGTGAGGACGCCGCTCACCACGTTGCCGATCTCGTGGCCGCCGTGGCGGACGAACTCGGCGTTCTGGCTGGAGTAGGAGCCGGGCGGATAGACCGACTCGAAGTAGTTCATGCCCGGGACCGAGGCCGGGGTGAGCCGTCGATAGCGCACCCCGTGGTCGAGTTCCAGGGTCGCGGCGTCGTCCCGGCGGCTCAACGCGACGCCGCCGGTGGTGGCGGTGCCGGAGGACGGCGGGTCCCAGTGCGGTCCGGGTGACTCGCCGAACGGGGTGCTGTAGGCGTCGGGATCGGGCGGAGCGTCGACCTCCCCTCCGAACACCGAGGCCATCGGTACGTCCAGCTCGGTCATGATCTGGTACAGCCGGGTCACCGAGGGGCGCATCTTGCCACGTTCGATCTGGGAGAGGGCGCTGGCGCTGATGCCGAGGCGTTCGGCGAGCCGGCTCAGGGAGAGGCCGCGTTCCGTGCGGAGTTCCCGGATGCGCCGGCCGAAGCGCTTCCCGTCGAAGGGCGGGGAGTCAGGGGGTCTCGTGGCGTCGTCCATCGTGTCGCCCAGTATAGATTCCCGTTCTTCGGCTTGAAGCTATTGCTTCAGGAGGTGTGAAGTAATAGCTTCAAATGTGTGGGACGTCACCCCCTGGTCCCCTGACGAACCGGAAGGACCCCCCATGCGCATCCTGCTCGTCAACGTCAACACCTCCGAGGCGGTCACCGAGGCTCTGGGATCCCAGGCCCGCGCCGTCGCCCGTCCGGGCACCGAGATCGAGGCGCTCACCCCGCGTTTCGGCCCCGAGTCCGTCGAGGGCAACTTCGAGAGCCACCTGTCCGCGGTCGCCGTCATGGACCGCGTCGCCACCTACGAACACCCCTACGACGCGGTCGTCCAGGCCGGCTTCGGCGAACACGGCAAGGAGGGGCTTCAGGAACTCTGCTCCGTGCCCGTCGTCGACATCACCGAGGCCGCGGCCCACGTGGCCGTCATGATCGGCGACCGCTACTCCGTGGTCACCAGCCTGCGCCGCACGGTGCCCCAGATCGAGGCACGGCTCGCGCAGGCCGGACTCGACTCCCGATGCGCGTCGATCCGCGCCAGCGGGCTCGGGGTCCTCGAACTGGAGGCCGACCGCGACGCCGCCGTCCGGACCGTCGCCGCCCAGGCCAGGGCCGCGGTCGAGGAGGACGGCGCCGAGACCGTCGTCCTCGGCTGCGGCGGCATGGCCGGACTCGACGAGGCCGTCCGCGAGGCCTGCGGGGTCCCGGTCGTCGACGGCGTCGCCGCCGCCGTGGCCCTCGCCGAATCCCTCGTCGGTCTCGGCCTGACCACCAGCAAGATCAGCACCTTCGCGGCACCCCGGCCCAAGACCGTGACCCACTGGCCGATCAGTACCGCGCTCGGCCTCTGAGGCGGACCCACCACCGCCACCGCTGCACCTCCCGTCCCCTGAAGAACAGCGGAGCCCCCTATGAACGCCCCCGTCCCCTCCTCCAGAACCGGTGACACCCCGGCCGACAACCTCCTCGAAGAATCCATCCTGCCCACCTGGATCACCCAGCGACCCATCTCCCTCTGGGGCTTCGTCTGGATCTGGATCGGCCTCGCCGTGGTCATCGCGACCTTCCAGTACGGGGCCAACGGCATCACCGGCGGTCTCTCCCTGCCGATGGTGATGCTGGTCGTGTTCGCCGCGACCCTGACCCTGTCGGTGATCATGACCCTCACCGCCGACATCGGCACCGAACACGGACTGTCCTTCTCGGTCTACCTCCGAGCGCCCTTCGGCACCCTGGGCACCCACCTGCCCTCGGTCTCCCGAGGTCTGGTCGCCGCCTGCTGGTTCGGCATCCAGACCTACCTGGGCGCGCTGGCCATCAACGGCCTGGTCGAGTACTGGACCGGGTTCAGCTCCTGGCCGCTCTGGTACGCGCTGTTCCTCGCCGTGCAGATCGTCAACGTCGCCCTCGGCATCAAGGCCATCGAACGGCTCGCGTCGATCGCCGCCCCCTGCATCCTGGCGATCTCCCTGTGGATGTACTACACGCTCGACGGCATCGCCGACCTCGAAGGCACCAACATCTGGACCTTCGCCTCCCAGAGCGACGACATGACGCTGGTCGCGTTCTTCATCATCAACATGGTCGTGTGGGCGCCGCTGGCCGTCGACATCCCCAGCATCACCCGCTTCGTCGCCGTCGAGCCCAAGGAACGCCGCTTCCTGCGCCGCAACCGCAGTATCCTCCTCGCGCAGTTCATCGTCCTGCCGGTGATGCAGGCGTGGATCTCCTTCATCGGCGCCGTCTCCGTCATCACCACCGGCCTGTGGAACCCGATCGAGGTCATCCAGGGCCAGAGCACCGGGTTCGTGCTCGGCCTCCTGCTGCTGATGGTGGTCCTCGCCCAGTGGTCCACCAACACGGCCGCCAACGTGATCCCCGCGGCGCTCAACTTCGTCAACGCCGCCGCGCCCTACCTGTCCTACCGGATGGCCGTGGTCCTGGCCGGGGTGGTCGGCACCGCCGTGATGCCGTGGCTGCTCCTGGACAACCTGTTCTCGTTCCTGTCCTACTACGGCGGGTTCATCGCGGCCATCGCCGGGATCATGATCGCCGACTACCACGTCCTGCGCCGCCGCCGGTTGAACGTGCCCGACCTGTTCGACTCCCACGGCCAGTACCGCTACACGCGAGGCTTCAACCCGGCGGCCGTCATCGCCTGGTTCCTCGCCTCCGGGATCTCCCTCCTCCAACCCGACTACGCCTACGTGATCGCCTTCCCCATCGCCTTCGTCGCCTACCTGGTGCTGATGCGGACCTGGATCCTGCCCCGGTTCCCGCAGGCGGAGATCACCGAGGGACACCCCGACACCTACCTCGCCACCAGCGTCGGCAAGAGCTGGGTCCACGACTCCGGACGCGGCGGCTTCCGCCGCGTCGACACCGAGGACCTGGCCCGCGACGACACCCGCACCGACCTGTGACCCACCCCCAGACCACCACGACAGTTCGAGGTCGACCATGAGCGAACCCACCGACACGGCGCGCGGAGAGCCCACGGGCTCCGCCGCCGGACCGGACCTGACCGTCCACGACCCGGATCCGGGCCTGTACAACGACGACCTCGCGCCGCTGCCCCGGAAGAAGAGGTCCTGGGGCACGTTCGAGATCTTCAACGTGTGGACGAACGACATCCAGAGCCTGTTCGGCTACACCCTCGCCGCGACCCTGTTCATCGCCTACGGGCTGAACGGCTGGGCGGTCTTCGGCGGGATCATCCTCGCCGGTGTGATCGTCATGTTCCTGTGCGACCTCGTCGGGCGACCCAGCGTCCGATACGGGATCCCGTACGCGGTCATGGCCCGCGCCAGTATGGGCGTGCACGGCACCCAGTTCCCGACGCTGATCCGAGGGATCACCGCCACCTTCTGGTACGGCGCGCAGACCTACTTCGCCTCCACGGCGGTGGCGCTGCTGATCACGGCGCTCTTCGGCCCCGGACCGGAGGGGACCTTCCTCGGTCTGTCGGCGGTCGGGTGGATCTCCTACGTGATCGTCGCCGTGCTCCAGGTGGCGCTGTTCACCAAGGGGATGGCCTGGATCGGCACCTTCCTGAACTGGGCCGGGCCCGCGGTGTACGTCGTCATGATCGCCCTGGCCGGGGTCATCTGGTACATGGCCGGCGGAGAGCTGTTCTCCGCGCTGGGCACCGTGTTCGCCGGCGACGGGGACTACCCGGGCGGAACGCTCGCCGCGTTCTCGGCCGTGGTCGGCACGATGGTCGCCTACTTCGCCGCCGTGGTCGTCAACTACGGGGACTTCTCCCGGTTCGTGAGATCCGAGAAGGCGATGCGGCGCGGCAACCTGTGGGGGCTGCCGGTCAGCCTGGCCGTGTTCTCCTTCCTCACCCTGATCATCACCGCCGGCTCCTCGGTGCTCTACGGGGAGGCGTTGACCAACCCGGCCGACATCGTCGAACGCGTCGACAACATCTGGCTGACGGTCGTCGCGGCGCTGACCTTCCTCATCGCCACCGTCGGCATCAACCTGGTCGCCAACTTCATCCCGCCCGCCTACGGGCTGGCCAACCTGTGGCCGGCCAAGATCAGCGCCAGGACCGGCGGGCTCATCACCGGTGCGGTCGGCTTCGCCATCGGCGGACTGTGGGTGGCCTTCATCGACGGGATCGGCATCGCCGCCTTCGTCGACACCCTCGGGGCGGTGCTGGCTCCGCTGTACGGGATCATCGTCGCCGACCACTACCTGCTGCGGCGGGGACGGTTGAACCTGAACGACCTCTACTCGGCGTCGCCCGACGGCGAGTACCACTACACCAAGGGCTGGAACCTGCGAGCGTTGTTCGCGTTCTGTCTGGCCTCGGTCTTCTCCGTCACGGCGGTGTGGCTGCCCGCGCTGGCGGAGTGGTCCGGTTTCGTGTGGATCTTCGGGGCGCTGCTCGGCGGTGCCCTGCACTACGCCATCACGCGGACCGCCGGAAAGAAGGCCGTCAAGGCCTGATGCGTATCCCGCATGACCCCTGGTCCTCGCCCTTCGAGGGCAGGGGAGAACGCACGACGCCCCCGCTCACCGGTGAGCGGGGGCGTCGTGCGTGCGCGCGGGGTCGAGCCGTGGGCTCAGGCCTTCTTCGGCAGGGTGAGGATCTCGGCGCCGTCCTCGGTGATGGCGACCGTGTGCTCGCTGTGCGCGGTGCGGCAGCCGGTGGCGCTGCGCAGCGTCCAGCCGTCGGAGTCGGTGACGAGCCGGGCGGTGTCCCGCATGACCCAGGGCTCCAGGGCGAGCAGCAGTCCGGGGCGCAGCTTGTAGCCGCGGCCGCGCTTGCCGGTGTTGGCCACGTGCGGGTCCTGGTGCATGGTCGAGCCGATGCCGTGGCCGCCGAACTCGGAGTTGATCGGGTAGCCGGCTTTGCGCAGGACGGTGCCGATGGCGTGGGAGATGTCGCCGGTGCGGGCCCCGGGGCGGGCGGCGGCGATCCCGGCCTCCAAGGCGCGCTGGGTGACCTCGATCAGCGCGACGTCTTCGGGGGAGTGCGTCTCGCCGACGATGAAGCTGATGGCGGAGTCGGCGGCGATCCCGTCGAGCAGGACGGCCAGGTCGAGGGAGAGCAGGTCGCCGTCGGCGAGCGTGTAGTCGTGGGGGCGCCCGTGGAGAACGGCGTCGTTGACGCCGGTGCAGATGTAGTGACCGAAGGGGCCCTCACCGAAGGAGGGCGCGTAGTCGACGTAGCAGGACTCGGCCCCGGCCTCCTCGATCATCTCCTTGGTCCAGCGGTCGATGTCCAGGAGGTTGGTGCCGACGGTGGCGCGGGTCCTCATGGTCTGGAGGATCTCGGCGACCAGGGCGCCGGTCTTCCGCGCGCGTTCCACGTCTTCGGGTTTCAGGATCTCGATCATGCGGCGCCCTCTCGTGCTCCAATAACTATACCGGTATTGTAATCGGCATCACGGGACGGATCACCACCCCTCCCCCGAAGACCGAGGGTAGGCGGTGTTCGGAGATGCTTCCGGTAAGCGCGGCAGAACCGCTGGTCGAAGGCCCGAGAAGCCCGAGAACACCGACACGTGGGGGATCGGGGTCCCCCAAAGGTCGTAGACCAAGTGCCGACTCACGGCAGAAGACCCGACGTACCGGTCTTCACGATGCTGGGATCACCCACCGCGGGCGAGGTCCACCCCCTCGCCCCGAGACCTCGATCCTCAGGAGCAGTACGTGTTCGCGACCAGTCCGCCCCCCGATGGACGAGCGTCCCGGAGGCTTCCCCACCGCCTCATGGCGCTCGTCGCCGCCGGGATCACCGCGATCGTCATGACCGGTTGCGCCGGGGCCTCGGAGACCGGCCCCGCCCCCGCGCCGAGGGTCGCCTATCCCGAGAGCGCCGACGCGACCCTCACCAAGGAGGACGTCGACGCCTGGCTCGACGGGCTCCTGCCCGCCCAACTGAACGAGACACGGATCGCGGGGGCGTCCGTGAGCGTCGTCGCGGACGGCGAGTTGCTCACCGCCCGCGGCTATGGGTACTCCGACCTCGAGGCCGGTACGCCCGTCGACCCGGAGGAGACGCTCTTCCGGATCGCATCGATCTCCAAGGTCTTCACCGCGACCGCCGTCATGCGGCTGGTCGAGGAGGGTGAACTCGACCTGGACACCGACGTCGACGAGTACCTCGACTTCGAGGTGGAGCGCTCCTTCGACCAGGACCTCACCCTGCGCCACCTGCTCTCGCACACGGGTGGTTTCGAGGAGCGGATCGCCAACGCGATGCTCTCCGAAGGCGAGGAGGTGGATCTGCGCGAGGTCGTCATGAACGATCCGCCCGAGCAGGTCTACGAGCCGGGGACCACGCCCGCCTACTCCAACTACGGCATCGCCCTCGCCGGATACATCGTCGAGAACGTCGCCGGGGTCCCCTTCGAGGAGTACGTCGAGGAGAACGTACTGGTCCCGGCCGGGATGGACTCCTCCACCGCTCGCCAGCCCCTGCCGGAGGACCTCGCCCCCCGGCTCTCGCAGGCCTACGACACCGCCGACGGGCCGCCGGTCGAGCGGTTCGAGACCGTCTCCGACGCCCCGGCGGGGTCTTTGACGTCGTCCGCGACCGACATGGCCGAGTTCATGCGCGTCTACATGGAGGACGCCGAGGGCGCCGACCTGCTGGAACCCGAGACGATCGCCCTCATGGGGGAACCGGCCCTGGACGAGGAGAGTCTCGGCGGTGTCGCCGGCGGCGGCCAGATGGGGCTCGGTTTCTTCCTGGAGGAGCGCAATGGCAACCGGATCATCAGCCATGGAGGGGACACCGACGTCTTCCACTCCGAGATGCAGATCTACCCCGAGCAGAACGCGGGTATCTTCATCACCTTGAACAGCAGCGGGAACACCGGGCTCGCCAGCCACAGCCTGCGCCTGGCCGTGGCCGAGGGGTTCGCCGACCGCTACTTCCCGGGCGAGCAGGCCGACGGTGGTCAGGTCGAGTCCACGGCGGTGGAGCACGCCGCGATGCTGGAGGGGAACTACCGGCCCTCACGTTCCATCCACAGCAACTTCGTCTCGCTGCTCTACGCCCTGGACGAGGCTCGGATCGTCGCCACGGAGGACGGGACGATCGTCCTGACCAGCCCCGAGACCGGGCGGCCGACGGAGTACATGGAGGTCGAACCCTGGGTGTGGCGTGAGGTCGACGGGCACCGGACGTTGGCGGCGGACGTCGTCGACGGCGAGGTCAGGGCGATCGGGACCACGGCCTTCACCTTCCTGCCGGCGGACGAGGACACCCCGGGCACGGTGGTCCTGTCGGTCCTGGCCGGTTCGGTGCTGATCCTGCTGATCACGGTCCTCTCCTGGCCCATCGGCACCCTCGTCCGCCTGCGACTGTCCAGGCCCAAGCGCGATAAGACCGGTCGGTGGGCACGTGTCCTGACCCGGGTCGCCGTGGTCCTCTCCCTGCTCGCCCTGGCCGGCTGGGGGGTCACCCTATCGATGGCCCTGAGCTTCCAGCCGATCTCCTTCGGGACGCTGCGAATCTTCCAGGTCGTGCAGGGTCTGGGACTGCTCGGGGTCCTCTCCGCGGCGATGGTGGTCTTCGACGACATCCGACGGAAGCAGGGACTGGAGCGCTGCGTCGGTAGCGTGCTCGTCCTGGCGGCTTTGATGGGCCTCGGCTGGATCGCCACCATGCACGGGATGGTGACCGGCAGCGTGACCTTCTGAGTAGCCTGGGCGGGGCATCACCGGTTTCGGATCGGGTGCCCCGCCCTCGCTGTCGCGGCCCCACCCCCACTCACCACCCGGACGGAAACGATGAGGCGTGACGCCCCCGCCCTCCCCGAGACACAGAGCCCGCCCCTGGCGCCCACCTCCCGGATGACGGCGCGGTTCGACGCCGCCCTCACCCGCGCGGGCTTCAGCGGAGCGTTCGGCCGTGACCTGCTTCTGGGCGTGTTCGTCACGCTGGTCTCGATCGCCCTCCTCTACTCGGTGGTGGTGCTCGCCCGGGCGGAGGAGACCCCGTTCGCTCCGGCCGCCGTGGCCGTGCTCGTCGCCCTGACCGTCGTGCAGTCCCTGACCCTGTGTCTGCGTCGGCGTGTCCCGCTCCTGTGTCTGTCCATCGTGGCGGCGGCCCAGCTCGGCATGACGCTCCTCCTGCCGGCCGACGCCACCTTTCAGGGGCCGGCGCCGTTCATCGCCGCCTACACCTGCGGTACCGCCCTCTCCTTGAAGCGGTTCATCCGGGTACTCGTGACGATCGCGCTCGTCTTCGGGGTCTGTGGTGCCGTGTTCGCTCTGCCTCCGTTCGCCTCCCTCGCACCGCCCGCGCTCGTGACGGACCCGGTGATAGCGGGCCTCTCCCAGGTGGTGTCCGCCGCCCTCGTCTTCGGGGTGGCGGGTCTGGTCGGTAACGACGTTTCCATGAGGAGGCGTTACGTTCATCAGGAGCGGGTCCGGCTGGTCGAACGGGAACGGGAGCGGGTGAACGGCGCCCTCCGGGCCGAACGCACGCGTATGGCGCGGGAACTGCACGACATCGCCGCGCATCACCTCTCGGGGATGGTGGTGCAGGCGGGTGCGGCCGAGAAGCTGGCGGACCGGGACGCCCCGGCGCTCGCACCGACCCTCGGGTGGATCCGGCGTCAGGGCAAGGAGACCCTGGAGAACCTGCGGATGGTGGTCGGGGCCCTGCGGGATCCCGGAGAGTACCCGGACGGGGGTCGGGGAGAGGCCGCCGGTGAGAGCGACGCGCCCGTCCCCGGGGTGGCCGTGCTCGACCGTCTGGTCGAGACGGAACGCGAGTTGGGCGTCGAGGTGGTCCTGGAGCGGAGCGGACCCGACCTGGAGCTGCCGCCGGTCGCCGACGTCATGTTCTACCGGGTGGCGCAGGAGGCGTTGGCCAACGCGCGCGACCACGCCTGGGGTGCGCCGGTGCGGGTGGAGCTGGCCCGAGGGGAGAGGGAGGTCGAGCTCCGGGTCGACAACGATCCCGGTGTGGAACGAGAGGAAGAAGCGAAGGTCTCCCGCGGTCTGGGCCTGATCGGGATGCGGGAACGGGCCGACCTGGTCGGGGCGACCCTGGAGACGGGGCCGACCGAGACGGGCGGGTGGAGCGTCCGGCTCATCCTGCCCCTCAGATGAGAGACACCCGAAGCGTGGGGGACAGGGTCACGGCGTCGCGACACCGTTGCGGTACGCCCAGACGACGGTCTGCAAGCGGTCGCGGACACCGATCTTGGTCATCACCCGTCCCAGGTGCGACTTGACGGTACTCGGCTCGATGGTGAGGCTCTCCGCGATCTCCACGTTGGACATGCCTCGGGAGAGCAGGCGGACGATGTCGAGTTCGCGTTCGGTGAGCAGGCCATGGGCCTGTGTCTCCTCGCGGTTCATGGACCTGCGTTTGGCGAACTCGGCGATCACGCGACGGGTGACGGTGTGGTCGACCAGGCCGTGGCCGTCGGCGAGCCGGCGCACCGCCTCCACCAGGTCGTCGGGCGGGGTGTCCTTCAGGATGAACCCGCTCGCGCCGACCTCCAAGGCCTTGAAGACGTATTCGTCGAGGTCGAAGGTGGTGACCACGAGGATCGCCGGGGGCTTTCCGGAGGAGCGGGCGAGGATCTCGCGGGTCGCGGTCAGGCCGTCGCCGCCCGGCATGCGCACGTCCATGCAGACGACGTCGGGGCGAAGCCGTTCGACCAGCTCGACGGCGGAGGGGCCGTCGGCGCACTCGCCGACCACCTCGATGTCCTCGGCGATCTCCAACATCACCCGGAAACCCGCCCGGACGACGAACTGGTCGTCGACCAGGACCACCCTGATCATGGAGTGCCGCCTTCGCGTAGAGGGGTGAGCGTGGGCCTCGAACTCTCGGCCCGGTAGGGCTTTCGAGCGTGCCACGAGCGACCGCGATGCTATCAGCGCGGGCTCTGGGGAGAGGGGTGTGGGCCTCGGCGCCTTGTGCGTACACGAACCGGCCGAGGGCGCTTCCTCGGCCTGAAGAGGTCGGTGGGGAGAAAATCGGAGCCCTCGCCTCATATCCGCTCATAGAGGGGGAGTCCTGTGCTCCTATGCCGCATCGGCATCCGGTAGGATATGGCGCTGGTGGCATCTTCCCTGTTCACATCAGATGCGCTATGGGCCTCTAGCTCAATCGGCAGAGCAACGGACTTTTAATCCGTGGGTTCGGGGTTCGATCCCCCGGGGGCCTACCAGAGAAACCCCAGGTCAGAGTGCGGTAGCGCGTTCTCGCCCTGGGGTTTTCGCGTTCCCGGGGTTCGCGGTCCGTTCGCGATGGCTCGGAAACGGGCGTTTCGCTACGCTGATCCTCGGCCCTCGGCCACGATCCTCATCGACCGACCCCCTTCCCCTCGCCGCACTGTGTCATCGGCGACGCCACCTGAACCCCCCACGTAGAAAGGCCCGATGACGGCATGCGGAGCAACAGAGACCATCTGCGGCGTATCGGTGACGAGACCCAACGGTCGCGTGAGCACTTGAGCAACATCGAGGACTCGTCCGCGGCCACGGCCCGGTCGGCGGCGCAGAACACCCAGCTCCTCAAAGGCATCGCGTACACCAACCGCGTGAACATGGTCTTCAACGGCATCACCGCGATGAACAGCGCGCGGCAGTTGAGGACACAGAAGCAGCAGCTCGCCCTCCAGAACGAGCAGCACCGGCTTCAGCAGGAACAGCATGCCCTTCAACAGGCGGTGTCCGCGCAGACCGCCCGGCACGAGTTCTCCATGTGGCGGCAGACACCGGAAGGCGTCGCGTTCGTCGAATGGCAGGAACGCGCCGTCTCCCTCCTCCCGTTCCTGCGGAGCCGTGAACGGACCTGGAGCACCGCGTGGGCGAACGCGATCGAGCGGACGCGGGCCGAGGTTCCCGAAGGTGAGAAGCAGCGCATCAGGAACCACCCGGCCCGTTTGAAGCAGAACGGTCTCAGGATCGCCTCGTTCGTCGCCTTCGCCGTGGCCGTCCTGTGCGCGATCTCCTTCGGTTTCCAGTTGTTCTTCTATGGGCTCGTACAGGCGACAGGTGGAGGTTCTTCCGAGAGGGCCCACGGCAGCATCACCTACGAGGAGTGCCTGGACATCCTCGCCGATCCGGACAACATCATCATGAACGAGTCCGACTGCGAGGCCATCAGGCCGGTCGAGAA
Organism: Nocardiopsis alba DSM 43377; assembly: GCF_000341225.1. GTDB lineage: Bacteria > Actinomycetota > Actinomycetes > Streptosporangiales > Streptosporangiaceae > Nocardiopsis > Nocardiopsis alba. The sequence continues at coordinate 354,900 of NZ_ANAC01000011.1, forward strand.
CACCCCGCCGTCGATCGTGCCCCTGGTGCTGGCCGCCGGCACGTGCATCGGGCTCGTCATCGCCCGTAAGGTCAGGCAGCGGGCCGCCCAGAACGACCCGACCCTGGAGCAGGAGTCCCGGGCGAGGATCGCACGGTGGGGGTTCGACCCGCTCAGTACGCAGGGTGTGGGCTTCCCGTGGCACGAGTCCGAGGGTTTCGCCGGATACGCCGACAACATCGAGCACATGCTGCACTCGGCTCCCTCCACACGTCCGATGCCCTCGCAGCTCATCCCGCTCCAGGTGCCCACCCCCTTGCAGCCTTCGGAGCGGCTTCCCGGAGAGGCCAACGACGTCCTGGTCATGTTCCATGAGGAGAACGAACAGCTCTCTCGGTGACGAGGAAGTACCGAAGCCCGCACGTGAGGACCGAGGTCCACGTGCGGGCTTCGTGTTCGTGGGGAAGAGGGGGCGGCCGCCGGAGACGGGGACCCCCTTCCCCCACGGCCGTGTTGTGGCGACAACGTCACGAAGCTAGACCGAACCCGCCCTCTGAACGAGGGAACGACACGCTTTTCGCGTGAGACGGCCGTTCGATCGTTCCGCGCGGACGTTCGACACGTGTTCCGCCCAGGGGTCAGACCCGGCGGGTCTCGGGTCCGGCCACCAGCCGGGTACCGGCCCAGCGCTCCTCCACCGCCGTGCACACGGCCTCGGCGAAGTCCACGTAGCCGATGGACCGTTCGAGGGAGGAGCTCTCGTCGGCCGTCCCCGGCCAGGCGCGGTGGTTGTTCGTGCGAGGCCCGTCGGGGTCGAAGGCGGGCGGTGGGATCAGGTACGCCCAGTTCTCACCACCGCGCCCCTCCTCCAGGTGGTCGCGGAGCCTCGCGTGCGCCCTCCCTCGCGGCAGGGTGCGTTCCGGGAAGGCGGGGCTCTGCCAGAAGCGTGTCCCATCGGGCAGCCGCAGCGATCCCGCGCCGCCGACGGTGACGATGAACGGGGCGGGGCTGGAGGGCGGGTCCGCGGCCTCGATGACGCGTTCGTGCAGTTCGACCAGAGCGGCGGGGTCGATGTCCCCGCGCATACGGACGGCGTTGACCACGACGTCCGCGTCGGCGACGGCCCGTCGCAGACTCGCCGGGTCCTCGACGTCCACGACGACCTCGGTGACCTCCCGTTCCGTCGTCGGAAGTCGGGGTCGGTCACCCGGCCTTCGAAGAGCCGCGGTGATCCGGGTGTGAGGGGGCAGCAGTTCGAGGACCGCCGAACCGGATCGTCCGGTGGCTCCGAGGATCGTTACCCGGGTCATGTCTTGACACCCTCTTTCCTGGTCGAACGGTCGAACATGGTGACGCAGAGAGCGGAAGGCCGTTGAGGGGGCATCGCGATTCCAATCTCCAACTACAACGTTGTAGTTGAGCGTAGTAGCGTGATCCACCGATAACAACTCTCGCGTTGGAAGTTCGTCGCACACTGGAGCCGCCGCATGGCCTGGGACACCGAGGGCACGAAGCGAAAGATCAAGGAGGCGGCCGTCGATGAGTTCGCACGCTTCGGGCCCGATGGCACGACCATCGAGCGCATCGCCAAGTCCGCCGGCGTGAACAAGGAACGGGTGTACAACTACTTCGGCGGCAAGAGAAGCCTCTTCGCCACCGTGCTGCGCGACGAGCTCGCCGAGGTCGCCCGAGCGGTTCCGGTCGAGTCGTTCGCCGAGGAGGAGATCGGCGACTACGCGGGACGCGTGTACGACTACCACCGCGAACGCCCCGAACTGAACCGACTCCTCCGCTGGGAGGGCCTGGTCTTCGAGGGAGAGGTGCCGGACGAGGAGTCACGCCGCGAGCATTACGGCCACAGGGCCGTCGCCGTCGCCGAGGGCCAGGAGAACGGAACGATCACGAGGTCGATCGACGCCGACCACCTCACCTTCCTGATCCTGTCGCTGGCCGGCTGGTGGACGGCGGTCCCCCAGGTGGCGCGGATGATCACCGGGGAACCCACGGAAGAGGAGCACGCCAGGCGCCGCGCCTCGGTGGTGGAGGCGGCGCGACGCCTGGCGCGCGTACCCTGACGGGCCCCGAGGGTCGGACCGAGAGGGGCATACCCGAGGGCCGCGGTTCCGGAGCGTCGGTGCCGCCCGAAGAAGGGCACGGCAGGTTTTACCCCGAGGCGCGCCTATATTGACGGGCTCTCGGGCAGGTGAGCATGGACCGAGACCCGACCAAAGGGAGAGACCATGATCGCCAAGCTGTCCGAGATGGGCGTCACCTCCGAGATGGCCTACGCCGCCGGGACCGCCAGTATCGGCCTGTCGTTCCTGACCTGGGCCCTGTCGAAGAAGAAGGAGGACGCCGGCACCGACCGCGCCGACCGATGGGGCATCTTCGTCGGGCAGTGGGCGCCCACCTTCTTCGCCCTGGGCGTCGCCCTGCGCCTGGAGGAGAAGCCCGGATGACCTGGTGACGGCCGGTTCGGGAGGGCGGGCCGCCCTCCCGAACACCGCGGGGGTCACACCTTCCGGAGCGCCCCGTCCTCTCGACCGGCGGACCAGCGGGCGTAGTCGCGCGCCGCGTCCGCCAACCGCTCATCGGTGAGATCCCCGACCCCGTGGAGGAAGTGCCCCGGACGGTAGCGCATGCCCACCCGGGCCGCGATGGTCTCGAACGGCGAGGTCAACTCGCTCATCACCCGGTGGTAGCGGCCGTCGACGGTGTAGTCGTCCGCGCGCGACCACGTGGACACCGCGATGCTCAACTCCTTGCCCTCCAGCGCGTGACCGCCGGGGCCGTACGCCCATCCGCGCTCCAGGGCGACCTCCAGCCACTCGGCGAGGATCGGAGGCGCGCCGTACCAGCGGAAGGGGAACTGGAGGACGATCCGCTCGTGGGCGGCGAGTGCCCGCTGCTCGGCCCGAACGTCGAAACCGTCGACCCCGCGTTCCTCGGCGAGAACACGGACGGTGGTGCCGCCCTCCTCCGTCAACGCGCGGACCCACGCCGAGTTCACACGGGAGGATCCCAGGTCGGGGTGGGCGACGATCACCAGCGTCGATCCCGGCTCCGGTGGCTCCACGCCGTTCTTCTCCATCTCGTGCTCCTTCTGTCGTCTCTTCTCGGATCGGTTCGGGTGACGTGCGGTGCTCAGCCGCACGATCGGTAGGGCGAGGGCGGCGAAGACGCCCAGGACGACGGCGAACACGACCACCGCGGCGCCCAGGCCGGTGGCGTCCGCGAGGTGGCCGGTCGCCACGGGCAGCGCCCCCGCGGGCACGTATCCGGCGATGTTGAGGGCCGCGTTGGACTCCGCCCGCCGCTCGTGGGGGACGCGGGTGGCGATCAAGGTCAGACCGGCCAGTTGGCCGAGTCCTTGGGCGGCGCCCGCGAGGAGCGCGGAGGTCAGGAAGAGGGGCCACACCGGGGTGACGGTCACCGCGCCGGCCAGCAGGGCCATCGAGGCGATCGCCGCCACCGAACTCACGGCCAGGTGGGTGCGTGTCGACAGGCGTCCGACCGCGAACTGGACGCCCGTCGCCACGAGGAACATGACGCAGGCGATCAGCCCGGCCACCAGCGGATCTCCCACCCCGAGCGGGCCGGCGAGCACCGAGGGGCCCAGGGAGAGCACGAACGAGGTCGCGGTGATCCCGGGGGCGAAGGTCGCCGCGCCCCACACCAGCTCGCGCCGTCGGTTCCGCGGCGGGCTCGGCCACCGCCACGGTCCTCCCTCGCCCGAGGGGAGAGAGCGATCGGGGTGGGGGAGGGGCAGGAGTAGACCGACCCCTAGAGCGATGACGGCGAGGGCGGTGACCAGGGTGAACACCCAGATCTGTGGGGAGTCGGAGTTCCGTGCCGTGATCCCGGCCAGGAGCGGGCCGAGGCCGGCGCCGAGCACCATCGACGCCGAGGCGATCAGCCCGCCGATCCGACGTCGACCCTCGGGCGCCAGATCGACCACGGCGGCCATCCCGGCGGTGACGGCGCCGCCGACCGAGATCCCGGCGAGCAGACGCGCGGCCAGGAGCCAGGCCACCCCTTGGGCGAGGAGGAACAGGAGTCCGGAGAGCACGGCGGCGATCAGCGCCGGGATCAGCACCACCCGCCGTCCGTACCGGTCGGCGAGTCGACCCGCGACGAGCAGGGATCCGACCAGTCCGACCATGTAGCAGGCGAAGACCATCGTCAGCGTGCCGGAGGAGAACCCCCACTCGCGTTGCCAGGACACGTACAGCGGGGTGGGCGCGTTCGACAGTACGAACACGGTCGTCACCGTCATCGCCGCCGCCATCGACCAGGTGATCCCCCGCCCTTCGGTCTCGGTCCTCCGCATGAACTCCCCCAGTTCGATATTTCTCGTACTAGTACGAATAAACTCGAACTATAGAGCAAGTACGAACCAACTCGTACTGGAGGTACCGTGGGGGCATGCCGAACCTCGCAGCGACGTACCGTCTCGACCGAGAGCCCGACGACCTGCCGGAGCGGTTGCCCGAACCCGCGGTCGAGAACATTCGGCTGGAACGGGTCATGGGCGTGCTCGCCGACCCCCTGAGGTTGACGATCGTGCAGCGGCTCCTGCGGGAATCCGAGGACTTCGACCAGACGTGCGGCTGGTTCGGCTTCGATCGCCCGAAGTCCACCCTCACCCACCACTTCAAGGCCCTTCGAGAGGCCGGGGTGATCACCCAGCGCCAATACGGCCTCGAGCGGCGCAGCCGTGTCCGCCTCGACGACCTCGGGCACCGCTTCCCCGGGCTGATCGACCTCGTCCTCGCCTGGAGTCCCGCGAGCGAGGGCTAGTCCTCTTCGTCTCTCCGGCGGCTTCGGCCTGGGCCTCTCTCCTCTTTTCGAGAGGATCCGATCGACGGCTCGACAAACCACTACGTTTGAAGTACTTTGATCGTAGTACTTTAAGCATAGTGGTCGATCGGCCACGGGAGTACCCCTTCAAGGAGACGCATGCGAAACCCCGCCCTCCCCGTCGTCACCTCGATCGACGGTCAGGACCGCCCTCACGACACCCAGGGAGCGAACATGCCCCACGAACACGCCGACGCCGCGAAGCGAGGTCACCACATCGGACGGGTGTCCCCGCTCACCGGTATCGATCTCGAGGTCACCCCCATGACGGGAGCTCCGCTGGAGGCCCTTCGTGCCCGTGGCAAGGGGGACGGCGCCCCTCGGGATCCGCGCCGAGGTCGGGCCCCGCGCCACCGCTTCCCCGTTCCCGGGGGGCGCCAGGCCCGCGGTCGGGCGCTGCCCCGGCGCCACCAGGCTCGGTAGGCCCCGGCATGCGCCGGGCCGAGGCCGGACGGAACGAGGAGGGCGGACGGGTCAGAGATCGCGAGGATCGTTCGACCGTCCGCCCTCATCGCGGACCGAGGCCCTGAAGACACCCATCGGCACGGCGACCAGGCCTCCCAGCAGGAACACCACCGCCGCGGCCAGCACCCACTCCCACGCCGGGCCCAGCGTCAACGCCACCCCGCCCGCGAGGAACGCGGCGATCATCAGCACGACCACGACCCACACCCTGGGCCTTCCCCAGCGGCCCCCCGTTCGCGTGTCGTCGTCGGGCATGTCCCCTCCCCGAGGTCTCCCGCACCTTCCGACGCCCCGTCGGTCGGAGGTCGCGCGGGCTCGAACGCCCCTCCTGTCCCAGCATGCCCGTGCAAGGGCGGGAGAACACGGAGCGACGTCCGCTCTTATGGGGAACTACGGCCTTCATGGCGAGAAATAGGGTATTCGATTATCCGATTCCAAGTCGACGGGGATCGGACGTTCCTCTATCGCATATGGGGGAAACTCCGTGTTCTGAAAAAAGGGCGCGCCGGGTTTCTCTCATTTCCCGAGGTCGGGTGGCTTCGCTTGTTAGGTTGAGGCGACGAGTGGCTGGAACGCTCATGAGTCGCCGGCGAGAACGAAATGTCCATCGAGCCGGTATCGGATATCGAGGTCGAGTCGCCGTCCGGCCGTGCAACTCGAGGAGCGATCCCGGGTAGGGGCGGGAGAATGTCCGTCTTCCTCCCCCGCGGTTCTCGCTCCGTTCTTCACGGCTCCCCGGTCGGACTCCTCTTCGTACGAACTGAGGAGGATCCTCATGACGGTTGAGACGGAAACCCGGACCTCCGCCCCCGAGGGGGTGGGGAAAAAGGGTTCGATCATCGTCGCATGGCTGACATCGACCGACCACAAGGTCATCGGGTACATGTACCTGATCACCTCGTTCTCGTTCTTTCTCATCGGTGGCCTGATGGCGCTGGTGATGCGCATGGAGCTGTTCTCTCCGGGGCATCAGGTCGTTTCCAACGAGCTGTTCAACCAGATGTTCACGATGCACGGCACGATCATGCTGCTGTTGTTCGCGACCCCGCTCTTCATCGGGTTCTCGAACGTGATCATGCCCTTGCAGATCGGGGCGCCCGACGTGGCCTTCCCCCGCATGAACCTGTTCAGCTACTACCTGTTCCTGTTCGGTGGACTCATCACCATCGGAGGCTTCCTCACCCCGGGCGGCGCCGCCAGCTTCGGCTGGTTCGCCTACCATCCTCTGGCCGACGCGGTCCGCTCCCCGGGTCTGGGCGGCGACCTGTGGATCATGGGCCTCATCGTCTCCGGTCTGGGCACGATCCTCGGTTCGGTCAACTTCATCACCACCGGTCTGTGCATGCGCGCCCCCGGTATGACGATGTTCCGCATGCCGATCTTCACCTGGAACACCATGCTCACGGGTGTTCTGGTACTGCTGGCCTTCCCGGTCCTGACCGCGGCCCTGATCGTCATGGGCGCCGACCGCATCGTCGGCACCCACGTCTTCGACCCGGCGCACGGCGGCGCCATCCTGTGGCAGCACCTGTTCTGGTTCTTCGGCCACCCCGAGGTGTACATCATCGCCCTGCCGTTCTTCGGCATCGTCACCGAGATCCTGCCGGTGTTCAGCCGCAAGCCGATCTTCGGTTACAAGAGCCTCGTGGCCGCCACCATCGCGATCACCGGACTGTCGATCACGGTGTGGGCGCACCACATGTTCGCGACCGGTGCCGTGCTGCTGCCGTTCTTCTCCTTCATGTCCTTCCTCATCGCGGTCCCGACCGGTGTGAAGTTCTTCAACTGGGTCGGCACGATGTGGCGCGGCCAGCTCACCTTCGAGACGCCGATGCTCTTCAGCCTCGGGTTCCTCGCGACCTTCCTCTTCGGTGGTCTGACCGGGGTCATCCTCGCCTCGCCCCCGCTGGACTTCCACGTCACCGACACCTACTTCGTGGTGGCCCACTTCCACTACGTCGTGTTCGGCACCGTGGTGTTCGCGATGTTCGCGGGCTTCTACTTCTGGTGGCCCAAATTCACCGGAAGGATGCTCAACGAGAAGCTCGGGAAGTTCCACTTCTGGCTGCTCTTCCTGGGCTTCCACGGCACCTTCCTGGTGCAGCACTGGCTCGGGGTCGCCGGTTTCCCGCGTCGTTACGCCGACTACCTGCCCACCGACGGCTTCACCGAGCTCAACCGGATCTCCTCGATCTCGTCCTTCGTGCTCGCCGCCTCGACGCTCATCTTCATCTGGAACATCGTCCTGACCGTGCGCAACGCCCCCAAGGTGGAGGTCGACGACCCATGGGGCTACGGCTGCTCGCTGGAATGGGCCACCTCGTGCCCGCCGCCGCGACACAACTTCACGACGCTGCCCAGGATCCGTTCCGAGCGCCCCGCCTTCGACCTGCACCATCCGTACGTGGGCTCGCCCGCCCGGACCGATCCGGAACGCGGTCGGGCGGACTGAGGCACGAACATCCCATGGTCAACGGAGAGGAGAACCTGTCGTGAACGTCGAGGCCCGAGGGAGCGGAGGGGCTTCCCAGAGAGGCCACGCCGTCGTGGTCTTCGCCCTGCTCCTGTCGATGGCGGGTCTGACGATGGTCTGGACCTGGACCGGGAACGTCCTGTTCGTCGTCGCGGGCGCGGTCCAACTCCTGGTCGTCGTGCTGCTCTGCGCGAAGGACCGGTTCCAGGGCACGTTCGAGGTGATCGGCGGCCCCTGGGACGGGGCCCGCATCCCCCTCGACCGCGTGAACCCGAGCACGGACGTCCTCGTCCTCCGGTCCCCCGACGGGGGTGGCGCCCGTTACGCGGTGACGGGTCTGCGCAACCTCGTCTACCGAGGCCAGACCGGGACCCCCGAATAGGTCGTGCTTTTGTGGATCATTCCGCCCACCCGTCACCCGCCACCACCCTCAACGGACGCCTACGGCGCAGCCCGAACTCCACGTCACCCGCCACCACCCTTCACCGGTCGCGCTGACGCGCGTGGTGTTTCACGCGGTGCCGGGCTTCCTCTCGCGGCGCCGCCCGTTCAAAGCAAGCACGGACGAGGACAGCCGAACCCGGGCGGGCCCCCGCTGTGCGACCCTGCGGAGCTCGCGTAGCGGGGCACAGTAGGGGCGGCTTCGCTCGTCGTCCGGTGAGAGATCGCCCGGCGGCCGCTCGCTGAGGACCGGCTCCGCCGGTGCCTGCGAAAGCATCCACGAAAACACTCCCTAGCATCCTCGGGTGCCGTGGGCGACGTCGCCCACGGCACCCGACGTGTACGGGGGCCTCGCCGGGGGTTACAGCGGGGCGTCGTCGACCTTGACGTCCCACTCGACATCGGTCCCGTTCACCGCGGTCGTCGTGACGGTGACGCCGTAGTTCATACCGCCGTCCACGAGGTTGCAGCGGATCTCCGCGCCCACCTCGGCCGGAAGCCCCTCGGAACAGGTGAGCTCCTCGGGCTCCTGCCCGACCACGGCCGCCAACTGTTCGGCCGACACGCGCGCCACCTCGCTCGCGGGGACCCGGCCATCGCTCCCGGCGGCCGCCGTCTCCTCCTCGGCCGGGAGGTCGTCGACCACGACGTCCCACCGCACGTCGTTCCCGTCGACCTCGGTCGTCGTAACGGTCACGCCGAGGCTCTCCCCACCGTGAGTGAGCTCGCAGCGGATCTCCGCGCCCACCTCCGCCGGCAGGTCCTCGCCACAGGTGAGGTCGTCCGGGGCCTGACCGATCTGCTCTTCCAACATCTCGCTGGACCGTTCGGCGACCTCCGCGGCGTCCACCGCGGAGGGGCCGCCCAGGCTGAACTCGAACGAGCAACCGGTGGTCAGGAGCAGAGGCAGAGCTCCGAGGATCGCTCCGGTGATGATTCCCTGACGGTGGATCTGCCGCATCGTGAACTCCCGATGTTCGTCGCTATACCGAGGTCATGGACTCCGACCGGGGCGTTCTGGTTCCACCTCGCGTCGAAACGATATGTATTCCGTCCTTTTCGTCGCTCAGGGTGCGCGAGGCGCTCGTAGGAGTCACGGTTCCGATCCCGGACATGACGAACGGCGCCGCCCGTGTTCGCGGGCGACGCCGTTCACAGACCCGCCGGTCCCTTAGCCGGCGGTCTGGTCTACCCGGCGGCCTGGTCGGTGACGGTGCGGATGGCGTCGAGGGCGACCTCGGGCTGGTCGACGTGGATGTAGTGGCCGCTCTCCTCGGCGACGGAGAGCCGGCCGGCGGTGGAGACCTCCAGCCATTTCTCCTGGCCCTCGGTCCACACGCGCTCCAGGTCGTCGCCGTACTCGGCGATCTCGCCCAGGTACCGGACACCGTGCCGGACGATCTCCACCGGGATGTCCCCGGCCGAACGCACCTCCGGGTCGCTCTCGATGGTGATGTTCTCCGGGTTCTCGCCCTGGAAGATCGCGAGGTTCTGCGCCCGTACCTCGGCGCCCTCACCGGTGGCGGACTCGGGGATGACCCTGGTGATGTCGTCGATCATCGTCGGGGAGGTGGCGTCCAACAGCACCAGCCCCTTCACCCGGTCCTGGTCGTCGGGGGCGTAGCGGGCGGCGATCAGCCCGCCCAGCGAGTGACCCGCGAGCACGACCTCCTGGTCGCCGGCGATGTCGTCGAGGACCGCGCGCAGCGTCGCCTTGCCGTCGTCGATGGTCTGCGGACCGGTCGGCTGATCGCTCTCACCCTCGCCGAAGCGGTCGTAGGAGCAGACCCGGTCCTGCTCGCTCAGGGTCTCCTGGATGTCGGCGAGGGTGTCCAGCCCGTCGCCCATGCCGGCCATCAGGACGATCACCGGCCGGTCCTGGACCGGGGCGCCGGAGCAGGAGACGTTCACGGAACCGCCCTCGACCTCCAGCATCTTGGTGCCGGTGAACAGCTGTCCCTCGGTCATGACCTCCTCGGCGGCGGACTCCAGGTCGGTCCGGACCTCGCCGAGCCCGTCCCGGACCTCGGACGCGATCGAGCATCCGGTGAGGCTAGTGACGGCCACGGCGGAGAGCAGGGCGGTCAGAGCGGTGGTCCGAGTGGTGCGGGTCATGAGGGCCTCCGGTAAGGGGATCGGGGGTGGCGAGCGGGGGCGCGCTCCGGGCGGTGCGGGGGGAGTGTCCCGCTCCGCGGCCGGTGTGCCGCGACCGAGAAGAACGTTACGGATTCCGCGATCCGGGGTCGTCACCACAGAGTGGACACTCGCGTGTGGCTCTCATGGGGGACAAGCCCGGGTCGCCCTTCGGCGACGGCCCCACCTGCGTCGACGTTCCCCTCCTCTCGAATGGCCTCCCTCCGGGCACGGAATCCGATGCCACGGCGGCCGGAGATCCTCGCTCACAGGCGCTCCAGGGGTGCGGACAGCGCCACTACACTGCCCCGGTGACCAGACTCCGGCGGCTCCAAAGACTCTGGCGGCGACTCGACGTCACCGTGCGCGACCTCCCCCTGGGTCTGCTGCTCCTCGCCTTCTCCCTCATCCCCTCGCTCCACGGCCACGGCACCCAGTTCGGGGGAGTGGCCGAGCGCCCCTTCGATTCCCTGGGCCTCCTCGCCGCCGCCCTCCAGTGCCTGCCCTTGGCGGTGCGTAGGAAATGGCCGGCGGTGTGCCTGGCGCTGGTGTCGATCGGTTTCGCCCTCGACCAGCTGTCCGGCTACCACCTGTTCGCGGGCACCGCGCTGCCCATCGCGCTGGTGAGCGTCGGAGCCCACCTCCACGTGTACCGACGTACCGCCGTGGTGGCGGCCTCGGTCTTCTACGTCCTGCTGTCGGTCGCGTTGCACCGGGTCGGCGAGGGCGAGACCCTGCCCGAGTACGTCGTGTTCTTCCTGGCGTTGACGCTCGCCTGGGGGATCGGCTCGTGGCTGCGCTCCACCCGCATCGCCGAGGCCGAACGTCGACGCCTGCTCGCCGAGGCCACCCGTACCGCCGAACGCACCCGTATCGCCCGCGAACTCCACGACGTGGTGACCCACCACGTGACCGCGATGGTGGTCCAGGCCGAATCGGCGCGCTATCTGACCGCGGCCCCCGACAGACTCGACGAGACTCTCGCCTCCGTCACCGACACCGGACGGCGGGCCATCTCCGATCTGCGCCACCTCCTCGACGTGCTCAACCCCGACCACACCACCCCCGCTCCCGAGGACGACGAGGGTCTGCTCGCCGTGGTGGAACAGGCCCGCAAGGCCGGCCAGCCGGTGGAGTTCACCGAGGAGGGCACCCCGGCCGCCTCGCGCGGCAGCGCCGACCTCGTCGCCCACCGTGTCGTGCAGGAATCCCTGACCAACGCCCTCAAACACGCGCACGGAAGCCGCACGACGGTCCGTGTCCATCACCGCCCGGAGGAGATCACCGTGAACGTCGGCACCGATGGAGTGGGCCGTTCCGGCGTCGTGCCCGCAGGGAGCGGGCGGGGCCTGATCGGTCTACGCGAACGCGTCGAGGTCCTGGGCGGCGACCTCACCGCGGGCCCGCGCGAGGACGGCGGCTTCACCGTGAGCGCCCGTATCCCGGCCGGGGTCTCGGCGGGTGAGGGAGAGTGAGCGCTCCGATCCGCGTCCTGGTCTGCGACGACCAGGTACTGATCCGCACCGGCCTGGTCACCATCATCGGCGCCCAACCCGACATGGAGGTCGTGGGCGAGTGCGGCGACGGCGAGAGCGCGGTCGAGCTCGCCGAACGTCTGCGCCCCGACGTCGTCGTGATGGACGTGCGTATGCCGGTCCTCGACGGTATCGAGGCCACCCGGCGCCTGGCCGGTTCCGAGGTCGACCATCCGATCAAGGTCCTCGTGGTGACCACGTTCAACCTCGACGAGTACGTCTATGAGGCGTTGCGCGCGGGCGCCGGCGGGTTCCTGCTCAAGGACGCGCCCCCGGATCGGCTTCTGCACGGCATCCGTACGGTGTTCACGGGGTCGGCCCTGCTGGACCCCGAGGTCACTCGGCAGTTGGTCGGCAAGTACGCCGCCCGGATCCGGCCCACCCGGGACACCATCCCCGACGACCTTCCGCTGACCCCCCGTGAACTGGAGGTCCTGCGCCTGATCTCCGACGGGCAGTCCAACGGGGAGATCGCCCGGAGCCTGTTCATCAGCCAGGAGACCGTGAAGACGTTCGTCTCGCGCATCCTGACCAAACTGGGGCTGCGCGACCGGGTACAGGCCGTGGTCTACGCCTACCGGCACGGATTGGCGACCTGATCGGGGGCGGTCGCGTCTCGGGCCGTCCCCGAAGGGGAGGGGCGTGGGTCCCATCGACCGTTCCGTCGTCGGGGGCGTTCATGATGGCCCCATGAACGAAAGCGGAGGCGAGGCCCGCCTCTCCGGGGAGGCGGCGCTGAGCGTGCAGGTGTTCCCGGTCCGCGAGGGGCGGATCCTGCTGACCCGGCGCGGCCCCGACCTGCCGTACGCCCCGGGGCTGTGGCACGCCGGGGTGGCGGGGAAGGTGGATCCGGGGGAGGACGTCGTGACCGCCGCCCTGCGCGAGAGCGCGGAGGAGCTCGGCATCGGGGTGAGCGCCGACGACCTGCGGTTCGTCCACGTCGTCCACGACGGGCGAGGGCCGCGGGGGTGGGTCCACTTCTTCTTCCTGTGCCATGAATGGACCGGTGTCCCCCGTAACCGGGAGCCGCACAAGCACGATGAGATCCGCTGGTGGTCGCCGGACGAGCCCCCGGTGGACATGGTCGACTACTGCGCGGCGGCACTGCGTCGCATCCTGGCGGGGGAGGTCTTCTCACGCCGTTCCGGTTGAGCCGGACCCGCGGGCCGGTACGATCGCCCTCGATATGAGGGTGGTCACGAACCCCGGGCCTCCCATCCTCCTCGGAACCGCGCGGAACCCCGTTCCCTACGGGTCTCGTGTGATGGGGGAGGGGTGCGCGACGTCGTCGGTGTGCGGTCGATCACTGGCGAAGATATACACCCGGGGGTATGTTGTGTTCCGTGAGCGAGGAGGGACCCAGATGAAGCCTGAGATGGTGGGCGACGCCCTGACCCGATTGAAGCGGGCCCAAGGGCAGCTTTCCGGTGTGATCTCGATGATCGAGGAGGGCGAGGACTGCGCCGAGGTGCTCCAGCAGCTCGCCGCCGTCTCCCGGGCCCTGGACCGGGCCGGTTTCAAGATCGTCGCCGGCGGTATGCGCCACTGCAACGCCGCGCGCGAGCGGGGCGAGGAGCCGGAGCTGACCGAGGCCGAGCTGGAGAAGCTGTTCCTGTCCCTGGCCTGATCCGGTCGAGGGGCGAGCGTGAGCCGATCATCGTCGGTCACGTGTGAGACCAGGATACCCCCCGGTGTATGGGAGGATCTGCGGCGCGAGAATGTCGCCGACGACCCGATCCCGTGACACGGGCCGAGGGGGTCCACCCAAGAAAAAGCGGGTCCGGGCCTTTCTTCCTTGCGCGAGGCGCCGAACCCCGACCCACGGATACTCCCCGGTGTATCCGACCACCCTGACGAAGGAGAACCCATGTCCGATCGCACCATCGGCGTCCACGCCGTCCGCACCCTGTTCGAGTCCGACCCGAACACCCTCGTGGTGGACGTGCGCACCCCGGCCGAGTACGAGAGCTCGCACATCCCCGGGGCGATCAACCTGCCGTCCCAGCGGGTCGACCGGCACCTGGAGCGGATCGTGGCCGACGCCGGCGGCCGACTCGTCCTCGTCTGCCAGTCCGGGCAGAGGGCGCGCGGTTGCCAGGACAGCCTGGCCGCCGCCGGCCTGAGCGACACGGTGGTCCTGGACGGCGGCATGAACGCCTGGGAGTCCCAGGGCGGCGCCGTCGTCAAGGGGCGCAGCAGATGGGCCCTGGAGCGGCAGGTCCGGCTCGTGGCCGGAAGCATCGTCCTCGTCTCGGCGGTGGCCTCCCTGTGGTGGACCCCGGCCGTCGCCATCGCCGGGTTCGTCGGAGCCGGGCTGACCTTCGCGGCGGTGACCGACACCTGCGCCATGGGCATGGCCCTGACGCGCCTGCCCTACAACCAGCCGAAGAACCACGTCGACATCGAGGACTCCCTCGCCCGCATCGGCGGCCGACGCTGACCGTGGGTTAGCGGGCCCCACCGGGCTCGCGACCGACACCGCACCACGACGTTCGGATACTCCCCGGAGTATCCATCGGATCGAAGAGAACACCCCACCCGGAAGGAGACGCCATGTTGTTGGAACGCGTCTATGACGAGGACCTCGCCCAGGCCGGTTACCTCATCGGCTGCCAGGCACGAGGGGAGGCCATCGTGGTCGACGCCCGCCGCGACGTCGACGAGTACCTCGCCCTCGCGGAACGACACGGCATGCGCATCACCCACGTGACCGAGACCCACATCCACGCCGACTACCTCTCGGGCACCCGAGAGCTCGCCGAGGCCACCGGAGCCCGGATCCACGTCTCCGGCGAGGGCGGAAAGGACTGGCAGTACGGCTTCGCCGCCGAGCGCCTGTACGACGGGGACACCATCGAGATCGGCAACGTCACGGTGCGCGCGGTGCACACCCCGGGGCACACCCCCGAACACCTGTCGTTCCTCATCACCGACGGGGCGTTCAGCGACGACCCCGGCTACCTGCTCTCCGGCGACTTCGTGTTCGCCGGTGACGTGGGCCGCCCCGACCTGCTCGACGAGGCGGCCGGGGAGGTGGACACCCGCTTCGAGGGCGCGCGCCTGCTGTTCGCGGGGCTGCGCGACGTCCTCCTGGCCTTGCCCGACCACGTCCAGATCCACCCCGGGCACGGCGCCGGAAGCGCGTGTGGGAAGGCGCTCGGCGCCCTCCCCTCCACCACGGTCGGATACGAACGCCTCAACGCCTGGTGGGCCCCCTACCTGCGAGAGAACGACGAGCGGGGGTTCGTCGAGGAGTTGCTCGGCGGACAGCCGGACGCCCACGCCTACTTCGCCCGGATGAAGCGGCAGAACAAGGAGGGGCCGCGGATCCTGGGCCGGTCGACGCCGCTCCCCGAACTCTCCACCGAGGAGGTCGGCGCCTCACTGGACGCCGAGGAGATCGTCTTCGTCGACACCCGTCCGCACACCGAGGTGCACCGGGGCACCGTGGCCGGCGCGCTGCACATCCCCGGCCCGGACAAGGCGGCCACCTTCGGGGCCTGGGCCTACGACCCGGAGACCGAATCGCGTCCCCTCGTCCTGCTGGCGTCCGACCAGGAGACCGCCCACCGGTTCCGCGACCACCTGATGAGGGTCGGTATCGACGAGGTCGCCGGCTACACCACCGGTCTGACCGGGCTGCCCGAGACCGTGCCGAGCGTCATCACCGCCGAGGAGCTGGAGGGCTTCGAGTCGGCCCTCGTCCTGGACGTGCGCAACAAGGGCGAGCACGCGTCCGGCCACATCCCCGGATCGCGACAGCTCAGCGCGGGCCGAGTCCTGTGGCACCGCGACACCCTGCCCGAAGGGCCGATCGTGAGCTACTGCCAGTCCGGTCTGCGCAGCTCGGTGGCGGCCGCGGCCCTGCGCCGCGCCGGCCACGACGTGGTCGAACTCGAAGGCGGCTACCCGGCCTGGCTCCTGAACCGCTGACCGTTCGCGAACGGTGGGGCCCGCCCCCGTCGGCATGACCGCCACGAGGACGGGCCCCGCCCCGCCGCCCCGACGACCGTCGTCCTCCGGCCGTCCGCGCGGTTCCACGTCACAGAGAGAGTGAGAGACGGATGTACATGATCGTCGTGATCGGCCTCGCCGTGGTGGTCGGCCTGGCCCTCGGGCTGCTCGGGGGAGGCGGCTCCATCCTGATGGTCCCCCTGCTGACCTACGTCGCGGGCATGGCCCCACAGGAGGCCATCGCCGCCTCGCTGTTCGTCGTCGGGGTCACCTCGCTGACCAGCATGGTCGCCCACGCGCGCCGCGGGAACGTCCAGTGGCGCACCGGAGCGGTCTTCGGCGCCGCGGGCATGGTCGGCGCCTTCCTCGGCGGGCTGGTCGGCGGGCACCTTCCCGGAACCCTGCTGATGGTCGCCTTCGCTCTCATGATGGTGGCGACCGCGGCCGCGATGCTCCGAGGCAGAAGAGGCGCCTCCACGTCCACCGGTGACGGTGCCGAGCGGAGACTCCCGCTGCGGAGGATCGTTCTCGACGGCGTGGTCGTCGGGGTGGTCACCGGTCTGGTCGGAGCCGGAGGAGGGTTCCTCGTGGTGCCCGCCCTGGCACTCCTCGGCGGACTGTCCATGCCGGTGGCGGTCGGGACCTCCCTGCTCGTGATCTCCATGAAGTCCTTCGCCGGACTGGCCGGCTACCTCACGACGGTGACCCCGGACTGGGGGCCGATGCTGGCGATCACCGCCGCGGCCGTCGTCGGCGCGCTCCTGGGCGCACGGCTGACCTCCCGCGTGCCCGAGGCCGCCCTGAGGAAGGGGTTCGGCGTCTTCGTCCTGGTGATGGGCCTGTTCGTCCTCGTCCAGGAACTTCCGGGCGTGATCGGCCTCGCCCTGGCCGTGGTCGCGGCGGTGATGGCGGGCGCCGCCCTCATGTGCCGCCTTCTCTGGGAGGGCTGTCCTCTTCGAACGGCCCCGAGCGGCGCCGGCGGTCTCTGACCCGGGCCCGGGGACCGGGGCGACCCTTCGAGTCGACTCGAAGGTCTACCGTGGACAGGGCCGGTCCCCCTCAAGGAGAACTGAACCCATGTCGTTGGCCGAACGCCTCCAGAGCCTCTTCGTGGCCCTGGCGGCCCTCGCCGGTCTGGGGGCGGGCCTGCTCCTGCCCATCGGCCCGGCCGCCGAACACGTGGTGCTGCCCGCCCTGCTGGCCATGCTCGCCTGTGTCTTCGTGCAGATGGACGCCGCCCACGTGGGCGAGGTCCGTAACGCCAGGACCCTGGTGGTCGTCAGTCTGGTGTTGAACTTCGTCCTCACCCCGGCCCTGGCCTGGGCGCTGGGCGCCGGACTGCTGGGCGGCGAACCCGACCTGCGCATCGGACTCCTGCTGCTGTTGGTGACCCCCTGTACGGACTGGTATCTGGTCTTCACCGCCATGGCGCGCGGTCACACCGGTATCGCGGCCGCCCTGCTACCGGTCAACCTCGTCCTTCAGCTCCTCCTGCTGCCGGTGTACGTGCTGCTGCTGGGCGGACGGGCCGCGATGGTCGACGTGGGCACGCTGGCCGAGTCGGTGCTCCTGGTACTCGTGGTGCCGCTGGCCCTGGCGATGCTGCTGCGCTGGGCGTCGCAGCGCTGGAAGGGGGCCGACTGGCGGGAGCGCCGGATCCTCTCCCCGGCCGGAACCCTCGTGCTCCCCCTGCTGTACGCGGCCGTGTTCGCGATGTTCGCCTGGCAGGCCCGGGTCGTGCTCGACCACGCCGCGGACCTCCTGGTCCTGGTGCCGCCCCTGCTGATCTTCTTCGTCCTGCTGCCCCTGATCGCGACCGGGCTCTCCCGCCTCCTGAAACTGCCCGCGGCACAGCGGGTGACACTGACCATGACGGTCACCGCGCGCAACTCGCCGATCGCGCTGGCCATCGCGGTGGCGGCCTTCCCCGACCGGCCGCTGATCGCGGTCGCCCTGGTCGTGGGGCCGCTCCTGGAACTGCCGGTGCTGGCCCTCCTGGCCCAACTGGTGCGGGTGCGCGAGGCCCGTGGGGAGCGGGCCTCCCGAGGCTGAGCCGGGCCCGGGCCGGGTGTGGGAGGGGTGTGCGAGGGAACAAGGATCCCGGCGCCCCTCTCGTTCCACCCCCTCTGGGAGGGCGCGCGACCCCCCGGTGAACGAGGAACGGTGGAGCACATGACGATCGACCCGGAGACGACCGCACTCGACACCCCCGGCTGCCGGAACGGCCAGGTCTTCCTGGACAGCGCGGGCTCCTCCCTGGCGCCCGCGCGCGTGGCCGACACCGTCGTCGACCATCTGCGCAGGGAGACGGAGATCGGCGGCTACCGCGCGGCGGCGGAACGGGAGGAGGACCTGGAGGCGGGCTACTCCGTCTTCGCCGAACTGCTCGGATGCGCCCCCGAGGAGATCGCCTTCACCGACAGCGCCACGCGGTCGTGGTTCGCGGCCTTCCGGTCGATCCCCCTGAAGGAGAACGACCGGATCCTGATCACCGAGGTCGAATACGGAGGCAACGCCGTCGCCATGCTGCGTCGGGCCGAGGCGGTCGGGGCGAGCGTCGAGGTCGTTCCCTCCGACCCCTCCGGAGAAGTCTCCCCGACCGCGCTGCGCGAACTCCTGGACGAGCGGGTCAGGTTCGTCTCCCTCGTGCACGCCCCCACCAACGGCGGCCTGCTGAACCCGGTACGCGAGGTGGTGGACGCCGCCCACGACGTGGGGGCCCTCGTCCTCCTGGACGGATGCCAGTCCGTGGGCCAGATCTCGTGCCGAGCCGACGAGACCGGGGCCGACTTCATCGCCGGGACGGGACGCAAATGGCTGCGCGGCCCGCGCGGGACGGGTTTCCTGTACGCGCGCCGCTCCATCCTGGACGATCTGATCCTGGACGAGATCGACCACCACGGCGGGGAGTGGACCGCTCCGGACCGGACACGGGCCCGCGACGACGCCAAGGTGTTCGAGCTCTGGGAATCGAGCATCGCGGACCGGCTCGGGCTCATCGAGGCGGCGCGGTACGCCCTGGAACTCGGCGTCCCGGAGATCCGTGAGGCGGTCCGGGGCATCAGCGGCCGGCTGCGCGAGGGGCTCGCCCGGATCGAGGGTGTGAGAGTGCACGACCTGGGGGCCCGACACTCGGGGATCGTCACGTTCGACGTGGAGGGCGTGCCGGCGCCCGAGGTCGTGGCCGCCCTGGCGCGCGCCGACGTGACCGTGACGGTGAGCCGAGAGGCGTCGACACGGATCGATATGGAACGGCGCGGCCTGACGGAGATCGTCCGGGCCTCGCCGCACTACTTCGTCACCCCGCAGAGGGTGGACCGGGCGCTGGAGCTCGTCGAGGGCATCGTCCGAGGAGCCCGGAACGGGGGAGCGTAGCCCGGATCCCCCATGGGTCCGGTGCCGACGGGCGTTCACGCGGGGCCTTCGACACTTACCCCGTGTCACCGCCGTCGTGTACTTTCTAGCAACGCGTGCCCCCAAGGGCACGCTCCGCACGCGGGTCCGGTCCGTAAGGGCCGGACCCGCGTGCGTTGGGTGAAAAAATACACATTGAGAATGTTTGCACGGTCTGAAATTATTGGTCGTGTACTGGGGAGGACCGATGGGGCTGCGAGAGAGAAAGAAGCAGGCCACGAGGCGTGCACTCCAGGGCGCCGCGGTTCGGCTCACCCTGGAGCGCGGACTCGAGAACGTGACCGTGGAGGAGATCGCCGCCGCGGCCGAGGTCTCCGCGCGCACCTTCTTCAACTACTTCGCCACCAAGGAGGAGGCCCTCCTCGGGGACGGACCCTTCACACCCGGTGAACACGAACGCGAGGTGTTCGTCGAGGGCGGGCCCACCGGCGACTTCGTCGAAGACCTCATCGACCTGCTCATCGACTCCCTCCTGGGCTCCGGAGACCTCGCCACGCACCAGGCCGAGGCCGCCCGACGCAAGGAGCTCCTGGACCGCGAACCCCAGCTTCTGCCCGGTTTCCTCGCCCGACTGCATCGGGCCGAACAGGAACTGGCCGCCGCCATCGCGGAACGTTCCGGCACCCCCGCCGACGACATCCGCTCCTCGCTGATCGCCGCCTCCGCGATGTCCGTCATCCGGCACACCATGAAGCGTGTCCCCTACGGGGACGATCCGGATATCGAGGCGGCCCGTACCCTTCTGCGGCACGCCTTCCGCTCCCTGGGAGAGGCCTTCGGGCGCGACGAGCGCCCCTGATCGAGGCCTTCGCCGACATGTGTGGTCCAGATCTCCGGAACGTCACACCAGCCCCATCCGTCACACCTCACGCGGGGTTCGGCCCCGCCGAGGACCCTCCCCCGGAAGGGCCGGGGGGTGGAAGTCAGGGGCGGCCCAGGGCTGTCCCCGATGGGAAACGTCGCACCGAACGGGCAGGCTGGAACCATGAGCGAGAACTTCGGGAGCAAACGACTCCAGCGCAGTGATTCCGACCGTTTCCTGACCGGTGTCTGCGGCGGTATCGCCGCCTACACCGGCATCGACTCCACCCTGATCCGTGTCCTCTTCGCGGTCTTCACCCTGCTGGGCTTCAGTGGTGTGTTCGTCTATATCGTGGCCTGGCTGCTGATGCCGGCCGAGAGCGAGCGCCGTTCTCTGCTGGAGCAGATCATCCGTAACTTCCAGGGAAAGCCGAGTGATCGATGATGTGGAGCTTGAGGGCACACCCCGACTGGCGACGTCGGGACGCGCGCGTCCAGTGCGAGGAGCACGAGGCCGAAGAGGCCTGCGAGCCCCGTGGTGACCACGGGGGTACGGAGTGCTGACCCCGACCCGTGAGACCGTGAGGTCGGAGAGGGCCGGCCGGGCGGTCTAGGCCGCCTTCTCCGACTCGGTCTCCTCCATACGGGCGATGACCTCAGCGGACCGGCGGGACCACAGGACCGCCAAGAGGACGCCGAGGACCAGGGAGGCCGCGCCGGCCGTGACGATCACCGGACCGGTGCCGAAGGACTCCACGTAGTAGCTGGACACCAGGATGCCGACCCCTTGGGCCACCTGGATGCCCGAGGCCGCCAGGCCGAACGCCTGGGCCCGCCCCTCCCGGGGTACGCACAGGACGAAGGCCGCGTTGGCCACGAACTGGTAGGAGCCGGCCGCGCCGCACACCGCCAGGGCGAGCACCATCGCCCACAGCGGCATCTGGAAGACCCAGAGCAGGAGCGGGACCGACGTCAACGCGGCGAGCGGCCCCAGCAATCCGATCCTGGTCGTCGGAGGGACCAGACGGGTGAGGATCAGGCCGCCGAACAACGCCCCGATCGCCGCTCCGGCCATGATGAACCCCGCCGCGGTGGGGCCGCCGCCGGCCTCGGCGGCCATGGGCGTGGCCAACCCGTAGGGGATGCCGTACAGACCGGCGAGCCAGGCCATCAGGATCAGTACCCGCAGCTTGGGGTCGGAGAAGACGAGCTTCGCGCCGTCCCGGAACATCGACAGCAGGTGGGGGCGGCGTCCCGTCGTAGCCGGACCGTCGGACGGAGCCTCCTCGCGCGGGGGCAGCGGACGCGCCTTGACGCCCACCAGCAGGATCAGCGCGGACAGGGCGAAGAGCAGCCCCGTCCCCATCACCGTCACGTTGGGGCCCACGACGGCCACCGTCATACCCCCCGCGATCAGACCGATGAGCATGCCCAACTGGGCGGTCAACTGGATGATCGTGGTGCTGGCCACGTAGCGCTCGCCCTGGATGATCTGGGTGAGCAGCGCCGCGCGGGCCGCGGCGAAGGGGATGCCCGGCAGGACCGAGAAGAACATCAGGCACCAGATCGCCCAGATCGGCATGCCCGGTACGCCGATGAGGACGATGACGCAGGCCCGCAGGACGTCGCAGGCCACCATGACCCGACGCCTGGGCAGGAGATCGGCGAGCCCGGAGAGCAAGGGGCCGCCGATCAACGGCGGCAGGAAGTTCAGCGCGAGCGTCACACCGGTCGCGAAGGCCGACTCGGTGACCTTGTAGACCAGCAGCGCGGTCGCGATGTTCAGCAGGTTGGTGCCGATCACCGACAGGGCGTGGGCCAGCCAGATGGAACGGAACTCGCCGATCGCCATGACGTCGCGGTAACTGCTCCGCCATGTGTCGTCCCGTTCGGTGGAGGGCGCGCGCTCCTCGTCACCGGGGTCCCTATCGATGTTCGGATCGCCCACCGGGCACTCCCTACTGTTACCGGGTTGTGATCACGCTGAGTCGTATCCCCATGACCAACGGTTCCGGAACGCGGGCCGGCCTGCAAGCGGGTCAGGAGTATTCGTATCTGATTCGTTGCTCCCGGTAACACCCGTGAATGCTGTTCTGCGCGGGGAACCCACGCGATGCACGGATCGTTCTCGCAGGTGAGGGCGGTGGAGCGGCGGACTTCCGGCCAGGGGCGCCTCAGCCCCAGCCGAGCTCGGTGAGACGGTCGTCGTCGATCCCGAAGTGGTGCGCGATCTCGTGAATCACGGTCACGCGGACCTCCTCCACCACCTGCTCCGGGGTATCGCAGATCCCGCAGATGTTGTTCCGGTAGATGAAGATCCGGTCGGGGAGCACCCCGAAGTACGCGTCGCCCCGCTCGGTGAGCGGGATCCCCTCGTACAGGCCCAGGAGCCCCTCCTCGGACTCCTCCTCGACCGTGATCACCACGTTGTCCATGAGCCGGGCCAGTTCGGGAGGGATGCGGTCCAGGGCGTCGGCGACCAGTTCCTCGAAGTCCCTACGTGTCAGTTCCACCACACCTGTCATTGTGGGGCCTCCACGGCGCGGGGCGGAAGAGACATAACACTCTGCGCGGGAGGAAGCATTGGGAACGGCCCCCGGCAACGGCATGATGGGGGATGTGTTGTCACAGATCCGCGCTTACGACCTTCGTGGTGCCCTCGACCGCACGCGCGAGCTGCTCGGCCGTGTGCGCGCGACCCTGGGCCGATGGCGCTCCGGACGCCCGTGGCGCTGGAGCTGTGTCGTCGTGGCCGGTCTGCTCGGCGGTTGGCTCGGCCTGGCCCTGGGCGGCCAGGTGGTCACCCCCATCGGCCCGGCCGACGTCACCTTCTCGCTGAGCCCGCAGTGGCACGGGGAGACGGTCGTCAATGTCGCCCCACTGGGGCAGCTGGCCTTCGACACCCACGCGGCGCCGCTGCGGATCGAGGCGGCCATCACCGACATCCGTCTGTCCGCCGCGGAGGAGATGTTCACCGACCCCGAGGCCATCGACCGTATGGCGGCGGGCATCGGAGCCGACCTCACCGACGGCGTGATCGCCCTCGTCCTGCGCTCTCTGATCGTGGCGGTCCTCGGGGCGGCCCTGATGGGGTTCCTGCTGTTCCGGAACGCCCGGCGCGCCCTGGCGAGCGCCCTCATCACCCTGGTCGTCCTGGTGGCCTCCGGGGGCGCGGCCGCCCTGACCTTCAACCCCAGCGCCATCGCCGAGCCGCGCTACACGGGTCTCATCGCGGGCGCTCCCCAGGTGGTGGGCAGCGCCGACGACGTGGTCAGTCGGTTCAGCGAGTACCAGGAGCAGCTCGCCGGCCTCGTCGGCAACGTGGCGATGATCTACGAGGCCACCTCGACCCTGCCGGTCTACGACGAGGACGAGTCGGTCATCCGCGTCCTGCACGTGTCCGACATCCAGCTCAACCCGGCGTCCTGGAGCATCATCGGCACCCTGCGGGAGCAGTACGCGGTGGACGTGATCGTGGACTCCGGCGACCTGACCGACCGGGGCAGCGCCGCCGAGGACGCCTTCGCCGAGGAGATCGGCAAGCTGGACGTGCCCTACGTCTGGGTGCGCGGACAGCACGACTCGATGGGCACGCAGCGGGCGGTCGCGGCCCAGCCCAACGCGGTGGTCCTCGACGACGACGTGGCCGAGGTCGGAGGACTCACCTTCTACGGGGCGGGCGATCCCCGGTTCACCCCGGACGCCACCCGACTCAACCCCGACGCCGCCGGAGTGGCGGCGCTGGGTGAGGAGCAGGCCGCGTCGATCGCCGGAGGAGACGACGACGTGGACGTGGCGATCCTGCACACCAGGACCCAGGCCCGCCCGTTCGACGGGGTGGTCCCCTTGGCCCTGGCCGGGAACGAGCACAGCAGATCCACCGAGCTCACCGACCTGGGCACCCGGTTCCTCGTACAGGGATCCACCGGAGGCGCGGGTCTGAGCGGTCTGGAACAGGGCAGGGGACGGCCCACGCCCTATCAGGCCTCCGTGCTGTACTTCGACGCCGAGACCGGAAGACTCCAGGCGCGCGACGACATCGATCTCGGGGGGATCGGCCTCACGTCCGCGCAGGTCGAACGGCATATCGAGGCCGACCCGGACCGTGTCGTCGGTGAGGTGCCCGAAGACGAGGACGAGGGTTCTCCGAGCGAGGAGCCCTCGTCCTGACCCGGGACCCGGCTCTTCAGGGGATTCGTCGGGATTCGGTTATCACTTTGGAGTTGGTGCGAATCTCCCCTATGCTGAGGGGGTCACACAGGCCCCCATCGTCTAGCGGCCTAGGACGCCGCCCTTTCAAGGCGGTAGCGCGGGTTCGAATCCCGTTGGGGGTACGAAGCGGTCAGACCACTGCCGGACATCTGGCAGAATGGGAACCGCAGCGAGACACACCGGGTCGGACCGGCCGGGTGTGGAAGCGCCACAAGGTCCTGTGGAGCAGTTAGGAGTGCTCGCCACCCTGTCAAGGTGGAGGCCGCGGGTTCAAATCCCGTCAGGACCGCAGGTATCGCCGACATCGTCGGTGATCGCGGCTAGGTAGCTCAGTCGGTACGAGCGTCCGCCTGAAAAGCGGAAGGTCGGCGGTTCGACCCCGCCCCTAGCCACATCGAAGAACGCCCGGGAGGCCACGGACCCCGGGCGTTCGTCATGTCCGGCCCGTTCACTCCGGTGCGTCCGGGACCCGGCGGAGGATGTCCCCGGGCTGACAGTCCAGGACACGGCAGATGGCGTCCAGGGTGCTGAACCGCACCGCCTTGGCCCGGCCGTTCTTCAACACGGCGACGTTGGCGGGGGTGATCCCCACGGCCTTGGCGAACTCTCCGACCGACATGCCGCGGCGGGCGAGCTGGACGTCCAGATCGACGATGATCGCCATCAGATCACTTCGGCCATCTCGGTCTGGAGGTTCGTCGCCTTGCGCAGCAGCCCGCGCATCAGGACCAGCAGCATCGCGAGGGCGGCGCCCACGACGGTGGTCACCATCGCCGCGCCCATCGCGCCGATCACGTCCATGTTGCCGTTGGGGGCGGGGATGTCCGCCACGGTCAGGTGTACCGCGATCCCGGCGGTGAGCAGGGTCGCCACGACCGTCGAGCCGATGATGACGTCCACCCACCGGAAGGCCCTGGGGGTGAAGAGGGCGTCGCGGTCGAGGATGCCGAGCAGGGCCCACACGGCGCCGAGGGCGACCTGGACGCAGGCCACGATGAGGACGGCGACCGTCACGTAGGGAGTGGCGAAGGGGGCGTACTGGGGGACGAGGGCGACCTCGTCGGCGGCCATGCCGGGGATGACCACGAACTGGCCGAAGAGTCCGACCAGGATCGCCGCGAGGGCGGCGGCGCGCAGCAGGATGATGAAGTAGCGATCCATATATCGACTATCGATCGTTTCCTATCGAAAATCAATAGATGAACGGGTTTCTGTGAGTGACGTGGATCACCATTCTTGAGGCGGGTGCTCAGGAGACGTGGTACGACTCCGATTCGGCCCAGGTGACCCCGTGCCAGCTCACGTGGTGGTCCGTGTGGTCGGAGTCCTTCGTGCACCAGTAGGTGACGCCGTCGCGCGACAGGAATCCGTCGCAGGCGATCCCCACGGCACGATCCTCGGCGAGCCTGCGCAGTGCGGGCTCCTCCTCATCGAAGCCGCCGACCAGGTCCAGCCCGCCCAGGATCAGTTCCTGACGGGACGGATGCTCCGAGACGCGCATCGGCGACCGGACGACCAGCGCGGTGGCGTTGTCGTGACTTCCGCCTTCCCGCGCGGCCTCGATCAGGACGCGCGCGAGGGCCTCGGGGGTGTCCGCGTGCTCGTCGACCAACTCGGCGAGGAGGAGTTCGTCGACGTGGTCGTGCACGCCGTCGGAGGTCAACAGGACCAGCTCCGCCGCGGGCGCGGTGGTGGTGCCGATGTCGTCCGGGAGCACGGTGGCCACGGAGCGGGTCAGCGCGTGGTCGCGGATCCGGGCGAGATGGTCCGAGATGCCCCGGTCGCGCATCCTCTGGCCCTGCGTATGGTCCCTGGTGTGCCGCAGCAGCCCCTCGCAGGGGCTCCAGGTCCAGACGCGGCAGTCGCCGACCCAGGCGATGTCGACGAGGTCGTCGGCGTCGCCCTGGCGGGCGTGGACCATCGCGCAGTCCGCTCCCGGATGGACGCGGGCGATCGCCTCGGACGCGGCCCGGAGCGCGTCCAGGGCGCTCCCCTCGGCCTCCGTGGCGGTGCGGGCGGCGAGCTCGGCGGCCTCACCCGTCCGCGGGTGGTCGCCGAAGCCGTCGGCCAGGGAGGCGCACCACCCTTCGGAAGGGGTGAGGATCCGATGGGAGTGGGCGTCCTCCTGGTCGGCTCGCGGACCCTGGTCGGAGTCGGCGGCGATGACAGGGGTTCTCATACGCGCTCCTCAACCGGTGGTGGGTACTGGGAAGATGCTCGTCGAGGGGGGTTCGGTTCGAACCGAACGGGTGGAACGTGCCCCGATGCGGGGAGCCTCACGGCCGGGTGCGAGCCCGGTCACGCGCCTGTGCCCCACGAGGCCCCTTCCGTGCTCCACCACGACCAGTGGGAGACCCTACCGTGCCCTCCGTCGAGGGGGATCGCCCAGGTCGTTCGACGTTTATGTCCGGTAGTGTCCGTTGACGTGAACCACGCGATCGCCGCCGACGGAACCCGCCTCTGGTACGACGTCCACGGGGCGGGTGAGCCGTTGCTGCTCATCCACGGACAATCCCTCGACCACGAGATGTGGGAGGGGGTGTACACCGACCTCGCGGAACACCACCGTGTGGTGCGGATGGACCTGCGCGGAACCGGCGGCAGCGACGCTCCCGTCGACGGGCCCTACAGCATGGAACTGCTGGCCGGGGACGCCCAGGCGGTCCTGGACGACCTGGGGATCGACCGGGCCCACGTGTACGGCTTCTCCATGGGCGGCAAGGTCGCCCAGACCCTCGCCGCGTCGGCGCCGGAACGGGTCGGGGCGTTGGTGCTGGGGTCGACCGCGCCCGGCGGGGACAACGAGGTCGAGCGCCCCCACCATGCGTCGGTCGCCCTTCGCAAGGCCAACACCGAGGAGGGGCGCGTCCTCATCGCCCACCTCTTCTACACGCCCGAGTGGGCCGACTCCCACCCGGAGACGGTCGCCCGGATCCTTCCGCGCAACCCGCTGCGGGCCCAGCGTCGTCACTACGAGGCCAGCCTCAAGCACGACGGGTGGGACCGCCTCCCGCTGATCCAGGCGCCGACCCTGGTGGTGCACGGCGAGGACGACGAGCTGACCCCGGTCGCCAACGCCGAACTGCTCGCCGAGCGGATCCCGGACGCCCGGACGTTGATCCTGCCCGGCGCCCGGCACGGCTACCCGCACGAGGCCGCGCCCAAGGCCACCGAGGCGGTCGTCGACTTCCTCGCCGACCACCCCTTGTCCTAGAGGGAGCGGATCAGCCCGATGGAGCCGGGACAGGGGGCGCTCGGGTCAGGCGGGCGGGGGGACGTCGGAGCGCAGGCGCTCCAGCATGCGGCGGTCCTTCTTGGTGGGGCGCCCGGCCCCGCGGTCGCGGCGGATCACCGGCCCGGTCGCCTCCGGCGGCGGGGTGGGGGTGAGGTCGTCGTAACAGCGGACCGCGAGAGGCGCCCCGACCCTCTTCACGATGATGTGGGTCACATCCACGATCCGGGTGATCCCGTGCAGGCGCAGCCTCACCCGGTCCCCGACCTTGACCGTGGTGGCCGCCTTCGCGGGGCGGTCGTTGACGCGCACATGCCCGCCACGGCAGGCTTGAGCGGCGTCGGAGCGGGTCTTGGTGAGGCGTACCGCCCACAGCCACCGGTCCACCCGGGTGGTGTCGGGGCCGGAGGGCAGAGGGGTGGACGGGTCGGTCACGCCGGGATCCTCTCGTCGTACGAACGGCTTTCGAGTCACTCTAGGGCGCCGGCGGTACGAAGCGCTCCGAAGTCGCGCTAGAGTTGTACACGCAACGAGGTCCTGTGGAGCAGTTAGGAGTGCTCGCCACCCTGTCAAGGTGGAGGCCGCGGGTTCAAATCCCGTCAGGACCGCAGCATCGAAGGCCCGGTGTCCGCCGACACCGGGCCTTCGGCGTTGTCGGGGACGTTGTAGGCGAGACGGGGGACGGTTGTGAGCTACCGGTACGCCACGGAGCGTGCGGACCACTCGGCGTTGGCGAGCGGACAGGTACTGCGATCCGCACCGGGATACCCGGGCTTCCCCGTCAGACTGGCCGACGAACTCCTCCAGCGGGCGATGGTGCACGTCGAGGGCGACCGGGTCCGCCTGTGGGACCCCTGCTGCGGCAGCGGCTATCTGGTGACCGTCCTGGGCCTGCTCCACCGCGACCTGCTCACCCACGTGCGCGCGAGCGACGTGTCCTCGGACGCCGTCGGCATCGCCGCGCGCAACCTCGAACTCCTCACCGCAGAGGGACTGGCCGAACGCGAGCGCGAACTGCGACGTTCGGCGCGCGATTTCGGCAGGGTCGCCTTCGTGGAGCGGGCCGAGGCGGCGCGGGACCTGGCCGCGGGGTTGGCGGCGATGGGCGGCGACCTGCCGCACGAGTCCGCCGTGGCCGACGTCTTCTCCCTCACCGAGCCGGTCGACGCCGATCTGGTGATCACCGACGTGCCCTATGGCGAGATGACGCACTGGGACGGAGAGGCGCCGGAGGACCCCGTCCACGGGTTGCTCGCCTCGATGGGTCGGGTGCTGCCCCGCAACTCCGTGGTGGTGGTGACGGCCCGTACCCGCCGGGTCCGCCTCCCCGAAGGGGTGCGGGCGCTGGAGCGGGTGAAGGTCGGCAACCGCTCGGCGGTCCTGCTCCGGGCCCGGGACCTGGCCGCCCTGTAGGGGGCCGTCCACAGCCTGTGGACGAGCCGAGGGCGGCGCGGAACGGACGTCCGTCCCGCACCGCCCCCATCGGGCGCGGCGGCCTCACCCCACCCGGCGAAAGGCCCGCGTCGTGTACAGGGCCACCAGGAGCGCGACCAGGGCCAGGAGGACGAAGCCGAGCGTGTAGGCCCCGGTGGCCTGGTAGACCACGCCCATCAACAGTGGCGGGAAGTAGCCGCCCAGGCCGCCCGCCGCGCCGACCAGACCGGTGACCGTGCCCACGCGGGAGGGTTCGACCAACTTGGCCACCAGGGCGAACACCGCCCCGGTGCCGAGCCCCAGCGTCACGGCGATCAGGGTGAAGGAGAGTCCGGCCGGGAACTCCGCGGGCGGGTGCAGCGCCAGCACCAGGGCGAAGGCACAGGTGCCGAAGAAGGAGATCAGGCACACCTTCACGGGCCCGATCCGGTCCGACAGGATGCCTCCGACCGGTCGGGCGACGACCGCCGCCACCGCGAACCCGGCGGTACGCACGCCCGCGTCGGTCTGAGCGAAGTCGTAGGCGGTGGTGAGCAGGGTCGGCAGATAGGTCGAGAAGGCCACGAAACCGCCGAAGACCAGCGCGTACAGGGCCGACGCCTGCCAGGTGGCCTTCAGCTTGAGGGCCTCGCGGATGCGGGGGAGCGCGGGCTCGGTCCGGGGCCGCCATTCGGGGGCGTCACGGGCGAACATCCACATGACCACGCCCATCACGGCCAGGGCGACGCACATCAGCAGGTGGGTGGTGAACAGCCCCAGGCCCTCCACCAGGCGGGGCGTCAGAAAGGCCGACAGCGCGGTACCGCCCATGCCCGCGCCGAACACGCCGGTGGCGAACCCGCGCCTCTCGGGGCGGTACCAGGCGTTGACGAACGGGATGCCCGCCGCGAAGGAGGTGCCCGCGACGCCGAGGAAGAAGCCCCAGAACAGCAGCATTCCGTACGAGGCGGAGGAGAGGCCGACGAGGAAGGTCGGCACGATGCTCAGCAGGCACAGGGCCGTGAACATCACCCGGCCGCCGTAGCGGTCGGTGAGGGTGCCCACCGGGATGCGGCCGAGCGACCCCACCAGGACGGGGAAGGCGACCAGGATCGACGTCTGGGCCGGGGTCAGGTTCAACTCCTGGCTGTAGGTGCGTGACAGAGGGCCGATCAGGTTCCAGGCCCAGAAGGTCAGCGCGAACGCCGCCGTCGCCAGGGCGAGGTTGCCACCCGCCGTCCCGGAGCGGGTGGTCCGCTCCCCGACTTCCGCTCGCATTACGGCTCCTTCATATGTCGGCTATCGAGATTGTCGCTCCGAGCGGTGTGGGAAACGTGACATCCGTGCCGTACGAGGCATATTTATTAACGGAATGTGGTCGGGGCCGGAAGTGCTTTCCCGGGTTCTTCTCTTCGTCTTGGCAACGGGTGGGCAAATGGAGTGTCGTCTTCATGGCGGAACAGGGTAAAAGCGGTGGGGCGGGCGATGCCCTTCTCCGATTGGGGAATTACCTGACCGGATCGGAGCCGCTCGATCATGACCGGGCCCAGGTCAGGCATGGCGGACGTGAGGGCGATGTCTTCTATCGCGACCGCTGGAGCCACGACCGTGTGGTGCGTTCGACACACGGTGTCAACTGCACCGGTTCCTGTTCCTGGGATGTCTATGTAAAAGACGGAATCATCACCTGGGAAACGCAGGCCACGGATTATCCGTCGGTCGGTCCGGACCGTCCCGAGTACGAACCTCGGGGCTGTCCCCGGGGCGCCGCCTTCTCCTGGTACACGTATTCGCCGACCCGGGTCCGCTATCCCTACGCGCGCGGTGTCCTCCTCGAGATGTACCGGGAGGCCCGGGAACGTCTGGGCGATCCGGTGGCGGCCTGGGAGGAGATCACCACCGACCCCGCCAAGCGCCGCCGCTACCAGAGCGCGCGCGGCAAGGGCGGGCTCGTCCGCACCACCTGGGAGGAGGCCCTGGAGATCGCGGCCGCCTCCCACGTGTTCACCATCAAGAGGTACGGCCCGGACCGGATCGCCGGCTTCTCGCCGATCCCGGCGATGTCCATGGTCTCCCACGGCGTGGGCGCGCGCTTCGTGAACCTGCTGGGCGGCTCCATGCTGTCCTTCTACGACTGGTACGCCGACCTGCCGGTGGCCTCACCACAGGTGTTCGGCGACCAGACCGACGTCCCGGAGTCCGGTGACTGGTGGGACGCCGCCTACCTCGTCCTGTGGGGCTCCAACGTCCCCGTCACCCGTACGCCCGACGCCCACTGGATGGCCGAGGCCCGTTACCGGGGCCAGAAGGTGGTCGTGGTCTCCCCGGACTACAACGACGCCGCGAAGTTCGCCGACGAGTGGGTGGCCCCGCATCCGGGCACCGACGGGGCGCTGGCCATGGCGATGGGGCACGTGATCCTGCGGGAACGTTTCGTCGAGAAGCCCACCCCGCGGTTCCTGGAGTACGCCCGCGCCTACACCGATCTGCCCTTCCTCGTGGCCCTGGAGAAACGCGACGGACGTCTGGTGCCGGGCAAGTTCCTCACCGCCGCCGACCTGGAGGGGGAGGAGGAGACGGCCAACGCCGACTGGAAGCCGCTGTTCTGGGCCGAGGGCGACGAGGCCCCGGTCGCCCCCAACGGCACGATCGGTCACCGTTGGGGCGAGGACGGCGAGGGCCGGTGGAACCTGGACCTGGAGGGCCGGGTCCCCGAACTCACCTTCTACGCGGCGGGCGCCGAGGCGGCCGAGGTCGCCCTGCCCCGCTTCGACACCCCCGACGGCTCGGCCGAGGTCGAGATCCGGGGCGTTCCGGTCCGCAGGGTCGCCGGTCGTCTGGTCACGACCGTCTTCGACCTGCTCCTGGCCCGATACGGGGTCTCCCGTCCGGGCCTTCCGGGTGTCTGGCCCGCCGGTTACGACGACCCGGACGGCGCCTGCACCCCGGCCTGGCAGGAGACCCTGACCTCGGTTCCGGCCGACCGGGCGGTGCGCATCGCCCGGGAGTTCGCCGACACCGCCGAGGCCAGCGGGGGACGGGCGATGATCGTGCTCGGGGCCGGCACCAACCAGTGGTTCCACGGGGAGAACGCCTACCGTTCGTTTCTGACCCTGCTGTTGCTCACCGGCTGTCAGGGCGTCAACGGCGGAGGGTGGGCGCACTACGTCGGTCAGGAGAAGTGCCGTACCGCCACGGGCTGGGCGGCCTACGCCTCGGCGATGGACTGGTCGCGTCCGCCGCGCTTCATGGCCGGTACCGCCTACTGGTACCTGCACACCGACCAGTGGCGCTACGACACCTACAAGGCCGACGCGCTCATGTCCCCGCTGGGGCCGGGCCGGGTCAGGGGCAGGCACACCGCCGATCTGGTCGCCGCCTCGGCCCGGATGGGGTGGATGCCCTCCTATCCGACCTTCAACCGCAACCCGATCCAGCTCGGCAAGGAGGCCCTGGAACGGGAGCGGGATCCGGCCGAGTACGTGGCCGACCAGCTCGCCGACGGCACGCTGCGCTTCGCCGCCGAGGATCCCGACGATCCGGCCAACTGGCCCCGGACGCTCACGCTCTGGCGGTCCAACCTGTTCGGTTCCTCGGCCAAAGGAGACGAGTACTTCCTCAAACACCTGTTGGGCACCCACTCCAACCTTCAGAGCGAACCGGCCGGGCCCGACCACCGGCCCAGGGACGTCACCTGGCGGGAGGAGACACCGGAGGGCAAGCTCGACCTGCTGGTCACCCTCGACTTCCGGATGACCAGCTCCACCCTGCTGTCGGACATCGTGCTTCCCGCCGCCACCTGGTACGAGAAGCACGACCTGTCCACCACGGACATGCACCCCTACGTGCACGCCTTCAACCCGGCGATCGATCCGCCCTGGGAGACCCGCACCGACTTCGACATCTTCCACTCCCTGGCGAGGGTGTTCAGCGAGCTGGCGGTCGACCACCTCGGCGAGGTCACCGACCTGGTGGCCGTCCCCCATCAGCACGACACCGAGGGGGAGCTGGCCCAGCCGCACGGTGTGCCGCCGGACTGGAAGGAGGCGGGGGAGCGCCCCGTCCCGGGCCGGACGATGCCGGGGATCGTCCCGGTCCGTCGCAACTACGCGGCCGTCGCCCAGAAACTGGCCGCGCTGGGGCCGCTCGCGGAGGGCAAGGGGCTGCCGGTCAAGGGGGTCTCCTTCACACCGGACCGGGAGATCGACTGGCTCCGCGAGAGCAACGGGGCCGTGCGCGGCGGGGTCGCCGATGGGCGCCCCTCCCTGGACACCGACGTCAAGGTCTGCGAGATGATCCTCGCGCTGTCGGGGACCAGCAACGGACGTCTGGCCGCCCAGGGGTTCGAACGTCTGGCCGCGCGCACCGGGACCGACATGGACGAGCTGATCGCCCACGCCGCCGAACGCAGGGTGGTCTTCGCCGACGCCGCGCGGGGCCCCACGCCGGTGGGAACCAGCCCGGAATGGTCGGGCAAGGAGTCCTCGGACCGTCGCTACTCGCCCT
Source organism: Nocardiopsis alba DSM 43377 (assembly GCF_000341225.1). Classification (GTDB taxonomy): domain Bacteria; phylum Actinomycetota; class Actinomycetes; order Streptosporangiales; family Streptosporangiaceae; genus Nocardiopsis; species Nocardiopsis alba. The sequence goes on from NZ_ANAC01000011.1 coordinate 388,318, forward strand.
TCACCATCAACCTCGAGCACGACAAGCCCTGGCACACGCTCACGGGGCGCCAGCACTTCTATCTGGACCACGACTGGATGCACGAGTTCGGCGAGGCGTTGCCGGTGTACCGGCCGCCACTGGACGTGTCGTCGCTCTTCGGCGAGCCCCGGCTCGGGCCGACCGGACAACTGGAGGTGGTGGTGCGCTACCTCACCCCGCACTCCAAGTGGAGCATCCACTCCGAATACCAGGACAACCTGCTCATGCAGACCCTGTCCCGGGGCGGCCCCACCATCTGGATGAGCGTGGCCGACGCCGAGGCCATCGAGGCCTCCGACAACGACTGGGTCGAGGCGGTCAACCGCAACGGTGTGGTGGCGGCCCGCCTGGTGGTCTCCCACCGGATGCCGACCGGGACGGTCTACATGCACCACGCCCAGGAGCGCACCATCGACGTGCCCAAGACCGAGACCACGGGACGTCGCGGCGGCATCCACAACTCGCTCACCCGACTGCTCGTCAAACCCACCCACCTCATCGGCGGTTACGCGCAGCTCACCTACGCCTTCAACTACCTCGGGCCGACGGGGAACCAGCGCGACGAGGTCACGGTCGTGCGCAAGCGCGTGACGGAGGTGCGGTACCGATGAAGGACGCCGGAACGTCCCGTTCGACGGGGGAGAGGGACACCAGACCGATCGGCCGGGTGATGGCGCAGGTCGCCATGGTGATGAACCTCGACAAGTGCATCGGCTGCCACACCTGCTCGGTCACCTGCAAGCAGGCGTGGACCAACCGGAGCGGCGTCGAGTACGCCTGGTTCAACAATGTGGAGACCCGCCCGGGCCAGGGCTATCCCCGGACCTACCAGGACCAGGAACGCTGGAAGGGCGGCTGGGTCCGTCGGCCCGACGGGACACTGGTGCCGCGTTCGGGGGGACGGCTCAAACGGTTGGCCACGATCTTCGCCAACCCGGTGATGCCCTCCATCCAGGACTACTACGAGCCCTGGACCTACGACTACGACACGTTGATCAACGCTCCGGCGGGCGACGACTTCCCGGTGGCCGAGCCCCGCTCGGCGCTCACCGGAAGACCGATGAAGGTCGAGTGGAGCGCCAACTGGGACGACGATCTGGGCGGCGGCCCCGAACTGGCCTCTCAGGACCCGATCGTGCGCAGGCTCGGCGACAAGGTGCGGTTGTCCTTCGAGGACACCTTCATGTTCTACCTGCCGCGCATCTGCGAGCACTGCCTGAACCCGTCGTGTGTGGCCACCTGTCCGAGCGGGGCCCTCTACAAGCGGGTGGAGGACGGGATCGTCCTGGTCGACCAGGACCGTTGCCGGGGCTGGCGTATGTGCGTGACCGGCTGCCCGTACAAGAAGATCTACTTCAACCACAAGACGGGCAAGGCCGAGAAGTGCACCTTCTGCTATCCGCGGGTGGAGGTGGGCATGCCGACCATCTGCTCCGAGACCTGTGTGGGACGCCTGCGCTACCTGGGGGTGGTCCTCTACGACGCCGACCGGGTCGGTGAGGCCGCCTCCGTGGAGGACGAGAAGGACCTCTACGAGGCCCAACTGGGGGTCTTCCTCGATCCGGACGACCCGGCGGTCCGCGCCGCCGCCCGCCGCGACGGCATCCCGGATCGCTGGGTGGACTCCGCCGCCCGCTCACCGGTCTACGCGCTGGCCGAACGCTTCCGGGTGGCGCTGCCGCTGCACCCGGAGTACCGCACCATGCCGATGGTCTGGTACATTCCGCCGCTGTCCCCGGTGGTGGACACGCTCACCCGTACCGGTCACGACGGTGAGGACAAGGACAACCTCTTCGGGGCCATCGACACGTTGCGCATCCCCGTCGAGTACCTGGCCGAACTGTTCACGGCGGGGGACACCGGCCCGGTCGACCTGGTGCTGCGCAGGCTCGCCGCCATGCGCTCCTACATGCGCCGGATCAACCTGGGACAGGAACGCGACGAGTCGATCGCCTCCGACGTCGGCATGACCGGCGGGGAGATCGAGGACATGTACCGGTTGTTGGCCCTGGCCAAGTACGACGAGCGGTACGTCGTACCGACCGCCTACGGGGTGGACGAGGCCGACCGGGGGGTCATCGAGGAGGTCGGGTGCTCCCTGGACTTCGACGGCGGCCCCGGCATGGGAGGGATGGGCGGCGAGGTCCCCTTCGGGGAGGCCTCCGGACGTCCCGACGAGGCGTCGGTGGAGACCTTCCACGCGCTTCGCGAACGGCAGACCGCCGAGGGGCGATCGGGTACCGGTGGCCGCGTCAACCTGCTGAACTGGGACGGCAACGGCCGTCCCGACGGACTCTTCCCACCCCGCGAGGGTGGCGACACCGACGACGAACGGGGCGGGGATCCCGGCCCGCGTGAGGAGGGTCGGACATGAGAACCACCACCGACGGCACGAACGACGACGGGACGCGTACCGGACCCGGCTGGCTCGGAGCCGCGAGGGCCGAACGCCGCGCGCACGCCCGCGCCGTCACCCACCAGGCCGCCTCGGTCCTGCTCGGCTACCCGGACCAGACCTTCTTCGAACAGCTGCCGCTCGTGGCGCGCGCCGTCGCGGAGCTGCCCCGGGGGTCGGCCCGTTCCGAACTGCTGGGGTTCTGCGAGCACGCCTCCACCACGCCGGAGCTCGAACTGTCCGCGCACTACGTGGACGTGTTCGACCTGCGTCGTCGCAGGGCGCTGCACATGACCTACTACACCGACGGGGACACCCGCCGCCGAGGTCACGCGTTGGCGGAGATCAAGCGGGTCTACTCGGAGGCGGGCTGGCGGGTCCACGCCCGTGAGCTGCCCGACCACCTGGCCGTGATGCTGGAGTTCGCCGCGCGGGGGGACGCCGACGCCGGTCAGGAACTGCTGGTCCTGCACCGGGCCGGTCTCGACCTGCTGTCCGAGGCCCTGCGCGAGCACGGCACCCCCTACGCGGGGGTGATCGAGGCGGTCCGGAGCACGCTCCCCTCGCCTCGCCCCGCCGACGAGGAACGCGCCCGCCGTCTGGCCTCCGAGGGGCCGCCCGCCGAGGACGTGGGGATGGAGCCCTACAGGGTGGTGCGCCCCCGGGAGCCGTTGCCGCTGACGGACGTGACCTGGAGGAACGCATGAGCGGGTACGGTCCGGTCGACCTGCTGCTGTGGGGCGTTCTGCCCTACGTGGTGCTGGTGCTCGTGGTGGGCGGTCTGATCTGGCGCTACCGCTACGACCGGTTCGGCTGGACCACCCGCTCCTCGGAGCTGTACGAGTCACGGTTGCTGCGGATCGGCAGCCCGCTCTTCCACTTCGGTCTGTTGGTGGTCATCGTGGGCCACGTCGTGGGTCTGCTGATCCCGGACACCTGGACGCGCGCTCTGGGCGTCTCCGACACGCTCTACCACGTGAGCGCGCTCTCCCTGGGGCTGATCGCGGGGTTCTGCACGCTCGCCGGGATCGCCCTGCTCGTCTGGCGGAGGCGGACCACGGGTCCGGTCTTCAGCGTCACCACCCGCAACGACAAGCTCATGTACGTGGTCCTGGTCCTGGCGATCGTGACCGGTCTGGGCATGACCGTGTACTTCGCGGGGGTGGAGCTCGCGGGCGGACGCACCGGCGACTACCGGGAGACGGTGTCGCCGTGGTTCCGTTCGATCTGGATCCTGCGTCCCGACGTGGCCGCCATGGCCGCCTCCGACGCCCCGTACAAGCTGCACGCCCTGATGGGACTGGGGCTGTTCGCCCTGCTGCCCTTCACCCGGCTCGTCCACGCCTTCAGCGCGCCGGTCGGCTACCTGTTCCGCCCCTACGTCGTCTACCGCACCCGCGACCCGCAACCGGCCGCCGCGGGCCAGGCCCGACGGCCGGCCCGACGGGGCTGGTGAACCGGCACGAGGGCGCCTCGGCCGGCCGAACGCACATCACCTATGGAGTATCCATGGAGCTCTTCCCGGCGTTCCCGCTCGAAGAGTGGAACGAGACCAAGCAGACCGTCCACCGCTTCGAGCAGATCGTGGGCAAGGTCCGCCTACAGCACAGCCCGCGACGCAACCACTGGTGGAACGTGCCCTTCCACCTGACCGGAAGCGGGATCACCACCCGACCGATGGGGATGGTGGACGGCAACCCGATCTTCACCATCGACTTCGATTTCGTCCGCCACCTGTTGATCGCGAGCAACCTGGAAGGTGACACCGCCTCGTTCCCCCTCCAAGGGAACAGCGTCGCCTCGTTCTACCTGCGTCTGCAATCGGCGCTGGACTCGTTGGGGGTGGACGGCGGGATCCCGGTCGCGTTCCCGTTCGACCTGCCCGACGCCGACCGTCCCTTCGCTGAGGACCACGAGCACGCCGTCTACGTGCCCGAACACGCCACGCGGTACTGGCGGATCCTGAGCCGGGTCAATCTGATCCTGGAGGAGTTCGCGTCCGGTTTCTCCGGTAAGACCAGCCCCGTGCACCACTTCTGGCACACCTTCGACATCGCCGTCACCCGCTTCTCGGCGCACACCATCGTGCAGCCGGAGGAGGCGGGGGAGCTGGTGCGCGAGGCCTACTCGCGCGAGGTGGTGAGCTTCGGCTTCTGGTTCGGTGACGACAACGTCCCCGAACCCTGCTTCTACGCCTACGCGGCGCCCGAGCCCGAGGGGCTCACCGAGGAACCGTTGAGCCCCTCGTTCGCGGAGTGGAGGCCCAGCGGGCACGGGCACCTGGCGCTGCTGCGCTACGCGGACGCGCGCGAGACCGAGGATCCGCGGGCCACCGTCCTGGAGTTCCTCCAGAGCGCCTACCTGGCGGGCGCCCGCAGACTCGGCTGGGACGTCGACGCCCTCGCCTGCCCGGGCGGGGTGACCGACCCCTATCTGGCCGGTCACTGACCCGGACGGACGGCCCCGGCGGGAGCGGGCCGGGGCCCGATGTGTGCGCGAGCGGGGGATATGGGAACGTTTCCTTTGCAGGACCTCGACGCGCACACTCCGTGCGTGTCGGACGCACGGAGTTGGGGCACAGGCATGGAACTGACCGTCGTCGACGCACCGGAACGGTCGCGGTTCGAGGTGAGCACGGACGGCCGAGTGATCGGCTTCTCCGCCTACCACCTGATCGCCGAGGGGGTCCTGGCGCTTCCGCACGTGGAGGTGGAACCCGCCTTCGAGGGGCGCGGAGTGGCCGGCACGTTGATGCGCGAGTCCCTGGACATGATCCGTGAGCGGAAGCTGAGGATCGTTCCGATCTGCCCCTTCGCCCAGTCCTTCATCGAGCGCAACCCGGAGTACGCGGATCTCGTCCACGAGGGGTGAACGGCCCGTTCGACAGGCCGTTATGCCTCCGAAGCGGTAACGAAAGTGTGAACATCGGGCCGCTTTAGTGCCTTCGTCGGTGTTCTGTCCTTTCGTGTGGGCATGGGGTGGCGGTTCCCTTTTTCCTGTAAGGAGCCCCCACCTCGTGATACTCGCCGACGCAGCACCGACGATCGACGCTCGTCTCACCGAGATGATCGGTACGTTCAACGACGACGTCCTCTGGGCGTGGATCCTCATCCCGCTCCTGGTCGGAGTGAGCCTCTACATCACCTTCCGGACCGGCTTCGTGCAGTTCCGGCTCTTCCCCGAGATGTTCCGGGTGCTGGGCAACAAGCCGGAGATCGCTCCCGACGGCAAGAAGGCCGTCTCCTCGTTGCAGGCCTTCTTCATCTCCGCCGCGGCGCGTCTGGGCACGGGGAACATCATCGGCGTCTCCGTCGCCATCTCCCTGGGCGGCCCCGGCGCCGTCTTCTGGATGTGGGTGATGGCGCTGGTGGTGTGCGCCGCCAGCTTCGTGGAGTCGACGCTCGCGCAGCTCTACAAGGTGCGGCACCCGGCCGGATACCGGGGCGGGCCCGCCTACTACATCGAACGGGGACTGGGCAGCCGTTGGCTCGCCGTGGTCTTCGCGGTCATCCTCATCATGACCTTCCCGCTCGTCTTCAACGCGGTACAGAGCAACACCATCACCAACACGGTCGCCAACTCCGTCGGTGAGCTCGGTGCCGGGACCGGCACGATCTTCTCGGTGGTCATCGGCGCCCTGCTCGTGCTGCTCACCGGACTGGTGATCTTCGGCGGCGTCCGCCGTATCGCCCACACCGCCCAGGCGCTCGTGCCCTTCTTCGCGGCCCTCTACGTCGTGATCGGTCTGATCATCATGGTCATGCACTGGCAGCTGGTGCCCGGCATGATCACGTCGATCGTCGCGAACGCCTTCGGACTGGGCGAGTTCGCCGCCGCGGCCCTGGGCGTGGTCATCATCCAGGGTGTGCGTCGAGGCATGTTCAGCAACGAGGCCGGTCTGGGCTCGGCGCCGAACGCGGCGGCCAGCGCCTCGGTGACCCACCCCGTCAAGCAGGGGCTGGTGCAGACCCTCGGCGTCTACCTGGACACCATGGTGGTCTGTTCGGTGACGGCCTTCATCATCCTGCTCGGCTACCAGGGCAACCTGGACGGGACCTTCGAGGGCGACATGACCCAGATGGCCCTGATGTCGATGCTGGGTCCGTGGGCGCTGCACCTGATGACGCTCATCATCTTCCTGGTGGCGTTCACCTCGGTGCTCGGCAACTACTACTACGGCGAGTCCAACGTGGAGTACCTGAGCGGCAACGGCAACGTCCTCTTCGGGTACAAGGTGGTCTTCCTCGTCGCCACCTTCCTGGGCTCCCTGGGCTCGATCGACCTGGTCTGGACGCTCGCCGACACCACGATGGGCCTGATGGCGCTGGTCAACCTGATCGCGATCGCCCCGCTGACGGTGATCGCCTGCCGTCTGCTGAAGGACTACACCGTGCAGCGTCAGCAGGGCAAGGACCCGGTGTTCACCCGTGACCGGATGCCCGACATCCGCGGTGTGGAGTGCTGGGAGCCTCGGGAGGAGCCGGCGACCGAGGGCCGTGAGCCCGCGGGTCGGGATTCCTGACCGATCGTCGTCGAGAGGGCGCGTCCGGGTTCCGGGCGCGCCCCTTCGGTGATTCAGGGGCACTTGATTCACCCGAAAATACGCACAAACCCCTAACAGTGGGCGTTCTCGGGCATCCGTGTTCTTTCGGTCACCACGGATCACCGCTAGTGTGCTGGATCACAGTTGTGGCGGTTAAAGTTGTGCCTCGCAAGGGAGTCCGATGTCCATCGTCTCAATCGAGCCGGCCACCGCCGAGCGGTGGAACGACCTGGAGAACCTGTTCGGGCCGACCGGAGCATACGGGCACTGTTGGTGCACGTTCTTCCGGAGGAGGGCCAAGGACCACACGGCCAGCGTGTCCTGCGACCGTTCCCGGCGCGGCGTGGACAACAAGGAGGAGCTGCGCAGGCTCACCCTGGACGGTCGGGTGCCCGGCCTGATCGCCTATGACGAGGACGGGCCCTGCGGCTGGGTGTCCGTGGCCCCTCGGGAGGACTTCATCCGTCTGTCCCGGTCTCGGACCCTGCGCCCGGCGGACCCCGAGGAGCCGGGCGTATGGTCCCTCGTCTGCTTTTGGTTGCCGCCCAAGCGGCGCCGGCGTGGTCAGGGAAGCCGTCTCTTGGAGGGTGCCATCGAGTACGCGCGGGCCAACGGCGCCCGGGTCCTGGAGGCCTATCCCGTCGATACGGCGGGTGGGCGCGCCCCGAGCGCCGAGGTCTACACCGGGACGGTGGAGATGTTCCGTCGTGTCGGGTTCACCCTGGCCCAGCACCACTTGAGCGAACGGGTGGTGGCCCGTCTGGAGTTGAAGCCGGGTTGAGGTGCGCCCCGGTGATACGGGGGTAGGGTATGTGGCGCCATGAGGGCGCCGGGGAGTGTCCAGGGCCTCCGAGGGTCGGATGACGGGTCATCCGTTCTCTCGGGGGCTTCTCCTGTTCCACCTGGGGTTTTGCCCTCTCTTGTTACCCCCTGGGGGTAATCTGGGGATCGGGCGTCGACGAGGCGTCGTCGACATTTGACATACACATACCCCCTAGGGGTATATTGGGCCGTGTTGGAACGGGCCCGCGAAAGAGCGGGCGAGCACACCGGGAGGAATCCATGGCCGACACCGCCGTCTACACCGTCGAGGGCATGAGCTGCGGGCACTGCGTCAACTCGGTCACCGAGGAGGTCACCGGTGTCTCCGGCGTCACCGACGTCAAGGTCGACCTGGAGAGCAAGAAGGTCACCGTCACCGCCGCGGGTCCGATCGACGACGCCGCCGTGCGCGCCGCCATCGACGAGGCCGGCTACGAGGTGGCGGGCTGACATGGGCGTGACCGCGAAACTCGCACTCTACGTCGTGGGTCTCGTGGTCGTGTTCGCCGCGGCGTTCGGGGCCGGCACGTTGGCCGGCCCCGTCCTGCCGGACGGGGGAGACACCCACGCCGAGAGCGTGGAGGGGACCCCGCCGGGCGGACAGGACCAGGGCCCAGAGGACCTCACCGAACACTGACGATGCCTGGAGGGGCAGATGAGCGACATCAAGACGGCTCCCGCCGGGGCGGGGCCGGTGGAACTGGCGATCGGTGGGATGACCTGCGCCGCCTGCGCCAACAGGGTGGAGAAACGTCTCAACAAGATGGAGGGCGTCACCGCCAGCGTCAACTTCGCCACCGAGAAGGCGAAGATCACCTTCGAGGGAGAACCGGCCTCGGTCGAAGACCTGGTCGCCCAGGTCGAGAAGGCCGGCTACACGGCCACGGTGCCGACCCCGGAGCGGAGCGAGGGCTCCGCCGAGGCCGACGCCGACCCGGCCGACCCCACGCGGGCCCTGTGGAACCGCGCTCTGGTCTCCATGCTGCTGTCCGCCCCGGTCATCCTCATGGCGATGATCCCGGCGCTCCAGTTCACCTATTGGCAGTGGGCCTCCCTGGCCCTGGCCGCGCCCGTGGTGGTGTGGGGCGCGCTGCCCTTCCACATCGCGGCATGGAAGAACCTCAAGCTGGGCACCGCCACCATGGACACCCTCGTCTCCCTGGGTGTCACCGCGGCCTTCCTGTGGTCCCTGTACGCCCTCTTCCTGGGCAACGCGGGGGTCCCGGGGATGACGCACCCGTTCGAGTTCACGATCGCCCGCACCGACGGCTCGGCCAACGTCTACCTGGAGGTCGCGGCGGGCGTCACCTCCTTCATCCTGCTCGGCAAGTTCTTCGAGGCGCGTTCCAAGCGTCGCGCCGGAGCCGCCCTGCGCGCCCTTCTGGAGTTGGGCGCCAAGGAGGTCACCGTGCTGCGGGGCGAGGGTCCCTCGGCGCGTGAGGAACTCGTGCCGGTCGACCGGCTCCAGGTCGGCGACCGCTTCGTGGTCCGTCCCGGCGAGAAGATCGCCACCGACGGACAGGTGGAGGAGGGGAGCTCCGCCGTCGACATGAGCATGCTCACCGGCGAGTCCGTGCCGGTGGAGGTCGAGCCCGGATCCGCCGTCGTGGGCGCCACCGTCAACTCCGGCGGCCGTCTCGTCGTCCGGGCCTCCCGGGTCGGCTCCGACACCCAGCTCGCCCAGATGGCGCGTCTGGTCGAGGACGCGCAGAACGGCAAGGCCGCCGTGCAGCGGCTCGCCGACCGGGTCTCCGGGGTCTTCGTCCCGATCGCCATCATGATCGCCGTCGGAGCCCTGGGCTTCTGGCTCGGTACCGGTGACCCCGCCGGGGCCGCCTTCACCGCCGCGGTCGCGGTGCTCATCATCGCCTGCCCCTGCGCCCTGGGCCTGGCCACGCCGATGGCCCTCATGGTGGGGACCGGCCGCGGCGCCCAGCTCGGCATCCTGATCAAGGGCCCCGAGGTGCTGGAGAGCACCCGGCGCGTCGACACCGTCGTGCTGGACAAGACCGGCACCGTGACCACCGGCAAGATGGCGCTGACCTCGGTCACCGCCGCCGAGGGCGAGGACGAGGGCGAGGTCCTGCGTCTGGCGGGCGCGTTGGAGAAGGCCTCCGAGCACCCGATCGCCCGTGCCATCGCCACCGGCGCCACCGTGCGCGTCGGCGACCTGCCCACCCCCGAGGACTTCGCCAACATCGAGGGGCGGGGCGTCCAGGGCGTCGTGGACGGTCACGCCGTCCTGGTGGGCCGGGTCGCGCTGCTGGAGGAGTGGTCCCAGGAGCTTCCCGAGGAACTGAAGCGGGCCTTCTCCCGGGCCGAGTCCGAGGGGCGCACCGCGGTCGCGGTGGGCTGGGACGGCCGGGCGCGAGGCGTGCTGGTCGTGGCCGACACGGTCAAGCCCACCAGCGCCGAGGCGATCCGTCAGTTCCGTGACCTGGGATTGAAGCCGATCCTGCTCACCGGTGACAACGCCGCCGTGGCGCGCACCGTCGCCGAGGAGGTCGGGATCGAGGAGGTCATCGCGGAGGTCATGCCGGAGGACAAGGTCGCGGTGGTCGAGCGGCTCCAGTCCGAGGGGCGTACGGTCGCGATGGTCGGTGACGGGGTCAACGACGCCGCCGCCCTGGCCCAGGCCGACCTGGGACTGTCCATGGGCACGGGCACGGACGTGGCGATCGAGGCCAGCGACCTGACGCTGGTCCGGGGCGACCTGAGGGCCGCGGCCGACGCGGTCCGTCTGTCCCGCCGCACCCTCGGAACCATCAAGGGCAACCTGTTCTGGGCCTTCGCCTACAACACCGCCGCCCTTCCGTTGGCCGCCGCGGGGCTGCTCAACCCGATGCTCGCGGGCGCCGCGATGGCACTGTCCAGTGTCTTCGTGGTGACCAATAGCCAGCGCCTGCGCCGCTTCCGTCCACTGACCGAGGAGACCGGGGCATAAGGGAACGAAATCGCGCACGATAAGGGCTGAAAAGCCCGGTGTGACAGGGTTTCGCACTCTCGTCACCCGCACGTGGAGCCGCTAGGGTTTGCGCTTGACCCCCGCCCGTAGGGGGGTTCGCACGAACCTCAGCGGCTTTCGTGTGTTCCGTGTCGTTCCGGAGAGTGACGGCGTGGTCATTCTCCGATGAGTGTCCGAACGAGGTCCCCGTGAGATCCACATGCCCCCGAGCCCGGCTGTACCGGAGCGAGCCCCATCCGGACCCTTACGCCGTGTACGCCGAGATGAGGGCCGAACACGGCCCCATCGTCCCGGTGGAACTGGAGCCCGGGGTGCACGGTTGGCTGGTCACCGACTACGCCACCCTCATCTCCTGGTCCAGGGACGACACGAGGTTCAGCCGCGACCCTCGACTCTGGCGTGACCTCGCCGAAGGGCGTATCGCCCCCGATTCGGGACTCCTGCCGATGATGGCGCCCCGGGCCAACGCGCTCTTCGTGGACGGTGTCGAACACCGCCGCTATCGCAGGGCGATCACCGACGGCCTCAAGGAGGTCGGCGTCGATCGACTGAAGCGGGCCACCGAACTCCGCGCCGGGGAGCTCATCGACGGTTTTTGCGAACGCGGCACGGCGGACGTCCTCAACGAGTACGCGCGGATGCTCCCGCTCATGGTCATCAACGACCTGTTCGGGTTCGACCACGACCAGGGGCGGCGCTTCGTCGAGGCCATGCGCAACCTCTGGCTCGGTATCGACCCCGAGAGGTCCAATACCGAGGCGGAGAAGGCGTTGGCCGAGGTCGTCGCGGCCAAACACCGCGAACCCGGCGACGACGTCACCACACGGCTCATCCGGCACCCGGCGGGACTCTCCGACGAGGAGGTCATCATGCAGCTCCTCCTGGTGGTGGCCGCGGCCAACGAACCCACCGCCAACCTCATCGGCTCCGGGATCAGGGCCGCCCTGGCCGACCCCGACCTGCCCGGGGACCGGGCCCCCTCGCCGACCGCCCTGACCGACATCGTGGACCGCGTGCTGTGGGAGGACCCGCCGATCACCAACTACCCGGTGATCTACCCGCGGGCCGACGTGACCCTGGACGACGGTCGGGTCATCGAGGCCGGTTCGCCGATCCTGCTCGGCTTCGCCGCCTCCAACCGGTTCTTCGTGGAGGAGAACGCCGAACGGATGGCCACGTCCAGGAACCGCGCCCACGTGGCCTGGGGAGTGGGGCACCACCGCTGCCCCGGAAGCGACGAGGCCACCGCGATGACCGTCATCGCCCTCCGCGTCCTCTTCGACCGGCTGCCGGGTTTGAGCCCGGCGCTCCCCGGCGAGGAACTCCGGTGGCACCTCTCCTCTCTGTCCTGGATCCCGGTCGGGTTCCCCGTCCACTTCGCCCCCAGACCACCCGAGCCCAGACCCCCCGAGGAAGGAGAACCGTGGAACGAGTCGCACTCGCGCCCGGAAACATCCGCTCCCAATCCGAGCACCTCAGGAAGATCGCCCCTGTCGTACCTGTCCGCCTTCCTGGCGAGGTGGACGCATGGGTCGTGACCACGCACGACGCGGTCGTCGAGGCCCTGGCCGACCCGAGGGTCCAGAAGGACAAGAGGCACTGGAGGGCCTTCGCGGCCGGTGAGATCCCGCCTGACTGGCCGCTGATCTCCTGGATCGTCAACGACAACATGTTGGCCAAGGACGGCGAGGACCACACCCGCCTGCGCAGGCTGGTCTCCAAGGCGTTCACCCCGCGCCGGGTCGAACGGTTGCGCCCGGCGGTGGTCGACATCGTGGAGAGGCTCCTGGACGACGTGGAGCGGGAGGCCGCCGCGAGCGAGGACGGTGTCGTCGACCTCAAGAGATCGTTCGCCGAACCGTTGCCGCTCACCGTGATCGGCGACCTGTTCGGCCTCTCCGAGGAGGACCGTCCCCGGATGCATCGTCTGGTCAACGCCTTCTTCGACCAGGGCGTCGCCCCCGAGGAGGCCTTCGCGATCTTCGGTGAGCTGTGGGAACTGCTCACCGTCCTGGTGGAGACCAAACGGGCCGTCCCCGGAGACGATCTGACCACCGCCCTCATCACAGCCCGGGACGAGGACGACGCGCTCACCGAGAACGAGCTCATCTGGAACCTGGTGCTGTTCATCAGCGCCGGCCACGAGACCACGATGAACCTCATCGTCAACGCGGTGTCGATGCTCGACTCCCACCGTGACCAGCTCGCCCTGGTCAGGGAAGGAGGGATCTCCTGGGACCGGGCGATCGAGGAGACGCTGCGTTTCGCCGGCCCCGCCGCGTACCTTCCGATGCGCTACACCGCCGAGGACATGGAGCTGGCCGGGATCCACCTGCCCAAGGGGGAGCCGCTGCTGCTCGGCTACACCTCCGCCGGGAAGGATCCCGAACGGTACGGGCCGACCGCCGGTGAGTTCGACGTCACCCGTGAGGACACCTCGCACCTGTCCTTCTCCCGAGGGCGCCACTTCTGCCTCGGGGCCGGTCTGGCGCGGTTGGAGGCCCGTGAGGCGCTGCCCAGGCTGTTCGAGCGTTTCCCCGGGCTCCGGGTGGCGCCCTCCACCGGGGCGCCCGCTCCCATGACCTCCTTCATCATCGACGGCCTGGAGACCCTGCCGGTCCGCCCGAGACCCTGACGTCGGCGCGGGACACGCCCGACATATCGACCCCGCCGAGGTCATCGTGGTGGCTTTCGGCGGGGTCCTCGCATCTCAGAGGCGGTACGGAGTACCTCGAACCCCGCCCGGGAACATCACACACACCTGGAAGAGAGCACCGAGGAGGGGAAGCGGCTTCTACACTCGACATGATCCCCCGAGCCGTCCCCTGTACCCCTGCCCCGCCCCGTGTCACGTACCCGCCTTCGACGTGAACGGGCCCTCCCGAGGATTGCGCACATATGAACAGTTCGGAAGCAGACCCCGGACGTGTCCTGGTCGACCGCTATCGTCTGGACGAGATCATCGGCGAGGGCGGTATGGGCCGCGTCTGGCGCGGCACGGACACCCTTCTGGACCGCCCGGTCGCGGTCAAGGAGCTGACCACACCGCCCGGCCTCCCCGCGCACGAGGTCGAGGTCCTGCGGACCCGGATGATCCGCGAGGCGCGCAGCGCCGCCCAGCTCAGCCACCCGTCCATCATCACGGTGTTCGACGTGGCAGAGGAGGACGGACGCCCGTGGATCGTGATGGAACTCGTCCAAGGGCCCTCCCTCGGCGACCTCATCCGTTCGGACGGCGCCCTCACCGTGAAGCGGGCCGCCGACATCGGTGAACAGATGGCCGCCGGTCTGGCCGAGGCGCACAACCGCGGCATCGTGCACCGCGACATCAAGCCGGGCAACGTGCTCATCGCGGGGAACGACCGTGCGGTCCTCACCGACTTCGGCATCGCCCATCTGGACGGGGCCACCCATCTGACCAGCACCGGCCTGCTCATCGGTTCGCCGAGCTACCTGGCGCCGGAGATCGCCCACGGTCGTTCGGCCACGCCCGCCTCGGACATGTGGGCGTTGGGCATCACCCTCTACCAGGCGGTCGAGGGCACCCTGCCCTTCGAACGACCCACGCCCATGGCCACTCTGACCGCCATCGTCACCCAGGACCTGCCGGAGAGCCCCAACGCGGGAGAGCTCCGTCCCGTCCTGGAGGCCCTGTGCGAGAAGCGTCCCGAGGACCGGCCCTCCATCGGCGAGGTCCGCTCCCTCCTGCGCGGGATCCGGGACTCCGCGGGCGCCGCGCCCTCGGTCACCGCCACCACCGTCGCCGCCGCGCCCGCCATCGTGGAGCCCGAACCGGAACCGGCCGGGGTCGTGAGCGGGACGGAGCACGCCGCCGGAACCCCCGAGGGCCCGGTGGACCAGGCGGTCGGGGCCGGACCCGCGATCCCGCCCCCGCCGCCCAAGGCCTCCCGGAAGACGGGCGGACGGCGGCCCCGCCCCCTCGTCGTCGCCGCCCTGACGCTCGTGTTCCTCCTCCTGCTCGGCGGGGTGGCCACGACCGTCTACCTCAGCGCGAGCAGCCCCGGGGACGTCGCCTCGGCGGTCGGGGCCGAGGAGGAACCCGACCCCGTCGACCGAGCCGACGCGGGGGCGTCCGAGGAACCGGCCGACGACGAGTCCGCCCGGGACGAGGAGGAACCCGAAGAGGAGCCCGAGGAGGAAGAGGAGGACCCCTGGGACTTCCTCGTCCGCCACGAGGACTCCAGCGGTTTCTCCGTGGACGTTCCCGAGGGCTGGGAGATCGACCGTCAGCAGCACATGGTCTACTTCCGCAACCCGGACGGCGGTTACCTCCTCGTCGATCAGACGTCGAACCCCAACGACGACGCCGGCGACGACTGGCGCGACTTCGAGCCGATCGGCCGGCAGAACTTCTCCGGCTACTCGCTCATCGGGATCGAGGACGTGGACGCCGAATGGGCCGGGGACTACGTCAGCGCGGCCGACTGGGAGTTCACCTTCAGCGGTCGTAACGGCGAGATGCACGCGATCAACCGCGGCTTCCACACCGAGGACATCGGTTACGCGCTGTTCCTGGTGAGTCCCGAGTCGCAGTCGGTCAACCACGCCCTGCTCGACCGGATCTCGGAGTCCTTCGTCCCCGCGGACTGATCGGATCCGACGTCACCGGTGCTCAGAACACCGAGAAACCGGTGATGTCGGTGAAGGCCTCCAACGCCAGGGCGGCGGAGACCGAGTTGCCCTTCTCGCCCAGCCCCGGCCCCCAGGCCGCCAGCGAGTAGCGGCCGGGGACGATGGCGAGGATCCCGCCGCCCACCCCGCTCTTGCAGGGCAGGCCGATCCGGTAGGCGAACTCGCCCGCCGCGTCGTAGGTGCCGCAGGTCAGCATCAGCGCCATGATGCGGCGGGCCTGCCCCTGGTCGAGCAGCGAGGTGCCGTCGGCCCGTCGTCCGTGACGGGCGAGGAGGAGTCCGGCCAGGGCCAGCTCCTCGCAACTGATGGTGATCGCGCATTGGCGCACGTAGTGGTCGAGCACCTCCGGTACCGGCTCGAGCATGTTGTCGAAGCCGGACATCAGGTAGGCCAGGGCGCGGTTGCGGTCCCCGGTGGCCAGCTCCGACGCGGCGGTCCTGTGGTCGGTGTCCAGGTCGGGTGAGCCGGTCTCCTCACGGAGCAGGTCCCGCAGGGCCGTGAACGCGTCACCGGTGTCGTTCAACAGTTGGTCGGTGACGACGATGGCGCCCGGGTTGATGAACGGGTTGCGGGCGATCCCGTTCTCGAACTCCAACTGGTAGAGCGAGTTGAACGCGTTCCCGGACGGTTCGCGGTGCACCCGGGCCCACACGTTGTGGTCGGAGCGCCCCATCACCAGGGCGAGGGTGAACACCTTGGTGATGCTCTGCATGGAGAACCGGGTGGTGGCGGAGCCGATCGAGTGCAGATCGCCGCCGACGGTGGCCATGGTGAACCCGAACTGCTCCGGGTCGACCTTCGCCAGCTGGGGGATGTAGTCGGCGACCGTCCCCGCTCCGACGTAGGGCCGGACCCGCTCCATCACCTCGTCGAGGACCCCGTCGTAGTACTCGCTCATGTCGGCCCCTCTCCGACGCGGTTCACCGTCGTGACTCCCGGGCGGGCCGAGGGCTCGGGACGTCGGCGCGATCGATGACGGAACGGGCGCCGTGGTTGAACCCGCCGGCCTCGTCCCTGCCGAGCGGGACCGAGGGCGGGTGGGTGCGCAGGTGCTCGATCGCGCTCTCGATGTCCTCCAACAGCAGGTCGGACATGTCGCGGCTGAAACCGTGGCGGACCAGTACCCGTTGGACGGCCTCGGAGTCCCGGTCGGCGGGCAACGGGTAGGCGGGGACCAGCCAACCCCGGGTCCGGAGTCGGTCGGCGAGGTCGTACGGGGTGAAGGGCTCGTCGCCGACCAGCCTCCAGGACACGGCGCCGATCCCCCGGTCCGGGTGTCCGTCGTGGACGAGGTCGAACGGCCCCATCGCCCGAACCCCCTCGGCCAGGTGGCGGGCGGTCTCGTGCGTGGCGGAGTGGATCATCCGGTAGCCCTCGCGACCGAGTCGTACGAAGTCGTAGTACTGGGTGACGACCTGACCGCCGGGGCGGGAGAAGTTCAGGTTGAAGGTGGCCTGGTTCCCGCCCAGGTAGTCGACCTGGAAGACCAGCTCCTCTGGCAGGTCGGCCTTCCTCCGCCACATCGCCCAACCCGACCCCAACGGTGCCAGACCGGTCTTGTGCCCGGAGGCGTTGATCGAACGGACCCGGGGCAGCCGGAAGTCCCAGACCAGGTCGGGGGAGACGAACGGGGCGGTGAAGGCGCCGCTCGCCCCGTCCACGTGCAGGGGGATATCGTGCCCGGTGCGCTCCTCGAAACGATCCAGGGCCGCCGCGACACCGCTCACGTCCTCGAACAGGCCGGTGAAGGTCTGGGCGAAGTTGCAGACCACCATGATGGTGTTCTCGTCGCAGTACCGGTCGACGTCGTCGGGCGTCATGACGTAGGTGTCGCCGCTCAGGGGGATCCGCCGCAGTTCCACGTCGAAGTAGAGGGCGAACTTCTCCCAGCACACCTGGACGGGGCCGCAGACCAGGTTGGGACGGTCGGTGGGGCGCCCCTCGGCCTCGCGCCGGGCCCGCCAGGAGAACTTGGCGGCCAGGCCCGCGAGCATGGCGGCCTCGCTGGAGCCGGTCGTGGAGATGCCCACGGGGTCGGAGGGCTCCGGCACGTGCCACAGGTCGGCGAGCATGCGCACGCAGCGGCGTTCCAGCTCGGCCGTCTGCGGGTACTCGTCCTTGTCGATCATGTTCTTGTCGATCGACTCGTCCATCAGCATGCGGACCTCGGGCTCCACCCAGGTGGTGCAGAAGGTGGCGAGGTTCATTCGGGAGATCCCGTCGAGCATGAGCTCGTCGTGCACCAGTTGGTAGGCGACGCGGGCCTCGGTGCCCCGTTCGGGGAAGTCCCCCTTGGGCGCTCCTCGCCGCATCAGTCGTTCCGCGTAGACGTCCTCGTCGGGAGCGGGACCTCTCATGGCGCACCTCTCACGCTGGTGGTGATGTGATGAACACCACCAGTATGTGACCTGAGGGGCGGATGAGGAGAAGGTGCAGTCTTGTCCGGAGTGTCGGGTTCAGTCCTGTTCGTCGTCGAGCAACTCGGCGTCGTGCACGAGCAGCGCGATCTGCACACGGTTGTTCAGCCCCAACTTGGTGAGGATGTTCGACACGTGCGTCTTCACCGTGGGCACGCTCAGGAACAGCCGAGAGGCGATGTCGGCGTTCGACCGCCCCTGCCCCACCGCCACGGCCACATCGGTCTCCCGCGCGTTGAGCACCGCCAACCGGCTCCGGGCCCGCCCCGCGCGCTCGCTGTGATCGGCGTCGGCCACTCGGTCCATCAGCCTCCGCGTCACGGAGGGGGAGAGCACCGGGAACCCCCGGGCCACCCGACGGACCGACTCCACGATCTCCTTCGGCGGTGTGTCCTTGAGCAGGAACCCGGCGGCGCCGGCGCGCAGGGCGCGCAGCACGTGCTCGTCGGCGTCGAAGGTGGTGAGCACCAGGACCTCCGGCGGGTCCGGGAGGGCCCGCAACGACTCGGTGGCGGTCAGCCCGTCCACCGAGGGCATACGGATGTCCATCAACACCACGTCGGGGGAGTGGCGCTCGACCAGGTCGACGACCCGGCCTCCGTCCTCGGCCTCGGCCAGCACCCGGATGTCGGGCGCGCCGCCCATCATCATCACCAGGCCCACCCGGACCAGGGCGTCGTCGTCGACGATCACCACGCCGATCCGCCGCTCGTCGTCCGATTCGCTCATGCCGACCACGGTAGCCAGGCGGAGAGGCGCCATCCACCATCGTCCGTCCGCCCGTGCTCCAATCTTCCCGAGGCCAACGAGACCCGTTCGGCGAGACCGACCAGCCCCTGCCCGGCCCCCGTCCTCTCGGAACGGGCCGGACCGCTCCCCGTGGGCGGTGCGGGGGCGCCGTTGACCACCTCCACGGTCAGGCCCTCTCCCGCGCCGCCGGAGATCCGTACCCGGGTATCGGATCCGGGCGCGTGTTTGCGCGCGTTCGTCAGTCCCTCCTGGACGATCCGATAGGCCGTGCGCCCGGTCCGCTCGGGGACCTCGCCGGAGTACTCCTCCACGAACTCCACGCCCGCCCCCGTGTTCCCGGCCTCGGACACCAGCTGGTCCAGGTCCGCCATGGTGGGCTGGGGGAGCTCGCCCACCGGCGCGCGCAGTACCCCGATCACCTCGCGCAGGTCCTGGAGGGCCTGGTGCGCGCTCTCCCGGATCACCCCGGCGGAGCGGGCGATCTCCTCCGGGGGAGCGTCCGGCCGGTACTCCAGAGCGCCCGCGTGCACGCTGAGCAACGACAGGCGATGCCCCAGCACGTCGTGGATCTCGCGGGCGATCGACTCCCGGACACGATGCTGTGCCCGTTCGGCCCGCAACCGTGCCTCGGCCTCGGCGTGCACGGCCCGCTCCCGTAGGGAGTCGAACAGTTGACGACGGTGCTGTACCGAAAGCCCCCAACCGGCCGCCGCGCCCTGGAAGACCGCGCTCAACAGGAACGCCGTCACCAACGGTGTGTCGTACGGGTCGGGATGGACCAGGGCGCCGATGTAGGACGAGAGGAAGCTCAGCGCCAACACCGCCAGCCCCACCTTGGGCGGGCGGTGGACGCACAGAGAGAACAGGGCGACCAGCATCGCTCCACCGGCGAGCGGGAAGAAGGCGGAGACAGCGACCAGGGCCACCGCGATCTGTACCGGCCACCGGCGTCGCCACCACAGGGCGGTGCAAGCGGCCAGGGCGGTGAGCTGCTCGGCGACCCGGAAAGGGTCCGGTGGGGACGGCGGGGCGGGTTCGCCGGGCAGGGTCATCGCCCCCAGGAACCCAAAACCCAGCGCGGTCAGGAACATCAGGGAGTCCACGACCCAGTCCCGCGCTCCGCGTCGGTACCGCTGCCGGGAGGAGGTCGTGTCGTTCATCGCCTCGGAGTCTAGGCAGCGTACGCGTCGAGGGGGAGAAGGGCGCGGCGACTCGATACCGAAGGCCGCGCGGGATCCTACTTTGGTCGTGTCCCCGTGCCGAAGGAAACGACCTCGGCGAGGGAGGGGGACACCGTCGACCGATCCGGCGGAGGGGGGCGTCTTCCTAGGCTCCTGTCATGCGCAAGGTACTCCAGGGCCTGGGGGTCCTCCTCTTCCTCATGGGCGTCAGCGGGGCCATCGACCGGATCTGGGCCCAGCCGATCATGGGCGTCGTGCTCAACGCCTTCGATCGTCACGTCGTGTCCGCGATCCCCCGGCTCGAAGAGAACGCGCTCCTGGCCGGTCTCGGGCTCGCCGTCTGCGGGATCGTGCTCGTCGTGGCGATGGAATCGCTCTCCCCACGCCGCAGAGGACTCACCTGATTCCTCCGGTCGTGTCGTTTCACGCCCGTTTCACGCGTGGCACTAGGTAGCGTCGACAGGCGGAGCAGCCGTGCGTGAACCTGGGGGATCACCCGATGAGCACATTGGTCACCGGCGCCACCGGACAGGTGGGTCGACGTGTCCTGACCGAACTGCGCAGACGCGGCCTGCCCGCCGCGGGGGCCTCCAGGGACGGTGAGGTACGGCTCGACTGGACCGACACCGGCAGCTGGAACCACGCCTTGGAGGGGGTGGAGAGCCTGTTCGTGACGGTCCCCATGGCCAGTGGGCTGGCAGAGAGGGCCGGGGCCTTCATGGAACGGGCCGTCGAGAAAGGGGTCGGAACCGCGGTACTGGTCACCGCCATGGGCGCCGAGAGCGGTCCGCCCGACTCCGAACAGCGTGTCCTGGAACGCAGGATCCGGGAACTGTTCGATCAGTGGACCGTGGTGCGGCCCAACTGGCTGGACCAGGACTTCACCGAGGGGCTCTTCGCCCGGATCGCCCGTTCGCGCCGAGGGCGTCTGGAGTTGCCGCTGTCCAAGCGCGCCGAGGTCAGCTTCGTGGACGCCAAGGACGTGACCGACACCGTCGTCGCGGCCCTCACCGACAAGAGGCACCACGAGCACGAGTACACGCTCACCGGCCCGAACCCGGTCTCCTTCCGCGACGTGGTGCGGATGACCAAGGGGACCGAGAGCCCCGTGTGGCGGTACAAGAAGGTGGACGAGGCCGGGTTCTACTTCCGGGCCACGAACATGGGCTGGTCCGACCGGTACGTGGACACGCTCAACGAGCGCTTCCGGGCCATCGCCGACGGAAAGGCGGCCCGGGTCACCGACGACGTGCGCCGGGCCCTGGGACGGGATCCGGTGCCGATGGCCAAGTTCATCCGGGAGTCCGTGCTCTGAACGACCCCGGCCCCGGCCGTGTCGACGGACACGGCCTGGGCCGGGGAACGCGGCCTACTTGAGGAGCTGGCGGGCCATCACCATGCGCTGGATCTGGTTGGTGCCCTCATAGATCTGGGTGATCTTGGCGTCGCGCATCATGCGCTCCAGAGGGAAGTCCTTCACGTAGCCGGCGCCGCCCAGGAGCTGCACGGCGTCGGTGGTGATCTCCATGGCGACGTCGGAGGCGTAGCACTTGGCGGCCGCGCCGTAGAAGGCCAGGTCGTCGTCGTTGCGCTCGGACTTGGCGGCGGCCACGTAGACCATCTGGCGGGCGGTCTCCAGCTTCATCGCCATGTCGGCCAGCATGAACTGGACGCCCTGGAACTCGGCGATGGCCTTGCCGAACTGCTTGCGCTCCTTGACGTAGGCCACGGCGTGGTCCAAGGCGCCCTGGGCGATACCGACGGCCTGGGCGCCGATGGTGACGCGGGTGTGGTCCAGGGTGCGCAGGGCGATCTTCAGCCCCTCGCCGGGGGCGCCGACGATGCGGTCGCCCGGGACGAGCACGTCGTCGAAGAACAGCTCACGGGTGGGGGAGCCCTTGATGCCCAGCTTGCGCTCGGGCTCGCCCAGGGTGAAGCCCGCGTCGTCGGCGTGCAGGACGAACGCCGAGACGTTGCGGCCGCGGCGGCCCTCGGGGTCGGTGACGGCGAGCACCGTGTAGTACTCGCTGACACCGGCGTTGGTGATCCACGACTTCTGGCCGTTGAGCACCCAGTCGTCGCCCTTCGGGGTGGCCTGGGTGCGCATGGAGGCGGTGTCGGAACCGGCCTCGCGCTCGGACAGGCCGTAGGAGAACATCGCCTCGCCGCGGGCCACGGGGGTCAGGTAACGCCGCTTGACGTCCTCGGAGGCGCCCAGGATCAGCGGCATCGTGCCGAGCTTGTTCACCGCGGGGATGAGGGAGGAGGAGGCGCACACGCGAGCGACCTCCTCGATGATGATGCAGGTCGCGAGGGCGTCGGCGCCCACACCCTCGTAGTCCTCGGAGATGTGCGCGGCGTGGAAGTCCGTCGCGGTCAGGGCGTCGAGGGCGTCCTGAGGGAAGGCCGATTTCTCGTCCACCTCGGCGGCGTGCGGCGCGATCTTGTCCTCGGCCACGGAGCGCACCGCCGCGCGCAGCTCCTCGTGCTCCTCGCTGGTCTTGAACAGGTCGAAGTCGCTCATGTTCTTCCCCGGTGTCTGGCACTAAGTGCCGCTGTATGGCATTCAGTGCCAGAATAGAGGGTGGGGGTGGTGAAGTACACCGCCCGGGGCGGCGGTCGTGAACGAGGCGCGCCGGCACTCCGGTGGGGAGGAGACGGTCATGGGTTCGAACGGCGAACGCGCCGCGCGCGGCGGACAGCAGCGCGCCGAGACCCGCGAGGTGGTCCTGGCCGCGGTGCGGCTGTTCACCGAGGAGGGCTACGAGGCCACCACGATGGCGGGCATCGCCGAGACCACGGGGGTCAGCCGCAGGAGCCTCTTCCGACGTTTCGGCTCCAAGGAGGACGTCCTCTTCGCCGAGCACGACGAGTTGTTCGAGACGGTCGTGCGCTACATGGAGGCCTCTCCGGAACCTCCTCTGGACACGGTGGTCTCCGCCGCGCGGTTGGTCTTCCAGGGATACGTGCGCGACCCCGAGATCACGGTGCCCCGCTACCGGCTGGTGCGCGCCCACGATCGGTTGCGCGACCGGGAGGTGGCGATGACCGCGCGCTACCAGGCGGCCTTCAGCCACCATCTGGCCG
The DNA here is from genome assembly GCF_000341225.1 of Nocardiopsis alba DSM 43377. Taxonomy (GTDB): domain Bacteria; phylum Actinomycetota; class Actinomycetes; order Streptosporangiales; family Streptosporangiaceae; genus Nocardiopsis; species Nocardiopsis alba. The sequence goes on from NZ_ANAC01000011.1 coordinate 411,152, forward strand.
AGCACGCCGGAGGCGGGCGCCCCTCCTTGGAGGCGGAGGTGGTCGCCGCGGCCCTGATCGCCGCGCACAACCACGTGCTGCGCGGTTGGCTGCGCGACCCGGAGGCGGAGGGGATCTGGGAACGCTTCGACCGGGCCATGGGACGGGTCCGCGCCATGGCCGGGCCGCTGTTCGAGGGGCCGCGAGGGGGCGAGGGACGCGAGGACCGGGTCCTGGTGGCGGTCTATCCGAGCGGCGTGGAACGCGCGGAACTCCTGCGGAGGGTGGCCTCGGCGGTCGACGAACGAGGGTGAGCCCTCCGGCGGCTTCCCGGCGCGACCTCCACGTGTGCGTTCTCCCATCGGTTCCGGTCGTTCGCGCGCCCGCGCGAGCGTAGTCTGGACGGGGCCGGAAAACGGGAGACGAGACGAAGCGAGGCGAACGGCGGGGATGAGCGTGGACACGACGGGCGCGACCAAGCAGGAGACCGAGGTCGCCCACGAGGCCGCCCGACGGAGGACGTTCGCCGTCATCTCCCACCCGGACGCCGGTAAGTCGACGCTCACCGAGGCCCTGGCGCTGCACTCGGCGGCCATCTCCTCCGCCGGCGCCGTGCACGGCAAGGGCGACCGTCGCGGGGTCACCTCCGACTGGATGGAGATGGAGCAGGACCGAGGGATCTCCATCACCTCGGCCGCGTTGCGCATCGACTACGACGACCGCGTCCTCAACCTGTTGGACACCCCCGGTCACGCCGACTTCTCTGAGGACACCTACCGGGTGCTCTCCGCCGTCGACTGCGCGATCATGCTGCTGGACTCGGCCAAGGGCCTGGAGCCGCAGACCCTGAAGCTGTTCGACGTGTGCCGGGCCCGGAAGATGCCGGTCATCACGTTCGTCAACAAGTGGGACCGTCCGGGCCGGGAGCCGCTGGAGCTCCTGGACGAGATCGAGCAGCGCATCGGTCTGCGTCCCACCCCGCTCAACTGGCCGGTGGGCATCGCCGGCGACTTCCGGGGGCTGGTCGACCGTCGCTCGGGCACCTACACCAAGATGACCCGGACCCCCGGTGGCGCGCGCAAGGCCATCGAGGAGGTCCTGGACCCCGACCGCGCCGCCGAGGTCGAGCTGGACGCCTGGACCCAGGCTCAGGAGGAGATCGAGCTGTTGGAGGCGCTGGGCGCCGACTTCGACCCCGAGTCCTTCATGGCTGGGGAGTCCTCCCCGGTGCTGTTCGGCGCGGCGCTGTCCAACTTCGGCGTCGGTCAGCTGCTGGAGGCGATCGTGGGACTGGCCCCGGCGCCCTCGGCCAAGGTCGACGAGAAGGACGCGCCCCGGGCGGTGGAGACCCCGTTCTCCGGCCAGGTGTTCAAGATGCAGGCCAACATGGACAAGAACCACCGCGACCGGATGGCCTTCGTCCGGGTCAGCTCGGGGCGCTTCGAACGCGGGATGGTGCTCACCCACGCGGTGACGGGGCGTCCGTTCGCGACCAAGTACACCCAGGCGGTCTTCGGCGCGGACCGTTCCACGATCGACACGGCCTTCCCGGGCGACGTCATCGCCCTGGTCAACGCCCAGGCGCTGTCGGTGGGGGACACCCTCTACGACGGCCCCAAGGTGATCTACCCGCCGATCCCGAGCTTCGCCCCGGAGCACTTCGTGGTGGCCCGGGCCAAGGACGCGGGCAAGTACAAGCAGTTCCAGCGGGGGATCGCCCAGCTGGACGCCGAGGGCGTCGTCCAGGTGCTGACCTCGGACGTGCGCGGTGAGCAGGCCCCGGTCCTGGCCGCGGTGGGCCCCCTCCAGTTCGATGTGGTCAAGCACCGGATGGAGCAGGAGTTCCGCAGCCCGATCGACGTCTCGCCGCTGGACTACTCGGTGGCGCGTCGCACCGACGCCGAGTCCGCTCCGGTGCTGCACGGGCTGTCCGGCGCCGAGGTGCTGCGTCGTCGTTCCGACGACGAGTTGTTGGTGCTGGTGCACAACAAGTGGCGTCTCAAGGTGATCGAGCGCGACCATCCGTCGTTGTGGATGGAGGCGTTGCTCGCCGGCGGTGTCGACGAGTCGTAGTCGGCCTTCGGCGACCCGCCCGCCTTTTTCGGCAAAGGTCGTTCCCGTTGTTCACCACGCGTTCGCGGGCGTCACCGGTTGTATCTCCCGGTGCCTTCTTCCAGGGCAATTGCCGAGCCGGTTCGGGACCAAGGTCGGTGTTCCCGACGGCACACCGACGGGGTCGATGTGCCCTCTTCTCCGAACGAGTGTGAAATCTCGTTCTCGGCACACATATCCGCTCCACGGGATGGGTAGGAAAAGGTGCTTCCTGTGGCCTCGGGGGCTCCAGGGGTGCGGATCAGAGGCCAAGATCACCGAGTCCGGGGCACCCCGCGTCGACCCTCTTGATCAGGGCGAAGGTACCCTGATTCCAGGCCACTAGGGCGTGTTCGAACACCTGGTCGCACCAGGCCCCATCAGGGTATGTCCGGATCTGTGAAGGACGTTCCCGCCGGGGGGTGCGGGTGGGGCTCGAGCGGCCCAGGGGACCGGTCCAGGAGGCCGGCGGGAGGTGGGCGGGAGAACCCCGTCACCGTCCGTCGTGTCTCAGGGCGATCGCGGTGTTATCGATGGTCGGCAAAGTTTGTAAATCTTCACCCTGTGGTAATTATCCTCACGTCTGGGTATGTGTTGCATGTCACCTGTTCGTGAATCGGTGAAACTTATATGATTTTGCTTAACTGTCGTTTAACAAAACAGAACAATAACGAGTGAATCAAGAACGTGGCGGCGGATCGCCCCGCGTTCGATGCACCTCACGTATCCCCCGCCTGGAAAGGTTGACCTCGGGCATGAGCGATGACAAAGAGCGCACGGTGGAGCTCCACTACGAGGGCGGCGTGCTGAAGCTGCCGGTTTTCACCGGTACCGAGGGTGAGAGCACCATCGAGCTGAAGACCCTGCTGGGGTCGACCGGTATGACGACCCTGGACCCGGGGTTCGGCAACACCGCCTCGTGCAGCTCGAAGATCACCTACATCGATGGGGCGGCCGGGATCCTGCGTTACCGCGGGTATTCGATCGAGGACCTCGCCGTCAACAGCAACTTCCTCGAGGTGGCCTACCTCGTGATCTACGGCGAGCTCCCCGAGCCCGCCCAGCTCAAGGAATTCTCCGACAAGCTGCGTGACAACGCCGACATCCCGGCCGAGATGAGCGCGTTCATCGACGCGATGCCGCGCAACGGTCACCCGATGTCGCTGATGGCCAGTGCCGTCAACACCCTCGCCGCCTACTACGACGACAGCGTCGACCCTTCGGACGACGCCCAGGTGGAACTCGCCACGATCCGGCTGATGGCCAAGCTGCCGACGATCGCGGCCCGTATCTACCGCAACTCGATCGGCGAGGCCCCGATCGGTCCGGACGACTCGCTCGGCTACGTCGACAACTTCATCCGGATGACCTTCGGCGACAACGCCGCGAGCGGCGAGCTGGGCGACCTGTTCAGCAAGGCCGTCGACATGCTGCTCATCCTGCACGCCGACCACGAGCTGAACTGTTCGACCGCCACCGTGCGCGTCGTCGGCTCCTCGCAGGCGGACATCTTCGCCAGCGTCGCCTCCGGTATCAACGCCCTCTCCGGCCCCTCCCACGGTGGCGCCAACCAGGCCGTCCTGGAGATGCTGGAGGAGATCCGCGACTCCGGTATCTCCATCGACGACTTCCTCGAGCGCGTCAAGGCCCGCGAGGTCCGCCTCATGGGCTTCGGTCACCGGGTCTACAAGAACTTCGACCCGCGCAGCAAGGAGATCAAGGTTCTGGCCAGCCAGATCCTGGACCGGGACGAGAACCCGGACGAGCTCTTCGAGCTGGCCCTCAAGCTCGAGGCCGCCGCCCTCGAGGACTCGTACTTCACCGAGCGCAAGCTCTACCCGAACGTCGACTTCTACACCGGCGTCATCTACCGCACCATGGGCTTCCCGACCAACATGTTCACCGTGTTGTTCGCCATCGGCCGTCTGCCCGGCTGGGTCGCCCACTACCGCGAGCAGCTCCACGACCCGGCCTTCCGGATCGCGCGCCCGCGCCAGCACTACATCGGCTCCGGCGAGCGCCGTTACCCCGGTCAGGGCTAGCCGCGCCCGAACGCCCCTCGCGGGCACACGCGTGACCGCCCGCCCACGTCGACGACGTGGGCGGGCGATCGTGTGTCCGGGGGTCGCGTGGGTCACGTGAGACGGGTGTAGAACCTCCCTTTCCTTGTCCTTTGCGTACTTTCTGTCATCAGTGTGCGACGTTGAGGGAAGTGGCAAAGAGCAACCCCGTACAGATGCGGGGCCGCACGAGGGGGGATCTGCTCATGGTCCGGAACGCGTTGGCCGGTGACATGCTCGGTGAGCTGAGCCGGCACTGGTGGGTCTTGGTCGTACGCGGTGGCGCGGCCGTGATCTTCGGCCTTCTGGCCCTGATCTGGCCCGGGATGACCCTGCTGGCCCTGGCCATCGTCTTCGGTGTCTACGCGCTCGTGGACGGCATCGCCCTGGGAGTCTTCGCCTACCGGGCGGAGCCGGGCACGAGGACGCCTCTGATCGTCCAGTCGGTGATCGGCGTCCTGCTCGGTCTGGGGGCGCTCTTCTGGCCGGTCGTCGCGATCCTCGCCCTGGTCTTCCTGATCGGTGCCTGGGCGATCGTCACCGGTATCGCCGAGATGGTCACGGCCGTACGGTTGCGCTCCCGCATCGACTCCGAATGGATGCTGATCTTCGTCGGAGCCCTGTCGGTGATCTTCGGTCTGATGCTGTGGTTCTGGCCGTTGGCCGGCGCCCAGGCCGTCGTCCTCGTGGTCGCGGTCTACGCGATCGTCTTCGGTGTGGTCATGGCCGTGGCCGGCTTCCGTCTGAAGGGGTCGGCCGACACCCTCGCCGAGGACGAGGGCGGCGCGATGACCGCGGACGCCGACGATCGGACGACCGCCGAGACGGAGGGGACCTCCGAGGAGGAGCGGGAGGTGAGCCCCTTCGACGAGGGGTACGCCGACGGTTACCGCGCCGGCTACGAAGGCGACCGGAACGCCCCGCGTGAGAACACCGAGGAGAACGAGACGGTCGACCCGAGGGCGGGGCGTCACCGCGCGCCGAAGAAGCGCCCCGACGACCCCGGCGCCCTCTGAGAGGATTCCAGGGGGTACGTCCCACCGAGATCGATCGAGGGCCGAGTCGGCCGTCCCGGAGGACCGGGGCGATCGGCTCGGCCCTCCTCCGTGTCCCGGCCCGTCCGGGCGCCACCCCCAGAGAACGTAAGGACCCCTCATGGACCATCTCGTCGTCGTCACCGGAGGCCCGGGTTCGGGCAAGACGACGCTCATCGATCACCTGGCCGGGCTCGGGTACGCGCGTACGGTGGAGGCCGGGCGGGCGATCATCCGCGACCAGCGGGACATCGACGGCCCGGGTCTGGCCTGGCGGGACGACGCCCTCTTCGCGGAACTGATGCTCTCCTGGGAGATCCGTTCGCACCGCGAGGCCTCCCTCCTCGACGGGCCGGTCTTCTGTGATCGGGGCGTGCCCGATCTGATCGGCTACCACCTCCTGCAAGGGCGTCCCGTCCCCGAGCACGTACGGGAGGCCGCCCGACTGTTCCGCTACCACCGTCGCGTCCTCCTTGCCCCGCCCTGGCCGGAGATCTTCTCCGGAGACGGAGAACGGCACCAGTCCCCGGAGGAGGCCGAACGCACCTTCGAGGCGATGCGCGAGGCCTACCCCTCCTGCGGCTACGAGGTCGTCCTCCTGCCCAGGGTCCCCGTAGTCGAGCGGGCCCGCTTCGTTCTGGACACCCTCGCCCGGGGATGACCGGATCGGCGGAACACCTCGGGGGAGCCCTCGACACACGTGTGGCCGTACGTGGCCGTAACGCGGGAATCCCTTGTGGTTCGGGGGGTGCGACGCCACACTCGTTCTAAGCACGAAGAGTGGAGAGTCGGAGTACGGCGGCTCGGTGGGGGTGATCCGGCAGGTGGCGAGCGCGTCCGAATTCGACAGACCGGCCATGAGCTGGGAGGGGATCGATCACGCGCTCAACCGCGTTCGCGGTGAGGCGGCGCGCGTCGCCCTCGATCTCGCCGAACTGGACCGGCACGGGGCCTATCGCCTGATCCAGGGCGCCGATCTGACCGGTGAGACCAGACGCCGCTGGGAACCGGAGATCGCCCGGGTCCAACGCCTGTGGAAGAGCCACGAGGCCTTCTCCGCCGTGGTCGAGCGAGCCGCTCACGTACGCGGTGCCGGCGGTGAGGATCCACGGGCCGAACTCGATCTCCTCCTCACCGGTGCGTCCGTCGCCCTTCCCACGGGCGAGAACGTCGCCCCGGCCGAAGCGGTCGCCCGGATGACCGGCGACTACGAGGCCGTCACGGAGACCGTCTCCGCGATCGAGACGGCGTGGGACGTCCTCCAACCCAGGCTCGGCGAGCTGGAGGCCATGTGGAAGGAGGTCTGCACCCTCTCGGACATGGTCGAGCTGCCCGCGGACGCCCATGAAGGGCTTCGGGAGAACCTGGAACGGATCGGGGAGACCGTGCACGGCGACCCGCTCGCCCTGGTCGTCGACGACGGTGTGGACACCTCCGCGCTGCTCCTGCTCCGGGACGCCTTGGACCGGACACGCGGCGAGCTCCGCGACGCCCTGCGCATGCGCGACTCCTATGAGGAGAGCGTCCGGCGGCTCACCTGGGCCATCGACGACGTCGAACAGGCCGCCCTGCGCACCGAGAGGCTTCGCGCCCGCGTGGTCGAGAAGATCTCCTCTCCGGAGGCGAGCGAACGCCTCGACCCGGTCCCCGGCCTTCGGGCCGCGGTCGCCGAGATGGACGAGCTGCGCGACCGGGGAGACTGGCGGGAGCTGGGAAGCCGGCTGGGCCGGATCCAGCAGGCCGTCCACGACGTCGAGGACGCCCTCCGCGAGCAGGGTCGGGTCCTCACCGAACTCCTTCAGCGCCGGGCGGAACTGCGCGGGCGGTTGGACTCCTGCCGGGCCCTCGCGGCGCGTCTGGGGCTGGACGGCCACCGTCGTCTCGTCGCCCCGTACGTACGCGCGCACTGGGAACTGTGGAGCGCGCCCAGCGATCTGAGGGCGGCCACCACGGCCCTGACCGTGTACGACAGGACGCTCCGAGAACTCGCGAACGGCCGGGACCCGGACGACGAGGCCGGGGACCGGGACGGTGCGAGCGGATGAGCGAGTGCGCGTCCCCCGGGTGTCGGGGGCGGATCGAGGACGGCTTCTGCGACGTGTGCGGGCTGGAGCCCGTCGGGACGGACCGGGAGCAGGGGCCGCGGCGCCCCGCGCCGGTGCCGAGCCCCGGCGAACCCTTCGCGTTCTCGCATCCGATCGGTTCCGACGACATCCGGATCTCGGGCCGATCCGACCCCGGAAGCGTCTCCGACACCTTGGACGGCGGGCGCGGGGTACGTTCCCTCGGGCGCGGCGCCCGGCGCGGCATGCTCGGCATGGGTCTGGTCCAGATCCCGCCGGTCCCGACGAAGGACCCCTCCGAGGCGATCATGGTCGCGCCGGTCGTGTCGGAGAAGAACCGCTTCTGCGGCGGCTGCGGCGATCAGGTCGGTCGGGCCCTCGGAGACCGGCCGGGGCGCACCGAGGGCTTCTGCCGCCAGTGCGGCACCCAGTTCTCCTTCGTCCCCAAACTGGTCAGGGGAGACGTGGTCGGAGGGCAGTACGAGGTGCTCGGCTGCCTGGCCCACGGCGGGCTCGGTTGGATCTATCTGGCCCGGGACCGCAACGTCAACGACCGGTGGGTCGTGCTCAAAGGGCTGCTCAACGCGGGAGACGCGGAGGCGCACAAGGCGGCCGCGGCCGAGCGCGCCTTCCTCTCCGAGGTCGAGCACCCCAACATCGTCAAGATCATCAACTTCTCCCAACATCCGGACCCGCGCACCGGCATCCCCGGCGGGCACATCGTCATGGAGTACGTGGGGGGCAAATCCCTGCGGCAACTTCTGGAGGAGCGCAGGGAGCAGGGCACCGGGACCGAGGTCCTACCCGTCGAACAGGTCATCGCCTATGGGCTGGAGTGTCTGAGGGCGCTGGGCCATCTGCACACCAGGGGCCTGCTCTACTGCGACTTCAAGCCGGACAACGTCATCCAGAGCGAGGAGTTCATCAAGCTCATCGACCTGGGCGGGGTCCGACGGATGGACGACACCGTCAGCCCGGTCTACACCACCCCCGGTTATCGGGTCCCCGAGGCCGAGCTCCGGGGGCCCGGACCCAGCGTGAGCGCGGACCTGTACTCCGTGGGCCGGACCCTGGCCGTGCTCTCCCTCCACTTCCCCTTCTCCCGCGAGCACCTCCACAGCCTCCCGTCCGCGCACGAGGCCCCCCTGCTCAGGCGCCACGAGTCCTTCGACCGTTTCCTTCGCCGGGCCACCCACCTGTCGCCCGACGTCCGCTTCCACGACGCGGGGGACATGGCCGATCAGCTCACCGGGGTGCTGCGCGAGGTCCTCTCCGACATCGAGGGCACGCCCCACGCCGCGGCCTCGGTGCTCTTCGGTCCGGAGAACTACACCGGCGGCGCCGAGACCGGGACGCGCGACGTCGACCGCGTGCTCGCCCCGCCCTCGCCCACCGAGGCCTCCGCCCTGCTGCCCGCGCCCCTGATCGACCAGTCCGACCCCGCGGCGCAGCTCCTGCGCGGCTTCGCGGGCATGCCCGCCACCGAGCTGATCCCGACCCTCCGATCGGCCACGGAGCTCACCCCGGAGACGCTGCTGGCCCTCACCCGGGCGCTGCTGGCCGTCGGCGACCACGGCGCCGCCCTCGACGTCCTCCAGAGGTTCAGCACCACGATCCCCGGCGACTGGCGCACCATGTGGTACCTGGCCGTGGCCGAGTTGAGCATGGGGCGCTTCCACGAGGCACGGGACCACTTCGACGAGCTCTACGCCCATCTGCCCGGGGAGAGCGCGCCCAAGCTCGGACTGGCCATCGCCTGTGAACGCACGGGGGAGCACGAGATCGCGGCCCGGCAGTACGCGACGGTGTGGTCCACCGACCACTCCTATGTGAGCGCCGCCTTCGGCCTGGCCCGGATCCGTATCGCCCAGGGCGATCGGGCCTCGGCCCTGCGGGTCCTGGACACGGTGCCCGAACTGTCCAGCCTGTACGTTCGTGCCCAGACCGCCCTGATCTCCCTGCTCGCCACCGAGGACGGTGACGGCACCGACCTCATCAGGGCGGGGGAACGGTTGGAGCGGCTCGGCCTGGACGGGGAGTCCACCGACCGGCTGGCGGTCCGGGTCCTGGAGTCGGCCCTGGCCTGGCTGGAGGAGGGGGGAGCCCCTCCGCCCGATGGCCTGCTCCTGGGCGGCCCGTTCACCTCGCGGGGTGTCCGGACCGACCTGGAACGGCGCTACCGTTCTCTGGCGCATCGGTCCGGGAGGCTCGCGGAACGCTACCGACTCGTCGACAGGGCGAACTCCCGGCGCCCTGTGACGCTGTGGTGAGAAGCGAAGGAACGGCGATGACGATGGTGCGGTGTCCCGCATGCTCCGACCGTGTGTCGGCGGGCGATGTCTTCTGCGAGGGCTGCGGCCGCGGTCTTCCGGAGGAGGTGCGCGCGCGTGCCTCCGCGGAGGCCGGGCGGGACGGGCGTTCGAACGGGGACGCGCAGGAGACCAAGGTGCTGTCCCTGGACGATATGCCCACCGTCCCCCAGGAGAGTCTGGCCGGGGCGACCCCGGACGACCTTCGCGAGGAACCCGACGCGCAGGTCACCCTGAACATCCGGCGCGACACCGTCGTTCCGGGACCGGAGCGGGGGAGCGGCCCCGCCCCGACCGAGGCGGAACGGCCTCGCCCCTCGACCGGTGGAGCGTCCTCGACGGACGACCCCGGCCGCTGCGCCTGGTGTCCCGGACGGGTCGTCACCGGCTACTGCGAGAAGTGCGCCCTCCTGCAACCCTCGGGGCGCGACCACGTCGAGACGCGGGCGGGCGTGGCCCACGGGGTGAGCGATCGGGGGCTGCGACACAGGCGCAACGAGGACGCCATGGCGATCCGCGCGGTCGCGGACGACGCCCCCCACGCTCCGGGCACCATCGTCGCCGTCGTGTGCGACGGGGTGTCCAGTTCGCCCCGCTCGGACGAGGCCTCCAGGGTCACCGCGGAGGCGGGCGTGGCGGTGCTCGCCGAAGGGATGCGTCGAGGCGTCGAGCCCCGCGAGGCCACCGGTGAGGCCATGACCCGCGCGGCACGGGCCGTCTCCGCCATCGCGGACTCCCCCTCCTCGGCCCCGGCCTGCACGTTCGTGTCGGCGGTCGTGGACCCCGGAGCGGGCACGGTCACCGTGGGGTGGGTCGGGGACAGTCGCGCCTACTGGCTCGCCGACGGCCCCGGCTCCAGCCCCTCGACCCTGCTCACCAGGGACGACTCCTGGAGCGAGGCGATGGTGCAGATGGGAGCCCTCTCCCGCGAGGAGGCCATGCGTTCGGGCAACGCCCACGCGCTCATCGCATGGATGGGGGCGGACTCGGGCGAGATCGACGCGCACGTGTCCACCGTGGCCCCGACCGGGCCGGGTGCCGTCGTGCTGTGCAGCGATGGTCTCTGGAACTACCACCCGGAGGCGCGTGAGCTGGCCGAGGCCGTGCCCCACGCCGGCGAACGGCCTCGGGAGGCCGCGCGTACCTACGTCGAACTCGCCCTACGGGCGGGAGGCAAGGACAACATCACGGTCGTCGTCATCCCTGTATCCCCGGGAGGTGCCCGTGTCGCGCACGCCTGACCTCGGCACCGAACCGGAGTTCCGGGTCGAGGTCCTCCAGAACCCCTGCCTGCCGCCGGGCGGAGGGCAGGTGCACGCCATCGTGAACGTGTCCTCGCGGGGGCCGGAGTCCGTCGATCCCTCCGTGCGCGCCTGCGAGGTGATCATCGTCGACACCTCCGGCTCCATGTACGGCGAGAAGATCGAGGCGGCCGGACGGGCGGCGCGCGCGGCCGTCGAGACGCTGCGCGACGGGGTCCGGTTCGCGGTGATCGGCGGCTCCCACGAGGCGCGGATGATCTACCCCCGTGACGAACGGACGGTGGAGCTCGACGCCTCGACCCGGGCCGAGGCCCTGGAGGCGTTGAGAGGGCTGGAGGCGGACGGAGGCACTCGGATGGGGGTCTGGCTGACCAGGGCCGCGCGCCTGTTCGAGGGTGTCGACGGCATCAAACACGCCATCCTTCTCACCGATGGTCGCAACAACGAGATGTTCGACTCCTTCGAGGAGGTGCTCCGGCGGTTCGAGGGCGCGTTCGTCTGCGACTGTCGCGGTGTGGGCACCGACTGGGACGTGGAGGAGTTGCGCCGGATCGACTCCGCGTTCCTCGGCTCCGGCCCCGACATCATCGCCGATCCCGCCGACATGGCGGCCGACTTCCGGGCGATGACCCGGACCTCCATGAGCAAGACGGTGGCCGACGTGGCGCTACGGCTGTGGACCCCGAAGAACTCCATCGTGCGCTACGTCAAGCAGGTCGCGCCCACCGTCCAGGACCTCACCGAACGCGGTGTCGAACGGGTCCCGATGGCCCGCGACCACCCCACCGGATCGTGGGGTACCGAGAACCGCGACTATCACATCTGCGTCGAGGTGGAACCGGGAGCCCCGGGTCGACGCCTGCGCGCCGGATGGGTGCGCGTGGTCCTGCCCGGCCCCACACCGGAGCAGGACCGGATCCCGGCCTCGGGGAACATCCTCGCCGAATGGACCGCCGACGAGGACCGCACCACCGGGATCCACAACCGGGTGGCCCACTACACCGGCCGGGTCGAGATGGCCCGGGCGATCCAGGACGGGCTCGCGGCCCGGCGCGGAGGAGACGAGGCGACCGCCACCACTCGGCTCGGACGCGCAGTGGAGCTCGCGCACGGGGCGGGGGACGAGGAGACGCAGAGGCTGCTCGGACGGGTCGTCGACGTGCTCGATCCGTCCACCGGGACCGTCCGCCTCAAACCCGGCGTCGACAAGGTCGACGAGATGACCCTCGACATCGACTCGACTCGGACCGTACGCACACGACCCCGGATGAACGGACGGGTCGGCGACGGTACCCCCGGACCCGTGTAGGAGGGACCCATGCCGAGTTGCCCGTCCGGGCATCACTCCACGGCCATCGACTTCTGTGACATCTGTGGGCGACGCCTTCGGGCCCCGTCCGACACACCCCCCACCCCGGCGTGGCACGGTCCCGCCGGACCGCCCCGCCCCCCGCCCCCCGGATCCGCGCAACGAGGAGGCCCCTGCCCTGAGTGCCGCACGCCCCGGATCGGCCGCTTCTGCGAGGAGTGCGGGTACGACTTCTCCGCCCGCGCCGCCGAACCCCCCGTGAACGAGGGCGGCCGAGGGGGAGCGCGTTGGCGTGCGATCGTCGGCGCAGACCCGGCCTACTACCAGTACATGGTGGACCAGGGGATGCTCGACCCCGAACGGATCGTCTTCCCGGTCGGACTCCGTCGACGCGGGGTGCCCCTCGAAGGAGAGCGGGTGCGCGTCGGTCGGGGGAACCGCGCCCGAGGTCTCGTGCCGGAGATCGATCTGGGCGGTACCGGGGGGGATCCCGCCGTCTCCCAGATCCACGCGGTCCTGTTGGCCCGCCCCGGAGGGACCTGGGCCCTGATCGACCCCGGCTCGACCAACGGGACCACGATCAACGGGACCGCCGACCCCATCGGTCGTGACGTGGCGGTCCCCCTCAACGACGGCGACCGGATCTACCTCGGCGCATGGACCGTCATCATCCTCCAGAAAGGGTGGAGCCGTTGAAGTCCCCCGAACCAGAGTCGGGAGCGGGACGTCCCGAACAGGGCGTCTCCCCGCGCCCGATCACGGACCTCTCGGTCCGGAGACTGCGCGGCGGCCGGGCCTGGGCGCTCGCCGCCCTGCGCACCACCCCTGTGCGGGTGTGGACGCTCTCCTTCCTCTGCGTCGTCGCCATCGTGGGGCTGTTCGCGGCCTCGGCCGTCACGCTCGATCGGGCCCGGGGCAGTCTCTCCCTTCTCGGAGAGGAGGCGGGCCCCCAGGCGATGGCCACCACCGAGCTCTATCTGTCGCTGGCCGGAATGGACGCCTGCGTCGCCGACCTGCTGCTCATGGGTACCGACGAGGCCCTCCAACCCCAGAGGGAGGGGGCCCTGAAACAGTACGAGGCCAACCGGGAGGAGGCGGGTGACGCCATTCTCGAGGCGGCCCTGCTCGCCGAGAGCAAGACCTCCGACGAGGCCGCCCCCGAAGCGGAGGCGAGCGCGAGCGCCACCCACGAGACCGAAGGGACCGGGGAGGCCGGGGGCGATGTGACGCGCGCCGAGGCCGGGGCGGACGAGGGCACGAACGACGATGACGAGAACGTCGGGTCGGAGAACGAGGGCGGGACCACCCAGGATCACAACATCCGGGCCGTCCTGGACCGGATGGGCGCCTACGAGCGGCTGGTCGGGGAGGCGCTTCGACTCAACGAGATGGCCGGAGCGGCACCCGGGGAGGTGGACCCCGAGGCCCTCGCCGCCTATCGGCAGGCGACGCGGGTGATGCACGAGGAACTCCTGCCCAAGGCCTTCAACCTGGGCCTGGAATCCTCGGCGATCGTGCGCGTCGACCACGAGGAGGGTCGGACCTCGATGCTCCTCGGCCAGGTGTGGGTGGGGGCCGGGGGGATCGCCGCGCTCGTGCTCCTGGTCGGGCTCCAGGTCTATCTGAGAGCACGTTTCCGCCGCCTCCTCAACATCCCCCTGCTCATCGCGAGCGCCGGAACGATCCTGCTCGCCGTCGGGGTCGTCTGGACGCTCGGCAGCGGCTCCGAACAGCAGAGGATCGCCAAGGAGGAGGGGCTGGAGGAGGTCATGGCGTTGGCCCGGGCCGGGGCCGTCAGCATGGACATGCAGGCGGACCAGAGCCGCTACCTCATCGACGTGGAACGCGCCGACAACCACCAACAGGTCTACCTGGAACGTTCCCAACAGGTGCTGTTCCGCCCGGCGGACACCCTGGAGGACTACTACGAGAGGGTCGGAGAGGTGGCCGAGGCCTTCCCCGAGCCCCCCGAGGAACTCGAAGGACTCCAGAACGACCCGGGGGCCCTCGGCTACCTGGGCCGGGGGGACGAGGAGCGGTCCTCGGCGGCACAGGAGGCCAGACTGGCCCGGGTGCTGGACGCCTACGACGATCTCCAGGCCGAGGATCGGGAGATGCGCGAGGCCATGAGGGACGGGGACCTGGAGAAGGCGATCGAGATCCGGTTGGGCGTGATCGGTCCGAAGGAACGGCCGGGTGAGACCGATCCCGAGGAAGGGGCCTTCCAGAGCTACACGGTCGCCTTGGACGGGCTGATCGCCGAGCACCGGGAGAAACGGTTCGACGCCGCGATCGCCCGTGGAGAGGCGAGGGTGGCCCCGTGGGTTTGGGGCCTTCCGGTCGGCTCCGTGGTCCTACTGGCCCTGGTGGTGGCCGGGGTCCGGCCGCGGCTCGCCGAATATCGCTGACGAGAGACGGGGAACAGCCGTATGTGGTTCAGACATCGCCGGGCGAGGTCCGTCTCGGCCCTGGCCGTCGCCGTCCTGTCGGTGACCTCGGCCTGCTCCGCCGACCGTGAAGAGGAGTCCCTGATCCACGCGGACTCCCTGGTCATCGCGGTCAAGGAGGATCAGCCCAGGCTGGGGGACCGGGGCGAGGACGGGGAGTTGGAGGGTTACGACGTGGACGTGGCCCGCTACATCGCCGACTACATGGGGATCGAGGACGTGGAGTTCATCGGCACCACCTCGGCCCGGCGCGACGGTCTCCTGGCCCGACCCGGGCCGGGCGGGTCCCCCACGCCCGAGACCGACCCCACGGGGACGCCCGAGCGGGCCGACATGGTGGTGGCGACCTACTCCATCACCCCCGAACGCAAGACCCGGGTGACCTTCGCCGGTCCGTACCACGTGGCCAAACAGGACATCCTCGTGCGCGCCGACGACGATGAGGTCTTCGAGGCCCGTGATCTGGAGGGCCGCACCATCTGTCAGGGAGAGGGCTCCTACTCGACCTCGCGTATCACCGCCGGCCTCGGCATCGATGTGCGCGAGGAATCGAAGATCGAGAGCTACAGCCGGTGCATCGAGCTCCTGGCCGAGGGCGAGGTGGACGCGGTCTCCACCGACAACCTCATCCTGGCCGGCTTCATGACCGAGTATCCGGGCGAGTTCCGTCTGGTGAACAACCCCTTCACCGACGAGAAGTACGGGGTGGGGCTCCCCTACGGGGACGTGGCCGCCTGCGAGAGGGTCAACGAGGCGATCAGCACGATGTACCGGGACGGGACCGCCGAGGAACTGTTCGAGAAGTGGTTCGAAGGGACCGGTATCGAGGAGTTCGACGAGAACGGTGAGGAGCGGACCTACAACGTGCCGCAGTTCGAGGGCTGCGAATAGCCGGGACCGGCCGTGAGAGCGGGCGGCCGGGGTGGCTCGAAAGAGTCGTATGCAAGATACTGAACCGAATGTAGGACTTTGGAGGCACAGAGGAGGAGTTGTCCGTTGACCATCGTCGAGTTCCTGAAGGCACGTCTGGACGAGGACGAACGTGCGTCCAAGGCCGTGCCCGTGGGATCACGCGGTCGCGAACGAGCGCTGGCCGAGGTGACGGCCAAACGCGGGATCCTCCAGGGTTACACCGAGGCGCACGGCGCGAGCATGCGCATCATCGACGGCTCCGGGGCTCAGGTCGAGGGCGACCCCTGGTCGGAACTCCTGGCCTGGCGACTGGCCATCAAACACCTGGCCGCCGTCTACCGGGGCCACCCCCACTACGACCCCTCCTGGGAGAAGTAGACCAGGAGGGCCTCGACCGTCGTGACGAGGTCGTGCCCCCGGACGTGAGGCTCGCCGAAGAGTTCGGGGAAACGCCCCTCCAGATGGGACGACCAGCCCGTCACCAGACCGGCGGCCCGCCCGCCCGCCACGTCCCAACCGTGGGCGGTGACCAGACCCGACCGGCCCGGCCCCGCCCCCAAGGCGTCGGCGACGGAGCGATAGGCGGACGGAGAAGGCCTCCACACCCTCGTACCGGTCGTCGGCGGCACCTCCACATCCAGACCCGCGTGCTCCAGGAGCGACCGGGTCCCGGCCTCGTCGAGAGGGCTCGCCACCACCGTCCGTACACCCGCGTCCCGAGCCAGGGAGAGCGCCTCGGCGGCCTCACGGCGCGGTTCGAGCCGGGTGAGACCGGCGACGATGGCGTCCTCGGCGGCCGGGGCGACCTGGTGGCCGGTGATGGCCCGCAGCGATCCCCTGGCCACGTCCTCGAAGCCGTACTCCTCGCCCAGAAGGGCCAGGGCGAACGCGTCCCTCATCAGGTGGTCGCACCAGCGGGCGATCAGGACGCGAGGGATGCCGGCCTCGCGGAACCGCCATTCCAGGGGGCCGAGCGGGAAGAGCGTGTCGAGTACGTCGAACACCAGGGCTTCGGGACGTCCGGTCATCGTGGCTCCAAGGGGGTGGGGGCCGGGTCCCCTCTACCTACCCACCCGCGGTCTCAGAAGACGACGTGGTCGTGGATCTCGTCCTCCAGGTGAGGTGGGAGGTCGGCCCGGATCAGCGCGTCGTGCAGGGAGAGGAACGGGGCCGCCGCACGGGCCCGGTCCAGGGCGAGGGCCTGCTCGTGGGTCAGCCCGGGAAGATCGGCGATCGCCTCGACCGGGGCCCGGTTGAGGTCCACCAGCCCGCCGTCGTCGTAGCCGGTGTCCAGGTCCGGACGCCCCACGCCCAGCTCGCGAGCGGCCCTCGGATCCTCCTCCAGGAGTCTTCGCGCCTCGGCGCGCAGCCGGACCCCGGCGGCGACGCGTCTCATCGCCCGCTCGTTGCGTTCCCGCACGGAGGCGTCCACGGGGCTCTCGTGGTCGATCCCACCGCGCCACCGCTCGTTCCCGGGGTCGTCCTCCGAGGCGGGGGCCTTCGGGGCGCCCTCGTTCGCGAGCGCGCCGTACAGGAGGAACGAGGCGATGAGGGTGATCACGATGTAGCAGCCGGCGACGCTCTTCCAGAGCACGGTGGTCTCGTCGCCGAGGCCGATGTACAGGAAGACCGGGAAGGCACAGACCGCTCCGACCAGGGCCCCCTTGTGCCGGTGGCGCAGACCGATGTAGGCGAAGGTGAAGGGTGCCAGAGCGCCGCAGGTGAGGAAGGTGAGGAGCGTCGGAACACAGCCGACGGGCCTTGTATCCCCCTTCTCCGCCACCGGGTCCTTCCGCGGGGTGTCCGAGGGACGAGAGTGATCGAAGGGGGATGAGGTCGACATGTCGTGATCATATGGTGTGACCTCGGAGAAGACGTCGTCGGCCTCCGGTCGGCGAGCGCGCGGTCTCCGTGTGTCCTCGGTGGCCGGTTCCTGCGCATAGGGTTCCTGATGATCTGAGAACGAGCTCGGGAACGGCGACGGGTGCGGAGATGACGGAGACGGTGGGGCGGACGACGGTCGAGGGTATCGACCCGGAGAGACTCCGGGTGTGCCTGGAGGTGTTGGCGAGCTCCGAGGAACTGCCCGACGACCACCCCGACTCGATCACCTTGCAGCGGGCCACGGCCCGACTGTTCAAGAGCCTCAAGGAGCGGCGGCGCAGGGAACGCAGGGAGTCTCGAAAGGTCCACGACGCGGCGGTGTTCGCGGCCACGGCCACGGCGGCACCCGACCGGATCGACGACGAGACCAACGGTCGTGCCCTGACCAGCGGCAGCGCCGGGGCCCTGGCCGGGGTCCTGCGCAAGGCCCGCCCCTGTTACATCTGCAAGCAGAAGTATCAGGAGGTCGACGCCTTCTACCATCAGCTCTGTCCGGAGTGCGCGGCCTTCAACCGGGAACGTCGCGCCGCCAGGACCGACCTGACCGGGCGCAACGCCCTGTTGACCGGTGGCCGGGCCAAGATCGGCATGTACATCGCCCTGAGGCTGCTGCGCGACGGCGCCCACACCACGATCACCACGCGCTTCCCCAACGACGCGGTGCGCCGGTTCGCCGCCATGCCCGACAGCGACCGGTGGCTGCACCGGCTGCGGGTGATCGGCGTGGACCTGCGCGACCCCGGCCAGGTGCTGAGGCTGGCCGACTCGGTGGCGGAGCGGGGGCCACTGGACATCCTCATCAACAACGCCGCGCAGACCGTGCGGCGCTCTCCCGACTCCTACGCGCCGCTCATCGCGGCCGAGGCGGAGCCGCTGACCGGGACCGGGCTCCCCGAACCCCTCGTGCTCGGTGGAGTGCGCCCCCAGGCGCTGGAGAGCGCGGACGAGACGGAGATCGCCCGGGTCGCCCCGCACACGTTGACCCCGGAGATGCTGACCTCGCTGGCGTTGACCACCGGCGCCGCCCACCCGGACCGGGCCCACGCGGGAGGGGCGATCGACGCGGGCGGCCTGGTGCCCGACCTGGCCCCGGTCAACAGCTGGACCCGAAGGGCCGGAGAGATCGACCCGGTGGAGATGCTGGAGGTGCAGCTCTGCAACGTGAGCGCGCCCTTCCTCCTGGTCAACCGGTTGCGCCCGGCGTTGGCGGCCTCCTCGGCCCGTCGTACCTACATCGTCAACGTGTCGGCGATGGAGGGCGTCTTCAACCGCGGCTACAAGGGGCCGGGCCACCCCCATACGAACATGGCCAAGTCCGCTCTGAACCAGCTCACCCGGACCAGCTCCGAGGAGATGCTGGAGAGCGACGGCATCCTCATGACCAGCGTCGACACCGGGTGGATCACCGACGAGCGGCCGCACCCGGAGCGTAAGCGGCTGGCCGAGGCCGGTTTCCACGCCCCGCTGGACCTGGAGGACGGCGCGGCCCGTGTCTACGACCCCATCGTCCGAGGCGAGCTGGGCGAGGACCTGCACGGTTGCTTCCTCAAGGACTACCGCCCGGCCGACTGGTAGGGAGACCGGTCCTCACACGGGTGCGGCCGCCGCCGGAGGGTCCCGGCGGCGGCCGGCGTCGTGCGATCCGGGTCAGGGGCGAAGGACCAGCCGGACCGGGGAACCGACCCGGTTCTGAAGGCGTTCGACGGCCTCGGGCGCCTGCTCCAGGCTGAAGACCCCGCTGATGGAACGGGAGAAGTCCAGCCGGCCCGCGCGTACGAGGTCGACCAACTGGACGACGTCCCGGCCCTCGGAGCCGTAGTGGCCGAGGACCTGTTGCCTCAGATAGCTGAAGCGGGTGCCGTCCTGGACCTCCAACGGCTTGTTGGTCAGCCCCACCAGCACCAGACGGCCGTGTTCCCCCAACACCTGGACGGCCTGTTCACGGACGATCGGCACCCCGGCGAAGTCGAAGGCGACGTCCAGCCCCCGACCGTGGGTGAGCTGACCGATCCTGGTGAGGAAGTCGGCCGAGGTGGAGTCCAGGGCCACGTCGGCGCCGAAGGCGAGCGCCCGTTCACGCGCCTGTTCATCGGGGTCGGCGGCGATGATCGGCGCGGCCCCGGCCAGACGGAGCAGCTGGACGGCGTGGGCGCCCAGCCCGCCCACGCCCCACACGCACACCGCCTCGGCGGGACGCACGTCGCCGGTGGTGGTGACCGCCGCCCAAGGGGTGGAGACCGCGTCCGGGATGATCGCCGCCTGCTCGAAGGGGAGATCGTCGGGGATCGGCACGAGCGTGTCCTCGCGAGCCAACGCGTACTCGGCCCACCCGCCGTCGTAGTCCACCCCTCGGGTGAGCACCCGGCCGCGGCGATCGTGCTCGCCGGCCTGGAGCGCGACCCGGTCGCCGACGGAGACGTCGGTGACGTCCGGTCCGGTCTCCTCGACGACCCCGGCCACCTCGTGACCGAGCGTGACCGTGTCGCCCTTCAGGTAGAGCGGGGACAGGCCGCCGTCGATGAGGTGGACATCGGACAGGCACACCCCGGCGGCCTTCACACGAACGAGCACCTGACCGGGGCCCGGCGTCGGACGGGGGACGTCGGTGACGCTCAGGGTCCGATCGGTGATGTTCAACCGGGCCGCGCGCATGGTGGCCATAGGTCATTCCCTCACAGTCGTATCGGCGGCACGATCTCCACCACGATCATCACGCTTCGTGTATTCGGTGGTACGTGGACGACACGGGCGATAAGGGTCAGAACCCGCCTACTTTTTCGTCAAGCGGGCCGATCGGGACGACTCTCCGCTCACTCCATGAGGCCGTTGCGGTAGGCCCAGGCGGCCACCTCCACACGGTTGCGCGCGCCCAGCTTCTCCTGGACCCGGGCCAGATGCGTCTTGACCGTGCTCACGGTGACGTACAGCTCCGAGGCGACCTCGGTGTTGGTGCGCCCCTGGGCCACCGAACGCACGATGTCCAGCTCGCGCGGGGTCAACCCGCCCGTGTCCGGGGCCGGGGTCGGCGCCCCCGCCTCGGCGAAGTGCCGGAGCAGCCGGACCGTGATTCGAGGAGAGACCAGCGCGTCCCCACGGGCCGCGGCCCGCACCGCCTCGATCAGCAGCGCGGGTCCGGCGTCCTTGAGGAGGAAGCCGACCGCGCCCCCGGTCAACGCCGCGTGCACGTACTCGTCCATGTCGAAGGTGGTGACCACGACCACCTTCAACGGGTCGACCACACCGGGCCCGGCCAGCCGACGGGTGGCCGAGAGCCCGTCGATCCCCGGCATCCTGATGTCCATGAGGACCACGTCGGGACGCAGCTCCCGGGCGAGCCGGACGGCCTCGACACCGTCCCCGGCCTCGCCCACCACCTCGATGTCGTCCTCGGCGTCCAACATGTAACGGAACCCCGTACGGACCATCTGCTGGTCGTCGGCGAGCAGTACCCGAATCGTCACCGTGTTCGTTCCCTCTCTCCGGATACGGGGATCTCCGCCCGCACCGTCCAGCCCTGCCCGAATCCGTCGGGCCCGGCCGACAACGTACCGCCCAGGATGCGGGCGCGCTCGGCCATGCCGACCAGACCGTGCCCGCCTCCGGAGGGCCCACCGCTCCGTGCTCCTCCCCGACCGTCGTCGGTGATCCGGAGCAGGACCGTGTCGTCGTCGGACTCCACCACCACGGTGACCCGATCCGCTCCGCGCGCGTAGCGCAGGGCGTTGGTCACCGACTCCTGGGCGATACGCAGGATCGCCGTGCCCACCTCCACCGGCAGATCGGCGACGTCGGCGTCCGCGTGCACCGATACCTCAGGACGGCCGGGCGAGGCCGGCGCGGCCAAGGCCGCCAGACCCTCGGCCGGGTCGGGGGCGAGCGGGGCCTCCTCGGGGCCGCGCAGCCGCGAGACCATCCCGCGCATGGACTCCAGCGCCCGGCCGCCCGCCTCCTCGATCTCCGGCAGGGCCTCCCGCACCATCTCCGGTCTGCGGTCGGCCACGTGGCGCAGGGCCTGGACCCGCACCACGATCCCGGTCACCTCGTGCGCCACCACGTCGTGCAGATCGCGGGCGATGGCCAGCCGTTCCTCGGCACGGATCCGCCGGACCCGGGCGTCACGGTCGACCGCGCGCCAGCGCAGGTACAGCCCGGGGGCCAGGCCGAGCACGGCCACGAGCAGGGCGTTCTCCGCGTCGAGGACGTAGGGCTCGCGCAGGTAGTCGGAGCAGACCGCGAGGAAGACCAGCGTCGCCACCACCGGCATCTGCCAGACCCGACCGCGCAGGGCCACCAGCGACGCGGCCACGACCATGCCGACGCCCTCGGACGCGACGATCGGATAGCCGAAGGTGCCCTTGGGCAGCGGCCACAGCAGAACCGAGGTCGTGATGACGACCAGCGGGACGGCGGCCCCGACGACGAAGGTGGTCCAGTGCCCCCGAGGCGGCCACAGCACGAGGAGCACGAGGACGACGCACACCGCCCCGGAGATCACCGGGGCGAAGTCCATGGCCGAGTGCGGCGGCCCCATCCAGTCGGTGATCCGCCGCGAGGACAGGACCGTCCTCAGATCCAGGGACCACAACGCGGCCATGGCCAGGAACACCAGGAACGCCCCCGTGCGCGCTCCGAGGACGGGCCGGGCGTCGAACGGAAGGTACCTGCTCAATGCCATGGTGGCCAGACTAGGTCGCCGGGCCGGGGTCGACATCCGCCGAAAGGACTAGCGGGTGTCGGACCTTTCCGCTGTTCGGTCGATGTGCGCGGGACCCTCGCCGAGCGAAGCTCGTCGGGCAGACGAGGAGGAGTCCCATGAACGAAGCGGTCCGCTCCCCCCAGGACGGGGACACGACGACACACGAGGGCGCGGTCGCGCGCCCTCCGGCCCGGACGGAACGAGTGGCGTTCCTGGACGTCGCCCGAGCGCTGGCGATGATCGGCGTGGTCATGATGAACGTGACCGCCGTCGCCTTCACGGCGGAGATGGTCGGCGAACGGGAGACGGGGACCCTCACCTCGATCGTGGACGGTGTCCTGACCCTGATCATGTCCGGCAAGGCCCGGGCCATGCTCATGGTGCTGCTCGGGATCGGCGCCGTCCTGGCCTGGCGTTCCGCCACCCGTCGGGGCGGCCGTCCCCTGGTGCTCATGCTGCGCCGCTACGCGGTCCTCGGGGTGCTCTTCGGCGTCCCGCACCTGCTGGTCTTCTCCGGTGACATCCTCACCCACTATTCGATCACCGCGTTGTTCCTGGCTCCGTTGATGCCGCTGTTGCTGCGGGGGTCGGTCGCGCGCCCGCTCTGGACCGCGGTCGGCCTGTTCGCCGTCGCCCCCCTGTTCGAGTACGGGCTGGACCTCGGGGGCGCCGACCTGGGCGTCCTGATCGTCCTGGTGCCGCAGACGCTCGGCTTCTTCTGCGTGGGCGTGTGGCTGGCCCGCCGTCCCGAACTCGACCCCGACTTCGCCGGGCGGACCCGGCTGATCGGCCGGATGATCTGGTCGGGCCTTCTCATGCAGGTCATGGGTCTGGTGGTCCTCTTCGGCTCCGACCTGCTCTTCCCGATGAGGATGGACGCCGACGGGGTGCCGATCATGACCCCCGAGGGCATGCCCGTGATCGAGCCGGGCGCCCAGATGATGACCTCCCTCTCGGGAACCTTCACCGGTATGGGCGGGGCGCTGTTCTACCTGGGACTGGTGTGGTGGCTGGTCCGCCGGGACGGCCGGGTCGCCCGGGCCCTGGGGGCGCTGACCCCGCTGGGGCGGATGACGCTCACGGTCTACCTGGCGAGCACGGCGGTGTTCCTGGTGTTGAAGCCCTTCGAGGGGCAGCTCCCGACGCTCGCCCACTACGCCTTGGGCGTGACCTACTTCGTGGTGATGGCCCTGGTCGCGCGCTGGTGGCTGGGCCGGTTCCGGCTGGGCCCCCTGGAGTGGGTCTGGAGGAGCCTCGTCCACCTGCGCCCCATGCCGATGCGGCGGCGCGAGACGGGCGTGGCCGAGACGGAGGCCGTGGCGTCCGCTCCGAGCGCGGGCGGCACCGGAACCGCGGCCTAGAACACTCCCTAGCCGCCGGCGACGGAGGGCAGCAGGCGTACGTCGGCACCGTCGTGGACGGGGGCGTCCAGACCACCGATGGTCCGGCACTCGTCCTCGTCCACGAACACGTTCACGTACCTGCGCAACAGCCCACGCTCGTCCCGGATCCTGCGATCCAGCCCCGGATGACGCGCGACCAGGGCGTCCAGGACCCCGCGCAACGCCACGGGGCCGTCGACCTCCACCGGGACGTGGGCGGCCCCGTCGGCGTCGGAGCGCAACAGACCGGGCAGGTGCACGATCACCCGCATCTCACACCTCCGCGGCCCGGACGCACAGCACGTCGGGCAGATGGGCGACCACACGGTGCCAGCGCTCCTCGTCGTCGGTGAGGGCGTAGACGTCGCCGTTGCGGGTCCCGAAGTAGAACCCGGGCACCTCGGCCCCGTCGGTGCAGGCCGCGTCGCGCAGCACGATCCCGAAGTAGGGCTCCTCGGGCAGTCCGGCGTCGATCGCCCGCCAGCTCTCCCCGGAGTCGTCGGTGCGGTAGGCGCGCAGCCGGTTCTCCGGTGGCAGGTGCACCTCCTGGCTGACCACGGGGAAGTTGAAGGCCGACTCCGCCCGATGCGGGTGGGCGACGATCGCGAAGCCGAAGTCGGTGGGCAGCCCCGTCTCGATCGGCCGCCACCCTTCGGTGGCGGGGGAGGCGCTGCGATAGACCCCGTGGTGGTTCTGCGCGTAGAAGGAACCGTCCGGCGCGACGGTCACCTTGTGCACGCACTGGCCGAACTCGGGCTCGGGGTCCGGGAGGAACCCGGCGGAGATGCCCCGGTTGGTGGGCGCCCAGCTCTCCCCGTCGTCCGAGCTCTGGTAGACGCCTCCGGTGGGCATGGCCACGGTGATGGCCTCGGGGAAGCGCTCACCCGAGCCGAGGACGCCGGGCAGGACGGTGTGGATGGCGGCCCCTCCGGCGCCGGGGAACCATTCGGCCCGGTGCGGGTGGTCCCAGAGCGAGCGGACCAGGGTGAAGTGGTCGCCGCCGTCGGTGGAGCGGAAGAGGGCGTGCGGTTCCACGCCCGCGTAGACGGTTCCGGGCTCGGGGCCGAAGGCGAACTGCCAGGCGCGGACGAGGGAGGCGTCGGTGTCCTCGGGGAACGCGATCGGCGCGGTGCCGGGCTCGGTCCAGGTGCGGCCGAGGTCGTCGCTGTGCCAGACGCTCGGGCCGAAGTGCCAGCTCTCGGTCCCCACGAGCAGACGGTGCGTGTGCGGGTCGATCCCGACCGTGTAGACCGGGCTCATTCCGGCGTCGTCGTTCTCGTCGAGCCGGTGCGGTCCGAGCACCTCCCACGAACGTCGATCCTCGCTGCGCGCGGTGAACAGGCCCTTGCGCGTTCCGATGATCAGCAGATACGTCATCACGCCCCCCATGATGTGACCTAGATCTCCACTGTGACACAGGGGTGTGACATTCGCCGGTCGTTCACCCGTGGTTCCCCGGGGGAGCCTGTCCGGAAGGTGTAGATATGTCCTTGGTTGGCGGGTTCCGGACGCATGGAAAAGTCAATAGTTAGGAACCCGAACGATTTACTCGAGGTGGTTTATTCGCGCCGCTCGGAAAAGAGACCCCTCCGGAGGGATAACTTCCCTCAGGGGGGAACCCTTTCCGATCAGAGGTTTCGTCGTTCAGCGGAAGGCGGTTGTCGGTCTCCCAACGCTTTGCAATAAAATCCCGGGCCAACAAGCGGTGCCCCGAAGATCCTCCAGGCCTTCGGGTGCCGCACGCATCCCATCCCTAGAACAGCCCGGACGATTTCCCGCCACCTCGATCTTCCGCGTCCGTTTAGGGACCACCGTCCCAATGGTCGGTCCCGCGTACCGAGAAGTACCGAGTTCCATCGATAGGGTCGCCTCATGCAACACCCCTCCGACACGCTCCACGCGCGCAAACGCCGTAAGGCGCGGGCCATGATCGTGTCATCAGCCTTCCAACTCTTCTCCGAACACGGATTCGACAACGTGACCGTCGCGGCCATCGCCGAGCGGGCCGAGGTCGGCCGGACCACCTTCTTCCGGTACTTCGGCGACAAACAACAGGTGCTCTTCGCCGACGAGTGCGACGAGGTGGACCGCATGTGCGCCTACGTGCGCGACAAGGCGGGTCGCCCCCTGGGCTCCGACCTCGGGGCCGCACTGGCCCTGCTCCGCGAGGCCGACACCGTCACCAAGCCCTACGCCGTGCTCTCTCCGGCGCACTCGGCCGTCCTGGCCCGGCTGCTCCGGGAGAGCGTCGACCTCAGATCCCGTTACCTGCTCACCCGCCAACAGCGGGCGCTACGGCTGGCCGGAGCCCTGGTCGAGGCCGGAGCGGTCGAGAAGGTCGCGGTTCTGGCGGCCCACACGGCGATGGCCTGCGAACTCACCGCCATGAGACTCGCCGAGAGCCCCGAGGCCCACCCCGCACACGTGGAGGAGGCCCACGGGCTGCTGCGCTCTCTCGGAGGATGATCGACGAGGACCCGCGACCCCGGGAACGAGGCCGTGGTCGCGGGTCGTACGTCGTGCTCACGCGCCGGGCGGGGGAGCCGCGGCGACCTTCCGGGGGCGGACCGCCCCGACGGGACGGCCCCTGAGAGGATCGTGCGCGACCCGAGGGTGTGTTCGAGATCCGGAAGGGACCGACGAGATCATGAGTATGAACCCGACCATCGTCCGTGGACGAGACGGGGCCGCCCGATGACCGACGACTCCAAGGTGCTGTTGCGGGTCGAGGGCGCTCTGGCCCGCGCCACGCTCAACCGCCCCCGCGCCATCAACGCCCTCGACCACGAGATGGTCCTCATGCTCTCCGACGCCCTCGACGGCTGGGAGAAGGACGGGTCGGTCGTCGCGGTGCTCATCGACGGCGCCGGTGAACGCGGCCTGTGCGCGGGCGGCGACGTCCGCGCCATGCGGGACAGCGCTCTGGCCGGGGACGACCGCGCCGCGCGGTTCTGGCGGGACGAGTACCTGCTCAACGCGCGGATCGCCCGCTACGGCAAGCCCTACATCGCCTTCATGGACGGTGTGGTCATGGGCGGCGGTGTCGGCGTCTCCGCGCACGGAGGCGTTCGTGTGGTCACCGAGCGCTCCAAGGTGGGCATGCCCGAGACCACCATCGGGTTCGTTCCGGACGTGGGCGGCACCTACCTGCTGTCCCGCGCCCCCGGAGAACTGGGCACCCACCTCGCCCTGACCTCTACCGCCGTCGGCCCGGCCGACGCCGTCCACGTGGGCCTGGCCGATCACCACGTACCGTCCGAGCGGCTGCCCGAACTGGCGGTCGCCCTCACCGCCATCGACTCCGAGAGCGCCATCGCCGAGGTGGTGGCCCGCTTCGTCGAGGAGCCCGCGGCGGGCACGCTGGAACGCGACCGGGAGTGGATCGACGCCTGCTACGCCTCCGACGACGCCGAGGAGATCGTCGCACGGTTGCGCGCCCACGGCGCCCCGGAGGCCGCCGAGGCGGCCGCGACCATCGAGAGCAGGTCGCCGACCTCGGTGAAGACCACTCTGGCCGCGCTCCGACGGGCCCGGCGGGCCGGGTCCCTGGAGGAGGTCCTGGAACAGGAGTACCGGGTCTCCTGCGCCGCCCTGAACGGGCCGGACATGGCCGAGGGCATCCGGGCCCAGGTGGTCGACAAGGACCGGAACCCCGCCTGGACGCCGTCGACGCTGGCCGAGGTCGACGACGCCGATGTCGAGCGCGCCTTCGCGCCCGCGCCGAGCGGACCGCTGGGCCTGGTCTGACGTGAGAGGGTCCGGGTGGAGGATCGCCCGGACCCCGTCCCGAACCGGCCGCCCCTCGGGCCCGTCACAGGGGAGTACGTTCCCGGGGCGAAGGGCCTCGGCCCAGAGCAGCGCGGAGGAGGACCTCCCCATGTCCCCCAGGCCCGGAACCATCACCGCGATCCAGGTGATCCTCTACATTCGAGCGACCTTGGGCGTCCTGAGTCTCCTCGCCGTCCTGACCGGGTGGGGGCCGACGAGCGGCTCGGAGGTCTGGAGGGTCACGTGGGACACGGCCGTGTTCGACGTCGTCCCCGAGCTTCAGGCGGAGGGGTATCCCGGTCTCTACACGGGTGCCTTCGTCTCCTCCCTCATGGCCGTCGTGGAGCTGATCGCCTTCGAGTTCTACGTGGCCTCGACCCTGGGGCGTGGAGGCCGTCGAACCCGCCTGCTCGTACGGATCACGGCGGTCTTCGGCTGTGTCGGCGCCGCTCTGGCCCTGTTCTCCGGAGGGGACTTCGCACCTCTTCTCATCCTCATGATCGTGGTGTTGGTGCTCAACGAGAGCGCCTCGGCCGAGGACTGGTACCGGGAGACCGAGTACCCGGCCCCGCGCCCCGGCGCCGTCTGACCCTCCCGGTTCCCGAGGGGTCAGAGCCAGTCGTGTTCGCGCGCGTACCGGGCCGCCTTGTGCCGGGTCCGCGTCCGGGTCTTGCTCATCGCGTTCGACAGGTAGTTGCGCACCGTGCCCTCGGCCAGATGGAGACGGGCGGCGATCTCGGCCACCGAGTACCCCTCGCCCGTCTCCCTCAGCACGTCGACCTCGCGTTCGGTCAACGGACAATCGTCGATGACGGCGAGCGCGGACACCTCCGGGTCGATCCACCGGCGACCTTCGTGCAGGGTCGCGATCACGGTGGCGATATGCGACGGTTCGGCGGATTTGCCGACGAACCCCCGGACACCCAGCCGCAACGCCTTGCGGAGCACACCGGGCCTGGCATGCCGGGTCAGCATGAGGACCACCTGGTCCGGGAGCTCTCGCCGGATCCTCTCGACCGCCCCCAGCCCATCGATCCCGGGCATCTCCAGGTCGATGACGAGCACGTCGGGCCGGTGGGAGAGCGTGGCCTCCACGGCCCGCGCGCCGTCCTCGGCCTCGGCGAGAACGGTGATCTCGCCTTCGAGGGGGAGCAGCGCGGCCAACGCCTTGCGCAGTAGGGCCTCGTCGTCGACGAGTACGACGGTGGTCATCAACGGTCCTTCTCGGTCGTCGCGGAGATGTCGGAGAGCGGTCGGGGGAGAGAGGCCGCCGTCGTGAACCGTCCGGCCTCGCGCTCCACGGTCAATTCGCCCCCTTGGTCGATGAGCCTTTCCCTGAGGACGGCGAGCCCGCCGAGCTCAGGAGTGGGGCCCGGACCGGCACCGTCGTTGACCACACGGATCCCCGACTCCGACAGTGAGATCCATACCCGCTCGGCCTCGGAGTGGCGGAGGATGTTGGTGGTGGCCTCCCTGAGGACCTGACCGAGCGATTCGCCCGCCCGTACGTCCACCTCGCCCTCACGGTCGACCTCCACCCGGATCCCGGCCGCCTCGAAGAGGTTCTTGGCGTTCTCCAGCTCCACGGACAGGTTGAGCCGACGTTGGGCGTAGGCCAGCTCCCTGGTACGGAGGATGGTGTCGCCGACCAGGGAGTGGATCTCCTCCAGTTCCCGTTCCGCCCGCTCGGCGTCGACGTGCACCAGCCTGCGGGCCAGCGTGGTCTTCAACTTCACCACGTGCAGTGTGTGGCCCTGAATGTCGTGCAGGTCGCCGGCGAACCGCACCCTCTCCCGGGCCACGGCCAGCTCCGCCTCATGCTCGCGGGCCCGGTCCAGTTCCGTGACGAGCTCGGAGATCACCTGGTTGAGGTGGACCATGATGACCCCGGTCAGGGCCACGCTCAGGGGGACGGCGACATAACCGAGCATCTGGTCGACGAGGCTCTCGTCGGAGAACAGCGGTCGGACCGCGATCCCCAGGAGGAGGACGAGGAACGCGCCCAGGGTCACCGCCCTCCGGTGGGCCGGCAGCCGGTAGGCGACGACCGCGCTCACGATCGCGAAACCGTAGGCCGCCGTCGGGGAGTCCGCCACCGTCGTCCCGAGGAACCAGAGGGCCGTGGTGACGATCAGGCAGGGCAGGAGGACGGAGAGACGTCCCGCGGTCCGTCGTGAGACCGCCGTCAGCGCCGCGGTCAGCCCGATCGCCAGGAGAAGGGCCTGCCACCAGGTCTTGGCGTCGACGGCCGCCAGCAGGGCGCCCATCGAGGAGAGGGAGGCGGAGACGATGTGGAGGTTCAGGTCGTGCAGACGGCTCCGCGTCGTCTCGACCGGCTCGGTGGTCACGTGCGGCTCTTCTCGGTCGAACTGCGGGGATCGACCCTCAGTATTCTCTCGCCGATGGGCGCCGACCAGTGACGTGGCGTCATCGTTCCGGGCCTCTCCACGTCACACCGGAACCCCGTCGCCCGCTCGTGGGCGGACGACGGGGCGGTATCCGATCAGAACGGGGTCAGGGTGATCTCCAGGCCGGCGGGGGCGTGGTCCTGCACGTAGGAGGCGAAGTCGGCCACGTCGTCGAAGGCGAACCCGTAGGCCTTACCGTCCTCGGTGTGCTCGTGGAAGACGGCGGCGTAGTGGTTGGCGATCTCGTCCAGGTAGAACCCGGCCGGGTCGTCGGTGGGCTGCTCGGCGATGTCCGCCAGGGTGGAACGGTTGAGCGCGGCGCCCACGATGGCGGCGACCGGTCCGGTGATCCCGTCGTTGGGGGCGGCCAGGGCCCCGTCGCAGAAGAACACGTCCCGCGTGGTCGGCCTGGGGATGGGGGCCACGCCTCCGTCGAACAGCAGCTCGTCGCCCTGGACCCGTCCGGTGAAGGTGCCCGCGTTGGTGGTGACCCTCAGGTCGGTGTCCGTGTAGCGCGACCACACGCGGTCCACGTAGGGGTCGAAGTAGTCGTTCGGGAAGAGTCCGACGTCGAGCGCGTGACCGGGGGCGATGACACGGTGGTCGTCGAAAACCAGCGGGGAGAAGACGGGGTCGGCGGAGAGGGTCTCGAAGATCGCGTCCCGTCCGCCGGGCAGGAGGAAGCCGGTGCTCTGGTCGGCGTCGCCGGTCAGCCGGATACCGATCGGGACACTGAACTGGTCCACCATCGAGGTGTTGCAGAACATCCCGTCCTCGTTGTGCGTGAACTCCACCGTGTCGTGCAGGACGTCGAAGGCGTCGTCGTCCTCCACCCAACCGGCGGGCAGTTGCAGGGCGGGGTTCCCGTCGCCGTCCTCGACGATCCGGATCCCGAGCTTTCCGCCCAGCGCCAGGTAGATCCGCCCGGACATGTAGGGGAGCGTCATGTCGTCGGGCAGCGCGCCCAAGGGGATGGAGTAGTCCGTGTATCCGTCGTCGGTGTTGTCGTCGAGGCTCACGGGGTGCGGGGTCCCGTCCGCGTCGACCCGGCAGTGCCGGCCCGTGGTCAGGTCGGTACCGACGATGTACACCAGCACCTCGTCGTCTCCGTAGCGGCCGCTGTCGTTGGTCACGCTGACCGGGAGCGCTCCCAGATTGGTCGTGGCGGAGGCGGGTCGGAGGAGGCGGGAACCCTCCGGGGCGGCGATGGCGCCCAGCAGGGGGGTGGCGGCGGCGAGCGACGCTCCACCCAGGAAGAGCCTGCGGTCGATCATGTTCGTTCTCTCCTCTAGTAGCGGGTTCGAAGAGGTGGGCCCCATGGAGCCAGGAACACGAGCGCACGTCAATGGGGGTAAGGGGGATGATTCGTGTGGCGGTGGAGTCACCCGTGGTGACAGGTGTAAGTGTGGCGTGGATCACTCTCCCTTCGGGGGTGAACTCCAGCAGCGCGGCCCCGTTCTCCTCTTCGCTCCACACGAGGCGGAGCCCCGCCTTCGAGGCCAGATCGGACAGGGCGCGCGTGTCCCTCTCCCGCCCGTTGAAATAGGCCAGCATGCGCAGGTCCAGCTCGCTCACCCGGTTCCCACGACCCTTCCGGCCCTCGTCGCCGTACTCGGCGACCAGTACCCGACCTCCGACCCCGGCCGCCTCCGCGCAGCGTCGCAGGATCTCGACGGCCGCGTCGTCGTCCCAGTCGTGCAGCACCCAGCACAACAGGTAGGCGTCTCCGTGGACGGGCAGCGGTTCGAAGAAGTCGCCCTCGACGGCGTCGGCCCGGTCGGCCACGCCCGCGGCCCGAAAGGCCTCGCCCGCCAGAGCCACCGGGCCGGCCAGATCCACCACGGTCCCGCGCAACCGCGGCGCGCGCCGCAACAGCGCCCGCATCAGAGTGCCGTCGCCACCGCCCACGTCCACCAGGTGCTCCAAGGCGTCCCAGTCGTACAGTCCGACCAGGGTCCGGGCCAGGTCGGCCATCCGGGAGGCCATCAGCTCGTCGAAGGAACGGGACAGCGCGGGGTCGTCGGACAGATCGGCCCAGAACGTCGAACCGTCGAACCGCAGCGAGTAGGCGCTCTCTCCGCTGCGCAGGGCCTCGGCCAGGTCGGCCAGGCACAGGTCGGCCCGCCCGTGCGCGCCGTCGGCGGTGAACCAACCGAGCCGGGAGTGCGGGTGGTCGGACCGGAGCGCCGCGCCCACCTCGGTGAGGGAGAACCGGTCGCCGTCCCGCGTGAACAGGCCCTCACGGACCAGGTACCCCAGCACCCGGGCCAGCCCCTCGGGGTCGACCCCCACCGAGGCGCCGAGTTCGGCGGCGGTACGCGGCCCGTCCTTCAGATGGTCGGCGACCCGCAGCGTCGCGATCGCGCGGATCGCCATCGGCGTGACCGGGCTGGCCAGTGCCCAGAGACGGTCGGCCGCCTCTCTCGGGTCGACCTCACCGGTCCGGGCGCGCGCGTTCGTTCCGTCCATCGGGCCCCCTGTGCGGGTTCGTCCACGGTCGTTTCCGATGACGCCCTACCCAGGAATCCGCCCTCCGAGTACAAGGGGCCCCGGCCTATCGCGGACGTGGCCCCCGGAGCGTCGAGGTCGGAGACGGCCCGCGGGCCCAGGGCATGTGGTCGGTTCCCATGTCGGCAACGTCTACCGGCGGTCGGCGACCGTTGCCGACGAATGCCAACACGTTTCGACGTGGTCGGGGTTACGCTGGCATCATGCACCGCACACTGCACCTGGCCGTCACGGTGACGCCCGACCACGATGCCGGTGGCTACGTGGCTCGCGCGGTGGACGTCGAGATCGCCTCCCAGGGGGAGACGGAACAGGAAGCGCTGGCCGCGCTCACCGAAGCGTTGGAACTGTACTTCGAGGACGATGAGGAAGCCGTGCGCCACTTGGAGCGAACGGCCAGTAAAGCGACGGAGATCGACATACGCTTGCCTGCGTGAGCCCTTCCCACATACCGATCTCCTCCGGTGCCAAAGTGGTCGCCGCGCTTCGGAAGGTCGGCTTCGAGCATGTTCGGACCAAGGGTGACCATGCGAAGCTTCGAAGAGACTCTCGTGTGGTGATCGTGCCACTGCACAAGGAACTCAAGAGGGGGACCACGGTCTCGATCCTCAAGCAGGCCGGATTGACGGCGGACGAGCTCCGCAAGCTCCTCTGAGCGGTCCGCCGTCGATCCGCACGGCTCCGGGGGCCGATCGGAAGAAGAACCGGGTTCAGGCGGGGTGGGGACCGCCGTGGGGCCACTGGCGGCGTTCGGTCATCAGACGACGCTTGTGCCGGCTGCGGCGGGTGCCCGTGACGATCAGGACCGGGAGTCCGATCGCCATCCCCAGAAGCGGCGCGCCGAGCGCCCATAGGAACGAGGACAGCAGGCCTCGAGCGAACCCGGCCCCGCCGTCACCGATGTCGGCCACCGCGAACGTGTCGACACCGGGCTCCGCTTCGCAGGTCAGGGTGTACTCGCCGGCCTCACCGATCCCTCGAGAGCCCACCAGCTCCCAACGTTCGCCGCCGACCTCCACGTAGTGGCTGTAGCCCGGCCACCCGAACCTCTCCTCGGTGCCGTCGGGCAGGACGAGCGAGCACATGCCCTGGTCGCCGGTGGGAGAGGCGTAGAGGCCGAGCTGGAAGTCGGTCTCGTCGACGGTGAAGACGACCTCCTCGCCCGCGTTCGCCCGGGCCTCGAAGTCGGGCAGGGCCACGGTGGAGAACATCGAGAACACGAAGCCGACGAGGGCGGTGACGAAAGCGCAGACCAGGACCAGGGCGCCCACGATGTACCAGACGCGTCCGGGACGTAGTTCCTTCGGATCGATGTGGATCGGCGCGGGGCCGTAGGGCCCCTGCGCAGGGGGGTACGGAACGCTCACGGGGCTCCTCCTCGCCGGACGACCGATACCCCTTGGGATGCCCGCCGGCCCGGTTTCGTTGCGCGTGGGCGTCTCCACCGGGCCGGGCGGGGGCTCAGGCCCCGCGGGCCATCCGCTCCCTGTAGGTCCCTCGACGGACCCCGATGGTGATGACGGTCGCGATCATCGCCAGCACGCCCAGGCCGGCTCCGGCCATGAGGGCGAGGAAGGTCGTCGCGCCGCGGCGATCGTCCTCGTGGGCGGTGCGCGTCTCGGCGACGACGTACGAGGCCTCCGAGGGGCCCTGGCAGGTCATCGTGTACTCGCCGGGGGAGGAGACCTCCAACGAGTACATCAGCCGTCGGTCGTCCCAGCTGTGGCCGACGGGCCGCTCGGCGAAGCGGATCAGGGTGTAGGACTCCTCGAACGAGCAGGTGACCTCCTCCGCGTCGCGCGGGGAGACGTAGAGGCCCAGCGAGTCCAGGTCCTCGGAGTCGACGACGAACGTGGTCGAGCCGTACCCCTCGACCTCGTCGGACCGGGGACCGGGCGTCTCGGTGGAGGTGAAGGCGTTCATCCCGAACAGGGAGAGCAGGAGCAGCGCCACACCGACGAGGACCGGGGGGAAGAACGGGGCCAACAGGAACCAACGGCGCCGAGGCCGGACGTCGGCGGAGGGGATGGCCGGGGTACGGGGGACGGGCGGGCCGACGGGCGGAGCCATCGGGGAGGGGTACCCGTGGGGCGCGTTGATCACGCGTGCGCGCTCGGCCCGTGCCCTCGAGATCCTGTTGGCGCGGACCGCGTACGTCGTGATGACGACGCCGAGGCTCGCGGGGACCGACAGGACCAGGAGCACGATGCAGATGAGACCGACCCAGAACGGCACGTCGTACCACTCGGTGAGGGTCAGCACCACGACGGTGAAGAGGAGGGCCGCGGGCAGGAGGGAGCCGCCGATCCAGTACCAGCGCCGGCTCGGCCGGACGGTCTTCGGATCCGGTTCCGGGGGCGGGGCGTGCGGAGCGGGGGGCGTCTCGGACATGGCCGGGTACTCAGGGGGGTGGTTCATCGGGGTGCCGTTCCGTGTCGTTCGGGGTTTCGGGGGCCGTTACGCGTGAGGTGCCCTGCGCCGCGGCGCGGTGACGACCCCGACCACGACGGCCGTGAGCGGAAGCAGTGGGACGAGGCCTCTCCGCGCACGGGGAGGCGCCCACGTACCGGATCCTTCGGGTCCGGGCACCCGCCGGGAGGGACCTCGGGGCATGGGTGGTCGCGGAGGGGGATGTGCCATGTGCGCAGTGTCGCAGAATCCGCTGACAGGGCGTGAATCGGGTGAAGCCCGACGCTTCGCGCGGCCGCTCCGGCGCGGGCCTTCGCGTCCATGAGACGCGGTTCGGGACAGAGGGGGAGAGAACGGGGCGACTCGCCGGTAGAACCGGCCGAACCCCCTTGTCAGATGCCCTCCGCGCGGTTTCAATCGGGTCCTGGGAGACCGTGACGGAGGGACGCCGATGGCGGGCTCATGGAAGGCGTGGTCCTGGGGGACCGATCCCGACACCGTGCGCCGGGACGTGGCCGTCGCGCACGAGCGCTTCACCGGCTCCGGACGCCTCGGAGACGCCGTGCGCCCCATGGTGGGCGAGTCCTGGCGGCGCAGCGTCCTGCACGGGGTGGACCCTGACCGGACCCTCCCGCCGCTCGAACTCACCGGCTCCCACCTGCTCCGTCATCGTGAGCGCCACCCTCTGGCCGTGACCCTGCCGCTGCTGAGGCGTCTTCTCCTGGAGAACGCTCCGGGGCCGCAGCTCCTCGCGGTGGGGGACGCGTCGGGGCGTCTGCTGTGGGTGGAGGGCGACCACGGCCTGCGCTCCAAAGGCGAGGAACTGCACTTCGTTGAGGGTGCCAACTGGCACGAGCGCTCGGCCGGGACCAACGCCCCGGGGGTCGCCCTCGCCCTCGGCCACGAGGTGAGGGTCTTCGCCAGTGAGCACTTCAGTCGGGGCGTTCAGCATTGGAGCTGTTCGGCGGCGCCTCTGCGCGATCCTGACACGGGGGAGCTTCTGGGGGTCCTGGACCTGACCGGCGACGATCATCTGGCCTCTCCGCAGGCGTTGGCCCTGGTCCGTGCGGCGGCGACCGCCGCCGAGATGGAGATCCGCGTCCGACGCTCGACCTCGCCGGCCCGGAACGGGCTCTCCCCGTACGGGGACGAGGCGGGGCCCGCGCGGCCGAACGCAGCCCCGCCCCCGACCCGGTTGTGCGTTCTCGGCCGGGACCGGGGGCGACTCGAAACGGAGGG
Source organism: Nocardiopsis alba DSM 43377 (assembly GCF_000341225.1). Taxonomy (GTDB): domain Bacteria; phylum Actinomycetota; class Actinomycetes; order Streptosporangiales; family Streptosporangiaceae; genus Nocardiopsis; species Nocardiopsis alba. The sequence continues at coordinate 446,912 of NZ_ANAC01000011.1, forward strand.
GCGACCGATCGAGCTCGGCGCGCGTCACTCGGAGATCCTCCTGCTGCTGACCCGGCATCCGCGCGGGCTGACCGGTGAGGCTCTGGGCGCCCTGCTGCACGAGCGGGGCGTCGCCCCGGTGACGGTCCGGGCGGAGATGTCCCGTCTCCGTCGCCTGCTGGGACCCGGTCTGCTGGCCTCCCGGCCCTATCGCCTGCTCCACCCCTTGGACACCGACGTCGACCGGGTACGGCGGTGCCTCCTCGAGGGCGACGATCGGGGCGCCGTCGAGCTCTACGAGGGGCACGTCCTGCCCGGCTCCGAGGCGCCCGGGGTGATCGAGGCGCGTGAGGAACTCCGCGCCGAGATGTGCGAGGTCCTCACGGCGCGGGCCGACCCCCGGGCCTTGGCGGAGTGGGTGGAGCGACCCGAGTGGCGGGACGATCCCCGGGCGATCGAGGCGGCGCTCGGTGCGGTCGAACCCGACGCGCCACGTCACGCGGTCCTGCGGGGGCGGCTGCGCAGGCTCGGCCTCTGAGAGCGCGCAACGTGGTCGCAACCTCCGGGTGACTAGCGTCACGACCTCTTGTTCCGTGGGCACGCGGAGCCGGTGCGCGAGCATCGGCGCCCGGATCGAAGGAGGCAACCGCATGACGATCTACGCTCCGCCCGGCACGCCCGGAAGCGTCGTCGAGTACGCGTCGCGCTACGAGAACTGGATCGGCGGCGCGTGGGTCGCGCCGGTGGGGGGACGCTACTTCGAGAACCCCACCCCCGTCACCGGACGGGTCTTCACCGAGGCCGCCCGCAGCGGGGCCGAGGACGTCGAACTCGCCCTCGACGCCGCCCACGCGGCCGCGCCGGCCTGGGGACGCACCTCGCCGGCGGAGCGGGCGCTGATCCTCAACCGGATCGCCGATCGGATGGAGGAGAACCTGGAGCGGCTCGCGGTCGCCGAGTCCTGGGAGAACGGCAAGCCGGTCCGCGAGGCGCTGGCCGCCGACATCCCGCTGGCCATCGACCACTTCCGCTACTTCGCCGGTGCGATCCGGGCCCAAGAGGGTCACACCTCCCAGATCGACGGGGACACCGTCGCGTACCACTTCCAGGAGCCCTTGGGCGTGGTCGCCCAGATCATCCCGTGGAACTTCCCGATCCTCATGGCGGTCTGGAAGCTCGCCCCCGCGCTGGCGGCGGGCAACGCCGTGGTCCTCAAGCCCGCCGAGCAGACGCCCACCTCGATCATGGTGCTGATCGACCTCATCGCCGACCTGCTGCCGCCCGGCGTGGTCAACGTCGTCAACGGGTTCGGGGTCGAGGCCGGCAAGCCGCTGGCGGCCAACCCGCGCGTGCGCAAGGTCGCCTTCACCGGTGAGACGACCACGGGGCGGCTGATCATGCAGTACGCCTCCGAGAACCTCATCCCGGTCACCCTGGAGTTGGGCGGCAAGAGCCCCAACCTCTTCTTCGCCGATGTGGCGGCCGAACGCGACGCGTTCTACGACAAGGCGTTGGAGGGCTTCACCCTCTTCGCTCTCAACCAGGGCGAGGTGTGCACCTGTCCCTCGCGCGCGTTGATCCAGGACTCCCTCTACGACGGCTTCATGGCCGACGCCCTGGCCCGGGTCGGTCGGATCCGGCAGGGGGACCCGTTGGACACCGAGACCATGATCGGCGCGCAGGCGAGCAACGACCAGCTGGAGAAGGTGCTGTCCTACATCGACATCGGCCGCAAGGAGGGGGCGAAGGTGCTCTCCGGCGGGGAGCGGGCCGAGATGGAGGGCGACCTGGCCGGCGGCTACTACATCACGCCGACCGTCTTCGAGGGTCGGAACACGATGCGGATCTTCCAGGAGGAGATCTTCGGTCCGGTGGTGTCGGTGTCCCGTTTCGCCGACTACGCGGACGCCATCGGTATCGCCAACGACACCCTGTACGGGCTCGGCGCGGGGGTGTGGTCCCGGGACGGCAACACCGCCTACCGGGCCGGACGCGACATTCAGGCCGGTCGGGTGTGGGTGAACAACTACCACGCCTACCCCGCGCACGCGGCCTTCGGCGGTTATAAGCAGTCGGGGATCGGCCGGGAGAACCACAAGATGATGCTCGACCACTACCAGCAGACCAAGAACCTTCTGGTCAGCTACTCGGACCAGGCGATGGGGCTGTTCTGATGCGGCCCCCGGAAGGGGACGGGGCGGTGGAGCGGGTGGCGGTCACCGACGAGGCCGCGGACCTGATCCGGGAGCTCCACGCCGAGCACGGTCCGCTGATGTTCCACCAGTCCGGTGGTTGTTGCGACGGCAGCGCGCCGATGTGCTATCCGGCGGGGGAGTTCCGCGTCGGCTCCGCCGACGTGCTCCTCGGGCACCTGGAGGTCGGTCTGCCCGAGCCGGTGCCGGTGTGGATGTCGCGTTCCCAGTTCGAGCTGTGGCGTCATACCCACCTGACCATAGACGTGGTCCCCGGGCGCGGTTCGGGGTTCTCGCTGGAGTCTCCGACCGGGAGACGGTTCCTGGTCAGGTCCCGGTTGATGGACGACGGGGGGTGATGGACGAGGTCCCATGCCAGAGGGGAAAGGGCGGGCCCGTGGGGAGTACTCCCGACGGGCCCGCCCGTGTCCTCCGTGGCTTCGGGGCTCAGCCCTGGGCGGGGTCCGGCTCGGGGCCCTCGTTCGCCCGGTGCTTGGAGTCCAGACGTTCGGCCAGTTCGTCGGTGACCACGAGATCACGCCGGATCCGGCCGGTGCGGTAGCCCACCCGCGCGGCGATGTGACCGGCGACGGGGACGGTGACCACCTGGAACAGGCCCACCAGGATCAGCGTGCCGAAGTCGAACACGCCGGTCTCCTCCACGGGCAGTATCCGCAGCCCGATCCCCACCAACACCAGCAGCATGCCCAGGATCTGCGGCTTGGCCGCGGTGTGCATGCGCGACAAGAGGTCGGGGAAGCGCATCAGGCCGACCGCGGCGACGAAGGAGAGCAGGGAACCGGCCAGCAGACACAGGATCGCGGCCCAGTCCAGGACGGTGACGAGCTGATCGCTCACGACGTCCTCCTCTCTCCGGAGTCCTCAGTGGGTTCCACGGGGTTGTCGGCGTGCTCCTCGGGACGTCGGGCGACGAACTTGGAGACGCTGATGGAACCGACGAAACCCAGGATCGACAGGACGAGCAGGGTGGGCAGCACCGTGGGGTCACGGTTGAAGGCCGCGTATGCGCCCAGCCCCGTCAGGGCCGAGGCCAGCAGCACGTCGACGGACAGGGCCCGGTCCAGGATGCTGGGGCCGATCAGCAGACGGGCCGTGCCCAGCAGGGCGGCGGCACCGAGGAGGACCGCCACGATGGTCCAGAGGATGTTCATGCGCTCCCCTTCCCGGCGGCCAGGGCGGCCTCCAGATCGGCGATGTTCTCGCGTGTGCCCAGGGCCCGGACGATGCGCTCCTCCAGCATGTGGATGTTCTCCTTGGCCTTCTCCGCCTCTTCCTCGTCCTCGGCGCCCAGGACGTGGACGTAGAGGATCTTCTCCGGCTGGGCGACCTCGATGATCACACTGCCGGGGATCACCGTCACCGTGATCGCGGTGCACACCAGCATCAGGTCGGCGTCGGTGCGCAGCCGCACCGCCACGACGGAGCTCTTGACCGGAGGGCCGGGGCGGAACACCTGGACCGTGACCTGGAAGCTGGAGACCACCATCTTGCCGAGGACGTAGAAGAACAGGCGGACGCACTGGAGGGGCCAGAAACGGAAACCGGGAGAGATGGGCGGCAGCGGGAAGAGCATCATGATGCCCACGGACACCAGGAACCCCACCGCCGCTGTACCGAGTGCCTCGGGACGCAGCTGGAAGCCCTTGAAGAGCATCATCCACACCAGCGTCATCCCGAGCGCGACCGGGATCTGTACTTTGCCCAGACGTCGACGTAGAGCGTTCACCCCCGCCTTCTTCCGGGTCTTCAGGTCGTTCACTGGGAACCTCCGAGAACCGCCTCGATGTAGGGCGTGCGCTGCAACAGTTCGACCGCGGAGTCCGAGGAGTAGGCGATGAGCGGCCCCGCGAAGACCGTCATGGCCAGACCGAAGGCGACCAGGGCCACCGTGGCGCCGACCATGCTCTTGGGCAGGACGACGGAGGTCACCACCGGGGTGTCCACCGTCGAGGTGGCGCCCAGACGGGAGGACGGGCCGACGGCCTCGCCCGGGCCCAGGGCCGCGGTCGAGGTGTCGTCGTCCTCACTGTCCTCCAGGACGGTGCCCGGCTCGGCCACCGTGCCCTCGGAGGGGGTCCGCCAGAAGGCGTAGTTCCACACCCGGGCGATGACGTACAGGGTCAGCAGGCTGGTGAGCACCGAGGCGCCGACCAGGGTGTAGGCCAGCGGGGTGCCCACGTCCACACCGGCCTGGAGCAGACCGATCTTGCCGAGGAAGCCCGACAACGGTGGGATGCCGCCCAGGTTCATCGCCGGGATGAAGAACAGGATGGCCAGCAGCGGCGCGATCTTGGCCAGACCGCCCAGATGGTCCAGTGACGTGGATCCGCCCCTGCGTTCGATCAGTCCCGTGATGAGGAAGAGCGTGGTCTGCACGGTGATGTGGTGGGCGATGTAGAACACCGCGCCCGCCAGGCCGAGCTCCGTCCCCAGGGCCACGCCGAACACCATGTAGCCGATGTGGCTGATCAGGGTGAACGACAGCAGACGCTTGATGTCGGTCTGCGCCACCGCGCCCAGGATGCCCATGATCATCGTGGCCAGCGCGACCCACATCAGCATGGTGTTGAGCTGGGTCCCGGGGAACATGAGGGTCTCGGCACGGATGATCGCGTACACGCCCACCTTGGTGAGCAGGCCGGCGAACACCGCCGTCACCGGTGCCGGCGCCGTCGGGTAGGAGTCCGGCAGCCAGGCGGCCAGCGGGAACACCGCCGCCTTGATGCCGAAGGCGAGTACGAGCATCACCTCGAGGACCAGCCGTAGCTCCGTGTGGATCTCCGGAAGCCGCTCGCCGAGCTGGGCCATGTTCACCGTGCCGGTCGCGCCGAAGATCAGCGCGATCGCCATCAGGAACAGGACCGAGGACAGTAGCGAGACCACCACGTAGATGGCGCCCGCCCGCATCCGCGACTGCGTCCCGCCCAGGGTCAGCAGCACGTAGCTCGCGGTCAGCAGGATCTCGAACCCGACGTACAGGTTGAACAGGTCACCGGCGAGGAAGGCGTTGGAGACACCGGCCACCAGGATCAGGTAGGTCGGCTGGTACACCGAGAGCGGCGCGACCTCGGCCTTGCCCGCCATGCCCTGACCGATCGAGTAGACCAGCACGGCCAGGGTGACCGTGGCCGAGACCGTCACCATCAGCGCGGACAACCGGTCGGCCACCAGGGTGATGCCGACCGGGGCCTCCCAGCCGCCGACCGCCACGACCTGCGGACCGAACATGTGGGCGCCCACCATCAGGGCGGCACCGATCAACAGCACCAGGGCCAGGGAGATGACGCTCAGCCACTGCTGGACCCGGGGCCAGCGGATGCCCAGCGCGAGTTTCACCCCGGCCGCGAAGAGCGGCAGCACCACCGGCAGCGGGATGAGGTAGTGCATGATTCCGGCGAAGTAGTCCCATCCCATGGTCAGTCGTTCCCTTGCAGGTCGCTGTCCTCAGCGCGGGCCAGGCGTTCGCGCTCTGCCCGCATGGTCTGCCGTGCCTGCCGCCGCTGAGAGCGGATCCGGCGGCGCAGCTCGCGCCACAGTTCTCGCTCGGCGGCACGGTCGGCGCGCCGGTGTTCGCGAAGCCGCTTGCGGCCCAGACGAATCCGGCCGCGCAGCTCCGTCACCTGGTTGACCATGCTCTGTTGGCGGTAGGTGAGACGACGCACGGTCTCCTGCGACCGTTCATCGGCCTCGCCGTCCTCGGCCTCGACCTCGAACCTGGCGAGTTCGGCCTGGGCCGCCGCGATCTCGGCCTTGATGCGGGCCTGCTCGGCCAGCTCCTGGGCGTCGGCCGCGGCGATGGTGGCCTGGAGTTCGGCGCGCTGACGACGGATGTCCGCCCGCAGCTTGCGTCGCTCCTTGAGGAAGCGCTGGCGAACGGCGCGACGCCCTTCGCCCTGAACGATCCTGAGGTCCTCGGCGTCGTCCTGGACCTCGTCGTTGCCCTCCAACTGCCAGCTCCGGTACGCGAGCGCCAGCAGGAAGGCCGTGAGGCCCAGGGTGATGACGATCGCCGTCAGGATCATCGCCTGTGGCAGTGGATCGCTCATCTCCTCGCCGCCGCTGAACCACAGGATCGGCGGCTTGCCCGGGGTCCCGGACATGGCGAGGATCATCAGGTTGACGCCGTTGCTCATCACGATGAAGCCCAACAGCACACGGGTGAGGCTGCGCTCCAGCAGGAGGACGACGCCGACCGCGACGAGGACCCCGATGACGACGACGAGGGTCAGGCTGGGTGACTCGTTCACGAGGTGACCTCCTCGGCTCGTTCGCGGGCCTCGGGACCCTCGGTCTCCCCGGCGAGGGCGGCGTCCCGTTCGATCTGTTCGTCGATGCGGGCGCCCAGACTGCGCAGGATGTCCAGGATCAGGCCGATCACCAGCAGGTACACACCGATGTCGAAGATCATCGAGACGGTCAGGTGAGCCGTTCCGAAGATGCCGAAGTCGACGTATCCGTGGGCACCGGCGAGGACGTCGCCGAGGAAGATCGCGCTTCCGATCGCCGTGCCCGTGGCCAGGGCCAGACCGGCGCCGATGAGGGCTCCCGGCTGGACCCACGCGGTGTTGTAGAGCTCGAACCTGCCGCCCGCGAGGTAGCGGACGATGAAGGCGACACCCGCCACGATGCCGCCGGCGAAACCGCCGCCGACGTCGGTGTGGCCGGTGAGCAGCAGGTACACCGAGAGGATCATGATCACCGGGAAGAGGAAGCGCGAGACCACCTCGAAGATGACCGATCGGCGTTCGGTGGGCAGGGCGGCGGCCCCGGGGAGCCAGGTGCGGTTCCATACGGGCTTGACCCGGATGTCCTTGGGCGCGAATCGGAGTTCGCCCAGGTCCACCCGGCCCTGCTCGGTGGAGGGCGCCGGAGGCTTGGTGACCGACAGCGCCATCACCCCACCGGGGGCCTTGCGGGGCTGGGCCCGGCGGCGCACGAACATCAGGCTGGCGACGCCGGCCGCGGCCGCGGCCAGCACCGAGATCTCGCCCATGGTGTCCCACGCACGAAGGTCGACCAGCAGCACGGAGATGATGTTCTCCCCACCGGCCCGTTCGGCCGCCTCCGGGTAGAGCTCGGAGATGGACGGCTCTTGACGTCCCGCCAGGGCGAACCACGTCATCGCGGCCGCCAGCACACCGCTGGCCGCTCCGATGACCATGTTCCAGGTCCGACGCCCGCGCAGGGCGGGGGCGGAGAAGTAGGTCGGGAAACGCCTGAGCACCAGGACGAAGACGACCAGGCTGACGGTCTCGACCAGGAACTGGGTGAGCGCGATGTCGGGGGCGCCGAACAGGTAGTAGATGCAGGCCACGCCGTATCCGCCGATGCCCACCAGGATGACCGAGTAGAGGCGGCGACGGACGAACAGGATCAGCAGCGACGTCACGATGATGATCGCGGCGGGGATGATCTGCACCGGGGTGTCCCACAGACGGATCTGCGGGGCGGGAAGCTCCCACAGGCGTCCGGTGAACACCGGGATGGTCGCGGAGACCACCATGACGACCAGGATGGTGCCGAGGTAGACCGGCAGCGAACCACGCTGGGTGCTACCGGTGACCTGGAGCGCCAACGTCTCCAGCCCGGCCATCATGCGTCGGTAGTTGCGTTCGGGGTTGAACAGGGCCGTGCGATTGCCGAGCCAGGCCACCCCGTGGCGGAAGTAGAACAGCACCAGACCGCCCACGACGCAGATCGCCGACAGCAGCAGCGGGAGTTCCCAGCCGTGCCACAGCGTCAGGTACGTGGGGTACTCCTCGCCGGGACCCTGCGGAACGGTGTCCGCGTAGGTGGCGAAGAGCGGGTCGGCCGGGTTGGAGAACAGGCCGCCGAGCAGGCTCAGCCCGGCCAGGACCACGGCGGGCGCGAGGAAGAGCGCTCCGGGGGCGTGGACCGGGGTGGGGGAGACGCCCTCCTTGTCGAAGAAGGCGCCCCACAGGTACCGAAGGCTGTAGCCGACGGTGAAGATGGAGCCCAGGACCATGCCGGTCAGGATCAGGGCGTCGAACCGACCACCGTGGGTGTAGGCGCCGAAGGCCAGTTCCTTGGCGACGAAGCCCGCGGTGGGGGGCAGCCCGGCCATGGAGGCCAGGGCGACGATCGAGACCCAGAAGGCGCCGGGCATGGACTTGCGCAGACCGGAGAGTTCTCGCAGGTCCCGGGTTCCGGTGCTGTGGTCGATGATGCCGACCACGAGGAACAGCGGGGCCTTGAAGAGGGAGTGCGCGACGACCATCGCGAGACCGGCGAGGGCGGCGGCGCGGGTTCCGGTGCCGAGGAGGGCGATGAGGAAACCGAGCTGGCTGATGGTGCCGTAGGCCAGGACGAGCTTGAGGTCGAACTGGCGGAGCGCCTTCCAGCCGCCGAAGATCATGGTGACCACACCGAAGGTCACCGCCATGACCTGCCAGACGGGGACGTCCCCGAAAGCGGGCGTGAGGCGGGCGACCAGGTAGACACCGGCCTTGACCATCGCCGCGGCGTGCAGGTAGCCGGAGACCGGCGTGGGAGCCTGCATGGCGGCGGGAAGCCAGAGGCTGAAGGGGAACAGGGCCGACTTGGACATCGCGCCGATCATGATCAGCACGAGGGCCGAGGTGACCACCGCTCCGCTCTCGGGCGGGTCGGCGACGATCTCGGAGATCACGTAGGTCCCGGCGGTCTCGCCGAGCATGATCATGCCCACCAGCATCGCCAGACCGCCGAAGGTGGTGACGGTCAGGGCCGTCATCGCCGCCCGGCGGCTCTCCTGGGACTCGGCCTTGTGCCCGACCAGGAGGTAGGAGAAGACCGTGGTCAGCTCCCAGTAGATGAAGAGCTGGATGAGGTCGTCGGCCAGTACGAGCCCGAGCATGGCGCCGGCGAAGGCGACGAACACACCCGCGAAGCGCGGCAGCCCGGATTCGGAGTCGCCGAAGTAGCGCGCGCAGTAGACCAGGATCAACGTGCCCACGCCGGCGGCGATGAGGGTCATGACCAGACCGAGCGCGTCCATGTACAGGCCCAGCCGCAGCGAGAACTGCGGGGCCCACGCCACGGACTCGGAGAGGGTGCCTCCGGCGAGGATGGTCGGGAGTTGGAAGAGGGCCCACACGGTGGACAGTCCAGGGACCACCGCCAGGGCATAGAAGCCGTTACGCCCCCACAGACGCACCAGTAACGGTGCGACCGCAGCGGTGATGAAATGCGCGACCAGCACTGTTGTCAATGCGCCCCTCCCGGACCGGTCCGGGCCCGCCCGGGTGTTCGGACGGACGTCCACTGCCCTCGCAGCAGACAGCCGCCCACAACCGGATCAGTGGACGGGGGTGTCGCTACCGTTTTGAGAGGGCATGGATCTACTTGAACTTGCGTGCGCAAGCTATTTAATAGCTAGACTACACATGCGTCAAACCACCGCGCGGGTCGGGGACCCGCGCGCAGAGCCCATCCTGCGAGGACCGTTTCGTGCTCGACGAGACCCCTGAGACCCGCTCTGAGCAGCGGGTATCCACCGATTCGAACGAGGTGGAACTCGAGGAGTTCCAGCGTGTGTGGACAGAACTCATCAACGCGGCGCTCCACGCCCGCTCCCGGGGCGGACATGGGCATCGCGGTGCCGAGGAGATCACACTGACACAGTCGCTGCTCATGGAGGCGGTACGCGGCATGGACGGACCGAGTGTCGGTGCCGTCGCTCACATCGTCGGCGTATCGTCGCCGTCCGCGACCCGGATGATCCAGCAGTTGGAGCGCAAGGGGATGATGGTCCGGCGCCGGTCCGAACGTGACGAACGCAGCACCGTCGTCGCCCTCACCTGCGAGGGTGAGCGCGTCCTGGCCGAGCGCCGCAAATCCATGGAGCACAAACAGCGACAGGTCTTCGACGCGATCAGGCCGGCACTACGGCCGATCGTCCTCGACGTCCTGCGCGACCTGAGGTCCGCCATAGACGAGAGCTGATCCAGCGCCTCGACGACACGGGCCCCCAGAACCCGGGCCCGCCCCTCCCTCGGACGGAACGAGGGTGTCGAGGAACACACGGAACGATCACGGGCCCGGCTCCCCACCGACGCTCTTCGAGCATCGTCCCTCGGCTCGTCCGCCCCTCTGCCCTGGGCAGATCTGCCCCCGGCCGAAAAGGTGGAGACCGCGGCGTATCCCGGCGCAGGCTGAAGGCACCGGCCCGGACGGACACACGGTCCGCCCCCGGGAAGAGAGCCGGACCGAGGAGTGCCGATGCCGACCACATACGCCGCGGAGACCCCACCGAGCGGGAGTTTCGACGACCAGCTCTCCGCGCGCCTGCTGCGCAGCCGCGTCGTCCTGCTGGGCACCCAGGTGGACGAGGAGAGCGCCAACAGGGTCTGTACGCAGATCCTGCTCCTGGCGGACGAGGACCCGCACAAGGACATCACCCTGGCGATCAACAGCCCCGGCGGGGTCGTCTCCGCCGGACTCGCCATCTACGACACCATGAACTTCGTGCCCAACGACGTCTCCACGCTGGTCATGGGCTTCGCGGCCAGCATGGGACAGTTCCTGGCCTGCACGGGCGCACCGGGCAAGCGCTACAGCATGCCCCACGCGCGGATCATGATGCACCAGCCCTCGGGCGGGCTGGGCGGGACCGCCGCGGACATCGCGATCCAGGCGGAGAACCTCGCGCACACCAAGCGCACCATGATCGAGCTCATCGCCCGACACAGCGGGCAGAGCGAGGAGACCATCGCGGCCGACCAGCACAGGGACGCCTGGTTCACCGCCGAGGAGGCCCGGGACTACGGCTTCATCGACCACGTGATCGAGAGCGCCGAACAGATGGGCGGCGGCCTGCGTCTCGGCGGGACCGCACCCGGCTTCGTCCGAGGAGGGGGCGCCCGATGAGCGGCCGTTACACGATCCCGACCGTGATCGAGCGGACCCCGAACGGGGAGCGCTCCTTCGACGTGTTCAGCCGACTGTTGTCCGAACGGATCATCTTCCTCGGGACCTCGATCGACGACGACGTCGCCAACGTGGTCATGGCACAGATGCTGCACCTGGACCACGAGAGCCACGAGACGGACATCCAGCTCTACATCAACTCTCCGGGGGGATCCAACACCGCGCTGACCGCCATCTACGACACGATGGGCTTCGTCCGGGCCGACGTGGCCACGGTGTGCATGGGTCAGGCGGCCTCGGCCGCCGCGGTGCTGCTCGCCTCGGGCGCTCCCGGCAAGAGGGCCGCCCTGGCGCACTCCCGCGTGCTCCTGCACCAGCCCTCCGGGGAGGGGCGGGGGCAGGCCGCCGACCTGGAGATCCAGGCGGCGGAGATCCTGCGGGTCCGTTCCCAGGTGGAGGAGATCCTCGCGCGGCACACCGGTCAGCCCCGGGAACGCCTGCGGGCCGACACCGACCGGGACAAGATCTTCACCGCCGACCAGGCCCGGGAGTACGGGCTGGTGGACAACGTGATCTCCGGTCGGGGCGAGGTCGCTCCGGCCGGCTGAGCCGAGACGGTCGACGGGGTGGGGCGACGGAGGTCGCTCCACCCCGATGCGGAAGGGGAGCGCCTCAGGCCGCCAGGGACAGGACCACGGTCCTGTGGGCGGAGGTCGACGGGGCGGAGGCCGGGGTCAGGACCGTGGACCGGTCGCCCACACGCTCGAAACGGGCGAGCGCGGTACGCCGATAGAGCTCTCCGAGCACGTCGGCGATGCTCAGTCCCAGGGAACGGTAGACCGCGGCGAGGACCTCGGAGGAGGCCTCCTTGCGTCCGCGTTCGATCTCCGAGAGGTAGGGCAGGGACACCTGGGAGTCCTCGGCCACCTCGCGGAGGGTGAGCCCTCGTTCCAGGCGTGTGCGGCGCAGCAGCTCGCCGACGAGGTCGCGCATGAGCGGTTCCTCCGCGGGCTCGGCGGGACGCTCGCCCCTGCGGGCATCGTCCAAGGAGCGCAGGACGCTCTCGCTCATGGGTGCCTCCAGGGCGGTCGGATCGTTCCGTCCCTTCGACCCTACGCCCGACGCCCCGTCCCGAGGGAGGGGTCGGTCCGCCCTTCTGCGCACGGCAGAACCCCGTGACGCCGGGACATCCGGACGGGAGACGCCGGAGTGCTCATGGCACTCAAATCATGGCAAAAGGTTCGTAGGTCGGGAAGGAAACCGGTGTTCCGGCCCATGTGACGGGGAACGAGGGGAGGGCGTCTACTGGGGGAGGTCCCGTGGAGATCACCGGCATCATCAGCGCGCTCATCGTCGGATTGATCATCGGCGCTCTGGGACGACTCGTCATTCCGGGTAAACAGCATCTGCCGATCTGGTTGACCCTGGTCCTGGGCATCGTGGCCGCGTTCATCGGCGGATGGATCGGCACCATGATCTGGGACGCCTTCTGGTTCGTGTTGATCGTCCAGGTCCTGGTGGCGGCGGGGATCGTCTACCTCGTGGACGGGATGTACTCCAAGAACACCGGACGTACCGCCTGATCCACCTCGCCACCGCACAGTCGCGCCCAAGACCCGATCCGAGGCCGCCGGAGTCGCTCCGGCGGCCTCGGACGTTCGTCTCCGGACCGGGAGAGGGAGGTCAGCGCAGTCTCCGGGCCCCGTCCGATGGGGGCGCTGCGAAGGACGACGGCTCCCCGAAACCGCGCTCGGCGAAGGCGGAGCGCACCTCCCGTACACAGGAGGCCACCCGGTCGGTGTCCACGAGGGCGATGACGCAGCCGCCGAACCCGCCCCCGGTGATCCGGGCGCCCAACGCGCCGGCGGACAGGGCGGCCTCGACGGCGGTGTCCACCTCGGGCACGCTCACCTCGTAGTCGTCGCGCAGCGAGACGTGCGAGGCGGTGAGCGAGGGGCCGATCTCGCGGACCCGCCCCTCACGTAGGAGCGCCACCGTTTCCAACACACGGGCGTTCTCGGTCACCACGTGCCGGACCCGGGCGCGCGCCCGGTCGTCGGGAAGCCGGTCCAGGGCCCGGGGCAGCCCGGCGAGGTCGACGTCCCGAAGCGCCGGTACCCCGAGGGCGCGCGCGGCCCTCTCACAGGAGCGCCGACGCTCGGCGTAGGCGCCCTCCACCAGCCGGTGCGGAGCGCGGGTGTCCACCACCAGCAGGGACAGGTCGTGCTCGTCCGGTGCGAAGGGGATCGGCTCGGTGGTCAGGGAACGACAGTCCAGGAACAGGGCCCGTCCCTCGCGGGAGGCCATCACCGCGAGCTGGTCCATGGCGCCACAGGGGACGCCGACGAAGTCGTTCTCCGCCCGACGGGCCCACCGCGCCACCTCCCCGGGATCGGCGTCGATCCCGTACAGATCGGTGGCGGCCAGCAGCGCGGCACAGCACAACGCGGCCGACGTCGACAGTCCGCCGCCCATGGGGACCGAGCCGTCCACGAACAGGTCCATCCCGCCGACGTCGTGTCCCTCGTCGAGCAGGACCCACCGGCAGCCGGTGGGGTAGGCGCCCCAGCCGTCGACCGAACCGGGGGCCGCCTCCCCGTCCGTCTCGACGGTCTCGGAGAAGCGCGGCGACCGTGACCGCCACACACCGTCCGCGCGGCGGGCGGCGGCGACGGTCAGGGTACGGGGGAGGGCGAGGGGCAGGGCGAAGCCGTCGTTGTAGTCGGTGTGCTCACCGATCAGGTTGATCCTTCCGGGCGCCTCCCACACGCCCTCGGGGGAACGCCCGAACGCCCTCCGGAACCCCTCCGCGGCCCGTTCGGCCCGGACGGTCGGTCCCGGCTGCCCGTCGTCGGCGTTCACCGGCCGGCCTTCCGGAGCAGTCGCGCCGTGGTCTCGGGGGCGACGTCGTTGACGAAGACGCCCATGCCGGATTCGGTGCCCGCCAGGTACTTGAGGCGGTCGGGGGCACGGCGAACGGAGAACACCTCCAGCCGCAGCCGGGACAGGGAGCGGGCCTCGGCGTCGTGGAGCGGGGCCTGGTGCCAGGCGGCGATGTAGGGCAGCGGCAGGTCGAACAGTCGGTCCAGCCGGGCGAGGAGGTCGGCGTACAGCTCGGCGAAGGCGTCGCGTTCGGCGTCGCCGAGGTCGGGGAGGTCCGCGACGGGGCGGCGCGGGTACAGGTGCACCTCGACGGGCCAGCGGGCCGCCTCGGGGACGAAGGCGGTCCAGTGGCCGTTCTCCAGCACCACCCGGGGGCCCGCCCGTTCGGCCGCGAGGACGTCCTCGAACAGGTCGCCGCCGGTCTCCTCGCGGTGGGCGCGGGCGGAGGCGAGGACGTCGCGGGTGCGCGGGGTGACGAACGGAAGCGCGTAGACCTGGCCGTGCGGGTGGTGCAGGCTCACCCCGATCTCCGGTCCGCGGTTCTCGAAGCAGTACACCTGCTCGATGCCGGGGAGTGCCGAGAGCACGGCGCTGCGGTCGGCCCAGGCGTCGACGACGGTGCGGATCCGCCGGGGGCCCAGACGGGCCAGGGAGGTGTCGTGCTCGTCGGAGAAGCAGAGCACCTCGCAGCGACCCCGGTCTCCGGCGAGCGCGGGGAAGAGGTTCTCGAAGGCGACCACGTCGTAGGAGGGCGCGGGGATCTCGGTGTGCCGTTCCGAGGTGGAGGGGCACAGGGGGCAGCGGTCGTCGGGCGGCAGGTGGGTGCGGTCCTGCCGGTGCGCGGCGACCACCACGGGTTCCCGGGTCAAGGGGTCCAGGCGGATCTCGGAGCCGGCGGGGCGTGCGGGGAGGGCCCGGGGGTCGACGTGCGCGCGGTCGCCGTGGTCGGACTCGTCGTAGTAGACGATCTCCCGGCCATCGGCCAGACGGGCGCTGGTCTTCCTCATCCGGGCTCCCGACGTCGTGCGGCCGGACCCGCGCCCTTCCGCGGGTGGTCCGGTCCTGTCGGAGGAGAGTCTGAAGGGCCACCGTGACCCTGTCAAAGGTCGTGGGGGGATTCGTCCCTGAAACCACCGGACCGTGCCCCGACGACCGATGAGGCGCGCCGTTTCGGGGCGCGTCGCGGTGGTGGTCGGTGGGCGGTCAGTTGGACCAGCAGGACCGCCCCGATCGCGGCCGCGGCCCCGGCCCCCTGGATCGGGGTGAGCGTCTCGTGGAGGACCAGGTAGCCGAGCAGGGTGGCGGTGACCGGGCTGGCGAAGGAGAGGAAGGAGACCGCCAGTGTGGGCAGCCGTTCCAGGCCGCGGAACCACAGGACGTAGGACAGCAGCGCGCAGATCAGGCTCATGTAGGCGAACCCGGCCAGCTCGACCGCCGAGATCGTGCTCGGCACCCCTTCCACCAGCAGGGTGACGGGCAGCAGGACCATCCCTCCCGCGGTGAGCTGCCAGCCGGTGACCCCCGGCAGGCCCACCCCTTCGGGGCGTCCCCAGCGTTTGGTCAGGACCAGACCGGTCCCCATCGAGATCGCCGCCGCCACTCCGGCCAGGACGCCGATCGGGTCGAGGGCGGCCTCGGGACCCACGACGAGCAGCCCCACGCCGACGGCGCCCAGGAGGCAGGCCAGGAGGTGGGCGGGGCGGATCCGTTCGCTCAAGAGCAGGGAGGACAGGGACAGGACGATGACGGGTTGGATCGTGAGCACGAGGGCGGCCACCCCGCCGGGGAGCAGGTAGGCGGCGACGAAGAGCAGGTAGAAGAAGGCACCGATGTTGAGGGTGCCCAGGACCAGGGAGCGCCACCACCAGACACCGGTGGGCAGGGCACGGGAGAGGGCGAGGAGGATCAGGCCCGCGGGCAGCGCGCGGGCGAGGGAGGCCAGGAGCGGGCGGTCGGGCGGCAGGAACTCCGTGGTGACCAGGTAGGTGCTGCCCCAGACGACGGGGGCCAGCGCGGTGAGCAGGGAGTCGACGGCGATCCGTCCCCGGCCGTTCACCGGAGGACCTCCCGTCTTCGGGCGGGGGGTGTCATGGCTTACCTTTCGATATCGAATATTTCGATGTCGAAAGATTATGTTCGTGCTCACGAGACCGTCAAGCGCGCGTCGCTATGATCGCCGGATGAACGACGCCGTCGACCTCTTCCTCGCGCAGTGGGCCCGGGAACGTCCCGACCTCGACGTCTCGCCCATGGCGATCATCGGCCGGACCGGCCGCCTGCAACAGATCCTCGGGCGGCGCATCGGCGACCTCCTGGCGGAGGAGGGCCTCGAACGCTGGGAGTTCGACGTTCTGGCGACCCTGCGCCGGGCCGGCGCCCCCTACCGGCTCACCGGCAGGGACCTGGTGCGGATGACGATGGTGGGCTCCTCCGCGATGACCAACCGCGTGGATCGGCTGGTCAAACGCGACCTGGTCCACCGAGAGGTCGATCCGGACAACCGGCGTCGTGTCCTGGTCGGGCTCACCGACGAGGGGTTGGCCACGGTCGACCGCGTCGTGGAGGGACACGTCGCCGGCGAAGCTGTTCTCCTGGAGGGGCTCGACCCCGACGAACAGGAGAGGCTGGTCGGGTTGTTGCGCAAACTCCTGCTCTCCCTGGGAGATGGCGCGCCCGAATAGTCCCGCTCTGTTACGGGGGTGGCCTCGCGTGGCCGGATCCGCTGTCATGGTGGTTCCCGCTACGGAAGGTCCCCCATGTCCGAAACAACCGAACCCGCGTCGGCGGCGCGCCGACGATCCCGGGTGGATCGCGCCACGCTCCGAGCCGACCTCCGCCGTCTGATACCGGACACCGGCGCCGCGCTGGTGGTGACGGCGCTCATCTTCGCGATCCTCTGCGTCCGGATCGAGGCCGGCACGTCGCAGACCATCATGGTCATGCCGTTCCTCGCCGACCTGCGCGAGTACTGGCTCTACATCGTCTGTCAGGCCTTCGGATGGTCGGCGCTGCTCTGGGCGTGGATCACCATCATGTTCGGCCTGATCCGCTCCTCGGCCCCGGTATCGGGGTCCCCGATCACGCACGCGCGGTGGGAACGTTGGCACCGCGTCACCTCCCTGACCACCATCGGGCTGATGTTCGCGCACATGCTCGCGTTCTTCATCGAACTGGTCCGCGCCGACGAGGAGGGTCTCGGCCCGGGCGGCCGACTCCTCTCCGCCTTCGTGGACGTGTTCGTACCCGGTGGATACTCGACCGGGACCGGCCAGGTGGCGATCCTGATCGGTCTGATCGCCTTCTACCTCGCCATCCCGCTCGGCCTGGCCTACTACGTCCGTTCCTGGACCGGCCCCCGCGTATGGCGGGTACTGCACCGCTTCGTCATCGTCGTGTACGTGCTGAGCGTCTGGCACACCCTGCTGTACGGGACCAACGTGTGGTTCGACGGCTGGTTCCGGACGGTGGTGTGGCTCCTCCAGATCCCGGTGGCGGCGCTCCTGCTCGCCCGTCTCCTGGCCCCGCTGCGTCGGGAGGAACGGTTCCGGTGGAGCGGTGAGGACCTCCTCGGACGGGCCCGGGCGCTGGGCGTGGCCGGCGCGCGTCTGGCGCTCGCGGGCACCCTCGTGCTCCTGGTGGGGGTGGTCGCGACCGGCAACGATGGAGGTCGCTCGCCGGACGTGCCGGCCGGGGAGATGTTGGTCGACCAGGGCATGGTCTGGGGCGGTCTGGTCGTCCTGCTCCTGATCCTGGGGACGGCGGTGGCCATGGCGTGGTCACGCCCGCCCCGAGGCGGAGCGGCACGAGAGAGGGAGAGGACCCGCTGACGGATCCCCTCCCGTGACACCACGACTCCGGGTCGGGGCGGAACGTCCGCCCCGACCCGGGCCGTCAGGCCTCGGTGGGGGCGATCGGCACCACCGAGGCGAAGGGGGCGTGGGTGGTCAGCCGGTCGGTGATCCCGGCGCGGACCATCGTCTTGGCGGTGCGGACCGCGTCGCCCACCTCGGCGCCCTTGGCCAGTTCGGCGGTGATCGCGGCCGCGAAGGTGCAGCCGGCACCGCTCACCCGCTCCTCGCCGATCTTGGGGGCGCTCAGCACGGTGACCTCCTCGCCGTCGAAGTGGACGTCGACGGCGTCGGGGCCGGGCAGTTCGGTCCCGCCCTTGACGATCACGTGCCGAGGGCCGAGCTCGTGGATCCGGCGGGCGGCCTCGATGAGGTCGTCCACGGTCTCCAGGCTCTCCATCCCGGCGAGCGTGCGGGCCTCGAAGTGGTTCGGCGTGATGACGGTGGCCAGCGGCAGGATCTGCGCGGTCAGGGCCTTGTCGGTGTCGAGCGCGGCTCCGGGCTCCTGGCCCTTGCAGATCAGGACCGGGTCGAGGACCACGTGACGCCACTCCTGCTCGCGCAGGGCCTTGGACACGACGTCGATCGTGTCGGGGGTGCCGAGCATGCCGATCTTGACGACGTCCAGGTCGTGGCAGGACGTCGCGGCCTCGATCTGGTCGGCGATGACGCCCGGGTCGACCGGGACGAAGCGGTGTCCCCAGGAGTTCGCGGGATCGAAGGAGACGATGCAGGTGATCGTTCCGACACCGTAGACGCCCAGTTCCTGGAAGGCCTTGAGGTCGGCCTGGATCCCGGCTCCGCCGGTGGCCTCCGACCCTGCGATCACGTACGCGCGGTTGGTCATCGAACACCAACCTCCCTCTGTTCGTTGTGTTGTTGCGCGGTGTCGGGGCCCTGACGGGTCACGAACCCACTGGACATTGCATCACAACTGGTCATTTCAGGCATATCAGTCGTCCGACGGGGGCGCCGAGAACAGCGCGCCGACGTCCTCGAAGGTACGGGCGGCGGCGAGCAGATCACCGTCGCGATGGTGGTCGGCGACCAGCTGAACACCTACGGGCGCACCGTTCCGGTCGAAGCCCGCCGGAAGGCTGAGAGCCGGATGTCCGGTCAGGTTGAACGCCCAGGTCAGATCCACACTCATGGTGCCACCCGGGCCCTCGTGCCCATGCGGCGGGTTCGGGGTCGTGGGGGTGGCCAGGAGGTCCACCTCGGAGAGGAGGGCGGCGAGGGCCGAGGGGGCGTATCGGCCGCCGTGGCGCGCCGAGGCGTCTCCGCTCCGCCGGGCCGACCAGGAGGAGGCCGGGTCGGGAAGCACGAGCGTCACGTCCACCACCTCCATGCCGGGCAAGCGCTCCTCCCAGGCCCGTAGTCGGTCACGGGCCACGCGCGCGATCTCCGGGTCGGTGTCGGCGAACCCGAGGTCGGCGGACCAGCCCACCCGGAGCGTGGTGACCGGGGCCTTCACCGCGGGACCGCCGAGGACGACCCTGCGATACAGGTCGGCGTCGGCGGGGGAGCGTGTGATCGGACCGCCCGAGTTCAGCCGGGCCCGGTCGCGGGCCGGCAACAGCCCGTTGGTCGGCTTGTAGCCGACGACCCCGCACCACGCGGCGGGGATCCGGGTCGATCCGGCCCCGTCGCTCGCGGTGGCCATCGGGACGAGCCCGGCGGCGACCGCCACCGCCGACCCTGCCGAGGAGCCGCCGGGGGAGAGGTCGGAGCACCACGGGTTCACCGTGCGCCCCCGAGGGGTGTCCCCCCAGGTCCGCCAGTCCGTCCCCGGGCCGGGGATCGAGGCCGCCCCCACGGGGACGGCCCCCGCCGCGATCAGGCGCTCGGCCTGGACCGAGGAGATCCCTTCGGAGGCCTTGACCGCCAACGGCACCCCGGCCAGGGGAAGGACCTCGCCACGGCGCGCCGCCCGGTCGATCGCGGCGGCGCTGGACAGGGCGGATTCCGGCCACACCTCGGTGAAGGCGCGCAGTCGGGGATCGGCCCGGTCGATCCGTTCCAGGGCGGCGCCGACCGCATCCACCGCCGTCACGCGCCCCGAACGCACCAGGTGGGCGGTCTCTCCGGCTCCGAGGGAAGCGAGATCGGTGTCGGTCCTTCGGGTCACACGCCCTCCCCGGGGCTCGGGCGGGGGCGTTCGCTCACAGGTCGGCCATGAGGAGATCGGTGCCGTCATAACCGCTCACGTAGGCGCCTTCGACGGTGTTCTCGCCGGTGGTGGGCTCTCCCATGAAGTACAGGACCCCGCGGACAGGGGCGGCCAGGGCGGCGGGGGCGTCGTGCGCGCCCGGAGGGACGAACAGGTAGGCGCCCGCGCTGAACTCGTCCATCGCCCAGTCGTGCGTGGTCCGGGCCACCGGTTCCGGGATCGTCTCGTCCAACGCCTCGGCCAGGGCCGTCAGACCGGCGGCGAACCGGTCCTCGACCGTCATGGCGGTCAACCGGCGGGCGTTCTTCCCGGCGGCCCAGGCCACCACCACCTCCGGATCCTCGCGAGAGAGGCACCAGAACACGAACCCGGTGTCCTCGTCCCACCCCAGCACGTCCTCCTCGGCGGGGAAGACCGGTCGGTCGAACTCGTAGACGAGCTTCAGGGCGTCGGTGCGGTCCAAGGCCCGGAGCGCCTCATGGTGGTCGTCCGGGAGTTCGGGGGAGAAGACGACGTCACCGGACTTGAGCACCCCGATCGGCAGGGTGATCACACAACGGTCGGCCCGGATCTCGGTCGGCCCCTCCAGGGCGTCCACCGACAGCACCACACCCCGGTCCGACCAGTGGACCCGGCGTACCGCGTGCGAGAGACGGATGTCCAGGCCATGGGCGAGCGGGGAGAGGATCCGGTCGTAGCCGTCCGGCACCCGGAAGTTCTCCCGGGGCGTCGACCACCAGTCGAAGAGTCCGGAGTCGTGCATCCACCGGGCGCTCCACCGGTGCATCGGCTCGTTGTCGATGGACACCGGGGGCCAGCGGTCCTCAGGGATCCCGAGGCGGGTCAGATAGGCGGCGGCGTCCTCGGCGTCGTGGGGAGGTTCGGGGGTCGGCAGAGGGTCGGCGATCTGGTCCGAGGGGCCGACCAGGACGGTCTCCGCCTCCGCCTCGGCCACGAGCTCCCAGGTGTAGGCGTCACGGCCGTGGATCAGGCCCGCGCCCAGTTCCACCGGGACCGACGTGAAGCCGCGGTCGGTGTACAACTGGCCGCCGATCCGGTCCCGGGCCTCCACCACCACGACCGAAAGTCCGTGGTCGCTCAGGTTGCGCGCGGCCGAGAGCCCGGCCACCCCGGCGCCGATCACGACGACGTCCCACCGCTCTCCCAGGGTCCGGAACGAGGCGCCCACCGTCACCGCCCCTCCCAGGAGCACGGCTCCGCCCAACAGCAGGGATCTTCGGCTCAGTGGAGGCGAAGGGCCTCCCTTCGACCCGTGGACATCCGTGGTCAACGCCGCCTCCCCAGACCTTCGTGAGCGCCTCACCCGTCGAGACGCCGCCTCCGCATTATCGGGGCGGCCGGGCACCGGGACGGCACCGGGAGGCCTCCGGGCCGTGGAGAGGTTGCGGACATAAAAATATGCCCATAATATTTTTATATGCCACGCACCGCGGACCATGACGAGAGACGAATCCAGGTCGCCGAGGCCCTGCTGCGCACCGTCGCGCGCAAAGGCCTGGCCCGGACCACACTGGCCGACATCGCCGACGAGATGGGGGTCTCCGTCGGCCTGGTCCAGCGCTACTTCCGAAGCAAGACCGCGCTCCTGCGCTTCGGTGTCGAACACCTCTACCGGCGGGGCGAGGAGCGGCTCTTGGCGGTGGACCCCGTCCCACCGATCCACGACCTCGCCTACCGCCTGGCCCTCACCCTCCTCCCACAGGACGAGGAACGGCGTCTGGAGCTCACCGTCTGGCTGGAGTTCCTGCCCGCCACCATCACCGACCCCGAGATGGCGCGCATGCACGGAGAGGCCACCCGCGCGGTGATCGACATGTTCACCCGGGTCCTCACCGCGGCACGGGAACGCGGCGAACTGGCCGAAGGGCTGGACCCGGCCGAGGAGGCGCGCGCCTTCGACGCCCTGATCGATGGACTGACCATGCACCAACTGACCAACCCCGATCTGTACGGGGACGCCGACTCCCGCGCCATGCTCCGGCGCCACCTCGACCGGCTCTTCACGGCCGGCGAGGACACCGACGAACGGAACACGGAAGGGGACCGGGGATGACCGGAACGGTCGGAGCCACGAGACCGGCTGAGCCGGGGAACACGAGCGGGCGACTCCCCCTGCTCGACGTGCTGCGCGGGGTGGCGATCCTGGGCACGCTGGCCACCAACGTCTGGCTGTTCACCGCTCCCGGCGGCGAATCGGTGATGCTCTACGGCAATGACGGGATCACCCCCATGGCCGCCTTCCTCGACTCCCCTTCGGTGGGCACGCTCGCGGAGGGGCTTCTGCGGACCGTCGCCAACGGCAAGTTCCTCGCCCTGCTCACCCTCATGTTCGGGGTGGGTCTGGCGATCCAGTACCGGTCCGCCTCCCGCCGGGCGGGACGGTGGCCGGGTCCCTACAAGTGGCGGGCGCTCTTCCTCTTCGTCGAGGGGGCGGTGCACTTCACCCTCGTCTTCGCCGCCGACGTGCTCATGGGGTACGCCGTGCTCTCCCTGCTGGTGGCCTGGCTGCTCACCCGCTCGGAACGGGTGCGGAACACGGTCATGTGGCTGTCGCTCTCCCTGCACCTGGCCGCGATGGGGCTCCTGACCGCCGCGCTGACGGCCTTCCCCGAAGAGGACACGGGGGTGCCCGCCGAGGCGATCGACCTCTACGCCCACGGTTCCTACACCGATCTGGTCGCCTTCCGGCTGGACAACGCCCTGGCCCTGAGGATCGAACCGATCATCACCTTCGGGTTGATGGTGTTCATGTTCCTGCTGGGGGTGCGCCTCTTCCGTGCCGGGGCCTTCGGGGCGGACGAGACCGGACGGCGGATCCGGACCCGACTGTCGAGATGGGGGATCGGCCTGGGCGTCCCGTTGACGCTGATCACCTCCCTGGCCGGCCCGAACTGGTTCCTGTTGGACCGCTACGTGGCGGCACCGCTGGTGGCCCTGGGTCTGATCGGTCTGGTGGGATGGGTACTGGACCGGGTCACCGGCCGGGGCCCCCTGGCCTCCGGGCTCGGCGCGCTCGGCCGGATGGCGATGACCGGATACGTCACACAGAACGTGGTCCTGATGTTCCTCTGCTACGGCTTCGGCCTGGGCCTGACCGAGCGGATGGCGGACACCGGCCCCGGCTGGGTCATGGGGCTGTGGGCGGCTCTGTCCCTGTCGCTCCTGGTCGGCGCGTCACTGTGGCTGCGCCGCTTCGAGCACGGCCCCCTGGAGGCCCTCCAGAAGAAGGTCCTGGCCCGGGCACGCTGAACCCTGTGCGAAGAAGGAACGGAACGCCGGCCCCCCGGTTCCACACGAGAAATCGTCAGAGAACGACAACGACGGACGTCACCGGAGCATCATCATGAACATGCCCCCACAGAACGCCCAAGCGGCCTTCCTGAACCTGCTGGCCTCGACCTACGCCCGGTACGGAGTGGAGATCGAAGCGCTCCCGCCCACCGGGATGCGGATCCCGATCCCGGGCCACGACCCCCTGGCCATCGACTACGCCGACACCGTCTCCGAGGTGCTCGGACACCCGCCCGAGCTGCACTCGGAGTTCGCCGAGCAGATCGTCTTCGGCATGCTGCGGCAGCTCCGCTCACGAGGGGTCCCCGTGGGCACCCACTACCCTCCGCTCTCCACGGACCTGGGGCGCAACGCCCTGCTGTCCGCCTTCTCCGAGCGCGGGATCAGGGCCCACTTCGACTTCCCGGACTCCCTGGTCGTCACGATGTCCGACGGCACGGGGATCCGGCAGAACGTCCAGGATCTCCTCGCCTCGCTCGAAGGGGCCGACGAGGGCACCGCGTCCAAGGCCGCGGCCGACTTCGTCGCCTCCTTCGAGGAGCGGGCGCGCCAGGTGACCTCTCGGCAGGCCCCGCCCCGCGAGACCCTGCGCTCGCGCCTCTACCCGGAGACGGCCTTCCCCGAAGGGGTGATGGAGCGGCTCCTGACCCGCCCGTTCGCCGCCGGGGTGGTGGAGACCGTGGTCGCGGACTCGCCCGAGAGCATGCGACCGCTGAACCGCGGCGAGCTCTCCGACCTCGGCCTCACCGAGGAGCAGGCCTTCGCGCAGGCGGTCGAGGGCTCCCTGAGCGAACCGGTCGAGGTCTCCCGCATGAACGCGGGAGACGTGCCGATCGTGCACATCGGCTCCGAGGGCGGCTTCTACGTCAACGCCCGACTGCACGAGCTGGCCCGTCACCTGGGCGAGACCGAGCACGGCGCGCTCGTGGTGTTCCCGTCCCCGCCCGTGGTGATGGCCCACGTCCTGGGCACAGCGCACCCGATCCAGGCCATGGAGACCCTCCAGGGGATCACCGAGCGCTTCGTCGCGGACACCGACAAGCCCGTCACCGACAAGCTGTTCTGGTGGCGTCCGGGGACCACCGAGAACGGTCTTCCCCGTCTGTCCGAGGTGCGCGTCGAGGTCGACCACGAGACCAGGTCGGTCTCCCTGCACACCGCCGATCAGGAGTTCGGTCCCCTCCTCCAGAGCCTGATGTAGCGGAGACCTTCGAACGAAGTCGACGGGGCGGTCAACTCGGCCCGTCGGTCCGCGCGGTCTCGGCGAACTGTCCGGGACGACGTCCCTCGCCGGGGCCGCCCGCGTAGGTCTGCCCGATCGCCAGCCACTCCTCGGCGGCCTCCCCCCGAGATCGCAGGTCGGTGTCGGCCACGTGGCGACGGCGGGTGAGGACCAGGCAGAACTCCTGCGCGTCCCCGGTCACCACGTCCACGGCCTCCTCGGGCCCCATCCTCCAGAGGCCGCCGTCCGGGGCGGTCAGTTCCACCCGCACCGGGGCCGCCGGCTCGGGGAGCCCCCGGACCATGTGACTGTACGGACGGACCCGCAGCGCCAGGTGGACGATGTGCGCGAGCCGGGAGGTGGGCTCACGGGACGCCCCCAGGGCGTCCACGACGTCCTGACCGTGAGCCCACGTCTCCATCAGGCGGGCCGTGGCCTTCGACGCCACGCTCATCGGCGGGCCGAACCAGGGCACCCGTGTCCCGGCCGGAGCCCGGGACAGCGCCTCGCGCAGGTCCGCCGAGGACCGGACCCAGAGGTGGAGCAGCTCCTCGGGGGGCAGGGCCGCCAGGGGAGCGGCGGCCGAGTCCACGAACCCCTCCGGGTCGGCCGCCGCCTCGGCCAGTGTTCGCGCGAACGCCTCCTCGTCGGTCAGGGCCGTCGTCGCCGCCCGATCGAAGAAGGCCAGGTGCGCGACCTGGTCGGTGACGTCCCAACCGGGCGCGGGGGTGCGCGTGGCCCAGTCATCGGGGGAGAGCCCGGCCAACAGACCGGCCAACTCCTCCTGTTCCGCGCGCAGATCCTCGATGAGGGCGTGTACGTCGACCACGGTGTCTCCTCACGGTGGCGGCCGGACAACGGAGTTGACCGACATGTCATGTTGCGCGCACCATAACAAAAGGTGATCCGGGTCTCCCAGGGGTGGGCGCGCACCTCCGGGCGACCGAGAGGCCCCGACCCAGGTCCGCCCCCAGAACACGGATGCGAGTGTGCGCCGATGAACGCGACCGACACCCCGAGAACCGACCGTTGGAACACCCCCGAGCGGGCCGCGCTCCGTGAGACGGTCCGTGCCTTCGCCGCCCGGGAGATCCTGCCCCATGTGGACCGATGGGAGGAGGAGGGGCGTCTCCCCCGAGACCTGCATCGGGCCGCGGGACGCCTGGGACTGCTCGGCCTCGGTCAGCCCGAGTCCGTCGGAGGGGCGGGCGAGATGCTCGACCAGCTCGTCGTCTCCGAGGAGGCCGTCCTGGCCGGGGTGCCCACCGGGGTCCTGGCCTCGCTGTTCACCCACACCATCGCCCTTCCGGCCCTGGTCGCCGACGGACGCGAACACCTGGTGCGCGACTACGTCCGACCGGCTCTGGAAGGGGAGTCGATCTGCTCGCTCGGCATCACCGAACCCGGTGCCGGGTCGGACGTGGCCGGGCTGCGCACCCGAGCGGTCCGCGACGGGGACGAGTGGGTGCTCGACGGGAGCAAGACCTTCATCACCTCCGGCTGTCGCGCCGACTTCGTGACCGTGGCCGCGCGCACCTCCGACACCGGCCACGAGGGCATCTCGCTCTTCGTCGTGGAACGTGGCACACCCGGCTTCACCGTCACCCGTGCCCTGGACAAGATGGGCTGGCACTCCTCCGATACCGCCGAGCTGTCCCTCGTCGACGTCCGGGTCCCCGCCGATCGGCTGGTGGGGGAGGTGGACCGCGGTTTCTACCAGATCATGGATCAGTTCGCGAGCGAGCGGATCGGCCTGTCCGTACAGGCCTGCGCGGTCGCGCGGCGCTGCGTCGACCTCTCCCTGGAGTGGGTGCGCGAACGGGAGGCCTTCGGCGGCCCTCTGGCCCGACGGCAGGTCCTGCGGCACCGGCTGGTGGAGATGCACCGTCGTACCGAGGTCGCCACCGCCTACGTTCGGGGGATCGCCGAACGGCTCCAGGACGGGGAACCGCTCATCGCGGAGGTGGCGATGGCCAAGAACACCGCGACCGAGGCGATGGACCGCGTGGTCGACGACGCCGTCCAACTGTACGGAGGGATGGGTTTCATGCGCGGGACCGAGGTGGAACGCCACTACCGGGACGCCCGGGTGTTCTCCATCGGAGGCGGCACCTACGAGATCATGAACGAGGTCATCGCGAAGTTCCTCCCTCTGCGTTGACCCTTCGAACCGGGAGGAGAGGGGGCGACCGGTGAACGGACGGGCGACGACCGGGCGACCGCCGACCGAGCGAGGCCGCCGTAAACGGGGCGCGCTCGTCCAGGCGGCGCGGGAGGTCTTCGAGGAGCGAGGGTTCGAGGACACCCGGATCGCCGGCATCACCGGTCGGGCCGGTGTCGCCTACGGAAGCTTCTACACCTACTTCGACTCCAAGGAGGCGATCTTCCACGAGGTCGCCAAGGGGGTGGCCGGAGAG
The DNA here is from genome assembly GCF_000341225.1 of Nocardiopsis alba DSM 43377. Taxonomy (GTDB): domain Bacteria; phylum Actinomycetota; class Actinomycetes; order Streptosporangiales; family Streptosporangiaceae; genus Nocardiopsis; species Nocardiopsis alba. Next base: position 473,824 of record NZ_ANAC01000011.1, read on the forward strand.
ATGTTCGACGCGGCCCGCTCGGCGGCGCCCCCGGGCACCGAGCCGATCGACCGCATCAGACACGCCACCGGTCGGTTCCTGGACGCCTACCGGGACAACGCCCGGATCATGCAGGTCATCGAACAGATCTCGCCCAGGCACCCCCTCTTCCGGTCCCTCTTCCTGGAGATCCGGGGCCTGTTCGTCGAACGCATCGTCGCCGGCACCCGCAGACTCCAGGAGGAAGGGGTCGCCTCCTCGGACATCGACGTGGCGGCCACGGCGAGCATGCTCGGCGGGATGGTGGAGCACACGGCCCGGATGCTCTACCTGTACGGGGAGGAACACGACCCCGAGGTGGTCGTGGAGACCGCCACCCGGCTGTGGGCCCGAGGCATCGGCCTGGCCTACGAGGACCCTCCCCGGAGCCCGGAGGAGGTCGGTGTCCGCGACGGGAAATAGCATCACCGCATGAGCAAGAAACACACCCTTCCCGACATGCTCGACGACGCGGCCCTGCTCTCCCTGGAACACCAGATCCACCTGGAGGAGTTCCTCGGCGAGCACAACTGGCACGTGGACCTCCAGGCGGCCCGCTTCGAGTTCACCGGCGAGCGCCCCCTGATCTGCGAACGGTTCCACCTCCTGGGCAGCGCCGCCCCCGGCCCCCGATCCTGGATGTGGGGCTGGGCCAACCCCTCCGGCTTCCCCGAGGAACTGACCGCCCTCGGCGCGGCCGTGCGCGACTTCGGCCGCGACAACGAGATACCCGAACTGGCCGACCCCGAGGTCCCCTTCGTCTCCCTGCCCGGATCCCCGGAGGAGGCCCACCTGGCGCTGCACCCCCTCACGGAGGCGGCCAAGCTCCTCACCGGCCGCTGGTTCTCCTACAACGGCGACGCGGGCGGAGGCACCCGGGTGGCCTTCATCATCGAACACCCCGACCTGAGGTTGCCCGCCCCCGTCTCCACCCGGGTCATGCGGATCCTCCAGGAGGGGATCTCCGGTCTGCGGCTGTTCGACCACAAGCGCGCCGTGTACACCTACGCCCGCCTGCGCGGACTCTCTCCCCGTTTCGTCGACGCGGAGCGGAGCGGCATCACCCTCGGAGGGGCCGACTTCACCTTCGAGGTGTCCTTCGACGAGCACAACCGGATCTCGGGGATCGAGGGGAACCTGTCGGGGGCGTCGACCACCGGTTGACCCTCCATATCCGGACCCCTCCGTCTCGGAAGGGCCGGTCGGATCGATGAGCGTGGACGAACGGGGGAGCCCTCCGCCTCGACACCGGTCGAGGCGGTGGCTCTGTGCCCGCCGACGATCCGCCCCGAGCTCCGCCTTCGCGCGGCCCCTCTGCGAGCATGACCCCATGAACCATGAGACGGACGAGACGACCGCCCGGGTCTGGAGGGCACTCGGCGGATCGGACGACCCCCCTGTCCCGATCTCCCGTGTCTCCGCCGGAGCGGTGCTGCCCGCGACGCTGCCGGTCCGTGAGGCGGCCGGGGCGACGGTCGGAGCGTGCTCCCTCGCCGCCGCGGAACTCGCGGCGGCCCGGAACGGCGGGCCGGCGCCGCGTGTCCGAGTGGACGCGGGGGCGGTGGCCACCGCCTTCATCAGCGAACGACATCTGCGGATCGACGGCCGCGCGCCGACGCCCTTCGCCCCGCTCTCCGGGTTCTGGAGGACGGCCGACGGCTGGGTGCGCACCCACGCCAACTACCCCCACCATCGCCGGCGCCTGACGGAGGCGCTCGAACTCGGCGACCACGACGACCCCGAGACACTCGCGGCGACGCTGGCCGAGACGTCCGCCGTCGAGGTCCAGGAACGGGTGTACGCGGCGGGCGGCCTGGCCGTGGCCGTGGCGCCCGCCCCCGAACGCGGATCCCCTCCCGAGGACCGCCCGCCCCTGGTCGAGATCGGAACGCTCGGAGAGAGCGGAGGACGACACCTGGGGCCGGGACCGCTCCCCCTGTCCGGTGTGCGCGTGCTGGACCTGACGAGGGTCATCGCCGGCCCCGTCGCCACACGGACGCTCGCCCTCCTCGGCGCGGACGTGCTGCGGGTCGACCCGCCCGCCACCCCGGAGGACCCCGACAGTCACATCGACACCGGCCAGGGCAAACGCTCGACCCTGGTGGACCTGGGCACGGCCGAGGGCCGCGGTGTCCTCGAGGGGCTGCTGGAGACCGCCGACGTGGTGGTGGCCGGCTACCGCCCGGGCGCCCTCGACCGGTACGGACTCTCCACGAGGGAACTGATCTCCCGCCGCCCCGGACTGATCGTCGCCCGACTGTGCGCCTGGGGGTGGGAGGGCCCCTGGTCCGATCGGCGGGGCTTCGACAGCCTCGTGCAGGCCGCCACCGGGATCGCGGCGATCGAGGCGCCCGCGGACGGCCGACCGGGCGTCCTCCCCGCCCAGGCCCTGGACCACGGCACCGGATACCTGGTGGCCGCGGGCGTGCTGAGGGCGCTCACCGAACGGCAGGGGGACGGTCTGGGGCGCGAACTGCGTTTCTCCCTCGCCGGTACCGCCTCCTGGTTGCTGCACGACGTCGTCCCGGAACCGGTGCCGGAGGGCCACCACGACGCCGAGGCGTGGCTGACCGAGACCTCGTCCCCCTATGGGCGGCTGCGGTACGCCCTCCCGCCGATCCACTACGAAGGCGGCCCCGGGGACTGGCGGCACCCCGCCGGCCGCTGGGGCACCGACCCCGCAGCCTGGGCGTGACGGCACGGGCCCGCCCGTGGGGCGGGCGGGCCCACACCTCTCGAAGGGCGGCCGGGATCAGGCCGAACGGCGGGCCTCGGCCTCGGCGATGCCCCGTCGACAGGCGCGCGCCAGCGATCGGTGGTTGCCGAAGCGCTCCCAGAGACGGAAGGGCGGCAACGGGCCGGAGGGGGCGGTGCCGACCGGTGCCCCTTCCGCCTCCTCGACCAGCAGATATTCGCCTTCGAGCCGTCCCGAACGGGACCAACGTTCCCAACGTTCGAAATCGGGACTGTACTGATGGGAAAAGGCGAACGCCGGTTCGTCGGACCCTTCCAACGACTTTCCATTTCGGGCCCACAATGCCGTCTTCGACCCCGATTGGTCCGACCAATCGTCGGCCGTGACCACCTCGACCTCGGGAACGCCGGAGCGGTCGCGGACCAGGAGGGCGTCGGAGGAGCGTGTACGCGGACGGGTCTCCCGCTCGACCTCCACCGAGGCGAGCGACACGATCACGCGCGGTACCCACCACCAGTTCTCCCGGCGGGCCAGGAGGCTGTTCGCCCGCAGCCGCGTCGGCGGGTGCTTGAGCGTCTCCTGATCGACCAGGGCGTCGACGAAGACGCGCCCCTCCAGGTCCTCGACGACCTCGACCGGGCCGACACCGACCACCCCTCCGGTCCCCCCTGCCCCCTCCTCGGTCACACTGAAGGCGACGCGACGATCTCCGAGCGTGAGGGCGGCGGTCGCGAGCGAGTAGGGGAGCGCGACGCAGGGGCGCTCGCGCCACATCAGCGGAACCACCGGAACGCCTGTGGGGCCGGAGGAGGAGATCCAACAGAGTTCCGCGACGGTGGACCGCTGCCAAACCGTGATCAGGTCTTTCAAGGTCGGACCTTCATAGTCGGAGAAGTCACATGCTAATTTCTGGTGACTTTAACCCATCGTCCGAGTCGGCGTGATACCGGGCGAAGGGCCAGGGTAAAGAACGTCGATTCGGGCCCGGAATGCGAAAGGTAGGCAACGGCCATGCCCGCTGCCCTCGTCCTCCTCGCGTCCGTAGCGGTCTTCGCCCTCGGCTACCGTTACTATTCGCGATACCTCGCGGACCGTGTGTACGCCCTGGAGCCAGGGTTCGTTACCCCCGCGCACACCTACAAGGACGGTGTGGACTTCGTCCCCACCAACCGTCACGTCGTCTTCAGCCACCACTTCATCTCGGTGGCCGGCGCCGCCCCCATCGTCGGCCCGGCGGTCGCCGTGTTCTGGGGCTGGGGCCCCGCGCTCGCGTGGGTCCTGCTCGGCACCGTGTTCGCCGCCGGCGTGCACGACTACGGTTCCCTCGTGCTGTCGGTCCGTCACAAGGCCCGCAGCATCGGGACCCTCACCGGAGAGGTCATCGGCAAGCGCGCCAGGACGCTCTTCCTGGTGATCATCTTCTTCCTGCTGACCATGGTCAACGCTGTCTTCGCCGTGGTCATCTCGAACCTCTTCGTGGCCTACCCGGAGTCGGTCCTGTCGATCCTGGTCGCGATCCCGCTGGCCATCGGCGTGGGCCAGGTCGTCTACCGGAAACGCACGGCCGCCCTGCTGCCCTCCCTGGTCGCCCTGATCCTGGTGTACGTGTGCATCCCGCTCGGCGTCCGGGTCCCGATCCAGCTCGACGGCATCGCCGAGGCGATCGGCACGACCCCCAACACGCTGTGGGTCCTCCTGCTGTTCGTCTACGCCTTCCTGGCGTCCCGACTGCCGGTGTGGATGCTGCTCCAGCCGCGCGACTACATCAACCTGCACCAGATGCTGCTGGCCCTCGTGGTCATCTTCCTCGGAGTCCTGATCGGTTGGGACAAGGTCGTGGCCCCCGCGATCAACACCGACGTCCCCTCGGACTCCCCGTCCTGGTTCCCGCTGCTGTTCATCACCGTGGCCTGCGGCGCGATCTCCGGCTTCCACAGCCTCGTCGCCTCCGGGACCACCGCCAAGCAGATCGACAAGCCCTCCGACACCCGGATGGTCGGATACCTGGGCGCCGCCGGCGAGGGAACCCTCGCGGTCTGCTCCATCCTCGCCTGCACCGCCGGCGTGGTCGCCGCCTCGGCGTCGCCGCTGGCCGACTGGAACCTCATCTACAGCGACTTCGGCACGGCCTCGGCCGGGGCCACCGGGAACTTCGTCGAGGGTGTCGGGCAGTTCGCCGCCAACCTCGGGATCCCCCTCCAGGTCGGCGTCATCTTCGCCGTGGTCGTGGTGGTCAGCTTCGCCGCCACCACCATGGACACCGGCGTGCGCCTTCAGCGCTACATCGTCCAGGAGATCGCCGAGATCGTCCGCTTCCGTCCGCTGGCCCGCAACCTCACCCTGGCCACCCTGGTCGCCACCGTCGTTCCGCTGGGCCTGGCGCTCATCCCCGGCGACTTCGCCTTCGGTACGCTGTGGCAGCTCTTCGGCACCACCAACCAGCTCACCGCGGGCCTGGCGCTCGCCGTGATCGCGGTGTGGGTGACCAAGCGCAGGCGCAACCCGCTCGCGATCCTGATCCCGCTGGTCTTCCTGCTGTTCATGACCTCGTGGGCGCTGATCGTCAACCTGATCGAGTTCCTGCGCTCGGACTCCGCGATCGACCTGTTCCTGATGGCGCCGCTCGACTTCGTCATCTTCGGTCTGGCCATCTGGCTGGTCGTCGAGGCCGGGATCGCCCTGCGCAAGGCGTGGATCCAGCGCGACCTTCCGGGAGGCGAGGAGGAGACCTTGGACGAGGTCGCCGAAGAGACCGAGACCTCCGAGACGAAGGAGAAGTAGGAACGTGACCCCGCTGGGTGCGCTCTCTCGTGTACGCGACGCCTGGAGACGGGTGGAGGCCTTCCACGACGCGGTCTTCGCCTCTCGTTGGCGTCAGGAGATCCGCCGAGAGGCGCGCACCCAGCAGGACACCCTGCGGGCCCTGCTGCTCCTGGAGACCCTGGGGGTGGAGGGGCCCGTGTCCTATGAGACCCTCGACCTGATCCCGTACATGGTGGCCGATCTGCACGAATGGCACCAGCGCATGGGGCGCGACGATCTGGGTGGACCGGGGGTGTGCTGTTGATGTTCGGTCGACGCGGGCCGAGAACGGCCGAGAAGGTCGAGCCCACCGCGCCCCGCATCGTCTTCTTCGGAGGCAAGGGCGGGGTCGGCAAGACCACCATGGCCGCCGCCCACGCGCTCCGCCTCGCGGACCGGGGGCTGCGCACCCTGCTCGTCTCCACCGACCCGGCGCACTCCCTCGGTGACGCCCTCGCCCTCCCCCTCGGGGACGACCCCGTTCCGGTCACGGAGAACCTGTGGGCCCGTGAACCCGACGCCGACGCGGCTCTGCGTCGACGTGTACGGGGGATCGGCGACGACGCGGCCGCCGCCCTGCCCCGCGAGATCCTGCCGGCGGTCACCCGCCACCTGGAACACGCCGCGGCGGGGCCCGGCATGGCCGAGTCCGCCCTGGCCGATCTGCTCATGGACACCATGGAGGAGGTCCCCGAACGATGGGACCGGCTCGTGGTGGACAGCGCGCCCACCGGCCACCTTCTACGCCTGCTCCACCTGCCCGAACTGCTGACCCCCTGGGTCCAGGGGCTGGCCCGCCAACGCGAACGCGCCATCGACGCGGACCGCTTCGTCGTCGGGGTGGTCGGCGGCTCCGGGGAGAACGAGGACGACCCCCTCCTGGAGCGACTGCACGCGCGTCGCCGCAAGCTGGAACGCGCCGCCGAACGCCTCCGTGAGGACGCCGAGGTCCGTCTGGTGCTGGTGCCCCGCCGCATGGTCCTGGCCGAGACCGACCGCGCGGCCCGGGAACTGGCGGAGACCGGGTTCTGTCTGGGCACCGTGGTGATCAACCAGGTGCCCGGGGACGCCGACCACGAGGTCCTGACCGCCGTCCGTGAACGCTTCGCCGCCCAGGGCACCGTCGAACTGGCGTTGAGCGAACGCGAACCCCTGGGCCCCGACGCCCTGCGCGCGTTGGTCGAACGCCTCCCCTGACCCCCTCAGCCGGTCGGGACCTCGTTCCTCCGGTGGTCGGGGACGGGACGCGCTCCCGCTCACGTGGCGAACGGCGGGAGCGCGGCGCGGCTCAGGCGCCGACGACCTTGTAGCCGGCCTCTTCGACGGCGGCGCGGATCTCGGCGTCGCCGAAGTCGGAGCCCTCGACGCGGACCCGACCCTCGGCCAGGTCGACGGTCACGTCGGTGACCCCGGAGACCTTGCCGATCTCGGTGCTCACCGAGTTCACGCAGTGGCCGCAGGTCATCCCCTCGACCTCATAGGTCCGGGCGTCCTCGGTGGCGGCGGTGGAACCGGCGGAGTCGGTGGAGCAGGAGCAGGTGGTGCACATGGAAGGGTCTCCTTCGGTCTCATATACCCCTACCAGGTATGAGGGGCCGAGATGAATATACCCCCTGCTGGTATCTGGGTGGACCATGGGAGGCCGGGAACGCGGAGCGGCCCCGCACCGGAAAGGGCGCGGGGCCGCTCATGAGGCGGTCTCCGGTCAGGCCACCGCGTTGATGCACCACACGATCCACGGCAGCGCCACGATGTCGATCAACACCGCGCCGGCCAGCGGAACGATCAGGAAGGCCTTCTCCGAACGGACCCCGAAACGGCGGTTGAAGGCGTCCATGTTCGCCATCGCGTTGGGGGTGCCGCCCAGACCGTGACCGACCATGCCCGCCGCCATCGTCGTGGCGTCGTAGTTCTTGCCCAGCAGGCGGAAGACCACCAGAGCGACGAACAGCAGCAGGACGATCACCTGGACCGCGAGGAGCAGTACCAGCGGCAGGGCCAGCGCGTACAGGTCCCAGATCCTCAGACTCATCATGGCCATGGTCAGGAACAGGCCCAGCGACAGCGACGACACCAGCGACAGGGCGCCCTGGTGCATGCGAAGGCCGAACCGGTCGCCCACGTTGCGCACGATGGCGGCCACCACCATGGCGCCCACGTACGAGGGCAGCACGAACCCGGTCGTCTCGCTGAACCACGTGCCCAGCGCGACCCCGGCGACCATCACCGCACCGATCAGGACGGCGGTGTTCACCAGGGGGCCGTAGCCGACCGGCTCCTCCTTCTCCTCCACCTCGACCGTTCCGGTCGCGGCGGTGTCGGCGGCCGACGGCACCTTCACTCCGTGGCGCTTCATCAGCCAGGAGGCCATCGGCCCGCCCAGCAGACCACCGGCGACCAGGCCGAACGTGGCCGCGGCGATCGCGACCGCGGTGGCGCCGTCGGTCCCCAGGGCCTCGGCGGTGGGGCCGAACGCGGCGGCGGCGCCGTGGCCGCCCTCCAGGGCGACGGCACCGGCCATCACGCCCAGCACCGGGTCGAGGCCCAGCGCCGTGGCCATACCGATGCCCACGACGTTCTGGAGGATCGCCAGGGTCCAGCACGCCAGCAGATAGACGATCAGCAGCTTGCCGCCCTTGCGGAGCAGGCTGACACTGGCCCCCAGACCGATGGTGGTGAAGAACGCGATCATCGCGGGGTCCTGCAACGTGGTGTCCAGCTCCAGCTGTGCCACGCCGGTCTCCCGCAGGGCCAGAACGGCCAGTGCGAAGGCGAAACCACCGATGACCGGACCGGGGATGCTGAACCGCTGGAGGAAACCGATACGGCGCCGGGCGAACTCGCCCAGGAGCAGCAGGGCGACGGCCAGCGTCGTGGTCTGGATCAGGTCCAGGGAGATGTTCATACGCTCCGCCTTCTGCCCGCGCGTACGCGGTCCACCATGCGCGCGGCGACGCGCGCGGTCCGGCCGTCCACATCCAGGGACGGGTTGAGTTCGGCCACGTCGAAGAGGGCCAGCCGTCCAGAGGCGGCAACCTCCTCGACCACGGCCTGCACCACCTCGGGCGGAACGCCGAGCGGAGCGGGGGCGCTCACCCCGGGCGCGACCCACGCGGGCAGGGCGTCCAGGTCGAGCGTGAGGTAGACGTCGTCCACCGTGTCGAGGAAGGAACGGACGAAGTCGAGTACCCGCTCCAGGTGGGCGGCGGTGCACCGGTCGTCGGTGAGGTACTCGACGCCGAGCCGGTCGGCGCGGTCGAACAGCACGGGGGTGTTCCCGGCCTCGTTGATGCCGACGACGGCGTAGCGGAAGTCCCGTCCCCGGGCCTTCTCCGCCTCGGAGATCTGAAGGAACGGTGTTCCGGAGGTGGGCTCGGACTCCTCGCGCAGGTCGAAGTGGGCGTCGATGTTGAGTACGCCCAGGGTGCGGGTCCGGTCCGTCCCGAGGCCCCCGTCCAGGCCCAGGTAGCTCGCGTAGGCGACCTCGTGGCCTCCCCCGAACACGATGGGGAAGTGCCCGGCCCTCATGGCCTCGGCCACCACGGAGCCCAGCGCGCGCTGGCCGGTCTCCAGATCGCCGTCGTCCACACGGACGTCTCCGGCGTCGTACAGAGCCTCGTCCCGGTGGAGGGCGAGCGGTGCGAGCGCACGGCGCAGGGCGGCGGGGCCTTCGGCGGCACCGGTGCGGCCCTTGTTCCTGCGCACACCCTCGTCGGAGGCGAAGCCGACGATCGCGGTCCCGGTCCGATCGGCGCGGTCGAGCGGTCGCACCGTGTTGTGCCAGCGCCGGTGCTCGGCGCCCGGGCCGTCGTCGCGTCCGGTCCAGACGGGGGGATCCACCCTGTTCAAATCGTTCCTCCACTCAAGTCACGCGCCGCCTCCTTGACGAGACGGACGTAGTAGGGGCGTCGGCGCTCGGTCAGCGCCGCCGGGGCCATCACGGTGACGACCCCGCTCAGGGAGCCGGAATCGTCGAGAACAGGGGCGCTGGCGCCCCATACGCCCTCGTCGAGGGCGCTCTCGCTGATCGCCACGCCCCGTTCCCGCACCAGGGGGTGGGCGGCCTCCAGGGCCCGCACCCGTTCGGAGGGGAGGCGGTAGGCGGCGTACACCTCCTCGCGTCGGGAGTCGGGGAGGTGGGCCAGCAGTGCCTCGGCCGTGGCCCCGCGCAGCAGAGGCCGCACGGCTCCGCGGGTGTAGCAGCAGCGCAGCACCCGTGCCCCTTCGACCGCGTCCACGCACAGCGCTTCGGTGCCGACCGGCACCATGAAGGCCGCCAGTTCGCCGGACTCGTGCGAGAGCCGCTCCAGTCGGGGACCGATGGAGGTGCGCTCCAGCGCGCCGTTGCGGTACCTCTCGGCGAACCGGACCGCCACGGGGCCCGCCCCGTAGTCGGGGCCGGTGCCGACACGCTGCACGAACCCGGTCGAGGAGAGCCGGTCCAGCATTCGGTAGACGGTGCTGACCGGGATGCCGGTGATCTCGGCGACCTGCGCGGCGGTGGCCCTCTCCGCCTCGGCGAAGACCATCAGTACGCCGAGCAGGCGATCGGTGGTCCGCCCCGAGTTGCCGGAGGCCGGATCCGCGGGTGTCGCTTCGGCGGACATGGCGCCCCCCCCTTTCCCGGACCGAGCGAGCTCCGAGCTGCGGTGCGGACTCGGGGCCGGCCCACTCTATGGATCGGACAAAAGGGATGAAAAGGGCAAATTCTCATCCAATGAGAAGGCTATGTTCCGGTGCGCGGGCCGAAGAGGGATCGGTTCTGTGAGGTTGCGCTCAGGCGGGGCCTCGCGGAGGAAGGAGGCCCGCCGGGGCGGTGACGAGGGAAAAGAGCGGGTCGAGGATCCCCCAAGGCGGGGGAGCGGGTGGGAGAAGAGCCCGGACACGAGAGAAGGCCCCGCGGGGCGGGGCCTTCCTCGGCTTTCGGTGGGCCTCCACACCGTTCGCTCCCCGCCGCCCGTGACGGAGACGGAGGGGCGGAGTTTTCGTCGCGTCCTGTCACGCTTCACTGACATGATGTCGGGCATGTCTATTTCCCCCCAGCCCCCACAGCCGTCCGCAGCACCACCCGTCCCGCATGTTCCTGCGGGGCGCGGTCTACGGGGCGGATACATCGCGAGTCTGATCTCCCTGGTGGCCACGGTCGTGGTCTTCGGTGTCCTCCTCGCCCTGGGCCCCTGGGTACGTCAGCCCACTCCGGACTTCATCACCGAGACCGAACAGAACCTCGAGGTCGAGCTGGAACTCGGAGAGGAACACCTGGGAGAGCTCGGGGTCTACGGCCGCTCATTCGGCGGAGGGTGTTCGTTCCACCGTCCGTCCGGTACCCCGGGCGAGATCCAGATGCGCGGTGCCGGGACCTTCTCCTACGGGGCGGAGGAGTGGAACCTGGTCCACGTCCTGACGGTCGTCGAGCCGGGTACCCACAAGCTCTCCTGCTCCAACGACGAGACCGAGTTCGGTGTCGCCTCCATGCACGTGGTCGAGACCGCCTCCACCCGACAGATGCTGTGGGGGCTCACCTGGATCGGCCTGCCCATCCTGGGCCTGATCACCACCGTGACCCTCGGGGTCCTCACCCTGCTGCGCGACCGCAGGGAGAAGGCCGCCGTCGCGGCGGGCCGTTGACCGTGCTCGAACGATCGTCAGGGGTCCGCCGTCGGCGGACCCCTTCTCCTCTTCGAGGACGATGGGACGACGTCCCGGCGGTCAGAGCGGGGTGACGGCCGTACCGGACAGGCCGTAGGTGATCTCGTACTCCTTGGTCTCACCGGTCGCGCCGTCCAGGGCCGTGCAGGTGCTCACATGCTCGTCGAGGACCGCGACCGCCACCTCGCCCTCGAACCCGCAGTCGATGTAGGGCAGGAGGCTGTACACGCGAATGGTGTGCTCCAGCTGCTCGACGATGATCGGTCCGGTGACCAGGCGGGCCCTCTCCGCCGCGTAGTTCTCCGAGCTCCGCTCCTCGTCCAGTTCGACCAGGTACTCGAACTCCTCGCCCATGTAGGTGACGACGCAGCTATAGCTCTTCTCCACCTGGAGGTCGACGTCCGGCGGGCACTCGGAGGTGGCGTCGGGGTCGGCGGTCCAGTTCATCTCCGAGACCTTGACCAGGGCGTTGTGGGCGTTGATCTCGTGCCGGGGAGCGCCGCGTTCGGGCTCGGGCGGCATCTGCGACTCGTCGATGGAGGGGCCCCTCTGGTTCTCGGTGGGGACGTCACCGTAGGTGAATCCGGTGGTGTCGACCTCCGTGGCGGTCTCGGTGTCCGCGCCTCCGATCCCGCCGCAGGCGGTCAGGGCCAGTGAGAGAGCGGTTCCGGCGAGGAGAAACGGTCCAGGACCGGTAGGGCGCATGGGGGGACTCCTGAGTCATGAAGGGGGCGGGGGTCATGCGTACTATCGCACCTTTCGCGAGTGCGGCCGTACACGCTCGGTCCCGGACCGTGGGAAAGAGCCCGGACACGAGAGAAGGCCCTGCCCCGCGGGGCCTTCTCCGGTGTTCGGGGCGGGGCTCGATCGGTCCCCCGTCGAGTCCGATCGAGTGCGCCTCCCGAACCCCGCGGCACCCCATCGGCCTCACGCTTCGCGAGACCGATGGGCCGCCGGGCTTCTGGTGGGAGCCCCGTCGACGAGGAGGGACGTTCTAGTACTCGGTGATCGACAGGGCGACGCCGTCGACGATCTCGACCTCGGCCGTGATGGCGGTCCCGTTCGCGAGGGTGGCGTCGAACCGGTCGAAGTCACAGATCACGTCGCCGGTGTCGGGGTCCTGGACGCCCCCGGCGCAGGCGTAGAGGCCCGCGTGGATCACGGTGTCCTCGGCCACGTAGAACGCCGTGCCGTCGACCATGTACTCACCGGGGGAGATGTACTCCAGGTCGCCGCTCACGAGTTCGGAGGCCCCGTCCGCGGCGCCGTCCTCGGGGACCGGAGCCGACTCGGGGGTGTCCGTCGCGCCGGAGCCGTTCGGGGTCTCGCTGTCGTACTCGGTGATCGTCACGGCGATGATCTCGTCGTTCTCACCCGACTCCGCCTCGGCCTTGACGTGGACGGGGGCCTCCCCCTGGGCCGCGGCCTCGAAGGACTCCAGGTCGCATTCCACGACGCCGAAGCCGACGTCGTCGACCCCGTCCTCGGCGGGGCAGACGTCGAGGCCGCCCAGATAGCGGGTCTCCTCGCTGACGAAGAACGCCTGGCCGTCGATGACGAACTCGCCCGGGGCGAGGTACTCCAGTTGTCCCATGAGCGCGTCCTCTCCCGTCCGATCGGAGGCCTCCGACCGTCCGGAGTCGGACGACGTCACCGCGTCGATCACCTCTTGAGAGGAGCAGGCCGCGGAGCCCACGATCACCAGACCGGAGGTCGCGAGGGCCAGGACGGTGTTGCGGATATCGCGCTTCATGCGCTTCCTTTCTTTCCCCCGGAAGGAGATGCTGAATTGCGGGTATTCGGGCATGACCATGACGGCATCGGAATTTTCGGGGGATGTGGAAACGCGCGAAGGGCGGGTCGCGGTGTTTCGAAAAATTCGGATCCGGCGCGCTTCACGAGGGCGCGCCCCTGCCGGCGTTCCTTGACGAGATCCGCTTCGACCTCGGTCTTCGTCTCATCGGGTGGACGTCGCAGTCGACGTTCCACGGTTCCGACCGCGGTGAGAACACCGTTCTCGGATGCTGATCGGACCGTTGTACCGGGGGATTCTCCATATCGAACCCCGGGTCACGTGTTCCGCTTTATCTCCTTCGCTTCGCGGGTCGTCCCGCGTGCTCTCATTGTTCCTTTTCGGGCGTTCTGATGGCGGTCGGGGCGCCGAGGTTCTCCCGAATGAGGATTTTTTTCGAGCGTTCGCCCGGGTCCGTCGTTCCCGCGCAGGGATCGGGACATGAGAAAGGCCCTGCGAACAGGGCCTTCTCCGGTGTCGGGCAGAGGGGTCTCGGGCTCAGTGGGCCGCCACCGTGTTCGTCAGGAGGACGTCGTGGGTGCCGAACCTCATCTCGATCCGGTCACCGCCCTCCATCGAGAACCCACTGTGGAAGCTGCTGCGGTCGGCGCCGAGGTAGACGTAGTGCACACGCCCCGGAGCGAGCAGCGCCTCGTACGCGAAGAGACCGGAGATCATCTCGGGCACGTCGTACAGGATGGCCTTGGTCCCCGTGGTGAAGGCGCCCTGCCACACGGGTCCGCCGTCCCGCTCGATGGTGACATGACCCGTGACGTGGCGGGGCGGGGCGTCCAGGAAGAGCCAGGGGGAGATCCCCGCGTCGCAGAGCTTGGCGTAGGAGAGGTGCCCGTTGTTCCGCTTGAAACGACCGATGTCGGTCAGGTCGTTGCCGAAGGTGTGGCCGACGTAGCGCGGGGTTCCGGAGGGGTCGGTGAGGTAGACGAGGACGACCTCCGCCTCCTCCGTCAAAGCGACGGCTCCGGACGGTACGCGCAGTGTCTCTCCGGGGACCTTCAGGACGTCGCCGAGGCCCTTGAAGAACCAGTTGGGCATGGTGTTCTCGGCGGCGTCGACCTTGGCGTGATGGGTCGCCATGAAACCACCGACCAGCGCGTCGCCGACGGAGTCCGGCAGCAGTGGCGGACGGAGCCGTACGTCGGAGGCGGGGACGGGTGTCGCCTCACGCCCCCGGGTCAGGGCCTCGGTGAGGGCGGGGACGTCGCCGTTCGCCGCGAGCAGGGTGGACTGGAGATCGAGATCGCCGAGCGGGTACAGGTGGAGGGTGGTGGCCCCGGGGGAGTCGAGGCCGAAGTGGCGCTCGCCCCGGTGGACGCATTCGTACAGGGTGGGCATCAGGAGGTCACCTCGGAGGAAGCGGGGATCCAGCGGTCGTGGTACCAGGACCGGGAGGCCCAGCGTTCGGCGGACGCGTTCAGGCGCATACCGAAGCCGGGGCCGGGGGGCGGTGCCAGGGTGTTGGTCCGGCGGTCCACCAGGGGGCGCGGTGAGACGATCACGTCGGAGTCGGCGAAGAAGCGGTCGGACTGACCGGCCTCGACGGTGAGTGCGTCCGGGGCGCGGAAGGCCAGGGCCCGTCCGGCGTTGATCAGGGGCCCGACCTCCGCGACCTGTACACCGATCTGGAAGGCCAGGCCCGTGCCCCGGGCGTACGAGATCAGACGGGACGAGGCGGACAGGCCGCCGTTCTTGGCGACGCGCACGTTCACGGCGTCGCACGCCTCGGTGTCCACGGCCGTCCGGGCGTCCGCGAGAGTGAGGACCGACTCGTCCAACATGACGCGGACGCCGGTCTCCCGACGTAGGACGCGAAGGTCCTTCCAGGAACGAGGGGGCAGCGGCTCCTCCAGGAGGTCCACCCCGACGTCGCGCAGCCGGAGGGCGTTCGGCACGGCGGTCTCGGAGGTCCAGCTCATGTTCGCGTCGACCATGACGGGGATCTCCGGGCCCAGCCGCTCCCGGATCGCCGTGATCGTACGGACGTCCTGTTCGAGGTCGGTGGAGGCCTTGACCTTGACGAAGTGGAAGGGCCCGCGCTCGTTCAGAAAGGTGTCGACGTCGGTTCCCAGATCGAGGACCTGGGAGATCGGAAGCATCGACGGTTCGGAGGACGTTCGGATCGGATCGGGCACGAGGTCGGTGGCGGGGAGGTCGAGGCGGCGGGCGATCAGGTCCAGCACGGCCGTCTCGATCAGACAGATCAGGTTGTTGTTCCGTCCGGGGGCACCGCCCGCGACGGCGGGACTCAGGACCTCCGCGAACACCTCCTCGAAGGGCGCCTCCCGTAGCCGTTCCAGGAGATCCTCCGGAGGAACGGACCTCAACCGGGCGAACAACCGGTCCATCGGGACCCGGAGCAGGGTCTCGCCCACGCTCGCGGTCGTCTCACCGGTGACGTAGGAACGCGGCGCGCATTCTCCGACCCCGGTCGTGCCGTCGACGGTCAGACTCAGGACGAGGCCGTCGGCGGTGGAACGGCGGGCCGCCGGGTGGTCGAACCGGGCCAGCATCGGCGGCGCCGCCCGGTACAGCCGGGCCCCGGACTCAGACATCCCGGTCCAGGCCTTGGAGCAGGGTGTGGGTGGACGCCCAGTCGACGAGGTCGTCCCGGACGTCGGTGTAGAAGAGGTAGTGCCGATCGGTCGGGAAATGGATGATCGTGCCCCGTTCGGTGACCATCCGGTCGAACACGCGGCGGCTGTCGTCGAGGTCGAGGAAGGGGTCGGTCAGCCCGGACACGAACACGGTCGGTACACGGGGAGGTTCACTCCGGTCCGGGTGGTCCGGGTCGACGTAGAGGCGTTCCAGCTCCAGGAGGGTGCCGCGGGAGCGGCGGGTGATCGACCGGATCGCGAGATCGTCGTCGTCGATGAACCGCTGGTAACGGGGTACCGCGGTGAAGTCCTCCGACCGCAGACCGGCGTCCCACAGTTGGGTTCCGGTGTCGGCGGCCAGGGCCGCCCGTTCGCTCTCGCCGAGCAGCGAGTGCAGCCGTCCCAGCCACGTCGAGCAGTAGACGGCGGCCTCGTAGCGGACGGTGAAGTCGGCGTGGTGCACCAGGGCGGCCAGGAAGGACCCTCCCAGGCAGTGCCCGAAGAGGGACAGGGGGACGTCGTCGCCGATCGTCTCGCGAACGTGGGTCAGGGCGACGGTGTAGTCGGAGATGACGGTGGCCACGTCCGGGATCTCGTTGCGGGGGCCGTCGCTGACCCCGCTGCCGCGTCGGTCCAGGACGAAGAAGGCGATGTCGTTGTCCGCGAACCGGGGCCCCACCTCCCACAGCCACCCGGCGTGGCTCTGTAACCCGTGGAAGTAGAAGACCGCGCCCTTGGGGCGGCGTCGGGGCCGCCACAGGTGGAGGGCCAGCCGGGCACCGTCGTCGGCCGACAGCGTGATGATCTCTCGACGTACGTTCTGAGGCGGCCTCTTGGTCTCGATCACCGGTGCGCTCCCGTCGATGCCGTGTCGCCGAGGATGTCGGCGGCGAAGTCGGTGTCCTGCTGGAAGGGCTTGTACTTGTACTGGGTGGTGTTGCCCCGCTGCCGGCGGGACTCGACGTAGGCGGCGATGCCGCCGTGCGGGACGGTGGTGAAGGTGAGCGGGGCGAGTCTGCCGCTGGTGCGCTTGGAGGCGTACTCGATGTTGATGTCCTGGAGCGCGCGGTCCACCCCCTCCGACAGGAGACGGTCCTGTTCCTCGCCGGGGTCGGAGATCTCGCCGACCATCACGTAGTACGGCGGCTCGCTCCAGCGCGGACCGCACAGGTAGAGCCCGACCGAACGTCCGGCCGCCGTCATGGCCCGTTCGATGGCCCTGGTGACCTGGGTCTCGGTGATCTTCTCCCCGGTGAAGGAGTGGAAGATCCCGTCCCGGTGGACGAAGTGCACCCACGGGGTTCCGTCCACGAACCGGTCGACGTGGTAGACGTCGCCGGTCCACAGTCGGTACAGGCCGTTGGCCTGGGTCATGATCAGGTGATAGTCGCGACCCTCCTCCACCTCGTCGAACAGCAGGGTCTCGACCCGCTCGCCCGCGTCGAGCAGGGCGCCCAGGTCCGTCTCCGCCGGTACGAACTCGAAGAAGGCCTGGCCGACCGCCAGAGGCTGGCTGTCGAGGGAGTCGTCGACGGGGATGGTGGTCACCCCCTCGGTTCCGCAGCTCATGAACGGCATGGCGGACACCCCGGGGAGGACGGCCTCCAACCGGGGCAGGTAGAGCTTGGCCGAGGACGACAACCAGGAACTGTAGGTGTTCAGCGACGGCCAGACGTCCTTGAGCGTGAACTCGCCCCGGTCCAGGACCGCCTGGAAGCGGCGGGCCCGCTCGGGGTCGGGGTCGGTGTGGGGCCGACCTTCGAGTGTGCCCTCGGCGAGGTCGCGGACCAGGTCCTCTCCGTGCTCGACGATGAGGTCGCGTAACGAGATCAGGGTGCTCGGGTTGATGGCCGAGACGAAGCGCAGGTCCTCGCCGAGGAAGTGGCGGATCCGGTGGTACATCCGCCCGGAGTGCGAGGAGGGCGCGGCGGTGCCGAACCACGGCGCGGCGGACCACGGCGGGTTCCAGTCCCGGGCGTTGATCTTCGGATGGCGGTTGCTGATGGCCTGATAGGGGACGCCGGCCAGGAAGTCGTCGACGTCCTCGTAGACGGTCTGGGTGTCGAGCGCCGCGTACGGGTGGGCGAGGATCTCGGGGTGGTGTTCCAGGTAGACGCCCCACATGGCCCGCATCGCGGGGATACGGTACTTGAGCAGCCAGTGCAGGGTGTAGGGGACACGTTTGGGGACGCCCGTCGTCCCGCTCGTCTTCAACCAGCGCAGGACGGGGCTACAGGAGAGGGTTCCGCCCTTGGTCCGGATCTCACGGTCGATCTCTTCGGTGAAGTCGTCGTAGCGCATCACGGGAAGGGTGTCCCGGAAGGCGTCCGGGGCCGTCGTGAGGACGTCGTGACCGCGCTCCTTCCAATGGAGCGAGTCCGCGCACAGGGCGATGACGTCGTCGAGGACCCGCCTCTGTGCCGTGGCCGGGTCCTTCAGGTCCACCAGGAAGGCCTCCCCGGCCCGCCGGCATTCCTCCGCGAAAGGGACACGGCGCGTGCGCCAGTGCTTCTGCCACTGCGTACTGCCCACGATGTCAGCTTCCTTCTCAGCTCGGTCTTCCTGTACGCCGGTGGGTCATGGGCTCGGTCGATGTGGGTTTCTCGGGTGCCAGGACACGGAACCGGCTCCCGTGGAACACCAGGGGTTCGGCCGGTCCGGTCGGTGCGCCGTCGATGGTGGAGGCGATGATCAGTTCGTGGTCGCCCGCCGGGTGGACCACGGTGATCGCGCAGTCCAGCCAGCCCAGCCCGTCCGCCGGGACGGGGTGGCCGGCCGGGGTGGACGTCCAGCCGCGTCCGGCGAACCGGTCGGCGGCGCGGACGCCGAAACGTCGACAGAGGTCGACGTGCCCCTCTCCGAGGATGCTGACGGCGAAGTCTCCGGTCGCCCGGATCCTCGGCCAGGTGGTCGAGGTGCGGGCCGCGCAGAAGGCGACGAGCGGAGGGTCGAGTGAGACGGAGGTGAAGGAGTTGACGACCATGCCCGCGGGGCCGTCCTCCGTACGCGTGGTGATGAGGACGACCCCGGTGGCGAAACGGCCGAGGACGTCCCGGAACAGACGCCGGTCCAGGGGACGGTGCGCCGACGTGCTCTGTTGCGTCATGCGGATGCTCTCCCCTTGTTCCACCGTTCGTTCCCGGACGCCCGGCCGTGACGGGTCATCGAGGTCTTACCGGGAGGAACGGGCGGCGATCGCCCGGTCCACGGCCTCCCGCGGCCGGTCCGCGGCACCGTTGATCCGAGGGGCGACGTGGCGCGCCAGGAGTTCGAGGCTGCGGTCGGTGTTCTCGTAGGTGGTCCAGTCCGCGGCGTAGACCAGGAGGGTGCCGAAGCCTCCGGTGGCCTCCTGCATCTTCCGGATGCCGGCGACCACGTCGTCCACGGAGCCGACGAGGGCTCCGCCGGCCTCGACCCGGGCCTCCAGGAGCTGCTCCCGAGGGACACCGGGGGGCTGGACGTCGCGTCCCGCCGCCTTGCCGAAGTATTCGAACAACCAGCGGTCGTAGCCCTCGCGGACCTCGTCGAACGCCTGTTTCCGGGTCTCGGCGACGTGCACCGGAAGGGCGATGCGCCATCGATCGCGGTCCAGGGTCCGGCCGAACTCCTCGGCGGCCTCCTCCGCGTACTTCCACTGTTGGGCCAGGCCGATGTGGTCCGGGGCGCCCGGGGTCATCAGCGCGAACGGGAGGGCGAAGGAGGTCATGCTCAGTCCGTACCGGCCGATGAGGCGGGGGCTGGTCACCGAGGTGCCGGAGGTGGCCAGCGCGACCTCGATCGGGTCGGGTCCGAACCGGGGCAGCTGAAGTCTGGCGTTCCGCAGCTCGTACCAGTCGGTCTTCTGGTCGACGACACCCTCGCCGTTGACCAGCTCGAGAAGGCTCGGCAGCGCCTCGTCCAGACGCCTGCGCTGGGTCGCCCCGTCGAGGCCGAACATGGGCGCGTCGAAGGGGACGCCCGGGCCCACGCCCAGGATGTAGCGGCCCTGGGAGAGGTGGTGCAGGTGTACGGCACGACTGGCGACGTGGAAGGGGTGGTGGCCGGAGAGCGGGACCACGCCGTGCGCGAGCCTGATCTGCCGGGTGCGTTGACTCGCGGCGGCGATCAGGGTCTCGGGGGCGCCGACGAGACCCCAGCCCAGGGTGTGGTGTTCGCCGAACCAGGCCTCGTCGAAGTTCAGGCGGTCGGCGAGCTCCACGAGGTCGAGGTCGCGTTGGATCGCCAGATGCGGGTCCTGTCCCGTCTCGTGGACGGGGGACAGGAAGATACCTATACGACTGTGCACGGATGTGCCTCCGGTAGAGGAGAGGGGCGGGGCGATGGTGGGGCCCGAAGGTCAGGCCAGGCGGTAGAGCGACCCCTGGAGGGCGCGGGCCGCCTCATGATCGGCGGCGAGCCGATCTTCGTCGTCCGAGGTCAGATAGATGCGCATGGCGGCCGAGAGCAGGTCCGTGGTGGGGCGGATCCGATCGCCCGGCCCGTACTTCGGACTGGTCAGGAACACGCTGGGCAGTTCGTTGATCCGCGCGAGGACGTCCTGGTCCACGCTCTCCAGGACACCGTCGAGCGTGGTGGCCGGGTTGTAGCTGTAGGCGGACCGGAGCTTGCGGTAGGTCCGGCCGCCGTACTCCCGGACGAACCTCTCGGGGTGGGCGTAGGCCAACGCGGAGAGACCGGCCTGGTCGACGCCCAGGCACAGCTCTTGGAAGCCGGGGTGCACCAGACCGTTGAGACGGGCGGCGATCTCGACCAGGACCGGCCCCTGGTCGGTGACGATGACCTCGGCGTGGGCGGGGCCCCACCGTATGTTCAACGCCGCGAGGACCTCGTCCACGTAGGCGATGAGTTCCGGGACCGGCGCCTCGTCCGGGGCCAGCAGGATCTCCCGGTCGTAGACCCTCTGCCCGGAGGGCAACGGCCTCTTCTCGTACCGCCAGACCCCGGCGACGTGGCGATGGCCGTCGGCTCCGACGGTGTCGACGATGTACTCCGTCCCCTCCAGGTAGGACTGGACCAGTACCTCGGTGTTGGTGGAGCCGAAGATGTCCCGGGAGCCCAGGTTCCGTTCGACGGCGGTCCGGACCTCCTCGGCGTCATCGCAGACGAACACGCCGTCGGAGGCGGCCGAACCGACCGGCTTGACCACCACGGGCCAGGCGCCGCGGTCCCGCGCCCACTTGACGAGCAGCTCGGGATCGTCGCTCTTGATCTGGTCGGCGCAGCGCACCCCGGCCCGGCGCAGCGTCTCGATCATCTCGTACTTGTCGCGACGGGCGGGGGAGAGCGCCGTGCCGTTGGACTTCACGTCGAGGGCTGCGCTGAGCCGGTCGGCCACCCGTACCGAGGACTCCTGACCCGGGACCACGGCGATCGGATCGTAGGGCCGCAGGAGTTCGACCAGTCGTTCCTCGTCGGAGCAGACGATGTTCTCCGCGTAGGCGGAGAGTTCGGGGGCGCGCATGGTCGGGATGAGTTCCGGGGTGCTCTGTACATGGACCACCCGGGCGCCGACGGAGGCGAAGGCCCCCGGGTAGAAGTTTCCTGCCGAGTAGCCGTCGACGACGACGGCGGTGGGCGCTTCGGGGTTCAAGACCGTTCCTCAGGTGTGTCGTGCGGGGTTTTCTCGATGAAGCCGGCCAACCGCGCGATCCCTTCGCGGATCGCGTCGGGGGCGAGGTTGCTGAAGCCGATGCGGATCTCACGACGCCCGCCGTCGTCGTCGAGGTGGAACATGCTCATGGGGGCCCAGCTCACCCCGTGGTCACGGGCCGAACGTTCCATGGCCGCGAGGTCGGCGACGAAGGGGACCTTCAGGACCAGGAAGAACCCGCCGCTCGGGGTGTTCCAGGTGACCCCGTGGTCACCGCCGTCGGGGAAGTGCTCGGACAGGGCGTCCAGGGCCGCTCTCAGTCGCTCCTGGTAGATCGCGGCGAGTTCACGGGTGGCGGAGCGCAGGTCGTAGCCGTTCTCGACGAGGATCCCGCCGACCACGGCCTGAGAGAGGGTGGAGGAGCCGACCGTGAACATGGCCTTGGCCGGGGAGAGGGACTCGGCGAGGGTACGGGTGTTCCCCTCGGAATCGATGACCTCCTGGTCGGCGACCAGGTAGCCGAGGCGGGCCCCGGGGAAGGTCGACTTGGCGAAGGAGCCCAGGTAGACGACCCGACGATCGGTGTCCAGGGACTTCAGTGTGGGGAGCGCGGCGCCCTCGGCGGCGAAGAGCCCGTACGGGTTGTCCTCCAGGATCACGAGGTCCTCTTCGGCGGCCACCTCCAGCAGCCGGCGGCGGGCCGCGAGGGGGACCACCGTGCCGGACGGGTTGGAGAAGTCGGGCACCAGGTAGAGGGCCACGGCCCTCCGGCCCTCGGACCGCACCCGGCGGGCGGCCTCGGCCACCGCCTCGGGGTCGAGCCCGTCCGGGCCCTCGAGGATCCCGTGCACGGGGACGTCGAGCATGCGCGCCGCGCCTCGGATGCCCACGTAGGCGGGCGAGACCGACAGCAGGACGTCGTCGGCCGAGGTGATCAGGCCGCGCAGGGCGACCAGGGCCGCTTCCTGGAACCCGTGCGTGATCATGACGGCCTCGGGCGGAACGTCGATGTCCTCGTCCTGCTTCAGCATCAGGGCGACCTCGTCCCGGATGAGGCCGTTGACCGGCCCGTACTGGAAGAGGAGCCGGGTGACGCGTTCCTCGGGAAGGCCCTTGGCGCGTAGGTGCTCGATGTACCGCTCGACGTGGCGGGAGAGATCGGTGAGGTCGTGGTTCCCGTCGTAGGGGGCTCCCGACGAGAACGACAGGGAGTCGGGGAAACGCAGCGCGGTCTCGCTGAGGACGCGCATGGACCCCATCTCGGGGTCGACGACCCCGGCGTGCAGGGAATCATGATCGAACGAGAGCATGTCAGCGACCACCTTCCGAGGAGAGGGCCTCTTCGGCGCGGTCGGGTACGGAGATCCAGGCGCCCTTGCCCGGTGCCCATTCCCTGATCCGGGTTCCGGCGACGACCCCGCCTCGGACGTAGGGCTCCTCGTCCAGCACTTTCCGAAGTTCCTCGCGGTCCGCCACCTCGTAGAGCAGAAGCCCGGCGTTGTCACCGATGACCGGGCCGCCGAGCAGCAGGACGCCGCTCTCGGCGAGGCGATAGAGGTTCTCCGCGTGGGCCGGATGCAGGCCTTGGCGACCCTCCCGGTCCACGTTGTACTCGAATTCGACGACGAACTTCGCCATACCGGCTCCTTGTGCGATGTTTCCTACCGAGGGCGGGGAAGGCCCTCACATGTAAAGTCCGCCGTTGATGTCGATGACGGATCCGGTCGAGTAGCCGGCGCTCTCGGAGCACAGGTGCAGTACGCTCCCGGCGGCCTCGGCGACCGTGCCGTACCGGCCCATGGGGAGTCGGGCCAGGACGGCCTTCCGCTCCGCCTCGTCGCGACGCTCGAGGGCGCCCGCCACACGCTCGGTGGCGATCGGCCCGTGGGCCACCACGTTCACGACCACACCAGTGCCGGCGAGTTCATGCCCCATCTGCTTGGTCATGCCGATGACGGCGGCCTTCGAGGCGACGTAGGCGGCGTTGTTGAAACGGCTGAACGTACGTCCGCCCGTCGACGCGAAGTTGACGATGCGGCCGTAACCGTCCCGCACCATGCGTGGAGCGACCACCTTGATCGCGATCCACGTACCGACCACGTTCTCCAGGTGGGTCTGCTCGAAGTGGTGGTGTTCCAGGTCGGCGTAGCCGATGATCCGGGTGTCGCCGCCGACCCCGTTGACGAGGATCGAGGGGGCGTGGCGTTCGGTGATCTCCGTCAGCAGTCGCTCCGCGGCGGGGACATCGGTGACGTCGCCGACGATCGCTTCGACCTTCGTCCTCGGCGACAGCTCCTCGGCCAGACGGGTGACGGCCTCCTCGTCCTTGTCGAAGAGGACGAGGGGGTGTCCCCCGGCGGCGAGCTCCCGGGCGACCTCGGAGAGGATTCCACCTGCGGCGCCGATCATGAGGGCGGTACGTGCGGTCACTTACTTTCACCTGGCCTGTGTGGGATATGGCGTGCTGGAAAGTCGTTCTGCCGGGTCGCCCGTACCGGTGGATCGGGGGCTCGCACCAGAGATGACGGCTCGATCGGCCGTGGGCGGAGAAGGTGGTACCGGATTCGCCTCGGAATCGTCGGT
This sequence comes from Nocardiopsis alba DSM 43377, assembly GCF_000341225.1. GTDB lineage: Bacteria > Actinomycetota > Actinomycetes > Streptosporangiales > Streptosporangiaceae > Nocardiopsis > Nocardiopsis alba. The sequence continues at coordinate 497,565 of NZ_ANAC01000011.1, forward strand.
GATGCAATCCGGTGCTGAATTTTCCCGGTCTTTTCGAGGGCTTATTAATGCGCCGGAGAAAAGGGCTCTTGGTGGCCGTGGGATACGCAATCGATCGTGCAACAGCCTAAAGTCGCCGTCAATGTGACCTGAATCACATTGCTACTTCTCTAGGGAAGTGGGTACCTTGATGGCCGCGCATATCGGAAATGCGACTTATGTTTTTTGAATCTTTGCAGTTCAGGCGCCATGATCACGATCTGGGGAGTGCGACTCCGCGAAAATCGACCGCGGAGGAATTTCCTTTCCACTGCACTGATGTCCGGTTCGGGTCGTTCGTAGGCCCTCTTGTGGCTGGATTCGGCCATTGTTCTTCACATACGTGGCCGGTATCGGCCATTGATCACGAGAAACGGGAATGGGTGTCCGTCCGCACCATCGGTGGGCGAGGTACCTGAGCAGCGATCGAGCACCCACTATCGGATGGGCGGACCATGCGACCCGACTCCCCTTGGCGCGTACGTGACTTCCGTGTGCTGTTCACCGCCTCCACGCTCAGTCAACTCGCCACCAACGTCAGCTACGTCGCCGTGCCGCTCGTCGCGGTGGCGGCCCTGGACGCCGGCCCCGGACAGGTCGGCGCGCTCGCGACCCTGAGCACCGTCGCGTTCCTCCTCATCGGGTTACCCGCCGGCGCCTGGGTGGACCGGATCAGCCATCGACGGGTACTGATCACCGCCGACCTGTGTCGGGCGTTGTTGTTCCTCACCGTGCCGCTCGCCTGGTGGGCGGACTCCCTGACCCTGATCCACCTCTACGCGATCGTGTTGTTGAACGGCTGCGCCACGGTGTTCTTCGACGTGGGATCGCAGAGTGTCCTGCCCTCTCTGGTCGACCGCCGAAGCCTGGTCCAGGCCAACGCCGACATCAACACGTTGATCGCCGCCGGCAACGTGGCCGGTCGCAGCGCGGGCGGCGCTCTGGTCGCACTGCTCACCGCACCCGTGGCCCTCGCGGTCAGTGCCTGCTCCTACCTGGCCTCGGCCCTACGACTCACCTCTCTACGGCACACGCCCCCGGCGCCCGCCCCCGAGAAGGGACCCCCGTTGCGGGCCCAGATCGGGGAGGGGCTGCGGCACGTGTTCGGCAAGAGGGAACTCCGGGCCCTCGCGATCACCGCGGCCCTCGCCAACCTGGGCTCGTCGGTCGTCAACACCATGCTCCCGATCTGGTTCGTCCGTGAGCTCGGCCTGTCGTCGGCCACATTGGGGCTCTTCTGGGCCGCCGGTGGCGTGGGCCTGTTGTGCGGGGCCCGATGCGCCCGACCGGTCGCGGCCCGACTCGGTTACGGGCGGACCCTCGGCGTCGTCGGTCTGTGTCTGGCGCCCGCGGGCCTGCTCGTGCCCCTGGTCGGCCAGGGCGTCTGGCTCTACCTGGCCGGAACCGGCTGGTTCCTGGCCATGTTCAAGATCGGTATGGATAATGTGCTCGGCGTCAGTCTGCGCCAGCGCATGACCGCCGACCGTCTGCTCGGCCGAATGAACGCCACCTTCCGATTTCTCCTGACCGGTGCGCTCGCGATCGGCGCGGCGCTCTCCGGTGTACTGGGTGAACTGATCGGAGTGCAGGCCACCCTGTGGGTGGGTGGCGTATTCATGGCGACGGCCTTTATTCCGGTTTTCCTGTCGCCGGTCGTCAAACTCCGTGAACTTCCCGAAGAACAGCCGCAGAACGCAGAATCATGATCCTTCGAACGAATCGACACCTCCCACGAGGAGAATGTTATGACAACCGTTGGAAATGGTTTAGAGGCAAAAGATCACGCTGACAGGTCGGATCCGCGTGAAACCATGCGCGTCCTTCCCGGATTCCTCCAGTATCCGCTCACGATATTCACCGGAAAGCCGATCTCCGGACAGGGTCCTTTGAGCTGGTGGACACCCGGATTCCACCTGGCCGGAGCCTGTTCCTCCATGCTGATCGGTACCGTGATCAGCACCGTCGGTCTGGTCCTCTCCGGTTTCTGGCTCCTGCTCCTGCTCCCGGGCTGGGCCGTCACTCTGCACGGCATGCGCAACCTGCGGATGATGGTCTACCACCAGTGCGCTCACCGCAATATGTACCGTCGGCGTCGTCTGGACGCCGCGATCGGCCGGGCCACCTCGGGTCTGCTGATCATCCAGCACTTCGGTCGGTACAGCAAAGAGCACGTCAGCGACCATCACGCGGCACACCACATGACGCTGCGCGACCCCACGGTCCAGGCGTTCCTGGTGAGCCTGGACCTGCACCCGGGGATGACCCGCCGTCGGATGTGGCGCCGTGTCCTGGGCAAGATCTTCTCGCCCTGGTTCCACCTGAACTTCATGGTGGCCCGTATCCGGTCCTTCTGGCACGGGTCGGACATCAGGGAGAAGGCGATCGCGGTCACCCTCTACGGCGGAGCCGCGACCATCACCATCGTCACCGGTACTTGGCACATCCTGCTCGTCGCCTGGATCGTCCCGCTCTTCCCGTTGTTCCAGGTGAGCAACACCCTGCGTCTCTGCGTCAAGCACACCTTCCCCTCCCAGGACGTGACCGTGCACCGGGGCAAGGAGTACTTCGGCAGCCTGACCAACGCCATCTTCATCGGTGAGCCCGCCCCCTCACCCGATCTGCCGACCGCCCGCCGCCTCGCGGCCTGGGCCCGATGGACCACGCGCATGCTGTTCGTGCACGCGCCCGCGCGCTACCTCGTCCTGACGGGGGACACGGTCGTACACGACTACCACCACCGCTACCCGGCCACCCCCAAGTGGGCGAACTACATCTTCGAACGCCAACTGGACGCCGACCGGGGCAGCCCCGGCTGGCCGCCCTACCACCAGGCCTGGGGACTGGTCCCCGCCGTCAACCTGGTCTTCGACTCGCTGTCCGTCGCCGACCCGGAGAAGTACGACGTCGAACGGTTGCGCGAGGTCAGCAAACGCGAACTGTTCGCCGCGTTCGACGACTGATCCCACGTGCCCGCGGCCCGGTTCTCCTCCGCCGAGACCGTCGCACGGACAGGCCCACCAGACCTCCGAGAGTCGCACATGACATGAGGAACGAACCCGTGACCCGAACAGTCATTCTCGGCATGGCGGCCAGCGACGCCCACGTCGTGGCCAACCAACTCATCGCCCACTCCCTGCGCTCCCAGGGTTTCCACGTGGTCAACCTCGGCGCCTGCACCTCGATCGCCGAGTTCGCCACCGCGTACGACGAACACCCCGACGCCGAGGCCGTCATCATCGGCAGCCTCAACGGACACGCCTACGAGGACCTCCAGGACCTGCCCGCGGCCCGGGCCGACGGCCTGCTGGGCTGCCCGGTGATCCTCGGCGGCAACCTCTCGGTGGGAAGCAACAAGGAAGCGGTCGACGATGAGCGGTTCCACGCGCTCGGAGTCGAGATGATCCTGTCCGATCCGGAGCTGCTCCCGGCCACCCTGGACGGATTCCGTTCCCCCAGCGCGCGGCCGGCCGAGGTCCGGTGAACGGCGTCTCGCCTCCGCCGATCCCCCCGGAACCTCCGCCGCTCGCGGAGACCATCGCCTACGTCCGAGGGTTGGGGAAACCGACCGCCGCGGAGGTCCTGCGCGCGGCGCGCGACGCGGGACGCGTGGCCCTGCAACCGCGCTGCGGTGTGGGGTCGCACAGCCAGATGACCACGTTGCTGCGGGACCTGGAACGGCATGCCCGGCCGGACATCCTGACGCTCACCATCGATTCCCACACCCGCCTACGACGTTTCGACAACGCCCGCGCCGTGCTCCTGCGCAACCCCGCCGAACTCAACGGATACCCCCTGGTCACGCATGGATGGCCCAGGGGGCGGGAGTTGAACGAGGCCGTGTCCGTACCCCTGGAAGTGCGGCACGGTTCCCCCGACGCGCGCCGACTGTTCGAGACCTCGGTGGCCTCGGGCATCACCTCCTTCGAAGGGGGAGGGATCTCGTACAACCTCCCCTACTCGAAGGCGGTGCCCCTGAGCGAGTCGCTGGCGGCGTGGCGGGACGTGGACGCGCTCTGCGGAGAACTGGCCGAGCGAGGTCTGACCATCGACCGCGAACTGTTCGGCACGCTCACCGCCGTGCTCGTGCCCCCGTCGATATCCCTGGCCATCAGCGTTCTGGAGGCCGTGGCGTCCACCCGGGAGGGCGTGCGCTGCGTCTCCGTGGCCTACCCGCAGGGCGGTCACTTCGAGCAGGACGTGGCCGCCCTGCGGGCCATCCCCGTCCTGGCGGCCCGCTACCTCCCCGAGGAGGTGGAGGTCCACGCGGTACTGCACGAGTTCATGGGGCTCTTCCCCAAGGAGAGGTCGCACGCCGAGGACCTCATCCTCTACGGAGCGCTGCTCGCCCGACTGGGCGGTGCCACCAAGCTGATCACCAAGACCTACCTGGAGGCCTACGGGATCCCCGATACACGCGCCAACATCGACGGTCTCCTGCTCGCCTCCCGGGCCAACTCCCCGCTCCTGGACTTCATCTCCTTCGACGAGGACCGCGTGGGCGCCGAACTGGAGTGGGTCCTGGAAGAGGTGGCGGAGATCGTGGAGCCGGTCCTCGAGGCCCCCGACCTCTACGAAGGGATCGAGTCCGCCTTCGAACGGGGCCGACTCGACATCCCCTTCAGCGCCAGCCGGTACGCGCGCTCGGCGATCATCCCGCGCCGAGCGCCCGACGGCGCCATCCGTTACCTGGAATCGGGGGCGCTGCCCTTCTCCGAACGCACGCTCCGTCGCAACAGGGAGAGCCTCGCCGACCGGGGCGACCCCTCCGACATGGGGGCCATGGTCAAGGGCCTGACCTCCGACATCAACCACTTCCTGAACATCTTCGGGGAGGGCGCCGGGGCACCGACCCGGCCCGACCCCGAGGTCGTAGAGCAGTACCGCCACACCTGATGCACAGAGGAATCCACATGACAGATCAGCCTCGTCCCCGACTTCTCTTCGTCGGAGGGGCCGGAAACGCCACCCTCGCCGTCGACGTCGTCGGAACGGCGATCCGTGAGGCACGCGAGCGTGGCCTGGAGGTCCACGTCACGAACCAGGAGGCCACCCTGGCGGCGACGCCGTCCATCACCGAGCTGGCCGACGAGGCCTCCGCCGTCGACTTCGAGGTCCGCGGCGCGAGCGCGGCGTGGGCGCGCGAACAGGTCGCGGCGGGGAACCGCTTCGATGTCGTCTTCGGGGTACGGGAGATGGCCCAGGAGGCGGTGGCCGAGGTCGCGGCCGCGCTGGGGCGCCCCGGGAACTCCCCGAAGGCGGTCCACCGGGTCCGGACCAAGGACGAGGCACGAGCGGAGCTGGCCGCCGCCGGGTTCCCCCAGCCGCGTTTCCTGGTCTGCTCCGACGTGGCCGAGGCGTACGACTTCCTGGAGGGGTCCACCGGGCCCTGGGTGGTCAAGCCGCGCGACGCCATGGGCAGTGAGGGGGTGACCCGGATCGCCGGCCCGGACGACCTCGCCGGCGCGCTGGAGTTCCTCCCGGAGGGGAGCCGGGGCGCCTTCATCGTCGAGGAGTTCGTGGAGGGGCCCGAGTACAGCGCGGAGGGCGTCTTCCTCGGGGGAGCCCCCCATGTCCTCGCCCTCACCTCGAAGGAGCTGCTGCCGCCGCCGAACTTCTTCGAGACCGAGTACGTCATCCCCGCGATCCTCCCGGATGAGACCGCGCGGGAGATCGAGACACAGGTCGTGGCGGCCCTCACGGCGCTGGAGCTGGGTTACGGGCAGTTCCACGTGGAGCTGTGGTGGACCGAGCGCGGCGTCGTCCTGGGCGAGGTCCACGTCCGTAACGCGGGCGGCTGGATCCATCGCATGCTGCCGCACGTCATCCCCGGTCTGGAATGGTTCGGCCTGGTCTACGACGACGCGCTGGGCGCCCCCGTCGACCTGGAGGCGCTCCGGCCTCGCCGGGGGGCCGCGATCCGGTTCCTCACCCCGCCCTCGGGCCGTCTGGTGGCGGTCGAGGGTTGGGACGAGGTGCTGGCCCATCCGAACGTGATCCACGCGGAGCTGGCGATCGCTCCGGGCGCCGTCATCGAACCGCACCGTTCGGTCGGTAACCGGGTGGCGCACATCCTGGTCGGCGCGGACACCCCGGAGGAGGCCCGGGACCTCGTTCGGGCGCTGGAGGAGTCGGTGCGGTTCGTCACGGAGCCCGTGGAGGGCTGACCGGACGGATCGAACGGTGTCTCTTGAGGGGGTGGTGCCCGCGACGTGCGCGCGGGTACCGCCTCCGATCGAACGGAGGCATGAAAAAAGGCCCTGCGAACAGGGCCTTCTCTGGTGTCCGAGGGGGGACTTGAACCCCCACAGCCTTAACGGCCACTAGCACCTCAAGCTAGCGCGTCTACCTATTCCGCCACCCGGACGTGGGTGTCTGGCGCTTCCCGCGCCGAACAGGTTCAACCATAGCAAAGGTCTGAGGGCGCCTGAACCGGTTTTCCGCCGAGGGGTGGGCGTGGCAGTGTCTAGGACGAAAGGTGCGGCCGGAGACGGGAGAACCAGATGGTGGAACCGACCAGGGATCTGAGCGCGGCGGAGGACGAGGTCGTCGACCTGTGCCGAGAGCTCATCGAGTTCGATACCTCCAACTACGGTGACCATTCCGGGCCCGGAGAGAGGAAGGCCGCGGAGTACGTGGCCGGCCGTCTCGACGAGGTCGGGGTGGAGTCGAGGATCTACGAGAAGCACCCCGGGCGCAGCAACGTCGTGGCGCGGATCACGGGCGAGGACTCCGGTCGTCCGCCACTGCTCATCCACGGTCACCTCGACGTGGTGCCGGCCGCCCCCGAGGACTGGACGCACCATCCCTTCGCGGGCGAGGTCGCCGACGGGTGCGTGTGGGGCCGCGGGGCGGTCGACATGAAGAACATGAACGCGATGGTCCTGGCGATGCTGCGGCAGCGGCTGCGCGACGGGCGCCGTCCTCCGCGCGACATCGTGCTGGCCTTCCTCGCGGACGAGGAGGCGGGCGGCACCTGGGGCGCCCAGTACCTGGTGAACGAGCACCCCGAGCTGTTCGCCGACTGCGACTCGGCCATCAGCGAGGTCGGCGGTTTCTCGTTCACCGTCAACGAGAACCGGCGCCTGTACCTGGTGGAGACCGCGGAGAAGGGCATCGCGTGGATGAAGCTCACCGCGCGCGGCACCGCGGGACACGGGTCGATGACCAACAAGGACAACGCCGTCACCGAGTTGGCGGCCGCGGTGGCCAGGCTGGGGGAGCACGAGTTCCCGCTCCAGCTCACCCCGACCGTGCGGACCTTCATGGAGGAGATCTGCGAGGAGTTCGGGATCCCCTTCGATGAGAAGGACGTCGACGCCACGGTGGCGCGCCTGGGCCCGATCGCCAAGATGATCGGCGCCACGCTGCGCAACACCCTCAACCCGACGGTGCTCGGCGGCGGTTACAAGGCCAACGTCATCCCGGGTGAGGCCACCGCGCAGGTGGACGGTCGTTTCCTGCCGGGCACCGAGGACGAGTACTTCGCCAAGATCGACGAGCTGCTCGGCCCGAAGGTGAGTCGCGAGTTCATCCACCACCTGCCCGCGGTGGAGACGTCCTTCGACGGCGGCCTGGTCAACGCCATGTCCGAGGCGCTGCTGGCGGAGGACCCCGGGGCCAAGGCGGTCCCGTACTGCCTCTCGGGGGGCACGGACGCGAAGAGCTTCTCCAGGCTGGGGGTGCGCAACTACGGGTTCTCTCCGTTGCGGCTGCCGCCGGAGCTGGACTTCGCCGGCATGTTCCACGGAGTGGACGAGAGGGTCCCCGTGGACGGCCTCCAGTTCGGTGTCCGCGTCCTGGACCGTTTTATTGACATGAGCTGACCGAAATTTTTCGGGCTTAGGCCCCTGAACTGGGACGAACCGTGCTGAGAAATTCTCAGCACGGTTCGTTTTTCCACCTGAGATCACTCAACGTGATGCTACGGTTGCTTTCAGTGCGAGGGTGCTTCGGGATCTCCCGGGGTATCGAAGCGCGACCGCGGGCCGAGTGCCCGTACGGGACCGTCCGGTGGCAGTGACGAGGAAAGGGGCATCCATGGTGCTCGCGAGTCGGGGGTGGCCGTTCAACGGCCTCGCTGCTCGCAACGCCCGTGGTGCCTACGCCCGTCTGCTGCTCCTGTCCGGGATCGTCGCCGTCGCGTGGCTGGCCGGGGGCATGGGTGTCGCGCACAGCGAGACCACCGCCGACTCCGGCGGTCTCGTCGACAGTGTCCTGGGGGTCGGCGAGGTCGCCGAGCGTACGGGACAGACGGCCGCGGACGAGGTCCGGCAGGGACGTCTCTCCGAGACCACGGCCCGGGTCACCGACTCGACCGAGGCCCTCGCCGACGGCGTCTCTCCGCACACCTCCGGTCTGCCGGTGGGAGAGCTCCGGAACGGCGGCGTCTCCTCGGCCATCGAGGGATCGGCGATCGGCTCGGTCGCCGACGACGTCGTCACCGACACCGCCAGGGTCGTCGACGGGACCGCGCGCGGGGCCTCCGGCCTCGTCGGCGGGGTCGCCCGTACCGGCCAGGGCGTCGTGGAGGCCACCGATGAGTCCCTGCGCGAGGCCGCCCTGGTCGACAGCGTCACCGAGGGGCTCTCCGAGTCCGTCGGCCACGGTCTGTCCGACTCCGTCGCCGAGGCCGGCGCGCCCTTGGGGCTGCCGATCCTCGGAGCCTCCGACGAGACCGAACCGTCCTCCGTCCCCGAAGAGCGCCCCGGCGCCCAGCGTGAGGACGAGGAGGGGGAACGGCACCGTTCCCCGATCGAGGCCGGAGTCCCGGTCCACGTGGTCGAGGCCGGATGGCGTGTGGCCGCCGAGGCCGCGCAGTCCGTCGCTCGACAGACCGCCGAAGAGGACGCCTCCGCCGAGCGCGTCCGCCTGATCGGCGGCGGTTCCCAGCACCAGGCCGGACCCGACGCCACCGGTGCGTCGGCCCCGTCCTTCCCCGCTCCCGGCGCCGCCGGGTTCCTGATGAACCGCTCCGGGCACCTGGTGTTCCGGATCCAGCGGGTCGCCCTTCCCGGTGACCCCACCCTGGTCGTCCGCGACGCCGCGGACGACCCCTCCTACTCGCCCGACTAGTCGCTCCCCCGCAGGGATCGCGGCCGGTCGGTGCGTCTCACGCACAGCCGCTCCACCGCTTCGAGGTGGGCGTGCTTCTCTCCCGGGCTCTTGGAGTCGGGAACCGTCCGCGGTCCACGAGTGACGAACAGTTCTTCTCTCTTCCTCGTCGACCAAAGGACACGACACCCGATGAACCAGACGATCCACGCCCGAGTCACCGCCCTGATCGCCGCCGGACTCCTGGCCACCACCGTTTGCGGCACCGCCTACGCCGACACCGTCACCAGCGGCAACGGTTCGCTCGGCGGCGGCAACCAGCTCGTGGTCGACGGCGACGTGCCGGTCAACCTCTGCGGTAACGCCATCGCGGTGCTGGGCATCGCCGGCGCCTCCTGCGCCGGTGGTGAGGCCAAGGTCGTCGAGAAGGACGACCCCGCCCCGGAGAAGACCCCGGAGAAGGAGAAGGACAAGGACGACGGCGGCTACGAGGGCCACGTCCCCGAGGACGAGGAGACCCCGGGCGTTCCGGAGACCCCCGAGGGCCCGGTCGGGGAGACGCCTCCCGCGGATCCGTCCGAGACCCCCGAGGACGACCGCGACGGCCAGACCGAGGAAGAGGAAACGGTCACCGAAGAGGAGAAGACTCCGGTGTCCGAAACCCCCGCCACGGACGCTCCGACGGCCCCCGCGATGGCCGACGGCCCCGCCGCTCCGGAGGGCGACGACAGCCGCCTCGCGGTCACCGGCGCCGACCAGAGCTCGCTGACCGGCATGGCGGCCGCCGCCGCCCTGGCCGTCGCCGCCGGCGTGGGTCTGCTGCTCTTCGGCAAGCGCCGCAGGGCCCGAGCCTGATCGGCCTCCCGGGCCTTCGGGCCCGGGGGTTGACGCGAGTCCCGTAGCACCGGCCGAGGCCACGTGCTCGGGGTTCACGTCAGCCGCCGCTCAACCAGAGCGGAGCTGATCGACGGGGTGAGGGCGTCCGTGAACGCAGCCAGCGAGAACGCGACGCGACCGCACCCGACAGACCGGCAGACCACGCACCGACCAGGTGCGGAGCCGACCGGATGATCCCCGGCCTCGGTCGAAGGCCCGCGTTCCATCCAGGGACGTGGAACGGCCTGTGGCCCACGCACGACACCTTCTCATCTACTCGTTTCCTCGAAAGGACTTCCCACATGCGTAAGTGGGCTGGCACCTCCGCGAAGTCCATGCTCCTGGCGGCCGGTTTCGTCGCTCTGGGCACCGGCGTGGCCTTCGCCGACTCCGACGCGGCCACCTCGGGCAACGGCTCGGTCCTGGGCGGCAACCAGGCCGTCGTCAACGCCGACGTTCCCGTCAACGTGACCGGCAACGCCATCGGCGCCGTCGCCGGTATGGCCGGCGCCTCCAGCGCCGGCTCCGACGCCAAGGTGATCGACCACCAGCACAACGAGGTGCACACCTCGGGCAACGGCTCGGTTCTGGGCGGCAACCAGCTCGTGATCGACGGCGACGTGCCGGTGAACGTCACCGGTAACGCCATCGGCGCCGTCGGAGGTGTGGCGGGGGCCTCCTCCACCGGCAGCGACTCCAAGGTCGTGCACGACGGGCACCACCACAAGCACGACGACCCGGACGTCGCCACCTCGGGCAACGGGTCCCTGATCGGCGGCAACCAGCTCGTCGGCGACCTGGACGTTCCCGTGAACATCTCCGGTAACGCCATCGGCGCCGTCGGCGGCGTGGCCGGCGCGGCCGCGACCGACGCCGACGCGATCGTGCGCAACCACCAGAGCGCCCCCGTCGAGCACCAGAGCGCGCCGGTCGAGCACCAGAGCGAGGCGATCACCGCCGCCGACCTGCTCGGCGAGGCCGTCTCGAACGCCAGCATCCTGCCCGACACCTCCGGTGTGGACGCCGGCGTGCTGCGTCAGTCGGCGCCCGTCCGCGAGCACCAGTCGGTGGCCACCTCCGGCAACGGCTCGGCGCTGGGCGGCAACCAGCTCGTCGCCGACCTGGACGTTCCCGTGAACGTGGCCGGTAACGCGATCGGCGCCGTCGGCGGCGTGGCCGGCGCGGCCTCCACCGACAGCGGGGCCACGATCAAGGAGGTCGAGAACGACGTCCGCAGCTCCGGCAACGCCTCCCTGGCCGGCGGCAACCAGCTCGTCGCCGACGCCGACATCCCCGTGAACGTGGCCGGCAACGCCGTCGCCGCGGTGGCGGGCGTCGCGGGCGCGAGCTCCACCGGTGACGAGGCCAAGGTCGTGCACCAGAGCGCCGAGACCGAGGCCCAGTCCTCGGCTCTGGACGGCGTGCCGCTGGTCGACCAGCTGCCCGAGGTGCCCGTCTCCGACATGCTGCCCGTCGGCTACGACCTGAGCGAGACCACCGCCCAGGCCGTCGAGACGCACGCGCCCGAGCGCGCCTCCGAGCTGCCCGACGCCTCCGAGATCCCGTCCGTCGACCCGGTCGGTGACCTGCTGGGCGCCGTGGGCGTCGGTCTGTAGGACCGACGTGGGCCGTTGAGGGCCCACGCGGGGGGTGCGCCGGACACGGTCGCCCGCCGGACCGGGGAGGAACGACCCGCCGTTCCGTGAGGAAAGCGGTGGACTGCGGTGGGTCGGGCTTCTCCGGAAAAGGTGGGGATCGCCGTTCGAAGCACCGGTCCCGCGAGCGGCACGCGGATGCCGTACGCGTCGGGTCGAGGGGTCGCCTTCGCTCTCTCCGTTCCGTGAGGAACGCGGTGGACTGCGGAGAGGGGAAGGTGACGATCGGAGGCCCGTGACGTGAGTCGAGTCCTCCCGGGAATAACCGGGAGGACTCGCCGCATTCCCAGGGTCAAGACACGCCTACCGTCGACAAGTGTGACGCAAGTCATAAATATGGTGTGTTCGAAGTGCTCGTCCGAGTCGATGGCGGCGGCGACGAGAGGGACGCCATGGTCGCTCTCGCTCATTACGGGCCGGTACCGGTTCCCTGAGCGCTTATTCTGCGGATGCCGGTGGGTGCGAGGGTGACGGACCATCGAGGGACGATCCCTCACGAGGCCGCCCCGATCCGCTCACCGACGGGGGAATGCCTGTAGTTCGGTTACTGTCGGTTCCCACGGGAGCCGAAGGACCGCGGCCGACAGAAACACGTAAGGCTAGACGTAGGGGAAACAGCGTGCCACCCACGAAGGGCAGCGCCGGCAAGAACGGCTCGAAGGACAACGGACGCCAGGGAGCGGGCACCGCTCTCGTCATCGTCGAGTCACCGGCCAAGGCCAAGACCATCGCCGGTTACCTGGGGCGCGGCTACGTCGTGGAGTCCAGCATCGGTCACATCCGTGACCTGCCGACGAAGGCCGCGGAGATCCCCGCCAAGTACAAGGGCAAGCCCTGGGCACGGCTGGGCGTCGACGTCGACGGCGACTTCGAACCCCTCTACGTCGTCAACACCGACAAGAAGGCCCACGTCAAGAAGCTCAAGGAGCTCATGGCCGAGGCCGACGAACTCCTGCTCGCCACAGATGAGGACCGCGAGGGCGAGGCCATCGCCTGGCACCTGCTGGAAGAGCTCAAGCCCAAGATCCCCGTCCGACGGATGGTCTTCAACGAGATCACCAAGGACGCCATCAGGCACGCCGCGAACAACACGCGCGACCTCAACGCCCGTCTGGTCAACGCCCAGGAGACCCGACGCATCCTGGACCGTCTCTACGGCTACGAGGTCTCACCCGTGCTGTGGAAGAAGGTCATGCCCAAGCTCTCCGCGGGGCGCGTCCAGTCCGTGGCCACCCGCCTGGTGGTCGAGCGCGAACGCGAGCGGATGGCCTTCACCTCCGCCGAGTACTGGGACCTCAAGGCGGTCTTCGACGCCACCGGTTCCGGAACCGTCGACGGTCCCAGCACCTTCCCCGCCACCCTGGCCTCCGTCGACGGCAAGCGCGTGGCCGCGGGCCGAGACTTCACCGCCCAGGGCACCATCCGCTCCGACCGCGACGTGCGCCACCTCGACGAGGCCGCCGCGCGCGGGCTCGCCGAACGTCTGTCCGGCGCCGGATTCGCGGTCTCCTCGGTCGAACGCAAGCCCTACCGCCGTTCGCCCTACGCGCCCTTCCGCACCACCACCCTCCAGCAGGAGGCCTCCCGCAAGCTCAACCTGTCCGCGAAGCAGACCATGCAGGTCGCCCAGCGGCTGTACGAGAACGGGTACATCACCTACATGCGAACCGACAGCACCACGCTGTCGGACAACGCGATCAAGGCCTCACGCGACCAGGTGCGACGCCTGTACGGCGGCGACTACCTGCCGGACCGGCCGCGCGTGTACGCCAAGAAGGTCAAGAACGCCCAGGAGGCGCACGAGGCCATCCGTCCGGCGGGCGACAGCTTCCGCACCCCCGCCGAGACCGGTCTCAGCGGCCCCGAGCTGCGGCTCTACGAACTCATCTGGAAGCGCACCGTCGCCTCCCAGATGAAGGACGCCATCGGAGAATCCGTCACCGTCCGCATCGAGGGCACCTCCAGTGGCGGAGAGGTCGTCGAGTTCAGCGCCGGCGGCAAGATCATCACCTTCCACGGCTTCCTCAAGGCCTACGTCGAGGGCTCCGACGACCCGGCCGCCGACCTCGACGACCGCGAGCGTCGCCTCCCGGCCGTGTCCGAGGACGACCCGGTCAAGGCGGAGAGCCTGGAGGCCGAGGGCCACAGCACCCGCCCGCCCGCGCGCTACACCGAGGCCACGCTGGTCAAGGAGCTGGAGGAGCGGGAGATCGGCCGCCCCTCCACCTATGCCTCCATCATCGGCACCATCCTCGACCGCGGCTACGTGTTCAAGAAGGGCACCGCCCTGGTGCCCTCCTTCCTCGCCTTCGCCGTGGTGCAGCTCCTGGAGCGGCACTTCGGGAACCTGGTGGACTACGAGTTCACCGCGCGCCTGGAGGACGTCCTCGACGGCATCGCCCGAGGCGAGACCGAGAGCCTGCCCTGGCTGCGCCGGTTCTACTTCGGGGGCCGGGCCCCCGGCGGCGAGGAGGAGACGGGTCTCAAGGACCTGGTGGGCGACCACCTGTCCGAGATCGACCCCAAGGAGGTCAGCTCCCTGCCGCTGCCCGGCACCGACATCGTGCTCCGCGTGGGACGCTACGGCCCCTACCTGGACCGTGAGGGCGTCCGGGTGAACGTGCCCGAGGACCTGGCCCCCGACGAGCTCACCAAGGAGAAGGCCGAAGAGCTCTTCGCCCAGCCCAGCGGAGACCGGGAACTGGGGACCGATCCCGAGACCGGGCGCACGATCGTGGCCAAGTCCGGCCGCTTCGGCCCCTACGTCACCGAGATCATCCCCGAACCGGAGGAGTCCGAGGGCGAGACCAAGCCCAAGAGCAAGGCGAAGGCCAAGGTCAAGCCGCGTACCGGCTCCCTGCTCAAGAGCATGGACCTGGACACGGTCACCCTGGAGGACGCGCTGCGCCTGCTGTCCCTGCCCCGTGTGGTCGGGCAGCTCGACGGTGAGGACGTCACCGCGCAGAACGGTCGTTTCGGCCCCTACCTCAAGAAGGGCACCGACAGCCGCTCCCTGGAGAACGAGGAGCAGATGTTCACGGTGACCCTCGACGAGGCCCGTGCCATCTTCGCCCAACCCAAACAGCGTGGCCGCCGCGCCGCGGCCCCGCCGCTGCGCGAACTCGGCGAGGACCCGGCCTCCGGCGCCAAGATGGTCGTCAAGGACGGTCGCTTCGGCCCCTACGTCACCGACGGCGAGATCAACGCCTCCCTGCGCAAGGGCGACGAGGTCGAGTCGATCACCGACGCGCGCGCCGCCGAACTCCTCGCCGAACGCCGGGCCAAGGCACCCGCCAAGAAGAAGGCCCCGGCCAAGAAGACGACGGCGAAGAAGACCACCGCCAAGAAGACCACGACGAAGAAGACGACCACGACCACCACCAAGAAGGCGACCACGCGCAAGACGGCCGCCAAGAAGACCGGAGAACCCAAGACCGGCGAGTAAAGAGGTTCGGGCGCCGGGAGTGTTCGCTTTGGCCCTCCGCTTCGTTTCGGGGTCTCCGGGGGTTGAGGTGGGAGGGTGGGTGCGGGTTACCCCCTGCTGGGGCTGGGGTCCGAAAGTGTTCGCTTCGGCCCTCCGCCGGCGCTTCGGGCCGTGTTCGGGCAACCCCCTGGGTTGAGGTGGGAGGGCGGGTGGTCGGGTCGAGGGTGCACCGTGGGGGTTTCGTGACGTATACGGAACCTGACGGCCTGTCGGGGGTGGGGCTTCCGTACTACGCTGAGTGTGACCGGTGGGGGCGCTGAAACGAGTGCGCACCCCAGAGGCGCCCCCCGTTTTCTTGGACAGGTGTCCGATGCCCGTCATGTCCTATCCCCCTCGTCGATAATCTTGAGCGCTATGAGCAGATCTGCACCCCTGGGAGCGCCGGCCGAGGCGCAGAACGTCCTCGCGATCACACCCTTCCGAAGGCTGTGGGTCTCGCTTTCCCTCTCCAGCCTGGGTGACTGGCTGAGCCTGCTGGCGATGGTGTCCCTCGCGGCCATCTTCACCGCCGACGGCTCCCCCCTCGTCCACTACCTCGCGGTGGCGGCGGTCGTCGCCATCAAGCTCGCCCCCGCGATCCTCCTGAGCCCCCTGGCCGGGATCGTCGCCGACCGGCTGGACCGGCGGTGGACGATGGTCGGCGGCGACGTCCTGCGAGGCCTCCTCTACGTCTCCATCCCCGTCGTCGGTCTGCTGTTCCCGGGCTTCGCCCTCCAGTGGCTGCTGATCGCCGGCCTCCTGGCGGAGATCGTCGCCCTCTTCTGGACCCCGGCCAGGGACGCGACCATCCCCGGTCTGGTCCCCAAGAGGATGCTGGGGCAGGCCAACCGGCTCACCCTCCTGGCCACCTACGGCGCCGCCCCGATCGCGGCCCTGCTCTTCGCGGCCCTGGCCTCGATCAGCAACCTGCTGGGCGTCCTGATGCCCTCGATGGCCGCCCCCGAGGCGGACGTCGCCCTCTACCTGAACGCCCTCACCTTCTTCGTCGCCGCGATCGTCGTCGCGGCCCTGCCGCTGCCCAAGCACGCGGTCTCCAAGACCCTGCTGAGCCCCAACCGCGACGCCGAACTGCTGCGCTCCATCGGCCGCGGCCGTGAGGCCGTCGGCTCGGGCCCGCTCGCGCGCGGCGTGGTCATCGCCCTGGCGGTCACCGCGGCCGCCGGCGGTCTGGTGATCGGCGTGGGTCGTCCGCACGTGGAGCACCTCGGCGCGGGCAACGCCGGTTTCGGTGTCCTGGTCGCCGCGCTCTTCCTCGGTCTGGGCCTCGGCCTGGTGGCCGCCCCGCGCGTTCTGAAGAAGTTCAGCCGCCGCCGTTTCCTCGGCCTGTCCGTGGTGCCGGTCGCGCTGGCCCTGATCATCACCGGGGCGATCGGCGACATGGTCCTGTCCGCCGTCCTGGCCCTGGTCCTCGGTATGGGCGCCGGCCTGACCTGGGCGACCGGGACCCGGCTGATCGAGATCGACGTGGAGGACGAACAGCGCGAGCCCGCGTTCGCCCTCCTGCACGCCACCGGCCGGATCGCCCTGCTCGCGGCGGCGATCCTGGCCCCGCTGGCGGCCGGTCTGGCCGGCGACCACGAGATCCCGCTGGGAGGCCCGCTCAGCTACGACCTGAACGGCAGCGGAGTGGTGCTGCTGGTCGGCGGTCTCCTCGCCCTGATCCTGGCCGTGGTGAGCTATCGACAGGCCCAGGGCGACGACCCCGAGGCCGGCCCCGGCCTGTTGCCGGAACTGTTCGCGGCCCTGCGCGGGATCGACCCCGAGGTCGACGAGGGGGAACGCCCCGAGATCACCGGCACCTTCATCGTCCTGGAGGGCGGCGAGGGCGCGGGCAAGTCCACCCAGGTCCGCGACCTGACGGTGTGGCTGCGCGAACAGGGCTTCGACGTCGTGGGCACCCGGCAGCCGGGCGCCACCAAGCTGGGGATGCGGCTCCGCGGCATCCTGCTCGACCGGGAGAACTCCCACATCACCGACCGGGCCGAGGTCCTGCTCTACGCGGCCGACAAGGCCGACCACGTGGAGCAGGAGATCCTTCCGGCCCTGCGCCGGGGCGCGGTGGTGATCAGCGATCGCTACATCGACTCCATGCTCGCCTACCAGGGCGCCGGGCGCTCCCTGGACACGGAGGAGGTCCAGGAGATCAGCTCTTGGGCGACGCAGGGCCTGGTCCCGGACCTGACGGTGTTGCTGGACGTACGGCCCGAGGACGGCCTGTCCCGTCTGGGCGGCCCGGCCGACCGGATCGAGTCGGAGTCGGTCGAGTTCCACGACCGGGTCCGCAAGGGCTTCCGGGCGCTGGCCGAGGAGCACCCGGAGCGGTACCTGGTGTTGGACGCCCGTGAACCGCAGGAGAAGATCGCCCGGGAGATCCAGCGACGGGTGCGTCCGCTGCTGCCGGACCCGATCGACGCGGACTCGGAGGCGGTCACCGGCATGATCCCGGTGATCAAGCCCGAATAGGAGCGTGATCGAGGGCCCCTCGCCGATCTTCGGTGAGGGGCCCTCGTCGTGTCAGCGGGTGAGGGTCCAGTCGCCGCCGCGGCGGGCCCCGATCTCCAGGACGACCGTCCCCTCCCGCAGGGGCGCGCTCTCGTCGAGGGGCCCGTCCGACAGGACCATCGAGTCGCCGAGGTCCTCCAGGGTCCGGCTCCTGACGCTGAACGGCCCCTCCTCCTCGTAGGTCATCCTCAGGTCGTCCATGTCGTTGGGCGCCCACCAGAGCTGGACGACCTCGTCACCGGAGCCGGAGAAGACATCGTCCTCCGGTTCCCAGGGGACCGCGGCCGTCAGAGGTTCCACGACGAGCTCCCAGGCGCCTTCGGTCTCGACGCTCAGGTAGGCGATCTCCTCGTGCTGGAACGACGGGCCGAGCAGGCGACGTCCTTCATAGGGGCCCTCGGCCCATTCCACCCGGTTCATGGTCTCGCGGTCGGATTCCATGGCCCACACCATGAACTCTCCTTCCCCTTCATGGCGGAAGGAGAGGATCCGGGTGTCCTCGAAGGGGTCTCCCAGGTCGAGGAGGGTGTCACCGGTGCCGGAGCCCGACAGGGTCTCGGGTTCGGGGAAGGGCGGTGGATCGATCGCCTCCGGTGTCCCCCTCCGTTCGGTGGGCTCGTCGTCCACCCCACCGGCCTCAATGGTCGTCTCGGGGGTCGTGGGCGAGGCGTCGGCCGTAGGGGGTTCCGAGGCGCCGTCGGGGACCGATCGAAGGAGGGCGGCGATGGTGACCAGGACGAGGAAGACGGTCGCCAGACCGGCGCCGCCCAGCGCGACGAGGGTTCCGGTGGACAGACGGTGGGAGGCGGGTCCGGAGGGAGGGGGTGCGGTCACGAGGACTCCGTGCTCTCGGGGGACGACGAGGCTCCCATTGTGACCGCTCGAAGGATCCCCGTCGTGGCCCGGGCCGGAGGCGGTCGCCCCCGGCCCGGCTCATCGGGTCAGCGGGTGAAGGTCCAGTTCCCGTCCGCCGTCACCGCGAGCAGCAGCGTGCCCGCGGCCAGGGAGACCTCTCCTTCGTAGGCGCCGATCTCGTTGACGAGCAGGTCCCGGTCGGTGCTGGTGTAACTCCAGATGGCGAAGTTGCTCGCTCCGTCGTGCGTCATGCTCAGAGCGGTGATGCCCTCGGGGGTCCAGGCCAGTTGGACGACCTCGTCTCCGGCACCGACGAATTCGTCCTCGTCCTCTCCCCACGAGACGGCGGTGGACAGGGGCTCCAGGGTGATCTCCCAGGATCCGTCCGCGCTGATCTCCAAGGCGGCGGCCTCCTCGCGCTCGCCGGCGTTGTAGAGGACCCGGCCCTCGTAGGCGCCGATGACGTTGGCGAGCATGTCGCTGTTGTCGCCGCCGGAGGTCAGGGTGCGCACGGTGAAGTTCGAGGCTCCGCCGTGGCTCAAGGTGGCGATGCGGGCGTCGTCATGGAGGTCGATCTCGACGACGGAGTCGCCGACCCCGCTGTACTCCAACGTCTCGGGCTCGGGGAACGCCGGCTCCTCCTCCTCTTCCTCCTCCACGGCCTGTTCGTTCTCCGCCTCGGTGACGGCCTCCGGTGCGGACGTGGCACGGGGCTCACGAGGGGGGTCGTCCGAGAGCACCGACATACACGCCCCCATCAAGAGGAGGACGAGAAGGATGGCGACGGCCCCTCCGCAGCCGAGAGCGGCTTTCGCGCCGGTCGACATACCCCGCTTCGGGGAGGGCGCAGGGGGGGTTCTGGGACGGTCCGTGCGGCCCGGGGCCGTAAGGGCCCTGGGGGTACGGGGAGCCCGGGCCGTGGCCGTGGGGCGGGTGCGGTGGGGGAGGTGGCTGGGACATGGTCGCTCCGACCGTTTCGGGGGACAGGGGGATGCCACGGATGCGGAGCGGGCGCGTGTGGTCGAGCACCAATCTAGTCGAAATGCCCGAAGGGTTGGGTTCTGGCCGCTGCCGGCCTCGCCCCCTGGGAGGTGCGACGGCCGAAGGCCCACAGGGAAGAGGGGCTGTGGAAAACGGTCCGGGTGTCGTCGGGGACTTCTATCCTGGGGACGGACATTCCACGTGGCCCGGGGGGCAAGCTTGACGGTCTTCGACGACCTCGTCGGCCAGGAGGCGGCGAGCGCACAGCTGAGTCGGGCGGTCGCCGGCGCCGCCGACCTCATCGCGGGCGGGAAGGGCGCCGGGATGACGCACGCCTGGCTGTTCACCGGCCCGCCGGGGTCCGGAAGGGAGGAGGCCGCGCGGGCCTTCGCCGCGGCCCTTCAATGTCCCGACGGCGGCTGTGGCCACTGCGATTCCTGCCATCAGGTCCTCGCCGGCACCCACCCGGACGTGCTCTACGTACGCCCCAGCGGGCTGAGCTTCGGTGTGGCCGCCACCCGTGACCTGGTCCTGCGCGCGGGTTCCAAGCCGTCCGGCGGCAACTTCCGGATCGTGCTCTTCGAGGACGCCGACCGTGCCACGGAGGCGGCCTCCAACGCCCTGCTCAAGGCGGTGGAGGAACCCTCTCCCCGAACGGTGTGGCTGCTGTGCACGCCCACCCCCGACGACCTGCTGATCACCATCCGTTCCCGGTGCCGGCTGGTCACCCTCGCCACCCCGGGCACCCGCCAGATCGTCGACGCCCTGGTCATGCGCGAGGGCGTGGACACCGTCACCGCCGAATCGGCGGCCCGGGCCTCGGCCGGCCGTATGGACCGGGCGCGGCAGCTCGCCACCGACCCGGAGGCGCGTCGCCGCCGTGAGGAGGTGCTGGCCATCCCGGCGAGGCTCGACGGGCTCGGTGCCTGCGTCACCGCGGCCGCCCGGCTGTACGAGATCGCCGAGGAGGAGTCCAAGGCGCTCACCACGGCCCTCAACGAGAAGGAGAAGGACGAGCTCAAGGCGGCCTTCGGCGAGGGCTCCACCGGTAAGGGGGTGGCCAAGGCGGTCCGGGGCGCGGCGGGTGCCCTCAAGGACCTGGACGAGCGCCAGAAACGTCGGGCCACCCGGATCAAACGCGATTCCTACGATCGGGCCCTGCTCGACTTGGCGGCCTTCTACCGGGACGTGCTCGCCCTCCAACTCGGGGCCACCGTGGAGCTGTCCACCGGGGAACGTTCCGGGGACCTGGAGCGGATCGCCCGCGCGGGTACCCCGGAGTCCACGCTCCGCCGTATCGACGCGATCATGGCCTGTCGTGAGCGGATCGCCGCCAACGTGCATCCGCAGATCGCCATGGAGGCGATGACCTCCGCCCTGTTGGCGGGTTGAACACCGCGGCCCCAGGGGCCGGGTATCGGCCCGATCCGCGAGAATCGGGGCACGACGACGAGTGGAGGCGGATACGGGTGGGTGCCAGGGTGCGTGTGGGGGCGACACTGCTCGCCGGAGCGGTGCTGCTCTCCGGATGTGGTCTCGGTGGTGGGGACACGGCAGGTGAGGACGGCGGGGCGCCCGTGGAGTTCACCGAGCAGGAACTCGCCTGGGAGGAGTGCGAGAGCGGCCTTCCCGGCAGTGAATGCGCGGTCTTCGAAGTGCCGATGGACTACGACGCCCCCGATGGGGAACGGATCGAGATCGCGGTCAAGCGCGTCCCCGCGACCGGGGACGAGGCCCTGGGGTCCCTGGTGGTCAACCCCGGTGGTCCGGGGGGATCCGGATACGACTTCGTCGATCACTCTCCGTACACCGTGAGCGAGGCCGTGCGCGCGAACTTCGACGTGGTGGGCTTCGACCCTCGGGGTGTGGGCCGCAGTACACCTCTGACCTGTCTGGACACCGAGGAGATCGACGACCTTCTCGGTACCGACTACGGCACCGGGCGGGGCGCCGACGACCTCGCCGACCTCAGCCCCGAGGGCCTGGAGCAGATCGAGGACACGAGCCGGTCGTTCGTCGAGGCCTGCGAGGAGAACGCGCCCGACCTCATGCGCAACATGGGGACCGCCGACGTCGCCCGGGACATGGACCTGCTGCGCGCGCTGCTCGGCGACGACCGGCTGACCTACCTGGGGGCCTCCTACGGCACCCACATCGGCGCGCAGTACGCCGAACAGTTCCCCGATCGGGTACGCGCGCTGGTCCTCGACGGAGCGGTCGACCCGAGCCAGGACCAGCTGAGCGTCAGCGTTCAACAGGCCACCGGTTTCGAGACCGCGCTCAGGGCCTTCGTCGAGGATTGCCTGGGAACGGCGGAATGCCCGATCGGTGAGCGGGGCGACACGGTCGAGGAGGGCATCGCGAACCTGGAGGCCTTCCTGGACGAGGTCGCCGTCGAACCGTTGGACACCGCCACGGACGACGGGCGTGAGCTCAACAAGGCCCGCGCCGAGCTCGGTGTGCTCGCGGCCCTGTACACGGAGAGCTGGTGGCCGCGGGTGCGGGAGGCGCTCACCGACGCGATGGAGGGCGGGGACGGTACCGGCCTGCTGTTGCTCGGCGACGACCTTTACGGGCGCGGGGACCGTGCCGAGTACGAGAACTCCACGGCGGCCCTCATGGCGGTGAACTGTTCGGACTCTCCGGCACCGCGCGAGCTGGAGGCCTACGCGGAGGCGGCGGCCCTGGCGGGCGAGGAGTCCCCGGTCTTCGGCCCGACGTTGGCCTGGGGTGCTCTGCCCTGCGCCTTCTGGCCGGAGGAGGCGGTGGCCCCGCAGGCCGAGCTGAACGCGGCCGGCGCCGATCCGATCATGGTGCTGGGGACCACGCGCGATTCGGCCACCCCCTACGCCTGGTCGGAGGCGCTCGCCGATCAGTTGGAGTCGGGTTTCCTCGTCACCCGGGACGGCGATGGCCACACCGGCTACCGGATGGGCGACGACTGCGTGGACGAGATCGTCGACGGCTACCTGCTGGAGCTGTCCGTGCCTGAGGACGGCGGGGTCTGCGCCGCGGCCCTCGCGGGCTGACGAGGCGGCATCGGGGGACCGTCTCCGTTCGGCCGGGGTGTACGCCCCACTCTCCGAAGGCGCTAGACTGGTTCCTGCTTCGCCACGTGCGACACGTGGCGACGTGCCGCCTTAGCTCAGTCGGCAGAGCGATTCACTCGTAATGAATAGGTCATCGGTTCGATTCCGATAGGCGGCTCGGCCCTCTCAGGCCCGTCCGGGACACCCGGACGGGCCTGAGGCGTTTCCGGGGGCGGTCGCACGGCGACGGCCCCCGGGACACCGGCGGACGCCACGGTGCATGGCGCATCGGCGCCACCTCCCGGGAGCTCTACGACGCTACGCTCCGCCGCGCCATCGCCGACGACGGGACCACGGCGCCATCGGCCCGGCGGGAACCGAGACGAAGATCGAGGACGGGGTGTTCTCCGAAAGCCGGGGCCACGGGCGCGACGGATTCTGACCGACCCTGGCCACAAGGGGGTGCGTCGTCTCGGATTCCCCGTCTCTGAGGTGGATACGGTACATATCGCAGACCCTCTGGCGCGGCGTGGCGGCCGCTACCCCCTTGGGAGTCGATGGAGATGATCACGGTCCGCGTCTCGAAGTCAGACCCCGCCTCGGTCTCCTCCCTGGGGCAGGTGATCCGGGACCCTCGTTACGCGGGTTCGGACCTGTACCTGCGGGTGGACCCGGGCGACTATGTGGAGCCCCAGGTCATCGGGGTGCTGCGGCATGTGGTGGTGGTGCCCGCCGAAGGGGCGGGCACGGTCACCGTCAGCGCGGCCGATGAGACCAACGTCTTCAACGTGCACGAAGGCGGCCATCTGGAGATCCACGGCATCGGTGTCCGCA
Organism: Nocardiopsis alba DSM 43377; assembly: GCF_000341225.1. Taxonomy (GTDB): domain Bacteria; phylum Actinomycetota; class Actinomycetes; order Streptosporangiales; family Streptosporangiaceae; genus Nocardiopsis; species Nocardiopsis alba. The sequence goes on from NZ_ANAC01000011.1 coordinate 520,850, forward strand.
GTTCCTCGGACGACTATCCGCCCCTGTACGCGCAGGAGGGAGCCCGGCTCCGGGCGGTGGACTGTGTCTTCACCGCGCCGCGACGGGTCAACGTCGTGGGCGCGCGGGCGGAGCTCGTCGGTTGCCGTTTCGAGGACAGCGGACTGCTGTGGGACTCCGGAGAGGGGTCGGTGCGCGACTGCTACTTCGCCAAGGCGGTGATCGCGGTCCAAGGGGAGTGCTCTCCGAGGATCAGCGGGACGATCTTCACCGGGGCCCACGACGACTGGCACACCCTCTACGTCTCGGGGGCCTCGCCCGAGGTGTCCGATTGCGCGCTGGTCGACGGAGGCGGGATCTATGTGCGCGACCGCGCCACCCCGGAGTTCACCGACGTGCGCGTCACCGGGGCCCGCGACTGGCCGGTCCGGGTGTACGAGCGTTCCCGCGCGAGCTTCACCCGGCTGGTGGTGGAGGCGCCGCGGAAGGAGGGCACGGACGCGTTCTTCGTCCACGGAGACTCCGAGAGCGTGCTGCACGACTGCGAGATCACCGGTTCCACCCGTACCGGATTGGCGATCGAGGGCGGAAGGCTCACCGTGCACGGCCTCACGGTGACCGGGGCGGCGGCCGACGCGGTTCTCGTCGACGGCGGTGAGGCGGCCCTCACCGACGTTCGATGCTCGGGCGTGGGCAAGGCGGCGTTGTTGGTGGCGGACGGCGCCAGGGTGTCGGTCTCCGGTATGTCGGTCTCCGAGAGCACGCAGGAGGGGCGGGGCGCGATCGCGTCGGTCCGCTCGCGGTTCGAGGTGAGCGATCTGCGGGTCAGCCGCTGGCACGGACCGATGGCCATCGTCGTGGGCGGTGGCGGTGTCTTCGAGGACATCGTCGGCCATGAGGTGGGTTCGGGGATCCACAGCCGTGAGGACGCCACGATCACCGTGCGCGGCATGGTGCTGCGCGAGGCCCGGGAGGACGGGCTGAACATCCTCGACGGCACCGAGGTACGTCTGGTGGACGCCGACCTGTCCGAGTGCGGAGAGGACGCGGTCTACGTCCAGGGAGGGTACGTCACGGTCCGCTCCTCCACCCTGTCCGGCAGTGGTGAGCGCGGTGTACGGGTGGGCGCGGGCGGTGTCGCGGCGCTGGAGGACACCGCGATCCGCGATGGGCGCGGGGACGGGCTCATGGTCGAGGACGGTGGTCGGGTCCGGCTGGTGCGGTGCACGGTCTCCGGGAACGACGACTCGGGTCTGTGGGCCGCCGACGACGCCTCGGTCTATCTGGAGGACACCACCTTCGGCGGGAACCGGGGCGGCGACGGCGATCGGGTCGTGGTCCGGGGGACGAGGGGCGCGGCCACGGGTCCGGGGCGGATACTCGGCGGTGTCGGGGAGGGCTCGGTACGGGACCGGGAACGCTCGCTGGAGTCCCTGCTCACCGAGTTGGACGCGCTGGTGGGGCAGGAGCGGGTCAAGCGGGAGGTGCGGGCCCTGGTCGACCTGCAACGGGTGAGCGCCAAGCGTGTGGCCGCCGGTCTGCCCGCGTTGAACGTCGGCCGTCACCTGGTGCTCGCGGGCCCGCCGGGGATCGGCAAGACCACCGTGGCCCGGCTGTACGGGGAGATCCTGTGCTCCCTGGGCGGCCTGGAGCGGGGCCCGTTCGTGGAGGTGGCCCGCCCCGACCTGGTGGCCGAGTACCAGGGCGGGACCCGGACCAGGGTCCTGGAGGCGGTGGAGCGGGCGCGCGGCGGTGTGCTGTTCGTGGACGGGGCGCACGCATTGGTCGAGGAGGAGCCGGAGGAGTCCGATCCGCACGGCCGGGAGGTCGTCGACACCCTGGTCGGGGCGATGTCGGAGCCGGGAAAGGGGTTCGTCCTGGTCCTGGCCGGGCACTCCGATCGACTCGGAGAACTCCTGGAGGCCTCGCCGGGGCTGCGGGAGCGGGTGGCGCGCACGATCGAGTTCGAGGACTACTCTCCCGAGCAGCTCATGGGGATCTTCGCGGGGGAGGCCGGGGAGCGGGGCCGCACCCTGGGCGAGGGGGTGCGCGAGCTGTTGGTCGAGCATTTCCGGCGGCGGATGAAGGACGAGGCCTTCGACAACGGCCGCGAGGTGCGCAGGGTTCTGGACGGGGCGATCCGAGCCCACTCGGAGCGGATCGCCGAGGGCGGCTACACGACCGTGGACGATCTGAGCCGCTTCCGGGCCGAGGACCTGGAGAGCGCCACCGCCGCCGCCGCGGGCGGCGCCTCCGGTCGGGGCGGGGGCCGGGTGGCCTCGTTGATGGCGGGGTTGGACGCCATGGTGGGGATGTCCGACGTCAAGGACGCCCTGTCGGGGAGGTTGGCCGGATTGTTGACGGCGGGCCGTGCGGGTGGTGGGCCCTCACGTCACCTGGTCTTCCTGGGGGAGCGGGGGACCGGGCGGACCACGGTGGCCGGCATCTACGCGGAGCTGTTGGCGGCTCTGGGCCTGACGTCGCGTGGGCGGCCGGTGCGTCTTCGCGCCGGGGAGCTGGTGGAGCGGGGCGAGGTCTCACGGCGGGCCCGGGAGGCCTTCGACCTGGCGCACGGCGGGGTGCTCCTGATCACGGACGCGCACGACGTGGTCGGGGAGGAGGAGGCGGCCGGCGCGCTCGTCGAGCTCATGGGCGAACACCACGACGATGTGGTGGTGGTCCTGTGCGGTGCCGAGGAGGGGGCTCGCGCGTTCCTGTCCGACCATCCCGATCTGGAGGCGAGGTTCGGCGCGGTGGTGGGGTTCTCCTCGTACACGGACGAGGAGCTGCTCAGGATCTTCGTGGGCGTCGCGGAGGAGGTCGATCTCGCGGTTCCGGAGAGGACCCGTGCGGTGGTGGCGGAGGCGATCGAGGCGTGCTCCGAGCGGTTCGCCGCGGGCAACGGGCATGAGGTGCGCGCGCTGTTCCAGGCGTGCGCGGCCCGTCAGGCACGTCGGATCGAGGGGTGGGTCCGTTCGGGGAGGGTCCTGGACCTGGAGGAGTTGCAGACGCTGCTCCCGGAGGATGTCCCCGGGGAGGACGGGGCAGGGAGCGCCTTGGCGGAATGATGACCCCGCGTGAACAGGTGTTGTGCCTGCTGTGTCCGAAGTATGGGTAGGTGGGCGTTATGAGCCTGATGTTCATGCTGTTCGCCCTGATGGGCGCGGTGGTCGTTCTGGCCGGCGGATCCTACGTCCTGCGCGAGGTGCTCGCCCGGATGGAGCCGCGGAGCGAGGTCGCCGAACCCGAGCCGCCGCCGGCGGAGGTCCCGCGCCCGCACGTGGGCGGTTACGTGCCCGCCGACCGAGGGGTCGACGAACTCCCCTCCGGGCTTCGTGAGCGTGCGCGCAATCTGGTCGCCCTGGACCGCGCCGACGAGGCGGTCAGGCTGCTCCGGCCGCACCTGGACGGGGACGAGGAGCGCGCCCGGCGGGCCCTTCGGCGTCTGGACGAGGGCGGTCGCCCCGCCCTGGAGTCCTGAGCGGGCGGCTCAGGTCCTGGAACGGTTCTGGAGCCAGCCCCAGATCGCGGTGGCGACGAAGAGGATCGCGCCGATGACCGCCAACCAGAACAGCCCCTTGATCAGGGTGCCGAGGATGGCGAGGATCAGCCAGACGGCGAGCAGGACGAGGATGAGATACACCATGTTCGCTCCTGGGGACGGTGTCGTGCGGTGCCGGTGGCCTACCCGGCGTGGTGGTGTCCGAAGCCTCCTCGGAAGAGGCCGAGGTGACCCTTGGGAACGATGTTCTCACTCGTGGTGTTCGATGCGGGTGTGTGCGAAGGGCGAGTTCTGGGGAGGGAAGGGAACATGAGTCTGGAAGAAGCGTCACGTCAGTTGGAAGCCGCGGTCCACGACGCTCGTGTGGCCTTCGATTGCATCCTGTTGGACGAGGTGGACCGGGCGCATACCAATGCCATCACCGCGCGGGCGGCCGTGGACGCCGCCGAGTACGCGCTCCGGGTGGAACTGGAGAGGCGTGAGGCGGGCGAGGAGGATTCGTCGGAGACGGCGGAATCGGACTGATCCGACCCTTCGAACCCTCGAACACACGTTCGAGCAATGGGTATGCTGTCCGGTATGCCCGATCAGTCCCTGACGTCGGACTGGCCCGCGAGTGTGCACCCACCCGGGTCGGACTCCTTCGAGCAGACGGCCCTGGAATGGCTCTTCGACCAGGTGCCGGCCGATTACCGGCTACACGGAGTGCTGCGACGCCACCCCGTGGCCCTCTCCCGCCTGGTCCGGCACTACGTGTCGGCCACCTTGGACGCCACGCGGGAGGGCTACCGTACGGCCCGTGTCGACCTGCGCGACCGGTTGCCTCCTCACGCGTTGGACCAGGTCATGGAGGCCTACCTCGCCGAAGGGCGCCGGACCGCGGCGCTCCTCCGCTCCATCGAGGTCGTGGATCGCGCGCTGCGCCGGGCAGGCACGGAACAGTCCCACGATGAGTGAGCCGGAGGCGGGAGCCTCAGGCCGTGACCCGGACCAGCACCGCGATCTCGTCCCCCGTGTTCACCAGGTGCCGACGTTCCCCGCCACCACCGCCCACCACACGGGCCCGGTCGATGGCCAGTTCGGTGGCCGAGAGCATCCGTCCGTCGGTTTCGGCGGCGATCAGGTGGGCGCGCCCCCTGACCAGGCACAGCACCTCCAGCGCGTGCGGCCCCTCGGAGCGCGGGACGGGGCCGGGGACGAACCCGTTCGGTTCGAGGGCTACGGTGGTCACCCGGAATCGTCCCCCGACCCGACGGCGGGTGGAGCGCGGTGCGGGCTGCCAGCTCCCACGACGGCTCGGCCACAGGGTGGGTCGGTGGAGCGAGGCCGCCGCGGCGCGTGCGGCGGTGACCACCTGTCCGAGCGTCGGAAGCCCGCGCGCGTCCAGGTGGGCGTAGCCGGAGGAACGTCCGGCGTCGACGACGTCGCCGATCCCGTCCAGGGAGACGGGCGCGGTGCGAGGCCGGGGAGCGTGCCCGACGGCGGTGGGACGATCGGCGGTCGGCGCGGAGGACTGCTGGGGCATCGTGAGAGGATCCTTCACGTGTACACGGCGCTTCGCGTGAGGAAGGGCCGTGGAGATGTCGTCATGGGGCCACGAGGGCTCCGAGGCGGTGAGGGTGGTCTCTCCGAACGCGCGTCCGGAGAGGGGCGTCACCCGAGTGGACTCCGTTCACGGCCGTCTCACACCGAAAGGCGGGGGCCGTTCACAGGTCGGTCGTGCGGGGTCGAACGATGTGGACCCCGGTGGCGCGGCTCAGCGACGACAACACGGACACGCCGCACAGGCCGGCAGGCAGGAGGCCCCGAAGGGGGCCGTACGAGCCATGGCGTTGGTGCGGGTGCGCGGATACATGGAGGTAAGCAGACCAGCAAAGCCGGTGGTGCGTCAAGCGAACGCCGGGAATCACGCGTGTCGAACCGCTCACCGCGGAGACATCCCGGGCGTGTTGCGGCGCGGGCCCCGTGGTGGTGACATGTGGAACCCGAGAGAGCGGCCTTCTCGTCGCCCCGGGATCCACTTCCCAGTACAGCCGTAGCGACAGGAGTGGCAGTGCAGCCGTCCGTTCCCAGAGGGCAGCCTTGACCCCCGAGGTACAGGGCCGGTGGGCGCGTGTGCTGGTGCGTGCCCTGGTGGTGGTCGCCGCCGGCGTGATGGCCCTGGGGTTCCTGGGGCCGGAGGCCGCTCTGTTGGTCTCCTTCCTGGCCGTGCTCACCTACGTGCTGCTGTGGCTGCGAACCAGGTACGCGGGGCTGCTCTTCACGGACGAACGTTCCCGGGACGGATCCGTCCACAGGGAGGGGCCGCACGACCCGCCGCGAGGACCGGAACCCCGGCGGCCTCCCGATGACGACTGAGGTCCCCGGCGGCGAAGGGCCCCCTTCGACGGACGACGCGTACGGCCGAGGGGGAGGGGGACGCGTCTTTCGGAGAACCGGGCGGCTTCACGGGGCGCGCGGCGTAGATTCTGAACTCATGACGGACCGGGACCTCCTCCACGCCCTGCGTTCCGGACCCACCCCGACGGGTGAGGTCTACGCGTGGCTTCTCGACGCGTACGGGGAGGAGCTCTACCGGCACTGTCTCCGGAACCTGGGGGATCGCGACGCCGCGCACGTCGTGCTTCGGGACACTCTGATCGTCGCTCGGGCGCACAGTGTGCGACTGGTGGACGACGGTCGGCTGGGGGAGTGGCTGCACGCGTTGGCCGAGACGGAGTGCGAGCGTCATCGCGACTGTGTCTGGGGGGATCGTCCTCCGGAGCACACGGTCTCTTCGAGAGGGGACGACCTGGTCCGCGTCCTGGTGCTCAACGGGATGAACGGGCCGGAGCTGGACGGGTATCGGGCGCACGTGGCGGTCCGGGCGGGCCGGTTCGACGATCAGGGCTTCCCTCTGGGGCCGGGGCCGTGCGACGTGTTGGCCCGCACGTCGGTCTCGGTGTTCGTCCCCTTGGTCCTCATGCTCTCCGGTGCGCTGCTGGTGCTCTTCCTGACCGGAGCCGACTAGGAGGTCGGATCCGGTGGGTCGGAGGGCTCGTGCGAGGGCGTTCGCCCCCGGGAACACTCCGACCCGCCGGAACTCACCGGGTGCCGAGACAGGCGCGGCGACCGGTCACGAGGTGATGTGCGAGGAGTCGCCGTGCACGCCGGCCTCCTCGGCACGCTTCACCGAGGCGATGATCTCCTGCTCGGCCTCGTGACGACCGACCCAGCTGGCGCCCTCGACGGACTTGCCGGGCTCCAGGTCCTTGTACACGGTGAAGAAGTGCTCGATCTCGAGACGCTCGAACTCGTTCACGTGGTGAATGTCACGCAGGTGCTCCATGCGCGGGTCCGTCGCCGGAACGCACAGCAGCTTGTCGTCACCACCGGCCTCGTCGCGCATACGGAACATGCCGATGGCGCGCGCGCGGATGAGGCAGCCCGGGAAGGTCGGAGCCTTCAGCAGGACGAGGGCGTCCAAAGGATCCCCGTCCTCTCCGAGAGTCCCGTCGACGAAACCGTAGTCGGCGGGGTAGGTGGTGGAGGTGAACAGCATGCGGTCGAGACGGATACGACCGGTCTTGTGGTCCACCTCGTACTTGTTGCGTTCCCCCTTGGGGATTTCGATCGTAACGTCGAATTCCATGCTGATCTCGGCTCCCAATGCGACTAATGTCGCCGTATAACTACAACGTCAGGCCGCGACACCGAAGGAAGGGCAGGTGCCCCGGGTGCGACGGGTACGAGGCGAGGCGTTCCTCGCGCTGGCCCTGCTCAACATATTCGTGCTGATCACCGGGTTCGTCGCCCTGGACGTGATCGAGGCACGACCGCTTCCGGCGGTGCCCAATCCCGTCACACGTGCCGATGGCGCGGCGGCGGTGGAGACCACGGCCCCGACTCCGGCGGATCCGGAACGGATCGCGGACATCCTCGATGATCCCATGTCATCCTCCGGGCTCGAGGACGGCCTCTCCGGTTATGTGGTCGACGGCCTCACCGGAGACACCCTCTTCGAACGGGACGCGGACGCCCCGGTGACCCCGGCGTCGACGACCAAGATCGCCACGGCCGTCACCGTTCTGAACGCGGTCGGCCCCGACCACGTGCTCCACACCGAGGTCTATCTCGATCCGGCGGAGAACCGAGTGGTGCTCCGAGGCGCGGGCGACGCGACCTTGACCGTCACGGCCGATTCAGCAGCCTACCCGCAGGTAGCCACATTGGAGGAGCTCGCCGAGGACACCGCGGCCGCCCTCGCGGGTCTGGGGCTCGACACGGTCACCGTGGGATACGACGACTCCCTCTTCACCGGTCCCGACACCGGTCCGGGCTGGAAGCCCAACTACGTCACCGAGGGCAGCACCGCCACCATCCACGCCCTGCTCGTCGACCAGGGCCGGGTCGACCCGGACGTGTCCACCCGCGTTCCCGACCCGCCCAAGGCCGCGGCCGAGGCCTTCGCCGACCAGCTCGAGCTGGCCGGGCTGACCGTCGAGGGGGAACCCGACGAGGCCGACTCCGTGGGAGAGCCCATCGCCTCCGCGGAGTCCGCTCCGGTGAGCTCCCTGGTCGAGTTCATGCTGTTGGCCAGCGACAACAACATGGCCGAGGCCCTCGGACGGATCGCCGCCCTGGAGATGGGCGAGGAACCGGACTTCCCGGGCGCGGCGGCCGCCACCCACCGCGTCATGGAGGACCTGGGCATCGAGGGGGTGAGGTTGTCGGACAACAGCGGATTGAGCACCAAGAACCGCATCACCCCTCGGGCCCTGGTCCGGTTGGTCCGGACGGCCTCGGAGGACCCCGCGCTCAACGCCACCCTGACCGGACTGCCCACCGCGCACTCGACCGGGACTCTGGCCGGACGCTACTCCGAGTACTCCACCTCGAGCGACGCCGCGGGGATGGTCCGGGGCAAGACCGGCACCCTCGACGGGGTGAGCACTCTGGCCGGCACCGTGCACGACCAGGAGGGCAACGTGTTCCTGTTCGCCCTCATGGCCAACAGCGAAGGGGCGACCGGCCCTCAACTCGACACGCTCGCCGCCGCGCTGAGCCGCTGCGGCTGTTCGTGACGGGCGCACGCGCGAGGGGCACGGGCCCCGACGGGTTTTCGGGTCGGCTCGGGGAGAACCCGGGGTCTGCCCTGAAATAGAGCCCTGATCCCCGTGCCCCCGCGTTCTCCGTGGGTAGGCTGACGGTGTGACTGTGATCGACTGGGACGTAGCCGTCAATACCGGTGTCCGCCTCGTGCGCCCTGGGCCGCAGGTGGACCTGTCCGACGCGCGGCAGGCCGTGGCGCAGTTGCGCGAGCTCTCCGGCGTGGCGGCCGGGCACGTGCGCGACTTCACCGGAATGAACCCCCTCGAACCCTCGGGCCCCGCGGTCATCGTGGACCGTCCCGGATGGATTCGAGCCAACGTCGACGGGTTCCGAGTGGTACTCGAACCCGTACTCCAACAGATGGGCGCCGACCGGCTGAACAGCGGTCCGGCCGGAAACCTGGCCGGCGCGGTCGGTTCCCGGATCACCGGAGTGCAGCTCGGCGCGGTCCTGGCCTACCTGGCCGGAAAGGTCCTCGGCCAGTACGAGCTGTTCCTGCCGCCGGACCCCGACGGACACTCGCCGACCGGGCGACTGACCCTGGTGGCGCCCAACATCGTCAACACCGAGCGCGAACTCGACGTCGATCCCCGCGACTTCCGCCTGTGGGTCTGCCTGCACGAGGAGACCCACCGCATGCAGTTCACGGCCACGCCGTGGCTGCGGGGTCACGTCCAGCAGCTCATGCAGGAGTTGCTGCTGTCCACGGAGATGGACGCCTCCGACCTCATCGACCGCCTGAGGCAGGCCGGCGAGGCGGTCGCCGACGCGGTGCGCGGCGGCGACGGCAACCTGCTCACCGCCTTCCAGACGCCCGAGCAGAGCGCCCTCATGGACCGGGTCACCGCGGTCATGAGCCTGGCCGAGGGGCACGGCGACTACGTGATGGACGCGGTCGGCCCCGACGTCGTGCCCTCGGTCGAGAGGATCCGCTCCCGTTTCCAGAAGCGGCGCGAGACCTCCAACCCGCTCGACCGGATCATGCGACATCTCCTGGGCATGGACCTGAAGATGAAGCAGTACGAGGAGGGCGCCTCCTTCGTCCGCCAGGTGGTCGCGCAGGTCGGTATGGCCGAGTTCAACAAGGTGTGGACCTCTCCCGAGACGCTGCCGACGATCGAGGAGATCCGTCAGCCCTCGCGGTGGATCGAGCGGGTCGTGCGGCCCGCCGTCATCACCGAGTGAGCGGGCCTCCCCCCGCCGTGGCCGCCGTACGTTCGGCGGTGCGGCGGGGTCTGCGTGCCCTGCCCGAGGACACCACCGTGCTGGTGGCGTGCAGCGGCGGGGCCGATTCGTTGGCCCTGGCCGGGGCGCTCGCCTTCGAGGCGCCCCGGGTCGGGCGTACCGCCGGCGCCGTCACCGTGGACCACGGGCTCCAGGAGGGTTCGGCCGAGCGCGCCGAGTCCGTGGCCGGGACCCTGCGCGGACTGGGGCTGGCGCCCGTCATGGTCGAGACCGTGCGGGTGACCGGGGCGGGCGGCCCCGAGGCCGCGGCCCGACGCGCCCGCTACCGGGCCCTGAACACGGCGGCCCGCGCGCACGCCCCCGCCGCGGTCCTGCTCGGACACACCCTCGACGACCAGGCGGAGACGGTTCTGCTGGGACTGGCCCGCGGGTCGGGGGCCCGTTCCCTCTCCGGGATGGCGGCGCGCGGGGACGTCCATCACCGGCCGCTGCTGGAGCTGGACCGGGCCACGGTCCGTCGGGCATGTCTGCTGATGGGGTTGGACCCCTGGGAGGACCCGCACAACCACGACCCCCGCTTCGCCCGTTCCCGGGTCCGACACGAGGCGTTGCCCGCCCTGGAGAAGGCGCTGGGGCCGGGGATCACCGCCGCCCTGGCGAGGACCGCGGGCATGCTCCGGGACGACGCCGACGCCCTCGACGCCCTCGCCGTCGAACTGCGCGAGCGGGCCCGATCGGACGGAGAGGGCCTGGACGTGGCATCGCTGGAGCGGGCCGAGGCCGCTCTGCGCACCCGTGTGCTGCGGGCGGCCGCCCTCGACGCCGGCTGTCCCGCCACCGACCTGGCCGCCCGGCACGTGCGCGAACTCGACCGGCTGGTCACCGAGTGGCGTGGCCAGTCCCACATCGACCTGCCCGGCGGGGTCCGCGGCCGTAGGGCGGCCGGGCGGATCCTCTTCGAGCGCTGAGCCGGGACACCGAAGGCCACCGGTCCCGCACCATCGCCGTGTTCGGCACGTTTATCCTGGTTGCCGCAAACGGGGAATCCATCAGCGAGGACGTGAGCGTGGACGCGAAGGACATGGGCGAGGACCTGGAGAAGGTCCTGGTCACCGAGGAAGAGATCAAGGCGCGCCTGGCCGAGCTGGGCGAGCGGATCGACGCCGACTACGCGGGCCGCGACCTGCTGATCGTCGGTGTGCTCAAGGGCGCGGTCATGGTCATGGCCGACCTCGCCCGGGTGCTGCACACCCCCGTCTCGATGGACTGGATGGCGGTCTCCTCCTACGGGGCCGGCACCACGTCCTCCGGCGTGGTGCGGATCCTCAAGGACCTGGAGACCGACATCAAGGACCGCGACGTCCTGATCGTCGAGGACGTCATCGACTCCGGTCTGACCCTCTCCTGGCTGGTGGGCAACCTGCGTTCGCGCGGCCCCCGGTCGGTCGAGGTCTGCACCATGGTCCGCAAGCCGCTGGCCTTCGAGGTCGACCTCGACGTCAAGTACATCGGCTTCGACCTGCCCAACGAGTTCATCATCGGATATGGGCTGGATTACGCGGAGAAGTACCGCAACCTGCCGTTCATCGGCACCCTCGCTCCGCACGTCTACGAGAAGTAGTCTCGTGCCGGCCCGCGTGTCCGCCGAGGTCCCGCGGGCCGGCTCGGGAACAACGGAACGGATGCCGTCGTTGCGTTCATGACGGCCCCGTGTCCGGCCTGAGCGGTGCGCCCGCCCGGTACGGCGAGGTGTACCGTCGAATATCCCGGCGTCATCGCAGGGAGCACGTGTCCGATAGGTCCTGCTTCGGAAAACTCCTCTGGGGCGGGGCGGCCTGGTCAGGAGGGACGGAGCCGGCAGGGTTCCTCTCACATGAATCTGAAGCGTTTTTTCCGCGGCCCGTGGATATGGATCCTGGCCGTCGCCCTCATGCTCATCATCGGCTTTCGCGTGTTCGATGTCGGTGGCGGTCCGCAGCCGGAGGAGATCGACACCTCCACCGTGGTCGAGTACATCGACCAGAACAAGGTGGTCGAGGCCGAGATCATCGACCGGGACCAGCGCATCGAGCTGACCACGACCGATGGTGACATCTACGAGGCCTACTGGGTCGAGGGCCAGGGTCTGGAGCTCGCCGACAAGCTCCAGGAGTCCAAGTCCGACCCGGACAGCGAGCTCAAGGGCTACCAGGTCTCGGTCGCCACGACGCCCATCTGGACGACGGCGCTCTTCAGCCTGTTGCCGCTGATCATCATCATCGTCATCTTCTGGTTCATCTTCAGCCAGATGCAGGGCGGCGGCTCCCGCGTGATGAACTTCGGCAAGTCCAAGGCCAAACTCATCACCAAGGACACACCCAAGAACACCTTCGCGGACGTGGCCGGGGCCGACGAGGCCATCGAGGAGCTCCACGAGATCAAGGAGTTCCTCCAGAACCCGGAGAAGTTCCAGTCGATGGGCGCCAAGATCCCCAAGGGCGTTCTGCTCATGGGGCCGCCCGGAACCGGTAAGACCCTGCTGGCGCGCGCCGTCGCGGGCGAGGCCGGGGTCCCGTTCTACTCCATCTCCGGTTCGGACTTCGTCGAGATGTTCGTCGGTGTCGGCGCCTCCCGCGTGCGCGACCTGTTCGAGCAGGCCAAGGCCAACGCCCCCGCGATCATCTTCATCGACGAGATCGACGCCGTCGGCCGCCACCGCGGTGCCGGCATGGGCGGCGGGCATGACGAGCGCGAGCAGACCCTCAACCAGATGCTGGTCGAGATGGACGGCTTCGACGTCAAGGGCGGGGTCATCCTCATCGCCGCCACCAACCGTCCCGACATCCTCGACCCGGCCCTGCTGCGCCCGGGCCGCTTCGACCGTCAGGTCGTCGTGGACCGCCCGGACCTGGACGGTCGTCGCGACATCCTGGAGGTCCACTCCAAGGGCAAGCCGATGGCCGACGACGTCGATTTCGCGGTCATCGCCCGCCAGACCGCCGGTATGACCGGTGCCGATCTGGCCAACGTGATCAACGAGGGCGCCCTGCTGTCCGCGCGAGCCGACAACAAGGTCATCACGCACGCCGTCCTGGAAGAGGCCATCGAACGCGTGATGGCCGGACCCGAACGCAAGTCCCGGGTCATGTCGGACCGTGAGAAGAAGGTCATCGCCTACCACGAGGGCGGTCACGCCCTCGTCGGCCACGCGTTGCCCAACGCCGACCCCGTTCACAAGATCACGATCCTGCCGCGCGGTCGCGCCCTCGGTTACACCATGTCGGTGCCGACCGAGGACAAGTTCCTCACCTCGCGCTCGCAGATGATGGACCAGCTGGCGATGATGCTCGGTGGTCGCGCCGCGGAGGAGCTCGTCTTCCACGAGCCCACCACCGGTGCCGGCAACGACATCGACAAGGCCACCAACCTGGCCCGCAACATGGTCACCGAGTACGGCATGAGCGAGCGTCTGGGCGCGCGCAAGTTCGGCACCGCCAACAGCGAGCCGTTCCTGGGTCGCGAGATGTCGCACGCCCGCGAGTACTCCGAGGAGATCGCCTCCGTCATCGACGAGGAGGTGCGCCGCCTCATCGAGTCCGCGCACGACGAGGCCTACGAGGTCCTCGTCGAGTACCGCGACGTGCTCGACGAGCTGGTCGTGCAGCTCTTGGAGAAGGAGACGCTCACCAAGGACGAGGTCCTGGAGGTCTTCGCGCCGGTCGGCAAGCGTCCCGCGCGAGGCTCCTACACCGGCTACGGGAAGCGTCAGCCCTCCGACCGGCCTCCGGTGCGTTCCAAGAAGGAACTGGCGATGCTCAACGGATCCGACGTCAGGGGATCCGAGCACGAGGAACGGGCCCAGGGTTCGACGGGTGACGAGGGAGAACAGACGTGAGTGAACTACCCCCTAGAACGGTGGACCGCGAGCGTGTCGCCCGCGCCGTCCGCGAGATCCTCATCGCGATCGGCGAGGACCCGGACCGGGACGGTCTCCTGGAGACCCCCGACCGGGTCGCCCGGGCCTACGAGGAACAGTTCGCCGGTCTCGGCCAGAAGCCGGGTGACGTGCTCACCACGGTCTTCGAGGCCGGGCACGAGGAGATGGTCCTGGTCAAGGACATCGAGCTGTACTCGACCTGCGAACACCACCTCGTCCCGTTCTACGGAGTGGCGCACGTGGGCTACATCCCGGGGGAGGACGGCCGCATCACCGGGCTCAGCAAGCTCGCCCGTCTCGTGGACGTCTACGCCCGCCGTCCCCAGGTGCAGGAGCGTCTGACCGGCGAGGTCGCCGACGCGACCATGGAGCACCTCGAACCGCGCGGCGTGATCGTGGTGGTCGAGGCCGAGCACCTGTGCATGACCATGCGCGGTGTGCGCAAGCCCGGTGCCCAGACGGTGACCTCGGCCGTCCGGGGGATCTTCCGGAGCAGCGACCGCACCAGGGCCGAGGCCATGAGCCTCATCCTCGACCGGCGCTGAGCGCCTCTCGGGGAGAGACCCGTGTAACACCTTCGAAGGGGCCGGGAGCCGCGTGCTTCCGGCCCCTCGTCGTACGCGTAGGGTGAGGCGCATGGCGCCGAAACACACACTTCCGGGGCTGCCCGACCGAGGGCGGTGCCTGGTCATGGGGGTCGTCAACGTCACCCCCGACTCCTTCTCCGACGGCGGTTCGTGGTTCGATCCCGGGCGCGCGATCGAACACGGACTCCGCCTGGTCGAGGAGGGGGCCGACATCATCGACGTGGGCGGCGAGTCCACCCGCCCCGGCGCCCAACGGGTGGAGGCGTCCGAGGAACTGCGCAGGGTCGAACCGGTCGTCCGGGCTCTCGCCGCGCGGGGGGTCGCCGTCAGCGTCGACACGATGAGGGCCGAGGTCGCGGCACGCGCGGTCGACGCCGGAGCGGTATTGGTCAACGATGTCAGTGGTGGTCTGGCCGACCCCGAGATGGCACGATTGGTCGCTTCTTCCGGTGTGGCCTACGTGTTGATGCACTGGCGTGGGCATAGTCATGACATGGAGAGCCGTGCCGTGTACACGGATGTCGTCCAGGAGGTCCTCGATGAGCTCCGCGACCGTATGGAGGCCATGATCAGTGCAGGTGTCGACCCCGGGCAGATCGTTCTGGATCCGGGGCTGGGATTCTCCAAACGTCCCGAACGGGCGCACAACTGGGCGCTGCTCCACCGACTCGAACGTTTCCACGAACTGGGCCGGCCGGTTCTGGTCGCCGGTTCCCGCAAGCGCTTCCTCAGCCGTCTGTTGAGCGACGGCAAAGGGGAGGAGCGCCCCTTCGTGGAATGCGACGCCGCCACGACGGCTCTGACGACCCTGTCCGCGGACAGGGGGGCCTGGGCGGTGCGGGTGCACGACGTCCGCCCCAACGCCGACGCCGTCCGGGTCGCCGCGGCCTGGTCCGACGGCGGGGCGGCCCTCCACGGAGGACGCGCCGAGATCATGGACCGGGGCGGCCTGTGAAGTCCCGTCAGGAGGTCATGGAGAGCGTCGCCGAGGCCAACGCCCAGTTCTACAGCGCCATCGAGAACGGCGACATCGACCTGATGCGCACCGTGTGGGCCGAGGAGCACGAGGCCCCCGATCTGGTGTGCGTCAACCCCGGGTGGCCGCTGCTGCGGGGTCGCACCGAGATCATGCGCGCCTGGTCCCTGATCATGGCCAACGTCACCTACATCCAGTACGTCCTCACCGAGACCCACATCGGGGTCGGCGGTGACATCGCCATGGTGACCTGTGAGGAGAACGTGCTGACCGCCGAGGACGGCAGCCCCGGGTTCGTCGCGGGCGGCCAGGTGGTCACCACCAATCTGTTCGTCGACACCGACCAGGGCTGGCGCCTGTGGTCCCACCACGCCTCCCCCGTCCTGATGGAGGACGACGACGAGGCGGAGGTCGAGGACTGATGCGGGATCGCATCACGCTCCGCGGGCTGCGGGCTCGGGGATACCACGGCGTGTTCGACTTCGAGCGCCGTGAGGGCCAGGACTTCGTGGTCGACGCCGTGCTGTACCTGGACACCGCCCCCGCGGCCGCCTCCGATGACGTCGAGGACACCGTGCACTACGGTCTGCTCGCCGACCGGTTGGTCGCGATCGTCACCGGCGACCCGGTCGACCTGATCGAGACGCTCGCCGAACGGCTCGCCGCCGAGTGCATGAGCGAGTCGATCGTGGAGGGGGTGGAATTGACCGTGCACAAGCCGTCGGCCCCCATCGAGCACGAGTTCGCCGACGTGTCGGTCACCGTCACACGGGGAAGGAGGGGCTCATGGTGACACGTGCCGTGCTCTCCCTGGGCTCCAACCTCGGGGACCGGAGGGCGACACTCCAGGGCGCCGTGGACCACCTCTTGGCCGGACCGGACGCCCCGACGGCGGTGGCGCTCTCACCCGTCTACGAGACCGCGCCCGTGGGCGGCCCCGAACAGGGGGCCTTCCTCAACGTCGTCCTGGTCGTGGACACCCCGGGCACCGCGCGAGGGCTTCTGGAAAGGGCCCAGGACGCCGAACGGGCCTTCGAGAGGGTTCGGGAGGTCCGCTGGGGTCCCCGCACCCTGGACGTCGACGTGATCGCCTTCGGGGACACCGTCGACGAGGACCCGGTCCTGACCCTTCCGCACCCGCGAGCCCACCTGCGCGCCTTCGTCCTCCGTCCCTGGCTGGACACCGACCCCGCGGCCATCGTGCCCGGCCGGGGCCCGGTCGCGGCTCTGCTCGTCACCGTGGAGGAGGAGGACACGGCCGGCGAACAGGAGCTGACCCGCAGGGACGACCTGAGGCTTCGAACCCCGGGAGAGGCGGAACGCTGATGCCCGACGACGGCAGGGGCACGCTCGCCCCTACGGGGTGGCGTGTCCCGGCCGCCTTGGCGGCGCTCGGGGCCCTCGCCGGGCTGTTCGTCGCGAACTCGGTGAGCGGGCTTCCGGTGCTGCCGTGGTCGGCCATCCCGACCCTGCTGCTGTTGGCCTTCGCGGAGGCGTTCACGGCCAGGCGCACGTCCCGACGGATCCGCCGGGAGCCCGGTACCGAACCCATGGAGCCGCTGAGCGCCGCGCGTCTGTTGGCCCTGGCCAAGGCCAGCACGCTCTTCGCCGCACTCGCCCTGGGCTTCTTCGCGGGCATGGCGTTGGCGGTCACCGACCACCTCGCCCTGCCCACCCATCGGGCCGTGTTCCTGACCTGCCTGGGCACCGCCCTCACCGCGGGGCTGCTGCTGGCCGCGGCCCTCTATCTGGAGCACGCCTGCCGTGTCCCCGAGGACCGCGGAGACGACGAGGACCGTTCCTAGGCACCGAGGTCCGACCCGCCCGGTCTCCTGCCTCGCCCGAGCGCGACCCGAAACCCCCGGAGCCCCGGGTTCTGGTCGGGGATCGTCCGCTGATGGTTGACTGAGCCCGTGGAGACCAGTGAACCGACACCCAAGACCGAGGCGGGGCCGTCGAATCCGCGGCGTTCCGTGGACGTGGCCTTCGCCGCCCCGGAGGGCGTTCCCTGGAGGAGGATCCCGACAGGGTTGGCCTGGTACCTGCGTCTGGAGTCGGTGGCCGTCTGTCTTGCCGCCGGAGCGGGTGGAGGCGTGCTCGCGCTCCTGTGGGGGCTGCCCATGTGGGCGCTCGGCGTGTGGCTCGGACTGTGGCTGGTGGCCGGGGTCGCCCTGTGGTTCCTGGCCGGGAGTTCCCAACGCTCGTGGGGGTACGCGGAGGCGTCCGCGGAGTTGTACCTGTCCTACGGGGTTCTGGTCCGCCGGCTGGTCGTGGTCCCCTACGGGCGTATGCAGGTCGTGGACGTCACCACGAACCTGCTGGAGCAGGCGTTGGGGATCGCGACGGTGCGTGTGCGAACGGCGGCGAGCGCCGCGGACACGCGTGTGGTGGGGCTCCCGTTGTCCGAGGCCGTCCAGTTGCGCGACCGGCTCGCGGCGCGCAGCGAGAGTTTCTCCACGGGGTTGTAAGTGCACGGACCACCTCAGCACGAACCGGGGTGGGTGCCGCCCGGAGGCGGTACCCCTCCTCCGCCTCCTCCGGCGGGGTTCCCGTATCCGCCGTCGTTTCGGAACCCGACGATGCTTCCGCCCCGACCGGGGCAGGGGGCGCCTCCTCCGCCGCCGCCGAGGCCGGGCGACGACGTCACCACGGGTGTGTTCCGTTCGCACTGGATGATCGTTCCGGTGCGGGTCATCGCGGTCACCCTGGTGTTCGTGGCCCTGGTGGGGCCGATTCTGAGCACCTTCGGCCATGCCTGGGTGCTGCTGATGGCGGTGGCGGTGGTGTTCGGCGCCCTCGCCTACGCCCTGCCCTCCTGGTGGTACGGCACCTTCGGGCTCCGTGAGGACCACCTGGTGGTGCACGGGGGGCTGTTCCTGCGCAGTTCGCGCGAGATCCCGCTCAGCCGGCTCCAGGCGGTGGACGTGGTCCGCCCCCTGTTGACGCAGGTGTTCGGGGTGGCGGAGCTGCGCATCGAATTGGCGGGCGGGGACGGGAGCGCGATCCGTCTCCACTACCTGCCGCGGGAGCTCGCCGAACGGATGCGGACGGCGGTGCTCGCCCACGCGGCCGGCCTGCCGGGGCGCTCCCCGGACGCTCCGGAACGCCCCTTCTACCGGTTGCCCTTCCCCCTGTTGCTGGGCGCGCTCACCTTCCGGGTGCCGATCCTGCTGGCCTTCATCCTGTTGTTGATGCTGGGCACGGCGTTCGTGGTGTTCCTGGAGGCGGGGGTGCTGGGAGCGGTGGTCCCGTTGGCCCTGGGGCTGCTGCGTTACTACTGGGGCCCGTTGGCCCGGTACACGGACTTCTACGCGTCGTTGTCCCCGGACGGCCTGCGGCTGCGGTACGGCATGTTCCAGCGTCGTATGCAGACGATCCCGCCGGGCCGGGTCCAGGCGGTGCGCATCGTGGAACCGCTGCTGTGGCGGGCCCTGGGCGTGGCCAGGGTCGAGGCGACGATGGCGGGTTACGCGGGGGCCCGTCAGGGGGATTCGTCCGACCTGCTGCCGGTGGCGCCGAGGAGCCGGGCGTTCACGTTGGTGAACGAGATGTTCCCGGGGAGCGAGGCGGCCGTGGTGCCGTTGGTGGTCAACCGGGAGAGGTTGCCGAGCGCGGCGGGGGTGGACGAGCACCTGTTCGTGAGCGTCCGCGGGCTGTTCTGCCGGGTGACGGAGATCGTCCCGGTGGAGCGTATGCAGACGTTGCGGCTGTCGGCGGGGCCGTTGGCCAGATGGCGGGGGAGGGCCACGGTGGACGTGGACACCCCGCCCGGCCCGGTGGCCGCGCGGGCCGCGGACCGGGACGCCGAGGAGGGGCGACGCTTCCTGAACGCCCTGGCCGAGTACGGAAGGCGTGCCAGGGTGCCTTCGGCGGGAACGGAACGGTGGGCGACACGGGCGACGATGCGCGCGGAGCGGGGGCCGGCCCCTTCCGAAGACGAGAAAACGGAGGAAACCCCTGGTGACACCCCCGGAGAGGCATTGTGACGTGTGTCACATCTAGGGGATGATGTGGTTCCGGTTGTGGGTTGCATGTCCGACATGTCTGTTCACTATGGGTGGTTTCTCCTGGTCAGGGGTGGCGATCTCTTCGGAATTCCGGCCACGCGAGGCGGCTGAGTATGGCTAAATGGTGACTGAACACGGCGAGTGTTCACTGTCATACACATCGTCAACGGTTTCGACCGTTTGGCACCCCCGCCGAACGGTCCTGACGGGAGATTCTCATGCTGAAGAAGGCCTTCGCCGCCACCGCCATCACCGCTGCCGCCGCCGGTGTTCTCTTCGCCGGTTCCCCGGCCATGGCCAACAGTGACGTGTTCACCTCCGGCAACGGCTCGATCCTGGGCGGCAACCAGCTCGTCGCCGACCTGGACGTGCCGATCAACGTCTGCGGCAACTCCATCGCCATCCTGGGCGTCTCCGGCGCCAACTGCATCGACTCCGGCGCCACCGTGAAGAACTGGTAGTAGCCGCGGCGGCTCGGCCCGATCGAACGAACGCCGGTCGGAGACGTCCCGACCGGTCCCTCCGATAGGGGTCCGAGAGCTTTCCGTGTGAGGCGCCATTCCGTGCGAACGGGATGGCGCCTTTCCCGTGTTCGAGCGGAAACGGACCGGCCGTCCACAATCGGGATTGTCGCGGGTCTGGAACCTCGAAAAGCGGTGACGCTGCGCACAGGGACATGAGATGACGTCTCTCCCTTTGTCCGCATCGGAGCCCGAGGAATCGGACACTCAGTGTGAACATGTGTGGATTTCTTGTGATCGATGCAGCTCAAGGCATGTTCTCCGGCGCCGTTCGTCGGTAATTTCTTCCTCGGCGTCACCATGACGTCGAGGAGGAACACCGCGAGTCCGGCGGTCCCCCCGACCGGACGGCTAAGGAGACACGTAGTGCTGAAGAAGACGCTCGCAGTCGGTGCCCTGACCCTCGCTTCCGCCGGGGTCATCCTCTCCGCCACGCCGGCCGCGGCGCACCCTGGAGCCTGGGGCTCCAACGCCAGTGGGAACAACACCTACATCAAGGACTTCGAAGCCGAGAACGAGGGCTGCGGCAACGCCAACGCCGTGCTCGGTAAGTCCCTGGCCTCCTGCTACAACGCAGGGGTGATCATCCAGCACTGACCTCGGACCGGAACCGGAGACCGGGTCGCCTCCCCGTACCCCTGAACGGCGGCCCGGGACCGGTGCCTCCCGAACGCCACCGCGAGGCGGACGGGCGGACCGAGGGACGGAACGGGGGCGGGCTTCGAGCCCGCCCCCGTTCTCGTGTGTCCGGGGGCGGGCCGGCAGGTCACCGGGCCGGGAGGGCTATCGTGTGCTCAGACCACGGCGCGGGAGTCACGGCCGTGCCGGATCAGGGGAGGACACGGAGCACATGGAGACGACACAGGAGCGCCCGGCGCGGCTGCGGATCGGCGTCATCGGGGCCGGTCGTGTCGGTTCCGTCCTCGGCGTCGCCCTGAGCCGGGCCGGACACGAGGTCGTCGCGGCCAGTGCCGTCTCCGAGGAGTCGGTGGCCCGGGTCGAGCGTCGTCTCCCCACCGCGCGGATCCTCGAACCCGCTCGGGTCGTGGAGGCCGCCGATCTCGTCCTGCTGACCGTCCCCGACGACGCCCTCCCCGATCTCGTGGAGGGGCTCGCCGGGACCGGTGTCGACCTGCGCGGCAAGATCCTCGTCCACGCCAGTGGAGCGCACGGCTACGGGATCCTGGCGCCCGCCACCATCGCGGGGGCGCTCCCCCTGGCCCTGCACCCGGCGATGACCTTCACCGGACGCGAAGAGGACGTCGAAAGACTGGCGAACTGCGCCTTCGGGGTCACCTCGCCCGACCAGCTGCGCCCCATCGCCGAGGCCCTCGTGGTCGAGATGGGCGCCGAACCCGTGTGGATCGCCGAGGACAAGCGCACCCTCTACCACGCGGCCCTCGCCGGAGGCGCCAACCATCTGGTCACCCTCGTCGCCGACAGCGCCTCCCTGCTCTCCGCCGCCGGGGTCCCCGAACCCGGAAGAGTGCTCGCCCCGATGCTGAGCGCGGCCCTGGACAACGCCCTGCGCCTGGGCATCCACGGACTCAGCGGCCCGGTGCTGCGCGGCGACGCCGGAACCGTCGCCGGCCACATCGAGCAGCTACGGGAGAACGCGCCCGAGAGCGTGGCGAGCTACGTCGAACTCGCCCGGCTCACCGCGGACCTCGCCATCAACGCGGGGCTGCTCAAGCCCGAGGACGCCGCGCGTCTGCTCGACGTCCTGCGGCGCTGAACCGGGGCATCCGACCCACGCGCGCCGAACGCGCGCGATCGCAGAACACCATCACGGAGAGACCGATGACCGACGCCACGCCGCAGCGGCCCACCACCGAGGGCCCCCTCGTCGCGCGTACCCCGGCGGAGCTGCGCCGGGCGCTCGACGGCCGGGGTCGGACGGCCCTGGTCCCCACCATGGGAGCCCTGCACGGAGGGCACCGGACCCTCATGCGTCTGGCCCGGGAGAAGGCCGACACCGTGGTGGTCAGTGTCTTCGTCAACCCGCTCCAGTTCGGTCCGGGCGAGGACCTGGACCGTTACCCGCGCGACCTGCCGGCCGACCTCGCCGTCTGCGGCGAGGAGGGGGTCGACGTGGTCTTCGCCCCCGAGGTCGAGACCATGTACCCCGCCGAGCAGATGGTCACCGTCGACGCCGGCCCCATGGGGGAACGTCTGGAAGGCGCCTCGCGTCCCGGGCACTTCACCGGCGTGCTCACGGTGGTCACCAAACTCTTCCAGCTGGTCCGCCCCGACCTGGCGGTCTTCGGCGAGAAGGACGCCCAACAGATCGCCCTGGTCCGCCGCATGGTCGTCGATCTGAACCTGCCGGTGGAGATCGTGGGCGCGCCCACTCTGCGCGACCCCGACGGCCTGGCCTCCTCCAGCCGCAACGTCTACCTCGACGACGCCGAGCGGGCGAGCGCCCTGTCGCTCTCCCGGGCCCTGCGCGCCGGGGCGGACGCGGCCGACGCGGGGGCCGACGCGGTACGCGCCGCCGCCCGGGCCGTCCTCGACGAGGCGTCCCGCGCCACACCCCCGGTGGAACCCGACTACCTCGCCCTGGTGGACCCCGCCACCTTCGCCGAGGCGCCCGCCGACCACAGGGGGGCCGCCGTCCTGGCCGTCGCCGCCCGTGTGGGGGCGACCCGACTCATCGACAACGTGTCGGTGACCCTGTAGCAGTGCGGTTCCCGGGGCCCGTCCCCGGACCCGGACGTCGACGGGACGCCCGGACGAACCCTCCGATCGAGGTTCCCGGTGGTCACCCCTCCCGGACCTTCGGCGGTGACGCGCGAAAGAGACCCCGGATGAGTTCTGACAGACAGACCCGCCTCCCCGCCCCCGAACCCGGATGGGCCCTCCACACCGACGTGGTGGTGGTCGGTTCGGGCATCGCGGGCCTGAGCACCGCGCTGCGCTACGTCCAACGCACCGACACGGGCCGCGTCGTCCTGGTCACCAAGGACCGGCTGTCCACCGGCTCCACCGCCTACGCCCAAGGCGGGATCGCCGCCGCCATGGCGCCCGAGGACGGTCCGGTCGCCCACATGGTCGACACGCACATGGCCGGGGCGGGGATGTGCGACCCGCTCGCGGTCAACCTCCTGGCCACCGAGGGCCCGGACGCCCTGCGCTGGCTCATCGGCGTGGGCGCCGAGTTCGACCGTGACGACGACGGGGACCTCTCCCTGACCCGTGAGGGCGGCCACCGCGCCGACCGGGTCGCTCACGCGGGCGGCGACGCCACCGGGGCCGAGATCCAGCGTGCCCTCGTCCACGCGGTCCGTGAGGAGCAGCGGATCGAGATCGTCGAGCGCGCCCTGGCCCTGGACACGCTCAGGGACCCCGATACCGGCCGGGTCCAAGGGGTCACCCTGCACGTCATGGGCGAGGGCGAACGCGACGGTGTGGGTTCGGTCCTGGCCTCCGAGGTGGTCCTGGCCACCGGTGGCATGGGCCAGATCTTCGCCGCCACCACCAACCCTCCCGTGTCCACCGGAGACGGTCCGGCCCTGGCGGCCCGCGCCGGAGCCCGCCTGCGCGACCTCGAGTTCATCCAGTTCCACCCCACCGTGCTGTGGCTCGGAGCGGAGGCGCGCGGTCGTCAGCCCCTCATCTCCGAGGCGCTGCGCGGTGAGGGTGCCTACCTGGTCGACGGTGAGGGTCGTCGGATCATGCGGGGCGTGCACGAACTCGCCGACCTCGCCCCTCGTGACGTGGTGGCCCGCACCATCGCCCGGGTGATGGCGGAGCAGAACACCGACCACGTCTACCTGGAGACCCGTCACTTCGGTCGGGTCACTTGGGAACGGCGCTTCCCCACGATCCTCGCCTCCTGCCGGGCCCACGACATCGACCCCCTGACCGAGGCGATCCCGGTCGCCCCCGCGGCCCACTACGCCTCCGGAGGCGTGGAGGTGGACGTCGACGGACGCACCGGCGTTCCCGGCCTGTCCGCCGTGGGCGAGGTCGCCCGGACCGGTGTGCACGGGGCCAACCGCCTGGCCTCCAACTCCCTCCTGGAGGGGCTGGTGTACGCCGACCGGATCGCGGCCCGCCTCGCCACCGAGCCCGGCGCCGTTCCGACCTCGGCCGTCACGACCGGGTCCACCGTCACACTGGCCTCGCCCTCGCTGGCACCCCGTGTCAGAACCCTGATGTCCCGGCACGCCGGGGTCCTGCGCGATGGGGGAGGGCTGCGGACCCTGGTCGACGAACTGGAGGCCCTCGCGGTGGAGCCGGGGCCGGCCGTCCCCGACACGGCCGCCTGGGAGACCACCAACCTGCTCACCGTGGCCCGCCTCGTGGCCGCGGCCGCCCTGGGGCGTGAGGAGAGCCGGGGATCCCACCAGCGCTCCGACGCGCCCGAACCCCGACCAGGGTCGCGTACGCGACCCGTGATCGTCCGACTGGAAGAAGGGGACATCACCGTGACCACCGACGAGGAGCGGCGACCCTCGCTCCCGGCCTCCCTCGTGGCCGAACTCGACTCCATCTCCCTCCCGCTCGCCGGACCGGCCCCCGACCCGGGGGCCCGATCCGAGTTCACACTGCCCTGGACGGCCCCGCACGAGTCCCACGTGGACACCGTCCTGCGCGCCTTGGGCGAGGATCTCACCGCCGGCCCGCGCATCGACGTCACGACCGTGGCCACCATCCCCGCCGACCAGGTCCGCACCGCGAAGGTGGTGGCGCGCGCCGACGGCACGATCAGCGGGCTTCCTCTGGCCGAGCTGGTGTTCTGGCTGGTCGCCGAGGGGGCCCTGGAGGTCACCCGGGAGGTGGCCGACGGCGACACGGTCGCGCGCGGCGACGTCCTCATGAGCGTCACCGCCCGCAGCCGCGACCTGCTCACGGCGGAGCGCACCGCCCTCAACCTGCTCACCCACATGTCCGGTATCGCCACCGCCACCCGCGCCTGGGTCGACGCGGTCGCCGGCACCGGTGCCCGGATCCGCGACAGCCGCAAGACCACGCCGGGCCTGCGCGCCCTGGACAAGTACGCCGTGCGCTGCGGAGGCGGGGTCAACCACCGCTACTGCCTCTCCGACGCGGGTCTGATCAAGGACAACCACGTGGTCGCCGCCGGAGGGGTGGGCGCGGCCGTCCGTGCCATCCGCGAGCGCTTCCCCGGGCTTCCGCTGGAGGTCGAGGTGGACCGGATCGACCAGATCGAGGAGGCGTTGGCGGAGGGGGCCGAGGAGATCCTGTTGGACAACCTCCCAGCGGACCGGCTGAAGGAGGCGGTCGCCCTGGTCGACGGCCGGGCACGACTGGAGTCCAGCGGTGGACTCACCCTCGACGTGGCCGCGGAGGTGGCCGCCACCGGTGTCGACTATCTGGCGGTCGGGGCCCTGACCCACTCCAGCCCCGCGCTGGATATCGCGCTCGATCTGTTCTGAAGGCCCTACGTGGTGGAAGATTCCTTGGGTAGGCACCACGACGACCAAGGATGAGGCCCCCAGAATGCTGCTCGCGATCGATGTCGGCAACTCCGAGACGGTGCTCGGGCTTTTCGACTCCGACGATCTTCTCGAACACTGGAGGGTGGGGACCGACACCAGGCGTACCGCGGACGAGTGGGCCGTGGTGTTGCGCGGGCTCATCGGCGGTAGTGCCCTGAGCGACCTGGGGGAGGTCGACGGCATCGCCATGTGCTGCTCGGTCCCCTCCGTCCAGCACGAGATGCGGGAGATGTTCCGCAGGCACTTCGGAGACCTGCCCGCTGTGATCGTCGAACCGGGGGTGAAGACCGGGGTGCCGATCCGTATGGACAACCCCAAGGAGGTGGGCAGCGACCGGATCATCAACGCGTTGGCCGCCGATCACCTCTATGGCGGCCCCAGCGTGGTGGTGGACTTCGGGACCGCGACCACCTTCGACGCGGTCAGCGCCAAGGGCGAGTACGTGGGCGGGGCCATCGCCCCGGGCATCGACATCTCCGTGGACGCCCTGTCCCGGAGGGGCGCCCAGCTGCACATGGTGGAGATCGTCAGGCCGCGCGCGGCGATCGCCAAGAACACGACGGAGGCCCTCCGGTCCGGGATCGTCTTCGGTTTCGCCGGACAGGTCGACGGCATCGTGGACCGGATGGTCTCCGAGCTCACCGACAACCCCGACGAGGTCACGGTCGTCGCGACCGGCGGTCTCGCGGGCACGGTGATCGGCGAATGCGAGACCGTCGACGTCCACGAACCCTGGCTCACGCTCACGGGGCTGCGCCTGGTCTTCGAACGCAACGTCGGCTGACCCGCCCGATGGTCCGGCCCCGCACGTCCTCGGACACCGCGGGGTCGGACCGGGCCCCGCCGTCTCCGTTCGGCCGGGGTGCCCGACGCCGGTAGGATCGTGGCCGTGAATGACGCGCACGACGACACCTACGACGACCTGCCCGAACAGATGCGGGTCCGGCGACAGAAACTGGACCGTCTCCGGGAGGAGGGCATCGACCCCTTTCCCGTGAACTTCCCGCGGACCGCGTCGATCGGTCCCGTGCGCGACGAACACGAGGGCCTGGAGCCCGATACCCACACCGGGGACAAGGTCGCCATCGCCGGCCGTGTGATGCTCTACCGCACCGGTGGCAAGCTGTGCTTCGCCACCCTGCGCGACGAGACCGGGGACGTGCAGATCATGCTGTCCCTGGACCAGATCGGCAAGGAGCGTCTCGACGCCTGGAAGGCCGACGTCGACCTCGGCGACCACGTGGGTGTGGAGGGCGAGGTCATCACCTCGCGCCGCGGAGAGCTGTCCATCCTGGTGAGCTCCTGGACGCTCACGGCCAAGTGCCTGCGTCCGCTCCCGGAGAAGCACAAGGGTCTCACCGACCCCGAGGCCCGGGTCCGGCAGCGCTACGTCGACCTGATCGTCAACCCCGAGTCGCAGCAGATGGTGCGCCGTCGTTCGGCCGCCATCCGGGCGATCCGCGAGGGGCTGAGCGACCGCGACTTCATCGAGGTGGAGACCCCGATGCTGATGCGGGTGCACGGTGGCGCCACGGCGCGTCCGTTCACCACCCACATCAACGCCTACGACATGGACCTGTACCTGCGCATCGCGCCGGAGCTGTCGCTCAAGCGGCTGGTCGTGGGTGGGCTGGAGAAGGTCTTCGAGATCAACCGGAACTTCCGGAACGAGGGCGCGGACTCCACGCACAACCCCGAGTTCACGATGCTGGAGTTCTACCAGGCCTACGCCGACTACAACGTCATGGCGGACGTGACCCGCGAACTCATCCAGAACGCGGCGCTCGCCGCCTTCGGCACCACCATGGTCGAGCGCGACGGTCGGACCTATGACCTGGGCGGCGAATGGCCGCGGATCACCCTCTACGGAGCTGTGTCCGAAGCGGTCGGCGCCGAGGTCACCCCGCGTACGCCGATCGAGGAGGTCCGGCGGCTGGCCGAGGCCCGCGATGTGGAGTTCGACCCGGCCTGGGGTCAGGGCAAGCTGGTCGAGCACATCTTCGAGGAGCTGGTGGAGCACACGCTGATCCAGCCCACCTTCGTGTGCGACTACCCGCTGGAGACGAGCCCCCTCACCCGTCAGCACCGCGAGGACCCGCTGCTCACCGAGAAGTGGGACCTCATCGGCTTCGGGATGGAGCTGGGCACGGGCTACTCGGAGCTGGTCGACCCGGTCGAGCAGCGCCGTCGCCTCACCGAACAGTCGCTGATGGCGGCCGAGGGCGACCCCGAGGCGATGCAGCTCGACGAGGACTTCCTGCGGGCCCTGGAGTACGGAATGCCGCCGACCGGTGGTGTGGGCGTCGGTATCGACCGTCTGCTCATGGCCTTCACCGGAAAGAACATTCGGGAGACCGTTCTCTTCCCGATCGTGAAGCCCTCCGGGGAGTGACCGAGAACGTCCGTCCGCTTTCCGGCGAACGGATGCGAAGCGGATCCCCATAGGGGAGGACCGAAAAACCCGGAAGGGGCCGTCGCGTCATGGACGCGGTGGCCCCTTCCATATACTGATCCCCTCCCGCCCCATGGTGTGGGGCACGCGATATGGCTCACCTTTCGGCCATGTGGAGCGAACTCCGGGCCAGAACGTGATGGCCTCTCGGACAGAGAGGACTTTTTCCGTTCTTCCCGTTCGGGTGAGGAAGAGGTCTCTCGGGGGATATCGTTCACGCAGGTCAGGAGGGAAAGGCCGCGGCGCCTTCCACGACTTTATGGCCCAGTGTCTCCGAGTGATCACCCATGGTGATTTATTGGGCCTTGACGGTATCATCCGAGGCGCCTAGCGTGCTGAGAGCGGGCTTTGGTCCGCGAGTTCGCCGAAGTGGATCGAGAACAACGGTGAGCAAGGGGTCGGGTCGAGAACGGTCCTCCGGCCCCCGCGCACGAGCCGACGGCGTGATCTGTCCGTCCCAGATCACAGAGCCGAGGCCGTGCGACCCGTGCTCTCCGAACCGACCTCCACCCCTGTGCCAGAGGGGTTCGCGAGGGTCGCTCGGAATGGCCGGGGCTCACCACGCGCCGACAGCCGGTCGGTCGCGCGCTTCGGCGACGAGTCGATGTTCCGCACTCACATGGATGAGGGAGGACGGAGTGGAACAGGCCACACTCGTACGACGTACCGTTGAGGAGCAGGGTCTCACGCGGGAGACCAGGGAGAACGTGGTTCCCCTGGCCAGGCGGGAGAGCGCCCTCGGGGGTTCCTACACCCCGGTCGAGCTGAGCCACGAGGAGCTGGAACTGCTCGCCGAGATCGCCACCGGTGTCACCACCGAAGTGGCCGCTCGGCACCTCGAACTCAGTGCCCGGACCCTGCGCCGTCGCATTCGCAACATCTGCGATGTGCTCGGGGTGAACACACCGATCGAGGCGGTCGTCTGGGCCGCCCGCCGCCAGCTCATCTGAGCCGGGCCCGTCCGAGGGGACGGGCGAGACCACGGGCATACCGGGCCGACACGTCACGAGTCCCGCATACCGGAGGAAGAGCGTTCCGGTCAGGGTTCGAGTGGGCGTAGTCTGGTCCGGCTATGCCCGTTCGTCATGTTCGGGTACGTCGGGCGCGCACGCCCGACGTCACCCACATCCGCCGTCTCGTCGACACCTACTCCGTGGACCGACGCGTGCTCTCCAAGAGCACGGTCAACCTCTATGAGGACATCCAGGAGTTCTGGGTGGCCGAGGCGGAGATCGTGCCCGAGACCCCCGAAGGGGCACCGGTGGGGGAGGCCGTGCGCTCCGTGGTCGGCTGCGGCGCTCTGCACGTTCTCTGGGAGGACCTGGCCGAGGTGCGGACCGTGGCGGTGGATCCCTCGCTCCGCGGTTTCGGGGTCGGTCACCGTATCGTCACCGCCCTGCTCGACACGGCGCGGGAGTTGGGTGTTCGTCGAGTGTTCTGTCTGACGTTCGAGACGGGATTCTTCGCACGGCACGGCTTTGCCCCGATCCAGGGAACACCGGTCTCCTTCCGTGTCTACGAGGAACTCCTCCGTTCTTATGACGAGGGTGTGGCGGAATTCCTCGACCTGGAACGGGTCAAACCCAACACGCTCGGGAACACCCGGATGCTCCTACACCTCGACGTCGAGTCCCGAGGTGTCTCGAAGTAAAGCTTTTAGGGTACGGATAGGTCCTCCTTCCCATACGTCCCAACGCTTCCGGGAGGCTCTCCCGAGAGGAAGGACGCTTAAGTGCACCGCGTGGTATGGGGGCGGAAGAGGACGGGTAATGTGTACCTGCGTCCAACGGGGGCGGCCGGTTCGCCGAGAGTCGATGAGGCGGTACGGTGCCCGCGTTTTCCGGATCTGCCGAGTGGCCGTCCTCAGCCCGAGTCGGCGATCCGGTACGGGGGTGGAACGGACGATCGGACATTGCTCTCTCCCGGGCTTTGCCGGGGGTCTTCGGTACGTCCGGTGTCAAACCGGGGGCAAACGATGTCTATGATGTCTGGTATGCGTTTGTCCGGATGCCCGGTGCGCGCCATCCCCCAGGAGTGACCCGACACTGAGTCGGGTATTTGCTGCAATAAGTAACAACCAGGAAGGGTGGGCCGCTTCGATGGGCGACTTTTTGTCATCGGTGCTTCCTCCTGGGCTGATCGACGTATTGTCCGCGCTCATCCCACCGGTGGTTGTCGCGACCGTGTTCTGTACCTTCGTCATCAAGCTGCTCCGTAAGGAGATGGCTCCGAGACGTATGGACGGCAGCCTGGTCAGCGAGGGCGCGGCCGGTGGCGGTTTCGTGGTGGACAAGGGCGAGACCGGGGTCGACGAGACCGTGGTGACGAACAAGACGTCGATGGTCCAAGGCGAAGAACGAGCCGATTCCGACGGCCGTTAGATACGGTGCCGGCCCGAACCGGTACCGAGACCCCTGATACAGGGGATGCACGCGTGTGCGGGCGGACTCGATGCCCCGCGCGTCTTCGGTGACCCGGAATCCCATCGGGCCGGCCTCTCGCGATTTCTGACGCGCCGGGAATTGTCTTCCGCGTTCTCGCGAGATAGCTTTATATTCAGGTGTGGAGACACCGCTCTTCTGAAAGGTTTGATTCCATGGCACAGAAGGTCCAGGTTTTCCTGGTAGACGACCTCGACGGTGGCGAGGCCGAGGAGACGGTGACGTTCGGTCTCGATGGATCGACGTACGAAATCGACCTCAGCGCGGATAATGCCGCCAAGCTCCGTGAGGCCCTTACTCCGTTCGTCGAGGCTTCTCGCAAGGCCCCGTCGAAGCAGGGTCGTGGTGGCGCCCGGCGCGGAAGCCGGAATGCCCCCAGCCGTGAGCGCAGCGCGGAGATTCGCGCCTGGGCGAAGGCCGCGGGCAAGCCCGTCAATGAGCGCGGGCGTATCCCCGCCGCCATCGTCGCTGAATACGAGGCCATCAAGGGTTAGGTTCGTCACCGCCCTCGGTCGCCGGAATAACGCCGGCACTCGAACCGATTTCGTTCCGACCACGCCGACGTTCGTACCCGAACATCCCGAAGGCCCTCCCGAGCGGAGGAGGCCTCGACACACCGGATGTAGGGGTTAACGGGGGATGCGGGGTTCCGGAGAATCGGGCGAGGAGTCCGGTCGGGGAGCGCCAAGCCGGTGCGGAGACCGTTCGTTGGAGGACACCCGCGAGACGGGCACGCGGTTCCCGCTCCTGTTTGGCCCGAACCCGAACCGACCGGGCCCTCGAGATGTCGACATCGGTGTGATCCGACCCTCCGTCGCGGGTCGTCGCATCCGAACTCCGGTGGTCGACGATGACCCTTCGGTCGATGTGGCTTTTTCGCTCGAACAACAACACGCCTTCGGCTTGTTCGCTAAGAGCCGATAATGGGGCTTACGCACGTGCGGCCCGGGCACTCTCGTGATGGATGGGAGGCCCGGGCCGTTCGCCTTCGGCGTACAGGGAAATCTGACGCGCCAATTGGTAGTTGGATGTTGGGTGAACGCCCTATCGTCGGGGAAAGTCTCTGGCACGGACGGCTGCGGTCGGCCGTACGGAGATGTTCGTCCCCACCGGCCCCGGTCGGTGAGGACGGGCGGGTGCGACAGTGCTCCCCGGGGCGGTTATCCCTGTGGGGCCTATATGCGGAAGAGTTGGGTCGGAATGAACCGTCCCTGCCTGACCGCTCTGTAGAGGAGCGACGAGACATGTTCGAGAGGTTTACCGACCGCGCGCGGCGAGTGGTGGTTCTGGCCCAGGAAGAGGCCAGGATGCTCAACCACAACTACATCGGTACGGAGCACATCCTGCTCGGCCTCATCCACGAGGGTGAGGGTGTCGCCGCCAAGGCCCTGGAGAGTCTTGGTATCAGCCTCGAAGCGGTTCGGCAGCAGGTCGAGGAGATCATCGGCCAGGGCCAGCAGGCTCCGTCGGGGCACATTCCCTTCACCCCGCGGGCCAAGAAGGTCCTTGAGCTGTCGCTGCGCGAGGCGTTGCAGCTCGGCCACAACTACATCGGTACCGAGCACATCCTGCTGGGCCTGATCCGCGAGGGCGAGGGCGTCGCCGCCCAGGTCCTCGTCAAGCTGGGCGCCGACCTCAACCGGGTCCGCCAGCAGGTCATCCAGCTGCTGCACGGCTACCAGGGCAAGGAGCCGCAGGCCACCGGCGCCTCCTCCGAGTCCACCCCTTCCACTTCGCTGGTGCTGGACCAGTTCGGCCGCAACCTGACGCAGGCCGCGCGTGAGTCCAAGCTCGACCCTGTCATCGGTCGTGACAAGGAGATCGAGCGGGTCATGCAGGTCCTGTCCCGCAGGACCAAGAACAACCCGGTCCTTATCGGTGAGCCCGGCGTCGGTAAGACCGCCGTCGTCGAGGGCCTCGCGCAGAAGATCGTCAAGGGTGAGATCCCCGAGACCCTCAAGGACAAGCAGCTCTACACGCTGGACCTCGGTGCCCTGGTCGCGGGCAGCCGCTACCGCGGTGACTTCGAGGAGCGCCTCAAGAAGGTCCTCAAGGAGATCCGCACCCGCGGCGACATCATCCTCTTCATCGACGAGCTGCACACGCTGGTCGGAGCGGGCGCGGCGGAAGGTGCCATAGACGCCGCCTCCATCCTGAAGCCCATGCTGGCCCGGGGTGAGCTCCAGACCATCGGCGCCACCACGCTCGACGAGTACCGCAAGTACCTGGAGAAGGACGCCGCGCTGGAGCGCCGCTTCCAGCCGATCCAGGTGGACGAGCCGACGATCACGCACGCCATCGAGATCCTCAAGGGTCTGCGCGACCGTTACGAGGCCCACCACCGCGTCTCGATCACCGACAGCGCCCTCGTCGCCGCCGCGCAGCTCGCGGACCGCTACATCAGCGACCGCTTCCTGCCCGACAAGGCCATCGACCTCATCGACGAGGCCGGTTCGCGGATGCGCATCCGTCGGATGACCGCGCCGCCGGACCTGCGCGAGTTCGACGACAAGATCGCCAAGGTGCGCCGGGACAAGGAATCGGCCATCGACGAGCAGGACTTCGAGAAGGCCGCGTCCCTGCGCGACGACGAGAAGCAGCTGCTCAACAAGAAGGCGCAGCGGGAGAAGGAGTGGAAGGCCGGCGACATGGACGTCGTCGCCGAGGTCGACGAGGAGCTCATCGCCGAGGTCCTGGCCGCCTCCACCGGTATCCCGGTCTTCAAGCTGACCGAGGAGGAGAGCTCCCGCCTGCTGCGCATGGAGGACGAGCTCCACCGTCGGGTCATCGGCCAGGAGGACGCCATCAAGGCGCTCTCGCAGGCCATCCGCCGTACCCGCGCCGGTCTGAAGGACCCCAAGCGTCCCGGTGGCTCGTTCATCTTCGCCGGTCCGTCCGGTGTGGGTAAGACCGAGCTGTCCAAGACCCTCGCGGAGTTCCTCTTCGGGGACGAGGACGCGCTGATCCAGCTCGACATGTCCGAGTTCATGGAGAAGCACACCGTCTCGCGTCTGTTCGGTTCGCCTCCCGGCTACGTCGGCTACGAAGAGGGCGGCCAGCTCACCGAGAAGGTGCGCCGCAAGCCGTTCTCCGTGGTCCTCTTCGACGAGATCGAGAAGGCCCACAACGACATCTTCAACTCGCTCCTGCAGGTGCTGGAGGAGGGTCGTCTCACCGACGCCCAGGGTCGCAACGTCGACTTCAAGAACACGGTCATCATCATGACGACCAACCTGGGTACGCGGGACATCTCCAAGGGCGTGGCCATGGGCTTCGCCAAGGAGGACGACGCCAACACCAACTACGAGCGGATGAAGGCCAAGGTCAGCGAGGAGCTCAAGACCAACTTCCGGCCCGAGTTCCTCAACCGTGTGGACGACGTCATCGTCTTCCACCAGCTGACGGAGAAGGAGATCTTCCAGATCGTCGACCTGATGATCGCGAACCTGGACAGCAGGCTCAAGGAGAAGGACATGGGCATCGAGCTTCGGCCGAACGCCAAGAAGGTCCTCTCCGAGCGCGGCTTCGACCCGGTTCTGGGCGCGCGGCCGCTGCGTCGCACGATCCAGCGGGAGATCGAGGACCAGCTGTCCGAGAAGATCCTGTTCGGAGACCTCAAGGCCGGTCAGATCGTCGTGATCGACGCCGAGGGCGAGGGCACGGACGCCAAGTTCACCTTCAAGGGTGTTCCGAAGCCCGCCGAGGTGCCGGACACCCCCGAGGTGGAGTCCGCCGCCCAGGGCGAGTGAACATGACGGTGTGACCGCGGGTCCCGCCGAACGAGTCGGGGACGTCCCTTCAAGGGGCGTCCCCGTCGTCGTTCTTCGAACGATTTCCCTGCTAAGGACGGTGGCCCGGGGATAGGGTTCCCCTGTGGCTTACCCCGACGACCCCGGCCAGGGCGGCGAACGCCCCCCTGCGGGGCCCCCTCCCGCGCCCGAGCACGTCCACGGCCCGCCCGCATGGCAGGGGCCGCCACCCGGGTACCCGCCGCGAGGGACGCCGCCCGGATATCCGCCTCAGGGGCCGCCGCCCCGGCGAGGGAGCGCGCTGCCCTGGGTGATCGGTGGTGGAGCCCTGGCCCTGTTCCTCGTGGGCGCCGCCGGGTTCGGACTCTGGGCCTTCACCCGGGGAGGGCTCTCCGAAGGGGGCTCCGCAGGGGTCCTGACCTTCGAGGACCTGTCCAAGGAACACGTCGACATCGGCGAGAAGGTCGACTACGGGCAGCATCCACCGGTCGGTGGAGAGCACTACCCCTTCTGGCAGAACTGCGGCGTGTACGACGAGCCCATCACCGTCGAGGCCGCCGTGCACTCACTCGAACACGGAGCCGTCTGGATCACCCACGACCCGGACCTGGACCCGGCCGACATCGAACGGTTGACCGCCCACCACAGCCCCGGCTCCTACGTGATCGTCAGCCCGATGGAGGACCTGCCCGCACCGGTCGTCGCCTCGGCCTGGGAGGCTCAACTCATGCTCGACGACGCCTCGGACCCCCGTATCGGCACCTTCCTCCGCCAGTACGAACAGAGCCCGAACGCCCCCGAACCCGGGGCGCCGTGCAGCGGGGCCTACGACGGCACCCAGGCCGAGTTCGACGAGCACGGCTTCGACATGGAGGCCATGGAATGAGAAGGGGTCAGGCGGGGAGGGCGTAGCGGCCGTCGTCCAGGGGGTCGACCAGGCCGTCGGAGACCAGGGCGTCCAGGGCCCGCTCACGCTGGATGTGGTCGTCCCAGACGGCGTCCAGCGCGGACTTGACCACCGGCTCGCGTGAATCGCGCAGGACCGCCAGCAGCTTTCCCCGGACCTGACGGTCGGTGCCCGCGTAGGTCTGTCCTCGACGCGGCGGGCCGTCGTGCGGCGGCTTGCCCGCGATCCGCCAGGCGCACTGTCCGGCGATCGGACAGTCCACGCAGCGCGGGGACCGGGCGGTGCACACCAGGGCGCCCAGTTCCATCACGGCCACGCCCCAACGGGCCGCCACGGACGGCTCCGAGGGCAGCAGGGACTCGGCCAGCGCGGTCTCCGCCTTCGTCTGGGTTTTCGGTGGGTACTCGATTCCGGTTTCGGCACGGGCTAGAACACGACGCACGTTCGTGTCCAAAATGGCGTGCCGTTGTCCGAAGGCGAAACTCGCCACCGCCGCCGCCGTGTAGGCGCCGATTCCGGGGAGTGACAGAAGGGTCGCGTGATCGTCCGGAACCTCGCCGCCGTGTTCCTCGGTGATGGCGACGGCGCAGGCGTGCAGACGGAGGGCCCTGCGGGGGTAGCCCAGCCGGTTCCACATGCGGACCGCCTCGCCGGAGGGCTCTTCGGCCAGGTGGGCGGGGGTGGGCCAGCGTTCCATCCAGGCCTGCCACGCGGGCAGCACCCGTACGACGGGGGTCTGCTGGAGCATGATCTCGCTGACCAGGATGGACCAGGGCGAGGCGTCCGGGTGACGCCAGGGAAGGTCTCGGGCGTTGGTCTCGTACCACGCCAGAACCGCGGTGCTGTAAGGGTTATCGCTCATCTTTAACGGGAATCCGGCGGGTTGAGTAGGTAGGTGGCGCGCAAAACCGCAATACTACGGCCCATGGCGTCAAGTACCGGACACCCCGCACCTGTCAGCAAGGACATCTACTGGAGGCGACGGGCCTTCGTCATGATCGGGGTGCTGCTGGTGCTCGCGTTGATCGCGTACGCCTGTAGGCCTTCGGACGGGGCGAGCGAGACGAGTTCCAACCAGGCCGCCATCGAAGACCCCTCGGCCTCTCCCAGTGTGCCCGAGGAAGAACCCTCGGAGGACCCGTCCGAGGAACCGGAGGAGGAGCCCTCCGCTTCCGCCTCCCCGTCCGAGGAGCCCTCGGAGGGCGCCGGGAAGGACGATGACGAGGAGAAGGC
The DNA here is from genome assembly GCF_000341225.1 of Nocardiopsis alba DSM 43377. GTDB lineage: Bacteria > Actinomycetota > Actinomycetes > Streptosporangiales > Streptosporangiaceae > Nocardiopsis > Nocardiopsis alba. The sequence continues at coordinate 556,861 of NZ_ANAC01000011.1, forward strand.
GGAGGACGAGGAGTCCGAAGAGTCCGGAGAGGCCGCGGCCCCGAAGAGCCCCGAGGACGCCTGCCGACCGCAGGACGTGGTGGTCACCTTCGACTTCGCCGAGAAGGACCGGGACACCTACGGGGGCGGCGCCGGCCCCGGCTTCAAGGTGACCGTGGTCAACATCGCCGAGCAGACCTGCACCGTGGACGTGGGCCCGGAGGCGGTCGAGCTGATCATCCACTCCGGGAACGACAGGATCTTCTCGACGGCCGACTGCGCCGAGGGCAAGCGGGAGAAGCAGCAGCTCACCCAGGGGCGTCCGTACGAGTACACCCTGGACTGGGAGCGGAACCGCTCCTTCACCGACTGCCGCGACTCGTCGGCCAAGGCCCAACCGGGTTGGTACAAGGCGAACCTGAAGGGCGACCACGTCGGCAACGTCGACCAGCTGGTCTTCCAGCTTCAGTGAGGAAAAAGCGTCGAATCAGGGAAATGCCACGACTCTTCGTCATCACTTCACTACTATTCGTGGTGAATCTGGTGTCGTCGATGTTGGAGTGAACCCATGAGGACTGCCCTCACCCTTGCTGCGGCCGCCGCCCTGGCCCTCTCCCTGACCGCTCCCGCGCAGGCGGAGACCACCCGGTACTCGCTCACCGTGCAGGGCGCCCCGGAACAGCAGGGGGACGGAGCCATCGGCTGGGCCCGGTCCATGGAGCTGGAGTGCGGTCCGGCCGGCGGCGGGCACCCCCGGGCCGACGAGGCCTGTGAGCTGATCGAGGCGGCCGGCGGGTCGATCGCCGACGTCCAGGCCGTCCGGGACGGCGCCTGCACGATGATCCACCGGCCGGTCACCGCGATCGCGGTCGACGGTGACGGGGAGCGCTACGAGGAGACCTTCGGCAACGACTGCCTCCTCTCGATGGCCAAGGGCGCCATCTTCGACTTCTAGACGGTCGTGGGGCCGAAGAGGAGATCCTCTTCGGCCCCACGCGTCATGAGCGCCGACGGCGTTTGGCCACCCAGGTCAGGGCCTCGATCAGCTCCTCCACCTCATGGGTGCGGATGCCGGGGATCGGATCGCCGAAGTTCTTGGGCACGACCGCGTCGGTGAAGCCCAGCCGCTGGGCCTCGGCGACCCGGCGGCGGACCCCGTTGACCGCGCGTACGTCCCCGGCGAGCCCCACCTCGCCGACGGCGATGAAGCCGCTCGGGAGCGCGACGTCGTTGTTGGAGCTGCCCGCCGCGATGGCCAGGGCCAGATCGACCGCGGGTTCGCCCAAACGGACGCCGCCCACGGTGGACGCGTACACGTCCATGTTGGCCAGTTTCATGCCGGTGCGCTTCTCCAGGACGGCCAGGATCATGTTCACCCGTGAGGTGTCCAGTCCGGAGGTGGCCCGTCGAGGGGCGGGCAACGGGGTGGGGGCGACCAGTGCCTGGACCTCGGTGATGAGGGGACGCCGTCCCTCCAGGGTGACGGTGACGCAGGTGCCCGGGACCGGGTCGGTGCGTTCGGTGAGGAACAGTCCACTGGGATCGGGAAGGCCCTCGATGCCCTTGTCGGTGAGCTCGAAGACGCCGATCTCGTCGGTGGGACCGTACCGGTTCTTGACCGCGCGCAGCAGACGCAGCTGGGAGTGGCGCTCGCCCTCGAAGTGCAGCACCACGTCCACCAGGTGTTCCAGGAGCCGGGGGCCCGCGATGGAACCGTCCTTGGTGACGTGGCCGACCAGCACGGTCGCGATGCCGCGCTCCTTGGCGATCTGGATGAGGGCGCCGGTGACCTGGCGGATCTGGGTCACGCCGCCGGGGACCCCGGTGGCCTCGGGGGAGACCATGGTCTGGACCGAGTCCACGATGAGCAGGTCGGGGGAGACCGCGTCCACGTGGGAGGCCAGGGTGGCGACGGAGGTCTCCGCGGCCAGATACAGGCGATCGGAGAGCGCCCCGAGACGTTCGGCCCGCAGACGCACCTGTCCGGCGGACTCCTCGCCGGTGATGTAGAGGACGGAGGCGTTGGCCGCGCGCATGGCGGCGACCTCCAGGAGGAGGGTCGACTTGCCGACTCCGGGCTCTCCGGCCAGCAGCACCACGCCGCCGGGAACGGCGCCTCCGCCCAGGACCCGGTCGAGCTCGTCGACCCCGGTGGGGACCGCGGCCGCGCTCTCCACACTGATCTCGGTGATGGGGCGGGCCCGGGCGGTGACGGGGGCCGGAGCGACGGCGGTCGGCGCGGGGGCTCCGGCCTCCTCGACGGTGCCCCAGGACTGACATTCACCGCAGCGGCCCACCCACTTGAGAGTGCTCCATCCGCACTCGACACACCGGAACGAGGTCTTCGCTGCTTTTGCCATGGTCGCAACGCTAACGGGTGTCGGGGACAGCCTCGGCTGGAGGTGAAGGGCGCCGAAGGACATAAGAAAGTTACCTACGAGTTAGCCCGTAGGTTTCGTAGCTCGTGTTAGAGAATGTGTGGGGAGTCACTCCCCAGGCGGTTCTGACGACTCCCATGCCCCCGCTCCTTGAGAGAGGAAGACCCTCGTGTCCCGCTCACACGAATCCCCCGTCCCCCACTCACACGAATCCCCCGTCCCCCACCGTTCCCCCCTTCCGCGCCGGCGCGGACTGTCGCGTCTGATGGCCTCGGTCGCGATCGCGGCCCTCGGCGTGACCCTGGCCTCGGCCCCGGTCGCCGCCGAAGAGGTCGAGGCGGCCGAATTCACCAGTTACGTCGCCATCGGTGACTCCTTCACCGCCGGCCCCATGGTCCAGGCTCAGGCGCAGATGCCCCTCCTGGGCTGCATGCAGTCCTCCGTCAACTACCCCAAGCGGCTGGCCGAGGAGCTGGGGATCGACGACATCACCGACGTCAGCTGCTCGGGCGCGGTGATGAACGACCTCTACGAGAAGCAGTTCGACGACACCGAGCCTCAGCTGGACGCGCTCGGCCCCGAGACCGACCTGGTCACGGTGGGCATCTCCGGCAACGACTTCGGGTTCTCCGAGGTGCTCGTCGAGTGCGCGAAGAGGAGCCTGACCAACCCGCTGGGCAGCCCGTGCTCGGACTACTACGGCGGTGACCTGGACGACCGGATCGACGGTCTGCGCGACGACCTGAACCAGGTCTACGCCGACATCGCCGAGCGCAGCCCGAACGCCACGGTGCTGAGCATCGGCTACCTCCAGATCATGCCGGAGAGCGGTGGTTGCTGGCCGAGCACGCCGATCTCCCGCGGTGACGTGCCCTTCGTGGACCAGGCGCAGATCAGGCTCAACGCGATGATCGCCGAGGTCTCCGAGGCCAACGGCGCGACCTTCGTGGACACCTTCGAGCGCGGCCACGACGTCTGTCAGGGTTCGGACACCCGCTGGGTCGAGGGGCTGATCCCCGAGGACGGCGCTCCGGTGCACCCGAACAACCTGGGCATGGCGGCCACGACGGACTTCATCCGGAGCACCCTCGGGGTGCCCAGTCCGTAGTCGCTCAGTGTGACCGACCCCGATGGACGCCCTGCGGTTGATACTTCTATGACCGCTATGTCCGTCGGGGTCAAGCACTCTTTACCGTCTTTGGAAGCCGATTAGGCTACGGAGAGTGATTCTTCTCGATGTCTGTGTGACGAATGGTGTGTCGGCGTTCGGGAGACCCACGTCACAGGGGCGTGGTCCGCGTCGGCGGATCCAGGAGAGACACATGCGCTCACCCCGACATCACGAGCAAACGCGGGCCTGCCGTCCCACCACGGACCCGGGGCGACAGGCCGAGAACGACCGGAGCCTCCGAGGGGGGACGCGCGCACTCGCGGTCGCCGCCCTCTCCACGGCGCTCCTGGCCACCGGGGCCGCACCGGCACTCGCCCAGAACCTCGCACCCTCCGGGACCGCGGAGGCGCCCGTCCCGGAACGGGTGCACCAGTCCCTCGCCTCCTCCACCGTCGAAAAGGCGATCGACGCCGCCGAGGCCCAGAAGGGCAAGCCCTACGCGTGGGGCGGCACCGGGCCGGGATCCTTCGACTGCTCGGGACTGGTACAGCACGCCTTCAAGGAGGCCGGGGTCGACCTGCCCCGGGTCGCCCAGGACCAGGTCTCCTCCGGCGAGCGGATCGCCTACTCCGAAGCCCGACGTGGAGACCTTCTCTACTGGACCGACGGAAGCGGATACGCCTACCACGTCGCCATCTACCTCGGAGACGACCGCATGATCGACGCGCCCAGGACCGGAGGCTCCATCTCCGAGCGCGAAGTCATGCGCTACAACCTCGCCGGCGGCGTACGCCTCTAGTCGTCTTCTCGCACTCTTCGACGGCCGTTCCCCGTGCACCCGGGCCACGGCCGTCGCCCCTTTTCCCGGGGCGCGCCGACGGCGGGATCACCTCCGCCCGCCACGCCGCGTTCGTCCGGGCGACCGTGCCGGAGAGCGCGAAAGCACATACTCTGGTTCCGTGAGCCCTATCCAGGTCCCAGACGCGCCCGTGGTCCTCTCGACGGCGTCGGTCTACCCGGAGAAGACCCCGGCGGCCTTCGAGATCGCCGCGAAACTGGGGTACGACGGGGTGGAGGTGCTCGTCTCCTCCGACCCGACCAGCCAGGACATCGACCTCCTGCGGCGTCTCTCGGACTATCACCAGATGCCCGTCACCGCGATCCACTCGCCCTGTCTCGTCCTGACCCAGCGGGTCTGGGGACGCGACCCCTGGGGCAAGCTCGTCCGGTCCAAGGAGATGGCGGAGGCCTTGGGCGCCAAGGCGATCGTGGTCCATCCCGCCTTCCGTTGGCAGCGCGAGTACGCCAAGGGGTTCGAGAACGGCATCGCCCGGATGCAGGACGAGACCGACGTGGTCTTCGCGGTCGAGAACATGTACCCGGTCCGGGTCCGCGATCGCGAGGTCGTCCCCTACGCGCCGAGCTGGAACCCCCTCGACCGGGACTATCCGGACGTCACACTCGACCTCTCGCACACCGCGATGTCCGGCTCCGACGCCATGGACATGGCCGCGAGACTGGGGGACCGTCTCTCCCACGTGCACGTCACGGACGGTTTCGGTGGCCAGAACCTGGACGAGCACCTCATCCCCGGGCGGGGCACCCAGCCCGTGGCCGAGCTCCTCGAACATCTGGCCGGGAACGGCTACGAGGGGCAGCTCGTCCTCGAGGTGAGCACGCGCAAGTCTCCCGACCGGCAGACCCGGATGCGGGAGCTGGCCGAGGCCCTGGCCTTCACCCGTCTGCACTTCGCCGGCCCGAAGGAGCCCGAACCGGCGCTGGGCCGTCGTGAACGCATCGCCCTGCTGAGGGATCGCCCCCAGCCTCCGCCACGACGGTTCTCCGTGGACCCGGGCGGGTCGGTCGACGACGAAGGGGACGCCGACGGGGGTCGCCCCTGAGCGAGGGGTGTCCACGGATCGGGACGATCCGCCCGGGCCGGGTGTCGGTGGCGGCTAGCGTGGAGGGATCCGCAGAGAGGACCTCTTCATGATCGCGATCATCGGCGCAGGAAAGATGGGCGAGGCGCTGCTCGCCGGGCTGTTGACCCGGGACCACGCCCCGAAGGACGTTCTGGTCACCGAGCCGCGCGAGGAGCACGCGGCGGAACTGCGCGAGCGCTACGGGGTCGAGACGGTCCCCGCCGCGGACGCGGTCGAACGCGCCGACACCCTCCTGCTGGCGCTCAAGCCTCAGGACATGCTCGCCCTGGTGGACGAGATCGCCCCGCTCCTGTCCGGGCGGAACCTGGTGATCTCGGTGGCGGCGGGGCTGACCACCGCCGTGTTGGAGAGCCACCTGCCCGCGGGGGTGCCCGTGGTGCGAGCGATGCCCAACACCCCCGCACTGATGGGGCAGGGGATGACCGCGGTGGCCGGGGGGGCGCACGCGGAGTCCGCGCACCTGGACCGGGCCGAGGAACTGCTGGGCACGGTCGGAGAGGTGATCCGGGTCGGCGAGCAGCACATGGACACGGTGACCGCCATCTCCGGCAGTGGGCCGGCCTACTTCTACTTCATCGCAGAGACCATGATCGAGGCCGGGGTCGCCATGGGCATGCCCCGCGCCACGGCGCAACGGTTGGTCGACCGGACCATCACCGGGGCGGCCGCGATGCTCGATGGGACCGGGGAGCACCCCGTGGTCCTGCGTGAGGCGGTCACCTCGCCGGGTGGTACCACCGCTGCGGCCCTGCGCGAGTTGGAGAGGCACGGGGTGCGGACCGCGTTCACCGACGCCATCGAGGCGGCCAGGGATCGCAGTCGGGCCCTCTCCGGCAACTGAACCCAGGTAAAGGTGACCCACATCACATAAAGTCTTCTGCCGGATGTGGTCTCCAGGTCACGGTCCCGGCGTCACACGGAGTGCATAAAGTCGGACAGGGTAGGCGGAATCCTCTGCCCCCTCCCACACGTGCCAGAACATCCTCCAACGATTCCGGGACCCCATGAGCAACCCTCACCCTCCATCGGACCCTTCCCGACCGCCCGGTCCGCCCGGGCCCGAAACCCCCCAGGGTGGCCCGGGCGGCCCCCGGAACCAGGGGCCGCCGCCGGGTGGTCCACCCTCTCCACCGGCTCAGGGCGGGACACCGCCCACCGGGTCTCCCATGAGCGGCCCCCCTCCACAGGGAGTTCGGCCCCCCGCCGGTCCGCCTCCGAGTGGAGCCCCCTCCGGTGGGCACCCTCCGGCGGGCCCGCCCCCGGGCACACCTCCCGTCGGAGGTCGGCCTCCGGGCGGCCCGCCGCAGGGCGGTCCGCCCCCCGGAGGTCCCGGGGGGCCGCCTTCCGGCGGACAGCCGCCGATGGGCCCGCCTCCCGCCGGCCGGCCGCCGATGGGAGCGCCCTCCGGCGGTATGAACGCCGGCGGCCCGCCTCCGGGCGGCCCGCCGCCGGGAGGCATGCCCCCCGGCGGGATGATGCCCCCGGGAGGACCGCCGCCCCTGCCCCCGCTCGGTCTGTTCAAGTCCGTCTCCGGCCGCCGGGCCGCCCTGCTCAATCTGTCCGGCGTCGGCGCGGGCTACTTCCACCTGCGCAACCACCTGTTCTTCGGGATCAATCTGGCGGTCACCATCGGGCTGCTGGTGACCGCCGCGCTGCTGGGCGCCGCCGACGACCTGCTCATGTGGGTCCCGATCCTGCTCGGCTGGGTACTGGTCACCGTCGTGCACGGTCTGTTCGCGGGGCGCGCGCACGACCGGCGCCTCATGGCGCGGGGTGAGAGCCCGACGGCCTCTCGCAGGCCGATGATCCTGGCGGCCTGTCTCGTCCTGGCGATGGCGGCCTCGCTCGTCGGCGTGTGGCAGACCGGCGAATGGCGGCTGCGTGTCGCCGACGCCGCCCACGCGAGCGGCGACTGCGACACCGCGATCGCCGGCTACAACTCGGTCGAGACCGCCTTCCAGCTCTCCATGTCCCCGAGCCTGATGGAGCGGTCCCGCGCCGGGGTGGAGGCCTGCGAGCTGCTGCGCCGCGCCCAGTCCGACGTGGCCAACGAGGACTACGACTACGCGTTGGAGTCCTACGGCGACTACTTCGCGCACCGCGCCTCCCGCTGGGAGGACACCGACGGCAGTGTCGCCGAGGTCCACCTCGACTACGCCGCCCAGCTGGCGGCCGAGGCCGACGAGCTCTACAGCGGCGAGGTGACCGAGGAGGTCGAGGCCACCTTCCGTCAGGCCCAGGAGACCTACACCTTCGTCGCCGAGGACTTCTCCGACACCCCCGCCGCCGCGGAGGTCCCCGCCGCGCTGGTCGACCTCTACGACCTCGCCACCGGCGACTACGCGGAGGAGAACTGGTGCGGGGCCTTCGGGCAGATCGGGATGTTCGACGATCTGACCTGGGATTCCGCCCCGGAGGTCGCCGAACGGATCGAGGAGGAGCGTCCCGACGCCGCCCTCAAGTGCGGTTGGGACCAGGTGGACGCCGACGCCTACGACGAGGCCGAGGAGACCGCCGACCTTCTCGCCGCCGAATACCCCGACCACGAGGCCGACGAGGTCGAGGATCTGGTGCGGAACATCGGCGCCGGTCGCGTCGAGGAGAAGATGGACCGCGCGACCCTCCTCGGAGAGAGCGACATCTCGGACTCTCCGCTGGAGACCGGGGGCGGAGACAAGGTCTCCATCCGGTACGTGAACCACACCGCCGAGGAGATGACCTTCCTCTACGTGGGTCCCGACGCGGTGCACGGCGAGGTCACCATCGATCCCTGCGCGGATTGCGACACGTCCTCGCCGCCCTCCTCCACCTCCTGCCTGAACGACGACAACGCCATGGATCTGAGCCTCGACCCGGGCGAGTACCGGATCCTGATCGGTGAGACCGACAACCTGTTGAGCCGTCCCCTGCACGGCACCTTCGAGATGAAGGCCGGGGAGACGTACGCGGACTGCTTCTACCGGGAGTAGTCCCTGACGGGAGCGTCCTCCCGACCCGCCGACCGGGGCCCGCGCGAGTGTTCGCGCGGGCCCCGGGGTTCTGTACAGGGGCGGGTTTGCGTACTGTGTGCTTCGAAGCACGCACACCTGGAACGGGGGTCACCACATGGGAGGGCGCACGTCCTGCTCGCTTCGGGTGGCATGGGACGAAGGACTCACCGCCTACGACTTCGGTCCCCAGCATCCGATGGCGCCGATCCGGGTCGAACTGACCATGGCGCTCAGCCGTTCGCTCGGCGTCTTCGACGGGCCCGGCGTGGACCTCTTGGACATCGAGCCGGCCTCGGACGAACTGCTCTCCCTGGTGCACGACCCCGCCTACATCAAGGCGGTCAAGCGCGCGGGCAGGACCCTGGAGCCCGACGACGCCCACATGCTCGGCACCGCCGACAACCCGGTCTTCCCCGACATGCACGACGCCGCCGCGCTGATCTCCGGAGCCTCCGTGGCCGCGGCCAAGGCCGTGTGGACCGGGCAGAGCGCCCACGCGGCCAATATCGCCGGCGGCCTCCACCACGCCATGCGCGGCAACGCCTGGGGGTTCTGCGTCTATAACGACCCGGCTCTGGCGATCGCGTGGTTGCTGGAGCAGGGTGCCAAGCGCATCGCGTACGTCGACATCGACGTGCACCACGGCGACGGTGTCCAGAACGCCTTCTACAACGACCCCAGGGTGCTCACCATCAGCCTCCACGAGTCCCCGGTGACGCTGTTCCCGGGGACCGGACAGGCGTCGGAGGTCGGTGGACCGGACGCGGAGGGGTACGCCGTCAACGTCGCCCTCCCGGCCGGTACCGGGGACACCGGCTGGCACCGTGCCTTCGAGGCGGTCGTTCCGCCGCTGCTGCACGAGTTCCAGCCCGAGATCCTCGTGACCCAACAGGGATGCGACACCCACGCGCTCGACCCGCTGGCCAACCTCACGCTCAGCGTGGACGGTCAGCGTCGGGCGTACGAGGAGCTGCACAAGCTCGCCCGCAAGACGGCGGGAGGCCGGTGGCTGCTGTTCGGTGGTGGCGGCTACGGGCTGGTCCACGTCGTGCCGCGTGCCTGGACCCATCTGTTGGGCGAGGCGGCCGGAGCCCCCATCGATCCCGATCGGGAGACCCCGCAGGAGTGGCGGGACTTCGTCCGCGAACGTACCGGGGAGCTCGCGCCGTTGTACATGACGGACGGACGCGAGGTCTCCTTCGCCCCCTTCGAGCGTGGATACGATCCGGGCGATCCCATCGACCGGGCCATCCACGCCACGCGCACCGCGATCTTCCCCAACCACGGCATCGACCCCAGCCTCTGAGAGGCCTTCCTCCCACCGTGGAGAAGGTGTTCCGACCTCCCGGATCACGCCACGGTGAAATCTCCGGGATCGCCGCGTGGAAGGCGCCCAGCGGGTAGGAAGGTGATGAATACCGGGCGAACGGGAATCGGCGCCGTGGTGGCCGCACGGCGCGTCACCGTCGGCGTCGCCCAGGAGAGGAAGGGGAACGCAGGTGACGCCGCCGACACGCGCCGAACTCATCACCTATCTGGTTCGCACGGGGATCGCGGGGCACGTCGACACCCCTCGACAGAACAACCTGCGCCACTATCGGAGGCTCGTCCAGAAGGACCCCTACCATCGGTTCGGTCTGACCTTCTCCCATGAGTGGACCTTCGAGGAGGTCCTCGCGCTGATGAACAAGCGCTGTGGTGTGGTGGGCGACGAGGAGTACGTGTGGGGGATCGACACGATCGATCCGGACCTGACCATCGACGCCTTGGAGGCGCTCGCGGACCGGATGGCCCTGGCCGCCGAGCGCGGGGAACGCGTCATGTTCGCCACCGGCCACCCGCGCAATCTTCGGGAGACGTACGGCGCCTGGAAGAACGCCCTGGCCGAGCGCGGCTGTCCGATCGTCACCGCGGCGGGCGGTTACTCCTATGAGGTGACCACGGAGCGACCGCCGAACCGGCGTGTGGTCGTCTGGCAGGACGATGTCGCCATGGTGACGGACGGCCATCTTCCGCGGCACAGTCACCATCCCTTCGCGATGCGGGCCATTCTCAACGAGCTCGGAGACCGGGGGGAGGCATGGCCGCAGTTGGTCATCGCCGATCACGGATTCGCGGGGGCCGCGGGGGAGATGGGCGTACCGACGATGGGTTTCGCCGACTGTAACGACCCGGCTCTCTTCCTCGCCGAACATGAGGGGAAACTACTGGTCACGGTGCCTCTCGATGACGGTTACCTGACCGAGGACTACGCTCCTCTGCGTGATTATGTACTCGCGAGAGCGGGGCTCCTCTGAGGGTGGGGGCACCTTTATACCCACCTTTAAACCTCATCCGACCCGTGCTCAACGTATATCCCCGAAGACAGCGAAAACCGACCTTCCCTAGACGGGAACTCGGCTCTACTCTGAAAACGGACGTGTCAGTAGTGACAGCAGGACACGGTGGCGTGGCGGTGGGACGGGCACGGAATCCGGGGCCTCCCATCGACTGGAAGGCACGCCAGAGCCGAAGGGTAGACAATTGCTCACGTCCGGGAATGAGGGCGTCGGAAGATGAACGGGAGTAAGCCGCCTCTCGAAGAGGTCAGGTTCCTGACCGTGGCGGAGGTCGCCACGATCATGCGAGTATCCAAGATGACCGTTTACCGAATGGTGCACTCGGGAGTTCTCCCCGCAATCCGTGTGGGGCGTTCCTACCGGGTTCCCGAACGGGCCGTGCACGACTACCTCCGTGAGGCTTTCGTCGAGGCCGGTTGATCGCGGACTCACGGGGTCCGGGCGTCGGGCGACATGTCCGGCGCCCGGACCACCGAGAACCCACGGGCGCGGTGTACCCCCACCACCGCCCCCGTGGGTGAACCACGTTCTCGCGAGGTGTTCCTCCAGGCCGGGTCGGACGACCCTTGCGCCGGGGCGCCGAAGTGTTCTCCAGGGTGTCTACTACACTTTGTCGTTGTTGTAGTCCGCCCTGTTCACACCCTGTTCGCGAGGTCCCCTCGATGCCCAGTACCAACGCAGGTACGCGGCGCCACCGTGCCGTGCCGCTCCTGTCGGCCGCCGTCCTGGCCACAGTCCTCGCCCTGACCGGCTGTGCCGGGGGGACCGAGATCCAGACCGGTGGTGAGGAGGATCGTTTCATTTCGGGGGATGGGAGTGCGACCGTCTTCGAGGCGGGGGATCGTGTTCCGGTTCCTGAGGTGG
>NZ_ANAC01000012.1 GCF_000341225.1 Nocardiopsis alba DSM 43377
CCCGTGCGACTCTGGTCCTCAACCGGCGATGGAAATGATCTTCGTTGAGAAAACCTCAGTGCTAACTGTCAAACCAGGAGCAGCAGACCTCTGGGTTGCTGTCATATTAGCGGTGCCGCCTGCAGCGTAGACATCATAGACAGAGTTACCCCCGTCCGTCCCCCTAACTCCAGCAGTTGTCCTTCTGCCCTGTGCGGCAGATGGAAGCAAATCATGCAGGCCATCAACCGTGCTCTTGAGATCTGGTGAACAGAAATCGTTTTGATTGTGGTTGAGGACATCCAGGTCCCCGGCTGCCACGTGGTAGGTGTGGACGCCCTGGACGGTCAGGTTATGGACCGTCGCCGTCTGGGTCCAGGCCTGAACCGCGGAGACCTGCACCCAGGTGCCGGACGAGGTCTGCAGCCACATACCCGGGGCCAGATCGATCGCGTCCACCCACAGGCCCGGGTCCGGAACCCAGAACGGGTGACCATCGGTCGCCACGATCACATCGCCCGCGGCCACCGGCCCCGGAACACCCGCGGATTCCTCATCCGCACCGGCCTCGTCCCCTGCGGGGGCATCGCGTTCGGTGGTCGGGTCGATGGTGATCTGCACCAGGGCCTTACCACCCGAGCCCACGATCGTTGCCATGACCGTCCGAGCCGATTGCTCTCCTGTCTCGGGATCGGTCGCCAGAACCTTCTCGCCGACATCGACGTCCTCGATGGGTTTGGTGGACCCATCGGCCATCACCACACCCGTCCCCGGAGTGAAGCTGTTCCCGATCGGACAGCTCACGTTCTGCATCTTCTTGTTGGCCCGGTTCAGGCCCTTGATCCCATCGATCAGCTCACCGCCCAGGGCGGAGATCCGTCGACCCAACTCGGCTGCCTTACCCCACCGAAGCCCGTACTTCGCGGCGAGCTTGGCGGGCAGCCCGCCTACGAACATCAAAGCCACGTTCAGCGCGGTCTCGCCGCACGCGCCCAGGTCGCCGGAAGTGAAGCACTCCAGGCCTGCGGTGATACCGAGCTCATCGGCCACCAGTTGGGCCAGGCCGGTCGCCGCGGAGATCAGCTTCTGCCTGGCCTCGATCCGCTCCATCCTGGCTTCGCGCTGCTGCCGCAACGCCGCCTGCTGGGCCTGGTGATCGCGCATGTACTGCCGCTGCTTGGCCGTGGTCCGCATCGGCGTCACGTTGTACCACTGCTGCACCACCGCACCGCTCGCGGTGGCACGCATCGCCTTGCCGTCGGAGTGGGAGTACAGCCAGTTCTTGCCGTTGCGTTGCACCGGGGAGTAGATCAGCGGGCGCCCCGTCTTGGAGTTCACCCCGTCCACGATGATGTAGTACAGCCCATCGGGGTCTGAGTAGGTGACCGGGCTGTTGTTGGCGTAGGCGTAGCCGTGCATCTGCTGGTGGTCGGTCACGTCCAGGATCGGATCGACCGAGATGAAACGACCCAGTGTGGAGTCGTAGGCGCGTGCCCCGATCTGGGTCAGCCCCGTGGAGGCGTCGATGGTGCCGTTGGCGAACCCGCGTTCCGCCGGCCAGGCGTCGCCCGCACCGCGCTCGGTACCGAACGCGGTCATGTACCGGTGGGTCGCCTCACCGGTGCGGGCGTTGACCGCGACCTGCCCGGTCCCGTGCAGGTCGGCGTACATCCACGACAAGGTGCCGTCGTTCTGGCGGACCGCGACCGTCTGCCCGGCGTGGGAGTAGAAGCGGGTGGCCTCTTTGATCAGGTCCTGTTTGTCCAGACGCAGCTCCATACCCGGCAGATACAGGGTGGTGGAGGTCGGGTCATCGCGGAGCAGACGCTGACCGTCGGCGTCGTAGGTGTAGGAGGTCCGGGATCCGTCCTCTTCGGTGACCCGGACCAGATTGCCTTCGGCGTCCCACTCCAGTTCCTGGTCACGGGCGGCGGTGGTGCGACCGGTCATGTTCCCGGTCTCGTCGTAGGAGTACTCCTCAAGACGCTCACCCGCGGGGCCGGACTCCTCCACACTGGTCAGGGCCTGGGGCGCTACCCCGGTGGCTCCGCCGTGGGTGTAGGTGCGGGTGATGTCACCTCCGGGAAGTCCGCGCTGGACTTCGGTCTCGCGGTTGCCGAGTTTGTCGTAGGTGTATTCGTGCCAGTAGGGGGCGGCTCCCCCCAGCGCGTCCGCCGAGGGTCGGTCGGCGCAGGCCTCCTCACCCGTGGCGTCGGGGGTCCATACCCCGGTCATGCGTCGCATGTGGTCGTAGGTGAAGCACTGCACGTCCGCCTGGAGGTGCTCGGCGGTGGGTTCGTCTCGCAGGTTGAGGACGTTGCCCGCGTCGTCGTAGGTGTAGTACTGGTGCACCAACGACCCGGTGAGTCCGCGTTCGGGCACCAGCGTGGTTTCGCTCGTCCGCCCGGTGGCCGGGTCGTAGTCGCGGGTCATCCACGTGGTGTGGGTGTTCGAAACTCCGAGATCCAGGGCGAGCTGACGCAGTTCACCGGTCTTGCTGTAGACGGTGTCGGTGACGTAGTCGGTGAACCCCGACATCTGGGTGGGCATGCCCAGCTCGTTATAGCCGTAGGCCACCGTTTCCTGGCCCAGGCCGCCGGCGGCGGGCAGCGTCAGCGCCCGGATCGAACCGTCGAGGTTGTACTGGGTGGAGAACCGGTAGCGTCCTCCCAACATCGGCTCACTGCCGGTGGGAATACGGATCTCGGTGGTGGTGGGCCGGTAGAACTGGTCGTAGCGCACCACCCGGGTGGTGTAGGGCTCCCCGTCGGTGTAGCGGGTGGACGAGGTCAGGTGTCCCTTGGCCAGGGTGTCGTAGACCCATTCGGCCCGCTTCTCGCCCTCCAGTGAGTCCTCGTACAGCCCGGTCTGACGGCCGACCTCGTCATAGGCATAGGCCAGGGTCTTGCCGCGGGCGTCGGTGGCGGACACCAGCTGGTCGAGGTCGTTGTAGCTCATCGTGGACACACCGCTGAGCGGGTCATCGCTGCTTACCAGGCGTCCACGCAGGTCGTAGGTGTGTTCCCAGACGTTGCCCTCGGGGTCGGTGACCGTGGCCAGAGCGTCGTTCTTCGCGTAGGTGTAGGTGATGGCGTCGTAGTCGCCCTCGGGTACCCCGCCGTGGTGGGTGCGCACCTCGCTCAGACGGCCCCGGGCGTCGACGATGGAGGTCGTGGCGACCGCGCCCTCGGGCGGGGTGACCAGGGTGCGGTCACCGTGGTGTTCGGTGCTGGTGCGCCAGCGTTCCTCGCCGAAGGCGACGTGGAGATTGTCCGTGACCCGTCCGGCCCCGTCGTAAAGGGTGAAGGCTTGGCGGGGGATGTCGGCGTCGTTGTCGACGACGAACAGGGTGTCGGTCGGATCCTCTTCGTTGAAGTAGGCGGCCCTGGACTTGACCTCACGCCCATGGGTGTCGTGGAAGGTGTCGGTGACCAGGCGACCGCCGCCGGGCGCGGGCCCCTGGGTCTGGCGTGGGCGCAGGAAGGCGTCGAAGATCTCGTGGGCGGTCGTGTACTCGGTCTGGGTCTGCAGCGTGTGCGTGGTGATCGAGGTGGGTGCGTCCTGGCGGACGTGGTACTCGAACTTCGCGGTGGGAGTGTCCGTGGCCTGGTCACGGTCTGGCAGCCACACCGAGGTGACACGGCCGAGGGGGTCGTAGGCCATGGTCATGGTGCGACCGTTGGCGTCGGTCTCCGAAATCGGAAGACCACGGGCGGGGTCCACGGTCGTGGTGGTGGTGTGGCCCAGAGGGTTGGTCTCGGTGACCGACTCGGGCAGCCCGGAAGCGGTGAAGGTGTACTCGGTGGTGGTCACCCCGCCGGAGGCGTCGGTCTCTTTGACCGTGTTGCCGAAGGAGTCGAACTCGGTCCGCTCGACCGTCTGGTAGACGGGCTCACCATCCGAGTAGGAGTCGAGCTTGCGGGTGCTGGTGGGAAGGCCCCGGGTCGGAGCGTCGCCGTGGTCACCGCCGTCATAGAGGACGAGTTCGTCGGTGATGACGTCGTCGGGACGGTTCGGGGTCTGCTCACAGTCGATGGCGAGGGTCTCGGCTCGGGAGACCAGGTTGAGGATTCGGGCGCCGGTATTGCTGACGTAGGTGGTGTTGACGCACGTCTCGTCACCCTCGACCTCCACGTCACCGTGGTCGCGGACCCGGGTGATGACACCGTCGTCGTTGATCGTGTTGTCGACCCTGGTCCGGCGCCAGGATCCGTCGGCGAGACGGGTGAAGCCGATGACCTGTTCGGTCTGGGTCCTGGTGGCGGTCTGCTCACCCCAGTCGTGGGTGACCTTGGCGGTCTCCTTCCACCAGGGGGTACTGATCTCCCGAGAGATGTCCTGTCCGCCTTCGCCGTCGCGGACGATCACCTCACGGACCATGCCGTGGAGTTCCTTGTGGTCGGTGTGCTTCTCTCCTCGCGAGTCGGTGATGGAGACCGAGCGCTTGCCCGAGGGGAGCTTGTCCTCGTGCATGCCCTGGAAGTACAGATATTCGGTCTCGGTGCGCTCGTCCCCCTCATGGCCTGTGCGCACGATGACCCGCTCGTAGCCGCGCCAGTCGGCCCAGGTGCGGTACTTGTCCTTGACCATGCCGTCGGCCTCGGTGTACCGCCAGGCCGGGGACCCCACGTAGTCGTAGCTTGTGGTCATCGTGGGCTGGTCCGAGACCAGGTCCACCTCGTTGACCTCGGTGACCACGTACTTGTGGAACCAGTCGGTCAGCTCCACCCCGCCCTCGGGGGTCCACAGCACCGGGTAGCAGCGCCGGGTGTTCTCGTGCGGCTCGGGTGTCTTGCCGGGTTCGCACTCGGGCTGGGAGTAGGTGATGTCGAACTGGCCGCCGGACTCGGTGTAGATCGAGGTGATGCGCCAGCGCAGCATGGGGGCGATGTCGTCGGTGGGCGAGTCGACCCGGTTGGGCATCTGGGTGCCCGCGAAGCTGATCTTGGGCATCGCTTCGGTGCCGCCGACCTTGCCGACGTGTTCGATCGAGTCCAGCCACAGGGTCGGACCGGTGCCGTCGCCGGCCTCGGGGAAGGAATGCTCCAGCTTCCAGGTGTCCACGTCGGTATAGGAGCCACCGACACGGATCTGGGTGGTGATGGCGTCGAGCTTCTTGGTGGACCAGAAGGTCGGCGAGTGGCGACCGGCGCAGGACTGCCCCGATGCGCAGTCCTGGTCGAGGGGGACGTCGGGCCAGTGCTCGGCGTTACCCGATGTGCGCTTGTCGGCGGAGCAGTCGAAGGAGGAGGTGACCAGGCACCGCTCGGAGGAGGAGAAGACCACCCGGGCCGGGGCGGTGGCGTAGACGTCGTCGCTGCGCAGCCCGTACTCGATGCGGGCGATGTTGGCGGCGCGCACGTAGGGGGTGGCGGTGTTGGTGAGGTTGCGGCCGTAATGGTTGGTCTCGGCGTCGTAGTAGAACGTCATGACGTTGCCGTGTACGTCCACGACGTAGTCGAGGTTCCACTTGTTGGCCTGCTGACACCAGGACTGGGAGAAAGTGGCGTTGTAGCAGGGCTGGCCGGACTTGGTGGCGTAGATCGGAAGGGTCTGCGCCGAGTTGGTCTCGGGGTCGCCACTGGACCAGCCGGGCAGGCGGTTGCGGCCGAAGAAGTACCGGGTGCCGTCGGGGGTGGTGACCTTCCAGTACTCGCCGTCGTGGGCGCCGTTGTCGGCTCCGGTGAGGCGTTCGACCTTGGTGCCGTCGTCGTTGGACAGGCGGTAGGTGCCGTCGTCGTCCTTGATCAGGGCACCGGAGTGGCCGGTCATCGACAGGGTGACGTTGTCGGTGTTCCAGCACAGGTCACCGGTCTTGTGCCCGGAGTCCACACACGCGGAGTAGCGGCGTTCGATCGCGCCGGGGGCGTAGGCGAACCCGTCACCGATCCAGGAGGTCTGGTTGTTGGAGGTGGCGATGCGCCCGTCCACGCCTCCGGAGGAGTAGCCCAACCCGATGGCGGGGTTGAGGCTGCTGGGGGCCGGTGGGGTGGGGAAGGAGTAGGACCAGGAGAAGTCACCGGACTGGTTATTGACGTTCCAGCTGGAGGCCGCCGAGAGCTGGGTGGCACCGTAGTCGCCGTTACCTCCCCCCGGGGCGGCGGCCAGCGCTATCAGCGCGCCCTGAGGGGCCGCGCCGACCCTGGCGGTGAGATGGTGATCGTGGGCATCGTTGGCCAGTAGCTCGGCCGAGTCATAGCTGACGGTGTCCTCGGCCGCGCAAGAGTCGTCCAGGACGCACTCGTCCAGCTCGACCACGCTCAGCCGGGAGGCGTAGTCACCACCGAAGGCCTCGGCGAAGTCGGAGTAGTCGATGCCGAGTTCGACCGGCGCGACGCCGGGTGAGCCGTCGGTACGGGTCACACGCAGCAACAGACCGTTGACCCCGATCTGTTCGGCCTCTCCTTGACCCAGGACCTCGATCCGGGCCGAGGTGACCGGTTCCGGTTCGGGGACCTCGATCGACGCGACCTGCTCGGGAGCCGTGAGGGTCTGTGCTTCTTCGTCGGGGGCGGTCTCCTCGGCTCCGGAGGACTCGGAGCCCTGTTCACCCTCGGCCGGCCCGTTCTCGCCGTCAGCGGCCTCTTCGCCCGCCTCCGCGGTGTCGGGTCCTTCTTCGAGGGTGGCTTCCCCCGTCGTTTCGTCGCCCGTCTCGTCGATTTTCTCGGCCCGGCGCTCGGCCGCCCGCTCCTCCAGCTCCCTGGCGGCCTCCTCTTCGAGCAGCTCCTGCCAGCGCTCGGGCACCTCCCAGTCCTCGAACTCCTCACCGGTCACGGCCTCCACCGTGACCAGTGCGTTCTCCGGTTCGTTGAGCGTGCGAGCCGTGCTCTGATCCAGGTCGACATCGATGCTGGTGGCCTCGGGCCAGGTCACCGTCGCCGGAGCGGTCACCGCGGCCTCGGCGACCGCGTTGTCCTCGGCCAGGGCCGAGGCGACCGCGTCACGGCCTTGGACGGAAGCCTGTTCGTCCACCTCGGGGCGAGGGTTATAGGCGGTGGCCGAGGCCGGGAGCGTGTTCAGCAGCCCGGCGACCATCATCGTGGCCACCACGTAGGTGATGCCACGGCGGAGCGGGCCGGGCCTGGTCGAAGCGGCAGAGGTGGGAGCCGGGGAAGGGGTGTCACTGCGCGGGGTCACAGCAAGCCTCCTGTCACCCCGCCTTCATGGGCGGGGTGACGATCACAAGGGGAATGTGGGGTCGGGGGGTGGAGCTCGGGATCAGAGCCGCGGAACGGGGATCTGTCCTGCGTAGACCTGGGAGAGCTCGCGTTCGTCGAGCACCCCTTGGTAGGTGTGGGCGTCGTCGAGGTCGCCGGTCCAGAAGTAGGTGTTGTTCCCGCGGTGCTGTCCGCTGCCGATCCGCACCGGGCCGTCGGCGTGCCAGGCGTGGTCGACGCGCACGCGGGATTCCTCGAACCCGTTCACGTAAAGGACCAGTTCACCGTTGGTGTGGTCGTAGACCCCGGCCAGGTGCACCCACTCTCCCAACCTGGCGGGGGTGGTGGAGTAGGCGTAGGTCCATCCGGCCGAGCCGTCGGTGGGGGCGTCGTCGTGGGGGGCCATCTTGAAGGTCCAGTTGCCGTTGGAGCCCTGGTAGCCGAGGTGGAATCCGCTCTGGAATCGACCGGACTGGCTCAGAGCCGAGGTGTTGATGCTCTGACCGGTCTCGTCCAGGCGTACCCAGGCGGCGGTGGTGAAGCTGCGGTCGGTGCGGATCGCGGGCCCGGTGGCCTGGATGTACTCGTCGTCGCCGTTGAGCCGGACCCCGGGGGAGAAGGTGATGTCGTTCTCGGCCTGGTCCCAGGCGGTTTCGGGGTCGGCGTGCAGGGTGGCGGTCAGACCGTGGTCGGTGGAGTCGGCCACCGTGGTGCCCTGGTATTCGTCCAGGGACCAGTGCCCCTCGGGAGCCAGGGGGCGGTTGGCCAGCCTCCAGATCTCGGAGTGCTGTTCGGTGTCGGTGACGGTCTGGTCCAGGACGAGGCGGTCCCAGACCTTGACGTCGTCGACGGCTCCGGGCCAGTAGTAGTTCCCGATCCCCTGGAAGAGGGCGCGTCCCACGGTCAGGGGGCCGGTGGCCTCCCAAGGGCCGGTGTGGGTGGCGCTGCCTTGGCGGACGCCGTCCACGTACAGGACGAGCTCCCCGGTCTGGGAGTCGTGGGTGCCCACCAGGTGTGTCCACACCCCTGTTTCGGCGGGGGCGGAGGAGGTGACGACGGCCCATTCGCGTGAGCCGTCCCAGTACTGGTCCTCTGGGGACATCTTGAACACCCACTCGCCGGTGTTGCCCTGGTAGCCCAGGTGGAAGGCGCTCTGTTCCTCGCCTTCCTGCGCCACGGCGGTGTGGTGGGCGTGGGCGCGGTCCAGATTGACCCAGGCCGAGACCGAGAAGGTGCCGCTGGTGTCCACGGCCGGGTAGTCGGCGTTGATCTGATCGTAGGGGCCCGGGTCGCCGTCGGTGTAGCCGCTGGTGTGGACGGCGGTGCCGTTCAAGCGGGGGGTGGGGTCGGTGTCGGGGTTGTCGACGGTGCCCACTCGGCCGCGGACCCAGTCGACTCCCTCGGAGAGGGTGGCTCCGCGTTCGGGGTCGATGGTGTCGACGGCGCGATCGCCCTGGCCTTCGTCGAAGGCCAGGGCGACGGGGTCGCTGGGGGGTGCGACCAGGAAGGTGTAGGCCAGGACACAGTCGGAGGAGTTACCGAAGGCGTCCACGGTGCGGGCGTAGATGCGGTTGGGGCCTTCTTGACGGGGGGTGAGGGTGATGGTGACCGAGCCGCCGGGGCTGCTCGGTTCGATGTCGTGGACGCAGGAATCGTCGTTGAGGGCGTACTTGTAGCCGGTGGCGTCCTCGACCCCGTTGTTGGAGAAGGTGAATTCGCCCGGCAGCCCCGGGGAGCCGTGGAAGACGTCGCCGGCCGGGTAATCGGTGGAGGTGACCTCGGGCCCCTGTTCGGGGCGGTCGGTGCTGACCATCAGGTAGCAGCGGGTGGACCACCCCGACCAGGAGATGCCGTCGTTGGCGTTGGCCCGGTAGGTGATCAACACGTTCTCCGGCAGGGTGCCCGAGCGCACCGATTGGAAGGACCCGGAGGACCACACGGCGACGTCGGTCATCGCGGTGTCCACGTCTCCCACGCGTTCGCCATCGACCCACCAGGCGAAACGGGTCTTGACCTTCTGTCGACCGGCGGAGGTGGAGTCGCGGTCGCGCACGTAAGCGGTGAAGGTGGGGCGGGTCTGGTTGATCAGCCTCGGGGCGTCGGGGTCGGTGGCGCATTCGCCGCCGTGGGAGTCCGAGAGTCGAGTGGGGGTCTCGGGCGGGTTGTTGTAGTCCACCTGCAGGGTGGGGTTGGAGGCGAAGCGACGCCAGTCCCAGTTACCGCTCGAGCGAGTCTCGTTGCCGCGCAGGCCCAGAGTGGTGGTGGCGTTGCCCGCGTCCCGACTCCACACGTATCCGGCGGTGGCGTTGAACTCCACCGTCGGTGAGGCTCCGCCGGGGCAGTTGGAGCGTCCGGCGTTGATGGTGCGAGTGTCCAACCTCGTACGCCATGCCGAAGTCTGGGAGTTCCAAGTGGTGGAGGAGGTGATGGCGTCGGTGCGCCACAGTTGCACTTGGGCGTTGGAGCATCCGTAGGCGTGGGTGACCTTGGCCCGGAAGGTGGCACGGGTGATGTCGGCGTTGCGAGTACGCGAGTCGATACTGAACCGCCAGAACGCCCGCTTGGTGTTGCCTTGGGCCGGTTCGTAACCCACTCCCGGGGTGTGGGAGGTGGCGTAGTTCCAGTACGACTGAGTGGGATAGTTGCGGTTGACGTAGGCGCGGCCCACCCGGCTCACCGCCACCGACGGATCGATGTAGACCGGGTACAGGGTGGCCTCATCAGTGAGCATCGCCGTGTCCGGGACCAGGCGGATCCTGTCCGGAGCCAGATCCACGTCCAGCAGCGCGGTACGGGCACCGGTCGGCGCCATCACGGTGGCGTCCTCGGCCATCTCCTCCTCACCCGAGGAGTCCCACATGGCGGGAGCCACGGCGCTGAACACGCTCTCCTGGCCCTTGTCGCCGATGGCGTCCAGGTTGCCGTGCTCACCCAGACGCATGGTCACGCCCTCGGTGGTCAGCCCCAACTCCAGGTCGTTCAGCAGCTCGTGCCGGGCGGCTTCGGGGGTGTGCACCACCAGCACCTGTCCGAACCCGTCGACCCCGGCGGTCAACACCAGGTCCACATCCGGAAGGACATCGGGGTAGGTGGCCTGATCACCTTCGAGTACCGGTTCGGGGAGATCCTCATGCCAACTCAGCTCGACCGAATTGGAGCCCAGGCCGATCTTCGCCAGCACGGAGTCCCCGCCACCGGAGAAGAGGATGTCGGCCACCACGGCCTTGGGGCGCACCCGGCCACGGGAGTCGACCACCAGGTCGGTGTCGACGGGGGTCCACCCGTCGTCCTCACGCACGCGTACAGGGTGCGCGTTCTGCTCCATGGTGAAGCTGCCGTCAGGGTTGGCCAGATGACGAGTGGTCTCGGTGGTGGCTCCGGCGATCTCTACCGGCTCCCCGCTCTCCCGGGCCCGGATGATGGCCGCCTGCTCCGACGGGTCGGCGGTAGCGGCCGCGTTCTCCGCCGCGGGTGGAACAGGGGTTTCGTCCGCGTGCGCGGTCGAGTGCAGGAAGGGCGTGAGCAAGGTCGCGGCCAGGAGGGCAGCGGTCGATGCGCGCACGGCGCGGGGCATGGCGAAGTGCTCTCTAGACCCAGGTATGGGGGATGACCGAGCTGCGGGATGTGTCCCGGTCGACGGGACTCACTCGGGCGGACCCTGGGAACGCGATGGAAGTTATCAGGGCAAAACGAACAAAGTTATAGTGACGTATATCACTCGTTCGGTCCAGGAGGCCTGAAATCGCGTAAAGCAAGCATGAATTGGCCCCAGGACACGCCAGAGTCCGCATCCGGCCAAGGGTTTGAGGTTTAGAACGTTTTCGAGGCAAAGCTCCTGAACAGGACCCGTCACGGAACGCCTGACTCCCGGTTCCCGACACGCCTCCGGTCCCGGTCTACGGCCACCGTGTTTCGGTGCCCTTTCCTTGATCTACGCTTCGGTCCGTGAGGACGACGACATGGAGCCGGGTTCGTGAGCGGGTCCAGGCCCTGGCTTCCACGGGTCGGGAGCACGACGCGTTCGAAGCGCGGAATCGGTACGGAGCCAAGGGGCACAGCCTGCCACTCGCCGCCCCGCTCTCAGCGGCGGAGATCGCCGAGGTGGAGACACAGTGGGGCGTCTCGCTACCCGAGGACTACCGCGGGTTCCTCCTAGAGGTCGGTGCCGGCGGAGCGGGCCCCGGGGCTCAACGTACTGGGCAGAACAGCGACCGGATGGGCATGGGACGGGGGCGAGGGTCGGCCCCGGCACGCCATCTTGTCGGCCTCCTTCGTCACGGCCCGGGAACGAGTACGACTCCTGGCCGAGCATGAGGACCAAGAACCGGAACGGGCCGATTTCGCGACGCGGGAGGCGTTCGACGCCGCGTACAACGAGTGGCGCGACGCCGACGACCGCCTTTTCGCCAGGTTCGCGGACGGGGCCGTGTGCCTGAGTCACGAGGGATGCGGCCACTTCCACTGGCTCGTCGTGACAGGCCCCGAGCGCGGCAGCATGTGGGTCGACGGCTTCCCGGCCGAAGGGGGTTTCCGCCCCCTCGGCGCTTCAGGAGCGAGGGTCGGGTTCGCCGACTGGTACCTCGGCTGGGTCGCCACCTCTGAGTCCCTCCAGTGATCACGACCAGAGGAAGACCTGGGAACGGCGATGATGGGGTGCTGTCCGGCGAGGAAATACGCAAGGCGCTAGCGGACTCTCCCGGGCTATGCACTCCGTTTGTGTTCCTTATTTCTGGACTGGGGGTGGCTCGGGGCAGTATAAAGCAGCAACCTGATTCGGATGGTGAGAGAAACAAAGGTACGCGACGGTGTCCGGATGTCGGACTTCTCATCCGACGCATCAGGTTTCAAGCCTGCCAGTTGTGCCATGTAACCATAGATGAAGTCCTCATCACTCATGAACGCCGCGTGCGTCCCTGATGTGATACCCAGTGCAAGGTCAGCGCATGTGTGGGCGAACTACGCGGGGCACCTTGCCGACCCCAGGCTCAGGCGTAAGAACTTAGGGCTCTAGTCTGTCCTAGGCAGCCGGGTGCGTTAAAACGCCCGCGAACTTTCCAGATGGTCGCATGGGCGAAACTATCTACACGCCACGTTCAGAGGTGGTTCTATCTGCCACTGGCCGTCGATGCGTTGCCTGAGGAATGCCCACACCATGGAAAAATTCAACATGTATTGAACAATCTCGATGCTTTGTATTTAGATGAACCGCCCTCGAAGCTGGCTGGTGTTCAGTGGTTAATGCGCTTCCCGCTCCAGGGGTGTGTTGTCAAGGAAAAATCCAGGGACTCCACCATTGGGATGGCTGATTGTGAATAGAAGAACAGGTGAGGAGATTTAATTGCAGACTTCCATTGCTACGCTGGCTCAGGTTATTCCTGCCATTTACATTGCATTCACTATCTATCTCCAATATTCTCTTAAGTCAATGTTTGACACAAAACCTCTCGTTGATCAGGAGGTGAAGATAAGGGAACGAGAAGCTGCGCTTGAGCGAGCTGATTGTGGCATCACTGCTCTTCGGGCTAGGAAGATTGACCCTGAATCCATCCCTGGCCGGCATGAGGAGGTGAAGCGACTCGCCAGTGCTCGATTTTACGCGCTAGAGGAGCTTATGCAGCTCAGGAAGGAGCTGTGTGCACTACGCTTTGGGTATATATTCATGGTGTACAGTATGACGGTAGTGTCACTGCTCGTTTCTCTGGCTGCTGTGGTCGAGTTCTATCTACTCTACCTGCTCTTTCATCAGTGGACTCAAGTGGTTCCAGTTCTGTTTGCGGTGGCAGCGCTAATGGCACTGCTTGGTATCTATTCGATTGGTGAATCCGTTGCCCGATTTGGCGACCCAAATCGGAGAATATGTCAAGTGAATGTGCATGGAGAAATCGCTTTTGGAGTTTGCTTGGTCGGTGGAATTGGGCTTCTTTTGGCGGCGGCGATTTCTGTGGCCGTGATTGCATGAGAGTTATCCATGTGTGGAGAATCTCTCCGGATTTAATTTGATTGTATGTCAGAATAAATGCATCGGTCTTTTGGTGTGAGGGCTGCGTCTCTCGGTGAGAGAAAAATCCAGGCTAGTTAGGGTTCACCTTCAGCCTCGCCCGTGGTCGAGAGCTAGTCCTTCCTGGGAATCGCCGATCTCTGGGATGGTTATCCGGAGGGGGATCCGACTACGGACGCTTTCCAGTAGGACTCCCGCGAATCGGAGAGTGAGGGGGCACGTGCCTACTGGACTGCCCGCCCGTGAGGAGGGCGAAGGGTGAGAGCACACGGCTTCATTCGCATCGTTCTGACGACTGCCCTCCTTATCGGCTTGGTGGGATGTACTCGATCCGATGACCCTTTCCTGATCACGAATGAACTGGATGTGTCGATCAGTCATTGGGCGTCGGCCTCCTGCCGAGACGACCTCTACCTGATCGTCGAAGCCGAGGACGGGCGTAGGTTCGTGCACGAGCCTCCGCTCTGCGACGACGGCCACTGGGTCATCTCGGAATGATCAGGAGGCTCTTCCCTCTGGAGGTACGGGGAGCGGCCATGAGCCGGTGTTCTCGAACCCCTTCTGGACGGTAAGAAGCCCCCGGTGGACGGGTTTTCGCCCAAGAATTCCCGGTCCGCCGGGGGCGCCACACGCTGTAGCGCCGCTCCACGACCGTCATGGTCACGCCGCCCCGAACCCCGGCGGCCTTGGAGACACCGCCGGACGGGTCACTCGGAACGGGCCCTCAGCTCTCCCGCTCCTCCGAAGACGGATCCTCCGCCAAGAGACCGTGGACCTCCCGCAACGCCGCGAGCTGCGCCGGGTTGTAGAGGTCGACCAGGGCCTGGGCCACGGTGATCATGGCGTCGCGCTTCCTGCCGCGAACGAAGAGCCCCGGGTTCTCCACGGAGGGGTACTCCTCGCGGATGGAGCGGATGGAAGGGGCCATGCGCTCCGCCAGATCGCGGACCGTCTCCTCGTCGGCGTCCGCGGGGAGAGCGTTGAACTCGGCGTCGACCTTCTCGTGGGTGGCCGACATATCTCGGATGTCCTGGATGAACTCTTCGGTGAAGAGTCGCGCGGAGACCATGATCATCGCCCGATCCGCGTCCGACAGATGTGAGGCCACCTCCTCGAACCCCGCCGGGACGTCCGCCGACGTACGATGCCGCAACAGCGGCGCGAGCTCGGCGCGGATCGCCTGTTGCCGCTCGATCGAGGCGGCCAGCTCATCGTCCAGGGCCCGCACCGTATCGACGAAGCCCTCCTCCGGCCCGTCCAACAGAGCGATCTGCGACAACGACATCCCCAGGTCGCGCAACCGCCTGATCTGCAACAGCCGCACCAGGTGGTTCGTGTCGTAGCGCTTGTAGCCGTTCAGAGCCCGCTCCGGCTCCTCCATCAGCCCGATGGAGTGATAGTGCCGGATGGTCTTGATGGTCGTGCCCGCCAACGCGGCGAGTTCACGGGTGCTCCAGGCCATCAGAGGAAGACGTACGTGCTCGACATACACCCATTCTCCGGGTTCCACCGACGGAACGGAACCATCGCCGAACCACCGGGAACGCCACGCCCACCGAGGGATCCGGCCGACACCGGAACGGCCGGATCCGAGAAGCGGGATTTGACCATGCCCCTAGGGCATCGTTTGTGATGTGGGTGTCCGGGACGAACCCGGATGCGCCGACCCCGTCGAGGCATCCGCCGTCCCCTCCGACGACCGACCCGAAAGGGCACAGCCATGAGCAGCGCGGACCACGGAACCCGACCCCGACGCATCGAGATCGAAGAACTCTTCGCCGACCCCTCCTTCGCCAACCCGAAGATCTCGCCCGACGGGACCCGGATGGCCTACCTCGCCCCCGAACACGGACGACGCAACGTCTGGGTGCGAGGCATCGACCAGGACCATGACCAGGCCCGCTGCGTCACCCACGACGACCGGCGGGGCATCACCACCTACCTGTGGTCCGACGACTCGCGCTGGCTCCTCTACCTCCAGGACACCGACGGCAACGAGGACTGGCACCTGTACCGGGTCGACCTCGACGACCCGGACGCGCCCGCCGTCGACCTCACCCCTCTCCCCGAAGGATCCCGGGTCTTCGGAGCCGAAGAGCTCCCCTCCCACCCCGGCCACGTGCTCGTGACCATGAACCAGCGGCCGATGTCCCTCGACCTGTTCCGCGTCGAGGTCGCCACCGGCGAGATCACACTCCACCACGAACAGGCCGGCCCCACGGAGAACGTGCTCCTGGACCACGACGGCCGCCCCGTGTTCGCCTCCCACCTCGAAGAGGACGGCACGCTGGAGTTCTCCGCCATCGATCCCGACACCGGAGACCACAAGAGCCTCATCCGTATGGGAGGCGCCGAATATCCGCTGGGCGTCCACCCGCAACTGGTGACCCCCGACGGCACCGGCCTCGTCATCGGCGCCTACCACGAATCGGACCACCTCAGACTCGTCCGTATCGACCGCGAGACCGGCGAGATCACCGTCCTGGCCGCCCTCGAGGACCAGAGCCTCGACATCATGGGCACCATGCTCCCCGGCGTCCTGCCGCCCACCGTCTACACCCACCGCCGCACCGGAGAGATCCTCGCCGCCCGCTTCGTCGGACCGCGCCCCCACATCGAGGTGCTCGACGACGACTTCGCCGAGGTCTACGCCAAGCTCTCCACCCTCTCCGACGGCGTCCTCGGCACCCTGTCCTCCGACGACACCGGACGCCACTGGATCGCCACCTTCGTCCACGACCGTGACCCCGCCGTCGCCTGGTACTACGACCACGAGACCGGGCAGAGCCGCCGACTCTTCCGGCCCTACCCGCACCTGGACCCGGCCGACCTCGCGCCCATGGAGGCGGTCGAGTTCCCCGCACGCGACGGACTGCCGCTGCACGGCCTGCTCACCCTCCCCATCGGAGTCGCCCCCGAGAGGCTGCCGCTCGTACTGCTCGTGCACGGCGGACCCTGGATGCACGACACCTGGGGCTACAACCCCCAAGCGCAGCTCCTCGCCAACCGAGGCCACGCCGTACTCCAGGTCAACTTCCGCGGCTCCACCGGCTACGGCCGCCGCCACACCACCGCCGCCATCGGCCAATTCGCCGGAGCCATGCACGACGACCTGCTCGACGCCGTCGACTGGGCCGTCGACCAGGGCTACGCAGACCCCGACCGGATCGGCATCATGGGCGGCTCCTACGGCGGCTACGCGGCCCTCGTCGGAGTCACCTTCACCCCCGACCGCTTCGCCGCCGCCGTCGACATCGTCGGCATCGCCGACCTGGCCAGCTTCATGCGCAACCTGCCGCCGTTCAGCCGCCCCTACCTGATGACCAGCTGGTACGCCTACGTCGGTGACCCGGACATTCCCGAGCAGGAGGTCGACATGCTCGAACGGTCTCCGATCAGCCGGGTCGACAAGATCACCACGCCGTTGTTGGTGGCCCATGGGGCCAACGACGTACGGGTCATGCAGGGGGAGTCGGACAAGATCGTCGCCTCGCTGGAGGAACGAGGGGTGCCGGTGGAGTACCTGCTGGCCGAGGACGAGGGGCACGGGTTCGCCAACCCGGAGAACGAGATCCGGTTGCAGGAGGCGATCTTGAGGCACTTCGAGAAGCACCTGGGGGAGTAGGGGTGTAGGGGTTTCGAGAGTTCGTGTTGTGAGGGCGGGGCGGGGGAGCGGGGGGTGGGGGTTGTGGGAGGGGTGCGGGGTGGCTGTGGTCGCGAGGGGCTCGGGTGTTCGTGAGAGCATGCCGGGGGAGTGGGAAGTGGAAACGGCGCTGGGCGCTGTCGGTGAGGGAAGGTCGAGGTCGGCTGTTCCTTAACCGGCGAGTAGGTCTCGCGAAGATAACGCCCCGCGTTGTTGCAGGTCATTAAGCTGAGCCCCACGCACGTGGGGATGGACCGCGCTCCCACTCCCTCAACAAGGAGGCCCTGTCGTGAGCCCCACGCACGTGGGGATGGGCCGACCAAGAAGGGCCTGGTGGTTCCAAGATTCGGAACCACCAGGCCCACCATGCTCGGAGACCGGTTAGGCTGTGGCCTTCGCCACCGCTTCCGCGACCTCTTCCCAAGATGGCAGGCTCTTCTCCTCGCTCCTGAGCACCGACACCGAAGGCATGGCCTCAAGTTCCTGGAGGCTTCGCCTGAATGCAGGGTGCCCCGCGAGCGCCTCACCGGCCTTCGGCACGATGATCGTCGGGACACCGCGACCGATCATCTCGCAGGCCAAGGCGACGGCGAACGTGTCGGTCAACCCGAGGGCGGTCTTGTTCGTGCTGTTGAACGACCAGGGGCAGGCCACTACGGCTGCACCGGGAGGCATGCTGCGTCCCGTTCCCGGAAGCCGGAACTCGGTCCTCACGGGTTCCCCGGTGAGGTCGGCGAGGGCGTCCAGGTCGTGGAAGCGCGCTCCCATGGGAGTGGACAGGACCGCGACGTGCCGGCCCTGGTTCTGGAGGAGTTCCACGAGACCGTTCACCGGCTCGTGGTCGCTGGTGGACGCTCCGGACAGGAGCAGGTACAGGGGGCGCTGATCAGTCATGGGACCAGTTTCGGGGGTCCCGGTCGCATCCTCGACATCAGCCCCTGCAACGGCTCAGGGCCCGACTGCAGGAAGCGATCTTGAAGCACTTCGAGGAGTACCTGGGGGTGGGTGGGTCTTGGGGGCTCGGTTCGTGAGGAGGGGAACGGGAGTGTAGGCGGGGCGCTCGTGGCTGTGAGGGGCTCAGGTATTCGTGAGAGCATGTCGGGAAGTGGAAGCGGTGCTGGGCACTGCCGGTGAAGGATGGTCGAGGTCGGCTGGTTCTTAACCGGCGAGTAGGTATCGCGAAGATAACGCTCCACGTTGTTGCAGGTCATTAAGTGTGAGCCCCACGCACGTGGGGATGGACCGGCGTTGACGGTGCCGTGGTGGTGGGTGGAGGGGTGAGCCCCACGCACGTGGGGATGGACCGTACCCAGGTATCTCCGATATCCGCGCGTCGGCGTGAGCCCCACGCACGTGGGGATGGGCCGCGTGGGAACGCCACCCCGACCAGGGAGGTACGGTGAGCCCCACGCACGTGGGGATGGACCTTGCTTCTTGCACCATTCGCACATCAACAGCACGTGAGCCCCACGCACGTGGGGATGGACCGAGCGTTTCCCCCGATACGGCGACGAGCGGGCCGTGAGCCCCACGCACGTGGGGATGGACCGGGTCGGCAGGTTCGTCGGAGGCCTCGACCGCCGTGAGCCCCACGCACGTGGGGATGGACCGAAACCCTGGACGCGCTGATCTGCGAGGTGAACGTGAGCCCCACGCACGTGGGGATGCCGGGGCTGTCCTCAACAGGAGGTCCTCCGGTCAGCGGGCGCTCTCTTCATGGGCGTCGAGAAGGTCGGCCACGAGTCGGCGGGCGTACGCGGTCTCAAGACCGGCGGGGCGAAAGAGGATGCGGTACATGATGGGGGCGACGATGCCGTCCAAGGTCTCTTCGACGGCGGGGGTGTTCTCCCCACGACCGCTCGCGCGGATGAGGATGGTGTCGATCTGTTCGGCCGCGTAGGCGGAGCACCGCCCGGCGTTACCGCCGTCCGGGTCGCCGAGTAGAGCGTCCCGAATGTAGGCCCGGCCCGAACCGGATCCCATCTCGTCGAGGAACTGTTCGGCCCAGGCGGTGAGGTCGGCTCGCAGGTCGCCGTGGTCTTCCGGTTCACCCTCGGGGCGCAGACGTTCCACCGCGACGTCCGACAACAGCTCGGTCAGGTCACCCCAACGGCGGTAGATCGTCGACGGGGTGACCTCGGCGCGTTGGGCGACCATGGGCACGGTGAGGGCGTCGCGCCCGACCTCGGCCAGGAGTTCACGTACCGCGGAGTGCACCGCGGCCTGGACCCGGGCGCTACGCCCTCCGGGGCGCACCATCTGCTTGCGACTCATGGATTCAGTCTAAAGCTCGCCCTTTGCGTTTAGCGGTTCTCTGAAGCGGAACGGAGACCGCTCGACGGTGGGTATCGACGGTCCTCGCAGCCTCGAGACGGACAGTCGGTCCACGGGCCGGGCTCAGCCGACCGGAGCGAGCGCTCGAGCGGGCCGCGTCCGTTCGTAGGCGTGGCCTGCTCGCAGAAGCGTTCGCTCATCGAGGGGGCGGCCGATCAGCTGCATGCCGATGGGCATGCCCGCCGTGTCGTGGCCGACCGGGACGGACAGGGCCGGCAGCCCGGTGATGTTCGCCGGGGCGGAGAGTCGGACGTAGGCGTCGGAGACGCTCTCGGTCGTACCGTCCGGCCAGGTGACGCTCTCCTGCGTGGCCGGAACCGCGGTCATCGGAACGGTGGGGGCGGCGACCATGTCGACCTCCTCCAGAAGGTGGTTCCACGCGTCGCGCATCAGCGTGCGGGCGCGTTGGGCCCTCAGATGGTCGCCCGCGCTCACCAGTTCGCCGGCCTCCAGGAGGATCCGCACGTCCGCCTGGTACAGCTCGGGCACGGTGCGCAGGGTGCGCTCGTGGTAGGCGGTGGCCTCCGGCACCATCAGACCCCACTGAGTGGCCTGGACGTAACGGGTCATGGGGATCTCGACTTCGACGAGTCGGGCACCGAGCTCCTCCATTCCGGCGATGGCGTGGTGGACGGCGGCGGCCACTTCCGGATCGACGTGCTCGAAGTAGTAGTGGCTCGGCACTCCGACGCGCACACCGCTCAAGTCCGGGTCCGTCTTCGGCCGGTGGTCGATGGCGGGGGTGTCCAGTGAGGCCGGGTCGCGCGGATCGTGCCCGGTGAGGGCGTTCAGAACCAGGGCCGCGTCCTCGACGGTGCGGGTGATCGGCCCGACGTGGTCGAGGGACCAGGACAGCGCGGTGATCCCGTGGCGGGGGACCAGCCCGTAGGTGGGCTTGAGGCCGACCACTCCGTTCAGGGCGGAAGGCACTCGGATCGACCCTCCGGTGTCGGTGCCGAGGGAGAACGTCGCTTCCCCGGCGGCCACCGCGACGGCGGATCCGCCACTGGAGCCTCCGGCGACCCGGTCCCGGTCCCAGGCGTTGCCGGTCTGCGGGGTGGTCAGGCCATAGGCGAACTCGTGGGTGTGGGTCTTGCCGACCAGGACGGCGCCGGCGGACCGTAGTCGGGCGGCGACCGTACTATCGGCGGTCGCGCGATGGTCGGTCCGGACCCGGGAACTGGCGGTGGTGGGCATGCCGGCGACGTCGATCAGGTCCTTGAGGCCGACCGGGACACCGTGCAATGGCCCCCGGTATTCACCTTGGGAGATCTCCCGCTCGGCCTCGTGCGCCGCGTGGCGGGCCTGTTCGGCGGCGACCATGACGTAGGCCTCGAGGTGCGGCTCGATTCGTTCGATGCGTTCGAGGACGGAGTCGACCAGTTCGACGGGGGACAGTCGCCGTTCCCGGATCAGGGACGCGGTGGCGGCGAGGGGCAGTTCATACGGTCGCATCGGGCTTCTCCTGTCCTACGCGATAGGTGCTCGCGGGCGGGGTGTCTCCGAAGTCCAGCTCGCGCAGAACCGAGACGACGGTGTGGATGTGGTCGGCGGTGGCCGCGACCGCCGCGTGCCGGTCATGGGGGAGCGGCAGTCCGGCCCGGGCGGCCCAGCGGGCGGCCTCGGGCGGGGTGAGCTCGGTGGAGGACACGGTTCTCCCATCCGGTCGGGGCGGGGCGCCGGAGCACCTCACGCCAAAAGCTAACTGTTTGCTTTAGTTGACGGTAGGTCCTATCGTCGCTTAAGGCAAATGTGTTGCTTTTGCGGGAAAGGGGCATGGTCAGCGGCCGCGCGCCCTTCGTCCTCGACGCGTCGTGCCCCATGACCGCCTCAACCGGCCCTGCCCGCAGGAGTGGCCCGGACGGCCCTCGCCGTGTCACGGCGCGCGGCGGCCGCCCCCTGTCAGGCCATCGATCGCCTCTAACGAAGAAGAAAGGAAACGAGAGACCATGCGGACCCCTTCCACCATCCCCTCCTGGTCCGTGGGCGACGTCATCGTCCACCGCGTCGACGAGGTCCCGCTGCCACCGGCGACCGGACTGTGGTTGCTACCCGACGCCACCCCCGATCTGGTGCTGGGCCAGGACTGGCTGCGCCCCCACTTCGCCGACCACGATGGCGTCCTCCACATCGACAGCCACAGCTTCGCGTTCGTCGTGGACGGATCGCGCGTGCTCGTCGACACCGGCATCGGCAACGGCAAGCAGCGGGCCAACCCCGCCTGGCACGACCTGCGCACCGACTACCTGGAGCGGCTCACCGAGGCCGGCTTTCCACCGGAGACCATCGACCTGGTGATCCTCACGCACCTGCACGCCGACCACGTCGGCTGGAACACCCGACAAGTGGACGGCGCGTGGGTGCCCACCTTCCCCAACGCCCGCTACCTCACCAGTCGAACCGAACGAGAGTTCTGGGCCGGCCAGGACATGGACGAGGCGCGCCGCCAGATGTTCCGCGACTCGGTGATCCCGATCGAAGAGGCCGGCCTGCTCGATCTGATCGACGTCCCGGCCGAAGGCGCGCGGATCTCACCCGGCCTACGCCTGATCCCGACCCCCGGCCACACCCCAGGCCATGTCGCCGTCGAACTGGCCGTCCAGGGAGAAACGGCACTGATCACCGGCGACTGCGTCCACCACCCGATCCAGCTCGCCCATCCCGGCATCCGGGCCTGCGTCGACATCGATCCTCGGCGCTCCGAGGCCACCCGCCGTGCGCTGCTCACATCCCTGGCCGCTACCGACACCCTGCTGCTCGGAACCCACTTCGCCCCGCCCACCGCCGGTCGGGTCGTCACCGACGGGGACGCCTACCGGTTGCTACCGGTGTCGGCGGGCTGAGCGGGGGCTTCAGGACTCTGGAGGGGGAGAGGGCTTTGGTGCGGTCCGAAAGCTCGGGAGGGCCGTTGTTCCGGGTCGGTCCGGCTTTCGTGAGAGCATGCGGTGAGATGGAAGTGGTGCCGGGGTGTCGGTGGGTAGGACGGTCGAGGACGGCTGTTCCTTAACCGGGCAGTAGGTTTCATGGAGATAACGCCTCGCGTTGTCGCAGGTCATCAAGCGTGAGCCCCACGCATGTGGGGATGGACCGGAATCGGAGCACTTGAGCGCCATAGAAAGGGAGTGAGCCCCACGCACGTGGGGATGGACCAAACTCGCAACGACCGCGACTGGCCCAGCCCGACCCTTACACGGCGTCGCGTGCCGAATCGGTGAGGTGGCGCCAGGTCCGTACGAGCTGGCTGAACTCCTTGACCTGCACGAGCACGTGGTCGCGGGCGGCGTTCTCCGCGGCCTCGGCGTCCCCGGCGACGATGGCGTCGGCGATCGCGCGGTGCTCGGCCAGGGAACGTCGCATGCGGTCGGGCACTCGGAGCTGGAGCCTCCGGTACGGCTGGAGGGCCCGTTTGAGCGCGTGGGCCTGCTGTCGCAGGTATTCGTTGCCGCACGCCTCAGAGACGACGCCGTGGAAATCGGCGTTGGCGTAGTAGTACCCGTCGGCGTCGCCCGCCGTGGCGTACCGCTCGCATGCGCGCAGGGTGTCCTCGAGCCGCTCTATCGACTCCCGCTCGATGCGGCGTGCGCAGAGCCGTGCCGCCATCCCCTCGAGCTCGGCCATGACCTCGAAGCGTTCGGCCAGCTCTGAGACGCCGAGCTCGGTGACGTACGTGCCCTGCTTGGGGCGGATCTGCACCAGCCCGGAGCGTTCCAGGGCCTGGAGCGCCTCCCGGATCGGTGTGCGCGAGCACCCGAACTCGAGCTCGAGTCGCGCCGGATCCAGGCGCTCGCCCGGCCGGTACCGGCCCTCGA
Source organism: Nocardiopsis alba DSM 43377 (assembly GCF_000341225.1). Taxonomy (GTDB): domain Bacteria; phylum Actinomycetota; class Actinomycetes; order Streptosporangiales; family Streptosporangiaceae; genus Nocardiopsis; species Nocardiopsis alba. The sequence goes on from NZ_ANAC01000012.1 coordinate 22,921, forward strand.
CAACGGCGTTCTCCAGCGCGTCCCGGACGCGTTGGGATTCCGGAACCCGAGCCATCGACACCTCCGTGCCCAGATTAGCCGACCGACTGAGGGGGTTGCGCTCCACTGTTCCATACCTTACGTTCCCTGTTATATATATCACCCCAAGTGATGTATGTTACTTAAGGAGCGGAGATGCGGCCCGACGGAGCGCGCGAGACCGGTCCGGTCCGACCGGCGAAAGAGGGGCACGACGGTGGTCCCCAGACGGCCGATACGTCGGGGCCGTCCGCCCTGGAGCGCCTGCTCACCGACTGCGAGATCCTCATGGGCGACGTGGGCGAGGCCTCCGTCCGCGCGGTCGCGGCGCGGGCCCTGGCCGCCTACGACGAACTCGACGACCCCGGCAGAACGGCCTTCTTCACCCACGTCATCAAGGACCACGGCGTCGACCCCGACCGGGTCCGCGCCGCCTTCCACCGCTGGGACGAGGCCGACAACAGCGGATCCGGAGGCGAGGAGGAGCTGGTCGAGCTCTTCGACGCGGTCGAGCCGGCGCGCCAGCGACTGCTCCGCCGGATGAACCACGCGCCCGACGCCACGCTCGCCCTGGTCGGAATGCGCGCGGACCTGCGCCGGCTGATGCGCCGCCATCCGGAACTACGCCCCCTGGACCACGACCTCCACCACCTGCTCGCCTCCTGGTTCAACCGCGGATTCCTCCGCCTGGCGGAGGTCACCCCGGACTCGCCCCGGCGACTGCACGACCACCTGCTGCGCTACGAGAAGGTCCACCCGATGGCGGACCGCGCCGAACTCCGCCGCCGCCTGGAGCCCGCGGACCGCCGCATCTACGCCTTCTTCCACCCGGCCACCGGAGACGTGCCGCTGATCTTCGTGGAGGTCGCCCTGGTGCGGGGGACCCCGGGCGACATCGCCCCCCTGCTGGAGCCCGGCCCCGCCCTGGACCCCGGGGAAGCCGACACGGCGGCGCTCTACTCGATCAACAACGCGCTGGACGGCCTGACCGGGATCTCCTTCGGCAACCTCCTCATCAAGCAGGTCATCGAGCAGGTGCGCGACCGGCTGCCGCACCTGGAGCACTTCGTCACGCTCTCACCGATCCCGGGGTTCCGGCGCTGGCTCGACGAGCGGGCCGAGAACGAGGCCGACCTGCGGGAACTCGTCCGAGACCTGGACGCCGTGGACGGCCCGGCCGACCTCGACCCCACGGAGACCGCGCGGATCCGCCCCCGGCTCCTGCCCGTCCTGGCCCGGTACATCGCGGCCGAGAAACGCGACGACGGGCGGCCACTCGACCCGGTCGCCCGCTTCCACCTGGGCAACGGGGCCGCCGCGTGGAGGCTCGACTGGCCGGCGAACACCTCGGAGCAGGCCTGGCGGCAGTCCTACGGCGCGATGGTCAACTACCGCTACGAGCCGGACAAGCTCGAACGCCGCCACGAGGACTTCGTCCGCCGCCGCACCGTGGCGCTCGACGGCCCCCTGCGGGACGCACTGCCGGACGCCCCGGGCTCCGACACGTGAGCCACCTCCACCGCATAGAACGAGAAAGAGGAACACCAACGATGGCGCCATTCACGGCCATTCACCGATCCTTCGCCGAGCAGGCGCGACGGCGACCGGACCGGACACTGTTCGAACTGCCCGGCGGCGAGAGCATCACCTACGGGCAGACCGAAGAGACCGTGCGACGGATCGCCGCCCGCCTCCTCGCCGACGGCGTCACCCCCGGCGACCGGGTCGCGATGCAGGTGGAGAAGTCCCCCGAGGCCGTCGCGCTGTACCTGGCGACCCTGCGCGTGGGCGGGGTCTTCCTCCCGCTCAACACCGCCTACACCGACGCGGAGATGACGTACTTCCTCGGCGACGCCCGGCCCCGCGTGCTCGTCTGCTCACCCGACCGCCGGGCCGAGCACACCGGTCGCGAAGCCGAAGGGCTCGTCGTCGAGACCCTGGGAACCTCCGGCGACGGCACCCTCCTGGAAGGGGACGGCCGCCACGACGGGGACCACGACGCCTCGGCCGAGGACCCGGCGGCCATCCTGTACACCTCCGGCACCACCGGGCGGTCCAAGGGCGCCGTTCTCACCCACGGCAACCTCGCCTCCAACTGCGAGGCGCTGCTCCAGGCCTGGCGGTACACCTCCGAGGACCGGCTGATCCACGCCCTGCCGATCTTCCACGTCCACGGGCTCTTCGTCGCGGTCAACATGACGCTGGCGGCGGGCGCCTCCATGCACTACCTGTCCGGGTTCGACACCGACGCGGTCATCGACCTGCTGCCCCGCGCCACCGTGCTCATGGGCGTCCCCACCTTCTACACCCGCCTACTGAAGAGCGACCGGCTGACCTCGGAGTCCTGCGCCTCGATGCGGCTGTTCGTCTCCGGTTCGGCCCCGCTGCTCGCGAGCGACGCCGAGGCCTTCCAGGCCCGCACCGGCCACGCCATCCTCGAGCGCTACGGGATGACCGAGACCGGGATGAACACCACCAACCCCTACGAGGGGCCGCGCAAGCCCGGCACGGTCGGCCGGCCACTCCCCGGCGTCGAGATCCGGGTGGCGGACCGGGAGACGGGAGGGAAGCTCCCCGACGGAGAGGTCGGCATCGTCGAGGTCCGCGGACCCAACGTCTTCTCCGGCTACTGGCGGATGCCGGAGAAGACCGCCGCCGAGTTCCGCGAGGACGGCTTCTTCATCACCGGCGACCTGGGCCGCGTCGACGAGGACGGCCACCTGTGCATCGTCGGCCGGGACAAGGACCTCGTGATCTCCGGCGGCTACAACGTCTACCCCAAGGAGGTCGAGGAACTCCTCGACGCGCACCCGGGGGTGCTGGAGTCCGCCGTGATCGGCGTCCCCCACCCGGACCTGGGCGAGGCCGTGGCGGCCGTCGTCGTCCCCCGGCCGGGGCGGGAACTCCAGGCCGAGGAGCTGCTGGAGTCCATCTCCGGAGACCTCGCCCGATTCAAGCGGCCGCGCGCGGTGCGCGTCGTCGAGGCACTGCCCCGCAACGTCATGGGGAAGGTGCAGAAGGCCGAACTGCGCGAACGCTACACGGACCTGTTCACCGGCGCGGACGCCTGACCGCCGCTCGCTCCCACCCCCCCGACGGCCGTCCCCCCGGCGTCTCGCCGGCCGCCCCCGGCGCTCCCGCAGGCCACCCCCCCCCGAAGCAAGGAGAAAACGATGGTCCTCTACGGAGTGGCAGCCCTGGCGGTGTGCCTGCTCTCGGGCGCGCTCGTGGGCGAACTCCTCGGTGCCGCGGTCGGCGTCGACGCCAACGTCGGCGGCGTCGGCTTCGCCATGATCATGCTGGTGGTCGTCTCCGACCGCCTGCGCAGGAACGGGAAACTCCCCGAGGCCACCGAGCAGGGCGTGCTCTTCTGGAGCGCGATGTACATCCCGGTCGTCATCGCCATGGCCTCCACACAGAACGTGGTCAAGGCGATCGCGGGCGGCCCGATGGCGATCACCGCGGGCCTGGCGGCGCTCGCGGTGGGGGCCGCCCTGGTGCCCGTCCTGTCGCGGATCGGCGAACCCGCGGAACCGCTGCCGCCGCTGGTCGAGGAAGAGCGGGAGGTCTGAGATGGACCGGATCATCGGTGTCTTCGAGAGCAATGATCTGCTCGTGGCCTTCGTGGTGGTCGGCGGGCTGATGGCGATCTCCGTATGGCTGTCCAAGAAGCTCACCCGCGGCTGGCTGCACGGCTCAGCCATCGCCATCATCCTCGGCCTGGCGCTGGCGTACTGGGGCGGCTGGGTCACCGGCGGCGAGCACGGGCTGGCCGACATCGCGATCTTCTCCGGCCTGGGCCTCCTGGGCGGCGCGATGCTGAGAGACTTCGCGATCGTCTCCACTGCCTACGGCGTGGACCTGCGCGAGATCAAACGCGCCGGACTGGTCGGCGTACTGTCGCTCGTGCTGGGCGTACTGGTCTCGTTCGCCGTCGGGGCGGCGATCGCCGCCGCCTTCGGCTACACGGACGCCGCGTCGATGGCGACCATCGGCGCCGGCGCGGCCACCTACATCGTCGGTCCGGTGACCGGGACCGCGGTGGGCGCGAGCTCGGAGGTGATCGCGCTGTCCGTGGCCGCCGGGCTCGTCAAGTCCGTGGTGGTGATGGTGGGAACGCCGCTGATCGCCCCGCTGATCGGACTGAACAACCCCAAGTCCGCGATGGTCTACGGCGGCCTGATGGGCACCACCTCCGGTGTGGCGGGCGGGCTGGCGGCCACCGACAAGCGCCTGGTGCCCTACGGCGCCATGACCGCCACCTTCTACACGGGCGTTGGATGCCTGCTCGGACCGTCGCTGCTGTACGTGGTGCTCAGGGCCCTCGTCGGCGGGTGATGCGGGGAGGGTGCGCGGCCCCGGGAAGGCCGGATCGGCCGCGCATCCGCTTCCGTAGCCGTTCGCGACCGCTGGACGGACGCGCCGCGAACCCAGGCCGCCCGGTCACACCCGGTGCACATTCAGGGGCGGAGCACCGGCTGCCGGAGAGCCGCGCCCACTTTCGCACGCGGAAGCGGAGCACCGTGACGGTGCCCGATCGTCACCGAAAGGCTCCGGGCCGATCACGCCGAGGCCCGGGGTGAGCCACACGCACGTGGGGATGGACCGAGGAAACACCGCACTGTCGAGTGGGTGAGGACATTCCAACCCTGAGAAGGCCGATATCGGCCTCGATCTGTCGTAGCGCACGTTTTCTTATTACGGTCGTGCCATCCCCTAATCCCCCAGGGAATGGTTCACATGCGAGCAGCGAGAAAATCCCTGACAGCCGCAGTCGTCGTAGCTCTGCTCAGCGCGATCGCGGTCGGACTCTCCCCCAGCGCCGCCTCCGCAGCCCCTTACAACGGGGCCTGTGGCACCGGGTACAACGTGCTCGACAGTCGGGACATCATCGGAGCGACTGTATACGTCACCTACAACCCCTCCAACGGTTACAACTGCGCAGCCACGATCAGGGACTCTTCTGGGGCCGCGATCAGCATGGGTGCGGCCATCAAGCGCAGTAGCGCCAGTACGTGGGTCGTTGATGATGGGTCCTACACCACCTATGCCGGCCCCGTATATGTGCACGCTCCGGGTCAGTGCATCGACTGGGCCGGATACTACGGACCGACCAGCAATGAAGTGCGGGTCTTCAACGATTTCTGCAACTGATCCGGTGACAGAAGCACGCCCCGGTCGTCTTGTGGGAGCGGGGCCATGTTGATCGCCTGAACGCCCCGGACCGCAAGACAGTCCGGGGCGTTCTTCTCACTTCGGATCTTCGCTGGCAGGACCGTCTCTTCGCCCATCTGGTCGAAGGTAGCCATGAACGCGCCGGACTCGCGTTGCTCAGGAGCCCCACGCGCGTGGGGAAGGGAATGCCATGCCCCGGATGGCCTCGCAGGTGCGGCACGACCGGCTCGCCGACAGGATCGACGGCCGGCCGTGGAGTGGCCGAGCGGGTCGTGCTCTCACCACCGGATCAGCGCCCGAGCGACGGTGGGAGGATGCTCGCATGATGCCAGAGCCCAGCGCGACCTCCCATCCGCTCGACCGGCATCGCGACCCCTCCGAGGCCGCCTTCGTCCGGGGCCTGGCCGCCGAGGTGGCGGCCCGCTACGGCGGTGAACTCACGCGGATGCGGCGAGCGAACGGGTACTCGAACGCGACGTGGGTCGGTGACGGTATCGCCGTGCGGATCGCGCATACACCCGTCGACATGGCCCGCGAGGCCGCGCTCGTGCGTGCCCTGCCATGCGAGGTCGCACATCCGAAGATTCTTGGGGAGGGCATTGCCAAGGGCCACGGCTGGATCGTGACCGCGGAGGTTCACGGCCGGAACCTGTACGAGGCGTGGCCGACGCTGACGCCAGTGGAGCAACGACAGGCGATCCATCAGCTGTGGGCTCGGGCTCAGATCGTGCATGACGCGAGCCCGTCCCTCAAGACACATGTCGCGACGCACGGGGGTTTCGTACCGGCGACACTCGGCGACGCCACGGCATCGGCCGGACGAGCCGGAGCCGCGCTCGGACTGTCCGACGCACGGCAGTCGCGACTCCACGAGATCATCGAGGGCTACTTTCGGGCCGCGCCCATGGTCGAGCAGGTCGTCGACCACGGCGACCTGGCCCTGATGAACGCACTCTGGGACGGTGAGGTCGTCGCCCTGCTGGACTTCGAGTTCGCCGTGCTCGGTCCGGTCGAGATCGACCTCTGCCGGCTGGTGTACGAGGCCTGCGTGTCCGTGGAAGGCGAATATGTCGATTCGGAGGCGGGCGCCGCCGCGGTGGAGATCGCCGCTCGTCATATGGATCCGATGCATGGCCCGGCACTCATCCGTGGCGCCGCGGTGCTCGACCAGCTCCGCGACCTCGACATCTGGCTCGCCCAAGGCGGAGGCGAGGACTGGAATCCAGGGCGGTTGCTCACCGACCTGATCGACGACGATGGCGGTTATCTCGCTCCCCTGCTCGGCTGACCGGCTCCTGCGCGATGCGAGGGCATGACCGCGTCTTATCGACGGGTGCCCGACACCGGCCGCTTCATCACCTCTTTCTCGAAGACGCGGGTGCACACTCCTCAGATACGTATCAGGTGAGCCTCACGCACGGGGGGATGGGCCACGCGTGCTTCGCCGCCTTCGACGACTACGCCGAACACCACGACGCACGGGGACGGATGAGGTGCCGGAAAACCCGTGGATAAGCCCGCGGTTTCCTGACACTGTGAGGCGCCATGACGACTTCGGAGTTTCTGACCGCCGCCGACGTGGAACTCATGCAGGACCTGGCCCAGCGCATCACCGCCACCCGCCCGGAACTGGTGAACAGCGACGCCTCGTTCGGCGAGCTGGCCTGGAACTGGGGCCGTGCGCACACCTCCCAGGGCTCCTCATGGCGTCGCCGACTGTGGTTTTCCGGAGGGGAACTCGTAGCGTGGGGCTGGGTCAAGCTGCCGTGCAGCCTCCGGCTCAGCGACGGGACGGTCGCGAACGCCACCGGCGCCTACCTGGCCTACCAGGTCCACCCCGACCACGCCGAGCTGGTCGACGAGGTGATCGACTGGTACGACGCCACCGCGGCGGGTCTGGAACGCACCGTGCTTCCGGGTGACCCCGACAGGTTCGCCCTGGAACGGTGGGCGGCGCACGGGTATGTGCCCGATCCGGACGCTCTCGGGGACACCGGCTCCTGGACCCAGCTCAACCAGCGCGACCTCACCGACGTGGAGCCTGCGAAGCTCCCGGACGGGTACCGGTTCCGCACCGCTGACGAGGCCGGGGGAGAGGCCGCGGTCCGAGCCCACCTGAACGCCTGGGGTCCCCGGGCGTACACGGTCGAGGCCTACCGGGGCCTTCGGGAGACGACAGGGTACCGCGGCGACCTGCACGTGCTGGTGGAGGCGCCGGACGGGGAGATGGCGGCCTCGACCATCATGTGGCTGGACGATGCGAACCGGACCGTCGAATTCGAGCCGATGGGGACCCATCCCGACCACCGGCGCCTGGGCCTGGCGCGGGCGCTGCTCCTGCACGGGATGCTGCTGGCGCGGGAGGCGGGGGCCGTGCACGCGACGGTGGCCTGCCTGGGAGCACCGGGCCACCCGGCGGCCCGCGAGCTGTACTACGGCGCCGGGTTCCGCGAGCTGTGCCGGGACGTCCCCCTCATCAAGGACGCCTCGGCGGACTGACGGAGGGAACCGAGGACACGGGCTGGGTCGAGCGCGTGGGGAAGGGACAGAACGTAGGTTCCCGGTGGCCGAGCTCATCCTGGGTAGGGGCGGTACGGGCCCGGGGAGAGGACGCGGATCCGGGGCCCGATGCTCGCGCTCCAGCGGGTGAGCACAGAGGTCGGGTCGGCCCGGAGGTCGTGACCAGGGGGAACCGACTGGTCGCGCACTGTTCATGAGCGCGTCCCGTCGCCTTCGTCGGCCGCCTCGTACCATCTCGGCGTCCAACTCCCCCTACCGAGGAGTATCGTGAATGCCTCCGTCCCGACCACACTGGCCGCCCTCCTCGTGGCGACCGGCCCCTTCGCCCAGCCCCCGGTACCCGTCACCGCGAGCGTCGAGACACCCCCGGTGTACGACGACGAGGCGGGAGGTAACGCCGACGCAGACGACCCGGCCGTCTGGATCGATCCCGACGACCCCGAACGCAGCATCGTCATCGGAACCCTGAAGAAGGCCGGACTCGACGTCTACGGGCTCGACGGCGAGCGCATCCAGCACATCCCAGCGCCCGAGGCCCCCGATGAGGAGGCGGCCCCCGGCCGGTTCAACAACGTCGACGTTCTCTACGGGTTCGAACTGGACGGTGAGAAGACGGACCTGGCGATCGTCAGCGACCGAGGGCGCGACCGGATCCGCGCCTTCGCCATCGACCCCGAGGCTGTCGCGGAGGGCAGGCCGCCGCTTCGGGACGTGACCGCGCCCGACGTCCGGCCGGTCTTCGCCGCGGACGAGGCCGAGGTGGACGACCAGCGAACCTCCTACGGGCTGACCACCTACAGCCACAGTGGCGATGCCTTCGTGGTGGTGTCCCAGCGTGAAGAGACCCGCCTGCGGCTCCTGGAGTTGAAGGACGAGGGCGGGCTGGTCGGGTACGAGACCGAGGACACGCTCGAACTCCCCGACACCTTCGCCCTGCCCGACGGCACTGAGTGGATGCCCTGCGCTGACCCCGGCGAGCGTCCCCAGGTCGAGGGCATGGCCGTCGACGAGGAGGAGCACGTCCTCTACGCCGGTCAGGAGACCGTGGGGCTGTGGCGCATCGAGCTCGGCAAGGACGAGTTCGCCGACGCGGAGCTGATCGACCGTGTTCGTGAATACGGCACGCCGTGGACGTACGACGAGACCGCGGACGAGGAGTGCGTCCTCGACACGGAGAACGACCTCGGCTTCGGTGGTGAGAACATCTCCGCCGACGCCGAGGGCGTGACCCTCTACCACGCGGGTGATGGCGCCGGATACGTGCTCGTCTCCAGCCAGGGAGACGACACCTTCGCCGTGTACGAGCGCGATGGCGCCAACGACTACGTCGGCTCCTTCGCCATCGTCGATGGTCCTGCCACCGACGGAACCCAGCACTCCGACGGCGCCACCGTGGTCAACGTCCCCCTGGGCGACGCCTTCCCCCAGGGACTGCTGGTCACCCACGACGGTGAGGAGACCCCGGCGGACGGGGACCGGGAGAGCACCAACTTCAAGCTGACACGGTGGGACGCGGTGGCCAACGCGTTCCCCGAGCCCCTGACGATCGACACCGAGTCGTTCGATCCGCGTGGCGTGAACTGATCTCGTAGAGGCAGGGGGGCGGTGCGAGGAGTGGTCGCGGTCGGGCGGGTGGCGGATGGCGAACAGGTCTTGCGAGGGCAAGGCCTGGCGCTGTCGCATGCTGTTGGACCGCAGCCTCTCCCCGACCGGTGTCGTGTTCGGAGCGGTGCCGGAATGGGTGCGGGTTCCCGTGGCCGGTTGTTGGTGGTGAGACCGGAGGGACGGGGGCGCTGTGGTTCTAGAGGGCTTCGGTGTTCGTGAGAGCATGCCGGGGAGTGGAAACGGCGCTGGGCGTTGTCGAAGAGGGATGGTCAAGGCTGACTGTTCCTTAACCGGCGGGTAGGTCTCGCGGAGATAACGCCTCGCGTTGTTGCAGGTCATTAAGCGTGAGCCCCACGTACGTGGGGATGGACCGCACGGGCGCATGAGCTTTGAGCACAGTCACCCGTGAGCCCCACGTACGTGGGGATGGACCTGGGCCCTATGAGTGATCATCAGATGCCCCGTCGTGAGCCCCACGTACGTGGGGATGGACCGTCGGGTGCCGGTAGTTCCCTGACGTGGTTTCAGTGAGCCCCACGCACGTGGGGATGGACCGTCCGGCCGGAAGGCGGGCCGGCGGACTCCGTTGTGAGCCCCACGCACGTGGGGATGAGGACGCCCCATAACGGCTGGGTGCCGCGTTGTTCGTGACGTTGGCCTGTAGCCAGGGCGTTGGCCTGGAGAGTGTCGCAGCTGCCACTGGGTTAGCCGTTAGGTCTTTCGGCATGGTCGGGGTGGCAGCTCGGACACGGCATTTGTTCAATGGTGCCGCCACGTTTGATGAGGATCATGCGGTAGTCGCGGTGGCAGCGTTCGTTGCCGCAATGGTCGGGCAACTCGTGGTCGGTGTCGGGCAGGGCATCGTCGAGCACGTCGATGAGGTCATCGGTGGTCGGCTCCGAAGCGTCTTCGTCAGGGGGCGGGAGTTCTTCGCACATGCGACAGCGAGTGCGCTGTCCGGTGGCGTCGGCGGTCAGAGTGACGCCGGAATGAACCGAGCACGTGGGAGGGGCACCGGCTCGGGTGAACGGATCGGTATCGGCGTTTGGGTCGGGGGCCGATTCGCGTCGGGGACGTGGAGCAGAGAGAGCCGGGAGGCCTGCGGGGGAGCGGGTACGGGCGACCCATACGGGGAGGGCCTGGGAGAGGAAGTCCGGAGCACACCGGCGAGAGAGGACCGCGTACAGCGACATGGTGGTTTCGTGCCCGGAGCGGAGCCATTCCAGGAGTTCGGTTCCACCGACTCGATCGTCGTCGAGGGCCTTGACGGCTGTGAAGGCGGCCGGAATGTGCTCCAGTACAAGACGCTTGTGCTGCCAGGGGTCGAGCCCGAGGCCTGTCTCCTCGGCGATCTGAGAGACCACGGTCCGGGCGAGAAGGGCGCCTTGTTCTGCTCCGGGGCGGTCGGCGGGGTCGATGCCCCACTCGTGGGGGTTGTCCACAGGGGAGCCGTTCGCGCGCGCTCGCGCGTCCTCCTCCCCCTCGCCTGATTCCGTGGCCACGGTGTTCTTGTGGTTGGTCTTCTTAGGGGCACGATCGTCCTCTGGAGGTTCGGCCTCCGTAGGCTCGGCCGACTTTGGAAAATCACACTTAGGCCCTGACCTGGACATAGGTAAGGGAACCAGGTCTCCGCCATCCTTCCCCAGTGCACCTGCGAGGTCGGTGACACGGGCGTTCAGGGATGTGGGGTCGTCGGTGATGACCCAGTGGGCTCCGCCGAGTTGTCCGAGCTCGTTCCTGACGCGGTAACGGCGAAGGTAGCCGGCGGCCTCCAGCTCCTTGAGTCCGGATCGGACCGAGCTGATGCCGTCGGGGCTCTGGTCCGCGAGGCGCTTCTCGGTGATACCCCACCCTTCTCGGTGGGAGGCGATGAGAGCGAGGAGGCCGCGGGCTTTGTAGGACAGGTGAGGGTCGCGGATCGCGGCGTTGGCCACGATGGTGAAGCGGTCGCCGCCGAAGCCGCCCCGTGCGATGTGCGCGTAGCCGCTCACGGCGTCCTCCTCATCTCTCGCGATGGTGTCGGGAGCCGGACGGCCCATGGTTGGATTGTACAATCCGTCTCGTTGTACAAACAAGCTGGAATGTACTCTGGCCCTATGAGCGACGAGACGAAGTCCATGGGCATCTCCGAGGCCCGCGCGAACCTGACCGAGGTCGTCAACCAGGTTCGTCTTCTCGGTGAGCCGGTCGTGTTGATGCGGCGGGACAAGCCTCAGGCCGCTGTCGTGCCCATGGCGTGGCTGGAGTGGGCCCAAGCTCAGCTCGGTGCGGGCAAAGGTCCGGATAGCAGGCAAGAGGACTGATGGCGCCGGTCGCGGTCGGGTCGGCCTCGCAGCGGTGAAGTGGCCTTCTGTCGCGATGGGCCCTACGAATGTGGGGATGGATCGCGGTGCGCGGTTAACCTCGGTGACCAGCTGGGTGAGCCCCACTCATGTGGGGATGGGCGGTTCAGCGGTTCGTGCTCATGCGTGGCCCGGTCGACTCAACCGCGCCAGGGGTCGTCGAGACGCTGCAAGAGCCGTACGCGGGCGTGCTGGGCGGCGAACCTGGCGGCGCGGGTATTCCGCTGTTTCCACAGAACGGCGAGCCAGCGCAGGGCGCAGGTGCGCTGGGCGGCGAGGAACCGGTTCCTGCCGGCAGCGGTGACGCCGAGGTCGGGCAGGAGCGCGATCCAGGTGCTGTCGGGGATCTCGCGAGCGCTGATGTGCTCGATCAGGTCGGCGGCGTCGAAGAGGACACCGCTGTGCCCGCTGTACTCGAAGTCGACGCACGGACTTCTGTCGCCATCGCGGAGCCAGTTGAGGAGGTTGGAGTCTCCCCGGGAGAACACGGCGGGGCCCGCCTTCTCCCTCACGAGTTCGGCGTCGCCGCTGTCGTGCCAGGCTGTGAGCAGGGCGCGCATGTCGCGGGTCAGAGGGTCGTCCTCGTGTTCCGCCAGGAGTCTCGGCCAGCCGTCCGTGAGACGCAGCAGGTAGTGGGACCCGGAGTCGACGCGCTCGACGTCGGCGAGTAGACCGGACAAGGGCACGTTCTGTATGCGTCGCGTGGCGTGGGCCAGCCCCCTGAGGGCGGCTTCGCGGTCGGCGCTCTCCAGGAGCGAGGCTCCCGCGACCAGGCTCATGCCGATGGCGGGGAGGTCGCTGTCGTCGTCGAGCCACAGCGGGCGGGGGACGTCGCCGATCCCGTGTTCGGCGAGCAGGGTCAGGGCCGCCCATTCGCGCTCGACGCGTCGACGGTGATTCCCCCTGGTGTAGAGCTTGATGCAGATGGGCCCTCTGTCGGGGTCCTCCCAGACGTAGACGCTGTTCTGGAGACCTCCGGTCAGTGGGCGTAGGCCATGGTTCTCCAGCACGTCCTTGAGCCGGGCCTCGCTTCCGGTGCGGGTATCGCGCAGCTCGTTGAGGAGTCCGGTGGGCGGGGCGAGGCGGGTGTGTCGCACGCGGGGCACTCCGTGAATTCCGGTGGTCGGAGAGTAGACGTGGCCACGTCGACCGTCGAGTCCGCCAGAATAGGGGGTGAGCCCCACGCACGTGGGGATGGACCGTAGTACTGCCATGTGGCGGGTGTGATGGGTGTACGAGCCCCACGTATGTGGGGATGGGTGACGTTCTCAAGAGCCTGGGGGAGGGGTGAGCGCGCGGAATCCCCGTCCTTCACCAGGACATCCCCGCCCTGGAACCGACGTGAACCCGAGCCCGGGTCAGAGCGCTTCCGAACCCTTCCGAGTTCCCTCTTCCACCGACGACGCACCCCAACTGGCGAGGAGCTTGAGTCGTTCCTCGTGCGGGGTTCCCGGCTCGGCGGTGTAGAGCGACAGGTCGTGCACGGCCCGCGGTGAGGCCGGCAGGTCCAGGGATCGGAAGGTCAGCTCCAGATCGCCCACCTGCGGATGGTGCATGCGTTTGACGCCGCTGTGGTCGATCCGCACGTCGTGCGAGGCCCACAGGGCACGGAAATCCTCGCTGAGGGTGGACAACTCCCCGATGAGCTCCCGCAACGCCTGGTCGTAGGGTTCGCGTCCGGCTTCGGCACGCAGCAGCGCCACGGTCATCGCGGCCCCGTCCCCCCAGTCCACGAAGAAGTCCCGAGAGGCCGGATCGAGGAAGTGGTAGCGGGCGAAGTTGGCCCGACCGTGAGCGGACGTCGTCGGGCTGGCGAACATCGGCGCGTGCAGGGTTCGGGCCAGGGCGTTGGTGGCGACCACGTCCAGGCGGCCGTTGCGCACGAACGCCGCCGACATCGTGATGGAGTCCAGCATCCACTGCACGGGCGGGGCGAGGGCCACCTCGCGCCGTCGGGTCGCCTTGCGGTGGGCCGGACGCGCGGCGCGGGCCAGGTCGAACAGGTGGGTACGTTCCTCGTCATCCAGACGGAGCGCCCGGGCGACCGCGTCGAGTACCTCTTCGGACACGCCCGCGATGTGGCCCTTCTCCAGCCGGGTGTACCACTCGATGCTCACACCGGCCAGGACCGCGACCTCCTCGCGGCGCAGACCGGGGACTCGGCGGCGGGTGCCGGGCGGAAGCCCGACCTGTTCCGGTGACAACTTGGCACGTCGGCTGGCGAGAAAGCCCTTGATGTCCGCGCGATTGTCCATGCAACCCACGATAGGCACAGGTGGGCGCCTTAAGGGGGTCGAGATCGTACCCCCCATCAACTCGGCCTTCTCCGTGACGGCCGTGGCCGGTGGAGTGGAGGTGACAGCGAAGGCATCACCACGACATGAGGTCCACCATGCACGACGAAGCCACTCGGGTCCCCCTGAAGGGCCGTTCGTCCCGTCTCCCCTTCGTCGTCTACGCCCTGGCGCTGGGGACGTTCCTGATGCTCACGACGGAGTTCGTCGTGGCCGGGATCCTGCCCGACATCGCCACCGACCTCCAGGTGAGCGTCGCCCGCGCGGGAACGCTCATCACGGTCTTCGCGATCGGCATGATCGTGGGCGCGCCGCTCATGGCGATGCTGACCCTGCGCATGCCCCGGCGGGTGACGCTCATGCTCGCCCTGGGCGTGTTCGCGGTCGGACACGTGATCGTCGCAGCCGGCTCCGACTTCGGGGTGCTGCTCGCCGCGCGTTTCCTCACCGCTCTGGCCACCGGCGCGTTCTGGGCCGTGGCCGCGGTGGTCGCCACTCGCGTCGCGGGGCCGGGGGCGGCTTCGCGCGCCGTCGGCGTCGTCAACGCCGGAGGGATGCTCGCGACCGTCCTGGGCGTTCCGCTCGGCGCGCTCCTCGGCCAGTTCGTCGGCTGGCGCGGCACCTTCTGGGCACTGGCGATCCTCGCGGTCGTCGCGATCCCCATGATCGCCCGGCACGTTCCCCGCGGCGGCGCCGACCACGGGTCGGTGTCGATCCGCTCGGAACTGGCCGCCCTGAACTCCGGCAGGCTGTGGCTGGCCTTGGCGACCTGCGCCGCCACCACCGGCGGTGTTCTGGCCGCCTACTCCTACATCACCCCGCTGCTCACCGAGCGCACGGGTATCCCCGCGAATCTCGTCCCCCTGGTGCTCGCCGGCTTCGGCGTCGGCTCGCTCGTCGGATCTCTCTTGGGCGGCCGCGTCGGCGACATCCGCCCGCACACGGCGACCATCGTCGCTCCACTGGTGACCGCCCTGATCCTGACGGCGCTCGCCCTTGTCGCCGGCGCGTCGATCCCGACGACGATCCTCCTCATCCTGCTCGGCCTGTTCGGTCTGGGCGCGAACCCGGTGCTCATCTCGTTGGCCGTCCGCTACGCCGCCCACGCGCCCACGCTCGGCTCCTCGCTCAGCGTCGCCGCCTTCAACCTCGGCACCGCGATCGCCTCCTGGATCGGCGGCATCGCCCTCGGAACCGGGCCGGGCACCACGGGTCCCGTCCTCGTCGGGGCGGTCATCGCCGCCCTGACGCTGATCCCCGCGACCGCGCTGGCCCTGATCCAGCGCGGTCGTGCCGCGGAGGCGATCCCCGAGCCGGTCAACGCCCTGACCTGACCCGACACACGTCCGCCGGAGACGGCGGTCCACGACGACGAACGACACCGAAAGAGAAAATCACCATGCGCGCAACACTCATGTACCGAGCCGGAGACGTCCGCGTCGAGAGCGTCCCCGACTCCCGGATCGAGAACCCCACCGACGCCCTAGTCCGCATCACCGCGTCCTGCGTCTGCGGGAGCGACCTGCACCCCTACCACTCCATGACCGCCGACGAAGGCCCCGCCCGGATGGGACACGAGCTGATCGGCGTCGTCGAGGAGGCCGGATCGGAGGTGGCCACGCTCAAGAGAGGCGACCTGGTGGTCTCGCCGTTCGCCATCTCCGACAACGTGTGCGAGTACTGCCGGGAGAACCTCCAGACATCCTGCTCCCACCACGAGGCCGGTTTCTGGGACGGTCTTCCGAACGAGGGCGGCCAGGCCGAGGCGGTTCGAGTGCCGCTGGCCGACGGCACCCTGGTCAAGCTGCCGGTCGCGCCCGACTCGGCGCTCATCCCCTCGTTGCTGACGTTGGCCGACGTGCTGGGCACCGGCTACCACGCGGCCAAGGCCGCGGGCGTGCTTCCCGGCCAGGACGTCACCGTGATCGGGGACGGGGCGGTGGGCCTGATGGCCGTGCTCTCGGCCAAGCGGCTGGGGGCCGAGCGGATCGTCCTCATGGGCCGGCACATCGATCGGACCGATCTGGGACGCGAGTTCGGAGCGACCGACGTCGTCGCCGAACGCGGAGAGGAGGGCATCGCCCGCGTCCGCGAACTCACCGGAGGGCAGGGGACGCACGCCGTCCTCGAAGCCGTTGGACACATGCCCGCCTACGAACAGGCCGTGGGCGTCGTCCGCCCCGGCGGTGTGATCAGCCGGGTGGGTGTGCCGCAGTACGAGGAGGCCCCGATCGGCTTCGCGAGCCTGTTCCGGCACAACATCCGCCTGGCCGGCGGGCCCGCCCCGGTGCGCGCCTACATCGAGGAGCTCCTGCCCGACATCCTCGACGGGACCATCGAGCCGGGGAAGGTCTTCGACACCACCACAGACCTGGACGGAGTGCCCGCCGGTTACAGGGAGATGGACGAGCGCAAGAGCCTGAAGGTCCTCATCAAGCCCTGAGGTGTGGTTCGCCCGGTCTGCTCGCCGTGCCGGTGGGTGGGCCGGGTGGGAGCCAGGGGGATGTGGAGGGTGGGGGAGTGGTCCTTGCGTCGGTGTGCTCGGGTTCTCCTACGGGCTCTGATGTTCGTGAGAACATGGCGAGAGGTGGAATCGGCGCCACGCAGGGTTCCGCGATGGGTCGCGGAGGCCGGTGGTTTCTTAACCAGTCGGTAGGTCTCTTGGAGATAACGCCCTGCGTTATCGCAGGTCATTAGTCGTGAGCCCCACGCACGTGGGGATGGGGCGGGACGAAGAGCGGGCTTGGGGCGTGGTTCTCGGACCATTCCTTCACCTGTCACCACCCGCAACGGTCGTGTCGAGGCACGTGGTGTTCTGCGCGGTGCCGGACCGCCTCGAGCCACGTCGGTGGATCGAGGCTAGGCGTCCGCTTCGCGATCGACATGCACCCTCAGGCCCGATTCGCCGGGGTCCACGTGCGGAGCGAGCTCCCATTCCTCGGTGTAGTCACCGGTGAACTGCGGTCGATACGGGATCGGTTCATCGATGAACAGTCGGTCGAGGCGCTCCCGCAGGCCGTCTCGCGCCTGTTCGTAGTCGGAGAGGCGGTCGGCGCTCGGTAGTGCCCACGGTGGTAGAACGCTCATCCCCGTGTAGGCGAACGTGCCGTGGAGCAGTCCGAAGAGCAGTTCTCGCAGTTCACCGGATTTTCCACGGGGACCGATCGAACGCGGACGATCGCCGAGGGTGGTGACGACCAGAGCGCGCTTTCCGACGAACGGACCCTGTTCGAAGCGGAGTCGGCGTCGGCTCACCGAATCGATGCCGAAGGCGAAACCGTTGACGAATACACGATCGAACCATCCTTTGAGAATCGCGGGCATGCCGTACCACCACAGTGGGAATTGGACGACGACCGCGTCGGCCCTGCGGATCTTCTCCTGTTCTCTCGCGACCTCGGGAGGCTGGGCATTGGCGAGATAGGCGTTCCGGGTGTCCGCGCTCACGCGGAACATAGGCGCTGTCTCCTCAGAGGAGTGCCCGCCGTCCGGAGCCCGGAGGACGGGGTCCCAATCCATGGCGTACAGGTCGGATTCGAGGACCGTATGCCCCGATTCGCGCAGATGTGCGATGGCGTCGCGTCGCAGGCCGCCGTTCAAGGAGAGGGGCTCGGGGTGGGCGCTGACCCAGAGGATCGTCGCGGGCTTCGTCGTGGTCTGCCTCATGGGCCCATGGTCTCGATCCAGGGTACATTTTTCCAGTACGGACATTTATGTCCCCTAGGAGGCGCGATGCGATTGCCGGTGGAACGAGCCATGGAGGTGTGCCCCGTCGAGGTCGCCGTTTCGGTGCTCGGAGGGACGTGGAAACTGACCCTGGTCAAGCATCTCCTCGCGGGTACCCGGCGGTTCAACGAGCTCGGGCGTCTGGTGCCTCTGGCGAACACCAAGACCCTGACCCGTCAGTTGCGTGAACTCGAAGAGGACGGGATCGTTCGACGCACGTCCTACCCCGAGGTGCCGCCACGGGTCGAGTACTCCCTTACCGAATCGGGTCGGAGCCTCGAACCGATCGTGAAGGCCATGGATTCCTGGGGTGCGGAATTCGCCGAACGTTACAAGGGCTAGATCATCGATGGGAGCTCTCCGAACCCGCTGCGAGCACGGCGAAGGGCGTCGAGGAACAGTGTGCGGCGGCTGCCCTTGACGCCCTTTCCGTCGCTCTCGCCATGGAACCGAGAAGGTGGGGACTTTCGCTCTGAGAACGACGCCCCCACGAGGGTTCCTGATATTCCGCTTATGGCACGTCCCTCGATACCGAAACTCCTCTGGCGTTCCAGGTGGAATTTCACCGCCGCGGTGACCGGCTCACCATGAGTGGCGATGGGGGTATGAAGGGTCTCCTCGATATTCAGGGCTCGAGCTTCTTCGACGACCGACCACCGTCGACCAGGGACACGGCGTCCGACAGGCCCCGAGCACCTCACCGGTCACGCTGGCAGCCGAAGACCCCGTCATCCCCATGAGGCTCACCGGCGGGGTCGTCCGCCTTCGGAGAGTGACTCTCGGAACCCCGCGTACCCGGGACGCCACCGATTTCTCCGTGAATATCACCGAACGTGATCGGGCGACAAACTCCACTCGCGCCGCGTGTACTCCTCATGCCAGACTGACGGCACTCTCGAACTCGAGAAATGTGAGGATATGTTGTGGCGAAGAAAATCGCGACATTGCTCGCCGTATGTTTTCTCTCCATGGGGCTCACGGCCACTCCGGCCTCCGCGTCCGAGCATTCCCTCGAAACCGAGGCCATGGATACCGGCCGCTGCATGCTCTATCTCGAAAACCTGGGCAGGTACGTCATCGGCACGAAGGTCCGGCAGGCCTGCCGACTCAGCGCCACGAACCCCGGGCAATGCGCCTCGAGCCTCCAGGCCATCGGGGTGCAGCGCGCCCACGCGCGCAGGGCCTGCGGCCTGCTCTGAACCGGTCATCGATCCCCGTGTACCGACACCACGCACGGGGCCGGGGGAGGTTCTCGTGCCGTTCCTCTACCCGAGGGCCTTCACCAGGTCGGGCAGCCGGTCCGCCCAGGCGAGCAGACGTTCGTGCCACGCCCGCAGACGGGCCCGCGCGGGTCCGGGCAGATCCGGGGTCTCGTCCCATTCCCGCCAGTCATCACTGGACAACCAGCCCAGACAGCCGACGACGCGGTACGCGAGCAGCAGGTCCGCGGGCACGGCACGGCCATAGCCCTCGAAGAAGGCGCGGGGGAGACCCTCCAAGCCATGGAGGTAGGCGTGTTCGTCGAAGGCGGCGAGCTCGGCCAGGGGGTACCGCACCGTCGGGAAGTCCCAGTCGATCAACCGCACCGCTTCGTCGTCGGTGACGACGATATTGAGCAGGTTGATGTCCCCATGGGTGACCGTGGGCCGCTCGGCCCGGATCTCGGCCGCGCGTTCGGCGACGAAGCCCTCCACCCGACGCAGAGCCTCCAACAGGTGGGGGTGTTCTCGTTCGACCCACGCGGCGCTCTCGTGAAGGGACGTGTGCAGCTCCTCGACCGGATCGACCGGTCGTAAGGTCAGGGCGTCCACATCGATGGGCCCTTGGAGGGGAACCGGGAAGACGACGCCGTGGACCTCGGCCAGAGCCTCGCCGGTGCGGCGCCAGACCGTGTCGGTGGCGGTGCCCGTCTCGACCGCCTCCGCCAGGGTGCGTCCCGGCACGAACTCCCAGAGCGAGGCGCCCTCGCCGTCGGCCGCGTACAGCTCGGGTGTGGTGACGCCGTTGGCCCGTAGGAACCCGATTCGGCTCTCGGGGGAGGCGGACTCGACGCGGCTCCGGCGCAGCACGACCGCGCGGCCGTCCGTCAGTTCCGCTTTGACGAGGTGGTTGTCCAGCCCGTCCCCGTCGCCGTTGATCGGCCGGACCGAGGTCACGGAGGGCAGGCCCGCGGCCGCGACCAGACGGTTCAGTGCTTCCCGGGATCGCCGGGGCGGATCGTCGTTCATCGGCGAAGAATCTATCGGTGATCCCGGTGAGAGAGGAGAGGTTTTTCTGTCCGGGGGACCGTCTCGATGCCGGGGGGACCGACGGGGTCAGCGGACCAGGCCCACCAGATAGGAGACCCCGGTGAGGAGGATGAGCCCGCCCAACAGGAACCGGAGCGGCTGCTCTCCCAGGCGCCGGCTCAGACCGATCCCCACCAGGGACCCCGCCATGCCGCCCACCCCCAACGCCAGTCCCACACCCCAGTCCGGGGCGGCCGGGGCGGCTCCGAAGCCGACCAGGTCGAAGACCGCGTAGGCGGTCAGGCCCACCACCGAGGTGGTCAGGGTGGTGGACAGCGCCACCACCGCGGCCCGTGAAGTGAGCCAGCCGCCCACCCCGACCAGCAGCGGGGCCAGGAGGGATCCGCCGCCGATGCCCACGGCGGCGCCGAAGAGAGCGGCGCCGCCGGCGGCCAGGGCGAGCACTCCACGTCCACGGGCCGGGGCGTTCGGTGCGGGTTCGGGTCGTTTTCGGGAGCGCACGATGAGCAGGCGCA
Source organism: Nocardiopsis alba DSM 43377 (assembly GCF_000341225.1). Taxonomy (GTDB): domain Bacteria; phylum Actinomycetota; class Actinomycetes; order Streptosporangiales; family Streptosporangiaceae; genus Nocardiopsis; species Nocardiopsis alba. The sequence continues at coordinate 43,365 of NZ_ANAC01000012.1, forward strand.
GTCCCATCCCGAACATGAGCACCGCCAGTAGGGCGCGGAACAGGTCGGGGTCGGACAGCCACGTCACCCGCACGGCCGCGCCGACGATCGAACACGGCACGGCGGCCGCCACCGCCACCGCCATCTCGGCGCCGTGCCCACGGGCCGAGCGGGCCAGGCGGCGCAGCCCCAACGGGGTGGCCACCACGTTGTAGAGCAGATTGGTGGCGCTGACCGCGGGGCCGTGCATGCCCAGCGCGCTCAACTGCACGGGCAGGAGCAGCACGGCCCCGGAGATCCCGACCGGGGTGGTGACCGCGGCGACGGTGAAGCCGGCCAGGACGGCGAGGAGAAGGTCCACCCGGTAAAACCTATCGGGAAAGTAAGGTTTTTTCGGGCGAAAGGACACGGGAAACGGGCGGGGGCGATGTGGTTCTCAGAGCACACCGCCCGGCGATCCCCGCCCTACCTCGCGCGGGCCCCGTTGAGGAACAGGTCGACGGTCACGCCCGCGTTCTCCAGGCTCGCGCCGCGCGCCAGGTGCAGGAACGCGTTGGTGAGGAAGTGCGGATCCCCCTCGACGTGCCCGTCCTCCACCGCCTCGGTGAAGAGGGTGACCACCGGGTCGAGGACCTGGCCCACGTAGAGCCCGGAGACCCGCTCCCTGGTCTCGTCGCTCACCAGGTCGAGGGCGTCGTAGACGCGCTGCTCGAACGAGACCGTCGCCCCCGTGTGCTCCACACTGACCCGTACCAGCGCCTTCAGCCGATCCTCGAAGGTCTCGCCCTCGGCCAGAGCCTCGGTGATCCGCTCGTGCGTCGTCTCGATGAACCGGATCGCCACGGCCGTGTAGAGGTCCTCCTTGCCCCCGGGGAAGTGGTGGTAGATCGAGGGCTTGCGGATGCCGACCGTGCGCGCCACGCCCAGCAGGGAGATGCCCGGGTAGCCGGTGGCGGAGAACTGATCGCCGAAGGCGTCCATGATCTGCGCGCGAGTGTCGGTATCGGTGCTCATCGGTTCCTCCGTGCGTGGGCCAGCGCCAGGACACAGGAGATGAACCCGGCGACGATAAGCGTAATCAGCAGCGCGGCCGCCAGGGGGCCGGAGGTGAGGTCGCCTCCGCTCTCCACCTGTCGGGCGGTGTCGATGATGGAGGTCAGCGGGTTGACGGTGGCGATCGCCCGCATCCATCCGGAGAGCTCCTCCACCGGGGCGAAGACACCGGTGAAGAACGAGAGCCCGAAGAAGGTCAGCGTGACCAGACCGGTGCTCGACGACGACCCGGTGCGGATCGCCAGGGCGACGCTGAACAGGGCGACCGCGACACCGAGGACCAGCATGATCGCGACCATCCCGAGGGTCGCGCCCCAGTCGGCGGGCCGATAGCCGACGAGCATCGCCCCACCGGTCGTGAACAGGGCCTGCACGGCGACGGCGGCCAGGACGGCGATCACCGTTCCGGTGAGGAAGGGAGTGACCGTCCCGTGGGCCATGCGGAGCCGGTCCAGGTAGCCGCTGGTGATGTCGGCCAGGACCAGGGTTCCGGCGGCACCGGCCCCGGTGGCGACGCCGGTGAGCAGGATCAGTGGGAGCAGGAACGCGATGAAGGTCTGGCCACCGAGGTAGGCGCTTCCGACGTTGCTCAGCTGCCCGGAGTAGACCAGCAGGAAGAACAGCGACTGGGCGAGTGGGCTGATCAGCAGGGCGGGGGAGCGGAAGACGGCGCGCAGGGAGCGGAGTGTGGCCGCCGCGGTCACGGAGAACGCGGCGCCGCGGCGTACGGCTCCGATGGTCGGGGCGGGGTCGATGGTCATGGTCATGACGGATCCTTTCGGAAGGAGGGCGTTCGCGGTCAGCCGGTGGCCAGGGCCGCGAACACGTCGTCGAGCGAGGGGTCGGCCAGCCGTATCCCCTCGACCGAGGCGGCGACGGCGCCGATGTCGTCGAGGGCCGCGCGGAGCACGGCGGGGTCGCGGGGCAGGGCCAGGCGCACGGTGGTCGGGTGTTCGGCCTCGGTCCGGAACCCGGCGCGGCCGGTCGCGACCAGACCTTCGGTCGTCTCCGGGGAGTCCAGGGTCAGCGTCAGGGTGCGTTCGCCCACGAGGTTCTTGAGCGCGTCGGGCGTATCGTGCGCGACCACCGTCCCCTCGCGCAGGACGACGATGTCGCTCGCCAGTACCTCCGCCTCGTGCAGGTCCTGGGTGGAGATCAGCAGGGTGCCGACCTCGCCTTCGGAGGTCAGCCGTTCGAGCTCCCTCCACAGGTCCATGCGGGCGAGCGGGTCGAGGCCGGTCGTGGGCTCGTCGAGCACGACCAGCGAGGGCGAGTCCACCAGGGCGACGGCGAGGTCGACCTTGCGGCGTGTGCCGCCGGACAGCCTCGAGATCCGGCTGTCCCGGTGTTCCCCGAGGCCGAAGAGTTCCAGCAGCTCGTGTGAGCGGCGCCCGGTGGTCCGGGTACCCAGGCCCAGGACCGTTCCCTGGAAGTCGAGTACCTCCCGAGGCGTGGCCAGCGGGTCCAGGGCGTTGGCCTGGGGCACCAGACCGATCAGACGCCGGGCCTCGCGAGTGTGCGTCACGACGTCGTGGCCTTCCACCACGACCGTTCCCGAGGTCGGCGCGCGCAGCGTCGAGACGATCTCCAACAGGGTGGACTTGCCGGCGCCATTGGGTCCGAGGACGACGGTGCGGCTCCCGCGTCGGACCTGGAGGGAGAGGCCGTCGAGGACCGTGCGCTTTCCGTAGGACTTGTGGAGGTCGGTCACGGAGACCGAGGTGTGTTCAGGCATGGACGTCAACCTACCTACCGATAGGTAGGCAGGCAAATCGATGGAGGTGAGGGGTGGGGGTGATGGGTGCGAGTGAGGGGTTCTGGTTGAAGGGTGGGGTGGTGGGAAGGCCGGGCGAGGTGGGGCGAGGCGTTCGGTCCGAGTTCGCCGGTCCGATATGGGCGTTTATGATCTACATTGTCAAGGTTCGCACTTTGGTTCGCGCACCTTCGCGCGAGGGAAGCCCCTCGAAAGACGATCGGGTCCCGCCTGAGGAAACCTGATGGCGCCATCGGCGCCTAGGCCCCCGCGCCGTGGATCCGCGACGGCACTGGGCACGATGGGGGCGAACGTCGGGGAGCGCCCGAGGTCGGCTGGTCCCGGTGGCGTAACCGGCACCACCCGGCTCGGGTTCGCCTCCACCGGCGTACGGGTCGGTCGACGGTCCGTCTCGATGAGACGCTCAAGGACGGGTGGGGTCAGCCCTGCGCGCCGTCCGCTCCGTTCTCCGGTGGCCTTCCGGCCGACATGATCTTGTCGCCGATGCGGATCAGGTCGGTGAGGTCGTCGGTATCGAGCGGGTCGGCGAAGTGTCGTCGCACGGATTCCAGGTGGACGGGGGTGGCCGAGCGCAAGGTGTCCCGGCCGAGCTCGGTGAGGATCAGGAGGCAGCCGCGTCCGTCGGCGGGGTCCGGTGCTCGACGGATCAGCCCTCGCGTCTCCATGCGGCCGGCGTGGCGGGACAGTCGGCTTCGGGACCAGCCCATCTTCGTGGCCTGTTCGTGAAGCGTGCTCGTGACCTCGGGGCATTCGGCCAGGGTGCTGAGGACCTCGTAGTCCGGTTCGGAGAGGTCTGTCTCGGCGAGGTCGCGAACGGTGGCGGTCCGTACGGCGATCATCATCCGGCGGAAGGCGCGCCACGCCCTTTCCTCGTGCTCGTCGAGCCATGGTGCGGCGGAACCGGGCTTTTTCGTTGACATGTAAACATCCTATCCCCTAGGTTCGTTTACATGTTTACGACTTCGCCGACCCGGGTCATGGTCCTCACCTGTAGTACTCGCCCCGGCTCGCTCGGTCCCGCGATCGCCGACTGGTTCACCACCACCGTCTCGCCGTTGGCGGCGCGGCTCGGAGCGCGGTTGCAGCCGCTCTCCCTGGCCGAACTCGCTCTGCCGTTCCTCGATGAGGAGGAGCACCCCTCCAGCGGGATCTACCGCCGGCCGCATACGAAACGCTGGAGTGAACTGGTCGACGCGGTCGACGGCTTCATCGTCGTGACACCCGAGTACAACTACGGGATGCCCGCCCCCCTGAAGAACGCCCTCGACTATCTCGGTAAGGAGTGGGCCTGGAAGCCGATGGGATTCATCAGTTACGGCAACACCTCGGCGGGAACCCGGTCGGTGCAGCACACCAAGGAGGTCGCGACCACCCTGCGCCTCGTTCCGCTCGGTGCGACGGTCGCCCTTCGTATCCACGACGCGATCGTGGACGGGCGGGTCCGGCGGAGCCCGCGCCACGACGCGGCGGCCGAGGGGGTGCTCCGTGAGGCCGTCCGCGTCTCGCGGGCGCTGCGCCCCCTGCGTGAGGCGTTGGGACAGGACGACGCCGAAGGTCCGGTGCCCGGAAGCCACACCCGTGTCATGACCCCGGACGACGCGGGCGAGGTGACCGTGCTGCAACGTTGCTGCTGGGTGGATGAGGCCCTCGACAACGACTCGCTCGCCCTCGCGCCGCTGCGAGAGAGCGTGGACGATGTCGCTCGTTGGCTGTCACAGTGGAGGACCACGGGGCTGTGGCGGGACGGGCGCCTGATCGCCATGGTCCGTGTCCGTCACGAGGGCCGAACCGGGCGGATCGGTCGCCTCGCCGTCGCCCCGGACATGCGCGGAGTCGGTATCGGACGCCGACTCCTGCGCCGCGCGGAGGCGGATCTGGCCGCCGAATGCGACCGGGTCGAGTTGAGCACGGGCGCCAAGAGCACCCGCAACATCGCCCTCTATCGGAGCGAAGGGTTCGTGATCGACACCGAGGAGGACGGGGTGGTCCACCTCGGCAAGGCGCTCACCCGCGACCTTCCCACGGAACCGGCCCCGCCGGTCGGGTGACGTGCGCGGATCCGGGACACCTCACCGGTCGGCGTGGTGAGCGCACCCGGATGTCGCGGCACCGTAGTCGTCGTGGAGCCTCATCCACTCATAGGGCCGGTCCTGCGGCCAACCGGCCGGTGAGTTCTCCCAGGTCTCCTGCCGTCCGTACGGGGTCAGATCCAGGAGGCCGAAGACCTGCATGAACGGTTCTTCCCCACGCGCGAACGTCGACCAGGTGTGGAGGACGCGGTCCCCTCGGCGCAGGAACACGCTGATGGCCTGGCGTTCCTCGCCGTCGACCGTCGCTCCGAAGTCCTCGTTGAACGTCGTTCCGGCGCTGGAGACCCAGGGCAGTTCCCACCCCATTCGAGATCGGAACGCCATCAGCCGCTCGATCGGTGCGCGGGACACCAGGGCGAAGGAGGTGCGGCGCGCGTTCAGGTGCGACAAAGGGCCGATGGAGTCGGCCATCATGGAGCATCCGTCGCATCCGGCGTCCCGGTCGGGGGCGAACATGAAGTGCTGGACGATCAGTTGGGGTCGACCGTCGAACAGATCTCGTAGGGTCACCGTTGCGTCGGGTCCGGTGAATTCGTAGTCACCGGGGACCTCGACGGCCGGCATGCGTCGGCGCTGTGCCGCGACGGCGTCGCTCATCCGTGTCAGGGCCTTCTCCTGGTCCAACAGCGTCCGCCGGGCGTCCTCCCACTCCGCGCGGTCGACGATTCGAGGAATCGGGAACTCTCCGTCGCCATGTCCGACCGTGTTCTCCATCAGACCTCCTCGTGGGTGGACGGGAAAGGTTGGTCGGGGCCGGTGACAGAACGTGGAGTCCACGTGCCGGGGGCGGCGATGGGGTCCGGTGCGTGGGTGAAGCAGCGGCGGCCCCTCTGGTAGAGCCGGCTGGGTGTGGAGCCGCAGGGTTCGGCCGGTTCTCCCAGGTGGTGGCGGCAGGGTTCCGGGGTGGCCGATTCCGACCACAGCAGTTCCTTCTGCTCCGGGGTGAGCAGGTGGGGGTGGAGCGATCTCAGTTCGGCGAGGGGGTCGTCGGTGTGCCGCTCGGTGGTGTGGTCGAGGGTGAGGCCCGGGGTTTCGTTCAGGGGGCGGTCGTCGACTCGGGGGTGTGAGGGGGGCTCCGTCGTGTATTCCGGGGTGGTTCTTGGGAGGGGTTCCGGGTGTTCTTCGGGGGCTTCTGATAAGGCGTGGTCGACTTCGTGGGGAATGTCGAGGTCGTTCTGGTCCGGGGTGGAGGCGGTGTTCTTCTCGGTCCAGCGAATGAGAGCGATTTCGGGTGGCACGGATTCTCCCGTGGCTCGAAAGGGAGGGAATGGCTCGTCGCTTCGTGGAGGGTCGGTGGAGGGCATTCCCCGGGTGGGGTGGGATCAGACGTGGTGGGGGTCTTCGGCCGTATGTGGTCATGGGAACGGGGGATGTTTCCCTCGCTTGTAGCAACCTGGGTTGACATGACGGTGGTGCGCAACCTAGGTTGACGGCATGGATGCTGTTCAACTCGCGGCGGCCGCGTCGGACACCTCGACGCCCATGGACGGCCTGCGCGCCGTGGCCTCGCTGCGCGCGTTGGTCGACGCTCTGGAGTTGCGCCAGGTGGAGGAGGCGCTGCGTTCGGGGGAGTCCTGGTCCTCCATCGCCGCCGCGCTCGGGGTGACCCGGCAGGCCGTCCACAAGAAGTACGCGAAACGACTGAGTCACATCGCCCCTACTGGAAGAGGTCAGTGATGACGAACGTGTCCGCCGAGCCCGCCGCTCGTGGCAGGGGATACGACCGCACGGTGATCGAGGGGGCGGGAGGCAACGAGGCCGTGCGCACGGGCCACCCCGATGTCGGCTTCGAGCATCTGTTCCTGGGGTTGCTGGTCAACGGTGGTCCGGCGGCCCGGCTGCTCATGGACGCCGGTGTGGGGCTGGTCGAGGCGCGTGCGGCGATCGCCGGGCTTCTGGGCGAGGATCTGGCGCTGTTGGGGGTCGACGTGCCTTCGGCCGCGGCGGAGGGGAGGCCGGAGGTGATCACGGCGGGTCTGTTGCCGTTGGCGCCGCGGCTGCGTGAGCTGGTGGACGAGTGTCCGGTGGCCGGTGGTGATCAGGCGTTGCTCGCCGCGTTGATCGACGATGAGGGCGGGCGGATCCGGCGGCTGTTGGACCGCCTGGGCGTGGACACCGATCGGGTTCGTGGGGCGCTGGATGAGCCGATCGCCGATCGGGAGGGCTCGATCTCGCCTTGGGGCGAGGGCGACCTCGCGGCGGGGTCGCGGGGCAAGGGGTGGAAGTACGACGTCTATGAGTCGGAGGTGCCGGTGTCGGCCGAGCGGCTCTGGGCGCTGGTGGGGTCGGTGGAGCGTCGGGGCGAGTGGGATCGGGGCGCGGTCTCCTCGCGGCTTCTCGACGATGGTTCGGTGGAGCTGACCCGTGATGACGGCAGGAGGGAGCGGGAGTGGATCACGCACTCCGTTCCGGGGCGTGCGGTCACCTGGAGTCATGCCTTTGAGGGGAACGAGGATCCTCACCGCGTGTTCGAGATCGTGATCGAGCCGGTCGGGGGTCACGCGAGGCTGTATCTGCGCAAGGGTGTCCACAGTGCCTGGCGGGGTCGTATCGCCGATCGTTTCGTGCGGTGGATCGTCCGTAACGATCTGCGGATCCAGGCTCAGCTCATCGCCCAGGTGGCCGCGGGCTAGGGGTTTTCCGGGGCGGGCCGCGGGTGCCCGCCCTCTGTCGCCCTCTAGTGGTGGGCCATGGCCTCGACGTCGGTCCAGCGGCCCATGGGCGGTAGCGGGTCGTCGGTGGGCGGGAGTTCGGTGAAGCCGGCGGCGTGGAAGAACGCCAGTCGTCCGGCGGTCCCTTCGCCTCCTTCGGGGATCAGGTAGACCCAGCGGACGTCGGCCTCGCGGGCCTCGGCGACGAACAGGTCCAGTAGGGCGCGTCCGATGCCTCGTCTGCGTGATTCGGGGTCGACGACGACCGCGAGGATGTATCCGTGGGGTGGGGGAGTGGGTGCTCCGGGTTCGGTGTAGTCCCAGTCGAGCACGCCTTCGAGCCAGCCGACCACGCGTCCGTTCTCCATCGCGACGAGGACGGTCATTCCGGGTGGTAGTAGCTGGTCCGGGTAGCACTTGGTGTCGAAGTGCGGGGCCGCGCGGACCATGAGATCGCTGATGGCGGGTCCGTCGAGGCCGGTGGCGTTCCGGACGATCATCCACTCAGGGTAACGGACGGGGCCGGAACGGCGCTTGATCTTTGTTGCGCTGAATGTCCTTTTCTCGCTGTCGGCCTTGGCTTTCAGGCCGGTCTCGGTCGTCGGGGTGTCGGGTTGCTCCGTGTACTGCGGGGCCTGGATCATCACTTTCAGTGATGTCCATGGAAAGGTCACCCCGCATGAGCCGACGTTCGGCCGCCCTCGCCGTTCTCCCGTTCGCCGCCGCACTTCTGTTGGCCCCGTCCCCCGCCTATGCCGCCCCCGTCCCTCTGGCCGATACGATCGAGGCCTTGGAGGTGGCCGAGGAGTCCCGTGATGGCTATGACCGAAGCCTCTTCCCGCACTGGATCGACGCCGACCGCGACGGCTGCAACACCCGGGCGGAGGTGCTTTTGGAGGAGGCGGTCGTGGCCCCCGAGCAGGGTGAGCGTTGCCGTCTGACCGGCGGTGAGTGGTACTCCTACTACGACGATCGCACCTTCGACAATGCTCGCGGGTTGGACATCGACCACATGGTCCCGTTGGCCGAGGCCTGGGATTCGGGTGCTTCGGAGTGGAGCACGCAGCGTCGTCAGGCCTATGCCAACGATCTGGACGAGCCGGTCGCGTTGGTGGCGGTCAGTGCCGCCTCCAACCGGTCCAAGGCCGACAAGGATCCGTCGGAGTGGATGCCGCCGTCGGCCGACGCGCACTGCCGCTATGTGACCGAGTGGACCACGGTGAAGACCCGTTGGGGTCTGTCGGTGGACGAGGTCGAGCGTGAGGCGCTCAACGCGGTGGCGGCGGAGTGTCCGGACGAGGTCGTGGAGACCACGCCGGCTCCCTGACGTTCTCATCTTCGAGGCGGGCTCCGGTCTTCGGGTCGGGGCCCGCTTCGTGTGTCCGGGGTGTTCCGGTCGTTCGGGCGGGCGCGTTCTTGTTCTCTGTCGGGGGAAGTCCTGAGGGTGGAGTTCTCTGTTCCGGAAATGGTCGGATGGTGGTGGGTAAGGGGGTTGTTCGGGTGATTCGTTCTTGATAATGGAGAAGGGGGCTTCGATGTCGGGAGGGTGGTTCCTCGCAGGTGGTCCGGTGTTTCCCGGGGTACCGTGTTCGCCTGCGCGTTCGGGGATCTCGTCCGATTATCGGCGGGAAGGCGAAGGAGAAAAGAAAAGTGGGCGTCTTTCGTGATCGTGGTCGTTCATGTGGGTATCGAGCCTGCGTAGTTCTCGCACCCCCGTTTCCGCGAGGAAAGGACCCCCTATGAAGATCCCCCGTTCCGGAGGCCTGTTCAGGCGTCTGGGCATCCTCCTGGCCGCGGCCCTGTTCACGGCCGTGCTGGTCCCGGTGAACGCCGTGGCGAGCGAGCAGGCGGTCGCCGCGATCAACCTGCGTACACCCTTCGACTGTGGTCAGACCTGGAACGCCAACACCCGTTCCAACCACAACCCGCAGTTGTCGGTGGACTTCCAGCGTTCGAACGCGTTGAACCAGAACGTGCGCTCCAGTGCGGCCGGTACCGTGACCACGGTCGCCGATCGGGGTAACACCAGCTATGGCAAGTACATCATCGTCGACCACGGCAGTGGTGTCACGACCCTCTACGCGCACCTGAACTCGCAGTCGGTGTCGGTGGGCACCCGGGTGAGCACCGGGACCGTGATCGGCAAGGTGGGCAGCACCGGTGGTTCGACCGGTCCGCACCTGCACTACGAGCAGCGTGTCAACGGCACCGTGGTCCGCGCGGTGCTCAACGGGGTGGCGATCCGTTACTACGGCAACACCACCATCACCAGCAGCACCGGCTGCTGATCCCTCCCGGTTCACGTGCGGCGCGGGTCCCCGGTGGGGCCCGCGCCGTGCGTTCTTCGGTGTCTCAGGCGGCCACGGCCTCGACGACGCTCACTCCGCTACAGGGCACGATCCGGTTCAGGCGCAGGCCGGAGCGGTCGAGGAGTGCGGTGAACTCGGCGCGGGTGCGCTGCCTGCCGTCGCAGTGGACGAGCATGCTCAGGTCCATGAACTTGGCGGTCCGGGCCGCTGCGGGTTCCTCGGGCATGAGGATCTCGGCGAGTAGGACGCGGCCTTGGGGGGCCATGGCGTGGCGGCAGTGGGTGAGGATCCGGGTGGAGTCCTCGTCGTTCCAGTTGTGGATGACGCTGGCGAGCAGGTAGGTGTCGCCTCCGGTGGGGACGGAGGTGAGGAAGTCGCCGCCCTCGACGCGGCAGCGTTCGGCGAGTGCGCCGGTGGTGAGGGCGGGGTCGACGTCGTCGACGACCTCGGGGCGGTCGTAGAGCACGCCCCGCAGGTGGGGGTGGGTCTCCAGGAGTAGGGAGATGAGGCGGCCCTTGCCGCCGCCGATGTCGATGAGGAGTCGGCTGTCGCCGAAGTCGTACTCCCGGCTCAGGGTGCGGGTGAGCTGGGCGGAGATGTCGGTCATGCCCTGGTCGAACAGGGCGGCGCTCTCGGGGTGTTCGCCCATGTAGGTCCAGACGGGGACGCCGTGGACGGCTTCGAAGACGGGGCCGCCGGTGCGGACGGCCTCGGCGAGGTGGCCCATGGTGGAGCGTTCGGCGGGGGAGTTCAGCCAGCGGGCGTAGCCGCGCATGGAGTGGGGGGAGTCGGTGCGCAGGGCGGCGCCGAGTTCGGTGAGGGTGAAGACGCCGGTGGAGGTCTCGGCGACCAGGTCCAGGTCGGCGCAGGCGCGTAGGAGGCGGTCCAGGGCGTCGGTGTCGGCGCCGACGCGTTTGGCGATCTGGTCCACGGGGGTGGGGGTCTCGGACATGGCGTCGGCGATGCCGAGTTCGGCGGCGGCGCCGACGGCGGCCGAGACCCAGCTGGTGGTGATGAGTTCGAAGAGGCGCAGCGCGGAATCGTTGACGGGTGTGGGGGAGAGAGGGCTCGACACGGGTGTTGACGACCTTTCGGTGAAGTCCTTCATCCGATGGCCACCGGGAGCTGTGAATGTCGGTCCGGTGGTACGCCGTCCACGCTATATTGCACTCGGTATTTTACTCGACACGGAGAGTGGGTCTCGCTGTGGAGGTCGCGGAACCGGGACACCGGGACGACGGCCCGAACCCGCACATGTTGCGGGTCTTGACCTCGAGAAGGGTCGTACGGTCCTTCAGCGACAGACCGGTGGACGACGAGACCCTGGAGCATCTGGCGGATGCGATGGTGGCGGCCCCCTCGGCCTCCAATAAGCAGGCGTGGGGTTTCGTGATGGTCCGTCGGACGCGGACGTTGCGGATGGTGCACGCCTTCTCTCCGGGCATCATCGAACGCCCTCCCCTGGTGGTGGCGGCCTGTTTCGACCGTTCTCGCGCGGTGGGCGGTGGCGGGGCCTGGGACGAGGGCATGTTGTGCGTGGCGATGGCGGTGGAGAACCTGCTGCTCGCGGCGCACGCCCTGGGGTTGGGGGGCTGTCCTTCGGCCAGTTTCCGCAAGGCGCCGGTGCGCAGGTTCCTGGGGTTGCCCGAACATCTGGAGCCGCTGCTGTTGGTGTCGATCGGCCATCCGGCCCGTCCGCTCGAAGCCGCTCCCCGACGTGATCGTAACGAGGTGATCAGCCATGAGTGCTGGGGCAACTGACGACCGCCACATGCGCGAGGAGCTCTTGTTGCTCGCCGCCTACCTGCTCAGTAGTGGCCGCGGGCTGCTTCAGGAGCCGCCCTCGTACGGTCCGTTGCGCTGTCTGGACGCGGCGCGTCGGGTGCTGGCCTTGCGGGACGGGCTCGGGGGCGAGGAGAGTCCGGCGTTGGCCGATCTGCGGGCGAGCATGGACGACGTCATGTGCGGTGCGATGACCGATCGGGAGCTCGATGTCCTGTTGGACGATCTGTGCGATCGTCTGGCGGCCGTTGTGGAGGAGCCCGGTGCCATCTCAGCCTGATTTCGAGGTCGGCGGGGAGGGGGCGGTGTTCGAGGCGCGGCCCTTCACCACCAATTGTGAGCGTCTGGTGGAGAAGGGCGAGCACGCCCTGGTCGGGGTGAGCGTCGGTAACGGCTACTTCAGCCAGTATCGGATCGCTCAACTGTTGGACTGGACGGGGCGGCGTTTCGCCTCGGTGGACGTCCTCTACGCCGATCTGCACGTGGAGTCGGCGTTCCGCGCCTCGGGGATGGATGCCGAGCACGCGGCCCGGCGGACCCATCGTGCGTTGCGGGACGTGCGGCGTCGTATCCGTCGGGCGGTGGAGTCGGCCGGGGACGTGCCGGCCCGGGTCAGTACGGTGGCGTTGTCGGAGATCGCCGAGTTGCCCGGCTACCGTACGGCCTCGCGGAGGATCGATCGGGAGATCGAGCAGAATCCGCTGTTGCGGGCCGCCTGTGAGGATCACGTCCGGCATGTGCTGGGTCCGGTCGAGGATCCGGAGGGGGCCCGGTTCCGGGCGGGGATGGACTATCTGCGCGCCGAGCTGCCCTTTCTGCTCAGTAGCCCGGAGGTGTTGGACGTGGCCTCCTCGGTGTGCTGCTATCACGTGCTGATGCCGGTGCTGCCCCGGCTGCGCGGGGAGGCGTCCTGTTTCCATCCGCGTCAAGGGCATCTGGTCCTGAGGCCGTTGCGGCCGGACGGGACCTATGAGGACGCCGAGGTGTCCTGACCGAGTGGGGTGCCGGCCGGGTCGGCGCCCCACTTCGTCGTCTCACGGGGGTCAGGGCGCGCGGCGTACGTCCATGATCGATTCCCCTTCGGGGACGCGGTGTACGGCTCGCAGGGTGAGTCCGGCCCGGTGAAAGAGTTCCTCGTAGCGTTCGGAGGTGCGCAGGGGCGCCCCGTACAGGACGAACATGCTCAGGCTCATGGCCTCCAGGTAGCGGCTGGGGCGTTCGCGTTCGGGGAGGTGGCCGGTGATGAGCAGCCGTGAGGTGTCGTGCATGGCCTCGCGGACGTTGCGCAGGATCCGGAGCGCGTCGGCGTCGGACCAGTTCTGCATCACGCGGGTCATGAGGTAGACGTCCGCGCCCGGGGGGACCCGGTCGAAGAAGCTGCCGCCCACGATGGTGCAGCGTCGGTCGACGTCTTCGGCGTGCAGGAGTGGGGCGGCGCCCTCCACGACCTCGGGCAGGTCGAAGAGGATCCCTTCGAGGTGGGGGCGTGCGCGCAGGATGGTGGCCAGGGCGGCGCCCTCGCCGCCGCCGAGGTCGGCCACGGTCCCTTCGTGGGGTAGGTCGGCGCGTTCCAGGAGGGCGGGGACGGGGGCGGAGGCGTTCATGGCCCGGTGGAAGATGGTCGCCTCCTCGCGGTTGTCGCCGAGGTAGCCGAAGAGTTCTCGGCCGGTGTGGAGTTCGAAGGCGGTGCGGCCGGTGCGTATCGCCTCTTCCAGGTGGGTCCAGGCCTGGAGGAAGTCGCCGTAGGTGCACATGTGGAACAGGTCGCGCAACCCGGAGGGGTCGTCGGCGCGCAACCGTTCTCCCGAGGGGCTCAGGGTGAACAGATCGGGTCCGTTCTCGCGGAGCAGTCCGGCGACGGTGGCGGGGCGCACGACGATGAGCAGACGGTCCTCCTCCACTTGGAGTCGGCGGGCCAGGTCGGTGAGGGTGAGGGGGCCGTCGGCGAGGGCGTCGATCACGCCCAGGCCGACCAGCGCCGAGACCGCGTGCATGAGCATCGCCGAGGAGACGATGCCGGTCAGCGCGGTGTCGTCCTCTTCCGGTGGGACCTCGGTCCCTCGCAATTCCACCACCACGTCGCCTCTTTCCAGGTCGGTTCCCGGTCCCGTTCGGGGCCGGGGGTCGGTCGGTGGCGCGGACCGTCCGCGCGTGGACACCTTCGGTCCGGTGTCGGTCACCTGGGGTAACAGTGCCAGGTCCGGGCGGGCCGTGTGGGGGTTTCGGGAGGGGATTCGGGGGCGGTCTCCTCAGGTGGGCGAAAGAGCGCGAAGAAAAATCGGATGGGCCCGGAATAGCCCCGGGGGGAGGGTCGTTACACGGTGCGGGTCGGCGCGGTAGAAAGTGTCCCCCGGGCTCTACACAAAGCCTTCAGGGAATACCGCACCGCAAGGTGGCAGGAGCCCTGTTGTGCCATCCGCCGTGAGGCGACCGCCGTGCCGGCCCGCTCAAAGCGTGAGAAGGCCCGCCGAGCATCGCTCGGCGGGCCTTCGTCGTGTTCGGGCTACTTGTCGCCGTGGTTCTCGATGGCCTGGATGATGCGCGGACGCATCTGGGCGGCTTCGATGACCGCGTCCACCGAGCCGACCTCGACGGCGCGGCGGATGCTGTGGACGGCGTCGAACTCGGCGGCGACCTCGCCCAGCTTCTCGGCGCGCACCGAGGAGCGTACGTCGTCGAGTTCGGCCGAGGCGGCGGCGCGTTCGGCGCCCGAGGCGGCCGCGACGCGGCCCTCGAGTTCCTTGACGCGCGGGTCGGCGGCGGTGCGGGCGTTCACCTCGCCGGAGAAGACCACGGCGGCGGCCGGGGCGCCGCCCAGCACGGAGGCGAAGGAGCCCTCCAGGGCCAGGACGGTCATGTTCGGGTTCAGGGCCTTGGAGAAGACCACGAACGCGCCGCCGTGGTAGCGCGAGATCACGCAGAACACGATCGGGCCCTGGAAGTTGACGATCGCGCGGCCGATCTCGGCGCCGTACTCCAGCTGGAGCTTGCGCAGGGATTCGGGTGATCCGTCGAAGCCGGACAGGTTGGCCAGGACCACGAGCGGGCGGTTGCCGCTGGCGGTGTTGATGGCGCGGGCGACCTTCTTCGACGACTGCGGGAACAGGGTTCCGGCGGTGTAGGTGTCGGGGCCGTCGGCCGGCGGGAAGCCGCGCCGGGGCACCGAACGCGATTCGATACCGACCAGGCAGACGGGGATGCCGCCCAGGTGCACGTCCTGGACCGCGGCGGTGTCGGCGTCGGCCATGCCGGCCCAGCGTTCCAGGACCGGGTGGTCCTGGTCGGCCAGGGCCTTCATCACGGTGCGGATGTCGAAGGGCTTCTTGCGGTCGGGGTTGGCCTCGACGGAGAAGATCTCGCCGACGGTGGTGAAGTCGCTGCCCTCGACCACGTGCGGGTAGTCGGAGATGTCGCGGTCGATCGGGTCTGCGGTGGCGGCCCGTCGGGGCGCGCTCTCGCCCGGGGCGATGTAGGTGTGGTCGTAGTGCGACATGAGGATGTCGCGGGCGGTGAGCAGGTCGGGGGCCCAGTACTGGGCCTGGCCGTTGGGGCCCATGACCCGGTCGTGGCCGCCGATGCCGTGGTTGTCCTCGGCCGAGACGCCGCCGGAGAAGTCCAGGGACTGCTTGCCGGTGAGCACCATCGCCGAGTCGGGGGTCATCACCAGGATGCCCTTGGTGTGCATGAGCATCGTCGCCTCGGCGTTCCAGTACGGCTGGGCGCCGACGTTGATACCGGCGACGACGATGTTGATCTCGCCGCCGTCCTGGGTGAACTCCACGATGCGCTTGAGGGCGGCGGCCACCCAGTCCATGTTCTCGGTGCCCGATTCCATGGAGATGCGGGCGCCGGCGGACAGGGCGTACCACTCCAGTGGCACCTCCATCCGTTCGGCCAGGTCCAGGGCGGCGATGACGCGGCGGCATTCGCCTTCGGAGAGCGCGCCCAGCGACTTGGTGGGGTCGCCCAGCAGCACCACGCGGGACAGGCCCTCGGGGTGGAGTTCGGTGGTGGTGGTGACCACGCCGGCGACGATGGCGGCGCCGTTGCGGCCCTTGGGGCGGCGGACCGGGACCAGGGCGTGGTTCTCGTCCAGGTCGTATTCGGCGAAGTCGCCGAGCAGGTCGACGAGCTCGTAGGGGTAGACGGTGTTGCGGGCACTGGCGCGCAGCACCTTCTGCCGGTAGTCGTCGATGGGCTCGACCGGCTCGGTGGAGGGGGCCTCGATGGTCAGGCCCGGGGCGCCGGTGGCGTCGAAGGTGACGCGTACGGCGGTCTTGGTCAGCTCGCCCGTCTCAGTGTCGCGCTGTCGGCCGATGAAGAGGAGCTCCTCCAGGCCGGTGCCGGCGACGGTGGGCAGGACGCGTCGCCCGATCGCCTTGAGTTCCTCGCGGGTGATGTCGATGGGCGGCCAGACGTAGAGCACGATCCGGTTGGTGTTGAAACGCTTGCGCGCGGGCCGTCCGGACAGGGCTCGACGGATGGAGTCCAGGCAGGTGGCGATGGTGTTCTCGGCGGTGGGCAGGGAGATGAGCCTGCCCTCCTGGTCGCGCAGTTCGGTGAGGTCGCGGATCTGGGCGAAGGCCACCAGACGGTCGTCGGAGGGGTTGTCCTGGGCCACGGCCCGGAACAGGTTGACCTCTTCGTCCAGGGACGGCAGGCGGGTCAGGTCGAAGCGGTTCCACCGCTGCATCTGCATGCGCTCGGCGATGTAGGGGTGCAGGCCGCGGATGAGACGGTCCTCGACCATCCCCTGGGCGGTGGGGTGGAAGGTGAAGTGGTGGTGCATGACCGCGCCGTCGCGGCCGGCGACGGTGGTGGTCAGGCGGCGGACCCGTTCGGGGGTGGGCAGCAGGGCGAGCGCCTGGTGCAGCGCGTCGGCCATGGCGTCGAAGTCCTCGGGCTGCTTCTCCCAGGACAGGTAGATGTCGGCGTCGACGTCGGCGGAGCCCTCGGTCAGGTCGGCCAGGCCGCGCAGGGCCTCGCCCAGGCGTTCGAAGGCCACGGCGGTGGAGATCAGGCGCGAGCCGCGACGTTCGGCGACCACGTAGGAGCAGCCGGCGGAGTCGACGGTGCGTACGTCGGTCAGGCCCTTGTTGCCGTAGTAGCGGCGGGTCAGGACCTCGAGCATCACCGAGTTGTCCAGGTCGGAGCGGACCAGGCGCTGGCCCAGGACGCGGACGAGCGGTTCGGTGGTGCGCACCATCGAGGCGATGCGCTCGGCGCGGTCGGGTGCGTCGGGGTGCTCGTCCAGGTGGCGCAGGTGGCGGCGTACCTCGGCGTAGACGCGGGCGCGGTTGCGGCGCAGCAGGGGCTGGCCGAACCAGGCGAAGACCACGCCGCGCGCCAGGTCGGCGACGGCGGGGAAGCGGACCTGGGTGGCGGCCACGAGGCGTTCCAGGGCCAGGCCGGCGGGTTCGCGCAGTTCGGCGGAGGGCGGGGCCTCCTCCAGCCAGGAGCGCAGCAGGGTGGTGACGATGGTGACGTCGGTGGCGGCGCGCTGCTGGGCCAGGAAGATACGGAAGAGCGCGGACTCCAGGGCGGGGGTGCGCTCCAGGTCGGTGACGCCGTAGTGGGCCAGGGCCTGGGAGAGCTTGTTCTGGAAGGAGGCGGGCAGTCCGGCGCGCTCCACGTCCAGGCTCTGGAGGTAGGTGTGCAGGTATTCGCGGGGGCTGTGCACGGTGCCGTCGACGTCGTCGGCTCCGGCGGGCCGGTTGCGGCTGAGTTCGGCCAGGTCGGCGAAGACCTCGATGAGCGGGAGCTCGTGGGCCAGTGGGCTGTGGCCGGACCGGATGACGTCGGCGCGGGCGGCCAGGTGGTCCTGGAGCAGGCGGCGTTCGTCGTTCGGGTCGGTGTCGAAGCCCAGCAGGAGGCTGCGCAGGTCCTCGCCGCCGCGTTCGACGCGGGTGGGCAGGGGTACGTCGGAAGGCTGTTCGGGCAGGTCGAGTTCGACCGGCTCGGTGCTCTGTGCGGTCTCCTCGTCGCCGTCGGCGATGGGCTCCAGGCGCAGCAGGGGGGCGCCGGTCTCGACCTGGGCTCCCACGGTGACGGCGCATTCCTTCAGACGTGCCTTGAAGGGTGCGCGCAGCACCGTCTCCATCTTCATGCTCTCCAGCACCAGGACGGGGGCTCCGGCCTCGACCTCGGCGCCGACCTCCAGCGGGGTGGCCACGACCAGGGCGGGCGTGGGCGAGCGCAGTACGCCGCCCTCGTCCAGGCTGACCCGGTGGGCGACGCCGTCGATCTCGACCAGGTGGACGGGGCCGTGGGTGCCGATGAGCAGGTGGTAGCGGGTGCCGTTGACGGTGATCCGGCCGCTGTGGTCGTCGAAGCGTTCGAGTTCGACGTCGGCGGTGCGGGTGGTCTCTCCGGCTTCGAGGCCGACGCGGAAGCGGTGGGCGCCCACGCGGGCCACGCGTACGCGGTAGCCGACGCCGCGGAGTTTGAGGTCCAGGGGGCGGCCGCTCTCGTGCTGGACCTGGGGGCGGCCGCCGAAGGCGGTGGAGAGGAGACGGTCGAGTTCGACGCGTTCCTCCTCTTCGTAGGCCTCGATGGCGGCGGCGGTCAGGGCCACGGCGGAGTGGCGGTGCGAGACCAGGCCGCCTTCGGCGCGGACCCGGTCGATCCAGCCGGTGTCGGCGGTGGCGTCGATGACCTCGGGCCGGTCCAGCAGGTCCAGGACGAAGCTCTTGTTGGTGGCGCCGCCCTCGATGATGACGGTGGTCTCGCGCATGGCGCGGCGCAGGCGGGCCATGGCCTGGTCGCGGTCGCGGCCGTAGGCGATGATCTTGGCGATCATCGAGTCGAAGTCGGCGGGGATGGTGTCGCCTTCGGCGACACCGGTGTCGACGCGGATGCCGGGGCCGGCGGGCAGGTCCAGGCGGGCGATGCGGCCGGGGGAGGGGGCGAAGTCGCGGTCGGGGTCCTCGGCGTTGAGGCGGGCCTCGACGGCGTGTCCGCGTTCGGCGGGGGGTTCGCCCTCCAGGCGGCCGCCGGCGGCCACGTGCAGTTGGGCGCGGACCAGGTCGAATCCGGTGGTGGATTCGGTGATGGGGTGTTCGACCTGGAGTCGGGTGTTGACCTCCAGGAAGGCGAAGAGTCGCTCGCCGGGGTGGTAGAGGAATTCGACGGTGGCGGCGCCGCGGTAGCCCACGGCGATGGCCAGGCGTTCGGCGGAGGTCTTGAGCTCGTCGGTCTGTTCGGCGTCCAGGAGGGGGGAGGCGGACTCCTCGATGACCTTCTGGTTGCGTCGTTGGACCGAGCAGTCGCGTACGCCCAGGGCCCAGGCGGTGCCCTGGCCGTCGGCGATGACCTGGACCTCGACGTGGCGGGCGCCGGTGACCAGGCGCTCGAGGAAGACGACGCCGCTGCCGAAGGCGCGCTGGGCCTCCTGGCTGGTGCGTTCGTAGGCGTCGGCGAGTTCTTCGCCGTTGTTGATGACGCGGATGCCGCGTCCGCCGCCGCCGGCGGTGGCCTTGAGCATCAGCGGGTAGCCGATCTTCTCACCGGCCTCGAGGGCGGCGTCCAGGTTCTCGACGGCGCCGCGGCTCCAGGGGGCGACGGGGACGCCGACCTCCTCGGCGATGAGTTTGGCGCCGATCTTGTCGCCGAGTTTGCGCATGGCCTCGCCGCTGGGGCCGACGAAGGTGACCCCGATGCGTTCGCACATGTCGGCGAAGGCGGGGTCCTCGGCGACGAAGCCCCAACCGACCCAGGCGGCGTCGGCCCCGGTCTCGACCAGGGCGCGCTCGAGCGTCTCCAGGTTCAGGTAGGGGCGGGCGGAGGCGGGACCGAGATCGTAGGCCAGGTCGGCCTCGCGCACGAACGCGGCCGTGCGGTCGACGTCGGTGTGCAGTGCGACGGTCTCGATCGGTGTTCCGCTCTCGGCGGCGATGTCCCGGACTGCGTGGATGAGCCGCATGGCGGCCTCACCACGGTTCACGATGGCGACACGACTGAACACCCGAATGAGCCCTTCTCGTAAGACCAATGATGTGCACGCGGCGACACGACGGCCCCGGCAGTATCCACCTTCTCGCCTGTGGACCCCGTGCGCCATGCCGCACCCAACGCATCTTGAGGGGGTTGGCTTGTGGGAAATGACCAAAAAGGGTCCCGCCTCGGACGCGGTGGAGCGCTCGGACCCCGATGGAGACGGTTCCGTTCGGGCCTGGAGGTCGGGGTGGTCTGTGGTGTTCCCACAACCCGCCCTTCCGGGGCCTTGGAGGAGGGGCCGTTCTCGTGGTGCGGGGCGGCGGTGCCTCCCCGTCGGGGTCCTGGGACACACTACCCGCCCAGGTGGAAGCGGTCGGGGTGTCTCGGGGGGAGGGGTCGGTGACGTTCGGGTGAGAGGGGGAGCACGATCGTTGTGATCGGGTGCACTCAGTGCGTCGTTGCACTCAGTGCACCAACCTCTCTAGTCTGGACATATGGCATCTCGGCACCGTTCCTCCGCGCCCGATCGGCGTGAGGCCCTCAAGGCACGGCATCGGCGCGCCATCATCGACGCGGCCTGGGAGCTGATCCTGGAGATCGGCGGCACCGACTTCACCGTGGACCGTCTCGCCGAACGCGCCGACGTCTCCCGTCGGACGGTGTTCAACCACTTCAAGACGGTCGACGACATCATCGTCGAGGTGTTCGGGCGCATGCTCGGCGTGGTCCTGGACAACGTCGACGCCAACCTGGCCGCCTCGGCCGGCGAAGGGGACACCGAGACCGCGATGTTCGACCGGGTGGCGGCCGCTCTGCGCGCCACCGACCTGGTCACCCCGATCCGAGAGCTCACGAGGCTCTTCGACTCGGGAGGGGGAAGGACCGACCCGCGTCGGGCGGTGCTGTTGGAACGCACCATCACCGACCTGGGCACCCGGATCGCGATCACCACCCTGCGCCACCATCCCCGGGCCGACCCCTTGGAGGTCGACCTGATGTGCGGCGCGCTGGTGGGCGGGGCCCTGGCCGTGGTCCGTCATTGGGAGGAGGCCACCGGCGGTGTGGACACAGCCGAGTCACGCCTTCTCTGGGATCGGCTGCTGAGCCGCATGATCCACACCTACCGCGACGGGTTCGGCGCCCTGGCCGTCGGCTCCGACACCCCTTGAGTCACCCGAATCCTCGACCTGCCCACCTCCTCTTCCTCTGCGGGAAACCATGGCTGAACTCCTCTACAGACTCGGGCGTGCCTCGGCACGCCGCGCCGGAACCGTCATCGCGCTCTGGTTGGCGCTCATGTTGGCCGCCGGCGCCGCCTTCGCCCTCTTCTCGGGAGAGTTGGAGGACAGCTTCTCCATCCCCGGGACCCCCACCGACCAGGTGAACCAACGTCTCAAGGACGAGTTCTCCGGTATGGGCGGAGGTATGGGCACCGTCGTCTACCAGAGCGAGGACGGAGAGGCCCTCACCCAGACCCAGCGTGAGGAGATCGCCGACCGCGTCGAACGCGCCGCCGAGGTCGAGGGCGTTCAGGACGTCGTCGACCCCTTCGCGACCGAGGAGGAACGCGACGAACAGCGTGAACTCCTCGCCGAGGGGCGCGCGCAGTTCGAGGAGGGCAAGGCCGAGGCCGAGGCCGCCGGGGTACTCGACCAGGTGGCCGAGACCCTCGACTCCGAGGAGGAGCGTCTCGAACGCGGTGAGGCCCTGTTGGAGATGTCCTCGGGCATCGTCATGGTCTCCGAGGACGAGTCCACCGCCCTGGTGACCGTCGCCTTCACCGACAGCCAGGAGGAGGTCTCCCAGCAGACCCGCGACGCCGTCATCTCGGTGTTCGCCGACGACCCGGTCTCCGGCACCACCGTCGACTTCGCCGACGACATCTCCATGGAGCTGCCCGGCCTGGTCAGCAAGGCCGAGGTGATCGGTGTGGTCGTCGCCGGGATCGTGCTGGTGGTCATGCTCGGCACCCTCATCGGCGCCGGGCTGCCCATCCTGACCGCGCTGATCGGTGTCGGTATCGCCACCCTGATCGCGATGTCGCTGTCGGGGGTCCTGGAGATCGCCACCGTCACCCCGATCCTGGGTCTGATGCTGGGCCTGGCGGTCGGTATCGACTACGCGCTGTTCATCATCAACCGGCACCGTCGCCAGCTCAAGGAGGGCGTCGACCCGGCCGAGTCCATCGGGCTGGCCAACGGTACGGCCGGTAACGCCGTGGTCTTCGCCGGCGCCACCGTCCTCATCGCCCTGCTGGGACTGAACCTGACCGGGATCGGTTTCCTGGGGCTGATGGGCAGCATCGGCGCTATCGCCATCACCGTGGCCGTGCTGATCGCGGTCACCCTGGTGCCCGCCCTGCTCTCCCTGGTGGGGGTCAAGATCCTGTCGCGGCGCGAGCGCGGCCGCCTGTCGGGCGAGAACGGCGACGGTAAGGCCGCCGCCGGCGCCAGGCACGGTGGCGGGGCCGCGCCGATGTCCAACCTCGGCGCGCTGGGCCGGGCGGCCGTGGCGATCGTCCTGTTGGGCGTCATCGCCCTGCCCGCCCTGGACCTGCGCACGGGGATGCCCGACGGTTCCTCGCAGCCGGTCGACTCCACCCAGTACCGGGCCTACACCGCCATCGCCGAGAACTTCGGCGACGGACAGAACGGGCCCCTGCTGGTCACCGCCGATCTGCCCGGCGGCCCGGACGAGGAGTCGGCCGAGGCCAACGCCGAGCGCTACCAGTACGAGGTGGCGCACGCGATCTCGATCCTGGGCGACGTGGCCGCGGTGGCGCCGATCGGGGTGTCGGAGAACGGGACGCTGGCCATCTTCCAGGTGATCCCGGTCGACGGGCCCTCCAGCGAGTCCACCGAGGAGCTGGTGCACACCCTGCGCGGCATGGAGCCGATCCACGGCACCGCGCCCTTGGGCGTGGCGGGTATGGCCAGCGGCAACATCGACATCTCCGAGACGCTCTCGGACGCGCTGCCGACCTATCTGTCGGTGGTGGTGGGCCTGTCCCTGGTGATCCTGCTGCTGGTGTTCCGGTCGATCTTCGTGCCGGTGGTGGCCACGCTCGGGTTCATCCTGTCCTACTTCGCCGCGCTGGGCGGTGTGGTCGCCGTCTACCAGTGGGGTTGGCTCGGCGGGCTCATCGGTCTGGAGAACCCGGGGCCGGTGCTGAACTTCCTGCCCACGCTGTTGGTGGGCATCCTGTTCGGTCTGGCCATGGACTACATGCTCTTCATCGGTACGGGTATGCGCGAGGCCTACGTGCACGGCACCCCGGCCCGGCTCGCGGTGGTGCGGGGCTTCCGTGCCGGTCGCGCGGTGGTCACCGCCGCCGCGATCATCATGATCTCGGTGTTCGGCGGGTTCGTCTTCTCCGAGATGATGATGATCAGCTCGGTGGGCTTCGCGCTGGCCTTCGGTGTCCTCATCGACGCGTTCGTGGTGCGGATGCTGCTGATCCCGGCCGTGATGCACCTGGCCGGGGACGCCGCCTGGTGGCTGCCCCGATGGCTGGAGCGGATCCTGCCCGACATCGACGTCGAGGGGTCGGCGCTGGAGCGCGGCCACGCCTCGGTCTCGGAGCCCGAGGCCGAGGTGGGCGGCTCCTGGGTGGAGGTTCCCGAGGAGGGCGCCGAGGCGGCCTCCGGCGGACGCGGCTGACCCCGCCGTAGTGGTCGAGGGCCCGACCGGGCCGGTCATGGACCGGCCCGGTCGGGCCCTTCGCCGTGGTGGGGGAGGGGTTCAGGTGAGGGGCGGGGCGCCGGCCAGGGCGTGCGCCAGCCGGGCCAGGCCCGCGCGTTCGGCCTCGCCCAGTCCGGCCAGGACGTGCTCCTGGGCTCGGGTGACCTCGGGGGAGAGTTCGGCGTGCAGGGCGCGTCCGCGTTCGGCGGCGCGCAGGACCACGCGGCGCCGGTCGTCGGGGTCGACGTCGCGGTAGGCGAGGGCGTCGCCCACCAGGCGGTCCGCGACCCGGGTGGCGGTGGCGCCGGCCAGGCTCAGTTCCTCGGACAGGCGGGCCATGGACATCGGCCCGGCCAGGACCAGGACCTCCAGCATCCGCCAGCGGTCGGCGGTCAGGTCGTGCGCGCCGACCAGGTCGGCGGCGGCGGTGTCCAGCGCGGCGACGACCTTGCGCAGCAGGAGGGGGTGCAGGGCGTTCCCGACGTTCGTTTCGCTCATCGATCCCACATCTCGGGTCCGGTCGAGAGCGCCACTCCGGGGCTCGCGCCGAGCCTTGCCCAGAACATGTTCGTTCGAGAACATTCTTACTCGGTGGTGAATCTAGCACGCCCGAAACCGGTGGTGACGCTCGGTGACGTGGACCGGTGGCGTGAGCCGAGGGGGCGCCATGCCGTGTCATTGTCCCGAACACGACCCGAGACCCCGCGGTGAGGACTTTCCGGTGGGGGTCGTGATCCCGTTGCGGGGTTCGGCGGGGATCTTCGGGCCCTCTTGTGAAGCGGTCACCGAGACCGCGCTGGCCCGGATCAACGCCGAGGGGGGTCTGTTGGGGCGTCGGGTGCGGCCGGTGGTGATCGACGGGGGCCGTCCGGCGTCGGAGGTGGCCGCCGACGTGGGGGCGTTGGTCGGGGCCGGGCGGATCCACGCGGTGACCGGTTGGCACATCTCGCGGGTGCGACAGCATCTGGTGCCGGTGGTGGGCGGGCACGTGCCCTACGTCTACACCTCGCTCTACGAGGGAGGGGAGAGCGCGACGGGGGTGTTCTGTTCGGGGGAGACCCCGCCCGATCAGGTCGCTCCGGCCATGCGTTGGATGCGTGATGAGCAGGGGGCGCGGGATCTGTTCGTGGTCGGTGACGACTACGTGTGGCCGCGCAGTACGGCCCGTTCCTGTCGTGGCTACGCCCACGATTTGGGGATGCGGGTGGTGGGGGAGGCCTTCGTCGAGCTGGGCACGGAGGACTTCGGCGGGGTGTTGGAGCGCGTGCGCGTCAGTGGCGCGGACACCGTCCTGATGCTGTTGGTGGGTCAGGACGCGGTGGCCTTCAATCGGGCCTTCGCCGAGGCAGACCTGCAGTCCCGGGTCCGGCGGCTGACCCCGTTGATGGAGGAGAACATGCTGTTGGGCAGCGGGGCGGACAGTACCGAGGATCTGTTCGTGGCCGCCGCCTACTTCCGGTCGTTGCCGACCGAGTCGGCGTTGGAGCTGTCGGGCGCCTACGCCGCCATGCACGGCCCGGAGGCGCCTCCGCTGAACAACATGGCCGAGTCCTGTTACGAGGGGCTGATGGCGTTGGAGGCGCTGGTGCGGCGCGCGGGCACGGACCGGCCCGAGCGGTTGTCGCGGGTGGCCGATTCGGTGGGCTACGACGGTCCGCGCGGGCCGATGCGGTTGAGGTCGGGTCATATCCATCAGCGCGTGTACATGGCCAGGGCCGACGGGTTGGGTTTCGAGATCCTCGCCCGGCTGTGACGGTGTTCGGTCACATCCGTCTCCGGTGTCGCCGGGGGTGACCCTTGCCACTTGCTTCCAAATGGCTTATTTTCATTTGGAAGGAGTGATCATGGTCACCTATCTCTACCGCTGTCCGGACCGCCACGAGACCGACCTGGACGCCCCCATGGGGCGAGCGCCGCGAGAGACGGACTGCTCCTGCGGCCGGAGCGCCCGCCGTGCCTTCACCGCACCGATGGTGCGCGCCGTCCCCGCGGCCCGAGGCCGGGTGATGGAGGCCGCCGAACAGAGCACGGACCGGCCCGCCGTCGTCACCCGCCCGGCGCCCGATCCCGCCCCCACGTCCTTCACCGACCCCCGTCACGCCCTACTGCCCCGGGCCTGAGCTCGACGTTCATCACCGGCCACGCTCGAACGGACACCACCAGGAGCCACACCATGCCCGAGGTCATCTTCAGCCACGATCCGTCCAAGACCATGGCCCAGCAGGCGGTCCCCGGACACAACCGCTTCCACCCCGAGGTCCCGGCGGCGGCCACCGTACGCCCGGGACAGGAGTTCCGCGTCGAGAGCCGCGAATGGACCGACGGCCAGATCGGCGACAACGACTCCGCCGACGACGTCCGCGACGTCGACCTGGACCGCTGCCACATGCTCAGCGGCCCCTTCCGCGTCGAAGGGGCCGAGCCCGGCGACCTGCTGATCGTCGACATCCTCGACCTGGGCCCCATCCCCGGAGAACGCGGACCCGTCTGCGGCCAGGGCTGGGGCTACAGCGGCATCTTCGCCAAGGTCAACGGCGGCGGCTTCCTGACCGACTACTACCCCGACGCCTACAAGGCCATCTGGGACTTCCACGGCCAGGCCGCCACCTCCCGCCACGTACCCGGGGTCGAGTACACCGGCATCACCCACCCCGGCCTGATGGGCGTGGCGCCCTCGCACGAGTTGCTCGACAGCTGGAACCGGCGCGAGCGGGCCCTCATCGCCACCGACCCCGAACGGGTGCCGCCGCTGGCCCTGCCGCCCCTGGCCCGGGGCGCCCTGGCCGGCAACGCCGACGGCGACCTGCTGGCGCGCATCGCCGAATCCGGGGCCCGCACCGTCCCGCCCCGGGAGAACGGCGGCAACCACGACATCAAGAACTTCACCCGGGGCTCCCGGATCTTCTACCCCGTGCACGTCCCCGGAGCGCTGCTGTCCGTGGGCGACCTGCACTTCAGCCAGGGCGACGGCGAGATCAACTTCTGCGGCGCCATCGAGATGGGCGGCTTCATCGACCTGCGCGTCGACCTCATCAAGGGCGGGATGGACACCTACGGCGTCCATCGCAACCCCGTCTTCCAACCGGGCCGGGTCGCCCCGCTGTACTCGGAGTTCCTCACCTTCATCGGCATCTCGGTGGACCACCGCGACGACACCAACCTGTACCTGGACGCCACCGAGGCCTACCGCAACGCCTGCCTCAACGCCATCTCCTACCTCAAGAAGTGGGGGTACACCGATGAGCAGGCCTACCTGATCCTGGGCACCTCGCCGGTCGAGGGGCGGATCGGCGGCGTGGTCGACGTGCCCAACGCCTGCTGCGCCCTGTATCTGCCCACCGAGATCTTCCACGACGACATCCGCCCCGGAGGCGCGGGGCCGGTCGCCACCGACCGGGGCCAGGTCGCCGTCACCTCCTGACCCGAGGGCGGGTCCTCACTCTCGGACGAGCCGCATCGACACGTAGGCGTTGATGCCGCTCCACCGGGTGTGCCGGACCCGCCTTCGGCGGTACTCGTGAAAACCCACCCGCTCGTAGAGGCCCAGCGCGGACTCGTTGACGTCGGAGATGTCCTCCAGCCGGAACTCGCGATAGCCGGGCAGGGTCAGGATGTGCTCCAGCACGGCCTTGGCCGCGCCGCGTCCCCGGAAGCGTCGGGCCGAGGCCACGAAGGCGATCTCGCCGATGCCCGGCCCGGCGTCGGGCATCACCTTCTGGAACTGGGAGCGGAACACCAGGTCGGCGATGGTGCCCTTGTACCACCCCAGATGGCGGCGCAGCTCGGCGGCGTCGTGCTCGAAGCAGAGTTGCTCCCCCTGGACCAGGAAGGCCAGGGCCGCCGGTTCACCGTCGACCAGCGCCACATGGGCGTGGCGCGCCACCAGGGCGTGTTCGAGGGCGGCCGTCAACCGTTCGGGGTCCTTGGAGAAGAAGGCCAGGTCGTCGCCGAATCCCTCCACGTACAGGCGGGCGATCCACGCGCTCCCCTCCTCGCCCAGTTCGTCGCCGCGTACGACCCGGATCCTCGTCGTCTCGCTCATACCGTCGTCTCCTCGACCAGCAGGATCCCCGTCACGGTGGCGACGGAAGGGGCGACGAAGGCCTCGCCCAGGGCCGAGCGGGTCATGGCCAGCCCGCCGAGGGTGGCGAAGAAGCAGGTGGCCAGCTCCGCGGCGGGCGCGGGCCGGGTCAGACCCCGGCCCCGGCCGCGTTCGATCAACGTCACGACCGCACCGGTCACCTCGCGGTGGGCCCGCAGCAGATCCTCCACGGCCGCGCCCCGCTCCGGCCCGGCCTCGACGCCGGAGGCGAAGACTTGGTTCATCAGCAGGTAGAACTCCACTGCTCCGGTGTCCCGGGACAGGTCGGCCAGGAACACCTCGACGAACCCGCGCAGGGGTTCCACGACCAGGTCGGTGTCGGTGAAGCTCCGGGCCAGGGTCCGCAGGCCGGTGGCGGCCTCGGCGACCAGGTCGTCGTAGAGCTCGTCCTTGGTGGCGAAGTGGCGGTAGATCGAGCCGGTGCTGATCCCGGCCTCGGCGGCGATGGCGCGCATGTCCACCCCGGCGTATCCGCGGCGGCAGAAGAGTCGGATCGCGGCCGTGCGCACCCGCTCCCGGGTGGCGGCCCTCATGGCCCGATGCTGTTCGGGGGTTCTCGGCATCCGTCCTCCTATGAATGAACGTTTGTTCATTCTATGGGGGCGGCGAAGGAGAGGGAACCGTCGTCGGGACCGGGAGAGGGCGCGAGGGCTAGGATCGTCGGTGGCCGTGACCACGAGGCGCGCTCGCGAGAACACCCAGGAGGCCAACGGTGTCGGACCCCCAACACCACAACCGGATGCGGGACAACCAGGGCAACGCGATCCAGGCCCGCGACATCGCACACCTCCACCTCGCCCCGCCCGAGCCGCCACCGCCCCCGCGCCGGGTCCCCGAGGCCGACCTCAAACACGTCAACCGGTTCGAGGAACTCACCTTCGTGGAGACCCTCGCCGGACAGGTCCTCCAACACCGCAAGGGCGCCCTGGCCCTGCTCAGCGGACGCGAGGGCATCGGCAAGAGCGCCACCCTGGCCGAGGCCGCCCACCGTGTCCTGGACCGGTTCGAAGAGGGCAGCCTCTACGTCGACCTGCGTCGATGGCGCGACCAGGAGGGCATCCTCGACCTGGCCGGGGTACTGCGCTCCCTCCTACGGGACCTGCACGTCCACGACCTGCGGGAGGAGACCGACGTGGCGCTCCTGCGCGACCGGCTGCGCGGCGTCACCGGCAGCAAACGCCTCCTTCTGCTCCTGGACGGGGTCGCCGACGACACCGAACTCGACGCCCTCACGCTCGGGGCCGGCCCGCACCTGGTCGTGGCCGCCTGCGAGCCCGGACTCGACTCCCTGGGCGCGTGGGTGAGCCGGGGCGCCGAACACCTGCCCCTGGACGTCTTCCACCCCCGGGACTCCCTCGCGCTCCTACGCTCCTTCCGCCGGGTGGGACGGCGGATGACCGACCCCGACGAGTACGCCGCCGCCGAACGCCTCGTGGAACTGTGCGGCCACCTGCCCGGGGTCGTGCGGATGGCCGCCGCGCAACTGGAGGTCCAGGAGATCGGCGTCGCCGAACTGGTCGAGGCCATCGACGAACGCCGCCGCGCCGCCGTCCGTCCGCTCTCGGGCGCGGAGATCGTCGTCGACATCGTCCTGTCCGGAGTGGGACCCGACGAACGCCGTCTGCTGGAGCTGCTCTCGACCCACCCGGGACGGGACTTCTCCGAGGAACTGGCCCGGACCCTACTGGGAGAACAGGCCCCCCGGACACTCGAGCGGCTGTCCGACGCCAGCCTGCTGCACACCGGGACCCGGGGCGACCGCAGGCTCGTGGAACTGGTCCGGGAACGGGTCCGCGACGGCGACAACGAGCACCGGAGTCTGGACGCGGCCGCGATCCTGCGCTTCTACACCGTCACCCACCACCTGGCCGACCGTGCCATGCTCGGAGAGCGCTACCGGCTCGCCGGGGAACTCGCCACGGCCGAACTCACCCTCCCCCAGCGGGACTATCGGGCGCCCTTCTCCACCCGCGGCGAGGCCATGGAGTGGCAGGACGCCCAGCTCTTCCACGTTCCGGACCTGATGACCATGGCCCTGGAACTGGGCGAGCCCACGGCGGTGCCGCTCCTGGCCGACGCGGTCTGGCCCACCTGCTACGGACGGCGCCGCCTGACCCTGGGGCTGTGGATCTACCACCGAGCCCTGGAGGTGTCCCGCCACCTGCGTCACGACGGCGCGATCGTACGCTGCGCCAACTACCTGGCCCGAATGTACGTCGCGCACGGGATGGCAGAGCGGGCCCTGCCCCTGGTGCAGGAAGCCGAACGGGCGGCCGAACGCTCCGACGACGAACGCCACCGGGCGGTCCTGCTGGAGACCCTGGGTCTGCTCAAGGGGCGCTTCCCCCACCTGGAGGGCCTGCCCGAGGAGGAGTCGACGGAACTGTTCGCCCGAGCCCGCGACATCCACCGCGACGTCGGGCTGCCCCGAGGCGAGGCCGTGCAGACCTACCAGCTCGGCGACCAGGCCCGCCGGAGCGGCGACCTGACGAAGGCCTCCCGAGAACTGTGCCGGGCCGAGCGGATCGCCGACCGCCGCCTGGGGGAGCTGGAGAGCGCCGAACCCACGCGTGAGAGCCGCTGGATCGCCGAGGACTGGAGGCTCCTGCGCGCCCGGATCAGGCTGTCCCTGGCCCGGGTCCTGGCGCGGAGCAGACAGGGCGAGGAGGCCGAGGTCAAGGCCGAGAGCGCCCTGGAGGTCTTCATCGTCATGGCCGAACCGGTCAAACAGGTGGAGACCGCACGTTTTCTCGCCGAACTGGAACACGAGCGCGGCGCGGTCGGCCGGGCCCTGGAACGGCTGCGCTGGGCCGGCACCGTCGCCGGACACCACCACCTGGAGGAGGAGGCGGGGCGGATCGAGCGCGACTTCGCCCGCTACACGACCTAGGGCTCTTCGAGGAGGTCGAACTCGGGGGAGGGGCGCGAGCCCCTCAACCGGAGGACGCGGTCGCCCACATGGACCGTGACCCCTCGGTGCCAGGCCCGCCACGTCTCCTCTCGGCGCGCCCAGACCACCGCGGCGGCGGCCACCAGCGAGGTGTCCAAGGGACGTTCGTCCTCTTGGGCCCGCTCGTCGTGGACGCGCATCGCCGCTCCGCGACGGTGCACCAACAGGGCCGAGCGCGGGCCGGTCGAGGCGACGGCCACACGGGCGCGCGGGTGGGCGTTCACCCGCTCCTTGGCCCAGGCGCCGGCGTCGCGTTCGGTGCGCGCCCGCCGTCGGGACCAGGCGTCGGCCGCGTCCCAGCGGGGCACCACCGTGTCCTCGGCGTCCACGACCAGAGGGCGGGTGGCCGCCCGTGCGGGCGCGCGCCCGGGGGCCGCCGAGGGGTGGCGGCGCAGGTGGAGTTCGGCCTCGGGGCCGACGGTCGTGATCTCGGCGGCCACACGCCAGGCGGTGACGTCGTCGGGGCACGGTTCGAGGTCGGGCAGGGGCGGATAGTAGGCCGCGCGTCCGGGTTCGGGCAGAGAGAGCAGGGAGTACAGCACCGACCGGAGCCGGGCGGCCGAACCCCCGTGGTGTTCGATGAGCAGATCCGCCACCGGGGCGATGGGGGAGCGCAGCACCCGGTCCACCTGGTCGGCGACCCCGCCCGATGTCAGTCGGGGCAGCGCCGCCCCGAACTCCAGCAGTGGGGAGCCCGGGTCGATGTCGTCGGTGTCGAAGGCGGCGAGCAGCACCGGCCGGCCCAGGGCGGCGGCGTAGTAGGTCACCGAGCCCACGTCGCCCACGACCACGTCCGAGGCGGTCAACGCCGCGCGCCACCCCTCGGACGGAGGGATCAGCACCAGCCCCGCCTCGATCTCCTCCGAGAGCCACAGCTCCAGCTGGGAGCGTCCACGGGACTGCCAGACGTTGGGGTGGGCCACCAGCGCCACCCGGTACTCGTCGTAGGGGAGTTCGGCCAACAGGTCGCGGATCAGATCGCGGCGGGCGCCCAACAGCGAGCCCCGGTTCCAGGTGGAGGAGACCACCACCAGCCGACGTCCGCCCACGTCGAGCGCCTCCCGGTAACGGTCGCGGCGACCCGCGGCGGCGAGCATGCGGTCGAAGGCGGGGTCGCCCACCACCACCCCGCGTCCGCGCGCGGCGGGAAAGGAGCGATGGAGGCGTTCGAGCTGTTCCCGGTGGGAGAACAGGAAGCGCGCGGCGATGGGCTCGCCCTCGTGGGAGAGTTCGGCCGGGTCCAGCCCCGATGCGGCCTCCAGCGAGCCGGGGCTTTCGCCCACCCGCCGGTTGTGGCCGGCCCCGTGCGGCATGAGCACCAGCGGAGTGTCGAGACGGTGCAGGTCGCCCTTGCCGCTGGCGGCCAGGGCCAGGTGACGGGGCTCCTCGACCGCCTCCTCCCAGGGGACGATGTCCTCGACCCCGGCGGCGCGCAGCAGGGGTTCGACACCGGACTCGGAGGCCGAACCCGGGGTGACGGTGAAGGTGACGCCGATCCGATCGTCGGCCAGCAGGGAGGTCACGTCCAGCAGCCGGCCGGCGGCGGGGACACTGCGCACGACGGCGAGGACCTCCCGATCAGGGAAGATGGTCGCCCACTCGGGTCCTCGACGCTTCACGGTGCGATTCTCGGAACTCTCTGTATCTCGCTTCGTCCGGAGTATCCCGGTTCAGCAAGATCACACTACGGGAAGCGGGGGCGGGGCCCACAACCGTCGGCCGGCCCTCATCGGACAGGGCCGGCCGAAGAGCGGGAGGTCTTCGAGGTCAGAGACGTCCGCGTCGCAGAGAACCGCCCTGGAGGACCGCGCGGACACCGCGCTCGGGCTCGGCCAGCAGGGACAGGTCGGCGATCGGGTCGCCGTCGACGATGAGCAGGTCGGCGCGGGCCCTGGCGCGCAGCGTTCCGATCTCCCCCTCCAGGCCGAGCAGCGCCGCGGCCTCGGTGGTGGCCGAGCGGATCACGTCCGCGGCGGGCTGGACCTGACCGCGGATGGCGAACTCGCCGCTCTGGTGTTCCTGCATACCGCCCAGAAGGTCGGTTCCGAAGGCCAGGCGCACACCCCCCTCATGGGCCATGCGCAGTGCCTCCAGACCCCGGTGCAGCACCGTGTCGACCTTGGCCTGGCTCTCGGCGGGCAGCCCGTTCTCCGCCCCCTGTCGGGACAGTTCGCGGTAGGTGACCAGGGTCGGGACCAGGAACGCTCCGTGCTCCACGAACAGCTCGACGCTGCTCTGGTCGATGAGGTTGCCGTGCTCGATGCAGCGGACCCCCAGACGCAGGCCCCGGTTGACGGCGCGTGCGGTGTAGGCGTGGCCGGTGACGTAGCGGTTGGCGGCCTCGGCCTCCTCGACGACGGCGCGGAGCTCGTCCTCGGAGGACTGGGTGGAGTCGATCCGGTCGGTGGGCGAGGCCACCCCACCCGACAGCATCACCTTGACGTGGTGGGCGCCGGTCCGCAGCTGTTCGCGTGCGGCGCGGCGGAACTCGATCGGGCCGTCGCAGACCAGGCCGGCCCCGGGACAGCAGCCGTCCCCGTCCTTGCCGTGGCGTCCGCGCGGTCGGAAGTCGCCGTGGCCGCCGGTCTGGGACAGGGCCTTGCCGCCGAAGATCAGTCGGGGGCCCTCCAGGAGCCCTTCCTCCACGGCCAGGGCCAGGCCCCAGTCGGCGCCGCCGACGTCGCGCACGGTGGTGAAGCCGCGTCCGAGCATGGCCGACAGGGAACCGGCCGCGTAGGCGGCGACGTAGAAGGGCGAGTGGTCGGAGACCGAGCCCAGGTCGGCACTGAGGGCGGTGACGTGCACGTGGGCGTCGATGAGTCCGGGCATGAGGGTGGCGCCGGCCAGGTCGACGGTCTCGGCCCGGTCGGTGATCCCGGCGGGGACGTCGCCGGTGTCGCGGGCGGCGATGACGCCGTCCTCGATCAGGAGCCAGGAGCCGGGGGCGAGGGCGCCGTCCTCGGGGTCGAGCAGGGTGGTGTTGGTGAGGACGGTGGGCCGGGGGTGGTCGGACACGGGGAGCCTCCTGGTTCGGACGAGCGTGCGGTGTCGGGGGACGGGGAACAACAGGATGCAATATACGTTGCATCGGCTTCGTGTTCTCGCACGGGGGTGGTATCGCTGAGAACGGCGTGGCCCGGAGGAACCGGACCGCCGGAACGGGAGGATCGGGGATCGATGGCGGACTGGATCGAGGAGACGTCGGCGCGAGGGCGGCCGGGTAGGGCCACCGAGCGGGTGTTGGGCGTCCTGCGCGACGAGCCGCGCTTCGCCTCCTACGCGACCGCCGCCGAGGTGGCCGAACGCGCCGAGGTCAACGTCGCGACCGTGGTGCGCGCCGCCCAGCACCTGGGCTTCTCCGGTTGGCCGGCGCTCCGGGTGGAGCTGCGCTCGCGCTACCTGTCCTCGCTCAGCGCGGGGGAGGTGCTGGCCGAGCATTCGGAGTCCGGGGCCGATCCGGTGCGGGCCGCCGTGCGCGCGGACCGGGAGAACCTCAGGTTGTTGGAGAGGACGCTCGAACCCGAACGGATCGAGGCGATCGCGGCGGCGATCCACCGGTCCCGGCGCACGCTGGTCCTGGGGTCGGGGACCTTCGCCGCTCCGGGCGTGCAGCTCTCCCACGCCGCCGTGATCATGGGCTATGACGTGCGTATCCACGATTCGGCCGGGACCGTGTTGACCAACGCCCTGGCCCGGATGGGCGAGGGCGACCTCGTCGTGGTCTGCGATCTGTGGATGCTCCCGTTGGCGCTGCGCAGGGCGGTGGAGATCGCGGCCGAACGTTCGGTGCGCGTCGCCCTGATCACCGACCGGCGCGAGTCGCCGTTGGTGTCCTCGGCAGACGAGGTGGTGGTCGTTCCCAGCGAGGGTGCCGGGATGTTCCCGTCGCTGACGGCGGCGATGACGGTCGTCCACGCGATCCTGGCGGAGTTGGCCCGGGTCGGGGGCGAGAACGCCCTGGAATCGGTGCGTACGGCGGAACGGCTCTGGCGGGACGCCGAACTCTTCTGAGTGATTCAAGTCACACAAGATGCAATAAGTATTGCATCACAGTCGTCGTTGCTGGTTACATCTGGCCTCACCCGCTGTTCACCCCTTCGTGCGCGTATCTCCCGAGGCAGCCCATGCAAACGACCCACCTGGTCATCCTCGCCCTCTACCTCTTGGTGATGGTCGGGATCGGCCTGTACTTCTCCCGACCCTCCAAGGTCCGCGGCGGCGAGGACTTCCTCTTCGCCGGCCGGAGCCTGTCCACCCCCGTGATGATCGCGACCCTCCTGGTCACCTGGGTCGGATCGGGCACCATCATCGGTGGCGCCAACTTCGCGTACACCCACGGGCCCATCGCCGGGATGGTCTTCTTCGCGGGCACCCCGCTGGGGATCCTCGTCCTGCTGTTCGCCGCCCGCCGGATCCGCCGGGCGGCCCGCCACACCATCCCCGAACTGCTCGAAGCCCGCTTCGGCACCGGCGTGCGCACGGTCGCCGCGATCGTCACCACCGTCGCCTACATCGGTCTGGTCGCCTCGCAGTTCGTCGGCGGCGGCTACGTGATCGCGCTCATCACACCGCTCACCCCGACCCAGGGCGCCCTGCTCACCGCCCTCGTCGTCACCGTCCTGACCGTCACCGGCGGACTGTTCTCCGTCGCCTACACCGACTTCGTCTCGGCCATCCTCGTCCTGGGCGCGCTGGTGGCGTCGGTGCCCCTGGTCCTGATGGTGATCGGCGGCCCGGCCGCCTACTGGGAGGGGCTGCCCGAGGTCGCCACCACCCCGAGCGGAGGCCTGAGCCCGCTCCAGCTCCTCGGCTACTTCCTGCCCCTGTTCCTGCTCCTGCTCGCCGACCAGAACCTCTACCAGCGCCTGGCCGCCGCCAAGGACGAGCGCTCCGCGCGCACCTCCACCCTGGGCATGCTCGGCGCGAGCTTCTTCGTCTTCATCCCCGTGATCCTGCTGGCCACCTCGGCCGCCGTGCTCATGCCCGGGATCAACGGCGACGAGTCCGTGCTGCGCCTGGCCTCCGAAGGTCACGTGCCCACCCTGATCGGCGGACTGCTGCTGGCCGGCGCGGTCGCCTTCGTCATCACGACCGGCTCCTCGTTCATGCTCTCGGCCGCCTCCAACGTCGCCTTCGACCTGTTCGCCAGGTTCGGCGGGAACAAGGTGGGCGACCGGGGCACCCTGGTCGTGCAGCGCCTGTCCATCGTGGCCATCGCCCTCATCGCGATCGCCCTGGGCCTGTACTTCCCGACCGTCCTGGACCTACAGATGTACTCGTACACGGTCTACGGAGCGGCGATCACCCCCGCGGTGCTGGCCGTCCTGTTCTGGAAGCGGGCCACGACCGCCGGGGCGGTGGCCGCCCTGATCGTCGGATCGGCGGTCACCATCGGCTGGGAGCTGGTCGGGGCGCCCGGCGGCTTCAACGGGGTGATCGTGGCGCTGCCCGCCGCCGTGATCGCGCTGGTGGCCGCCAGCCTCCTCACCAAGGCTCCGGACCCGCGCACCCTGGAGGCGGCCGGGGTGGACTGACCCGGACCGTTCCTCCTCGGGCGGGCGTCCCCTTCCATATGAGGGGACGCCCGCCCTCGCGCGTCCCGGTTCACGCGGCCGAGACCGGAACCGGCCACCGCCCCCGCTCCACGAGGGCCCGCGGGTACGAGGACGAGGAAGGGGCGACAGGGCACCGCCGGCGGTGCCGCTTCCCCGAACACGACCCCGTTCACGATGACGAGGAGGCGGCGTGGAAGCCGAGGACAGGGCCCGCAAAGCGGTCGAGTGGACCGTCATCACCAACGTCATGTTCCTTCTCGCCACGGCGAGCGCGACGTTGATCATCGGCCTCACCCCCCTCATCTGGGCGCTGTGGGTCGCCTGGGCGGCCCTGTGCGGCGTCGCCGTGTGGTCCCTGGTCCGGTTCGCCCGCTTCGACAGGAGCCCCTGAGGCCCCGAGCGGAAGGGGCTCAGCCCACGGGGACGGTGGGGACCGCCAGGAACGCCACCACCGGGGTCCCCGCCAGGGAGACCCATCGGATCGCCACCTCCACCGGGCTCTTGCCGGTGTGGAAGGCCACCGGAGAGCGGAACATCCACCACCGCTTGCCCCGGTGCACGAACGGCCAGGCCAGGGGGACGCCGCTCCGGGTCAACCAGTCCCCGAGCACGTGCGTGAGCGCGCCCACCGCCACGGTCAGACCGATCATCCACGCCGCGCCTCCGGGAGCGAACGCCGCCACCACGGCCAGGACGATCGCCACGACCAGGGCCGCCCGCCGCCGTGTGCGCAGCGGCCCCCACCCCTTCAACGAACGGGCGACCGTACCGGCCCCCAACGCCGCCATGGCCAGCACCACCAGCGCCGTCCCGACCGGTTGGAAGAGCGCCACCAGCCAGCCCAGGGCCCCGAACACCAGCACGGCGGGAAGGGTGTGGGTCAGATGCCGATGCCCGCCGTCGCCTCTGCCCTCCCGTTCGGTCGAGGTCGCCGCGTACACCCGCCGGGACAGGGCCCGCAGACCCTCGGAGGTCTTCTCCGAGACGAAGCCGAGGCTGCGCCCGACGGTCGACCCGGGCTCGTCCAGATCGGGGAGGAGGGCGGCGCCCGCGCCGACGGCGGCGCACACCAGGACGTCGGTCCATTCCGTTCCGGCCAGCGCGCCGACGACCGCTCCGGTGAGCAGACCGGTGGCGGCGTGCGAGCTTCCCATCATCGTGGCCTCCGTTAGGGGGAAGGGGGACGGTCCGGACCATCATCCGACGCGCCGGGAGGCCCTGTGAACACGGGGGTGCGGGCTCTGGGCGGTAGGAGTGTCCTTTCCGACGGAAGCGTCATGGAGAGGGCGGAGGGTCCTCCCCGGTCCGAGGCCGGAAGCCGGGCAGGGAGATCCGGCCGGTGGCCAGGTGAAAGGGGGTGGGCATGGGAAGACCGCGCCGAAGCGACAGTCGATGGAGGGCGGCCTTCCACCATGGAGTCCGTGCTCGTGTGCCGGTGAAGAAGACGTACATCGTGTTCCGGTCCGCGTCGGTGTCGCCGTAGTGGAACGAGGGGCCGCAGCCTCCGTCGCCGAACCACGGGGAGGGGTCGACGTCGGTGTCCAACAGCCGTACCGGTGTCCTCGTCCACTCCTCCCGAGAGCCCGAGGGGCGGGGTGAGCGCAGCCACCACAGCCCTTGGGCGGGGAAGTCGGGGGTGCCATGGAGGTTCGTGCCCCGGGCCACGACCATCTCGTAGTGGTCGTCCACCTTGAGGACGGCGTTGTCGAAGTATCCGTCCTCGGTGGAGAACAGCACACGTGGGGTGCTCCACGTGACGCCGTCCGTTCCCTCCACGTACTCCAGTCGGTAGTCGGGCATCTCACCGCGACCGACCTCGTGAGGGGTGGACAGGTACCACATGCGCCAGAGGCCGTCGTCGTAACGGACCAAGGGTTCCATCACGCTGGGACGCTCGTGCGTGCCCACGTGCACCGGCGCCCCGTGCCGTCTCCAACCGTCGGGTGTCCTGGTCAGGAAACCGATGGAGTATCTGCTCTTCCTTCCGGTGACCGAGCGGGAGGACTGTCCCGCGTAGTAGATCCGCTCCTCCTCCGGCCCGCCCTGGACACGGCCGCGCACGTAGGAGGGGGTGTGCATCCCCCGTGAGTCCCACAGACCCTTGGGCGGTGCGGGGGCCACGGGGGCCGCTCGGCGTGGGTTCCCGGGAACGGTGACCAGTGACCACTCGTCGCAGGAGAGCGGGGCTCCCGCGGGGAGGGCCGCGGTGAACAACAGGACCCGAAGACGGGGGGGTGACCCCGCCCAGGAACATCGTCCAGCGGCCGTCGATCCAGTGCACGTCCGGGTCGCTGAGACCCCAGACGTTCCGTATCGGGTGGAGGCCGTCGAACATGTCGAACAGAACGGTCTCTCCCGCCGATCCGGTGGAGCGCCACCGATCCGGCGCGTGGTCTCTCACCATCAGACTCTCTCCAAAACGAGATGTCTCCGATTCGGAGATAATATGATGGGGGCATGGAACGACACAACCCCGGACGGCGGCGGACGGCCGACCACCTCTACGCCTCGGCGCTCTCCCTGGCCAGGACGGGCGAGACCTTCGACCGCCTACGTGGACTCCAAGGCGTGGAGGGGGAGGCGCTCCTCCTGGTCTTGGAGGCGTCCAGGGCCGACGGGCGGAGCGGGGTCACGGAACCGGAACCGATCACCCCGGGACGGCTGGGGCGGGAGCTGCGGCTGCCCTCGGCCTCGGTGACGGCCGTCGTCGACCGGCTGGAGCGGGGCGGTCACCTCCGTCGGGTGCGGGACACCGGAGACCGTAGAAAGGTGCTCCTGCTCCCGACCGAGGAGGCCGAACGCGCTCATACGACCTACTGGGGCGGCCTCGACGAGCGGATCGTCGAGGTCATGGAGCGGTTCTCCCCGGAGGAGTTGTCCATCGTCGACCGTTTCCTGCGAGGGGCGACCGCCGTGACGGAGGGGTACCGGGCCGAGCGCGAGGAACACCCTTGAGGAAGAGGCCTTCCGAGTAGGACCGGGGTGGTGGAGCACACGTGAGGGGCGCGGAAAAACCCCTTGGGCGGGATGACGGTCCCGCGTTAACCTGTGGGCATGCATTTCCAGCTCTATCTGTAACGGCACCGCCGGCCCACCGCGCTCGTCGAGTCATCCGAGTCCGGTGACGGCCCAGGCGACCCCGCCCCATCGAGGGCGCCGTTACCGGCACGCCCACCACCCCGCCACGCGGGTGTCCTCGGCGTGCCCTCAGAGAGGGAACACATGCCCACCGCTCTTCCCGCGCGTTCGCGCGCCCAACTCGTCCTGTCCGGGGTCTCCGTCACCCGGGGCTCCCGACGGGTCCTCTTCGACACCGACCTGACCGTCACCCCCGCCTCCCGCATCGCGATCGTGGGGGAGAACGGTCGGGGCAAGTCCACGCTCCTGCACGTCATGGCCGGAACGCTCGTGCCCGACGAGGGCACCGTCACCCTGGTCGGCACGCTCGGCCTGGCCGAACAGGAGATGTCCACCGAGGACGAGCGCACCGTCGGCCGGGTCGTCGCGGACGCCGTCGCCGACTCCCTGGCGGCGCTCGCCGAACTCGACGCCGCAGGCCTCGCCCTCGGAGCGGGCGAGCCCGGGGCCGACGAACGCTACACCCGCGCACTGGAACGGGCCGAGGCGCTGGAGGCCTGGGACGCCGAACGCAGGATCCAGGTCGCCTTGGAGGCGCTCGGGGCCGAACCCGACCACTCGCGACGGCTGACGGAACTGTCCGTCGGACAGCGCTACCGGGTCGGGCTGGCCTGCCTGCTGGGGTCGGAGGACGACTTCCTGCTGTTGGACGAGCCCACCAACCACCTGGACCGCGCGGGTCTGGACTTCCTCACCGAACGGCTGCGCGGACGCTCCGGAGGGGTGGTCGTGGTCAGCCACGACCGCGCCCTGCTCTCGGACGTGGCCCGCACCGTGGTGGACCTGGACCCGACCGACGACGACCGTCCCCGGGTCCACGGCGGCGGTTACGCCGGCTACCGTCGGGGCCACCGGGCCGAAAGGGAACGCTGGGAACAGGAGTACCTGCGTCAAGAAGCCGAACGGTCCCGGCTCCAAGACCTGCTCAGCGCCGCCCAGAACCGCCTGGTCTCCGGGTGGCGTCCGGAGAAGGGGACGAGCAAGCATCAGCGCGCCACCCGTGCCGGGGGAGTGGTGGCCAACGTCCACCGCCGCCGGGCCGACCTGGAGGCCCACGCCGTCACGATGCCCGAACCACCGCGGCCGTTCCGCTTCCCGGACCTGCCCACCCGGTCGGGCACCACGCTGCTGGTCGCCGAGGAGGTGACCGTGGCCGGCCGTCTGGACGCACCGACCTCGCTCACCCTGCGCGGCGGATCGAGGCTGGTGGTCACCGGCCCCAACGGCGCGGGCAAGTCGACGCTGCTGTCGGTGCTCGCGGGCGACCTGCAACCCTCGAACGGCCGGGTGTACGGATCGTCCGAGGCCCGGGTCGTGGCGCTGCGTCAGGAATCGGCGCCCTCGTCCGAACAGCGGGCCGGAGACCTCTATCGGGCCCACGTGGACCGGCTCGTGTCCCGGGGGAGGCTGCGCCCGGACGAGGTCGTGGGCCTGGCCTCGCTGGGGCTGCTGCGTCCCCGGGAGATCGGCAAGAGGGTCGAGGAGCTCTCCACCGGACAGCGGCGCCGCCTGGACCTGGCGCTGGTGCTGGCCTCGCGCCCGCACGTGCTGCTGTTGGACGAGCCCACCAACCACCTGTCGATCGCGCTGGTCGACGAGATGACCGAGGCCCTGGAGGCGACCGAGGCGGCGGTCGTGGTCTCCACCCACGATCGGGGGCTGTTGCGGGACGTCGAATCCTGGCCGCACCTGTCCCTGGAGGCCGCGCGGAAGATCACGGTGTGAGAGCGGGGCGCCCCGTCGTTCGAGGTCGACGGGGCGCCCCGGCACAGCCGGTCCACGGACGGATCCGGTCTGTCGTCGCCCCCTGCCAGACTCTGTCGCGAACACGGAGACGACGCGATGGGGAGAGGGCCCGGTGACCCTGCGGATCGAACGGCACGAGGTCGACGACAAGGCGATCGCGAAGGCCACGGAGGACTTCACGGATCGGATCGGCGGTGACGTCCGTGCGCAACAGCACAGCGGTCGGGAAGGGTTCGGTTGGAGGATGATCGCCCACGACCTACGGGACTACGCGGCGGCGCGTTCGGTCCGGGCTCCTTCCGCCACGGCCGACATCCGGGCCGCCCTGTACTCGGCGGCCGAGGCGCGCGCGGGCTCGATCACCCTGGACGGGGCGCCCGGCTCGGCGGAGTTCTCGGTGGACCTGACCTACACCCGCACCGGTGTCTTCTACCAGGACTTCGACGGGGACCATGGCTCCGAGCCCCGAGGAGCGCGGCCGGTCCGGGCCGGCGACTGGACCGAGGCGCTCTACCTGTGCGTCCTCGCCGGCCTGCACGAGAACCACGAGAACCCCTTCGTCGGCTTCGCCTCGGACTTCGGAGAGGACGAGGTCCTACAGCGGGCGCTGACCTTCTACCTCTACCCGCACCTGGGCGCCGAGCGGGATCAGTTGGAGAAGTACGTGTGGTCCGCACTGGGACCGCTCCTGGACTCCCTCTCCCTGGACTCCGACGACGACCGTGTCGAGCCGGGGTCGATCGACCATGACCTGCTCTACCTGCGGGCCCTGCTCGCCCGTGACGAACTCGCGTTCTGGTCGACCATGTCCGTGCGTCTGACCTGGCTGCGTGACCACTCCGACGAACGGGACCTCAGGGGGCTGCTCCCGCTGACCGAACTCGCCTTCGCCGCCCTGGCGGTGCGGGTCGAGGGCTGGGACATGCCGTTCGAATCCGACTACCTGCCCCGCCACCTGGTCGAAGGGTTCGGGATCCGGCGTCGCCGGGTGGGCCCCTACGGAAAGGACAAGGACCCCGGGGCCCTGGCGGCGCTCTCGCGTGGGACGTTGACGGTCGAACGTCCCACGGAGGGGTTCTCGACAGAGCGGTCGTTCGAGAAGACGTTCCAATACGAGGACGAGAAGCTCCAGAGGATCCGGAGGCCGCAGATCCTTCGGGGACAGATCCCCCGCGCTCTGGAGTGGGCGAGCGACGGGGAGATCCTCGGGTTCCGCTTCTGTTCGGTCGTGGATCCGGAGGCACGGCATCCGCGTCAGCTCGCCGCCCTCGAACACGCCGCCCAGTACATGGTCGCGCTGTTCGACTGCGCGGCGGCCGAGGACGACACCGTCGACGTGACCATCGGCGAGACGACCGCGCCGATGCGTACCTTCGAGCCGAACTCCCGTGTCACGGGAGGACGGTTGCGGACCTCCCTTCAGTACGCTCTGATGTCCGGTTCGCGAGAGCTCTTGGAGAGGCTGCGCGCGCACATCGGGGCCGAGTACCTGCGCGGGGGCGATGGTCCTTCCGTCTACTCCCACTACAGGGAGGCGTTCCTGGCCTATCTGGGCTCCGAGGTGGATCGACTCCGGTGGCCCGAGGAGGACGTGCCTCCGAATCCGAGGGTCGAGGAGGCGCTGGATCGGGCGCTCGAAGCGCTCACCGCCTATGACGTGCCCGGTCACCCGCCGCCCCCGGTCATCCTGCTCTCCCAGCTGGTGGCGCAGGATCGGGACGGGTTCGACCTGGCCCTGGTCGACGTGTTGGAGGAGCACCGGGACGCTCATGGCATCGGCGAGCGGGCCGAGGACCCCGACGGCCTGATCGACCTCGACGCCCTGGCCCTGGCCTGTCTGGCCCGGGCCAAGGGGTGGTCGGTACGGGTGCGGAGCGACTACCTGCCCCAGGGGGTCCTCGACCGGGCCGCGACCATGTTCGCCTGAGGTCCTAAGCGGTCCGCCGCAGCTCGACGTCGAGCCGGTACATCAGCGCGCTCATCCACCCGCGGCC
Source organism: Nocardiopsis alba DSM 43377 (assembly GCF_000341225.1). Classification (GTDB taxonomy): domain Bacteria; phylum Actinomycetota; class Actinomycetes; order Streptosporangiales; family Streptosporangiaceae; genus Nocardiopsis; species Nocardiopsis alba. The sequence continues at coordinate 86,104 of NZ_ANAC01000012.1, forward strand.
GTCGGCACGGGCGGGGAAGCGCCGCAGCACTCGTCGGACGATCGGTGAGGCGTGCGCGGTCGCCCAGTGGATCTCCTCGTCGGCGACCGCGTCCGTCCCACCGGTGGCCAGGAGGGATCGGGCGCGGATCCGGTAGGCGGTCGGCGCCAGCAGGTGCTTGGACTGGTGCGGGGTGGCCAGGGCGTGCACGAAGGGGGTGCCCGCCGCCACCCCGATCGAGCGCGCCGCGGCCTCGGCCACCGGATCGTCGGTCTCCTCGGCGCAGGACAGGGCCGCCCAGATGGCCGAACGCAGGTGGGCGGTCCTGGGGCCCCCGGCGTTGTAGGCGCGCAGTTCCTCGAAGGCCTTCCGCGGCCGGGCCTCGTCCGGTGCCCGGGACTCGAAGAGTGCCAGTGCCCGCGCGGCCCCCTCGGCCGCCCAGCGGCCGAGCTCGCGACGTTCGTCGTCGCCCAAGGCGAATTCTCGGGGGTCGTGGTCGTTCATGGGTCCTCCTCCCATAGGGGGAGGACACCCTGTCGTTCCTCCCCTGGTCGAAGGCCGATCGCGCGCCCGGCCCCGTAGACCTCAACGTTATCGTTGAACCACTCGTAGACACTTTTCTCGACCGCTCCTCGATATCTGCTGGAAAAGTCTCAAATCGGGGTCAGGGTGGGGGCTCTCCGAACGCGAAGAGGGGGCGGCGGCCGCGTGTGCGGCCACCGCCCCCTCGGGTCGGATCCGGGTCAGTGCACGGCCGGGGTCGCCGGGGTGCCCTCCTCCTCGGCGGGCGCGGTCGACCTGCGGACCAGGAAGGTCGCGAAGAAGGCCAGGGTCGTGATCACCGCGCCCAGGATGAAGGCGACGTGGATGCCTCCGGCCTCGGCGACGACGGTGTCGGCGCCCTCGGCCGCCCGGCTCGCGGCCACGGCGGACATGACCGCGATGAAGGTCGCGGTGCCCGCGGCGCCCGCCACCTGCTGGACGGTGCCCACCACGGCGCTGCCGTAGGAGTAGAGCCGCTGGGGCAGGGAGCCGAGCGCTCCGGTGAGCAGCGGCGTGAACATCAGGCCCAGGCCCACGCTCAGGACCATGTGCGCGGCGACGATGGCCCCGATCGGGGTCTCGGTGCCGAACTGCGTCATGCTCCACATCACCAGGGTCACCAGGGCGGCGCCCGGGGTGACGAGGGGACGCGGGCCGAACCGGTCGTAGAGGCGGCCGACGAACGGGGCCAACAGACCCATGACCAGACCGCCGGGCAGCAGGGCGAGCCCGGTCGCGAGCGTGTCGTGGCCCAGGACGTTCTGCATGTAGATCGGCAGCAGGATGATCGTGCCGAACAGCGCCATGAAGCTGACCAGCACCAGGCTGATCGAGATCGAGAACTGGCGGGAGCGGAACACCCGCAGGTCCAGCAGGGCCCGGTCCTCGCGCTGGAGCAGGATCTGACGCCACACGAACAGCACCAGGGCCACGACGCCCACGACGATCGCGACCCACGGCGGGATCGGCGCGCTGGAGTCGGCCGCCTTGCCCAGGCTGGAGAAGCCGTAGACCAGGCCGCCGAAGGCGAAGGCGGACAGGATCACCGAGAGCACGTCGATGCGCACCGAGCGCGGCTCGGTGATGTTGCGGATGAAGGCGGCGCCCAGTGCCAGGCCCAGCAGGGCGATCGGCAGGACCAGGCCGAAGAGCCAGCGCCAGTCCAGCATGCTCAGGATGAGCCCGGACAGGGTCGGACCGACGGCGGGCGCCACCGCCATGACGATGGAGATGTTGCCCATGGTCCGGCCGCGGCGGTCGGCGGGGATCAGGTTCAGCACGGTGGTCATGAGCAGCGGCATCATGATCGCCGTACCGGAGGCCTGCACGATCCGGCCCATCAGCAGAACGGTGAAGTTCGGTGCGAGGAAACAGATCAGGGTTCCGAGGCTGAACAGGGTCATCGCGGTGATGAACACCTGTCTGAGGTGGAACCTCTGGAGCAGGAAACCGGTCACGGGGATGACCACGGCCATCACGAGCATGAAGGCGGAGGTCAGCCACTGTCCGGTGGAGACCGAGATGCCCAGGTCGCGGTTGAGGGCGGGCAGGGCCACACCCATGATCGTCTCGTTCAGGATGACGACGAACGCCGAGACCAGGAGAAGCGGAATGACGAGCCGAGTGGCGCGCGCGTCGGCGCCCTCGTCAGTGGTGTTCGGGGTGTTGTTCCTGGTCACGTACTTCCTTGTGCGCTCGTGGGTGGATGAGGATCGACGGATCGGGGGGTGTGCGGCGGCGGGGCCGACTCGTACCCGACAGGAGAGCCAACTGCGCCGGTCAGAGCAGTATTCCGAGGTCGGTGTGGGAAAGAAAAGTGGTTTTTCCGAGGGAAGAAGGGGAAGTCTCGCCCGGTGAGAGGACATGGCGGGGTTTCCTCGGCCGCCATGTCCGTCCGATATGGCCGGGTTGTCCGTCGGGAAGCGGTCTCTACCTGGGGTCCCGTACCGTTCCGGCGAGGGAAGGGGCTTCTCACCCTCCGGTCGGGGAAGACTCACGGCTCGCGTCGGTCCGATGGAGAGGGTGGTGCTCATCTCTCCAGTCGGTGACGCAGTTCGGGCACCCCCGAACCGCTCACCCGGTCCAGGTGGGCGGGGCGTCCGGCCATGAGCATGACGAGCGCGAGCAGCGGCCCCTCCACGGTGGGCAGGTCGGGGTCGTTCGTGGTGAAGCCGGCGTCGGTGGCCCGCAGGAACAGCCCCTTCACCTGGGAGCGGCTGTTCACCGCGAAGTCGCGGGAGGCGAAGAAGCGCGCCACCTCGGCCAGTGCCTCGGGCGCGGGTTCGTACTCCAGCCCCAGGGGGCGCCGGATGTCCTCGCCGTGCACGATGAGCTCCCCGAGCCAGGCGGCGGAGTCCCCCGAGGGCAGGCGCACGGGGTCGCCCCCTTCGGTGCCCAGGGCGGCGAACCGCTCCAGGGTCTCGGTCGGGGTCGAGCGGGCGAAGCGCGCGATCTGTCGGCGATTGTGCACGTCGGGCCGCAGGCCCGCGCGCAGGATGGACACGATCCACCCCAACGCGCCGATGGTCAGGCCCGCGCCCAGGTGGGCGGTCACGTCGTGCACGGTCCAGCCCTCGCAGAGCGATTCCCGTGTCCACTGCTCGTCGGTCAGGTCCCGCAGGTCGGCGACGAGGGCCGCGTGCTCGACGGCGATGGCCCGTCGCGGGTCGGAGGTCTCCATGCGCGCACTCTACGGACCGGTTCGGACAGTTCCGGGAAGGCTCCACGGTCGTCCGCGCCCGGAGCCTCGGATGCGGCGCTCCGAGGGAGGGGATGTGTTGCCCCTCACTCTCCCGGCCTTTAAAATGAATGACAATCATTAACTCGGTGGTCAGGAGCCCTCATGAGCAGTCGCCTCCAGAACTTCGTCGACGGCGCCTTCGTCGACGCCCACGGGCAGGGGACGATCGACATCGTCGACCCCACGAACGGAACCACCGTCGCGGTGTCGCCGATCTCCGACGACGTCGACGTCGACGCCGCCTTCACCGCCGCGCGGGCCGCCTTCGCCTCCTGGCGCGACGTCACCCCGGGGGAGCGCCAGCGTCTGCTTCTCAAGATCGCGGACGCGGTGGAGGCCCACACCGACGAGATCGTCGAGGCGCAGCACCGCGACACCGGCCAGCCTCGATGGATGATCTCCCAGGAGGAGGTCGGCATGGGCGTGGACCACCTGCGCTTCTTCGCCGGCGCCGCCCGCACCCTGGAGGGGCGCGCCGCCGCCGAGTACATGGAGGGCCACACCTCCTACGTCCGTCGCGAGCCCGTCGGGGTCGTCGCCCAGGTCACGCCGTGGAACTATCCGCTGCTCATGGCCGTGTGGAAGATCGGACCGGCGCTGGCGGCGGGCAACTGCATCGTGCTCAAGCCCTCGGACACCACCCCCGAGTCCACCCTGGTCCTGGCCCGCCTGATCGGCGAGATCCTGCCGGCGGGCGTCTTCAACGTCGTCCTGGGCGACGCCGAGACCGGCCGGCTCATGGTGGAGCACCCCGAACCCGCCATGGTCGCCATCACCGGCTCGGTCCGGGCCGGCCGACAGGTCGCGGCCTCGGCCGCCCAGGGGCTCAAGCGCGGCCACCTGGAACTGGGCGGCAAGGCCCCCGCGGTGGTCTTCGCCGACGCCGACCTGGCCGCCACGGCCAAGGCCCTGGTGGAGTTCGGCACGTTCAACGCGGGTCAGGACTGCACCGCCGTCACCCGGGTGCTCGTCGAGGAGAGCGCCCACGACCGGCTGGTGGAGCTGCTGGCCGAGGCGGCGCGCGGCACCCGCACCGGGGACGCCGACGAATCCCGCAACGACTACGGTCCGCTGAACAACGCCCGGCACTTCGCCTCGGTCACCGACAAGCTGAACCGTCTCCCCGAGCACGCCACCGTGGTCACCGGCGGCAAGGCGGTCGAGGGCGACGGCTTCTTCGTGGAGCCCACCGTCATCACCGGAGTCCGCCAGGACGACGAGCTGGTCCAAGAGGAGACCTTCGGGCCGATCCTGACCGTGCAGACCTTCACCTCCGAGAAGGAGGCGGTGGAGCTGGCCAACGGTGTGGACTACGCCTTGGCCGCCAGTGTCTGGACCTCGGATCACGGCGCCGCGATGCGCCTGACCCGCGACCTGGACTTCGGCTGCGTCTGGGTGAACACGCACGTGCTGCTCACGGCCGAGATGCCGCACGGCGGCTTCAAGCACTCGGGCTACGGCAAGGACCTGTCGCTGTACTCGGTGGAGGAGTACACCCGGGTCAAGCACGTCATGCACGCGCTGGAGATCTGACCCGAGGGACGAGGCTCAGGCGGCGTACTTCCGGCGCAGGCCGTCGATCAGGGCGTCGAGCGCGAGCTCGAAGGCCCGGTCGGCGGCGGCCCGGGGGTCGGCCGACCTTTGGGCCGCGAAGCGGGTGAAGGTGGGGGCCAGATCCTCCAGATCGCCCGGATCGAAGATGCCGGCCGGGGCGGAGGCGTCGTAGGCGGCACCGAAGACCAGCGCCTCGACGCCGACGATGATGTCCACCGCGTCCGCGCCGACGATCCCGGCGTCGTTCAGCGCGCGGGTGACGCGTTCGTACATGCGCAGGGTGCGGGGGGAGTCGGCGACCGGCAGGACCGCCATCACCGGGATGAGCGCCGTGTGCTCCATGAAGCACCGCCGGTAGGAATGCGCCCACTGTCGCAGCGCCCGGTCCCAGGGTTCGGTGCCGAACGCGGAGTCGTCGATCCGCTCGTTGACGCGTTCCTGCAACAGGATGAGCACGTCGCGCTTGGAGGAGACGTGGTTGTACAGCGCCGAGGCGGCGACCCCGAGCTCGCGCGCCAGCGCGGCCATGGTCAGGTGTCGGTAGCCCTGTTCGGTCACGATCCTGATCGCGGCCAGGGTGACGCGTTCGCGTGACAGGACCGGCGAGGAGGGTCTGCCCCGGCCTCGTCCGCTGTGCGTTCCCTGGCTCACTGACGCCTGCTTCCTGTGGGGGTGTCGACACGGTTCCCCGACCAGTCTAGGTCGTGCTTTTCGGATCATTCCGCGCTCGCGTGGCCGGGCTTCCTCTCGCGGCGCCGACGTCGCTCGGACAGCCAAACCCGGGCTGACTCTCGCTCGTCGTCTGGCGAGAGATCGCCCGGCGGCCGCTCGCCACGGATCGGCTCCGCCGATGCCCGGCGAAAGCATCCGAAAAACACTCCCTAGAAGCGGCGCGTGCGGGATCGACGACCTGCGCGGCCGACCGACCCGTTCTCGACGTTCGTACTTGACAGGGGCGACGTCGTACCTATTAATGAATGTTGTTCATTTAATTTGTCGAAGGAGCGCACCCATGAGCGGCACACACGTCATCGGCAGCGACGAGGTCCTCGAACGCGATGTCGTGATCGTGGGCGCCGGCCCCGCCGGGCTGATGGCCGCACGCACCCTCCAGGCCGCCGGCCGGACCGTCGCCGTCCTGGAGGCCCGCGACCGGGTGGGCGGACGGACCTGGTCCCGCGAGGTCGACGGGGCCTTCCTGGAACTGGGCGGACAGTGGGTCTCGCCCGACCAGACCGCACTGCTCGGCCTGTTGGACGAGCTCGGGATGAGCACCTATCCGCGCCACCGCGAGGGCGCCAACGTCTACCTGGCCCCCGACGGCTCCCGCCACGAGTACACCGGAGACATGTTCCCGGCGGGGGAGCGGACCGAGAAGGAGATGGCCCGGATCATCGCGACCCTGGACGGCCTGGTCGAGGAGATCGGCGCCGAACGCCCCTGGGACCACCCGCTCGCCCGCGAACTGGACACCGTCACCTTCACCGAGTGGCTGCGCCGCCAGACCGACGACGAGGCCGCCCGGGAGAACATCGGCATCTTCATGGCCGGCGGCATGCTCACCAAACCCGCCCACGCCTTCTCCGCGCTCCAGGCCGTGCTCATGGCCGCCTCGGCCGGATCCTTCTCCCACCTCGTGGACGAGGACTTCATCCTGGACCGCCGTGTGGTCGGAGGCATGCAGTCGGTCTCCCAGACCATGGCGGGCGCCCTGGAGGAGGGCACCGTCCACCTGGAGACCCCGGTCCGGACCATCCGTTGGGGTGGGGAGGGCGTCTCGTCCGAGGAACGCGTCACGGTCGTCTCCGAACGCGTCACCGTTCGGGCCCGCCGGGTGATCGTGGCCGTGCCGCCCACCCTCTATTCGCGGATCTCCTTCGAACCCGCGCTGCCCTGGTTCCAGCAGCAGATGCACCAGCACACCTCGATGGGCCTGGTCATCAAGGTCCACGCGGTCTACGAGCGCCCCTTCTGGCGCGACAAGGGCCTGTCCGGCACCGGTTTCGGTGCCGAGGAGCCCTGTCAGGAGGTCTACGACAACACCAACCACGGGGACACACGCGGCACCCTGGTCGCCTTCGTCTCCGACGAGGTCGCCGACGACCTGCTGCGTCGTCCCGCCGAGGAGCGTCGGGACACGATCCTGCGCTCCCTCGCGAACTACCTGGGGGAGGAGGCGCTGGAGCCCGACGTCTACTTCGAGTCGGACTTCGCCTCCGAGGAATGGACCCGGGGCGCCTACGCCGCCAGCTACGACCTCGGCGGCCTGCACCGCTACGGGGCCGAGCAGCGCTCGCCCGTGGGCCCCATCGGCTGGGCCTGCTCCGACCTGGCGGCCGAGGGCTACCAGCACGTGGACGGCGCGCTGCGTCAGGGCCGTCGGGCGGCAGAGGAGGCCTTGACGGCCCTCACCGACTGACCCGCGCCCTCATGGACCCGGACCGGCCCCGCCCGCACGCGGGGCCGGTCCGTCACGCCTGTGCGGTCGCCGCGAACTCGGCGCGCAGACGCACCACCTCGGCCGGGTCCCAGCCCGGCCCCGGCACGCTGGAGGCCAGCATGCGCGTGTAGGGGTGCTCCGGCTCGCGCAGGACCCGCCGGGTCGGACCGTGCTCGACCGCCCGCCCCCGGTACATGACCAGGACCTCGTCGGTGACCTGCCCGACCACGGCCAGGTCGTGCGAGACGAAGACCAGGGACACCCCGGACTCCTCACGGATCCGGGCCAGCAGCCGCAGGATCTGCGCCTGTACCGACACGTCCAGCGCGGAGACCGCCTCGTCCAGGACGAGCACGGAGGGGCCCGCCGCCAACGCGCGGGCGATCGCCAACCGCTGACGTTGACCGCCGCTGAGCCGGTGCGGCCGTGCCTCCGCCTCCCGGGCGCCCAACCCCACCTGTTCGAGGAGCTCCAGGGCGCGCCGGTCGGCCTCGGCACGCTCCGCCCCGTGCAGCCGCAACACGTGGTGCAGACACTGGGCCGCGGTGAGCCGCCGGTCCAGGGACTCCAGGGGGTTCTGGAAGACCAGCTGGATCTCCCGGGCCCGCCGCAGCCGCGCGGCGCGGCCGCGTTCACGGACCCCTCGGGTCCGACCCGCCACCCGGATCTCCCCGGAGTCGGGCCGTTCCAGGCCCACCAGCATCCGGGCCACGGTGCTCTTGCCGGAGCCGGACTCGCCGACCACGCCCAGGGAGCCGCCGGGCGCCAGTTCGAACGAGACGTCGTCCACCGCCACCAGGTCCGGCACGCCTCGGCCCATGGGGAAGGCCCTGCGCAGTCCGCTCACCGAAAGAGCCGCTTCGTTCCGGTTCATCGTGTCTCCTCGTCCCGGCGGAGGGTGTCCGCCCCTTCGGTTCCGGCGTCGACGGCCTCGGTCACGACGTCCTCCCTCTCCGCCCGCAGACAGGCCACACCGCCGTCGGGCAGCGCGTGCGTGCGCGGTCGCCAGGTCGTACAGGCGTCGATCGCCTCGGGGCAGCGCGGGGCGAACGGACAGCCGTCGAAGGCGGTGGACAACGAGGGCGGCGAGCCGGGGATCGGCTCGGGGGCCAGGTCGGAGTCCAGGCCCGGGTTGCAGGCGATCAACCCTCGCGTATAGGGGTGGCGCGGGTCGGCGAACAGCGCCGACGCCTCACGGGACTCCACCACCCGGCCCGCGTACATCACGTGCACACGGTGACAGTAGGCGGCGGCCAGATGCAGATCGTGGGTGATGAACAGGACGCCCATGCCCCGGCTCTCGCGCAGATCGCGCAGGACCGAGAGCACCTCGGCCTGGGTGGTGGCGTCCAGGGCACTGGTGGCCTCGTCGGCGAGCAGGAGTTCGGGTTCGGTGGCCAGGGCCGCGGCGAGCACGACCCGTTGCAGCATGCCCCCCGACATCTCGTGCGGGTACTGACGGAAACGTTCCTCGGGCCGGTTCAGCCCCACCTCCGTCATGAGGTCCAACGCCTTGGCGCGGGCCTCGGCCTTGGGCGTGCCCAGGGCCAGGATCAGGCGTTCGGTGAGGAAGTCGCCCACGCGCCGGACCGGGTTGAGCACCGAACGCGGGTCCTGGAAGACCATGGACACCCGACGGGAGCGGAGTTCGGTCAGTTCGGCGGGGGAGGCGGCGAGCACGTCGGTCCCGCCGACGCTCGCGCGTCCCCGGACCGAGGCGCCCTCGGGCAGGAGCCGCAGGACGGCGCGGGCCGTCGTGGACTTCCCCGAACCGGACTCCCCGACCAGGCCGACGACCTCCCCGGGTTCCACGGTCAGAGCGACCTCGTCCAGGACGGGCCGGCGCGTCTCGGCGCCGGGCAACGCGACGGTGAGGTTCTCGATATCGAGCAGCACGCGTCTACCTCCGTGAGTTCAGTCGGTCGGCGACACGCACCCCGACGATGTTGAACGCGACCACGACCAGGGCGATGGCCGCGCCGGGGACCAGGGCGGGCCACAGGACCCCCTGGATGAGCGCGGACTGCCCCTCCTGGACCATCAGGCCCCACTCGGAGCTGGGCGGCTGCGCGCCGAAGCCGAGGAAGCTGAGCGTGGCCAGGCTCATCAGCCCCTCGCCGAAGAGCACGACCAGATATCCGAGCAACGCGGGGGCCATGTTCGGGATGAGGTAGCGCAGGCAGATGACCAGGCCGCTCACCCCCTGCACCCGGTAGGCGTCGATATAGGGCTTGGAGCATTCGGCCAGCGCGACGCTGCGGGTGAACTTGGCGATGATCGGGGTGAACGCCAGGCCCAGGGCGATGACCGCGGTGGTCATGCCGCTGCCGAACACCGCGATCACGAGCACCACGAACAGGAGTCCCGGGAAGGCGTACATGACGTCGGTGACCCGGGCCAGGAGGACGTCCACCCAGCCGCGCCGCCAGGCGGCCAGGGTCCCCATCGCCACGCCCAGGACGGAGGCGAGCACGAGCAGGGCCAACGGGCCCAGCAGGCTCTCGCGCGCTCCATGGACGACCCGCGAGAGCAGGTCGCGCCCCATCTGGTCGGTGCCCAGCCAGTGGTCGGCGCCGGGCGGCGCCCAGATGTTCCCGAAGTCGATGGCGTTGGGATCGGCCGGGGCGACCACCGGGGCGAACAGGGCGGCCAGGACCACGGCGACGAGGAAGCCCGAGCTCACCCAGAGCGCGCCGCGCCCTCCGTTCCTTCGGACGTCGCGGATCCCGGCGCCCATGGTGACGGCGCCGGTGGGAGACTGCGCGGTCATACCCTGTTCCTTTCGAGACGGACCCGCGGGTCCAGCAACGGGTGCACGAGGTCGATCAGGGTCGTGACCCCCATGTAGGCGACCACCATGCACAGCAGGACGGCCTGCACCACGGGGAAGTCGAGGTTGTTGATGGCGTCGACGAGCAGGGCCCCGATACCGCTGAGACCGAACGCCGACTCGATGACCACGGTCCCGCTGAGCATGCTCGCGGTGACCAGGCCGCACATGGTCACCACGGGGCCCAGGGCGTTGCGCAGGACGTGCCGGCGGACCACGTGCCTCTCGGCGACCCCCGAGGCCCGCGACGCCGAGACGTGCTCCAGATCGAACTGCTCCACCATCGTCTGTCGGGTGACCCGGGAGACGATGGCCAGGGCGCCGGTGGCCAGGGCGATCGCGGGCAGGGTGAGGTGGTGGATCCGGCCGATGAACCCCTCGCCGAGCCCGGTCACCGGGAACCAGCCCAGCCGGACGCCGAACAGGGAGATCAACGCGATGGCCATGACGAACGACGGGATCGACGCGGCCAGCGTGGTGCCCGCGGTGACGGCGGAGTCGGTACGACGGCCCCGTCGTACCGCCGACAGGGCGCCCAACGCGATGCCCAGGACGGTGAAGAGCACCGCCGCGTAGGCGACCAGGGACACCGTGGTGGGAAGGCGGGTGAGGATGAGGTCGCCCACCGCCGCGTTGTACTGGAACGAGGTCCCCAGGTCGCCGGTGACGGCTCCGGTCAGCCACAGCCAGTACTGCACGAGCAACGGCTGGTCGAGGTTGTACTCGGCGCGGACCGCGGCGATCCGTTCCGGGGTGACGTTCTCGGGGTCTCCCACCAGGAACGACACCGGGTCGCCGGGGGCGGCGTACATGGCGCCGAAGATCAGCGCCGAGGCCACCGCCAGGGTCAGGAGCATGCCGCCGAGGCGGCGCAGTACGTGCGCGATCATCGTCCTTCGTCCTCTCGGGCGCCCAGGTCGGCGGCCCACGGATAGAAGAGGAACGCGGAGGAGGCGGGCGCGCCCGTGACCTCGGGTCCCATGGCCAGGGTCGTGGGCACCTGGACGACGGGGATCCACGGCATGGCCTCGGTCCAGCGTTCCTGGAGCTCCACGGCCAGTTCGGCCCTCTCGGCGTCGTCGGTGGCGGCCTGGGCCTCCTTGACGAGGCGGTCGTAGTCCTCATCGGCGAAACCGGAGTAGTTCACCCCGGCGTCGGAGGCGCCGTTCTTGTAGAAGCCCACGGGGTCGTTCTTGGAGATCCAGTACTCGTCGGAGAACAGGTCCACCTGGGCGCGCAGCTCGGGGTCGACGTAGTAGCTGCCGAACTGCTGTCGGGGCACGGTGAGGATCCGCATCTCCAACCCGATCTTGGCCGCCGCGTCGACGGTGGCGTTGGCGATGATGGTGCGCGCCGGTTCGCCGTCGTTGGCGATGACGAGCGGCTCCTCGGGGGCGCCGGCCTCCTCGACCAGGGCGCGGGCCTCCTCCAGTTCACGTTCGCCGGGGTCGGAGGGGGCCGCGTCGAGGGCCTCGTAGGCCTCCTCGAAACGTTCCCGCTCGTAGCCCCAGCCGCCGGGGCCCAGGGGAGTGGACCACGGTTCGGCCAGCCCTCCGAAGGCCGAGCGCGAGATGCCGTCGCGCTCCAGGGCCAGGGACAGGGCGCGGCGCAGACGCGGGTCGGCCAGGCCGCCGCGTTCGGTGGTGATCAGGGACCACACATTGGTGGAGGGCCCCTGGTACACCTGGACGGTCTCGTCGCGCAGCAGCGGGACGGCCGCCGAGGCGGTGTCGAGGTAGGCGCCGTCGGACTCCCCGGTGTTCAGGGTGTTGACGACGGCGTTCTCGACGGCCCAGCGGAACTCGACCCGGGCCACGTTCGCGGCCTTCTCGGGGTTCCAGTAGGCGTCGTCCCGTTCCAGTACGACCCGGCTGCCCGAGCTCCACTCGGCGAGCCGGTAGGGGCCGGTACAGGCGTCCGAGCCCTGGGGCGTGCCGTAGGCGTCGCCGTCGGCCTCCAGGGCGCGACGGTCGTAGACGATGCCGCCGTTCCCGGCCATGGCGGGCACGAACACGGCGTCGCGCTGGGTCATGGTCACGGTGACCTCGCGCTCCCCGGTCGCCTCGATCCGTTCGACGTTGGTGTACTCGTCGGACTCCTCCGCGCCCTCCGCGGAGTGGCGCTCCATGCTCCACACCACGTCGTCCGCGGTGATCGGGGCGCCGTCGCGGAAGGCGGCGTCGGGGTTCAGCCGGAAGACGACGGTGTCGTCGTCCTCCCATTCGGCGTACTCGGCCAGGCCGGGGCCGATCGAGAGGTCGGGCGCCACCCGCATGAGCCGCTCGCAGACGTTGGCGAGGACGGTGTTCTGCGCGGTGCCGCCGTTGGCGTCCAGGTCCAGTGACGTGGGCTCGGAGGGGAGCATCCAGGTCACCGAGTCCAGCTCTCCGGCGGGCGCGGCGGTGGTGGTGGTCAGGTCGATCTCCGTGCCCGCGGGCGGGGCCGTACAGGCGGTCACGGCGAGCGCGAGGACGGCGGCGGGGATCACCGCTCGGGAGCGGCGTGGTGCTCTGTCCTTCACAACGGTCTTCTCCAGGGAAAGGGGGATACGAATGATGGGGTCAGCTCCGTGGGCCCGGGCCGTCGTAGAGGTTCCAGGGCATGAGCTCGTAGGCGTTCTCGCAGGGGTTTCCGGCGGTGACGCGGTATTCGCCGCTGGTGAGGTCGACGAGGCTGGAGAGCAGGGTGGACCAGCGGCGTACCTCGGGGGCGGCGGGGTCGGGGTGGGTGCACAGGGACTCGGGGTGGCCGAGGTGGTCGGACATGGCCGCGTGGACGGCGGCCCGCACCTGTTCGGGGCTTCGGGCGTCGCGGACGGCGTCCAGCCCGCGTCGGGCCCGGGGCACACGGATGAGCGAGTCGGTGGCCAGCGGGCGGTAGGCCTCGGCGAGCTGGGGCGGGATACCGGCCTGGTAGTGGTTGCCGTGCACGAGCAGACCCTCGCCGTCGGGGTACATCCACTGGCAGGGGCCAGGGGTGGTCTCGACGTCGATCGCGAAACCGGATTCGTGGGTCAGCAGCGCGTTGCTGGCGATGTGGGCGCGCGTCTTGACCAGCACGTTCAGGGCGTCGGAGAGTCGGGCGGAGTCCAGGACACGGCGGCGGATGAGGGTCTGGGGCACGCCGACGGCCGAGCCGAAGCGTCCCCCGAGGCCGTTGGCGTTGAGCGCGATACCGGCGGAGTTGGCCCCGTGCCGGCCGACCTGTCCGGCCTCGACCTGCATGATGAGCGTGGGCTTGGGCGGCTGGACCACGCGGAGCATCAGGATGGTGTCGGTGGTGCCGTGCCGCCAGTCCCAGTTCTGTCCGGCGTAGACGTGGCCGTCGCCCGAGGCGCCCTCGGCCAGGGCGAACGAGGTGCAGCCGTCCGAGGCGTCCCGGTCGTCGGTCTCGGTGGCCGCGGGCATGGTGCGGAAGGAGGAGTCGTAGATGATCTCTCCGCGCACGTTGAGCGCCATGATGTCGAGGAGGTCGACCCCGGCGCCCTCGGCGATGCCCTCCATCTCGGTGACCATGTCGGCGTCGAAGGCGCGGCAGGGGTCGAGCCAGCCGCGGGCGCGGTCGAGGACGCCGCCCCAGCTCAGCCCGGTCTGCTGGGTGAAGGCGCGCTCGTAGAAGCCCATAGCGGCGACGATCTGCTCCCGCGCGGCCTCTCCGTAGGCGATGCCGCGTTCGCGCGGACCGCCGGAGATCTCGACGAGCGGCAGGCCCGATGCCGTTCGCGGCGTGGGTTCGGTCATGGTGGTGCTCCCCCGAACACGTCCTGTAACATTCATTACGAGGACATGAATAGTTGAAACGAACGTTTCTTCAGGAGTGTAATGAGTGATACGCCACAGTCAAGAGCTGTAATGAATAGTTCTTCGAACCCGGGCCTGGAACGGCTCCACACCCTGGTGCGCACCCACTGGGACGACCTCTCCCCGGCCGAACGATCCGTGTGTCGCCTGCTCACGGCCTCGCCGGTCGAACAGATCCTCTACTCCAACGCCCAAGAGCTCGGTTCCGCCAGCGGCACCAGCAACGCCAGCGTCATCCGGACCCTGCGCCGACTCGGGTACACCGGACTGCCCGCCCTCAAACAGGAGATCGCCGCCCCCTTCACCTCCGAGGTCGCCCCGGAGGTACGGCTGCGCGAACGGATCGACCGCATGGGCCGGGACTTCACCTCCCTGTGGGGGCGGGTCGTCGACGAGGCGCGCGACCGCGTCGAACACGTCCGCACGGCCACCTCCTCCGAAGAACTCACCCGGGCCGTGGAGGTCCTGGCCGAGGCCGAACAGACCCTCGCCTACGGAGTCGGCTCCTCCAACATCGCCGCCGAACACCTGGCCCTCAAACTCAACCGGATCGGCGCCCGCGCCCGCCCCATCGACACGGACGGCTTCCGCCTGGCCGACGACCTGCTGGGCGTCCACAGGGGCGACGCCGTCGTCGTCTTCGCGCCCGGACGCGTCCTGCCCGAGGTCGAGGTGCTCTTCGAACGGGCCCGCGCGGTGGGCGCCCGATCGATCCTGGTGACCGACGAACTCGCCGATGAGCTCCGGGACGGAGTCGACATCGTCCTGTCCGCCCCGCACACCCCCACCGGCATGACCGCCGAGGCGCTGACCGGCATCATCGTCGCCGACGCCCTCGTCCAGGCGGTGACCACCGTCCACCCGGACCGGGCCGTGCGCACCTCCCACGAACTCACAGCCTGGCGCGGGCGCCTGGGCCACTGACGACGCGGACCCCCACCGCCGGTCGGCGAGGGGGTCGCGCTCGTACGGATTCCTCGTTCAGTGGGCGGGGACCGACACGCAGGCGAGCTCGGTGTCCTCCTCCGCGCGCAGCTCGCCCGGGGAGTGCTCCGGGACGTGCAGGAGGTCGCCGGGGCCCGCCGTCACGACGCGGTCGGGGGTGCGCAGTGTCATGGCTCCGGAGACGACGACCCACACCTCCTCGTAGGGTGCGGGCAACGTCGCGACCTCTCCACGATCGAACCGGGCGTAGTAGGCGCTCAGCGGGCCGCCCTCCTCCTTCGTGACCACGGGGCCGATCCGGATTCCGTGATCGACCAGGTCCTGCCAACCATCGACCTCCTTCGCGGAGAACCGACGGGCCCCTTCTCCCGAGTGGGACATCCTGCTCCTTCATCCGAACGGACACGGTCGACGTTCAGTCGAACACCTCAAGTCGAGTCGAGGTCAAGGGCTTCGCCACGGTCGGGGGTCGTTGTCTCCTCCTGGGGGAGATGGGGAGAATGTCCCCCATGGACTTCTCCGATCCCCTACCGTCGACCACCAGTGAGGACGAGGGCCGCGCCTCCTCCCGGGTGGCGCTGCTGCCCGTCGGAAGCCTCGAACAGCACGGCCCCCACCTGCCGTTGACCACGGACACCATCGTGGCCTCCGCGCTGGCGCAGTCCCTGGCCGACGCCAACCCGGGGCTGCGCCTCCTGCCCCCCATCACCTTCGGCTGCTCGCACGAGCACGCCTCCTGGCCCGGCACGGTCAGCGTCTCGGCGCCCACCCTGCACGCCATGGTCTCCGACGTGGCCGACTCCCTCCGGGCCGCCGGGACGCCCAAACTGGTCGTGGTCAACGGCCACGGGGGCAACCACGTCCTGGCCAACCTGGTGCAGGCCTCCGGAGGGGACATGGCGCTCTTCCCCGGCCCGAACGACTGGGAGGCCGCGCGCAAGAGCGCCGGCATGCGCACCACCAACGACCGCGACATGCACGCGGGGGAGCTGGAGACCTCGGTCCTGCTGCACGCGCGCCCCGACCTGGTCCGCACCGGCTACCAGGAGGCCGACCACCTCGCCGACCGGCGCGACCTGATGCTCACCACCGGCCTGGCCCGCTACACCCGTTCCGGGGTCGTCGGACAGCCCTCACGCGCCACGGCCGTCAAGGGGCGGGACCTGCTCTCGGCCCTGGTCAAGGGGTTCTCCGCCTACCTGGCGGTCCTCGACCCGAAGTAGGCGCCACAGGAACACCACCCCGCCGGGCAGTGAGGCCACCAGCGCGAGCAGCCCGTAGACCACGGACACCGTCAACCCGACGGACGCCCCCAGCCCCACGGCGCCGAAGACCAACGCGGTCACCGCCTCACGCGGACCCCAACCGCCCACCCCGGCGGGGACGCTCATCGCGATCAGAGCGGCCACGGCCGGAGGCAGCAGCATCCCCACGGGCTCGGTGACCCCGGCAGCCCGGGCGGCCAGCACGAACAGGGTCACGTGACCGGCCAGGGCCGCCACCGACAGCACCAGGACCGCCGGACCGGTGGTCCTGGTGCACAGCCCGTTCCGCACGTCCCGGGCCGTCTCCGTCAGGACCCGCCACCAGAGCGCGTCGCGCCGCCGCCCGAGCCGGGGCGCGCATACGGCCACCGCCGCCACCAGCCCCGCCACCCCGGCCCAGACCGCCACCGTGACCACGCCCGGGCCCGTCGACGCGGCGGGCAGGACGAACAACGCGACCGCCCCGGCCGCCGCCAACACCACCTGACCGGCCATCCGCTCCAGGACCACCGCGCGCACCCCTCGGGGCACGTCGCCCGCGTCACGACCATGATCGATCGCCCGGTGCACGTCGCCGAGCACCCCGGAGGGCAGCACCGCGTTCAGGAAGACGGCCCGGTAGTAGTCGCCCACCGCCCGCGACCAGGGAAGACACAGCCCCGTTCCGCGCGCCACCGTCCACCACCGGGCCGCGCACAGGACGGTGGTGGCCAGGCCGATCCCCAACGCCGAGAGCGCGAGGCCGACGTCGATCGCCTCGAAGGCGTCGGTGAGGGCGTCCAACGGAGACCACCACACCACCCCGGCCAGGAGCAGCAGCCCGATCAAGGGGCGCGGCCACCACGCCCCCGGAACGGTCGGCCGGGGTCTCACCGGCCCTCCGGCCCCCTCGGTGGAAGGGCCAACAGGTCGGTATGGTGCACGACCGCGCCCAGCTCGCCGCGTTCGCACTGGGCCAGCCGACGGTGCAGGTAGTCCCCGGGCACCCGCTCCGGCCTCATCTCGACGGCCGCCTCCACACGACCGGACAACCAGGCCAGGGTCAGCGGGACGCGTTCGGGACACAACCGCCACGGCGAGGGGGAGGCCGACACCCGGTACCCGGACCTCTCGAAGAGCTCGGTCATCACCACGACCGCGTCCGGCCCCAACGCCCCACGGCGACGCTGGTGGTCGTTGAAGGCGGAGTTCACCGCCGCGTCGGCCGGATCGCTCGGGAACAGCTCCACCCGCCCGGTGACGGACAGGGTGAACAGCGCCGCGCCCCCGGCCCCCGTCACGGCCCGCACCAGCGCCGCCACCTCGTCGAAGGACAACAGGTCCAGCAACGCCGAGCCGGTCACCAGGTCGACCTCGGCCAGATCCCGCGCGGTGAGGGAACGCAGATCCCGCCGGTACATGCGGGCACCGACCTCGGACCCGTCCGCGCCGGCCACCGGCATGGACGCCCCGGCCAGGTCCAACAGATTCGAGTCCAGGTCGTAGAGGCTCCAGCTCTGCGGGCCGTGCAGCCGCGGGGCCAGCCAGCGCCCCTGAGAGCCGGTCCCGCACCCCAGGTCGGCGATCCTCAACGGAGGACGGTCGGTCCGCGACCCCCGCCCGGTGAGATGGACCCGGAGCGGGTCCAACGGGGCGGTGGAACGGGCCTCGGCGTCGGCCTCCTCGCGCAGGGACAACCACTCCGGGGCGAAGGTCGAGGAGAGGTGGTCGGATGGTGGGTTCAACGGGGCTCCTCCGAGCGGGACGCGGCCGCGGACGGGCGTCTTTCCCCCAGCCTGCCGGCTCGGGTCGGCCCGGATGGGCCGAACGCCCGAGCGCGCTCCCCTTCGGGGCGGACACGATCGGGTGTGTCCTCGGGGTCCTACCCGAGAGAGGCCGGCTTCAACGGAGCACCGAGTCCTGGGCGGCTCAGCGGTGTTCCCATACACCCAGGTCCGGGGCGCGGACCCGCCGGACCCCGTTCTTCGGGTCCACCTCCAGGGAGAACGTCTCCAGGGGCGGCCGGCCCGCCTCGGTCAGGGCATCGTAGGCGGCGGCCAGTTCCCCGAACAGGTCGCGTTCTCCGCCGCCGGTGACGGTACCGTCGGGCCACACGTAGGCCCAGGAGGCGTCCGCGGTGCCGAGATGGACGATCCGTCCGATGTCCCCCTCGAAGGGGCGTGCGCCCACGCCCGGGCGCACGCCGGGGAGCATGAGCATGAGCCGGGTGAGCAGACGGTCGTCGATCAGCGCGTCCGAGGTCGCCGAGAGTCGCCGTTCGTACTCGGGCTCCGCCCCGATTCCGGGGAAGGGGGACTCGGAGACGCGCTGGGTCCGGTCGTGCATGAACACGGCGTCGCGGACGAAGGGCCCGTAGGCGCTCCCGTCGTCCCGCACCCGCAGGGCCGCCACGGGTGTGGATTCGTGTTCGGAGGAGGGCGCCCAGGGGACGACGATCGGCGCGCCGACCGGGACACTCGCGATCCACTCCTCGGGCACCCGGCTCACCGCGCAGGTGGCGATGATCGCGTCGTATCCGCCCTCGGGGATCTCGGCGCCGTGGACGACCCGGACCCCGGTCGCGTCGAGTCGCCCCCGCGCGTGGGCGGCGACGTCCGGATCGATCTCCACCGAGGTGACCGAGCCGGTGGGGCCGACCAGCGAGGACAGGATCGCCGCGTTCCAGCCGGTGCCCGTACCGATCTCCAGCACACGGTCGCCGGGGCCCACCCGGGCCGCGCGGATCATGTCCGCCATCACCTGGGGATGGGACGAGGACGAGGAAGGGGTGTTCACCGGCCCGGAGCCCCCGTCGTCGGCCTGCGTGGTGACCGGCGCGAAGGCGTAGACACAGGAGACCCACCGCTCGGGATCGGCCGTGCGCCGCAGCGGCAGCCCGTTCGCGTCGGGCCAGATCAGATCGGGCACGTACCGGTGGCGTGGGTGGTCGGCGAACGCGGCCCGGATCGCCTCGGTCGTGTCGAGCCGGGCCACGAGCCGCGCGTGAAGGTCGTACAGGTCCGTCACTCGACATCTCCCCCTGATGATCCCGGTACCGCCGGTACTCGTTCCCCGTGAGGCCCCGTCGCTCACCTGTGGATCGTGGAACGGGGGAGGGGCCGGGTCCGTGCGGACCCGGCCCCTCCCGGGGGTCTCGAGGGTCAGGGCTTCTTGGCCAGACCGGCGTACTGGGGCAGGTCGCGGATGGAACCCAGCTCGGAGGGCTCGGGGCGCCAGCGGAACACCGACACCACGCCGGGGTCCACCAGGTCGAGGCCGTCGAAGTAGGCGCTGAACTCCGGAAGCGTGCGCATGATGTAGGGCTGGGCGACGTGCTCCTGCCACAGGCTCATGCCCGCGCGGGCGTTCTCGTCCGGGGCGTCGCCCTCCTCGCCGGAGTAGACGCCGTCGCACACGGCCAGCAGGCTGCCCGCCGGAAGGGCGTCCACGTAGGTCTTGACGAGTTCGATCGCCGCCTCGGGCTCGAAGTGGCCCATGGTGCCCATGAGGGTGAGCAGGATCGGCTTGTCGAAGTCCAGGGTCTCGCGCGCGGCCTTCAGGACGGCCTCGGTGTCGCGCAGGTCCTCGCCGACGAACTGGGTCCGGCCCTCCTCGTGGCCCACCAGCAGGGCGCGCGCGTGGGTCAGGACCAGGGGGTCGTTGTCGACGTAGACCACGTGCGACTCGGGGGCCAGGGCCTGGGCCACCTCGTGGGTGTTGTTCGCGGTGGGAAGACCCGTGCCGACGTCCAGGAACTGGCGGATGCCCTCCTCCTGGATCGCGTACGTCACCGCGCGCCGCAGGAACAGCCGGTCGCCGACGGCGATCTCGGTGATCTCGGGGAAGAGCTCCTTGACCCGGTCGCCGATCTCTCGGTCGACGGGGTAGTTGTCCTTGCCCCCGAGCCAGTAGTTCCACACGCGGGCGGTGTGGGCGACGGTGGTGTCGATGGGGGTGTCCGTCATGGGGGCCTTTCGAATCGGGGGCCGGTTCGTGCGAAACCGGGCGGCATCCGAAGTCTGATGGCCCCCGGGCCTCCCGCGCAACCCGGAAAGCCCGGCGCCGCCGGGCTTTCCGTCTCTCGAAGGGACCCGGTCCCCCTTCGAGAGACGGGCTACCAGGTCAGGAGGGCAGAGGGTCCGTCTCGTCGCGCACCGGACCCTTCTCGTCACGGTGCGTCGCACGCCGCATGTTCCGCTCTTCCGGACCTGGAGGAACATCGGTATCGGTCGTGCTCGAAACCGGCTCCTCTTCCTCACCGGGGAGGTCGATGGTGTCGCGGAGTCGCACGTCGGGCAGGAAGAACGCCACGATCAGCCCGAAGACGGCGATCCCGGCGGCGACGAGGAAGAGGTCGCCGGTGGCCGAACCATAGGCGTTCTCCACGATCTGCCTCAGGAACGGAGGCATGCCCGCCAGATCGAGGGTTCCGGCGTCGGCCCCGCCCCCGTCGGTGGGGACGCCCATCTCGTCCAGCCGCGAGGTGATGTTCGAGCTCACCCGTGAGGCGAGGATCGCGCCGAGCACCGACACCCCGATGGTGCCGCCCAGGGAGCGGAAGAACGTGATCGCGCCGCTGGCCGCGCCGAGCTCGCTCAGCGGGACCGAGTTCTGGACGACCAGGACCAGGTTCTGCATCGACATGCCCACGCCCAGGCCGACGGCGAGCATCCCGAGGGAGACCACGAGCAGCGAGGTGGAGGCGTCGATGGTGGACAGCAGCAGGAAGCCGAGCGTCAGCGTGGTCAGACCGGTGAGCACGTAGGGCTTGACCCGGCCCGAACGGGAGACCATCCATCCGGCGACGGTGGAGGCGCCCATGGTGCCGAGCATGAGCGGGGTGGTGAGCAGGCCGGCCGCGGTGGGGGAGTAGCCGCGGGAGAGCTGGAAGTACTGGCCGAGGAAGACCGCTCCGCCGAACATCGCCATGCCCACGGCGACGCTGGCGAGGATGGCGATGGCGGTCTCGCGGCGCACCACCAGGTGCAGTGGGATGACCGGCTGGGAGACCCGGTTCTCCACCCACACGGCCAGGGCCAGCAGGACGAGGCCGCCCGCGACCATCGCGCCGCTCTGCCAGGAGATCCAGTCGAAGGAGCCGCCCACGAAGGTGACCCACAGCAGCAGGGTGCTGACACCGGCGGCGATGAGGGTGGCGCCCACGTAGTCGACGCGGGTGTCGTGGCGGCGCACGTCGGCCAGGTGCAGGGTGCGGGTGATCACGACCATCGCGACCAGCATGAAGGGAACGCCGATGAAGAAGCACCAGCGCCAGCCCAGCCACGAGGCGTCGGTGAGGGCGCCGCCGATGAGAGGGCCGCCGACGGTGGCCACGGCCATGACCGAGCCGATGAGGCCGTTGAGGCGACCGCGTTCCTTGGGGCTGACCAGCGCGCCGATGATCACCTGGACCAGGACCTGGGAGGCGCCCATGCCCAGTCCCTGGATCGCGCGGAAGGCGATGAGCTGTCCGGTGGTCTGCGCGAAGCCGCACAGCAGGGAGGCCACGATGAACAGCACGATGGAGATCTGGAGCAGGCGCTTCTTGTCGAACAGGTCGGCGAGCTTGCCCCAGATCGGGGTGGAGGAGGTGGACGCCAGGAGGGTCGCGGTGACCACCCAGGTGTACTGGGACTGGGTTCCTTGGAGGGAACCCACGATCTGGGGGAGGGCGACCGAGACGATCGTTCCGCTGAGCATCGTCACGCCCAGCACGATCAGGAGCCCGGTGAGGCTGCGCTTGACCGTCGAACGTTCGGTGCCCTGTGACTGAGGAGTACTCAAGGGCTGACCTCTGGAGAGAGAAGAACGTGCAGAAGGAGAAAACCTGCTGGTGGGGCAAAAATACAGAGTAGGCATTTTTGCAGCCCCTGCACGATATCACCCCGGGTGACGGCATAGGCGAGCGAGCCCGGAGAACTGGGACACATCACTCCTGGGCGTGGAGAAGGGGGTGAACAAAGGGAAAGCGGGGGCGTGAGGGGCTCAGATCCGCTCCAGAACGCCCTCCAGCGCCCGGGCCGCGTGCGCCCAACCGGTGAGCGTCGAACGACGTGATCGGGCCGAGGCGCGCAGCTCTCGCCGCAGCCCTGGATCGGTGAGCCAGGCGCGCAGGGCGCTCGCCAACGCGGCCGGATCCCCGGGCGGTACCGTCAGGCCGGGAACGCTCCCGTCAGGGGAACGGCCCAAGGCCTCGGGGATCCCGCCCACCCCACTGGCCACCACCGGCAGCCCCCGGGCCAGCGCCTCGGTGACGACCATCCCGTAGGTCTCCATCAGCGAGGGCAGCACGACCAGGTCGGCGCCGTCGTAGGCCGCCTCCAAGGCGGCCCCGGCCAGAGGTCCGACGAAACGCACCCGCTCCCCGGCGTTCGGGAGAGGGGTCCCCGGGCCGGCGCAGACGCACTCCCAGCCCAGGTCCGACAGCCCCCGAAGGGCCTCGAACAGCACCGCGTGCCCCTTGCGCGGGGTCAGAGAGGCCACGCACAGCAGACGCGGCACGGCCCCCTCCACGACGCGGCCCTCCTCGAAACCGCGGCCCCGCGCGAGCGGCGCCGGATCGACCCCCGGCGGCACCACCTCGACCCGAGGCAGCCCATGGTGCTCGCGCAGCCGCCGCGCCGCGTACCCGCCGGTGGCCACCACCGCCGCGCCGGAGCGCAGCACCGCGCGCTCACGCAGGTCCAGTTCCCGGGCGGTCTCCGGGGACAGGCCGGTCTCGTCGGCCAACGGCAGGTGCACCAGTACCACCGGACGCAGCCGTTCGGCGCGCGGAACGACGATCTCGGGCACCCCGCAGGCCACCAGCCCGTCGACCACCACCCGGGCTCCGTCGGGGAGCCCGTCCAGGACGGCGGCGAGCGCCCGGGCCCCCTCCGGCCCCGGAGAGGGCCAAGGACCCGGGACCGCCACCGTCTCCAACACGGACGAGGCCCGCGAGAGACGCAGATCGTAGAGGGTGCCCCCACTGGGCACCCCCGTCTCCGGCACCACGAACGGGACCGTCACAGCTCCCGTTCGTAGGAGGCCCAGGCCACGTGCGACTCGTGCAGGGTGATCGAGAGCGAGGCCAGCCCCCGGGCGTTCTGGCCCAGCCCGCCCGCGTGGATCCGTTCCGCCAACCGATCGGCGATCACCTTGGCCAGGAACTCGGTGGAGGTGTTCACCCCGGCGAACTCGGGGACCTCGTCGAGGTTGCGATAGTTCAGTTCGCCCACGATCTCGCCCAGCACACGGGTGGCCGCGCCGATGTCGACCACGATCCCGTCGGGGTCCAGATCGGGGCGGCGCAGGGTCGCGTCCACCACGAAGGTGGCTCCGTGCAGGGCCTGGGCGGGACCGAAGACCTCGCCCCTGAAGCTGTGCGCGACCATCAGGTGGTCGCGGACGGTGACGCCGAACAAAAGATCCTCCTCACACGAGAGAACCGTCGCTCTCCGGTTCGTAGACGACGCGATGGCACAACGCGGACAGACGGCCCTCGGCCAACGCCGGCAGCACCTCGGGCAGCTCCTCGAAGCCGCTCCGGCCGCTGAGCAGGGCGTCGAAGGCCGGATCGGCGAGCAGCCGCAGGGCCAGCGCCAGCCGTTCGGAGTGGTCGTAACGCGACCGTCGGGCCGGCGAGATCATCCCGACCTGGCTGGCGCGCACGGCCAGCCGGTGCGAGTGGAAGTCCTCGCCCAACGGCAGGATCACCTGGCGGTCCCCGTACCAGCTCAGCTCCACCACCTCGCCCTCCGGATGGAGCAGCTCCAGGGAACGGATCAGGCCGGCCTCGCTCGCGCTGGTGTGGAAGACCAGGTCCCGGCCGCCCTCGGCCGCCTCGGGCAGAGCGAAGTCCACCCCCAGCCGTTCGGCGACCTCCGCGCGTTCGGGGTCCACGTCGATCAACTGGACCCGGGCGCCGGGCGTCCGCGACACCAGCCGCGCCACGCAGCACCCCACCATGCCCGCGCCGACCACCGTCACCCGGTCCCCGACCAGCGGGGCCGCGTCCCAGAGCGCGTTCACCGCGGTCTCCACGACACCCGCCAACACCGCGCGGCCGGCCGGTACGTCCTCGGGCACGACCGACACCGCCGAGGCGGGCACCACGAAACGGGTCTGGTGCGGGTAGAGGGTGAACACCGTCCGCCCCACCAGGGAGTCGGGGCCCTCCTCCACCACGCCCACGTTCAGATAGCCGTACTTGAGCGGGCCGGGGAAGTCGCCCTCCTGGAAGGGGGCCCGCATCACCTCGTACTGGTTGGGCGGCACCCCACCGCCGAACACCAGGGTCTCGGTGCCCCGGCTGATCCCCGAGTACACGCTGCGCACCAGCACCTCGTCGGGGCCGGGCGCAGGAAGATCCACCTCCCGGACCTCGCCCACACCGGGGGAACGCACCCAGAAGGCACGCGCGGTCCGTCTCATCCTCAGCTCCTTCCGACCGGGACCGTTCGATGTGAACGCTCCCGCCACAGTCCCACCACGTCGCGGCCGAACGACCACGACAGCGCGGCCGCCGCCACCGCCACCACGACCACCGACACCGACCCCGGGAGCACCCCGGAGGCCACCGCGGTCAACACGATCCCCTGCGCCGCGGCCACCGCCTTACGGGCCCGGCTCGGCGGCAAGGGGCCTCGCAGCCACGGGGCCGCCCACGAGGCGACCCCGAACAGGTAGCGCATCGCTCCGATCACCAGTACCCACGGGCCCAGGAACGACGCCACCCGCACACTGAGCACCAGGATCAGGAAGGCGTCCGCCTCCATGTCGAACCGGGCCCCGAACGCGGAGGCCGTCCCCGTCCTCCTGGCGACCAGGCCGTCCACCAGGTCCAGGGCCAGAGCGGGTACGGCCAACGTCACCAGGGCCCAGGCCGGTCCTCCGTCGACGACCAGGGCCGTCACCCCGCCGATGAGCACGAGCCTGGTCAACGTCACCAGGTCGGCCGGGCCCAGGGTCCACCGTCGGTGTCGGCGCATCGCGGCCACGAGCAGTCCCACCGCGCTGAGAGCGTACAGTGCCCCGACCGTCCACCCCCATGGACCCAGGCCCGGCGCGGCGGCGAGCACGGCGAGCAGGGCCGCCTGCCCGCACAGGGCCGCGCCCACCTGCCGTAGGGCCGGATCAGACACGGCCGTTCCCGGGCCCGTGGTGAGGGGACCCGTTCAGGTGGGGCAGGACGTGACCCAACCGGTCCCGCTTGGCGGTCAGGTAGCCGAGGTTCTCCTCGCGTACGGGGGCCGGCAGCGGGACCCGCTCGGCCACCTTCACCCCGTAGCCCTCCAGAGCGCGCACCTTGTCCGGGTTGTTGGACAACAACCGGACCGAACGCACCCCTCGATGGCGCAGCACCCGGGCCGCGGGGCCGTAGTCGCGGACGTCCACGGGCAGCCCCAGGGCCGTGGCCGAGTCCACCGTGTCCAGCCCCCGTTCGTCCTGGAGCACCTGGGTGCGGACCTTGTCCACCAGACCGATCCCGCGCCCCTCCTGGCCGCGCAGGTACACGAGGACGCCTCGGCCCTCGGCCACGATCGCGTCCAAGGCCGCCTGGAGCTGGTCTCCGCACTCGCATCGCAACGCGCCGAAGACGTCCCCCGTCACGCACTCGGAGTGCACCCGCACGAGCACCCGGGCGCCGTCGCCGATCCGGCCCAGCACCAGGGCCATGTGTTCACACCGGTCGATCGGATCCCGAAAGGCGACACAGCGGAACCGCGCGCTGCGCAGGACCAGATCGGACTCCGCGGTCGCCTCCGCGTCCAGAGACTGTTCTGACATCTGCCCCCCTCACACCGCCGGAGGCGGCACACACGGCGCCTGCCCGTTCCCTCGCGAGATGAAACGTCCCGACCCCCTCCCACGAGGGGGAACGCGGGAGACGGAGGGTGATCAGGAGGTGGCGTCGGGAAGCTCCACGGGGATCTCCCCGCCGAGCCGGGCGCCGTCCTCCAGCTCCAGGGAGTCGCCGCTCCAGAACCGGCCCGGATCGTAGTAGCCCGGCCGGTTCCCCTTGGGGAGCAGCCCCATCTCCTCGTAGGTCAGGGCCACCACCTCGGCGCAGTAGGCGGTCTCCAACCTCCGCTCCCGGGCCCGTCCGCGGAAGGGGAGCCGGCCCAGAGCCCACCGTCCGGCCAACCGGGCGGTGGAGGGGAAGGGGGTCCCGTCCAGGCGGGCCACCGTGCGCAGCGCGGCGTCCTCCATCGAGCGATCGGCCACCGGGTCGAGTTGGCGCAGCCACCCCCGCTGCCCGTAGCGGCGCCCCCACACCAGGACGGCGTCGCGCAGATCGTGCAGCTGGACCCCGCGTTGATGGACGCCGGACCACATGTCGACGAGGGAGCGGCCCAGCTCCGCGTGCCACATCAAGGGCGGCAGGTCGTCGATGACCACGGACATGCCGACATGGTTGACCGGGCTGTTCGTGGTGATCTGGATGGCCCGGTCGGGTACGGCGGTACCCCGGAACACCCACAGATCACCGGTCCGCGTCAGCTCGACCGCCTCATCCAGGGACAGGCTCATAGCGCCCACCGTACCCCCGCGCCCTCCGAGGGCGAAGAGCGCTCACGCCGGTTAGCGTGGGGGCATGAGGAAGTGGTGGAAGACCCTGGGGCTGGCCGCGTTCGTGGGTGTGGCGGCCACCGGAGCGGCGATCGCCCGGGCCGAGCGCCGACGCCGTGCCTACACCCCCGACCAGGTCAGGGAACGTCTGCACGAACGCGTGGCTCTGGCCCGCGCGGCCGGAGCGGACACGGAGGGCGCCGGGGCCGCCCCCGTCGCGCGCGGCGGCGCCGGGCCCCTTCGAGAGCGTCGGGAGACGCTTCGGACCCGGGCCGCGAGGACGCCTCCGGTGGCCGGTATCGGCCGCCTGCTCCGTCGGATCGATCCCCGACGGCGCGGGTGAGGCGCGGCACCGGTCCGGTCAGAGCGTCCTGCCCAGGAACCCGACCTTCTCCAACAGGGTGATGTGATCGGTCCCCAGGGTGTCCAGGAAGGCGATGACGTCCCGATGCGGGGCCCGGTGCAGCGGCGCGCTGGTGCGCACCAGCCCCACCTGGGACAGGCCCTCGCCGCCCAGACGGGAGGAGGGGGTGGCGGGCGGGCGGACGCTGTACAGGCGCCACGCGCTGCCTCGGGGGGCCGAGGCGAGCAGCATCGTCGGTCTGCTCCACACCAACAGCGCCCACGCCTTGGGGCCCTGGGCGTGGACCATGACCGGCGCGTCGCCCTCCGCCACGAGCTCGGCGATCCGGGCGGCCACCGGAACCGGGTTGGTGAAGTTCCCGCGCACACGGTGGATCCCGGAGTCGAACTCCAGGGTCCAGCCCGACGCCTCCACCTCCGCGGCCACCTCGGATTCCCGACCCTCCTCCGTTACCGGAGTGACGGGGGCCGGCGGCGGATCGGCGGCGACGATCGCCCCCAGGACGAGCCCGGCCTCGGCCGGACGGACCAGGGAACGCGGGTGGGAGCCGATGGTCAGCGCCGAACGCCTTCCGTCCACCGCCCACTCGACGAGACCGCCGTGTCGGGGGACCCCGTCGGGCACCCGGCGCGGCTCGGCCCGGATCCCGATCTCCTCCAGGCTCCGCAGGGCCGCCTCGACGTCCTCCACGGGCCAGTCGTCGGGAGCACCGAGCACCACCGAGGTCGGCGACAGGCGTCCGGTCAGGGCGCGCAGGGCCTCGGGATCGGCGCCGCGCAGCGGCGCGTACAGGCACAGCTCGTCCACCGGCCCCTCGGGCAACCGGTCGATCAAGGGGCCGTCGATGTTGTGCGCCACCCGGGTCGGGTCCTCCAACGGGCAGGACAGCACAAGGTCCTCCAGCCGGTCGGCGAACCCGTTCAAGTGGGCGGCCATCGGGGCGGGGACCGGGCCGGTGGCGGCGCGCTCGCGCAGCCAGGAGCCCAGGTCGGCGAAGGCCCACGGCACCCCTTCGGGCCCGCCGCGCAGCACCGACCACGGTCGACGGTCCAGGTCCAGGCCCGGGGCGCCGCCGCCGAAGGCGGCCACGACGTGTTCGTCGCCCACCAGCAGCACGAGCTCGGGCAGCGGGTCGGGGCCGGAGCGTTCGATCAGGGCGAGGGAGCGTTCGGGGCGGAAGACGGCCGCGGGTTCGGTCCCGGGGGCGGCGGCGCCGAGCACGGCCACCGAGGCCTCCATCTCCCGCGCGGCCGGAACGACGTTCCGCTCCACTTCGGGAAGGTCGGGTTCGGAGCCGATCAGCAGGAACCCGCGCAGGGCGGCCCCGTCGGTACGGGAGGACCACTCGCGCAGAAGGGCGAGCGGAGAGACGGACACGAGAACCTCATCTCACTACCGGAAAGGGTCCCGAGTCTAGTGGAGGCGCGGCCGCGAGAAGGAGCGGACCCCGTAGGAGGGCGTGAATCCCACCCCCGTGCGCCGGACCCGTCGGGAAGTGCGACGATGTGAGGACGATGTCCGAGAACCGACCGTGCCGACCGCTGCGCTCCGGGGTGTTCACCCTGGTGTGCGCGAGCCTGTCCGCGATCGGACACGCGGTCGGGTCGGGGCACGACGTCCCCCTCCTCGGTCTTCTGCTCGGCGGCGCCGTCGTCCTGGCCACCGCCTGGGCGGCCTCCGCGCGCCGACTGGGTCTGTGGGAGTTGACCGCCTGGATGCTGTGGGGCCAGTTCGCCCTGCACGTGACCTTCAGCGCCGCCCAGGGCTGGGGCGTCGGTCACCAGGACCATCTCGGCGCCTCCCTCCAACAGGAACCGATGTCGGCCTGGGCGATGATCACGATGCACGTGGTCATGGCCCTGGTCAGCTCCTGGTGGCTGCGTCTGGGCGAGAACGCCCTCTTCGCCTTCCTCCACTTCATGGCGCTGTCCCTGGTGCCGCTGCTCCTGGTGGTGGGGGCCGTCCCCGCGCCGAGGACACCGTCCTCCACGGCGCCGGCCCCGGTCGACGAGCCCCGTCGTCCCGACACCTTCTGTCTGCGGCACACCCGTGTTCTGAGAGGACCGCCTCCGGTGCTCGCGGCCTGACCAGGGGCGGTCCGAGACCGCTCCCGCACCCGTGCGCCCTCTTCGGCGCCCTCGTGCGGTCGCCGGGTGTCTCCGCACCCGGGCGGATCCGCCCCCTCGGCCGGTCGCCTCCCGCGTCCCCGCGGTGCGTCGCGCACCGCAGCCCACAGAACCGCGATCCCGGAGCGAGGACCATCGGCGTCCCTCCTCCGGACGGTCGCGCGCGGTGACAGAAGGACCGTGAAGATGATCGACGGCATCGACGTCGGTCGTGCCCCGAACGAGGAGCACACCGATCTGAGCCGGCTCGCGCTCAACGCCGGCAGGGGAGCCCCGGGTGCGATGGACACCCTGTTCACGCTCACCCGCGACGACGTGACCCGCTATATCGCCCGACGGGTGGACCCCGGCTGGGTGGAGGACCTGACCCAGGAGACCTTCTCCCGGGCCGTGCGCTCCCTGCCCCGCTACGCGGGCCGTTCCCCCGTCCGCGCCTGGCTGCTCTCGGTGGCCCGGCACACCGTGGTCGACCGCTACCGGGCCGTGGGGCGCACGCCCCGCACCGACCCGGTCGACGACTGGGAGCGGTCGCTCGGCACGACGGCGGCAGCCCCGGACCGTTTCGACGAGTACATCGCCCTGCTCGACCTGGTGGACGAACTGCCCGAGGACCGGCGCACCGCCTTCGTCCTCACCCAGGTGCGTCGCCTGTCCTACGCCGAGACCGCGGCGCTCACCGGGGTCCCGGTCGGCACCGTCCGCTCCCGTGTGGCGCGTGGACGCCGGGACCTGATCCGTCTGCTCCGGGAGGCCGCGTGACCTCCCGAACCGCCCACGGCCGAACGTCGGCCGCGAACCCGAGGAGAACCTCCGTGACCGCACTCACGACCCGAGCGGCCCTGGCCGCCACCGCCGTCCTGCTGGCCGCCACCGCCTGTTCGTCGGGCACCGACCTCGCCGACGTCGACTACTACCTCGACCTGTCCGACGACCCGATGCCCGCCTCGGACATGGAGCTGTCCACGCTGGAGGGCGACCCCTGGCGGTTCACCGACGTCGCCGACGACCGGCTCACCCTGCTCTTCTTCGGCTACACGAGCTGCCCGGACGTGTGCCCCATGACCATGGCCGAGATCTCCCTGGCCCTGGAGAACGCGGAGGCCGACGCCGACGACTTCGACGTGGTGATGGTCACCAGCGACCCCGCGCGCGACACCGGCGAGCAGCTCCGCTCCTGGCTGGACCGGTTCGACCCCGACTTCCAGGGGGTGCGCGGCGACATCGACGTCACCGTAGAGGCGGCCCTGGACTACGGCGTGCCCATCGAGGCGCCTCAGGAGACCGACGGCGAGTACCTGGTCTCCCACGGCGGCCGGATCGTCGTGCTGACCCCCGACGGTGAGGCCGCGGGGCTGTTCGAGGAGGGCGTCGAGGCCGACGACATCGCCGAACTGCTGCCGGTCCTGAGCGGGGAACTGCTGTGACCGAGGGGCCCTCCCGACGTGGACTGTTCGCCGGCGCGGGGGCGGCCGGGGCGGTGGGTCTGGTCGCCGGAGGGCTGTTCGGCGCGGGCGCGATCAGGGGTTCCTCCGAGCCCGACCCCGCGCGGGAACTGATGCTCGCCGCGGGCGGGCCCGCCGAGGGCCTCGTGCCCGCGCTGCGGACCCCGACCCCCGCTCACGTGCACGTGGTCGCCGTCGACCTGACCGCCGACACCCCCTCCGCCGTGGCCGCGCAGGCCCGGACGGTTCTGGAGGAATGGCACGATCGGGCCCGGGAACTGCACGAGAGCGGTCTCGCGTCGGTCGTCGAGGGAGCGCCCACCCAGGGGCTGCGTCCGGCCTCCCTGGGCGTCACCCTCGGTCTGGGGCCGAGTCTGTTGGAACGCGCGGGGCTGGAGGATCGTCGGCCCGAGGCCCTGGCCGATCCACCCGCCTTCGACACCGACCGGCTCGACCCGGCCCTGTGCGGCGGCGACCTGATGCTGCACGTGGGCGCCGAGGATCCGGTGGTGGTCGGCTCCGCCGTGCGCCACCTGCTCGGTCGGGTACGAGAGCACACCCGTGTCCGCTGGTCACTGCCGGGCTTCCAACGTTCGGCGGCGGCCGCCGAGGACCCCTCCGCGACGCCGCGCAACCTCATGGGGCAGATCGATGGAACGGTCAACCCGTCCCCGGGGGAGGCGGTGTTCTCCCCACAGGTGCTGGCCTCCCACACCGACCCCGCCGAGGAGTGGATGGACGGCGGTACCTACGTGGTGGTGCGCCGCATCCGCATGCTCCTGGACGACTGGTTCGACCTGTCGAAGGGGGAACGCGAACGCGTGGTGGGGCGGCGCCTCGACGACGGGGCTCCGCTGGGCGGGGAACGGGAGGAGGACCTGCCCGATCTGTCCGCCCGTGACGAGGACGGTGAGCCGGTGATCCCCGCCGACGCCCACATCCGGCTGGCCGGCTCCGAGAGCACCATGGGCGCGCGCATGCTCCGCCGCGGCTTCAACTACGACCTGGGCCTGGACGCGGACGGTGAGCCCGATACGGGGCTGCTGTTCACCGCCTGGCAGGGCGATCCGAACACCGGCTTCACGGCGGTGCAGCGGCGGCTGGACGAGGGTGGCGACGCGCTCAACAGGTACGTCCGCCACGAGGGGAGCGCCGTGTTCGCGGTGCCCCCGCTCCGGGACGACGAACCGTTCGTCTCCCACGGGCTGTGGACGTGAACGGGCGGCACCGCCCCGCCGTGAGGGGCCTCACGCGAGGAGACGGCGGGCGGTGGGAACCCGGGAGGGTCGGACGGCGACTCCCGAAGACGACGGACGAACACGAAAGACGGAGGAACGACATGCGTCACGAGCGGGTACGCGGACTCGGCGGGGTCATTCCGGCCGCCCTGGCCCTGGTGCTCCTGGGGAGCGCCTGCGGGACCGACGGGGAGCCCGAACCGGAGCGGGCGGCCGTCGAGGAGGAACCGGGGGCCGGGGCCGAGGCCGGCGACCTGCTCATCACGGGCGCCTGGATGCCGGAGCCCGCCAACCCGGCCGTGGGCGTGGTCTACCTGGAGGTCTCCAACGACGCCGCGGAGGACGACGCCGTGGTCTCGGTGAGCACCGACGCCTCCGAGGACGCCGAACTGTGCCGTACCGAGACCACCGAGTCGGGCGCCTCCACGATGCGCACCGTCGAGGAGATCCCGGTCCCCGCGGGCGGCACCACCACGTTCGTGGACGGCGGCTACCACATCATGGTCAACGACATCCCCGACCCGTTGGAGGTCGGGGACACCGTCGCCGTCACCCTCGGTTTCGCGAGTCGGACCGAGGTCGAGCTGGACGTTCCGGTGCTGGAGATGACCGGAGGTCCGAGCGGGGGCGAGGACGCCGGGGAGCACGACGGCCACCACTGAGGTCGCCCGCCCGCAGGCCGATCACCGTGTCCACCAGCAGGAACACCGCCAAGGACACGCCCAGGACCGGCATCGCCCACCCCAGGGCGGCCAGGAACACCACCACGGCCGTCTTGAGCGGTGGCGACAGGGCGAGGAAGGATCCGCGGGGGTGGGGCCGTCCCACCCCCGCCATCCGCTCCCGGTCCGGACGGCGCAGCCACCACGACCGGTAGCCCATCGCGATCACGTACACCAGGCCGAGGCACAGCGCCGTCAACGCGATCTGGTTGGGGATCCCGAACAGCACGCCCATGTGCGCGTCCACACCCCATCGGCTGAGTTTGGCCATGAACGGATGGTCGGCGAAGCGCACCACGTCGACCACCTCGCCGGTGTCCTGGGCCAGGGCGGCGGAGTCGGCCTTGGTGGGCCAGGACCGTTCGATCTGCGTGACCACGTAGGGGGAGACGTGGTCGCGGGGGAGGTCGACCGCGACGGGGCCGTCCAGCCCCGCGTCGCGCGCCCGGTCCATCACCCGGTCGATCCCCGCGTCCACGCCGGGGCTGTCCGACGAGGGTCCGGTCGCCACGGTCGGTGTGGTCCACGACAACGCCGCACGCAGATCGGTGACGTTGGCGCCCGCGTACTTCGACCAGGTCAGCCCGGTCGCCGACAGGAACAGCAGGCCCACCAGCAGCCACACTCCCACGGTCGCGTGCGCCGACACCGTGCGGGAACGCGCGGAACCCTCCCCGCGTCCGCTCCAGGGCAGCAGCGTCCGCCGCGCTCCCCGCCGTCGGGCCCGCGCCAGCCACAGCAGACAGCCGCCCAGGGCCACCGGGGCCAGCCAGCTCGCCGCCAACTCGCTGTACAGGCGGCCCACCTCGCCCAGGTGCAGCTCACGGTGGAGCAGATCGATCCAGGTCCGTGCCGGTAGGGCGCCGCTGGTGCCGTAGCTCTCGGAGATCCCCAGGACCTCGCCGCGATGGGGGTCGACGAACACGGCGGTCTGCGGCCCCTCCCGGTAGGGGACGCCCTCGACCGAGCGGTCGAGCAGCACGCGGGTGGAGTCCTCGGGGCCGGTGGCCGGTCGCACCGAGGTGGCCCGGGCCCCGGGGACCTCGTCCTCTGCCAGCCGTACCTGCTCGCTCAGGCTCAGGGAGTGCTCGGAGGCCGGCACCCGCAACAGGTCGTCGTAGAGCGCCCGCTCCACCTGCGGGGTCCACACGTACAGCAGCCCCGAGACCGCCGCCACCAGGACGAAGGGGGCGATCAGCACCCCCGCGTAGAAGTGCGCCCGCAGGATCAGCGGCCGCAGCGCCGCCCACACCCCGCGTCGCCGTTCCCGGTCCGGGCTCGGCGGCCCTCCGGCCCGTTCGTCGGTCGTCTCCACACGGTCCTCCTCTTCCTCGATCTCGACCACTCACGTCGTCCTGGGGAGGCGAAGAGTTCCCGGCGGGTCGGGCGGTTCGAAAACCGGTTGCCGGGGCCGGAGACGGAACGCGAGTCTGATCCGGGCCTCTCGCGAGGAGGGGCCCGTGACGAAGGAGGAACCGTGAAGGACACGACCCTGGTGGTGGGCGCCACCGGCAACGTGGGCGCGCAGGTGAGACGTCTTCTCGTCGAGGCGGGCCGGCCGGTCCGGGCGTTGAGCCGAGACGTCCACCCCGAGGAGGCCGGGGTGGAGTGGGTCCGCGGGGACCTCACCGCCCCCGAGACCCTGATCCCGACCCTGGACGGGGTGGGCGCCGTCTTCCTGGTGTGGCCCGGCCTGGACACCGAATACGCGCGGGAGGTCGCCGGGATCCTCGCCGAACGGGACGCGCACGTGGCCTACCTGTCCTCGGCCGGGATCGACGACGGACGGGACGAGCAGGCCGACCCCATCAACGCGATGCACGCCGAGGTGGAGCGGGCCCTGGACGAGAGCGGGGCGAAGGCGACCCACCTGCGCTGCACGAGCTTCGCCGCCTCCCTGCTCGAATGGGCCGACCAGATCCGCGAGGGGCTGGTCCGCGACGTCTTCGGCGAGGCCCGCCGCACCCTGCTGCACGAACGCGACATCGCCGAGGTCGCGGTCCGGGTCCTGGGCGAGGGCGCCCATCGGGGAGAGCGCCTCCTGCTCAGCGGACCGACCCCGCTCACCCAGGTGGAGCAGGTGCGGATCATCGCCGACACCCTCGGCACGCGGGTGCGCTTCGAAGAGGTCCCCCTCGACGAACTGCGCTCGCACATGCGGTCCGAGGGTTGGGAGGACGCCGACATCGAGGGGATGATCACCGCCTACGCCGCGATGGTCGAGGCCGAACAGCCCGTGTGGGACACCGTGGAACGGATCACCGGACACCCGCCCCTGGGCCTGGACCGGTGGATCCTGGACCACGAGGCCGACCTGCGTTAGGAGAGACCGGGGAGAACGGTCACCCCTGCGGTCCCGTCATGGACAGATGGGCGCGCAGGGCGTGCGCGGTCGCGCTTCCGCCCTCACGGGCCAGACGCTCCGGCGTCCCCTCGAACACCACCCGACCTCCCTCATGGCCGGCCCCGGGCCCCAGGTCCACGACGTGATCGGCGGCGGCCACCACGTCCATGCGGTGTTCGACCACCACCACGGTCGCCCCCTCGTCCACCATGCGATGGAACAGCGCCACCAGCCCGGCGACGTCCCCGCCGTGCAGACCGCTCGTGGGTTCGTCCAGCACGTACAGGCGTGCCGGAGCGGCGAGCTCCCGGGCCAAGGCGAGCCGTTGACGTTCTCCGCCGGAGAGCGTGTCCAGGGAACGGCCCAGCGGCAGATACCCCAGCCCGACCCGATCCAGCCGTTCCAACGCCCCCGTGACCTCGACCCCGGCCACACCATCGAAGAACGCCCGCGCCCGGGCGGCCGACATCGCCGACACGTCGGCGACGCTGTGCCCCGCCAGGGTGTAGGACAGGGCGCGCCGGTTGAAACGCAACCCGTCGCAGTCCTCGCAGACGGTCTCCACCTCCTCCAGGAAGGCGAGGTCGGTGATGATCACGCCGCGCCCACGGCAGGTCGGGCAGGCCCCGGTGGAGTTGGCGCTGAACCATCCCGGTGCCACCCCGTGCGCGCGGGCGAACGCCCCCCGCACCGCGTTCTGGATCCCCAACGCCGTGATCAGGGTGGATCGCGGACCTCCGCGCAGTGGCCCCTGGTCGAGCACCACCGCGTCCGGGCGGACCCGGGGCAGCTCTCCGTGCACCAGCGAACTCTTGCCCGACCCCGCCACACCGGTGACCACGGTCAGCACTCCGGTGGGCAGGGACACGTCGATCCCGCGCAGGTTGTGCAGCCGCGCGTCGCGGATCTCCACGTGGCCGTCGGGCGTCCGCGGCTCTTCGCGCAGCCGTCGTTCCGCGCGCAGGAGGCGTCCCGTGGGGGTGTCGGCCTGGCGCAACCCCTTCACCGACCCCTGGTACACGATCCGTCCGCCCGCGCTCCCCGCGCCCGGCCCCAGGTCCACGACGTGGTCGGCGGCGGCGATCATGGTCGGATCGTGCTCCACCACCAGCACCGTGTTGCCCTCGTCCCGCAGCCGGGTGAGCAGCGAGATGAGCCGACGCACGTCCGAGGGGTGCAGCCCCGCGCCGGGCTCGTCGAGCACGTAGGTCAGCCCGGTGAGCGATCCGCCCAGATGCCGGACGAGACGGACCCGCTGGGCCTCGCCACCGGACAGGGTCGAGGAGACCCGGTCCAGGGAGAGGTAGCCCAGCCCCACCTCCTCCAGACCGCGCAGCCGCTCCGCCAGCGCGGCCGTCACCGGGGCGACCCGGGGGTCGTCGATCCCGGCCACCACCCCGGCGAGCTCGACGATCGGCATCGCGCACAGGTCGGCGATGTTGTACCGGCCGATCCGGCACTCCAACGCCGCCCGGTTCAACCGGGCGCCCCCGCACAGGTCGCAGATGCCCCGTCGCACCACCCGCTCCAGGTCGGCCCGGTCGCGTTCGTTCGGCCGTTCGGTGTCCAGCAGGCTCCGGGTGATCCGGGGTACGACCCCCTCGAACACCCCGGTGACGGGGAACTCCGGGTCCGGGTCGGGCGGGCGCAGGTTCTCGGCGTGCAACAGCAGATCCCTCTGCTCGGGGGTGTAGGAGCCCACGGGCGCGGAGCGGTCGAACAGTCCCGAGTGCACGTAGCGCTTCCAACGCCAGGTGCCGGGGGCGAAGGCGCGCAGGCGGATCGCGCCCTCGTCCAGGGACAGCGCCGGGTCCAACAGCTCGTCGGTGTCGATGCGCCGGGTGGTGCCCAGGCCCTCGCACCCCGGGCACATCCCGCTCGGGTCGTTGAACGAGAATGCCGGCGAGTACCCGGCGGCGGGGGTCCCGATCCGGGAGAACAGCAAGCGCATCGGCGCGGCCAGGTCGGTGGCGGTCCCCACCGTCGAACGCGCGTTGCCGCCGAACCGGCGCTGATCCACGGCCAGGGTCACCGTCAGTCGGGAGATCCGGTCGACGTCGGGGGTGCGCGGCCGGGCCAGCCTGCTCCGGGCGAAGCTGTCGTGGGTCTCGTCGAGCCGGCGTCGCGACTCGGCCGCGATCGTGTCGTACACCAGGGAGGACTTGCCCGAGCCGGACACCCCGGTGAACACGATGAGCCGTTCGCGGGGCAGGGTCACGTCGACGTCCCACAGATTGTTCTCGCGAGCGCCGACCACGGTGATCCCCGGGCGGTCGAGGTCTGGAGTGTTCATGTCGCCACGCTAGGAAAGGTTGTGGTCGGAATCCGGCCACAATTCGAGGAGAATGTCGACCATGGCCGACACCGGACGGCGGATGCTCCGCCTGCTCTCGCTCCTCCAGAACGGCCGTTCCTGGTCGGGGGCGGCCCTGGCCGAGGCCCTGGACACCAGCCCGCGCTCCCTGCGCCGTGACATCGACCGCCTGCGCGAGCTCGGCTATCCGGTGGAGAGTCTGCGCGGCCCCGGCGGCCACTACCGTCTGGTGGCGGGCAACGCCGTTCCGCCGCTGATGTTCGAGGACGACGAGGTCGTCACCGTCGCCCTGGGGCTGCGTATGGTGGCCGGCGGGCTCAGCGGGGTCGAGGACGTGGAGGAGGGGGCCGAGCGTGCCCTGGGCAAGATCGAACGGGTTCTGCCCTCACGGCTGTCCCGACGCGCCGCCTCCCTGTCGGCGGCGGTGGACCCGGGGCGGAGGGTCTGGCCCGGGCCCTCGGCCGACCTGGTCACGACCCTGGGCGAGGCGGTGGCCGCCGGGCATCGGGTGCGGCTGCTCCACCGGGGCCGCGACGGGGCCGAACGACGACGTCGGGTCGACCCCTACCGGCTGATCCTGCTCCGGCGGCGCTGGTACCTGTTCGGCTGGGACCACGAACGCGAGGACTGGCGGTCCTTCCGGCTGGACCGGATCGTCGAGGCGACCCCCACCCACGCCCCCTACACCCGCAGGGAGCCGCCGGCCCGGGACCTGGCCGACCACCTGGAGCGCCGGTTCGGTCGCGCGGAGGAGCGGCACACCGTGACCGTGCTCTTCCACGCCTCGGCCGGCGAGGTGGCCGCGCGGCTGGTGCGGGTGGACGGGACCCTGGAGCCGGTCGGGGCGGACCGGGCCCGTTACACGGCCCGGGTCGACTCCCACGAGTGGATGGCGATGGTGCTGGCCCTGACCGGTCTGGACTTCACGGTGGAGGGGCCCGAGGGGTTCGTCGACCGTATCGCGGAGCTCTCCGCCCGTCTGGCCCGCGCGGTCACCCCGGAGGAAGCAGATGGAGGATCTCCGTCCGATGGCGGTCCACCGCCTCCCGGGAGTACAGCAGCGGAAAGTACGCGTCCCGGGCCCACCGGTCGGTCAGGTCGTCGTAGTGCGGGCTCCGAGGGTCCCCGCTCTGCCCCGGGGCGTTGATCGCCACCGAATGATCCCAGCCGCCCACGTCGATCACGATCCGGAAGGAGGCGCCGTGGTACTGGCGCCCCGAGGAGTCGTAGGCGGTCAGGTTCACGGTGTCGGCGCCGCCCGGGCGGGGGACCCGGCGTCCGAACGCCCAGGCCGGCGGGTCCTCGGCCCGGGCGAGAGGATGATCGAGCCGGGCGAAGTGGTGCTCTCCCCAGTTCCACGCCGGCCCGAGAGGCCCCGAGCGGTCGACCAGGTCCCGGTGGGCCAGGGCCAGGGAACGCGCCACCGGGCCGATCTCGCCGCTCTCGACCGCCTCCTCCAACAGGTTCAGGCCGATCCGGGGGTCGAGCGCCGTGTCCCGACCGGGGGAGACGCCGCGGACGGCCTCCTCGACCCGGTCGGCTCCGACCAGGGGGAGGAGTCGTTCCCTCAGCAGGGCGGGCAGGAGGCGGTGGCGGAACCAGTGCTCGAACAAGGTCGGCTGGGGGAGGTCGACGGCCATGGAGCCGTCCCAGCCGCGCAGGAGCCGCCAGGCCCGCCGGGTGTCCGGCCCGGCCGATGCGAGGGCGTCGGAGTGGCGGCCCAGCGAGGCCAGGGCCGCGCGCGCGACCGGGCTCACCACGTCGGACTGGAGCCGGCAGACGTCCTCGACCGTCCATCCGGTCCGTGAGGACAGCTCCTCGGCGATGCGCTCGTAGCGGGTGGGCGGGGCCCAGTCGCGGGTGACGGTGAACGGCGTCCACGCCCGGGCTCGACCGAGGTTGTTCTCGTTGGCCGAGGCGAACCACCCCGAGGCGGGACGGCGCGCGGTCGGCAGGTCCGATCCGGAGCGCGATCCCGCCCACTCGTGGCCGCCGTCGCCGGGGACCGGCATGGAGCCGTCGCCTCGGGTACGGACCGGCACCCGTCCGGCGGCGATCCAGCCGAAGTCACCCTCGGTGTCGGCATAGACCTGGTTCTCCCCGGGCGTGCCCCACACCCGCAGGGCCTCGCGGAACCCTCGACCGTCGCGGGCCCGCATGTACCGGACCGAGCCCAGGTAAGGGGCCATGCCGTGGTCGAGCCAGGCGGCGCGTACGACCACGGCGGCGCGGCGTTCGAGATCGGTGTACACCACGGGTCCGTAGAGGCTGAAGACCAGCTCGGCCTCGTGGGCGGGGCCGCCCCGGACCGGGATCCGTTCGGTCGTCCTCTCGAAGGGGCGCCAAGAGCCGTGGTGGCGGTAGAGCCCGGGATCGTCGGGGTGGAGCTCGTGGACGTACAGGTCCTCCTGATCGATCGGGAAGATGGTCAGCCCGAAGGCCACGTGACCGTTGTGGCCGATGGACACCCCCGGCAGCGCCGGTTCGCCCGCGCCGATCACGTCGAACTCCGGGCAGCTCAGATGGGTGATGTGGCGCAGGGCCGGGGCACCGACGGTCCGGTGCGGGTCGTTGGCCAGGAGAGGGCGCCCAGTGGCGGTGCGTTCGCCCGAGATCACCCAGTTGTTGCTGCCGTCGGGTTCGAGCGGCGCGGGGCGGGGCCGGGCGCCGGACAGGTCGACGGGAGCGCAGGCCAGGCGGTACACGTCCAGGACCTCGGGCCGTAGTACGTCCGGGTCGAACCCCTCGGGGAGACGGAGGGGGAGGCGCGGCTCGCGGACCGCGCGCAGGTCCTCGGCCTCGGGGCCGAGATCGCGCAGGGTGAGGGCACGGGCCAGTTCCTTCTCGGCGTTGGCGTACAGCCCGTGGGAGCGGATCCGGCACAGGTCCTCGGGCGACCAGCGGGACGGGGTCGTGCCCAGGGCGGCGAAGTCGGGGCCCAAAAGATCGGGTTCGAGTTCGGTGAGGCGGATGTAGGCGTTGATCCCGGCGGTGAAGCGTTCGGCGGCCTCGCGTACCCCTTCACCGTAGGAGGACCACTCGGTGGCCATGTCGCCCCGGTACAGGAAGAGTCGGGCGGCCCGGTCCCGTTCCACGTGGGAGGGGCCAGGGAGTGTTTTTGTGGATGCTTTCGTTCGGCATCGGCGGAGCCGATCCGTGGCGAGCGGCCGCCAGGTGATCTCTCGCCAGACGACGAGCGAGGGGCAGCCCGGGTTTGGCTGTCCGAGTGATGTCGGCGCCGTGAGAGGAAGCCTGGCCACGCGAGCGCGGAATGATCCACAAAAGCACGATCAAGCGCCTGGGAGAGCAGTCCCAGGCCGCGACGGCGCCACAGGTCCAACTGGAACAGACGGTCGCGGGCGGCGGTGAAGCCCTGGGCGACGAAGGCGTCGCCGGCGCTCCGGGCCCTGATGTGGGGAATGCCCCAGCGGTCGACGACGACCTCGACCGGGGCGTCGAGTGCTTCGACGACGTGTGTGCGCTCCATGGCGGGCCTTTCCGTGGGGGCGGGGCTCGCGATGTACCTACCCTCGAGCGCCGGTGGAGGCACCGGAGGCGGGAAGCCGGAGACCAGGGAGGTGATCGGTTTCGCCAGGTTTATTACTCACTGGTAGGTTCGCGTTGTTACCCACAAGTAGGAAGGTGGTCGGAACCGTGCCCGAGGGTGCCCTGACCCGGATCAGACCCGTCCCCCACAGCACGCTCCGGATCTTCGTCCTGCACCACGCGGGCGGATCCCACCTGGGATATCGCGGATGGGTACGGCACTTCCCCGCCGACTGGGAGGTCTGCCTCCTGGACGCCCCGGGGCGGGCCCGCCGGATCGAGGCCGAACCCCTCCGGGATGCCGGCGCCCTGGCCGATCACCTGTGCGAGGTCGTACGCCCCGAACTCGACCGGCCCTACGCCCTCTTCGGCCACAGTATGGGCGCTCTGGTCGCCTACGAGATGACCCGGCGCCTCACCGACACGCCGCCGATCTGGCTGGGCGCCTCCGCCTGGAGTCCGACCCCCGGGGCCGAACGGCGCCGGCCCCGACACCTGTTCTCCGCGGAGGGCCTCCGCGAGGTGATCGTCCGTATGGGCGGTACCCCCAGGAGCGCCCTGGAGGACCCCGACCTGTGGTCCTACGTCGAGCCCCTGATGCGCGCCGACCTCGAACTGGTCGACACCTGGAACCCCGACCCCCGGGCCGCGCCGTTGACCGTCCCCGTGTCGGTGTTCGGCGGCGCCGACGACCAGGGGATGCCGCCCGAACGCCTCTCCGGGTGGGCCGACCACGTCGAGGGCGACATCCGCCACCACACCCTGCCCGGCGGGCACTTCTACTTCACCGGCCGCACCGGAGCGCTGGTCGAACGGATCACCGAGGACATCCGGAGCGTCCTGCGGAGGGCCCCGGGGAGGGTGTGACGCCCCCGCCGGGGCGGGGCCCGGGTCAGAGGCCGTCGCGTGAACCCACCGCGATCACCAGACCCGGCCCCCGGGCGGACAGCTCCACCCCGTCGTCGAAGGAGACCTCGACCTCCCCGACGCTCTCCATCACCGTCGCCTCTCGCAGGCCCAGGTCGGTCGCCGTGGCGCTCGTGGGCCCGTGCGCGCCGTCGGTCAGATGCGCCAGGACCACCTGCTCGCCCAGGGTGCGCAGGAAGGTCATGTGGTGCTCGCCCGCGTCCAGCCAGCGCAGGCCGCCCTCGCTCAGGGCCGGCAGCTCACGGCGCAGGGCCAGCAGGCGCCGGTGGGCCTCGAACACCTCGCGGTCCCACGTCTCGGGCCGGTGCCAGGGCATCGGGGTCCGCGAGTTCTCCCCGTCCCTGCCGGTCAGTCCGATCTCGTCGCCCGCGAAGACGAACGGGACGCCGGGCAGGGTCGCCTGGGCGGCCACGCCCAGGATCTGGAGCAGGGGATCGCCGACCGCGGTCCGGAACCGCGCCGAGTCATGGGTGCTCAACGCGTTCACGCTGTGCGTGCGCACCCGCCAGGGCATTCCGGCGTTGGTCGCCCGCAGCGCCCGCACCGTCTCCACGGCCCCCTGGGAGGGCAGCGGCGCCGAGGTGTGCGTGGCCGCGTAGCGCACCCCTTCGGGGCCAGTGTTCAGCCAGGCCCACACCGGCCGGGTGAACCCCGCGTAGTTCATCACCCCGTGCCATCCGTCGTGCCGGGTATCGGGGCCCGCGTCGTAGAAGTGCTCGCCCAGCAGCCAGGCCTGCGGCGCGACCTCGCGCACGCGCTCCGCGATCCGGCCCGACACCTCGTGGTTGATGTCCAGGGCGCCCAGCCGGCCGGTCATGTTGGCCACGTCGATCCGCCAGCCGTCCAGCGCGTCCTCGCCGACCAACCGCGCCAGCAGCACCGAGTCGTCGGCCTCGTACATCCGCTCGCGCAGCCCGGGGTCGGTGTGGTCGAGCTTGGGCAGGGAACGCACGCCCAGCCAGCTCACGTAGTCGTCCGGGTGGTCGACGAAGTGGTAGAAGCCGGCCTCGGGGGAGTCCACGTCGGCTCGTGCGGCGAGGAACCACTCGTGCCGGTCACCGGTGTGGTTGGTGGTGAGGTCCCCCATCACCCGCAGACCCAGCTCGCGGGCCCGCTCGATCAGCCTGGACAGGGCCGCGTCGCCGCCCAACCACGGGTCGACCTCGTCGAAGGAGGAGGCGTCGTAGCGGTGGGTGGACCCGGCGGGGAAGAAGGGCGTCATGTACAGGACCTCGACGCCCAACTCGACCAGGTGCTCCAGGTGTCGGCGCACCCCCTCCAACGTGCCGCCGAAGTACTCGCGGGGCGCCAGGGGCCCGAACCCGGCGGGCTCGTCGTCCCAGGAGCGGGGCAGAGCCCACTCGGGGTGTTCGGTCGGCGGCTCCACCCCGTCGTCGTCCCGGGCGAAGCGGTCGGGGAAGACCTGGTAGACGGAGGTTCCGGTGACCCAGGAGGGCGGGTTCGGAGCCTCGAGGATCCGGAAGTCGCCGTCGTCGGTCACCTCGTGATCGTGCGGGCCCTCCTGGTTCAACCAGGTGTAGCGCCGATCCCGGATGATCGCGAACCGGTAGGGGGTGACCACCGGCAGCAGGGGCAGGTCGACGCCGTAGACGACCACGCCGTCGCGCTCCGCCTCGACCTCGGTCTCCACCAGACGCGCCTCGCCGTCCTCCACCACGCGCAGATAGACCCCGTCCGCGCCGCCGGGGACCCGCACCCGGAGGCGGGCGTGGTGTTCGTGGAAGGTCACGTGGTCGGGGGAGCCGTCGTGGTGGGGGTCGTGGCGGAAACGCATACGGGTCGCTCCAGGGTCCTAGAGGGTAAGGGGATACGCATTGTCGCAAGAAAACGTCGCTGTGGCGAAAATTTTTACGCAAGCCCTTTGCGAGCAGGGGGCTCCCCACCGGAACACGAACCGAGAACGGACTTTCGACATCAGAGACGGGCGCACATCCCCCACGACCGTTCGTGAACAGGAGTGATCAGTGAACCCCGCCACCGCCCCCGACACCGGAGACCCCGGCTCGCCGAGATCGAGCCGGGTCGCCCTCGGGGGCCGAGGCCGGATACGTCGAACGGTCCTGGCCGTCACCGCGACGGCCCTGCTGGCCATGGGATGCGCCCCGCACATGCCCTCCACCTCGCCCGCGCCTCCGGTGCCCCGTCCGGCCGGGCCCCAAGAGCCCACCCGGGACGACGTCGAGGCCTGGCTCGACGGAACCCTGCCCGCCGCCCTGGAGACCGAGGGGATCGCCGGTGCCACCGTGAGCGTGGTCGCCGACGGCGAGATCCTCACCTCGCGCGGCTACGGCTACTCCGAGACGGGCACCGGCTACGAGTACGGCGAGACCGCCGCCGGAGACGTCGTCGCCACACCGGTGGACCCGGAGGAGAACCTCTTCCAGGTGGGCGAGCTGTCCGAACCGGTGACCGCCACCGCGGCGATGCTCCTCGTCGAGTCCGGCGAACTGGACCTGGACACCGACGTCACCGAATACCTCGACTTCGCGCCGCCGAGCTCCTTCGACACCCCGGTCACCCTGCGCCACCTGCTGACCCACACCGGCGGTTACGAGGAGCGGTACCGGGGGCGGACCCTGCTCGACGACGGCGAGGTCGACCTGCGCGTCCGCCTGACGACCGACCCTCCCGAGCAGGTCCACGAACCCGGGACCGTCCCCTCCCGCTCCGAGTACGGCTACGCCCTGGTCGGCCACATCATCGAACGCGTCACCGGGGACACCTTCGAGGACCACGTTCGCGAGAACGTCCTCGACCCGATCGGCATGTCCGACTCCGACTTCCACCAGGACACCCTCTACGACGGTGACACCTGGCCCTCCGACGGCTACGAGACCGACGACTCACGCCCGACGTGGTTCGAGGGCAGCGCCTCGGCGCCCTCCGGGGCCCTGTCCACCACGGCCGTGGACATGGCCCGCTTCATGCTCGCCCTCCTGGAGGACGGCGAGGGACCGGGGCCGCTGCCCTCCGAGAGCCTCGACCTGATGCGCGAACCAGGCCTGGACGCCGACACCCTCGGCACCCTGGCCGAAGGACCCCGCGCGACCCTCGGCCTCCTGGAGGAGGATCGCGGCGGTCGACGGATCCTCGGCTACGACGGGGACAGCGCGTTCTTCCACTCCCGTATCCGTCTCCACCCCGACGAGGGCACCGGGATCTTCGTCTCCCTCAACAGCAACGGCCACGACGAGTACTCGGCCGCCCGGGTCCTCGACGCCGTGACCGAGGGGTTCACCGACCGCTACCTCCCGGCCGGGGAGGAGGACGGAGAGGACGCGGAGGACATCTCCATCAGTCCGACCCGGGAGGAG
Organism: Nocardiopsis alba DSM 43377; assembly: GCF_000341225.1. Lineage (GTDB taxonomy): Bacteria > Actinomycetota > Actinomycetes > Streptosporangiales > Streptosporangiaceae > Nocardiopsis > Nocardiopsis alba. The sequence continues at coordinate 131,088 of NZ_ANAC01000012.1, forward strand.
CACGCGGCGATGGCCGAGGGCCGCTATGTCTCCTCGCGTTCGTCGCACAGCACCTTCCTCGCCGTCCGGGACCTGTTCGAACAGACCCGGGTCACGGCCCGCCCGGACGGCACCATCGTCGTCTCCCCGGACCCCACGACCGGCGCCCCCGCCGCCTATGAGGAGATCGCGCCGTGGGTGTGGCGCGAGATGGAGGGGGACCGGATCCTCGTCATGCGCGCCGACGACCGGGAGGTCCGGGACCTCGGGTTCGGCGCGGCGCTCACGATGACCAGGGTCGACACCGTACGTGAGGCCCCCACGGCCCTGACCGTCCTCGGTGTCTCCCTCGCGATCCTGCTCCTGGCCGCGCTGTCCTGGCCGATCTCGGCCCTCGTCCGCAGGAGCCTGAAAGGGGAGCCTCGTGCCCGCGACGGCCGGATCGCCCGTGTCCTGACCAAGGGCGCGGTGGTCTGCGCCCTGGCGGCGACGGCGCTGTGGGCCTGGATCGTTCCCGAGGCGACCGGGACCTGGGACGTGGCCTGGAGCCTCATCCGCTCGGCCCAAGGGCTCACGCTCCTGGGGGCCCTCGGGGTCCTGCCCGCGGCCGCGGTGGTCGTCCGCGATCTTCGGGCCAGGGAGCGGTGGTTCCGTGTCCTCGCCGGGACCGTCGTCCTGGTGGCCCTGGTCGGGTTCGCCTGGTCCGCCGCCGTCTCCGGCGTGATGGCCTGGGACATCACCTACTGACGAGGCCCATGGCCGAAGGAAGACCGGAAACAGGGCGTGAACCCCCTGTTCGGGGCCTTTTGTCCGGGTTAACGTGGTGAGTATGAGCCTTCAGCTGCCGACCGACCGACTCCTCATCAGGGAGTGGGAGCTGGGCGACGCCGACGCGGCCCTGAGCGTCTACGGGGCCGAAGAGGTCACGCACTGGCTGACACCGGAATGGCACCCGGTGACCGACATCCGCGCCATGCGCTCGGTGCTCCACGCCTGGATCGAGGCGGGGCCCAACCTGATCCCGCCCGCCGGGCGCTGGGCGATCGTTCGGAAGGAGGACGGTGAACTGGTGGGAGGGCTCGCCTTGAGGCTGCTCCCGCCCTTCGAGGAGGACTTCGAACTGAGCTGGGCCGTCCGCCCCGATCTCTGGGGCCAGGGCTATGCCACCGAGGCGAGCCAGGCCATCATCTCCTGGGCCTTCAGCCAGGGGATCGAGGAGGTCTTCGCGGTCGCCCGCCCCAACAACGAACGGGCCATCTCCGTCGCGCGCAGACTCGGCATGGAATGGGTCGGCGAGACCGAGAAGTACTACGACATGCGTCTCCAGGTGTTCCGCCAGCGTCCGGGCTGACCGTACCCGGCAGATCCCCACGCCCCGGTGTTCAGCCGGCCGCCCGGCGCGGGGGCACGGCCACCGCGCCCGCTTCGGCCAGATAGCGGTACACCTCGCCCGCCAATACCGCCGCCAACCCCACCGGAACCGCATTGCCGATCTGCCGGGCGATCTGCGACTTGCCGCCGCACCAGCGGAAGTCGTCGGGGAACCCCTGGATCCGCGCCGCCTCCAGATGGGTGATGGGACGGTGCGCCGTGGGATGCAGGTAGCGCCCCTTCTCCGGCTTGAAGAACTCGGTACGGATGGTGACCGAGGGACGGTCGATGTACAACCGCCCCATCACGTCCCCGGAGCCGTTCTTGTGCCGCAACCACGCCTTCGTGGACAGCTCCGCGGGCAGGTCGTTACGGTTACCCCCTGGCGGGATCGCCTTGTAACGCTCCAACGACAACGGTTCGGGGTTACGACCCACGTGCAGTTCGGAGGTCAGGTAGCTTCCCGGAAGCCGTACCCCCAAAGGGGCGCAGAAGCGGGCCGGCAGTTCGGTCGTCCGCGTGGTGGGCGGAGAGCCGGCGAAGATCGACCGGACGCTCTCCCAGGGCGGCAGCGCGGGGGCGGGGTTCACCGGGCGACGCGCCCGCCTGCGGTCCACGACCACCTTGGCGTGGGTGGGGTCGGGATAGCCGAGCCCGAGCCCCGACGGATGGGCGGCGCGGACATCACGGCGCGTGGCCAGGACGAACGCCCGACGACGGGTCTGCGGAACCCCGTAGTCGGCCGCGTTCAGCACCCTCGCCTCGGCCAGCTCGTACTCGCGCAGCAGCCCGTCCGGCCTCTCGGTCTCGCCCCGCAGGAGCGAGAACTCGTCGGAGTCCAGGAAACGGCCGACGTTCTCGATCACGAACACCTTCGGCCGCAGCGCCCGCACCACCCGCACATATTCGCGCCAGAGCACGTTGCGTTCGTCGTTCAGGTCCTTGATCAGATTCCTCTTGTTGAGGAGGGAGAACCCCTGGCACGGAGGGCCGCCGAGGATCACGTCCACCGGATCCTCGATCACGGCCGGATCCCACTCCTCGATGTCGCCCGCGTGGATCCGCTCGATCCCCGTGTGCGCCCCGAAATTGGCGGCGTAGGTCGAGGCCGCCGCGATGTCGTGCTCGACCGCGCCCACGGTACGGAAGGGGGAGCCGTCGCGACCCGGGGCGCGGAAGGAGTGGAAGCCCGTGGTGAGCCCGCCGCACCCCGCGAACAGGTCGACGATGTTGATCGAGTCGTCCGTGAGCATGGGTTTCAAGATAGATCAGGTGTATCGGAGCGGCGAACCGAACGGGGAACGTCGGGCCTAGGATCGACCCGTGGACGTACGGAGACCGACGCGGGCGGCGAACGAGGGCACGCGTAAGAGCATGCGGTCGAACAAGGGCCGCGACACCCGACCCGAGCTGGCGATCCGACGCCGTGTCCACGCGGCGGGGCTGCGCTACCGGGTCTCGGCCCGGCCGTTGCCGGGCTTCCGACGCACCGCCGATCTGGTGTTCACCCGGCTCAGGGTCGCCGTGTTCGTCGACGGCTGCTTCTGGCACGGATGCCCCGAACACCACACGGTGGCGGCGACCAACGCCGCCTACTGGGCGGAGAAGGTCCGGGCCAACCGCGCCCGTGACAAGGAGACCACCGAACGGCTCCTCGACGAGGGGTGGCGGGTCGTCCGGATCTGGGAGCACGAGGACCCGGACGCGGCGGCGGCGCGGGTCATCGCCGAGGTCCGCTCCGCCCGGGAGAAGGACGAGAAGGACACCTGAGGCGCGGCCGGGCCGGGGCGCGCGAGGACGCCCCGGCCCGAGGGCGTCAGGACAGGAAACGGCCGATGCGCTCGACCTCGTCCTCGGACAGGCGCACCGCCGCGGCCGCGGTGTTCTCCTCCAGGTGCGCCACCCGGGAGGTCCCCGGGATCGGCAGCATCACGGGGGAACGGTGCAGCAGCCAGGCCAGCGCGAGCTGTACGGGGCTGATCCCGTGTTCGGCGGCGATCGAGGCCAACGGGGAGGTGGGCGCGGCCATCTCCCCGCGATCCACCGGCGCCCAGGGCAGGAAGGCGATCCCGTCCTTCTCGCACTGTTCCAACACGTCCTCCGACTGGCGGAACGAGGGGGCGTACCGGTTCTGTACCGAGGCGATCGGGGCGATGGCGCGGGCCGCGGACAGCTCGTCCACGCTCACCTCGCTCAACCCGATGTGTCGGATCTTGCCCTCGCGCCGGAGCTCCACCAGGGCGCCGAGCTGGTCGGCCAGCGGCACCTCGGGGTCGATCCGGTGCAGCTGCATCAGGTCGATGCGCTCCACGCCCAGATTGCGCAGGCTCAGCTCCACCTGCTGCTTGAGGTACTCAGGACGCCCCAGCTTGTGCCACTGGGCGGGGCCGGTCCGGGCGAAACCGGCCTTGGTGCCGATGACCAGACCCTCCGGATAGGGGTAGAGGGCCTCCTTGATGAGCTGCTCGCTGATCTGCGGACCGTAGGAGTCGGCGGTGTCGATGAAGTCGATGCCCAGCTCGACCGTCCGGCGCAGCACCGCGAGGGCCTCGTCCCGGTCGCGGGGCGGGCCCCACACCCCTTCGCCGACGATCCGCATCGCGCCGAAGCCCAGTCGGTGTACGCGCAGATCACCTCCCAGGAGGAGTGTGCCCGCCTGCTCGGCGATGTGCGGTGTGGTGTGTGCGTCGGTCACGTTGTCCCTTCCAGTACGGCTCGGAGCCGGGTGCGTGCCATCGTTCCGGGTGCCCGGCGGGGAGCCCGTGTGCGGGGCGTCGTGTCGCGGATCACGTTCCGGCCGGGGTCGGAGCAGGATCGCAGGTGGTGAGGCGGGGGCGCAAGGCCGACGCCCACCCTGATCCGGACCCTGGAAGGGGGGATCCTCGCGCGGGGGTGAGAACGCCCTCTGATGTCATGGGTCCATGCACTTGAACCCTTACGGTCAGGATCCGCTCACCCTCGCCGTGGACCTGGTCAACCATCCCCCGGAACACCCCGAGGATCTGGAACGACGCTGTTCGGAGCACCGTCTCCTCCTGGAGCGCGCCGTCACGGGCGAGGACCTGGAGGCGGTCCGAGGGTTCCTGCGCCGCTGGGAGGGGGTGATCGAGGCGCCCGACCTCCCGAGCCGCGCCGAACGGCTCAACCTCCTGCTGGAGGAGTTCTCCGGCCCGCCCCGGCTGACCGACCACGCGGGCACCGGATGGCATCTGCACTACCGCCCGGACCTGCTGCCCGCCCACCGGCAGGTCGCCTCCCTGATCGCCGTGGGCACCGCCCTGCACCTGACCGGCCGGGGCATGGAGCGTCTGGGACGTTGCGCCGCCCGCGGCTGCGCGAACGTCTACGCCGACTTCTCGCGCAACGGCCGTCGACGCTACTGCTCGCCCGTCTGCGGGAACCGGGACGCAGTCCGCCGCCACAGGGCCCGCGCCACCGAGATCGAGGAGGAGGTCGGCTGACCCGGCCGCGCCGTCCCGTTCGAACGTCTCCGCCCCGGCGTACGGTGTTCACCGAACGGGGCACGGGTAGGACCGGCCGGGGACCGTAACGAGAGTCGAAAGAGGCGGACGGATGAGCGTCGAACTCCACCACACCGTGCACGGACCGGCGGACGCACCGCCCCTGGTGCTGGGAGGGTCGCTCGGCTCCACCCTCGACATGTGGGAACCCCAGGTCGAGGCGTTGTCCGCGCGTTTCCGTCTGATCCGGATCGACCACCGGGGCCACGGCGGCTCACCCGACCCCGAGGGCCCCTACACCATGGCCGACCTGGGCGGAGACGTCCTCGCCCTGCTGGATCGGCTGGGCATCGAACGCGCCCACTACGCGGGGCTCTCCCTCGGCGGCATGATCGGCCAGTGGTTGGCGATCGAGGCCCCCGAGCGGATCGACCGTCTCGTCCTGATGTCCACCTCCCCGTACATGGGGCCCGCGCGGAACTGGCGCGACCGCGCCGCCGTGGCCCTGGACCAGGGGACCGGTGCCCTGGCCCCCGGGGTGGTGGAGCGATGGTTCACGCCCGACTACGCGAAGGAACACCCCGAGGACGTCGCCCGGCTGCGCTCCCAGATCACGGACACCTCCGATCGGGGCTACGCCGGATGCTGCGGGGCCATCGAGGGCCACGACACCCGTGCCGACCTGGGGCGGATCGTCGCGCCCACCCTGGTGGTCTCAGGGACCGAGGACCCCTCGACCCCGTTCGAGGAACACGGTTCGGTGCTCGCCGAGGAGATTCCCGGCGCCCGGAACGCGCTGGTGGAGAACGCCGCCCACCTGCTGTCCTGGGAGCGTTCGAACCGGACGAACGCCCTCCTCGTCGAGCACCTGACCGCCACCGCCCCCTGACCGCGAGAAGAGGAACATGGACACCTTGGAGGAGACCCTGCGCGAGCGGGGCGAACGCTTCCACGCACTGCACGGGGGGCCGGGCGCCTTCGTCCTGGCCAACGCCTGGGACGCCGGTTCGGCCCGCCTGCTGGCCGAGGCGGGCTTCGTCGCGCTGGGCACCACCAGCGCCGGGTTGGCGCACTCCCTGGGCCGCGCCGACGGGGCGGGGCTGGTGGACCGGGGCGAGACCCTGGGCAACGCCAAGGCGATCGCCGTCGCCACCGACCTTCCGGTCTCGGTGGACCTGGAGAGCGGTTTCGGCGAGGAACCGGCGGAGGTGGCGCGCACGATCACCCTGACCGGGGCGACGGGGGCGGTCGGCGGGTCGGTGGAGGACGCCACCGGTGACCCGGCAGCGCCGATCCGACCCCTCGCGGAGGCGGTGGAGCGGGTCGAGGCCGCCGTCGAGGCGGCACGACGTCTGCCGTTCCGGTTCACGCTGACGGCGCGGGCGGAGAACTTCCTGTACGGGCGGCCGGATCTGGAGGACACCATCGCCCGGCTTCGGGAGTTCGAGCGAGCCGGAGCGGACGTGCTGTACGCTCCCGGCCTGCCGGACACGGAGGCGATCCGGCGCGTGTGCGCCTCGGTGGAGGCCCCGGTGAACGTCCTGGCGGCCGGTGCCGCGGCCCGGTCGACGGTGGCGGAACTGGGTGCCCTGGGGGCCCGCAGGGTGAGCCTGGGGTCGGGGCTGTCGAAGATCGCGCTGACCCACGCGTTGCGTTCGGCCCGGGAGATCGCCGAGCACGGGCGTCTGGACGGGCTGACGGAGTCCCTGTCCGGATCGGAGCTCGACCGGCTGATGGGACACGGAGCCTAGGGACACGGGACGGGCCCGGCGAGACGCGCCGGGCCCGCTCGGTCATGGCTTGAAGGCGACCCCGGCCAGTTCCCAACGCTTGACGGAGGGGGCCTCGGGGCGGAAGACCGGCGGCCGGTCCTCATGACGCCAGGTCGAGCAGTCCACGGTCCGGGGGCCCTCGTCACGGTCGTCGAGCCAGGGGCTGACCAACTCCAGGCCCTCGAAGGCCCGGGAGGCCTCCTCGGGGCTGCGGACGCGGCCCCAGGGGGTGCCGAAGCCCAGGATCTTCTCGGTCATCCAGGCGGCGGCCTCGTGATCGTCGGAGACGATGTGCGAGTAGATGACGGCGGAGCCGGGGGCCAGCCGCTTCATGAGCGAGCGCACCATGCCGAAGGGGTCGCTGTCGTCGGGCAGGCAGTGCAGCAGGGAGACCAGCATGACGCAGACCGGCCGGTCGAAGTCGAGCAGGTCGATGGCCTCGGGGGAGCTCAGGATGGGGCCGGGGTCGCGGATGTCGGCCAGCAGGAAGGCGGTCGTGCCGTTCTCGCCCAGGAGGGCGCGGCCGTGGGCGAGCACGATGGGGTCGTGGTCGACGTAGAGCACCCGTGCCCCGGGATCGGCCCGCTGGGCCACCTGGTGGGTGTTGTCGGTGGTGGGCAGCCCCGCGCCCAGGTCGAGGAACTGGTCCACCCTGCGCGAGCACACGTACTCGACGGCTCGACCGAGGAAGGCCCGGTTGTCGTTGGCGAAGGAGACGAGTTCGGGGATACCCGCGGCGAGCTCTTCGCAGGCCTTCCGGTCCGACTCGAAGTTGTCCTTCCCACCGAGTAGGTAGTCGTACATCCTCGCGATGCTGGGAGTTTTCATGTCGATGCGAGGGGGGAAGAGATCGGCCATAGGAGAGGTACCAATCAGGGCTCGTGGTGCGGGTCGCCGTCAGGCGAATCGTAACCGTGTTCCGCCCGTCCCGGTGCCGTTTCACGAAAGAAAGTCGATCGGGTTCTCCCGCCTCTCACTTCGACCGGGAAAGGGGCCTGGAAGAAGAGGTGAAACCTGGCAGCTCGTCGGCGACATGCCCTGGGGCTGCGGCCTTGACGCGATCTCCCGAGCCCTCGGGAAGTGCCGGGGGAGGGGGTGGGGCGAGAGTGCCCCAAAAGGCGTGCGGTGAAAGCGGGGACGACGTTCGTGCTCGCGAGGCGAAAACATCCGGGGAAACATCTTCCCCTTCGTGGGAAAGCGGGGAATCGTCTTCGTCCCCGCTCTTACGGTCGGGGGCCTCGGGGGATTTCGTTCCGGCCGCGATCCCCTCGACCAGTTCGATCACCGACCGTTTCTCCAGGCCGGCCCACCGCGTCAATACGAAGGGGTCCCGGTCGGCCTCCTCGCCCAGGGCGCGGACCACCGCCGAGAGATGGTGACAGCGGCCGCTCCACCGGTCGCACGAACACGTGGCGACCAGGCCGCCCCACCCCTCGGGCACCAGGTCCAGACCCAGCAGGGCGAACACCCGCTCCGTCGCCTCGGGCAGCTCCCCGGCCAGCACCCGGGCCCGGAACATCGGCTGGGAGGCCAGCGCCGCGCAGACCCGCGACCACTCCGTATCCGGCCACACGGTCCGGATGAGGCTCACCTCGTGTTCACCGACCCGGGCCAGCGCCTCGCCCGGCCGGACGCGCAGCCGCTCCACCGGTGGCCCACCGGAGGCGCCGAGGGCCTCGGCGACCAGTTCCGACCAGCTCATCCCGCCACCGCCTCGGGCGCCAACCGCACGACCTCGCGCAGGTCCTCCACCGACAGCCCGCTCAGCCACTGTTCGCCGGTGGTCACCGCGCCGTCGGCCAGCGCGCTCTTGCGTTCGATCATCTCGTCCACCCGTTCCTCCACGGTGCCCACACACACCATCTTGCGCACCTGCACGTCCCGGCGTTGGCCGATCCGGAAGGCCCGGTCGGTGGCCTGGTTCTCCACGGCCGGGTTCCACCAGCGGTCCACGTGCACCACGTGGTTGGCCGCCGTCAGGTTCAGTCCGGTCCCGGCCGCCTTGAGCGAGAGCAGGAAGACCGCGGGGCCGGCCATGGTCTGGAAACGCTCGGTCATGCGTTCCCGGTCGGCCCTGGAGGTGCCGCCGTGCAACCACAGCACCGGTACCCCGAGTCGGGAGCGCAGGTAGGGCGTCAGACGTTCGCCCCAACGCGCGTACTGGGTGAAGCACAGGGCCTTATCGCCCTCGGCCACCGCCTCGCCGAGGATCGCCTCCAGTCGCTCCAGCTTGCCGGACCGCCCGGCCAACGCCGAACCGTCGCCCAGGAACTGTGCCGGATGGTTGCAGATCTGCTTGAGACGGGACATGGTCGCCAGCACCAGCCCCTTGCGCTCCTTCTCGTCGGCCTCGGCCATGCGTTCGCCCATCTCGTCCACCACGGCCTTGTACAGCGAGGCCTGTTCGGGGGTGAGCGTGCACCAGGTGCGCATCTGGTGCTTGTCCGGCAGGTCGGCGATGATCGACCGGTCGGTCTTCAAACGGCGCAGCACGAACGGCCCGGTCAACCGGCGCACCAGGTCGGTGCCCTCCCCTTCGCCGCCCTCGGCCTCGGCGCGGCCGGCCACCGTTCGCTGGAAGTCGGCGGAGGTGCCGAGGAGCCCGGGGTTGGCGAACTCCATCACCGACCACAACTCGCCCAGGTTGTTCTCGACCGGGGTGCCGGTGAGCGCGATCCGGGTCGCGGCGGGCAGGGAACGCACCGCCCGCGCCTGGCGGGTGTCGTGGTTCTTCAACGCCTGCGCCTCGTCGCACACCACCCGGTGCCAGGGCATCCCCGACAGTTCCTCGGCGTCACGCGCCACCACGCCGTAGGTGGTCACCACCAGATCGCAGTGGCCCACGATCCGCGCCAACGCGTTCCCCGAAGGCCGATCGGGCCCGTGTTGGACGTGCACGCGAAGCCCGGGGGCGAACCTCTCGGCCTCGCGCCGCCAGTTGCCGACGAGGGAGACCGGGCACACCAGCAGGGTCGGCCCCGGCGCGGGGCCGTCGGCGCGTTCGTCGGTGAGCAGGGCCAGAAGCTGAACGGTCTTGCCCAACCCCATGTCGTCGGCGAGCACCGCGCCCAGGCCCAGCTCCCCCAGGAACCGGAGCCAGGAGGCGCCGCGGTCCTGGTAGGGGCGCAGACTCCCCTCGAAGCCGGCCGGGGTGCCCATCGGTCGGGGTTCGGCCTTGGCCCCGCCGTCGAGCAGGGCCCCCAGCGGTCCGTCGGCCACCACGTCGGTCACCGGGAGCGGGGCGGTCTCGGCGACGCCGATCGCCGTGCGGAGCGCCTCATCGCGGCGCATCCGCCCTCGCCCGGAACGGCGCATCAGTTCCAGGGCGGAGGCGACACTCTCGGGGTCCACCTCCATCCACCGTCCGCGCACCCGCACCAGGGAACGTTTGAGCCGGGCCAGTTCCGCCAGTTCGGCGAGCTCCTCCCCGGTCAGCGGGGCCTCGTTCTCGGGACCGTTCAACAACGCCTCGAAGGAGACGTCCACCAGGTCCGAGGGGCTCACCCCGCCACGCCCCCGCCGCTTCGGCGGTTCGTCGACGGTCATGCGCAGCCCGAGACCGTCGCGTCCGCTCCACTCGGGCAGCACCACGGAGAAACCCGCGGCGGCCAACCGGGCGGCGTGGGTCCCGACGAAGTCCTGCGCTCCGAGGGTGTCCATGGTGAGCCGGTCCGGGGCCAGGGCGCCGAGCACCCGGCCCAGGGCGGGGTAGTGGCGCGCGGCCCGACGCAGGTCGGCCAGGGCGGTGGAGGCCACGTCCTCGGGTAGCCAGGCGCCGCCCTCGCCCGACCACACCTGTTCCAGGGGCAGTCGCAGACCGGGGTCGGTGGTCGAGCGCACCCAGAACTCCAGGGTCCAGGGGCGGGGGCCGTGACGGGGACCCTCGGGTTCGGGCTCGCGCAGGACGAACAGCAGTCGCGCCCGACCGGCGCCCCGGACCCGGGAGCGCCATTCCCGCAACGGGCCGCGCAGGGCGGCGGCGGTCTCCTCGTCCACGCGGGTACGCGACCCGGTGAGCGCGGCGGCGAGGCGGGCCTCCGGTGAGGGAGGGACGTCCTCGGTCTCGGAAGGTCGGCCTCGTCCGGTGGACAGCCGGCGCGCGACCGCGTCGGTGAGCAGTTCCAACGGCGCCAGAACACAGAGCCGGTCGGCGTCGGCCCGATCCCGCGCCGTCAGGTGGGCGGTGGCGGCGGGGGGAAGCGTCGCGGACAGCGCGGCCAGGTGCTCCTCGGCGGTGTCCGAGGGGGCGGGTCGCCATCGGGCCCGGGGCGGGGCGCCGACCAGGTCGGGGAGGACGCAGCCGGCCCCGACCAGTCGTTCGGCGAAGGCGTGGACGGCGCCCAGGTGGGCGAGCGCGGGGCCGAGGGCGACGGACGACGGGTTCGCGAGCGCGCACAGGAGGAGGTCGGCGTCGGCCGGGGACAGTTCCAGGGCCGGGACACGCCAGGGGCGGGGTTCCGAGGGCGTGGTGTCGGTCGAGTCGGAGCGCGCGGGGGCCTCCGCGCCGCCGGGCAGGAACAGGGTCGGCTCGGTGGCGGCCGGAGAAGAGGGATCGATGCCGAGGCGGTCGACCAGGTCGCGCAGGTCCGGAAGGCCGGCGGTGAAGGGATGGACACCCGGGGGACGGTCGGCGTGGGCCTCGCCCTCGGCCCAGATCGTCAACGTGCCCCCGGACCACACGCCGTGCAGTACCCGCACCGAACTCCCCCCGCGTCTGTCGTGTCCTCGGAACGCCGTCGGCCCCGCGATACCACGTCAGTATCGCCGGGGCCGAGGACGTTCCGGACCGTTTCAGAGGTTGTCGGGCACCTTGTTCCCGGCCGCTTCGATCCCCGCCTTCAGGTCGGCGCGCCACAGCAGGAGACCGCCGATGATGAAGAAGATCACCAGGGAGAAGATGGCCGTGCGGAAACCGCCGGTCAGGTTGACGACCAGGGTGATCGAGGCCGCGCCCAGCAGCACCGATCCGCGGTCGGCGAGCTGGAAGAGGCTGAAGTACTCCGCTTCGCGGCCGCGCGGGATGAGCAGGGAGTACAGGGCCCGCGCGAGCGACTGGGTCCCGCCCAGGACCATGCCGATGCCCGCGCCCAGCAGGAGGAACAGCACCGGGTCCCCGGGCGGCAGGTAGTAGCCGCAGGTGACCAGCCCGCACCAGACGACCAGGCTGCCGAGCACGGTGTTCTTCGTGCCGAAGCGCCGGCCGATCCAGCCCATGATCAGGGCTCCGGCGAAGGCCACGAACTGGATGAGCAGGATGGTGGCGCTCAGGATCGCCAGCGACAGGCCCAGGTCCTGGCTCGCGAAGCTGCCCGCGAAGTAGATCACGGCCTGGATACCGTTGTTGAACAGCACGAACGCGATCAGGAACAGCAGCGTGTTCGGGAAGCTCCGCATCTCGCGCAGCGTCCGCCAGTACTGCTTCAGCGAGGCGCCGAGGCGGGGCGCTCCGCTCTCGGCGGCCAGGGCGCCGTACCTGTTACGCAGCAGTCGGATACCGACGATGGAGAACAGCAGCCACCACACGCCCACCGAGGCGAAGGCGATGCGCACCGCGTGTCCCTCCGACACCCCGAGGCTCTCGGCGGAGGCCAGCAGGCCCATGTGGGCCGCGAGGAGGAGCCCGCCGCCCAGATAGGCCAGAGCCCATCCGGTGACGGAGACGCGGTTGCGTTCGTCGGAGGTGGAGATCTCGGGCAGGAAGGCGTTGAACACCACCAGGGACATGCCGTAGAAGGTGTTGCCCAGGATGAACATCAGCGCCGCTGTGCGGTAGTCGTCGGTGAAGTACAGCGAGCTCACGCACAGCGACCCCGCAGCGGCCAGCCAGAGCAGCCACCGCTTCTTGTGCCGGGTGTGGTCGGCCAGGGCGCCCACGATGGGCAGCATCACCAGGAGGATCAGCCCGGCGACCGTGGTCACCAGAGGGTGGAACGAGTTCGGGTGCAGGCCGAACCAATCGAACCCGAGCGGGTGGATCGTCAGCCCCGGTGTCGAGCAGTCGCCGCCGGCCCCCGCCTCGGAACAGGCCAGCCCGGACAGGTAGGGGCCGATGAGCACCGTCACCACCGAGGTGATGAACACCTGGTTGGCCCAGTCGTAGGTGTACCAGCCGCGCTGTTCGCGTCTGCGCTGTCGGGGATCGGTCGACGGCGAGTTGTCCGCCGCCGGGGGAGAGGGTGGGGTGGGCATGGAGGGGACTATCCGTTCTTCGAGGTCTCGGGGAGCTCCCGGTTCCATCGGCCGCGTCGGACGAGCAGGTCGCGCAGGCCCACGGTGTTGTCCGTGATGATGCCGTCCACCCCGGCGTCGAGCAGACGCTCCATCACCGCGGGTTCGTTGACGGTCCACACGTGCACCTGGATACCGAGCCGGTGCGCGGTGCGGATCATGTCCCGGCTCAGGACGGGGAAGACTCCCTGGGAGAGCGGGATCTGCGCGCAGACGGGGGTCCGGCCGGCGATCGGGCGCAGGACCGGGGACAGGGAGGAGAGCCGGAGCCGGGCCACCTCGACCGGGCCGCAGGAGGTGGCCACGCGCGGACCGTAGAGTCGGCGGGCCCGGTTCAGCCGGTTCTGGTCGAAGGAGCCCACGCACACCCGGTCCCAGGCGTCGGTGCGTCGCAGGACCCTCAACAGGGGCAGGACGGCCCGGTCCGTCTTCAGGTCGATGTTGAAACGGACCTCGGGCCAGCTTCCGAGGAGATCCTCCAGGAGGGGGATCGGCTCCTTGCCCGCGACCCGGGCACGGGAGACCTCGGAGTAGGGGAGCGAGGCGATGGCGCCGGTGCGGTCGGTGGTGCGGTCCAGGGTCTTGTCGTGGAAGGCCGTCAGCACACCGTCGGCCGTGGCGTGCACGTCCGTCTCCAGATAGGTGTAGCCGAGGTCGACGGCGTGCTGGAAGGCGACGGCCGTGTTCTCCAGATCGGTGCTGCGCACGCCTTGGTCGTCGATGAGCCACCCGCCCCGGTGCGCGAGGGCCACGGGCGCGGGGGAGGAAAGGTACGCGTGTGTCACGTCAGCCAGTATGACGGCTGCGCGGCCCGGGGGCTTCGTGGTGGACGGGCGGGTCGACGGCCGGAGAAACCTGGAATGCCGGGTGTCACGGGAAGGCGCGAGCGCCCTCTTTGTAGATGGAGGGAGAACCGTTTATCGAAAGGAAGTGGTCCGTTCATGTCACACGCCTACGAACCCCGTCGCTGCCGTCGCGCCGCCTGTGATCGCGTGGCCCCGGCCCGTACCCCTCGACGTCCGGTGCGCACCCCGGCCCGGACCCCGATGCGAAGGATGTCGGTGGGGCGGTGCGGGGCTCCGCTGTTGGCCGGCCATCGGACCCCGGCGGAGGTGCATCGTCTCGCCCAGCACATGGCGGAGGTCCTGGTGGGCCGTAGGGCCCCCGAGGTGCTGCGCGGCCACGTGACCGTGCCGGTGCGCGAGGAGCTGCGTCGGCTGCGCGGCAGCATGGTCTGCGCGATGGCGCCTCGTCTGACCCGGGTCTTCCACCAGCCCTTGGGCGAAGGGGGCATGGAGGCCAGCGCGGTGATCGACTGCGGGGGTCGTGCCCGGGTGTTCGCCTTCCGGTTGCGGAGGGAGGAGGGCGGCTGGGTCTGTACCCGTCTGGAGACCGACCGAGGTCGTCGCTGAGCGGAGCCCGTCGGTCGGTGCAGTGCGGGTCCATAGGTCATCGAAGCGCTGATGAAAAAGGTGGAATAGTCATGGATTTTCCGTATTGAGCGTCGATAAGGTCCCGAAAGGACGCCCCTCGACCGGCACCCATCCGGGAGACGGGACCCCCGTGACCTAGGGAAGGAGACGGCGGGCGGCCCCCACTCCGCCCGCCACCATGTATGAAACCCGCTGACATCGCTCACCTGCACGGCATCGGCGCACCGTCCCTGTCACCCGACGGCTCCCGTGCCGTCTTCTCCGTCGTCCGACCGGACCTGGAGGAGGACGCCTACCTCGGCTCCCTGTGGACCGTGGCCACCGACGGCTCCGAGGAACCCCGAAGGCTCACCCGGGGCGACCGCGACCGTGCCCCGCTCCACTCCCCGGACGGGCGCTGGATCGCCTTCCTGCGCCCCGACGAGAACGAGCGGCCTCAGCTCCACGTCCTGCCCACCGAGGGCGGCGATCCGTGGCGGATCACCGATCACCCCCTCGGAGTGAGCGGACACGCCTGGAGCCCCGACTCCACCCGGCTCGCCTACAACGCCCGGATCCCCGAGGACGGCCGTTACGTGGACGTCGTCCCGGGCAAGGAGCCGCCGCGCCGGATCAGCACCCTCAAGTACCAGTTCGACGGCCTGGGGTATTACACCGACCGGTGGCAGCACATCTTCGTCGGTGCCCCCATCGACCCCTCGGGTGAGGCGGGGGAACCGACACGGGTCACCACGGCCGAGGCCGACCACGGGAACCCGATCTGGACCCCCGACGGTACGACCCTGGTCTTCGGCGCCTCCCTCCACGAGGACCGCGACCTCGACCTGTACCAGGACGTGTGGGCCTGTGCCCCCGAGGCCGGGGCCGAGCTTCGCAGGGTCACCCGGGGCGACCTCAACGCCCGGTCGATCGGCTTCTCCGAGGACGGCGCCACCGTCTACTTCGTCGGTGACGAGATCGGTTCGACCGGACGGGACTTCGTCGGCCGGCAGAGCGGTCTGTGGTCGGTGCCGCTCGACGGTTCCGAGGCGCCCGCGCGTCTGACCGGTACCGAGGACCCGAGGATGACCGGGGAGAGGGCCCAGGGCATCGACCGGGGCGCCCTGGTCCTGGGCGAGAACCGCGGCGCGGTCGAGCTGTACCTGGTCTCCTCCGATGGGGAGCGCACCACTCTGCTGGGCGGAAAACGGCAGGTGCAGTCGTTCGACCACGCCGGAGGCGTCACCGTCGCGGTGGCCGCGGGCGAGCGCGACAGCGGTGAGCTGTACCTCGTCTCCGAGGACGGACCCCGGGCCCTGACCTCCTTCTTCGAGGGCGTCGACCCGTTGCCGGTCGCCGAGGTCACGGCCCAGGCGCCGGACGGATATCCGGTCCACGGTTGGCTGACGGTGCCCGAGGGGGAGGGGCCGCACCCGGTGCTGCTGATGATCCACGGCGGCCCCTTCGCCCAGTACGGGCACTGGCTCTTCGACGAGACCCAGGTGTACGCGGCCGCGGGCTACGCGGTGGCCTTCTGCAACCCGCGCGGTTCCTCCGGCTACGGACAGGAACACGGACGGGCGATCATCGGTTCGGTGGGGGCCTCCTCCTCCACCGACCTGCTGGCCTTCCTGGACGAGGTGCTCCAGGACGAGCGTCTGGACTCCTCCAGGGTCGGCGTGCTGGGCGGTTCGCACGGCGGGTTCATGACGACCTGGCTGGCGGGGAACCACGGCGAGCGTTTCCGGGCGGCGATCAGCGAGCGGGCGGTCAACGCCATCGACAGCTTCCGCGGCTCCTCCGACATCGGGGCGCACTTCGTCGAACCGCTGTACGGGCCGAGGGAGAACTGGGTCGAGCAGAGTCCGATCACCTACGCGGACCGGATCGACGTGCCGTTCCTGATCATCCACTCCGAGCAGGACTGGCGTTGCCCGCTGGAACAGGCGCAGCGTCTGTTCGTGGAGCTCAAGAAGCGCGGGCACGAGACCGAGATGCTGGTGTTCCCGGGCGAGGGCCACGAGTTGTCGCGTTCGGGGCTGCCGAGCCACCGGGTGGCCCGTTTCGAGGCGATCCTCGATTGGTGGGACCGTCACCTGTGATCCGGTTCCGACCGGTGACCGTAGTGGGGTCGGACACGCTCGTGTCCGGCTCCGCCGGCGTTCGGGGGACCCCCTTCCCGAGATTATTGTGATACGTGTCACGGTCAACTCGGGGCTTGGTCCGGTTTTGACCCGCTCTCCTCGGGAAGAATGCGCCCTCATTCGCGCACTCGTGGGCCTTCCCGGGGAAGAAGACTCCCTTCGCAGGTCATCGTGGTCGACCAAGGGAAGGTCACGAAAGGGTCGCGTCGAGTGCGCCGGATGAATTAGTGTTCCCCCAGGTCGGTACGCCCCGGTTCGTCACCACCAGGTGACAGCGTTCCGTCCGCCCGTCGCACTCTGCTCGTCTCGTGCTACAGCCGTCCTTTCCCAGGAGCAGAGGCCGTCGCGACACCCGGCGACCCCTCGCGGAACCTTCACCCCCGCCCGCCGGATCCCCTCTCGCGCATCCCGACGCCGTCCATCGGCGTGTCCTCGGGGTGCCCTGTGACGGTAAACGGGCATGGGAGAAAGGCGGTCGGTGCTTTGACCCGCAACCCCGAATCCACCCGTCGCCTCACGACGGTCGGCTTCGTCGCCCTGGGCGCCGTGGTGCTCTCCTCCGGTGTGGCGTTGGCCGACCCCTCCGAGTCCGAGGCCCGGCAGCGCTACGAGGAGCTCCAGCAGGAGCTGTCCGAACTGAACGAGGCCTACAACACGGCCAAGGAGGACCACGCCGCGGCCGAGGCCCGCAGGGACGACCTCAAGGAGCAGTGGGAGGAGGCCCGGGACGAGCTCGACGAGCGCTCGGGCCGGATCTCCACCATCGTGCAGAGCGCCTACACCGGCACCTCCGGCGACAGTTTCGAGATCTTCTTCGGCGGCGACGCGGACAACGCGTTGCAGAACATCGCCGACCTGGACCACATCTCCCAGGGACAGCAGGACATGCTCGCCGACTACATCGTCGACGCCGAGCACGCCGAGAACCTGTACAACGAGGCCCAGGAGGCCGAGGAGAGCGCGGCGGAGGCCCTGAGCGAGGCCGAGGACGCCCAGGCCCAGGGCGAGAGCGCGCTGGACGAGCAGGCCGAGGTCCTGGAGAGCCTGGGCGGGGTCGACCCGACCGTGGACGAGGGCGCCGCGGCCGACAGCGCGACGGGCGGCTCCGCCGACGGTGGCTCGGCCGCCGTGTCCGGCGACGTCCAGGCCGTCCTCGACTTCGCCCGCGCCCAGATCGGCAAGCCCTACGTCTGGGGCGGTACCGGCCCGGACGGCTACGACTGCTCCGGTCTGACCCAGGCCGCCTGGGCCCAGGCGGGCGTGAGCCTGCCCCGGACCACCTATGACCAGGTCAACGTGGGTACCCCGGTCTCCCGCGACCAGGTCCAGCCGGGTGACCTGCTGTTCTTCTACAGTGCCTCGGCGCCGAGCCACGTGGGCATCTACTCCGGCAACGGCAAGATGATCCACGGCTCCAACCCCTCCAAGCCCCTGGAGGAGGTCTCCCTGGCCGCCTACTGGGACGGCGTCTTCACCGGTGCCGTCCGCGTGGGCTGACCCCTCCCGTCCGGTCCGCCCCGATCCGTTCGGGGCGGACCGACGTGTCTCCGGCGGAGGCCGACGCGTATCCTTCCCCGCATGGGTCGTCTTCTTCTCAAGGTCGTCGCGGGTATCGCCGCCGTTATCGCGGTGTTCTGGATCCTGTCGATGCTGGTGGGCCTGTTGGTGTGGTTGGTGATGATCGCTCTGGTGATCGGCGTGGTCTTCCTGGGCATCAGGATGCTGCGGACCGAGGCCCGTCGTTGAGGCCCCGTCGGAAGATTCGGTGGGAATCCGACACTTCGCGAGGGTCGGCACTCACGCTCTGTAGGGGAACACGGATATAGTGACTCTGTGTCACTGAATAAGCACGTAGGGTCCCATGTAGACGGTGTGTCACACCGTGGTCGGGTGGAACGGGTCGAGGCCCGGGTCTTCCGCAACGACTGGAGCGCGCTGACGCCCCCCGTGACCGGCCACTGGACGCCGGAGCTCGGGGTCAGTGTCGTCATCCCCGCCCGAGGTGGTCAGGACGGTCTCGACCTCGCCCTGGCCTCCCTGTCCGTCCAGACCTATCCCGACCACCTCCTGGAGGTCGTGGTCGTCGACGACCACTCCTCACCGCCCCTGCGTCTGCCCGAACATCGTCCACGCCGCTGCCGGATCGTCTCACCGCCCGACGGCGGCTGGGGCGCCGGCTACGCCCGCGCCTACGGAGCCCACGCCAGCACCGGCGACATCCTGCTGTGGATGGACGCCGACATGATCGCCTGCCCCGAGTTCGTCGAGGCCCAGGCCCGCTGGCACCACGCGCACGCCGAATGCGTCACCCTCGGCCGGATCCGCTTCAGTGACACCGAACCGCGGAGCCCCGAGGACCTTCTGGACGCGATCCGCTCCGACGATCTCACCCGTGTCCTGACCGGGGACCGACGGCACGAGTGGGTGGAACACCTCATCGAGAGCAGCGACCTGCTGCGCGACGCCGACCACCTGGGCTTCCACGCCCACGTCGGCGCCGCCTCCGCCGTCCGGCGCAGCCTCTACGAGGCCGCGGGCGGCGTCGACCCCGACCTCGACCTGGGGCAGGACACCGAGTTCGGCTACCGGCTCTGGCAGGCCGGAGCGGTCATGGTGCCCGAACGCTCCGCCACCGCCTGGCACGTCGGCGTCGCCTCCACCGCGCGCACCCGGCTGCCCTCCGAGCGCTTCCGCACGGAGATCCTGGCCGAACTCATGCCGCACCCGCACGCCTACCGAGAACGCGTCCCCGACCCGCGCCGCCGCATCCCGCTCGTGCACGCCGTCGTCGACGTCACCGGGGCCTCCTACGACCTGGTGCGGGGGTGCGTGGACCGTCTCCTCCGCGGAACCGAGACGGACCTGGCGATCACCCTGGTCGCCGACTGGGAGGGGGTCCGGACCCAGCCCATCGACCTGGACCTGCGCCTGATCCAGGCCAACTACCTGAGAGAACCCAGGATCTCCTTCGCCTCGACCGCGCCGAGGACCGGCTTCCCCTCGCCCTTCCTCCTCCAGGTGCCCGTGGCCTGGGGGTTGGGCGAGCTGGCGCTGTCCCGATTGCTGGCCGGCGCCGAGCGCTCCCGATCGGGGCTCACCGAACTCCTGCCCGCGGCGCCGCCCTCCTGGGAGGACACCGGCGTGCGCCTGTGGCGGACCCGCGCCCTGGCCCGCGCCATGCGGGTCCACGGCCCCGGCGAGGAACTGTCCGAGGTGGTCGACGAACTGCACGGCCGCTACCGGATCCACGGGGGCCAGGGCACGCTCACCGACCTGACCCTGCACCGTTCGGTCCCTCCGATCCCCAGGCCGGTGCCCGAGGCGGAACGGGTCCCCGAACCGGTGGAGCCCCGCGAGGTCGTCGAGACCCCGGCGAAGCCCGCACCGGTCGAGGAGGAGCCGGTGGAGGAGCGGAGACCGCGCCGCACGCTTCGCGCGCGGATCCGCTCACTCTGGTACCGGGCCTGCCGCGCGTCGGGGCGGGAGATGCCCGATGACGACGAGGACCTCGGGGCGGGGGCCGGAGGCCCGACCTCGGCCGGGTCGATGGGGGAAGACACCGACCCGGACGGGGACGGACCCCGTCGCCCACCGCACGGCCGTCCGTCACACGAGTGACCGAGAACGCTACGGTCCGCACTCAAGGTACCGGATCCCTATACGACAACGGGCGCGCGGTGGGCCCACGCGCCCGGAAGCCCCGTGTCCCGGCCCGGCCGGGACACGGAACGTGCGAGGTCAGGAACCGATCGCCTCGATGGACCTCAGGAGCTCGGCCCGCAGATCGTCGTTGACCGGGGTGGAATCGGTCTCGGCGGAGGCCTCCTCCTGACCCTCGGGGCTCACCACGTACCGCAGGAACGCCTTGACCCGGTCGGCCTCGCCCTCGTCCGGGTAGTCCCGGCAGACCGTCTCGTAGCTGACCAGGACCAACGGGTAGCTTCCCGCCTCGGTGGTCCCGTAGTCCAGGTCCAGGGCCAGGTCGAACTCGCTGGTGTTGTCCTCGCGGCGCGGGGAGTCGGCCACGACCTTGGCCGCCGCCTCGGGCGAGATCGGCACGAACTCGTCGCCCACGCCGATGTTCGCCGCCGGCAGTCCGTGCAGGTGCGACATCTCCACGTAGCCGATGGCGCCGTCGGCCCGGGAGACCGTGTCGGCGATACCACTGTTGCCCTGGGCGGACTCGCGCGGCGTGATGGGCCACTGGCCGCCCGGCTCGTGCGGCCAGGAATCCGGCGCGGCCTGCGACAGGTAGTTCGTGAAGTTCTCCGTGGTACCGGAGTCGTCGGCCCTCGTCACCTGGGTGATCGCCAGGTCGGGCAGGTCCAGGTCCGGGTTGTCCGCCGCGATGGCCGGGTCGTTCCAGCGGGTGATGTCCTGGTCGAAGATCCGGGCGACCGTGTCCGGCGACAGGTCGAGCGAGTCGACGCCCTCCAGGTTGAACACCACGGCGATGGCCACCACGTAGGTGGGCAGGTTGATGGTGTCGGAACCGCCGCACCGTTCCATGGCGTCGGCGTTCTCCTCCGGGTCCAGGGCCGCGTCGGTCCCGGCGAAGGACACCGCGCCGTCGATGAACTGGTTACGGCCGCCGCCGGAGCCGATCGAGTCGTAGTAGATGCGCGCGTCCTCGCAGGCCGACTGGAAGCCCGCGATCCACGTCGTCATCGCGTTCTCCTGGGCGCTGGAACCCGAACCGTGCAGGCTGCCCGAGAAGCACTCCAGATCGTCGGGGACGGCGGGAGCCGCGCCCTGGACGGCGTCGTCGCTGCCGCAGGCGGTCGTCGCCAGCATCAGCCCGGCCAGCGCGGCCGAAGCGACGCCCCTGGAGGCGTGGGCCCGGCGCCGGGGGTCGTCCTGGGTACGGGTGCGCTTGTTGGACGGGAGCACGCTGCCTCTATCCCCTTCGTCGGTGTCGGTGGTCCTCATTGTCTTCACCGTTCGCAGCCGGTCACCGGCGCGTTGTCGCTGGTAATGGAACACCGCCGAAGAATTTAACCATTGTCCGACCACCTTCCCCAACGCGGGTGTGTGCCGAACCGGACGTATCCGTGGCGCCTTGGGGGACTGTGGATGGACAAAAGGTGAACAAGGGGTTTTCGGGCGGTGAAAGTTGGCGGGATCGGAACGTTTCATGCCGTTCCGACACCCTTGTGACCAGCGTCGATCCCGGGCGCATGACACGCCCGGGGCAGGGGCAGTGAACTCTGTGATGAGCGAGCACAGAACGTCCCCGAACGGTCCGGCGACCCCGACGTCGACCTACCGCGTGCAGTTGAACCAGGGCCTGACCCTGGCCGACGCGACCGCCCTCCTGGAACACCTGGAACGGCTCGGCGTGGGAGCCGTCTACCTCTCGCCGGTGCTCACCGCGACCCCCGGATCCGACCACGGCTACGACGTGGTCGATCCCACACGGGTCTCCTCCGTCCTGGGCGGTCGAAAGGCCCTCGTCGAACTCTCCGAACGAGCCCACGCCCTCGGCCTCTCCGTGGTCGTCGACATCGTCCCCAACCACATGTCGGTGGCCCGACCCGACGCCGACCCCTGGTGGTGGGACGTCCTGGAGCACGGACGCGACTCCGTCCACGCGCGCTGCTTCGACATCGACTTCGACGCGGGCCCGATCCCCATCCCGGTCCTGGCCGACGACGGGGACGGCGGGCGCGCCGCGCTCGAGGGGCTCACCATCGCGGACGGTCACCTCGTCCACTTCGACCTGCGCCTTCCCCTGGCCCCGGGCACCCACTCCCCGGGCGACGACGTCCTCGACGTGCACGAGCGCCAACACTACCGGCTGGTGTCCTGGCGGCGCGGCGACGCCGAACTCACCTACCGCCGCTTCTTCGACGTCGACCACCTCGCCGCCGTCAGGGTCGAGGACCCGGCCGTCTTCGACGCCTCCCACGCCGAGATCCTGAGCTGGGGGCGGGAGGGGGTCGTCGACGGACTGCGCGTGGACCACGTCGACGGACTCAGCGACCCCGGAGGCTACCTGCGCCGCCTCTCCGAACGCTTCGACGGGTGGATCGTCGTGGAGAAGATCCTCGCCCCCGACGAGACCCTCCCCTCCTCCTGGCCGGTCGCCGGCACCACCGGTTACGACGCCCTGCGCGAGATCTGCGGGGTGTTCGTCGACCCCGAGGCCGAGCCCGCGCTCACCGCACTGGCCCGCGAACACGGGGTGGCCACCGACGTCGCCGAGATCGACCTGAGGGCTCGGGGCCACGCCGCCGCCGACCTCCTGCGCGCCGAGGTACGCAGGATCGCCGCGCTCGTCCCGCCCCACGACGACGGGGCGAACGACCCCTGGACCACAGAGGAGGCCGTGGCCGAGCTCCTGTGCTCCTTCGACGTGTACCGCTCCTACCTGCCCGAGGCCGAACCCGCCTGGACCAGGGCCGTGGGGGTCGCCGTCGAACGCCGCCCCGACCTGCAACCCGTCCTCAAGACCATCGACCTCTCCGTCCGCGAGGAACCCCACGGCGAACTCGCCCGCCGGATCCAACAGACCAGCGGCATGGTCGTGGCCATGGGCACCGAGAACACCGCCTTCTACCGGGGCACCCGTTTCATCGCCCTCAACGAGGTCGGCGGGGACCCCGCCTCGTTCGGGAGCACCGTCGCCGAACTCCACACCGCGCAACTGCGCAGGGAGGCCTCCGAACCGCACACCATGACCACCCTGTCCACCCACGACACCAAACGCTCCGAGGACGTGCGCGCCCGCCTGGCCGTCCTGTCCGAGATCCCCGACGACCTCGCCGACGCGGTACGCCGCTGGAGCGCCCGCGAACCCCTGCCCGAACCCGCCCTCGACCTGCTCGGCTGGCAGACCCTCCTGGGCGCCTGGCCCATCGAGGACGAACGCCTGGTCTCCTACCTGATCAAGGCGGCCCGCGAGGCCCGTCTGGGCACCTCCTGGACCGGACCCGACCCCGAGTTCGAGGACCGGATCCGCTCCTGGCCCGCACGACTGCGCGCCGACGCCGAGCTGTACACCGAGGTCGAGGCCATGGCCGACACCCTCAAGGCGCCCGGCTGGAGCAACTCCCTGGGGCAGAAGGCCGTGCAGCTCCTGGGCCCCGGCGTCCCCGACCTCTACCAGGGCACCGAACTGTGGGACCTGTCCCTGGTGGACCCCGACAACCGACGGCCCGTCGACCACGAGGAACGGGCGCGATGGCTCGCCCGGATCGAGGCCGGGCTGCGCCCGCCGGTGGACGAGACCGGCGCCGCCAAACTCCACCTGGTCCGCACCTGCCTGCGCGCCCGCCGCGATCTGGAACCCACCGGCTACCTGCCATTGATCGCCGAGGGCCACGGGGCCGAACACGCCCTCGCCTTCGCCCGCACCGTGCGAGGCGACCGCCACCACGCCCTGGCGGTGGTCGCCACACGACTGCCCCTGACCCTCGCCGACGCCGGAGGCTGGGGGGACACCGTGCTGCCGCTGCCCTCGGGACCGGGCACCTGGACCGACCTGATGACCGGCCGCTCCATCGCCCCCGAACGCATGGACGGTCTCACCACCGCCCACCTGGCCGAGGTCCTCGACCGCTATCCGGTGGCCGTCCTGCTCAGGGACTGAACCCCGGTAGGCTTGCCGCGATCATGGCGAACACCCACACCGGACCCCGACCGCGCATGCCCGCGTCCGTGGCCGCGGTCCTGACCTGCCCCGTCTGCGGACTCCCCTTGGAAACGGGGGAGCGCGGCCCGTCCTGCGCGAACGGCCACGGCTTCGACGTGGCCCGCGAGGGGTACGTCGGGCTGCTCACCGGCCGCACGCCGCCCGGCTCCGGAGACGACAAGGCGATGGTCGCCGACCGGCTGAGCTTCCAGTCCGGCGGTCACTACGACCCCATCGGTCACGCGCTCGCCCGCGCCCTCGACGAGGAGCTCACCGTCGACGAACCCCTGGTCGTCGACGTGGGAGGCGGTACCGGCCACTACCTGACCCTGATCCTCGACGCGTCGCCGCGCATGGTCGGCCTCACCACCGACGTGTCCAAGTTCGCCGCGCGCAAGGCCGCCAAGGCGCACGAGCGCTCCGGTGCGATCACCGCCGACTCCTGGCGTCCCCTGCCCCTGGCCACCGGCTCCGCCGACGCCCTGATCAACGTGTTCGCGCCCCGTAACGCCGCCGAGTTCCACCGGATCCTGGACCCGGCCGGGGTGCTCCTGGTCGTCACCCCCGAGGCCGACCACCTCACCGAGCTGCGCTCCGCGCTGGGCCTGTTGGATGTGGACCCCCGCAAGGACGAACGGCTGGCCGAGGGGCTGCACGGCCACTTCTCCCCGGAGCGCGCCGAGACCCTGCGCTTCACCATGGACCTGTCCCGCCAGGACGCGCTCACCGTCGTCGGGATGGGCCCCAGCGCCCGTCACATCACCTCCGAACGGCTGGCCGGACTGGTCTCGGGGCTCCCCGAACCCGTACGGGTCACCGCCTCCGTCCGCATCGGCCGCTACCGCCCCCTCCCCGGCACCGAGATCGCCACCGTCGCCGATCGGGGACGCGCCCGGCACGACGGGTGATGGCTCAGAGGGGGTCTTCGAGGGGAGAGACGGCCCGGCGGGTCTCGGAGTAGGCCAGGGCGTCCTCCAACTCGGCCACCGCGAGCCGCACCCGCTCCACCACCGCCGGGTCGACGTACTCGCCCCCCGCGTCCACGCGCGAGCCGGCGCGGGAGACCACCACGCAGTCCACCAGGACGGCGCCCAACAGCGTCAACGTCGGCATGAGCGGAGCGTGGGCGCGCATACCCCCGGCCTGTCCCGGGGAGGCGCTCATCAACAGGGTCGGCCGGCCCATCAGACCGGCGGAACCCACCAGCCAGTCGATGGCGTTCTTGGTGACCCCGGCCGGCCCGTGCGCGTACTCGGGCGTCGCGATCACCACCCCGTCGGCCCGCGCCGCCGCCGCGCGGAACCCCCGCACGGAATCGGGCCAGGACGACTCGTCGTTCTCGACGTCCGGATCGAACAGGGGCAGCCGTCCGGCCAGGTCGGCGCCGATCACCGTGACGTCGGATCCCACCCGGGGCACCAGACGCAGCAGCGCCGCGTTGAACGACCCGCGCCGCAGACTCCCACAGATCCCCAACAGCGTCCGCTCCGCCATACGCCCGTGTCCCCTCGCGCTCGCCGTGTCCGCCGAGACCCTACCCGCGCGGAACCCCCGACACGCCCGGAGCCGACCCTGCTCACCGAGGCGCCGATGCGGCCCCACCCGGGGCGATGTGAGCGCAGCACCCTTCCCACCTGCGACGTTCGGTTCACCCGTCCCTCACGCGGGGTAGACCCACCTGCGTGAACGGACTGGCCACGCAAGCGAACCCGCCCGCCACACCCGGACGCGGAGTCCACGGGGACTTCACCGTCTGGGCCCCCGAGGCCCGACGCGTACGCGTCAGAGTGGGCGGCGTCGACCACCCCATGGAACGCGACGCTCGAGGACGGTGGCACGCCACGGTCGACGGGGCCGGGCCGGGCTCCGACTACGCCTACCTCCTCGACGAGGGGGAGCGGCCCCTGCCCGACCCCCGGTCGCTGAGACAACCCCGCGGGGTGCACTCCGCGAGTCGCGTCTACGACCACGACGAGTTCGTCTGGGCGGACGGCCACTGGACCGGACGGCCGCTGGCCGGGGGCGTCGTCTACGAACTCCACGTGGGCACCTTCACCCCGGAGGGCACCCTCACCGCCGCCGTCGACCGGATCGACCACCTGGTCGAGCTCGGGGTCACCCATGTCGAACTCATGCCGCTCAACGCCTTCGACGGCACCCACGGCTGGGGGTACGACGGCGTCCTGTGGTCCGCGGTGCACGAACCCTACGGCGGCCCCGACGCGCTCAAGGGGTTCGTGGACACCTGCCACCGCCACGGGATCGCCGTCCTGCTCGACGTGGTCTACAACCATCTCGGCCCCTCGGGCGCCTATCTGCCGCGCTTCGGCCCCTACTTCTCCGGCGAGAACGCCTGGGGGCCCTCGCTCAACCTGGACGGACCCCATTCCGACCCGGTCCGCGCCCTGGTGATCGAGGGCGCTCTGGACTGGCTGCGCCACTACCACCTGGACGGTCTGCGGCTGGACGCCGTGCACGCCCTGCGCGACGACCGGGCCGTCCCGATCCTGGCCGAACTCTCCGCCGAGGTCGACGCCCTGGCCACGGGGCTCGGCCGCCCGCTGTCGCTGATCGCCGAATCCGATCGCAACGATCCGTGCACCGTCCTGCCCCGGGAGGCGGGTGGGATGGGCATGACCGCCCAGTGGTCCGACGACCTGCACCACGCCCTGCACGTCGCCCTGACCGGGGAGAAGCACGGCTACTACGCCGACTTCGCCGGACCCCGGGTGCTCGCAGACGTCCTGCGCAGGGTGTTCCTGCACGACGGCGGGCCCTCCTCGTTCCGGGGACGTCGGCACGGGGCTCCGGTCGACACCCACCTGATCCCCGGCCACCGTTTTCTCGGCTACCTCTCCACCCACGACCAGATCGGCAATCGGGCCCGGGGAGACCGTATGGGCGAACACCTCTCGCCCGGCCTCCTGACCTGCGGCGCGGCCATCGTGTTCTGTTCCCCCTACACCCCGATGATCTTCATGGGGGAGGAGTGGGGCGCCACCACACCCTGGCCGTTCTTCGCATCCTTCACCGACCCGGACCTGGTCGAAGGGGTGCGCACGGGTCGCCGCCGCGAGTTCGCCGCCCTGGGGTGGGACGAGGAGGAGATCCCCGACCCGATGGACCCGGCCACCCGTGACGCGGCGGTCCTGGACTGGTCCGAGGCCGACCGGGAGGCGGGCCGACTGATCCTGGACACCTACCGTTCCCTGATCGCCCTGCGGCGGGCCGAACCCGAGCTGAGCGACCCCCGCCTGGACCGCTTCCGAGTCGACGCGGACCGGGAGGGCCGGCGATTGGTCCTGACCCGTGGTTCGCTCCGGGTGGTCTGCAACCTCTCCGAGGAACAGACCGTGGTGGAGCTGGACGCCGCCCCTCGGGAACTGTTGCTGGCCAACGGGTACCCGAGGATCGACGGGGCCGCCCTGGACGTGCCGGGCGAGTTCTTCGCGATCGTGCGCGTCTGACCCGGGTGGGCGGGGTCCGCTCACCCGGATCAGCAGCCCCCGCCCCCACCGTCTCCGCCACCTCCACCGTCACCGGCGCCTCCGTCGGAGCAGTCGGCGGAGTAATCGTCTCCGCCGATGGACCAGCCTCCTCCTCCACCACCGGCTTCGCCCCCGCTCGAGGCGAAGGCCCCGTCTCCACGGCGCGGATCCCTCCGATAACCCTCGGGGTTCTCACGAGAGGAGCCGATACCGATGATGATGAGGACGAGGACGCTGGGAACGATGATGAGGAAGAAGATGAGGGAGGCTGTCGTAGCGTCAGAATCGCTCGCGGCGAGGGCGGTCCGGGCGAGCTCGGGGGTGTCGATCGTCATACCGGTGTGATCCCGCCGTGCCCACGACGGTTCGCGGCCCGCCCCGGCCCGTTCCGGTCAGGGACCGGACCAGGGCCACCCACCGGTCGGGGGCGACCAGACCCACCGGGGCGGACGGATCCACCCCCGCCTCCCGAAGGGCCGACGCGACCCGCCGCGCGGGATAGGCGCGACGCAACGACGCCGACAGGGAACCGCCCACCCCTCCGAAACCGATCTCGACCAGACGGCGGTACTCCCGCAGGTCCTCCCTGGGCAGCAGCGGCTCCTCCCTGCGGCGCAGCACGAGCACACCGGCGTCCACGCGTGGCACCGGCCGGAACCTCTCCCGGCCGATCCTGCCTTCCAGGGACCACGACCACTCGGGCCAGGCCAGCACGGTCAGAAGGGTCCACCGGCCGTACGCCCCGGTGCGTTTGCGCGCGTACTCCCACTGGGTGATGAACGTGGCCGAGGTCAGACCGGGCGCGTTCAGGCACCAGCGGACGATGTCGGCGGTACGGGAGTAGGGGATGTTGCCGACCACCGAGAAGGGGGAGCGGGGCGGGCGCGCCCGGGTGAAGTCCCCGCGTACGATCCGGACGTCTGGGGCGCGCTCCCGGTAGCGCTCGGTCAGCCGGGCGGCCAGGGTCGGGTCGATCTCGTAGGCGATCACCCGACCCGCCTCACGCACGAGGAAACGGGTCAGCGCGCCGTCTCCGGGGCCCACCTCCACGACGGTGGAGTCGGGGGCCGGTCGGGCGATGCGCACCACCCGGCGGGCGGTGGCCGGATCGGTGAGGAAGTTCTGGGACAGTCGCCGCCGATCGTCGTTCGAGCGACGCGGACGACGAGGATCGTGGGAGTGGTGGGCTCGACGAGGGGAGCGTGCCATGCGCGGTCCGTTCCGCCACCGTGGTCGGTGGCCGACGAGGACGACGGCACGACGGAACCCACGCCCGGCACGGGCGTGTCACAGGATCTGTACGGGGTCCACCGGCCGTACGTCCGAAGAGAAGAGGGACGTCGGCTGGGCCTGGACCGGCGCATGGTCGTATCGAGACAGGGGACCCCCTTGGCACCGCCGACGTCGCGCACGATGAGAACGCGGAAACGGCGGTGCCCTCAGAGGGGTCCGATCACCGGTCCGGCAGAGCGGACCGGAGCCGTGCGTGGGCGACCGCGGGCCAGGCCTGCGCGCCCCTGAAGATCGCTTGGAATGCTCCCATGGACATCACCCTAGAGGCGACGGCGAAGAGAGGGCAACGGGTTTTCCGGCGCCCCGGGGCGAGGGGAAAAGGGGTGGCGTCGACCGTCGTGACCCGGGGATACTCGCCCCCATGGCCGATTTCTCGCTCTTCGATACCCGCGACTACCGGACCGTCGACGTGGCCACCGGATACGACGGTTGGTCGGCGACCTACGAGGACTCCGTCCCCGACGCCATGGACCTGGCGCTGCTCGACGGGCTCGCCGTTCCCGACTGGGGCGGGGTGGAGCGCGCCGCCGACCTGGGCTGCGGGACCGGCAGGACCGGGACCTGGCTGCGCGAACACGGTGTGGGGCACGTGGACGGGGTGGACCTGAGCACCGGGATGCTCGCCCTGGCCGAGAAACGTGGAGCCCACGACTCCCTCACCCGGGGGGACGTGCGCTCCACCGGGCTGCCGGAGGAGGGGTACGACCTGGTGATCTCCTCGCTCATCGACGAGCACCTGCCCGACCTCGACCCGTACTACGCCGAGGCCCGCAGACTCACCGCGCCCGGCGGACACTGCGTCCTGGTCGCCTACCACCCGCAGTTCATGATGGTCTCCGGCATGCCCACCCACTTCACCGACGACTCCGGCGAGGACGTCGCCATCGCCACCCACGTCCACCTGATCGGCGACCACGTACGCGCGGCCCTGGCCCACGGGTGGCGTCTGGAGGAGATGTCGGAGGCGGTCGTGGACGACGCGTGGGTGAGCGTCAAACCCAAGTGGGAGAGGTTTCGCGGCCATCCCGTCTCCATGGCCCTGGTCTGGTCCCGGGCCGACTGAACCCCGACCGCTCCGAGCCGGAACGCGGCCGCCCGACCGCCGGGATCGACGGTCGGGCGGCCGGGCCGATCGAGCGGGGGCGCCCCCGCCCCCTCAGCCCTGAAGGTAGATGTAGACGAGCAGCGCCACCACGGCCAGCATCGCCAGGACGGCGAAGGCGATCTTGACCGCGGAGTAGGGGCGTTCGCCCTGGACCTCGCCGGTCTGCCCGTTGATGACCATCTGGTAGCTCTTACCGCCGTGCAGATAGGCCCCGGCCCACACCGGCAACAGCATGAGCTTGCCGGTGACGTCGGAGTAACGGGTGGAGACCGAGTGCACCCGCTGCTCGTCCCCTCCGATGTCGCGACGGCAGTCCTTGTCGATCTGCTTCGCCATGATGCCCTTGGCCCGGTCCAGCCCCTCCTCGGGCTCCATGTCGTAGCGCAGGGCCTCGTGCCCGGCCAGGTAGGCGTGGGTGAAGGGACGCGCCTGTTTCAGGTCCCACGGCTCCAAGGCGGTCACGCGTTCGGGGGAGAGCCTGGTGGTGGCGTTCACCAGCACGTCGTCGAAGTCCCGGGAGACCCGGCCGCTCGCCGGATACCACCGGGTCTTGCGCACCTGCCGGGTCTTGGTGACCGTCTTGCCGTTCTCCTGGGTCGTGTAGGTCTCGGTGACGTAGTAGTACTCCCCGCGTTGGCCCTTGTAGTCCGACGCGGTCGCCGCGTCGAAGGTCCAGTGCGGCAGATAGGTGCTCTTGAGCCGCTCGGCCTCGCCCACCTTCTTGAGACTGTTGGGGGCGAACCATCGTGTCCTCGTCCACGAGGCCAGCGCACCTCGGGCACCGGAGCGGTCCACCGCGAAGGGCAGCACCGCCTCGGGGGGTACGACGTCCTCGGAAGCCGGGTCGATGACCAGAGGAGAGGCGCAGAACTGGCAGTTGTGGGCGAGCTGGTCGCTCTGTAGATGCGCCCCACAGCCCTGGCAGACGAGCTCGTGCGGCACCAGGTCGGCCATCGGGGTACGCCGGAAGAGGTCCTGGACCTTGTGCTCCCGGATCCGCCGCTCGGGGGCGGCCACCTCGTCGGTGTGCCCGCAGTAGGGGCAGAGCATCCTCTCGGTGCCGGGGGCGAACTCCAGTCTCGCCCCGCATCCTCCACAGGGGAAGACACGAGGGCCCTCCGGTGGCGTGGTCGTGTTCTCGGTCATGGTGGTCCTCGGGGGGATCGTTCGAAGCGGCGAGGGTCAGGCGGGGGGCATGGGCGGAGGGGTGTGCGCGAAGAGATCCGCCAGCTCGGGCACCTCTCCCGCCGGGGCCCACTGGGGCATGCCGTTCCGCCAGACCAGGCTCTGTCGGGTCAGGGTGCCTTCGGAGGCCAGCCGGACCAGGCCGCCTCGGTCGAGGGGCCCCTGCTGCTGTCCGTTCACACCGACGTGCCACTGCTCCTGCGGGGGCAGGGGAGGCGGCGCGGCCGCGGCCGGCGGCTGCTGCTGTGCGGGGGCGGGCTGCTGCGGAGCAGCTCCGGGGACCTGGTTCTGCTGCGCCATCTGCTGGGCCATGCCCAGGCCCATCCCCATCCCCATGGCCTCGCCCATGCCGCCGCCCTCGGTCCCGGCGGCCTTCTCCATGGCGTTGGCGGCCTGGAACCTGCCGTAGCGGTCCATGTCGCCGATGATGCCCATCTGGGTGCGCTTGTCCAGCGCCTTCTCCACCTCGGGGGGAAGGGAGATGTTCTCGATGTTGAAGTTCGGGATCTCCAGGCCGACCGAGGCCATGTCCCGGCTGAGCCGGCCCGCGAGGTCACGGCCGAGATCGTCCTGGTGGCTCGCCAGGTCGAGCACCGGGATGTCCTTGGCAGCCGTGGCCAGGGCGTTCCCCAGCCGGCTGACGACCATCTGCCGGAGGTAGTTCTCCACCTCCTCGGTGCGGAACTGCGGGTCGGTGCCCACCAGTTCGGTGAGGAACAGCGGCGGGTCCACCACCCGGGCGCTGAAACCACCGAAGGCGCGCACCCGCACGGCGCCGAACTCGGGGTCGCGCAGCATCACCGGGTTCTTGGTGCCCCACTTGAAGTCGGTGAACTGCCGAACGTTGACGAAGTACACCTCGGCCTTGAAGGGCGAGGAGAAACCGTGCTTCCACCCCTTGAGGGTGCTCAGGATGGGGATGTTCTTGGTCTCCAGGGTGTACGTGCCCGGAGCGAAGACGTCGGCGATGCGCCCCTCGTTGACGAAGACGGTGATCTGCGACTCGCGCACGACCAGCTTCGCGCCCATCTTGATCTCGTTGTCGTAGCGGGGGAAACGCCAGACGATGGTGTCCCGACTGTCGTCGGTCCACTCGATGATGTCGATGAGCTCGCCTTTGAGCGCGTCGAAGAAACTCAAGTTCTACTCCCAATGTGTCGATACCGCCTTGTCATTCGACGTGGCGGAGCCGGGACCTGTTGCCCTTCGCGGATAACGAAGCGGATAACGAATGGGCCGACGGGTCTGGTGTGCGTCTCGCCCCGCGGCGGTCAGGGAGCGTCGGTGAGCGTCCGGATCCAGGCCTCCCGGTGGCGGGCGATGTGGTCGGCGGCGGCGCCCCAATGGTCGGTGTGCCCCTCGGCGTGCAGTCGTGCCCAGGGCATACGTCCGGTCCGGGCACCCTCCTCCAGTACGTCGAACATGGCGCGCACCCGGCGCAGGGCGGCGTCGGGCAGCTCCCGCCGTTGCCGAACGTCGCAGCCGTACCCCTCGGCCAGGGCGCGGAGCCGCCGCCCGTCGATCCCGGGGTCGCCGCCCGCGTGCAAGGGGACGAACCCATGGGCGGCGTACCCCAGGTCCCCCATCCGGCTTCCGGGCGCGGCGCCGTCCCAGTCGATGAGGCACCAGGGCTCCTCATCGCCGTCTCGGGGTGTCTCGGAACGGACCAGGTTCCACGGGGCGAGGTCGTTGTGGCAGACGACCTCGGGCTTCTCCGGCGGGAAGAGCGGATCCCACACCGGTTCTCGCGGGGGCCGGAAGTCGAGGGTGAGGTCGTGCAGCCGCCGGATCATCGCGCCCAGACGGTGGAGCTCCTCCTCGGTCATCGGGGCGGCCCGATCGGCCATGACGCCGGGCACGAACTCCAGGCTCTGCCGCCCCAGGGCATCGCGCCCATAGGCCTCGGGCACCTCGGCGCGGCCGTGTCGGCGCAGGTGACGCAGGAGTTCGGCCACGGTGGAGGAGGAGCGCAGCCAGGGCTTGCGCACGGTGCGCCCCACGCGCAGCACGGTCTCGGAGACGTTGCCGCCCTCCAGGACCTCGACGTCGTTCTCAGGGGAGGGAAGACCCTCGAATGGACTCATAGGACCCATCCTCGGTGGCGGACCGGCCCCGGGCCATCGGATTTCCCCGGATCAGGCCCCTCAGAAGAACTGCCAGGGCCCCTTGGGCGGGCGCTGTCCGACACCCGGCTCCGACCAGTCGCACACCCCTTCGGAGAAGATCTCCCGAGCACGCTCGGTCTGCCCCTCGTCGAACTCCACGGGCTGTTCCGCCTCGTCGAACGGGGTCAGCCGGCACTTGAGCACGTCCGAGGCGAGCGGACCGCCCGCCGCGGTCCTCGGCGAACCGTACACGGGGAAGGCGTCCGCGCAGCGGTCGCCCTCGCCCGGCCCGGCCGTCGTCTGTGGGGCGACCACGCGTTCCCCTTCGATCCAGCACGCGTCGGTGAGCCAGTCCGGCCGGGTCCGTTCCAGGTGTTCGATCGGCTCGCCGCCGGGGCGGGCGCGGGAGCTCTGCGCGGCGGCGGTCACCCAGGCGTCCAGCTCGGTCAGGGCCCGTCCGGCCACCGGCTGGTCGGCCCCGAACACGCCGGGGCGGTGGCGTTCCACCAGCATCACCTGGTTGGCGTCGGTGCCGTTGGCCGCCCGCAGCCGTTCCCGTGTGGAGAAGGAGTGGTAGCGCATGTGGATGTCCCCGCCGGAGGCGTCGTTCTGGTAGGGGCGGTGGTCCACGATCGGGATGTCGGCCAGCCCGCCGCCCCCGTGCAGCAGGCGACCGCTGTCGTAGGCGGCCTCGACGGCCTCCACGTCGCCCTCGGTACGTTCGGCCACGATCCGACCGTCCGTGTCGAAACCGCCGATGTGCTCGTTCAGGTCCAGGAACTCGTCCACGTCGATGACACCCTCGGCCAAGGCGGACAGCCCGTAGCGGACCCCCACGTTGTCCAACGGACGGCGGGGGAGACCGGTGTCGGGGTCGACCCCGTAGACGTTGACGGTGTGCGAGTACAGATCGCAGCGGGCCCCGTCCGGACGATCCCGCGGATGGTAGCGCTCCGATTCGGGCAGCGCGTCCGGACACACCCCGCGAGGGTCGATCCGGGCGGCGGCGTCGGCCATCGCGCCGATCCCCTCCCAGTGGCCGAACCCGGAGACGGCGCGCTGCTGTTCACGGGTGAGCGCGTCGGGACGGGCCTCGGAGTAGGCGCGCAGGAGGGCCGCGTCGGTCGCGGCGGGCACGGTCGCCGACGCCACGTCCGGATAGCTCTGCGAGACGACGATCCCGTCCAACAGCCCCGGCTGGTTGTCGGTGATCTGGTGGGCCTGATAGGCCCCGCCGGAGTGCCCCCAGCCCAGGGTGTGGTCCGGAACCCCCAGGGTGAGCGAGAACCTTTCCTTGACGGCGTTCGCGGTCTCGGCGGCGAGCAGGTCGTTGCAGTTGTTGCCGAACACGTTGAGCGAGGCCGACGCGACCGCGTATCCCCGGGAGAGCATGCCGTGGTCCACCACCCCGGCCGTCCGGTCGCCCTGGACGTACCAGCCACCGGGGCAGCCGCCGCCGAACTTGTACACCAGGCGCCGATTCCACCCGTCGGGGGAGGTCCACGGATCGGGTTCGGGCTCACGGGGGTCGTGCAGGACGGCCGTCTCGTAGACGGAACGGTTGACCGTGCCGGTCTCCACCCGCACCACGTAGGGGACCCTGGCCCCGGTGGAGGTGGTCGTCTCGGCCACGTCGGTGGGGATCCGGCCGCCCTGCGGCAGCGGCGCGAAGTCGCCCCCGAGGGTCCGGTACACGTAGCCGACCCGGGTCCGGACCGAACAATCCTCGTCCAGCGGGGCGCCCAGCCGGCCGCCCCAGGCGAGTTCGAAGTCCTCGGTCCCGCAGACGAAGGGGCTCTGATGCGGTCCGGAGAACACCGGGCCGGTGAGCGGGTGTCCGGTCACGGTGAGCCGTGCGGGTTCGGGAGGGGCCGCGGGGGTGCGGGCCTCGTCCGGGTTCGCGGAACCGTCGTCCTCGATCGAGGCCACCAGGGTGCTCCGCCCCTCGGGGACCCCGGTGACCAGGCCCTCCACCACCTGTCCGACGCCGGGGAGATGGACCGGACGCAGCATGTCCGTGACGTCGCGCCCCTCCACCTCCAGCCGGATCGCGTCGGGCGGATAGGGGCGTGGCGGCCGCACCCGGACCAGCACGGTGTCGCCCATGACGGTGTCCGGGCGTGAGGAGAGCACGTCGATCCTCGGCCGGTCGGGGCGCGTCTCCTCCACCGGAAGCGAGGGCGCGGCGGAGGGGGAGACGCTCCGAGCGGTGGCCCGGTCCGGAAGCGTGCTGCCGGAGAGGACGAACAGGGTCGAGACGAAGGCCGCCCCCAGGCCGAGGGCCACCCGCCTTCCGGCCGGCCTCACCGAGGACGACCAGGGTGGGAGAGCCGTTCCCGACCGGGGACACGGCGAGGTCGGAGGCCGATCTGACCACGGGCGCACAAGGGGATGATCTCCGCACGGCGGCGCGCGGGGAGGGGAACACACCGGGGCTGAGACGGGCTTTGCACTCCCATATCGCCACCGATACCCCGAACCGGTGGAGAACGAACGGGGAATCGGTGGCCGGTCCGTTCACCGGCCACCGACGGTCGCATCGTCCCGCGGAGAGGCCCCGCTCAGGAGCGGTGGATCTCCCTGCCGCTCACCCTTCCGGGGACGATCTTCAGGATCTGATCGCGCGGCCCCTTCGCCCAGGGGAGGGACAGCCGATTCATCGGGATCCGATCCAGTTCGCCGCTGTCCCGGATCCATCGGCAACGTCCGGAGCACAGCACACTCCAGCCCTCACGGCGCTCCTCGTCGAGATGGTCGACCTGGAAGGCCGCGTAGCCTCGCGCGTAGCGCATGATGGTCCCGGCCAACGTGGAACGGAAGACGATGGTGTCGTCGATCAGCGCGTAGTTGACGGGCAACACGGTCGGAGCCGCGTCACCCTCGATGGTGAAGGCGACACGCCCGATACTGCGTTTGCCCAGCAGGTTGAAACAGGTCTGTCGAGCCAGAACGGTGAAACCGGACTGTTCCTCATCGACGAGATCGGCACCGAGCAGGAGTTGTTCGCTCTCCTTGAGTCGTTCGGTGCCGGAGAATCCCTCGACAGCCTCTCGTTGCTCCGGAGGAGAGGTGGCCTCCGTGGCCACGTCCCGCTCTCCGGTGGACGCGTCGGCGCCGCTCGTTCCAGACATCACAGGCCCCCCGAATCCGGTGCCCTCTTCTTCTCGTACCGCCATGATCGTCGGACACGGCCTCGTGAACGTGGGGCCGCGAGTCCCCGATCCACGGCAAAGGTCCTCTCTTGTGCGCACTACCCGGAGGGACGCATGCCTCAAACAAAAAGGGACGTTCGCCCCCTCCTGGAGGCACCCGCTCTGACTAGGGTGGATATGCCCGATCCGAGCCCGGGTGCGAAGGCGAACGCACGCTCCCTCCCGGCCGGCACACCAGCATGGGTCCCGGACCCGTACGCCGGGGCGGCACCGCCCCAGGCCCCCAGTACCGAGGAGGTGCGCGCCCGATGAGCGGCGACACGACGATCCGGGTGTTCCTGGTGGACGATCACGAGATCGTTCGACGGGGAGTGGGATCGCTCCTGGACGACGAGGAGGGCATCGAGGTGGTCGGCGAGGCCGGTACCGCGGCCCAGGCCCTGGCCCGAGTGCCCGCGCTCGAACCCGACGTCGTCGTCCTCGACGTACGGCTCCCCGACGGCGACGGGGTCACCGTCTGCCGGGACATCCGTTCGATGCTCCCCGAGACCCGCATGCTCATGCTCACCTCCTACTCCGACGACGAGGCCCTCTACGGGGCGGTCATGGCCGGGGCCTCCGGCTACATCCTCAAGCAGATCCACGGCACCGACCTGGTGGGCGCCGTCCGGACCGTCGCCGAGGGGCGCTCCCTGCTCGACCCCGAGTCCACCACCCGTATGCTCCAACGCCTGCGCGAGGAGGCCGGACGCAAGGACCCGCTGGGGGAGCTCACCGACCAGGAACGCCGCGTTCTGGAGCTCATCGGAGAAGGGCTCACCAACCGGGAGATCGGTGCCAGGATGTACCTGGCGGAGAAGACCGTGAAGAACTATGTGTCCCGGGTCCTGGCCAAGCTCGGCATGGCCCGGCGTACCCAGGCCGCCGCCTACGCGGTACGCCTGTCCATGGACCCGACCGCCTGACCCCGGGGAACGAGGGGCCTGCACGCGCCGACGGGCGCGGGCCGGCCCCTTCTCACGTCCCCTACCCCTCCTCGAAGCGCGCGGGCGCGGTCCACTCCACCACCGTGCCCTCGCCGGGACCGGAGACCACGCTCATCGACCCTCCCAGCTCCTCGGCCCGCGAGGCGAGGTTGTTCAACCCGCTGCGGGAGACGCCCTCGGGGACACCGCGACCGTCGTCGGTCACCCGGAGCGTGACCTCGTCGTCGGCCACGGACAGCTCCACGTCCACCGAACCGGCCCCCGCGTGGCGGGCCACGTTGGACAGGGCCTCGCGCAGTACCGCCACCAGATGTCCGCCCACCCGCTCGTCGACCGCGTTGTCGACCGGCCCCTGGGTGAGCAGCCGGGGCGCGAACCCCAGGGTCTCCGAAGCGGCGTTGACCAGCTCCAACACCTGGGAACGCAGCCACGAGGAACCGTGCTCGGCCGGGCTCTGGAGGGCGAAGATCGTGGACCGGATCTGTCGGATGGTGTCGTCCAGGTCGTCCACCGCGTTCCGGACCCGCTCGGCGGAGGTCCCGTCGTCGATCCGGCGCACCGTCCCCATCAGGGTGATGGCGGTGGCGTACAGCCGCTGGATGACCGTGTCGTGCAGGTCCCGGGCGATCCGATCCCGGTCCTCCAGCACGCTCAACCGTTCCGAGTCCAGCCGCGCCTCGGCCAACTCCAGGGCGACCGCCGCCTGGTCCGCGAACGAGGACAGCATGTTCGGCCAGCCGTTCTGGAACTCCTCGGCCCCCTGGAAACGGGCGAGGACGAGCACGCCCCGGGCGCCGTCGGGAGGCCCGAAGGGCAGGATCAGCACCGGGCCCACCCCCATCCGGGTCAGGAAGTCGACCCCCTCGTACCCGCCGGAGGACACGTCCGTCCGCAGCGGCCCCCCGGGCAGATAGGCCCGCCCCAGCAGGGTCTCGGGGGCCCGGGACAGCGTGACCCCACGGGTCTCGGCGGTGAGGGGCCCGCAACGCTCGGCGGGGCCGTCCCAGACCCGGACGGTGAGGGTCTCCGGCTCCTCCCCGGGCATGGCGATCACCGCGACGTCGGCCTGCGCCATCACCCGGGCCCGCCGGGCCACCAGCCGCAGGACCTCCTCGGGCGCGGCACCGGACAGCAGACGCGTCGTGATCTCTCCCGAGGCGTCCAGCCAGGTCTCCCTGCTCTGCGTCTGGGCGAACAGCTGGGCGTTCTCGATCGCGGTGCCCGCCGCCGTGGCCAGGGCGCGCAGGAGCAGCTCGTCGTCGCCGGTGAACTCGGCGCCGTCGATCTTGTCGGTCATGTACAGGTTGCCGAACACCTGGTCGCGGATGCGGATGGGCACCCCGAGGAAGGTGTGCATCGGCGGATGCCCCTGCGGGAAGCCTCGCGACTCGGGATGGTCGCGCACGTCCCTCAACCGCAGGGGCTCGGGCCGCTTGATGAGCAGACCGAGGACGCCCTCGCCCTTGGGCCAGTGCTCGATCCGGGCGATCTCCTCCGGCTCCAGTCCCACCGGGATGAACCGGCTCATCTCGCCGTCGGGCCCGATCACCCCGAGCGCCCCGTAGCGCGCGTTGACCAGACGGGTGGCGGTCTCGGTGATCCGCAGCAGGAGCGGTTCCAGCTCCAGGCCCTCGCCGATCGAGACGACCGCCTCCAACAGGGTGCGGATGCGCTCCTGGGTCTGGGAGATCTCGCTCATCCGGGAGCGGACCTCGTCGAGCAGATCGTCCAGGCGCACCTGGGGCAGCGACATACGGTCGGGTCCACGCCGGTCGTCGTGGCCACCGTCTGTCTCGCGCATGGGGGACTCTCTCCTGCTGTCGTCCAAGGATCCGGGAATGAGTCTATGACCGGTTCCTCCCGCTTCGACGCCGACTCGGCTCTGACCGTGAGTCCCGGATCACCCCGTCCGACCAGGCCCTTTCCCGAGCTGCCGCGCAGTGGGAGGCAAGGGACCAAGGCCCTCCGGAAAGAGGCCCTTCGCCCTCGAGGGCTCACCGGTCAGTAGGACCACTTCCATTTCCATCTGTCCTGTGGTCCCTTCTTGACCAGGAGGGGTAGACGTTCGTGCACCACGCGGGAGGTCGCCCCGACCCCTTCGGCGCCGATGACCGTGCGGCGTTCGGACTTGGCGATCTCGATGGTGAGACCTTCGACCCCGGCCAGTTCGGTCAGATCCACGGGTCCTTCGCCGTGCACACGTATGATCTCCAAGTTCGGCATATCACGCAGCCACACGGGAAGACGCGCGGTCTCTCTGTAATGAGTCACCTCCAAGCGGCGTACCGAGGGCAGGGAGAGCAGGGTCTTTATGGTCCGTTCGGTACCGAGGTGTTTCCGACTCAACTGAAGGTTCTCCAGGAGAGGAAGCTCCTTCAGCGGTGTCAGGTCGAGAGTGTGATCGACACTTCCGTAACAGGAGAAATGAGTGAGTGAGGCCTCCTGAGAGGTCAGGCCCTCGATGCTCCGCAGAGAGGGGCAGTGAACGAGCATCAACCTGCCGACTCCGCCGGGGATCGAGGTCAGGCGGCTCAGATCGTCGAGCCGTTCGTGATATCGAAAACGGAGCTCCGTCAACCGGTGAGAGGGCAGGACATGGCCCAACGGTGCCCGGGGCAGCCGTTCGTCGAACACCACTGTTTCAAGGGACGTGAGGTCACCGAGGAGTTCGATGTCCTCGATGAGGTCCGGGCGGTTGAGCGAGAGATCGGTCAGTGGGCTGTCCTTCAGGGCGGTGAGACTCGACGTGGTAGCGAACAGTGAGAGGGAGAAGCTGTAGAGCGAGTCCATACCGCGCAGAGGGGCGAGGTCGATACCGGTCCAGTGCTCCCCCGGGGCGGCCTGAAGAACGAGGGAGGACAGCTTCGGTGCGCGCGCGAGTGCCTTGATCGTGTCGTCGCCACGCCCCCGGATGAAGTGACGACGGATCCCA
This sequence comes from Nocardiopsis alba DSM 43377, assembly GCF_000341225.1. GTDB lineage: Bacteria > Actinomycetota > Actinomycetes > Streptosporangiales > Streptosporangiaceae > Nocardiopsis > Nocardiopsis alba. Next base: position 171,334 of record NZ_ANAC01000012.1, read on the forward strand.
GGGGCGCGGTCGATCGCGAGGTCGAGGTGTTCGACCTGGATCGGGAAGGCGTACAGGTACGTCTCGATGGTGTCTTCCAGAAGTACCTCGGCCAGCTCCGGTATGGGGTTGTGCTCCCAGGCGTTCTGCGCGGCGAGGAAGACCCCATGACTACGGAACGGCAGTGCCCGTTCGATGATGGGGATCGAGTCCGGGCCGCCGATGAGCGAGGCGGTATCGATCACCTTGGCGGCCTGTCTGGCGTTCTTCGGCGGCGCCTCGGCCAGGAGCGGAAGTACCGATTCGCCCACCAGGGTCAGCGCGTGGACGTGTTCCTTCGTCCTCGGCGGCAGGATGCTCCGGACCTTCTCCTCGACCTCCTCCCGGAGCCGCCGCGCCAGTTGAGGCGAGGTCTCCAGGCAGGCGAAGGCCGCCAACAGCATCCGGTCGCGGTGGCTCTTGACCCGGTCGGCCCGCTCCAGCAGCCCGGCCACCAGCTCCTCGCGCTGGGCGGGCGAGGCGTGGCCCGCGGCCATGACCAGCACCTCGTGCCACTGGTCGTCGTGTGCGTGCCGGACCAGCAGCGGCAGGCTGTCCTCCTCCACGAAGGCCTTGGCGGCCAGATACTCCTCGAAGGTGCGGTGCAGGAAGCTCACCCGATCGACCGCGGGGCTCTGCAACAGGCCGCTGCGGACGAGGAGATGGCCGAAGACCTCCTCGGGTTCCTCGGCGATGTGGTGCATGCTCGCCAGGGCACGGGCGATCTGTCTGTGCGCCGTGGCGATCGGGGCGTCCGAGCTGCCGTTGACGATCAGCCACCGGGCCAGCTCCTGCAACAGCAGCACCAGTTCCCGCCGGGACAGGTCCACCCCGGGCACGCCCCGCTGGTGGTCGCGCTCCTTGAGCAGCATCGTCAGCGCCGCCTCGTACACCTCCATCCGGTCCCGGGGCAGCGAGGTGTGCCGGTCGCGGTGGAGCGCGCACAACAGGGCGCACAGCAGCGGGGTCGAGGCGATGGATCTCAGGTGGCCGCGTCCCAGTACCTTGCGGGTCAGCTCGGTCTCGTACCGGGCGAGCAGCGCGCGTTCGGCCTCCTCGGCGACCTCGCCGCGCACCGCCTCGTGCCAGTGGTGGACGAAGGACCGTACGTCCTCGTCGGTGAGCGGCTGGAGTTCGGCGTTCACGAACCCGTCCGTCTCCAACCAGGTCTCCGAGGCCGCCCCGGGACGGGTGGTGACCACGTAGCGGCAGTCGGGGAAGTCGGCGATCAGCCCCTGGAGCCACCGGCGGGCCGCCTCGCGTTCGCCTCCGGGGAGCTCGTCCACCCCGTCCACCAGGACGACCCCGAGTCCCCGGGACAGGACCTCGGTGGCCCACCCCTCGGGCGCCTGGTCGGCCAGGTGGCGGCCGGTGTGCCGGACCAGATCGGCGGGTTCGGGCAGAGGCGCGCCCACGTACTCTCGCAGCGGCACGAGGAAGGGCACGAGCCCGTTCCAGGAGGACAGCGGGTCGGGGAAGTCGCCCTGGCCGGCCCGTACCCCCACCCAGCGCAGGAGCGTGGTCTTACCGGAGCCGGCCGGGCCGCGCAGGAAGGTCCGTCGGTGCCGGGCCAGGACCTGTTCCACCCGCAGGTCGCCGGTGGGGAAGAGGGGCTCGCGGTCGAAGAGGCCCTCGAGGTCCCCCTCCCGCCACTCCCCGGCGACCCTGAGGCTCAGGTAGGCGGTGCTCAGCGGATAACGACGGGTCCCCGCCTCGGTGCCGAACAGCTCCAGCACGTCCCAGCGTTCGGCGGCCTTGCGCCGGTAGGCGGTCAGGAAGGCCGCCTCGGCGTCCCGCTCCCGGCCGGCGCGCACCTCCTCACGGGGGATCCGGTCCAGCAGCTCCTCCAGATGGTCAAGGACGAGCCTCTCCCGCCGGAGCAGCTCGGTGAAGGCGCCGGCCTGGAAACGGGGCAGCGTCGTCAGGGTGGCCATCACGTAGGCGCAGGACTCCGGCAGTACCCGGTCGTACAGGGCCACCGCGACCGCGCTCAGGTCACGGGTGGCGCGGGGGACCTTCGCGCGCAGGTAGCGCTCCAGGTACAGCGGGTCCAGGTCCTGTTCGAAGAGGGTGCGGTCGGTCAGCCCGGCCCGCTCGAAGGTGTCGGCGACGGCCAGGACGGCGGCCTCGCGTTCGTTCTCGGCCAGCCCGCGGAACTCGTGGTCGAGGTAGCCGAGCATCCGCTCGGCGATGCTCTCCTCGATCTCGGCGAATCTGCGCTCCAGTCGGCGCTGTTCCCGTGCGCCGGTGACCTTCTCCCGCACGATGTCGGTGACGGTGGTCGCGGCGCTCTCCGCCAGCGGGTTCCCGATCCAGATTCCGCAGGCGGCCTTGACGACGGCGACACCCACCTTGAGGGCGGCTTCGAACACGAGGTCTCTTTCGGGGGGAGACGACAGGGGGTTCCCCACCCTAGAACGCGAGGGGCCGGTCCGGGCGTCGTCCACAGCCCGGACCGGCCCTTGGCCGAAAACGGCCTCCCGGTCCTCGTCCGCCCCTACAGGTCGGCGGTGTCGAAGGTCGTGTCCGGTTCGGCGGAGAAGCCGTCCGGGCCGCCGAGGTAGAGCGCGTACTCGCCGGAGGCGCCGGGCATGGCCGGGAACACGGTGCTCAGCAGCAGGTCGGCGTAGCCGTCGCCGTCGTAGTCCATCAGCGCGTGGGGGCCGAAGGAGCCGTCCCGGGCGGAGGGCACCGTCAGCGGGTCGGTGCCCGTGCCGCGCAACCCCTCGGGGCCGCCGAGCAGCAGGAAGGCCTCCTCGTAGGAGTAGCCCGGGCCGCTCATCGCCACGACGTCGTCGAAGCCGTCCCCGTCGACGTCGCCGACGAGCAGTTCGCCGCCGAACCCGTCGCCGTCCTCGGCGTCGCCGGGCATGCCCTCGCCGTCACGGTCCAGCCGGATCGGTTCGGCGTCCAGGTAGCCCTCGGAACCCAGGAGGGTGTCCACGTAACCGGGGCGCAGTTCGTCTTCGTAGCCGGGCTCGTTGTTGGGGATCCCGCTGATCCCGATCAGCAGGTCGGCGATGCCGTCTCCGTCGACGTCGCCGGAGGCACGGGTGTGGGAGAGCGGGGTCTCGCCGACCACCTCCTCGGCCGGGCCGTCGGGGCCCGAACGCAGGATCAGGTCGGTGGCCGGGGACTCGTCCCGGCCGCTGATCAGGATGAGGTCCTGATAGGCGTCCCCGTCGGCGTCGAAGGAGGCGAGCTCGGCGTCCCAGGCCTCCTCGGGCAGGGGGAGGTCGCGCGTCTCGGCGGGCTCGCCCTCGGCGTCGAACGGACCGCGGTGGTAGCGGCTCTCCCATTCGTCGATGGGGCTTCCCTGGACCTGGTCCAGGACCGCGACGTCGGTGTGGCCGTCCCCGTCCATGTCGCCCACGGCGAGGGAGACCGCGGCCATGCCGTTCTCGACCCCGGTGGAGAGCCAGGGCAGGGGGATCGCGGGGCCGGTGGGGCCCTCGGGGCCGCCGAGGACCAGGTAGCCGTCGTCGGCCGCCACGATCAGGTCGGTGTGGCCGTCGCCGTCCAGGTCACCGGTCTCCAGGACGGCCTGCGGGGCGGAGGATTCGGGAAGGTCCAGGTCGGCGGCGGTGAGGAGCACCGACCGGTCCGGGGACAGGCCGTCCTCGCCGCCGAGCAGGACGCCCACGTAGGGTTCCCCGTCCTCGGGGTCGCCCAGGACACCGCTGATCGGCAGGTCGCCGTAGCCGTCCCCGTCGACGTCGATGGGGACGGGGGCGGCCTCCCCGTTGGCGGGCCGGGCGTCGGAGAGGTCGGTGGTGGCTCCGCAACCGGCGGCCGTGATCATGGCGACGGCCAGGAGCGGGGGAAGGGCGATCCGATACTTCATTGCACGTCTTCCTGACGACGGTGGGGTCGTGGGGTTCGATGCGCGGAATCGGCGTTCGGTTGGGCCCGGAACGCCCTTGTTCCCCCGGAACGGCGAACGCGGGCCGGGCGGCGGTGGGCCGTCCGACCCGCGTTCGGCGGTCGGGGAGCGGAGAGGGTCAGCGGGTGACCTTGGCGGAGATGTCGTCCAGGTCGGCGTCCCGTGTCTCGCGGCCGATCAGCAGGGCGATCAGGGTGATGACGCCCACCAGGATCAGGTAGCCGCCGACCCAGGCCAGGCCGAAGGTGCCCGCGAGCCAGGTCGCGATGTAGGGCGCGAAGGAGGCGCCGAACAGGCCGGCCAGGTTGTAGGCGGCCGAGGCGCCGGTGTAGCGCACCCGGGTCGGGAACAGCTCGGGCAGGACCGCCGCCATGGGGCCGAAGGTCAGACCCATCAGGGACAGGCCGATGATCAGGAACGCCATCACGCCCACGGTGCTCCCGCTGCCCAGCAGCGGGCCCATGGCGAAGCCGAACACGATGATCGCGGCGGTGACCGTGATCAGGGTGGGCCTGCGGCCGAAGCGGTCGGCCAGGATCCCGGCGATCGGGGTGAAGACGGCGAAGAACACCACGCCGATGAGCAGGAAGACGAGGAACTGGGAGCGCTCGTAGCCCAGGCCGGTCTCCGCGTCGGTGCCGAAGCCCAGGGAGAAGACCGTCATCAGGTAGAAGAGCACGTAGGTCGCCAGCATGATGAGCGTGCCGATCAGGACGGCGGACCAGTTGTGGCGGAAGACCTCGACGATGGGGGTCTTGACGCGCTCGCCGGAGGCGATGACCTTCGCGAAGGCGGGGGTCTCGTGCAGGGTCAGGCGCACCCAGAGGCCGATGACGATCAGCGCGATGGAGATCAGGAACGGGATCCGCCAGCCGTAGGCGAGGAAGGTCTCGTCGCTCATGGTCTGGCTCAGCGTCAGGAAGACGGCGTTGGCGAGGAAGAAGCCGATCGGCGCGCCGAGCTGCGGGAAGGTGCCGTAGAAGGCGCGTTTGGCGGGGGGAGCGTTCTCGGTGGCCAGCAGCGCCGCGCCGCCCCACTCGCCGCCCAGGCCCAGACCCTGACCGAAGCGGCACAGGGCGAGCAGCAGGGGCGCGAAGACGCCGATCTGCGCGTAGGTGGGCAGCAGTCCGATCGCGACGGTGGCGATGCCCATGGTCAGCAGGGAGGCCACGAGGGTGGCCTTGCGGCCGATCCGGTCGCCGAAGTGACCGAAGACCCAGGAGCCGATGGGGCGGGCCACGAAGGCGATGGCGAAGGTCGCCAGCGACTGGAGGCGGGCCGCCATCATGTCGCCTTCGGGGAAGAAGAGGTAGGGGAAGACGAGTACCGCGGCGGTCGCGTAGACGTAGAAGTCGTAGAACTCGATGGACGTGCCCACAAGGCTCGCCGTGAGGACCTTCCGTTTGGGGTTGGTCGGGGGCTGCGCCGCGTCGGCTTGTGGCCTTCGCGACGACGGGGTGTCTGCGGAGACGTCCGTCATGGGACTTCTTTCCAGGTCAAGGCGGGTCGATGGCTGGATGTTAGTCGCCGTGGACACTATATGGAACATTTGTCTCGGTATGTGAGATGTGGGAATGTCGGTGTTCGTCCCTGTTCGTTCCGTCGGTGTCCACAACGCCCACCACCTCTGGATTCTCGCACCTTCGGTGACGTGGATCACTTACGAAGACGTCACGTTCTCGGACGCCCGTCTCGTCATGTGGATCGACACCGCGTCGGAGGTACCGTCGAAGGAGGGGTCACGACCCACGAACCGCCGGTGCTCGGTGCCGGGCACTCCGGGCTCGCGGCCGCGAGCCGCGTCGCCCGTGCCCGCGCCATAGCCCGCCCCACGGGCAGGAGCGCCCGTCCGGGAGTGAGGGAGGCGGGGTCCGCTCAGCGGCCGGTGGACCATTCCGGCGGCCTGATCCTGGGGACCCCCGACACCCGGACCACCCGGGTGCAGTTGTCCCGGAACCGCTTCACCAGCTCGCCGTTGGGGCGGTCACTGCGCTCGACCCACTCGCGGGCGGCCCGGTCGTCGGAGCCGCCCGCCCTCTGGCGCCTGCGCAATCGGCGCTCGCGCACCGGATCGTCGGTCTCCACGTACCACAGCCCCACGAACAGGTCCCGCAGGTCGGCCCAGGGCATCTCGTCCGAGGCCAGGTAGTTGCCCTCGGTCACGACGAGACGGGTGTGGGGCTCGATCACGTGCCGGGCGGCGATGGGCTCGTGCAACCGACGGTCGTAGTCGGGCACGTAGACCGGATGATCGGTCTCCGTCAGCAGTCGGCGCACCATCGCCAGGTAGCCGTGGGCGTCGAAGGTGTCCGGCGCGCCCTTGCGGTCCCTGCGGCCCGATCGGTCCAACTGGGCGTTGGACAGGTGGTAGCCGTCCATCGGCAGGTAGCCGGCCACGCCCGCGCCCCGCTCCTCCTCGACCCGGTGGACCAGGTAGCGCGCCAGGGTGGACTTCCCCGCGGCCGGAGGCCCGGTCAGGCCGAGCAGCAAGCGGTGCGGGCCCTCCCCGTCCGCCGGCGGAACGAGGTCGAGGACGTCGGAGACGAGCGCGTCGAGCATGGGCTCCAGCCTATGTCGTACGCCGTCGTCCATGGAGGGGGATCGGCCGGAGGGAGGGGGCGCCGCGATGGCGTCCCCTCCCTCCGCGGGCCGTCCTCAGGGGGCGTGGCCGACGTGGGCCAGCGCTTGACGGACCAGGACCCCCTGGCCGCCCTGCATCTCCGCGCGCACCTGAGGGCCGGTCGCCTCCTCGGGGGTGAACCACACCAGGTCCAGAGCGTCCTGACGGGGCTGGCAGTCCCCGCTCACCGGGACGACGTAGGCCATGGCCACCGCGTGCTGACGGGGGTCGTGGAACGGGGTGACCCCGGGGGTGGGGAAGTATTCGGCGACGGTGAACGGCTGCGGCGAACTGGGGATGCGCGGCAGGGCCACCGGGCCCAGGTCCTTCTCCAGATGGCGCAGGAGCGCGTCCCTGACCCGCTCGTGGTACAGGACCCGCCCGGAGACCACGGAACGGTTGAAGCTGCCGTCGGGGTCGGCGCGCATGAGCAGCCCGACGTGCGTCACCTCCCCGTTCGAGTCCACACGGACGGGTACCGCCTGGACGTAGAGCACGGGCATGCGGGCACGAACACTCTCCAACTCATCGCGGGAGAACCAGCCGGGCCGGGTGTCGGCGGTTTCGGTCATAGGGGTGCGCGGTGGTCCGGCCGCTCGAGGCGGTCGCGGAACCGCTCCCTCCCTTCGTCGTCTTCGTGTCCCTGGGGCGGTCGTCCTCGGCGCTCACAGGAGCCACCGGGGTGTCGGCCCTCACATAGGAGTCCAAGTACCGCTTCTATCGCACGCTAGCCCTGAAAGCACGGTGCGGGCCCGACTTCGGGTGTGTCCGGGGGGAATACCCGTGGGTTCCGAGGATCGGGAACCCCGCGCCCGACCTCCGGGAAACCGGGGGCGAGGTGACACCATCCTTCCCGGAGAGCCACATCGGCGAGATTTCGGGGGGTTTCCTCACCAAAAAGCCTCCCGAGACCTCCCTGAAGAGGTTACGATCTCGTACGCGGTTGCGTAGTGGAAAGGTTACGTCCGGTGAGAGGTGGCCCGAGTGGCGAAGGATGCCCTGTTCTCTGCGCGGGAGCGTTTCCCCTGTACGGGGGTGACGGTGGTGCGTGTCCACGGCGAGGTGGACCTGGCCACCGCGGACCGCCTGCGTGATCGACTCCTCCAGGCGGCCGAGGCCTCACGGTGCGACTGCCTGGTGGTGGACATGTCCGGACTCGGGTTCTTCGACGCCAGCGGGGTGCGCGCGCTGGTCTCGGTCTTCCAGACCCTGACCGGACAGGGCCGGCACGTGGTCCTGGCCGAACCCTCGCCCATCGCGGCGCGGGTACTGGAGGCGCTCGGTATGCGGCGCCTGTTCGAGATCTATCCGATGACGGAGATGGCGCTGACCCACACCAGCGGACTGCGGGTGGACGGGGAGCCCATCTTCGACAACCCCGTCCCCTGACCTCGGGGCGGACCCTCGCGGTGGGTCCCCGTCCGGTGCCCCGGGGAAGTGAGGCACCGGGCGGGGACCGCCGTGTTCAGGGGAGCGGGGTGGCGCGTTCGTCGCCGGGAGGCTCCTCGGACCTTTCCAGGAAGGGCGTCAGAAGCTCCGGATCGGCGTCCCGGGCCCAGGCCAGCCCCTGTCCCAGACCCACGTCGGGCACGGTGTACATCCCCTTCCCCGCCGCGGTGGTCGCCGATACGTCGACCAGACCGAGCCGGCGCTGGAACGGTGAACGGGTGATCCGCCAGCCGATCACCGCGGAACGCTCCAGGGCGACGGTGTCGCGGACGGCCATCCCCCTGCGCATCACCAGGTGGTCCGGGTGCAGGCCGTGGCCCAGGGCCCGGTAGGAGCCGACCGCGTAGGCGAACGCCATGGCCGCGATGGCCAGGGCCACCAGAGCCCACCCCCAGTTCGGGGTCTCCTTCACGCCCTCGCTGACCAGGGGGAACGGGATGAGCTGCTCCTCGGCGACCCGGACCGCCTTCCACCAGGCCTCGGTGGCGATCATCTGGAGCCACGCCAGTCCGGCCGCCAGGGCCACGCCCACCAGCGTCACGAGGCCGGCCCGGGTGAACCTGCGGCGCAGGGCGGCCCGGGGGTGGCGTGCCAGCGGCACCTCCAGGGGGGAGGTCGACCGTCCCATGAGGGCGGCGCCCAACGCGCGGGCCCGGGCGCGGGGCATCGCGGGGGACAGGCGGCTCTTGGCGTCGGTCTTCTTGTCGTCGCCGGTCTCCAGCCCGGTCGCCACCGCCTGGACGCTCGCGCCGCGTACCGAGCGCAGCACGAACGGCTCGCGCAGGACCACGCCGTTGAGGCGGCGGCCCTCCACCGAGAGGGAGACGTTGGTCAACAGCCCCCGTCGCAGGCGGACGGTGCCGTCGCTCTCCCTGGTGAGCCGGTAGCCCCACCAGGTCTCCACCGCGGCGGCGACCAGGACGACCACGCCGAACACCAGGAGGGAGAACAGGGCGATGGGGACGACCAGCAGCACCTTGGACATCACCAGGCCGCTCATCTCCCGCATGTCGGGCAGCCCGGACTGATCCGAGACCCAGCGCCAGGCCCAGCCGTTGGTCTGGGCGTTGAAGCCGAGCAGGGCGGCGAACAGACCCAGACCGACACCGAGGGTGGCGGTGGTGGCGGGCGCGTAGGCGAACCAGCGCGGATCGAGTCGGGCCAGCTCGGTCTCCTCCTGCCCGGGAGCCCCCTCGGGCCCCTCCGTCTCTCCCGTCCCCGTGGAGGCCGGGGCCGGACCGCGCTGGAGGAGGTCGCGACGCAGACGCTCTCCCTGTTCGGAGGTCACGTACTGGAGTTGCATCTGATCGCCACCGCTACCGACCTTCTCGCCCGTGCCCACGGTGACCGAGCACAGCCCGAAGATCCGGGTGTAGATCGGGGTGGCCACGTCCACGCTGCGGACGCGTTCGCGAGGGATGGAGCGGTAGGCCTTGGCGACGATTCCCGAACGCATCTCCATGCGTTCGGGGGTGATCCGGTAACGGATCGCGCGCAGGCGCAGCAGGTCCAGGTAGGTCATCAGGGCGACGAAGGCCGCGGTGGCGGGGAGCGGTACCCAGGGCCAGAGGGGAACGCCGACCACGATCAGCACGACGGTCCCGATGATCGCCATGGGGACCATGGACAGGGCCACGATGGCCGTGTTCGCCCAGACGGACAGGGGGCTCAGCCGCTGCCAGTCCTCCTCGAGATCGATCGGGGGCGCCTCCGTCGCCGCGGGGTTCTCGATCGGGTCGACCCGGGGCTCGGGGCGTTCTTCCGGGGCTCCGGAACGGTGGTCGTCGTGGGAGGTCATGTCGCGTCCCCCGGGATCGCCTGGGTGCTGTCGGTGAGCCGGTCGGCGACCTCGGTGGCGAGGCCGTGGGCGAGTCCGGCGATCTCGATGGGGCCGGCGGCGGAGGCGGTCGTCACGGTCACGCTGGACAGGCCGAAGGCCCTCTGGAGCGGTCCGCGCGCGGTGTCCACGGTCTGGATACGCGACATGGGCGCGACCCGCCACTCCTGCCAGAGCCATCCGCTGGAGGTGTAGACGGCGGTGTCGGTGACCTCCCAGCGGTGCACCCGGAAGCGCCACAGCGGCATCACCACGGTGATCAGCAGCCCCACTCCGCCGATGGCCCCTCCCGCGAGCAGGAACCAGAACCGGACCGGTTCCCAGATCAGCGCGGGCACCACGGGGACGGCGGTGAGGACGACCGTCACCAGCAGGGACCTGGTCGTCCACCACCAGACGGCGCGTCGGTCCACGCGGTGGTGGGGCGGTCGCAGGCGCAGAGCGTCGGTGCTCATCGCGACCACGTCTCCTCTCGTTCGGGCCTCGGGGGCGGGGCCGGCTATTAAAAGTGATATCACAATGCTATGCTCACGTCATCACTCAAGAGGAGGGAACAGCGATGAGCGACAACCCGGGTGTCATCAGGCCGACACCCCAGTACCGGGAACGAGAGGCCTTCGGGTCCGGCGGGATCCCCATGTTCGTGGTGTCCCTGGTCCTGTTCCTCGGGGGCGTGGGCCTGGCCCTACTGCCCCTGTTGGGAGCCCCCGGCGCCCTGATCGCGGTCGGGGTGGTCCTGGCCCTGATCGGCGCCTTCCTGTCCTTCGGCCTGACGATGGTCGCCCCCAACGAGGCCCAGGTCGTCCAGTTCTTCGGCCGCTACGTCGGCACCATCCGCACCGACGGTCTGCGCTGGGTCAACCCGCTCACCGTGCGCAACGCGGTCTCCACCCGCATCCGCAACCACGAGACGTCGGTGATGAAGGTCAACGACGCCTCGGGCAGCCCCATCGAGATCGCGGCCGTGGTGGTCTGGCAGGTCGAGGACACCGCCCGTGCCTCCTTCGAGGTGGACGACTTCGTCCAGTTCGTCTCCACCCAGACCGAGGCGGCCGTCCGTCACATCGCGGGCAAGTACCCCTACGACTCCTACGGTGACGACGCCGTCCCGTCCCTGCGGGACAGCGCCGACGCCATCACCGAGCAGCTCTCCAAGGAGGTCGCCGAACGCGTGGACGCCGCGGGGGTGAAGATCGTGGAGTCCCGGTTCACCCACCTGGCCTACGCGCCCGAGATCGCCCAGGCGATGCTCCAGCGCCAGCAGGCCAGCGCCATGATCGCCGCCCGCGCCGAGATCGTCGAGGGGGCCGTCACCCTGGTCGACCGCGCCCTGGAGCGTCTGTCGGACGAGGACGTCGTGGACCTGGACGAGGAGCGCAAGGCCGCCATGGTCAGCAACCTGCTCGTGGTCCTGTGCTCGGACCGTCCCGCCAGTCCCGTCGTCAACACCGGGACCCTCTACCAGTAGATCCGGGTGAGGTGCCGTGCCCGAGCGCAAGAAGGTCCTACTGCGTCTCGACCCCGCCGTCCACGACGCGCTCGCCCGGTGGGCCGGGCAGGAGTTGCGCAGTACCAACGCCCAGATCGAGTTCCTGTTGCGTCGCGCCCTCGACGACGCCGGGCGGATGCCCAAGGAGGCCCGGGACATCCCCCGTCGCGGTCGCCCGCGTAAACGCGCGGACGAACCGGAGGAGGACGGGAGGGAGTGAGCCCGGGGTCCGTCGAACGTCGGGACCATGGACGTTCGACGGGCCCCGGCAGGCGCTTCCTCCGGGGCGGGTCAGAGCGCCGCCGCGACCGCCCTGCCCGCGGTGCGGCCGGAGAAGATGCAGCCGCCCAGGAAGGTGCCCTCCAGTGAGCGGTAGCCGTGCACGCCGCCGCCACCGAAACCGGCCACCTCACCGGCCGCGTACACCCCGGGCAGCGGGGTGCCGTCGGCGCGCAGGACCCGCGCGTCCAGGTCGGTGTGCAGCCCGCCCAGGGTCTTGCGGGTGAGGATGTGCAGCCGCACCGCGATCAGCGGGCCCGCGGAGGGGTCCAGGATCGGGTGCGGCGAGGCCACCCGGGCCAGCCGGTCGCCCTTGTAGTTGCGCGCCCCGTGGATCGCCATGACCTGGAGGTCCTTGGTGAAGGTGTTGGCCATCTCCCGATCGCGGGCCACCACCTCGCGGGTCACGAGGTCGGCGTCCAGCACGTCGTCCCCGGCGACCCTCTTCATCTCGCGGATCAGTTCCGGCAGCCGGTCGGCGACCACGAAGTCGGCACCGTGGCGTTTGAAGTCCTCCACCGGCCCCGGGGCGCCCGGCAGGATCCGCTTGAGCACCAGACCGATGTCCTTACCGGTCAGATCGGGGTTCTGCTCGGACCCCGAGAGCCCGAACTCCTTCTCGATGATCTTCTGCGAGAGCACGAACCACGTGTACTCGTGGCCGGTGCCCATGATGTGCTCCAGGGTGCCCAGGGTGTCGAAGCCGGGGAAGCAGGGCGCGGGGAGGCGCCGACCGGTGGCGTCCAACCACAGGGAGGAGGGGCCGGGCAGGATGCGGATCCCGTGCCGGGACCAGATCGGGTTCCAGTTCTGGACGCCCTCGGTGTAGTGCCACATGCGGTCGCGGTTGATGATCTCGCCGCCGGCCTCCTCGGTGATGCCGAGCATGCGCCCGTCCACGTGTTCGGGAACGCCCGACAGCATGTGCTCGGGAGCTTTGCCCAACCGCTCGGGCCAGTTCCGGCGCACCAGGTCGTGGTCGGCGCCGATCCCGCCCGAGGTGACGATGACCGCCTGGGCCTCGATGTCGAAGGCGCCCGTGACGTCCCTGTTGCTGGCCTGGCCGCGTTCGATGTCGCTGGGGGCCAGCACGGCGCCCCTGACGCCGGTGACCCGGCCGCCGGTCACCACCAGTTCGTCCACCCGGTGGCGGAAGCGCAGGTCCACCCGGCCGCGTTCGGCGCCCGCGCGCACACGCCGTTCGAAGGGGGCCACGACACCGGGGCCGGTGCCCCAGGTGATGTGGAAGCGCGGCACCGAGTTGCCGTGCCCGCCGGCCAGGTGGCCGCCGCGTTCGGCCCAGCCCACCAACGGGAAGATCCTGAGCCCTTGGGCGCGCAGCCAGGGATACTTCTCGCCGGAGGCGAAGTCGACGTAGGCCTCGGCCCACTTGCGGGGCCACTCGTCCTCGGGGCGGTCGAAGGCGGCGGTCCCCATCCAGTCCTGGAGGGCGAGTTCGGGGGAGTCCCGGATCCCCATCCGGCGCTGTTCGGGGGAGTTCACGAAGAACAGGCCGCCGAAGGACCAGTGGGCCTGACCACCCAGGGACTGTTCGGGCTCCTGGTCCAGCAGGATCACCCGTTTGCCGGCCTCGGCCAGCTCCGCGGTGGCGGCCAGGCCTGCCAGCCCTGCCCCGACGACGATCACGTCGGCCTGGTCGGTGCTCATGGGTCACTCCTCCGGGGGTTCTTCCGGCCCGCGTGGGCGGGGCGCGTCGTGGTGACGGTCCGCCCCGTCGCGAGGGCCGGGGCGGGGCCGATATGTGGCTCACGCCACAGTCTCGGTCAGAGTGCGACCTTACGGGAACCTCGTCCCGAGAGGTCGGGGAGGTCCTGGTTGCGCACTCGTCCCCGCCCCGAACGTCCACCTCTAGGAGTCGAAGAGCACCAGGGAGCGCCCGCCCTGGCCTCGGCGCATCCTCTCGAAGGCCTCCGCGATCCCCTCCAGGGGGATCTCGTCGGTGACCATGGACGACAGAGCCAGGTCGCCGGAGCGGACCGACTCCGCCAACACCGGGATGTCCCGGTCCGGATCTCCGGAGCCGTACACACAGCCCTGGAGGGTGCGGGCCTGGTGGAACACCTCCAGGGCGCTGAAGGAGATCTCGTCCTGTGCCGAGCCCACGCCCACCACGGTGACGGTGCCGCCCCGTCGGGTGGAGTCCCAGGCGGCGCGCATCACCTCGGCCTTGCCCACCACCTCGAAGGCGTGGTCGACCCCGCGGCCTCCGGCGATCGCGCGCACCTCCTTGGGCGTGGTGGCGTCGGCGACCAGGAAGTGGGTGGCGCCCAGGGAACGGGCCGCCTCCTCCTTCTCCGGGGAGGCGTCCACCGCGATCAGCGGGTCGGCCCCGGCGATCCGGGCGGCCTGCAACAGGGACATGCCGACCCCGCCCAGACCCATGACCAGGGCGGAGTCGCCGGATCGCAGTCTCGCGGCGTTGTTGACGGCGCCCCAGCCGGTGAGGACCGCGCAGCCCAGCAGCGCCGCGGCGGCCGGGTCGACCCCCTCGGGCAGGGGGACCAACGCGTGGGCGGGTACGACCGTGGCCTCGGCGAAGGCCCCGGTGTTCAGGCCGGCGTGGACGGGGGTGCCGTCGGTCAGTTCGGCGTAGGGGGTCAGGGTCCCGTCCAGGGAGTGCTCGCACAGGTACGGTTCCCCCTTGAGGCAGAACCAGCAGGCCCGACAGGCCGGTGCCCAGTTCAGGACGGCCCGGTCGCCGGGGGAGAGGTGTTCGACGTCGGGGCCGACCGCCTCGACGACGCCGGAGCCCTCGTGTCCCAGCACCACGGGCCAGAGCTGGGGGAGGATCCCGTTGGACAGGGACAGGTCGGAGTGGCACACGCCCGCGGCGGTCATGCGTACGCGCACCTGGCCGGGCCCGGGGTCGGGGAGGACCAGTGGGCGGATCTCGGGAGGCGCCCCGGCCTCGAGGAAGACGGCGGCCTTGACTGTCGTGCTCATGGAGGCTCCAATCGTGGAATCGCCGAACCTCTGACAATACCGGCCGGTCGGTCTTTTTCCTGGAATGACGCTGGAAAAGCCGTGCCCGTTCGTGCCTTCGGCCGCCTCCGAACCCCGGGAGTGGCGGGGGATCCCACGAAACCCTCTGATTTCAACCGTTCTATGGAAAAGCCTATATTGACCCCCACATGGGGCGGGTATATCCCTTTTATCCCCCGGGAACGCGGTGCGCTCGAAACCCGGACCACCGCGGGCCGTCCGGCCTCCGGGGTACCTCGATGGGGAGGTTCCATGGTTCGACCCGAGGACACGTCGAGGGTGGGCGGCCCCCGGCACTACCTGATGTGCCGTCCCACCCACTTCGCGGTGGAGTACGCGATCAACCCCTGGATGGACCCGGCCGTGGGCGTGGACCGCGCACGCGCCATCCGTCAATGGGAGGGACTCAGGGAACTGTACCGATCCCTGGGGCACCGTGTGAGCGAGATCGAGCCGATAGAGGGTCTACCCGACATGGTCTTCGCCGCCAACGGGGCCCTGGTCGTGGAGGGACGTGTCTACGGCGCGCGGTTCGCCGGGGCCGAGCGCACCCCCGAAGGCCCCGCCTATCTCGACTGGTTCCGTCAGGCCGGCTACACCGAGATCAAGGAGCCCAAACACGTCAACGAGGGCGAGGGCGACTTCATCACCCTCGACGACGTCATCCTGGCCGGCACCGGCTTCCGTACCGAGGCGGCCGCCCACCAGGAGGCCGAACGCCTCCTGGACCGGCCCGTCGTCACCCTGCAACTGATCGACCCGCGCTTCTACCACCTGGACACCGCCCTGTTCGCCCTCTCCGGCGACCGGGTGGCCTACTACCCCGGCGCCTTCTCCGAAGGGAGCCGACGAGTCCTGCGCGCCCTCTACCCCGACGCGCTCCTGGCGACCGAGGAGGACGCCGCCGTGCTCGGTCTCAACGCGGTCTGCGACGGCGAGAACGTGGTGATCGCCGCCGAGGCCGAGGCCCTCGCCGACCGGCTGCGCGCCCTGGGGTACACCGTGCACCCGGTCGAACTCGACGAGCTCCGTAAGGCCGGCGGCGGGGCCAAGTGCTGCACCCTCGAACTGCGGGACACGCCCCTGGACTGAGTGACGGTCGGGCGGGTTCTCCGAGGAGCCCGCCCGACCACGATGTGTGATGGGACACGCTCCGGATCCCCCTTCCGGGCGGCCCCACAGGTCACGTACACGCCCCTTCCCCGGCTCCGGCGCGGGCGGCCGAAACGAGGGCCGAGAGACCCTGGTCCCGGTCGACGATCCCGTTAGGCTCTGGACGCGTGAAGACCAGACAGCGCGGGCTCCCGCGCAGGATCCGGGAACAGCAACTGATCGACGCCGCGGTCACGGCGTTCGCCCGGGGCGACTACCACACGGTCAGCGTGGAGGAGATCGCGGCGGCCGCGGGAACGTCGAAACCGACGGCCTACCACTACCTGGGTTCCAAACAGAAGATCTTCGCCGCCTGCGTGAACCGCGAGGTCGAACGTCTCGTCGCCGCGGTCCGCGCCGCCGTGCGCGACCCGGAGGCCGAGGACCCCGATCCGCTGCGGCGCGGTATCCGGGCCTTCTACGCCTTCGTGGTGGCCAACGGGGAGAGCTGGACCGTCCTGTACCGGAGGGCGGCCGCGCAGGGCCCGCCCTTCGAGGAGGAGACCGTCCGCATGCGCGACCGCGTCATCGACGAGGTGACCGCCCTCATCACCGAGTGCGTCCTCGACGACCACGACGGTCCGGCCCCGCGCGACGTCCGACTGCTCGCCCGGGTGACCGTGAGCACCGCCGACGCCTTTGCCGACTGGCTGCTCGACCACCCGGACGAGACCCCCGACACGATGGCCGGGCACGTCACCGAGCTGACCCGGGCCCACCTGCGCTCACTCGCCCCCGTCCGGGCGTGAACGAGGCCCGGCCCGGGCCGCTCGGCGCTCAGCCCTCCGAACGCCGCCGGTGGTTCAGGGCCAGCAGGGAGACCAGGTCGTAGGCGACGTGGGAGGCGGCGGTGGAGGTGATCTGCGCGTGGTCGTAGGCCGGGGCGACCTCCACCACGTCGGCGCCGACCAGGTTCAGATCGGCCAGCCCGCGCAGGATCTCCAGCAGCTCACGGCTGGTCAGACCGCCGGCCTCGGGGGTGCCGGTGCCCGGGGCGTGGGCCGGGTCCAGGACGTCGATGTCCACCGAGACGTACAGCGGACGGTTCCCGATGCGCTGACGCAGCGCGTCGGCGATCTCGTCCACGCCCTTGCGCAGGACGTCGGCGGCGGTGACGATGCCGAAGCCGAAGCGGCGGTCGTCCTCCAGGTCGCGCTTGCCGTACAGCGGACCCCGCGTGCCCACGTGCGCGATGGCCTCGGTGTCGAGGATGCCCTCCTCCACCGCGCGACGGAAGGGCGTGCCGTGGGTGTAGGGCTCGCCGAAGTAGGTGTCCCAGGTGTCCAGGTGGGCGTCGAAGTGCAGCATCGCGATCGGGCCGTGCTTCCGGTACAGGGAGCGCAGCAGCGGCAGCGCGATCGTGTGGTCGCCGCCCAGGGTGACCAGGCGGGTCCCGGCCTCGACGAACTTCGAGGCGCCCTGGTCCAGGGTCTCCACCGCGTCCCCGATGGAGAACGGGTTCACGGCGATGTCGCCGCCGTCCACCACCTGGAGGCGCTCGAACGGGGCCACGTCCAGACCCGGGTGGTAGGGGCGCAGCAGTCGGCTGGCCTCGCGGATCGCCGAGGGGCCGAAACGGGCGCCGGGACGGTAGGACACACCGGTGTCGAAGGGGACGCCGACCACGGCGATGTCGGCGTGCTCGACCTGGTCGATACGGGGCAGGCGCGCGAAGGTCGCCGGGCCCGCGAAACGCGGAACGAGGCTGGAGTCGGTGGGGCCGATCGGTGCGTTCATGGATCCGTTCCTGTTCGTCGGTCTCGTCTGACGTGGTGCCGGTGGTCCTCGGTCGTGTTTTTTGGATCATTACGCGCTCGCGTGGCCAGGCTTCCTCTCGCGGCGCCGACGTCGCTCGGACAGCCGAACCCGGGCGGGCCCCCGCTGTGCGATCCTGCGGAGCTCGCGTAGCAGGGCACAGTAGGGGCAGCTTCGCTCGTCGTCTGGCGAGAGATCACCTGGCGGCCGCTCGCCACGGATCGGCTCCGCCGATGCCGAGCGAAAGCATCCAAAAAACACTCCCTCGTCACGGCGGCCTGGCCAGAGTAGGTATTCGGTAGCCTCGACTCCAATGGTCGAATCGCACTATGAGAACTCCCTGACTGGACGAATCGTCCAGAAGGGGAAGGAGGGGGCGGCCTCGTGAACACGGACCGGAGCGACGTCCACCACGTGCTCTTGAGCGAGATCGTGGGCCGCCGCGACCTCGACCTGACCCTCGTCGTGGCCGCGGGGGACCCGCCCATCACCTGGGCCACCGCCAGCGAGCTGGTCGAGCCGGCCGTCTACCTGCGCGGGGGAGAACTGCTGCTCACCGCCGGGGTCAACCTCCCCGAGACCGTGGAGGGGACCCGCGACTACGTCGCCTCGCTGGTCTCCGTCGGGGTCGGTGCCCTGGGCTTCGGGGTCGCGCCCGTGCACGAGGCCGTCCCCGAGCCTCTCGTCGACCAGTGCAGGGAACAAGGACTGCCGCTGCTCCGGATCCCCCGGACCACCTCCTTCTCCGCGGTCGGCCGTGCGGTGGGGGAGGAGTTGTCCGAACGCCACCTGCGGGTCCTGCGCGGGATCAGCGAGTCGCATCAGGCCCTGGCCCGCGCCGTCACCGCCCCCGACCCGGTGGAACGGCTGCTGAGGGTGCTGGCAGGGGCCCTCGGGGGCTGGGTGGTCCTGGCCCCCACCGGCCCCGACGCGCGCGTCCGTCGTACCGACGGCGCCCCCACGGCGTTCCCCGACGACCTGCGCTCCCTGATCGTCCGACTGACCACACCGGGCGGCCCGCGCAGCGCCAAGGCCGAACTGGGGGCCGACGAGGTCTTCCTGCACACGGTGGGCCCACCGCCCGAGGAACGGGGCGTGGTCATGGTGGGGCGTCCCACCCCGCTCGACATCACCGACCGCGCGGTCCTGCGCACCGCGACGGCCCTGCTCGAACTGCTCTTCCGTGCCGGCGGCGAGGGGCCGCCGGACCCGGCCCTGCCGCTGGTCGCGCTGCTGTTGGACGGCGGCCTCGACACTCGCTCCTCGACCGTCCTGGCCGGCCTCACCGACACACGCGCGCGTTCGGGGCACGACACCGCGCGACCGTCGACGGGGGAGCGGGGCACCGCCTACCGGGTGCTCCGGGCCTCGCCCGCCTCCGACGGCGGGCCCGCCGCGGCGACCGATCCGACCTGGGGCACCCACCTGGTCGACCGGCCCGCCCCGGACGCCGCCGACGAGGTGGCGCGGGCGATCCTCTCCGATCGAGGCGCCCGGGCCCATCGTGAGCATCTGGACCTGCTCCGCTCCCAGGGGTGGGTCGGCGCCCTGAGCCCGGCGGTGGCCGCCGCGGAGCTGCCCGAAGCCGACCGCGACGCCGCCTCCCTCCTGGTCCGCGCCCGGGCCCTGGGAGAGCCGCTGCTGTACCCGACCGAGGGGGACGACCCCTTCGACGCCCTCCTGTCCTCGACCGAGGCCGCAAGGGCGGGCCGGGCGATCCTGGGGCCGCTCGCCCGGGACACGGACACGGCCCGCGCTCTGCGCGCCACCCTGCACGCCTGGCTCGCGCGCCACGGCAACTGGGACCGGACCGCCGGCGACCTCGGTGTGCACCGCAACAGCGTCCGCCACCGCATCGGGCGGATCGAACGCGACCTGGGGGTGGACCTGGCCGACCCCGAACATCGGATGCGCCTGTGGTTCGCCCTCACCCGCGGGCACGCGGGAGAACCCCCGGGGTCTGTGGCCGGTTCCGGCCACCCGAGCACGGGTTCCGACGGGCCTCCCCGAGGCCGGGACGCCCCTTCCGCCGGGTGACCTGCGCCGGCCCGTTCCGGTCGGGGCGGGCGAAGCGGTTTCGGCGGACGGCGCATCGAACGACGTTCGGTCGGTCTCCAGGGATAATCATCGCGAGAATCGGAGGCTCAGGGCCGAAAAGGCTTCCGGAAAAAAGGCATCTCGCGGTTCCGTTGGTCCGGTCCCGCTCGAACCAGGAAACTGGGAACGCCACAGCCGACACGAGGTCTGGGGGCCATATGACGTTTCCTCCGCTGGACACGGCGCTGCCCTCCGGCGCCGACGCTCGCGAACACGCCGACCTGCTCCGTCGTGCCCACGACGCGCTTCTGTCGGGCCGGCCCGCGCCCGCCACGCTGCGGCCGGTGATCGAGGACTCCTGGCGGAGGATGCGAGGTTTCGGCATCGACCCCGATGGCGCCCCTCCGCCCAGGATGGCACCGCTGGACGAACTTCAACGACACCGCGAGTCCTCGCCCATCGCCGACGTCCTGCCCCTGATCCGCAGATCCCTGGTCTCGGTGGCCGATCAGGCCGACCACATCATGCTGGTGACCGATGCCGCCGGGCAGGTGCTCTGGCGGGAGGGCTCCCGCCGGATGCGTTCGGTCGGCGACCGGGTCGGTCTGGTCGAGGGCTCCTACTGGAACGAGGGCAGTACCGGGACCAACGCCATCGGCACCGCCCTGGTGGTGGGACGCCCCGTCCAGATCTACTCCGCCGAACACTACGTGCGGAGCCTTCACACCCTCACCTGTGCCTGCGCGCCCGTCCATGACCCCCGGGACGGCAGACTGCTGGGCGCCATCGACGTCACCGGACCGGTCTCGACCGTCCACCCCTCCACCCTGGCCCTGGTCCACGCCGTGGCGCAGCTGGCCGAGACGCACCTCCAGGGCATCCACCACACCCACCTGGAACGGCTGCGCTCGGTGGCGGCCCCGCTGCTGGCCGGGATGGGCAGGCCGGCCCTGGTCGTGGACGACATGGGTTGGACCGCGACAGCGGTGCACATGGAACCGGTCAGACGGGTGCTGCTGCCCAAACACTGCGAGGCCGGGACCGTCTGGCTTCCCGCGCTGGGGGAGTGCGCCCTGGAACCGCTTCCGGGGGGCTGGCTGATCCGCCCCGGCCCCGAGGAGAAGGCCGGATCCACCTCGCTCACCCTCGACCTGAGCCGACCGGGGGCCTACTCGGTGACGGTCTCCGGTTCCAGCGGGGAATGGGTCCAGAACCTGTCGCCGCGTCACGCCGAGCTCCTCCTGCTCCTGGCCGCGCACCGGTCGGGGCGCTCGGGGGCCCAGCTGTCCCGGGATGTGTTCGGTTCGGAAGGGCACGTGGTCACGGTGCGCGCCGAGCTCTCCCGTATGCGGCGCAACCTGGGCGGGGTCGTCGAGAGTCGCCCCTACCGCTTCTCCGAGGAGGTGGCAGTACGGCTGGTGGGGCCGTCCTCGCCCCTGGACCTGCTGCCCGGATCCCTCGCCCCGGGCGTCCGGCGCCTGCGCGAGCGGACGTGCACGGCGGAGCTGTTCGATCGGGTGGGCTGAGGGCCGCGCAACCTGTTGCAACCGTTGCCCTCCCCGCGGCCATGGGGTCAACTGGTTCCAGCGCGGCCCGCACACCGGCGCCGGCCTCCGGGCGAGAGAGGGCACGGTGGTCATCGCCGGTGCGGGGCGCGTCCGTGTCCTACGGGCCTTGAGGGGGGTACGGGGGCGAGGACGGACGCGCCGAAGGTCCGGCTCCGGGAGGTTCGGGGGATCCTCCGGGGCCACGCGCACGACACGGCCCGGCCCGGGGACGCCACATCGTCTCCGGGCCGGACCGCCGTCGGGGGTGGTTCATCCACCGTTCCCCTCGGCCTTGTCGGGTGGTGTGTCCCCCTCGGGCGGGACGTCCCCCGGAGAATCGGCGGCCTCGGGCGAGCACTGGAAACAGTCCATGGTGAACAGTTCCTCGCCGTCCACGACCCCGAGGAAGTCGCCGCGCAGACTGTCGTCGCCCTCGCCGCGTTCGGCCAGGGCGTTCACGAGCAGGCTCCCCTCGAAGCGGAGCTGTTCGCCCTCACGTCCCCGGCCGGTGCAGACCACCCGTAGGCGTTCCTCGCCGTCCTCGTCTTCGAGGACGCTCTCGCCCGCGGTCAGTGGCTCGTTCGAGACCGTGGCGTCGGGCTCCTCCAGTGGTCCGGGCGCCGACGAGGTCTCCTCGGAAGGGGAGCCCGAGGGTGTGGAGCAGACGAGGGAGCCCTCCACGGGGTGGCCCTTGCGGGCGAAGGCCCGCTCCGCCCCGGGGCGCAGGACCGACACCGAGAGGGCGTCGGCGGCCTTGGTCAGTTCCAGCCGGGCGGCGTCGATCTCCTGCTCGGTGGGCCCGGCGGGGGCGCACGAGGCGAGTGCTCCGCACAGGAGCAGTGCCAGCGAGGCGGCGGCGGTGGTCGAGTGGACTCTCAAGGGTCCTCCTCCGGTTCGGTGGCGCCCCCGTCCCCGGGCGCGCTGATCCACCGCACCAATGTCTCCGATGTACATAAGGTAACCAATGTCCAACTAAGAGTGTTCGAGTGAAAAGTGCGTCATGTTCTGGTCACCCGCCTGTGAGTCGCGCCACTCTCATGGGTATCGTCTCCGTCACCGAGCGCGACACCCGGTGTGCGCGGGACGGTGCGGCGGGGCCGCGTAAGCCCTGCTGGGGCGCGTTCACACGGGCACTGGGCTAGACTCGGGACATTTCCGAACCGCGTTCGATGGTTCGTACAAGACCCGACCGAATCACCCGGAGTCACTCGTGGCCCGCGTGAACCAGGGGCCACGAATCGGCGTCGAACCAGGAACCGACGAGGTTCCCGGAACGACCCGGTGACCCCACAAGACCGTCCTTCCTTCGGAGGTGGACCGTGTCCGCTGACCACCGAGAACAGCAGCCCGGACAACAGGGCTCGCGCATCGACCCCCACATCGGCCGCTACGCACGCCGAGCCGAGGGCATGGTCGCATCGGAGGTCAGGGCACTCTTCGCCGTCGCGTCCCGACCAGAGGTCGTCTCCCTGGCCGGCGGCATGCCCAACGTCGCCGCGCTGCCCCTCGACCAGATCGGCGACCTGGTCAAGGACGTCGTCTCCGAGGAGGGCCCCGCCGCCCTCCAGTACGGCTCCGCCCAGGGCGACCCCGTCCTGCGCGAGCTGATCTGCGACTACATGACCCTGGAGGGCGTCCAGGCGGGCCCCGACGACCTCATCGTCACCGTCGGCTCCCAGCAGGCGCTCGACCTCATCACCCGCGTCTTCGTCGACCCCGGCGACATCGTGCTGACCGAGGCCCCCACCTACGTCACCGCGATCAACACCTTCGCCGCCTTCCAGGCCGACATCCGCCACGTGGGCATGGACGACCAGGGCGTACTCCCCGACGAACTCGACCACGCCCTCACCCAGGCCGCCAAGGCCGGGCGCACCGTCAAGTTCTTCTACACGATCCCCAACTTCCAGAACCCCGCCGGCATCACCATGACCGCCGAACGCCGGGCCCGGGTCATGGAGATCTGTCAGCGCCACGACGTCCTCATCATCGAGGACAACCCCTACGGTCTGCTGCGCTACGAGGGCGAGCCCCAGCCCACCCTCTACTCCCAGGGCGACGGCAACGTGATCTACCTCGGATCGCTCTCCAAGACCCTGTCCCCGGGGTTGCGCATCGGCTGGGCCCTGGCCCCCTCCGCGGTCCGGGCCAAACTCGTCCTGGCCGCCGAATCGGCGATGCTCAGCCACTCCACGTTCAACCAGCTCGTCGTCCGCCGCTACCTGAGCACCTTCCCCTGGAAGGAACAGATCAAGGCGTTCAACAGCATGTACGGGGAACGCCGCGACGCCATGCTCGGCGCCTTGGCGGCGATGATGCCCGACGGCTGTACCTGGACCAGGCCCGAGGGCGGCTTCTTCGTCTGGGCCACCCTGCCCGAGGGAATCGACGCCAAGGCCATGCTGCCGCGCGCGGTCAACGAACGCGTCGCCTACGTCCCCGGAACCGGCTTCTACGCCGACGGGCGCGGACGCGCCAGCATGCGGCTGAGCTTCTGCTACCCCACCCCCGAGCAGATCCGCGAGGGCGTGCGCAGGCTCGTCGGAGCGATCGAGGGCGAACTCGACCTGCGCGACACGTTCGGCCCCGCCATGAACCGGCCCACCGAAGGCAGCCAGGCGCCCACCCCGGACCTGCCCTGACACTCTCCCAAGGGTCCAGCACCATGACAGCAGCACAGAAGGAGGGTCGCGCCGTGGCCGACCTTGACCGGGTACTCGTCCTCGCCGGAGGCCTGTCCCCCGAACACGAGGTGAGCGTCCAATCCGGACGCGGTGTCGCCGAGGCCCTGCGCCGACTCGACATCGAGGTCCAGGTCGCCGACGTCGACTCCGACCTGCTCCGACGTCTGACCGACGACCCGCCCCAGGTGGTCTTCCCCGTCCTGCACGGGTCGGCCGGTGAGGACGGCGTGATCCGTGAGGTCCTGGAACTGGCCGGGGTCCCCTACGTGGGCGCCCGCCCCGACGCCTGCCGACTGGCCTACACCAAGCCCGCGGCCAAGGCCCTGCTCGCCGACCGCGGCGTCCGGGTGCCGCGCGGCGCCACCCTGCCCAAGTCGGTCTTCCACGACCTGGGCGCCCCGGCGCTGTTGGACAAGCTCATCGAACGCCTGGGCATGCCGCTGTTCGTCAAGCCCGACCGCGGCGGCTCCGCCTTCGGCGCCACCCCGGTGGCCTCGTCCGGAGAGCTCTCCACCGCGCTGGTCTCCTGCTTCGCCTACGGGGACTCGGCGCTCGTCGAAGAGCAGGTCCAGGGCACCGAGCTGGCGGTGAGCGTGCTCGACACCGGCGACGGCCCCGTGGCCCTGCCCGCCGTGGAGATCGTCCCCGACGGCGGCGTGTACGACTACGCCGCCCGCTACACGGCCGGCCGGACCGAGTTCTTCTGTCCGGCCCGCCTGGACGCGGAGACCATCGAGGCCGCGAGCGAGGTGGCCCTGACCGCCCATCGCGCCCTGGGGCTGCGCGACCTGTCCCGGACCGACCTCATCGTCGACCCCGACGGCGAGATCGTCTTCCTGGAGACCAACGTCGCCCCCGGTCTGACCCCCACCTCCACGTTCCCGATGGCGGCCGCCGCCGCAGGACGGGACTTCGGTCTGCTCTGCCGCGAGCTCGCCCACCAGGCACATCTGCGCGGCTGATCGCGCACGCGACCCCGTCGAGGCGAACGCCCCGGCGGGGTCGTCTGCGTTCCAGGGCCATGTGACACGATCACGACCATGGCGAAGATCCACGACACCATCGATGCCCGTCTGGAACGCTTCCTCCTCGACCAACCGGTCTTCTTCGTCGGTACCGCGCCCCGGGCCGACGACGGTCACGTCAACGTCTCGCCCAAGGGCATGGGCGGCACCTTCGCGGTGCTCTCCGAACACCGCGTCGCCTACCTCGACTACACCGGATCGGGTGCGGAGACCATCGCCCACCTGCGGGAGAACGGCCGTATCGTCCTGATGTTCTGTGCCTTCGAGGGACCCCCGTCGATCGTCCGGCTCCACGGTCGCGGCCGCGTCGTCCTGCCTGCGGACGGGGAGTTCGACGAGCTGCGCTCCCACTTCCCCAAGGAACGTGTCCTCGGTCAGCGCTCGATCATCGTGGTCGACGTCGCCCGGATCTCCGACTCCTGCGGGTTCTCCGTCCCCCTGATGGAGCTCCGCGGCGACCGCGACCTGCTGGACCGCCACCACGAACGTCGCGATCCGGAGTACTTCACCGACTACCTGCGCCGCCGCAACGCCACGAGCGTCGACGGGCTCCCTGCCGTCCCGGCGCCGGACGAGGGATAGGGGAGCGGGTCGGCCGCCACGCCACGACGGCCCACCCGTTCCGTCGCCCCGGCTCCGCGCCCGTGTCACCGGCTCGGAGTCCCGGGGCGATCTCGATGAGATCACGGGGCCCGGCGGTGGGCAAGAGGTCGGACGACCCGATCGTTATGGAGGGTCCCGCCACAGGGTGTGGGCCCGGTTTCCCCTTCGTGACAGGACTCGCGGCCGCCGAACGGCGTTCTGTCACTGTTCACCTGGGTGTGGGGGGTATTGCGTGGCTCTTGTGACGGAAGTTACACTCCGCTCATTCATTCCGCGATGAGGAATGTAAATTCCAACCCCCGTCCCCTGTGGAGGGTGTCCATGGCCGTGGCCACGGAAACCGACTCGTCCCCCCGCCCCCGCCGCATCTACCACTCCCTCTTCTTCCAGGTGATCGTCGCCGTCATCCTCGGCGTACTGATCGGACACCTGTGGCCGACGGTCGGCGAAGCGCTGCGCCCCCTGGGCGACGGCTTCATCCGACTCATCAAGATGCTGATCGCGCCGCTCATCTTCTGCGTGATCGTCACCGGCATCGCCAAGGTCGGAGACCTCGGCTCCGTGGGACGCATCGGCGTCAAGGCCCTGGTCTACTTCCAGGTCGTCACCGCCTTCGCCCTGTTCTACGGCATGGTCGTCGCCAACCTCTTCAAGCCCGGCGTGGGCTTCGAGGTCGACCCCGCCGACCTCGACACCGGCGCCCTGGAAGAGGTCACCCAGGGCGGAGAGCTGCCCGGCGTGGCCCAGTTCTTCCTCGACGTGATCCCCGAGAGCGTCGTCGGCGCCTTCGCCGAGAACTCACTCCTCCAGGTCCTCTTCTTCGCGGTGTTCGTGGCCCTGGCCCTGTCCAAGCTGGGCGAACGCGGCAAGCCGGTCCTCGACCTCATCGAGCGTTTCACCGACGTCATCTTCGTCTGCATCGGCTGGATCATGCGGGTGGCCCCCATCGGCGCCTTCGGTGCGATGGCCTTCGTGATCGGCGCCTACGGGCTCTCCTCGCTGAGCAGTTTCGGGATGCTCATCATCGCCTGCTACTCGGCCGCCGTGATCTTCCTGTTCGCGCTCGCCGTCATCGCCAGGGTCCTGGCCGGCGTCAACCTGTGGAAGTTCCTGCGCTACACCAAGGAGGAGTTCGCCCTCGCCATCGGCGCCGCCTCCTCCGAGGCGGTCATGCCGCGCATCATGCAGAAGCTCACCAACGCCGGCTGCTCCAAGGCGACCACAGGCCTGGTCGTACCGACCGGCTACTCGTTCAACCTCGACGGCGCCGCCATCTACCTGCCGATCGCCGCGCTCTTCCTCGCCCAGGCCTTCGGCGCCGATCTCAGCGTCGCCGACCAGCTCATGATGGTCCTCATCCTGCTCCTGACCTCCAAGGGCATGGCCGGGGTCCCGGGGTCGGCCTTCCTGGCCCTGTCGGCGACCGCCACCGCTCTGGGCGCCTTCCCCGCCGCCGGCGTCGCGCTGCTCCTGGGCGCGGACCGCCTCATGGACACCATGCGCGTGTCGATCAACCTGCTCGGCAACTGCGTGGCCACCTTCGTCATCGCCAGATGGGAGGGCCAGCTCGATATGGAGCGGATGCGCGCCGTCCTCGACGGCCGCGAGCCGCCCGCCCGCGAGGAGGACGAGGAGAAGCCCGTCAAGACTGAGGTCTCCGAGGCTCCGAACGAGACCGCCGGAGCCCTCACCGGGACCGGCGACACCGACAAGGGCACCGGCGGCGACACCGCCCCGCCCACCGAACGCTAGAAGGACGCGACCGACCCACCACGGCCGCCCTCCCACCCCGGAGGGCGGCCGTTCCTGGAGCCCCGCACGTACAGGGGCACCCGATCGTCGAAACCGGCCCCGCTACCCTGAGGGCCGTCACTCCCCCCGACAGTGAGGTGACCATGGACGCTTCCTCCGGCCCCGTCGTCCACGGCCGGGTCGAGCCCGGGTTCGAACCGGTCCGCGACGCCTTCCGCCGTAACCTCACCGAACACGGAGAGGTGGGCGCGGCCGTGGCCGTCCACCACGCCGGCCGTCCGGTGGTCGACCTGTGGGCCGGGGTTCGGGACCTCGACTCCGGAGCCCCCTGGGAATCCGACACCCTGGCGATCGTCTTCTCCGCCACCAAGGGCGTCACATCGATGGTCCTGGCCCACGCCCATTCACGGGGGTTGTTCGAATACGACCGTCCGGTGGCCCTCTACTGGCCCGGGTTCGCGCGTGCGGGCAAGGAACGGATCACCGTCCGCGAGCTGCTCTCCCACCGCGCCGGGCTGCCCTACCTGGACGCCGAGCTCACCCCCGCCCTGCTCGCCGAGCCCGACTATCGCTCCGTGGAACTGCCGCACGGCAACGGCTTCGCCACCGCGCGCTCCCTGGCCGCGCTCTACGGAGAGTTCGCCCAGGGCTCCCCGACACTGGGGGTGGGGGAGGAGAGCCTGCGGGCCCTGGAGGAACGGCCCGACCCTCCCACGAGAGGGGAGCACGACGTCAACCTCAAGATCCCCACGCGGTACTCGCTGGGCCTGTGGAAACCCCACCCCGCCTGGCGCTTCGGCAGCGACGATCGGGCCTACGGGACCCCCTGCGCGGGCGGCTCGTTCGGGTTCGCCGACCCGGCGACCGGGACCGGATACGGTTACGTGCCCAACCGTATGGGGCTGCGGATCAGGGACGACCCTCGTGACGCGGCCCTGCGTCGGGCCCTCGCCGACTGCCTGAAGGCCTCGACGCCCTGAGGATGACCAAGGCCGGACTCCGCGGGACAGGGCGGGTCCGGCCACTGCGCGTTCGGGTCACAGACCCATGGCGTGCATCGAGAAGTGGAAGGCGAAGACCGCGCTCAGGAGCCACATCAGCCAGCCGACGTCGTAGAACCTCCCCTGCACGGTCCTGATCAGGGTGTGCGCGATGATCCCGATGCCGATCCCGCTGGCGATGTCGTAGGCGAACGGCATCATCGCGATGGTCAGGAACGCGGGGATGGCCACCGAGATGTCCGTCCACGCGATCTGACCCACGTGCATCATCATCATGGCGCCCACCAGCACCATCGCCACCGACGCCGCCTCGGCCGGCACCATGCCGAAGACCGGGGCGAAGAAGAGGCCGCTGAGGAACAGCGCACCGGTGACCACGCTGGCCAGACCGGTCCGGGCGCCCTCGCTCACCCCGGCCGTGGACTCCACGAACACCAGCGTCGCCGAGGAGCTGGTCAGACCACCGGCCACCGCGCCGGCGCCGTCGGTGACCAGGATCTGGTTGACCCGGGGCATCTGCCCCTTGTCGTCGGCGATCCCGGCCTTGGTGCCGATCGCCAGGATGGTGCCCAGGGCGTCGAAGAACCCGGCCAGCACCAGGGTGAACAGGATGATGCCGGCGGTGGTGGGTCCGGCCGAGGTCCAGGCGCCGAACAGGTCCACCTGGAACAGCAGCCCGAAGTCGGGCATGGACACCGGGCTCGAGGGCAGC
Organism: Nocardiopsis alba DSM 43377; assembly: GCF_000341225.1. Classification (GTDB taxonomy): domain Bacteria; phylum Actinomycetota; class Actinomycetes; order Streptosporangiales; family Streptosporangiaceae; genus Nocardiopsis; species Nocardiopsis alba. The sequence continues at coordinate 200,180 of NZ_ANAC01000012.1, forward strand.
GCGGGGACGCCGCCTCCCCACACCTGGTCGTTCAGGTTCAGCGCGTAGTGCAGGAGCACCGCGAGGACGGTGGCGCCCACGATGCCGTAGAAGATCGCTCCGGGCACGTTGCGCGCCAGCAGCAGGGAGGCCAGGATCAGGCCGGTAACGAACACCAGGATCGGCCATCCGTCGAGGTGGCCGCCGCCGCCCGCGACACCGAGCTGGAGCAGGCTTCCGCCGTCGCCGGCGCTCACGAAGCCGGCGTTGGTCAGACCGATCAGCGACACGAACAGGCCGATGCCCACCCCGATGGCGAGCTTGAGGTCGTGCGGCAGCGCGTTCATGACCGCGGTCCGCACCCCGGTGACGACCATGAGGATGATGGCGATGCCCTGCCAGACGACCAGGCCCATCACCTCGGGCCAGGCCATCACCGGCGCCGCCTGGTAGGCGACCACCGCCATCACGCCCAGCGCGGCCGCACAGGCGATGGGCGCGCGGCCGACCAGGCCCATCATGATGGTGACCAGACCGGCGGACAGAACGGTCATGGTGGTCAGCTGGGGGGCCGAGAGCACGTCGCCGTTCACGTCGGTGACGCTGCTGAGGATGACCGGGTTCAGGACGATGATGTAGGCCATCGCCATGAACGTGGTCAGGCCTCCGCGGACCTCGCGGCCGTAGGTGGAACCTCGTTCGCCGATGAGGAAGAACCGGTCGAGCCAGGATCGATCCGTACCGGATCGTGTGCTCGATCCGGTGCCGTTGTTTTCGGGCACGTCCCCTCCTGGAGGGATATGGGCACGACGAGACAGCGCCGCGTGGGAAAAAAAGGGGGGGTGACTACCTAGCGTAGTCGAATTCGCCGCCGGGATATCGGGGCCCGGGGCCGCCCGCCCGGGGCCGATGACGTCGGTCGTACCGGGGCGGGAGGAGAGAGGGGGAGGGGCGCGCGGGTGGCGCCGCCCCTCCCGGGAGAGGACCTACAGGTCGATACCGACGATGTCCTCGGGGCGCACGGGGGCGTGGGTCAGCGGCCGTCCGGTCGCGTCGCGCACCGCCGCCACGATCGCGGGCGTGGACGACAGTGTCGGCGGTTCGCCGGCGCCGCGCAGCCCGTACGGGGAGTGCGGGTCGGGGTGCTCCAGCACGTCGATGCGCATCGGCGGGGTGTCCAGGATGGTCGGGATCAGGTAGTCGGTGAAGGACGGGTTGCGGATCTCGCTGTCCTTGACCTGGATCTCCTCCATCAGGGCCAGACCCAGGCCCTGGGTCGAGCCGCCCTGGATCTGTCCGGCGAGCTGCTGGGGGTGCATCACCTTGCCCACGTCCTGGACCGCGTCCAGGGCCACGACCTTGACCAGGCCCAGCTCCACGTCCACGTCCACGACGGCACGGTGCACGCACATCCCGAACTGGGTGTGCGAGCTGCCCTGACCCAGCTCGGGGTCGATCATCTCGGTGGGACGGTGGTGGTACTCGCGGGTCCGCTCGACCACGGTGCCGTTCTCGGCGGACTCGCCCAGCAGTTCGGCCAGCGACACCAGGACGCCGTCCACGGCGGAGACGACCTTGCCGCCCTCCAACGCCAACTCGACGTCCTCGCGCCCCTGGGGGACGAACCCCTTGCGCCGGGCCAGCTCGAACACCTCCGCGCGCACCGAGGCGCACGCGGTGCGCACCGCGCCACCGGTCATGTACGACTGGCGCGAGGCCGAGGACGAACCGGCCGAACCCACCTGGGTGTCGGAGGGGGCGATGACCACCTTCTCCACACCCAGCTCGGTGCGGGCGATCTGCCCCTTGATGGTCACCAGCCCCTGGCCGACCTCGGCGGCGGCCGTGTGCACCAGGACCACCGGTTCGCCGGCGACGACCTCCAGCCGGACCCGCGCGGTGGAGTAGTCGTCGAACCCCTCCGAGAAGCACAGGTTCTTGAGGCCGAGGCCGTAGCCCACGCCGCGGACGACACCCTCGCCGCGCGTGGTCCCGGCGACGCCGCCCGGCAGGGTGCGCTGGTCGGAGGGGTCCTCCAGTTCGGTGCGCTCCACCGGCATGGGAAGGTCACGGCACCGCTCCAACATCTCCGCCATCGGCAGCGGCATGTCGATCTCCTGGCCGGTGATGATCCGCGACCCCTGCGCCATGGCGTTCTTCAGCCGCAGGTCCACCGGGTGCATGCCCAGCTCCTTCGCGAGCCGGTCCATCTGCGACTCGTAGCCGAAGCAGGCCTGGACCGCGCCGAAGCCGCGCATGGCGCCGCAGGGCGGGTTGGTGGTGTAGACGCCATAGGCGTCCACCAGCACGTTGGGCACCTCGTAGGGGCCGATACCCAGGGAGGAGGCCACGCCCACCACGGCGGGGGTCGCCGACGCGTAGGCGCCGCCGTCCACGATGATCTCCAACGTGGCGTACAGCAGGGTGCCGTCGGCTTTGGCCCCGTGCTCATAGCGCATCTTGGCCGGGTGACGGTGCACGTGTCCGTAGAAGGACTCCTCCCGGTTGTAGACGAACTTGACCGGCTTGCCGGTGCGCAGGGCCAGCATGCACGCGTGGATCTGCATGGACAGGTCCTCGCGGGCGCCGAACGCTCCGCCCACGCCCGCCAGGGTCAGCCGCACCTTCTCCTGGGGCAGACCCAGGGCCGGGGCGATCTGGCGCTGGTCCACGTGCAACCACTGGGTGGCCACGTACAGGTCCACGCCGCCGTCCTCGGCGGGGATCGCCATCCCCGACTCCGGGCCGAGGAAGGCCTGATCCTGCATGCCCACCTCGTACTCGGTGGTCACCACGGCGTCGGCCTCGGCGCGCAGCCGCTCCAGGGCCTCCCGGTGCGCCTCCTGGGAGGAGGGGGACTCGGCGAAGGCGCCGGTGCGGATGGGCTGGTAGCGCACCCGGTTGCCGCTCTGGTTGTACTCGGGGTGTTCGGGCAGCTCGCCCTTCTCGTGCACCAGCGGGTACTCGGGGTCCAGTGCCGCCCGTCGGGAGTCGCTCACCGGGGGCAGGACCTCGTAGTCGACCTCGATCCGCTCCAGGGCCCGGCGCGCGGTCTCGGGGTGGTCGGCGGCCACGATCGCCACGGCCTCACCCTTGTAGCGGACCTTGTCGAAGGCCAGGACCGGCTGGTCCTGGTACTCCAGGCCGTACCGCTTCTCCCCGGGGACGTCCTCGTGGGTGAGCACCGCGTACACGCCGGGCAGCCTCAGCGCCTCGGTGACGTCGATGCCGTGGATCCTCGCGTGCGGGTGGGGGCTGCGCAGGGTCGCCCCCCACAGCATGTCCTCCATCCACATGTCGGAGGAGTAGGCGAACTCTCCGGTGACCTTCAAGGTCCCGTCGGGCCGGCGCGGGCTGGCGCCCACCCCGTCCTTGGTGGTGCTGGTCAGGTCCGTGACGGTACGGGTCGTCGTCGCCATCAGCGGTTCACCTCCTGGGTCAGACGCCGGTGCGCCTCGCGGCCGCGGGCGGAGGCCGTCTCGGCGGAGAGGGTGCGCAGTTCACCGCGGTCGACGACGGTGTTCCCGCCGACCATCAGCCGCTCCAGCGGCGGGGGCGGGCCGAACACCATCGCCACCACAGGGTCGTCGATCACGTTGTGGCCGAAACCGTCCACCCGCCACAGCGCCAGGTCGGCGACCTTGCCCACCGACACCGAGCCCAACTCGCGGTCGCGGCCCAGCACCTTGGCCCCGCCCAGGGTGGCCATCTCCAGGGAGCGGCGGGCGGACAGCGCCTGGGGCCCCTTGCGGGCGCGGGCCATCAGCAGGGCCTGATGCATCTCGCCGGCCATCGTCGACAGTTCGCTGGAGGCGGGACCGTCCACACCCAGGCCGACCTTGGCGCCGGCCTCCAACAGCTCGGTGACCCGACAGATTCCCGCGCCCAGGCGGGCGTTGGAGGTGGGGCAGTGCGCGACCCCGGTGCCGGTGGCCGCGATCCGGCCGATCGCCTCGTCCGACAGGTGCACGGCGTGCGCGAACCACACGTCCTCGCCCAGCCAGCCGAGCCGTTCGGCGTATTCGACGGGGGTGCAGCCGAACTCGGCCAGGCACTGCTCCTCCTCGTCGAGGGTCTCGGCCAGGTGGGTGTGCAGCCGTACGCCCTTGTCCCGGGCCAGCTCCGCGGCCTGGGTCATCAGCTCGCCCGAGACCGAGAACGGCGAGCAGGGCGCCACCGCGATCCGGGTCATCGAGTCGAAGGAGGGATCGTGGTGGGTGTCGATGGCGGCGGCGGTCCCCGACAGGGCCCCCTCCAGGGTCTCCACCACGCTGTCCGGTGGAAGTCCGCCCTGGCTCTTGCCCCGGTCCATCGAACCGCGCGCCAGGTCCAGCCGGATCCCGACCTCGTGGGCGGCCTCCACCTCGGCGGCCACGATGTCCCCGCGCCCGGACGGGTAGATGTAGTGGTGGTCGGAGGCTGTCGTGCAGCCGGACAGCGCCAGGTGGGCGAGCCCGGCCGACGTCGTCCCCGACACCACCTCGGCGTCGAGTCGGTGCCAGATCTCGTAGGAACCCACCAACCACTCGAAGAGCGTGCCGTCGGCGAACAACCCCTGCGTCGCCCACTGGTAGAGGTGGTGGTGGGTGTTGACCAGACCGGGCGTGACCACGAGGCCCCGACCGTCGATCCGTTCGATCTCGCCCTCCACGGCGGGGGCGGGTCCGGCGCCCACGGCCGCGATACGACCGTCGCGCACCACGACGTGGCCGTTCGCGTACTCGGGTCCGTCCACGGTCACCACGTGGGCGCCCTCGATGACGATCACGTTGCTCATGAGGTGCTCCCGGCCGCGGCGCGGCGTTCGGCGGCCAGGTGGACCGCGTCGATGATCTTCTCGTATCCGGTGCAGCGGCACAGGTTGCCGGCCAGCGCCTCACGGATCTCGGAGTCGTCGGGCGCCGCGCGTCCCGCGCCCACGGTCCGCTCGATCAGGTCGTCGGTCTGCACGAGCAGACCCGGGGTGCAGAACCCGCACTGGACGGCCCCGGCCTCGACGAACGCCTCCTGCACCGTGCTCAGGGTGCGGTCGCCGCCCTTGCCCGGCTCCTCGGCCAGACCCTCGACGGTGCGCACCTCGCGCCCCTCGGCCTGGCCGGCGGCGATCATGCACGAACAGGCGGTCACCCCGTCGAAGTAGACGGTGCACGAACCGCACTCGCCCTGCTCGCAGGCGTTCTTGCTGCCGGGCAGCCCCAGCCGCTCGCGCAGCACGTACAGCAGGCTCTCGCCCGGCCAGACGTTGTCGGCGGTGACGTCCTCGCCGTTGACGTTGAAACTCACGCGCATCGCGTGGACCCCTTCCGGTAGTCGGTGACGGACCAGCTCAGCGCACGACGCGCCATGACGGCCAACGTGTGCCTGCGGTACGCGGCGCTGCCGCGCTGGTCGTCGATGGGACGGGCGGCGGCGGCCACCAGCTCGCCGAACCTGGTGACGACGGCCTCGGAGAGGGGCCGGCCGTCCTCCCAGTCGAACTCGGCCTCCAGGAACTCCTCGGCGGCCTCGGCGCGGAACGGCGTCGGACCGGCCGAGCCCACACCTGTGCCGACCCTGCGGTTCTCGGTGTCCAGGGCCAGACTGAAGTTGGCCACCGCGATCACCATCGCGTTACGGGTGCCGATCTTGGCGAACTGCTGCGGGCCGGTGGGCGCGGGCAGCAGGATCGCGGTGATCAGCTCGTCCGCGCGCAGCGCCGTCTCGCGGAACGACAGATAGAAGTCGCGCGCCCGGACCCTGCGGGTGCCGCGCACCGACGCGAGCTCGATCTCGGCGTCGGTGGCCAGCAGGGGCGGATGGCACTCACCGGCGGGGGAGGCCCCGCCCAGGTTGCCGCCGACGGTGCCGCGGTTGCGGATCTGGGGGGAGGCCACCGACCGTGAGGCCTTGGCCAACGCGGGGGCGCGCCCCGACAGGTGCTCGATGATCCTGGTGTAGGGGACACCGGCGCCCAGTCGGGTGCGGTCGCCGTCCACGCCCCACTCCGCCAGTTCCGGTACCCGGGTCAGATCGATCAACGCCGAGGGGCGGCGCTTGTCGAAGTTCAACTCCACCATCACGTCGGTGCCGCCCATGATGGGCACTCCATCGGGGTGGGCGCTCCTGGCCTCTAGGGCCTCCACCAGTGTGGATGGCCTCAGGAATTCCATGCTCGTCCTCGTCCTGCGCAGTGGTCCGGTCGCGGTCACGTCGACGCGACCTCTCGTGAAATCCGGCGATCCGTTCGAATAGCGGGCGATCTTGTGAAGTACACCACTCAGGGTCGACGATCACCATCCGGTGATGACATGAAGTGATCCCGGAACGAACGGCGGCCTTTGGTCGTTTCCTCCAAGTGGTGACGATGAGAGCATCGTGTGACCGTTACTCCGCTGTTCACCACCCCCATCGTGGGACACACTGTGTCCCGACACGTAGGCATCACCGGTGGGACACGCCCACCCGAACGTGAAGGAAGTCCATGCAGATCAGTGAACTCCTCGCCGTCAAGGGACTGCGCCTGCGGTTTTTGTCGGGAGAGGAGCACGCCCGCCGTGACATCCGGTGGGCCTACACCACTGACCTGCTCGAACCCGCGCGCTACCTCCGCGGCGGGGAGCTCGTGCTGACCGGCATGATGTGGCATACCCGACCGGAGGACTCCGAGACCTTCGTCTCCTCGATCGTCTCCGCCGGCTCGCTGGCCGTGGGCGCCGGTCGGGCGCTGGGCGAGATCCCCCCGGACCTGATCGAGGCCTGCCGCGCCCACGACATCCCGCTCATCGAGATCCCCACCGAGACCTCCTTCGGCGCGGTCACCGAGGAGGTGCTGCGCTCCCTCACCCAGCGCCGCTTCACCACCATCGCCGAGACCCGCGACCGGCACCGTCGTCTCATGGCCGAGGTCGCCTCCGGCGCCGACTTCCCGAGCGCCTTCTCCTCGGCGGCCACCCAGGCCGGTCTCGAGGCCTGGGTGATCTCCTCCGGCGGCCGGCACATCGCCTCCTCCAGTGGGCCCCTCCCCGTCGAGGACCGCGAACGGTTGGCCGCCCAGGCGCTCACCTGGTCCGCCTTCCCGCGCACCCTGCGCTTCCCCGACGAGGGCGAGAACGGGCGCGCGATCACGGTCCTGCCGGTGCGGGCCAGGGAGACGCACTCGCTGGCAGGCTGGTGGATGGTGGTCTCCGGAGACCACCGGGACTGGAGCGAGGAGGAGCACGAGACGGTCGCCGAACTCGTCTCCATCGGGGTCCTGGCCCGCAGCCGGGCCGAGGAGCGGGCCCTGACCACCGCCCGCCACCTGGAGGGACTGCCCCGCCTGCTCGCCGCCCAGCGCTTCGACGAGGTCGCCGAGCTGATGCGCGGGGCCGAGGGCGGCTCCGTGCCCGAGGACCGCGCGCACGTGGTGGTCAGCGCCGTCATGCTGCCCGACCCCAGGGTCCCCGATCTGTCCCGCCGGGTGCTGGCCGAGCTGGTCGCCGACCACCCCGCCGCGGTGGTCACCGGCGACAACGACGCCCTGGCGATCATCCCCGTGGAGGGCGGAGACCACGACATCCGGCGACGGGGCGAGGAGATCCGCAACGAGCTGGTCCACCGCGCCCACGTCCTGGACGCCGGCCTGCTCGACTACCGGCTGGTCGTCGGGTTGAGCTCGGCGGCGCGCGGCATCACCGAACTGCGCGGCGCGGCGGTGGAGGCCCGGCACGCCCGTCGGCTGGCCGAGCTGCGCGGCGGACGCTCCCGTGTCATCGCCGGGGCCGAGATCGACTCCCACGAACTGCTGTTGGCCTCGGTCCCCGAGGAGGTGCAGACCTCCTACCGGGAACGTCTCCTGGGCCCGCTGATCGCCTACGACCGGGACCACCGTTCGGACCTGGTCGAGACCCTGGAACGGTTCCTGGCCCACTCGGGTTCCTGGCAGCGCTGCGCCGCCGCGATGCACGTGCACGTCAACACCCTGCGCTACCGCATCGGCAGGGTGGAGGAGCTCACCGGACGTGACCTGAGCAGCCTCGAACACCGCGTCGATCTGTTCCTGGCCCTCAAACTCCGGGACTGAGCCGCTTTCGTCCGAGGGGGCCGCTAGGGTCCGGTGCGTGAGCACCGATCCTCTCGCCACAGCCGAGACCACCGACGCCGACCTGTCCGACCTCGATCTGCGCGAGGCCCTGTCCCGCGACCCGGGACGGCCCCGTGTCCTGACCCGCTGCGACCTGAGCGGAGCCGATCTGCGCGACGCCGCCCTGGTGGACGCCCGGCTGATCGACTGCCGGTTGGACGGGGCGCGCCTGGACCGAGCCGAACTGGAGGGCGCGGTGTTCACCGGCGGCAGCGCCTCCGGGGCCTCCTTCGCGCACTCCGAGTGCACCGACACCCGCTTCGAGCGGATGGACCTGGCCAACACCCGCTGGCAGGGCGCCCTGCTCACCGACACCGTCTTCTCCGGCTGCCGGATGACCGGCGCGGGCCTCACCTCGCTGCGGGGGATCGGCTATAGCTTCTCCCAGTGCAACCTGATGCTGGCGCGCTGCAAGGGGCTGGTCCTGCGCGGTCGGACCCTGGAGGGGCTGCGCATGGACGAGGCCGACCTTGCCTCCGCCGACCTGCGGGAGACGGTATGGGTGGAGTCGCGGCTGCGCGGCGCCAACCTGATCAACGCCCGGTTCACCGGCGCCGACCTGCGCGGCGCGGACCTGGGCGAGCTGCCCTTGGACCAGGCGGGCCACCTGCGCGGGGCCACCATCTCCCCGACGCAGTCGGGCATGATCCTGGCCTCGCTCGGCATCATCGTCGCCGAGTGAACGACGAGGGCGTGGGGGAGGAACCCCCGCGCCCTCGTGCGCACGACACGTCCGCGCCGCCGTTACGGCGCTTCGATCAGTGGACCGGTTCCGGCTCCTCCTCGACCACCGGGGCGGCCTCCGACCCCCCGGCGACTGCGGGGTCGGAACGCAGGTCGCGCCAGAAGGCCACGACCACTCCCACGATGACGACCAGGAACGGTGCCGAGGCGACGATGACCGTTTGTTGGAGGGCGGCCAGACCGCCGGAGAGCAGCAGGATCACCGCCAGGACCCCGGTCATCGCACCCCACAGGAGCAGGATCGGGGTGCGCGGCTTGACGGCGCCGTGCGTGGTGATCATGCCGAGCACGTACGTGTTGGCGTCGGCGCCCGAGACGAAGAACAGCACCGCCAGGACGACCACCAGAGCGGTGGTCACCGTCGGCAGCGGGAACTCCGCGAGGGTCGCGAAGAAGGCGCTGTTGATGTCGGCCGCGGTGGCTCCGGCGATATCGGTGCCGTGGTTCATGTCGAGGTCGATGGCGGCGCCGCCGAAGACCGCGAACCAGGTGAAGAACGCCGCGCTGGGCATGACCAGGACGACCAGCACGAACTGGCGGATGGTGCGGCCTCGGGAGATGCGGGCCAGGAAGATCCCGACGAACGCGCCCCAGGAGACCCACCAGGCCATCATGAAGTAGGTCCAGCCCTGCATCCAGCCGATGTCCCCGAACGCCGGACCGCGCAGACTCATCACGAGGAAGTCGTTCGCGTACAGGCCCACCGACTCCAGGAAGAGCGAGACCAGGAACGAGGTCGGCCCCAGGAGGAGGACGAACAGGAACAGCACCGAGGCGATGGAGAGGTTGACCTCGCTGGTGTAGCGGATGCCGCGCTTGATGCCGGAGGCCGCGGACAGGCTGAACAGGACCGTCACCGCGACGACGATCACGACCTGGGTCGTGGTGCCGGTCGGGGTCCCCAGGAGGCGGTTCAGCCCGTTGTCGATCTGGAGCGCGCCCAGACCCAGTGAGGTCGTGGTGCCGAACAGGGTCGCGAAGACCGTGAAGACGTCGATGGCCTTGCCCGCCGGGCCGTCGGCGTGACGGCCCAGGAGCGGCCGGAAGAGGGCGCTGACCAGGCCGGGGCGCTTCTTACGGTGCATCGAGTAGCCGATGGCCAGGCCGAAGACGGCGAAGATCGCCCAGGCGTGCAGGCCCCAGTCGTAGAACGAGTACTGCATGGCCACCACGGCGGCCTGCGGTGTGCCCGGTTCGGCGAGGCCGTGGGGCGGTTCCCACATGTGGGAGACGGGTTCGGCGATGCCGTAGGAGACCAGGCCGATGCCCATGACCGCGCACAGGATCATCGCGATCCAGGTGTGGGTGGCGAACTCCGGACGGTCGTCGTCGGAGCCCAGGCGGATCCGCCCGAAGCGACTGAAGGCGAGGAAGAGCAGGAAGGCCAGCAGGATCAGCGGCAGCAGCAGGTAGGCCCACCCGAAACCGCGGGTGATGTGGTCCAGTGCGACGCTCATCACCGACATCTGGTGGGTGGGGGCGATCACACCCCAGGCCACGAAGACGAGGGAGATCGCCAGGGAGGTCCAGAAGACACTCCCGAGACCCTTCCCGGACCGGGTGGCGTTCCCGGTTCGGGCGGAGGCGTTCATCCGAACCACCGTCGACGGTGGTCGGGTCCGGCCGGAGGAGGACGTAGGTACAGGGTTTCTTGCATGGCAGGCGAGCTTAGTTTCCCGTTCGGGCACCGTCAAAATAAGACTCTGTGGGAGAAATCCCAGGCGAAAGGGGTTGTGTCGCTCCGGGTTTCGTGTTGTTTGACGTTAGAAAGCCGACTTTCCTATGTTCTGTGCCATGCAAGAGAGTGAGGAGGTGGGCGTGCGCAAGCCCGCCGAGTTCCCCCTGGGCACCCAGGAGCGCGTCGTCGAGCAGCTGCGTCGGGCGATCACCGGCGGTCTCCACGCTCCGGGCGACGCCCTGTCGGAGGTGGCCCTGGCCGAGGCCTACGGAGCCAGCCGCACCCCCGTCCGTGAGGCCCTCAAGCAGCTCCAGGTCGATGGGCTGGTGGAGATTCGACCGAGGGTGGGCACCTTCGTGCGAGGGCTCTCCCGGCGCGAGGTCGTCGAGCTGTTCCAGATCAAGGAGGTGCTGGAGGGCTTGGGCGCGCGCCTGCTCGCCGGGCGGGGGAGGGTCGTCGAGGTCGACCGGCTGGAGGAGAACCTCTCGCGCGCCCGCCGGGCCCTGGCCGAGGGGGACCTGGACACCTGCGCGCGGCTGACCCACGAGTTCCACGACCTGGTGGTGCTCGGCGCGGACAACACGAGCCTGGTCCACCGGCATCGACGGCTGACCGACCAGCTGGCCTACCACCGTCTGGCGGCCGGCCCCTCACGACGCCCGAGGGCGTTCGAGAGCGCTTTGGACGAGCACCGGATCGTGCTCGACCGCGTCATCGACAAGGACGGCTTCGGTGCGGAGGCGGCGATGCGCCATCACGCGCGCGCCGGAGAGCAGGCGGTGATGGCGGCCGACCCCTGGGGCGAGGACCTTCGGGAGGCGTGAGCGGGCGGGGCCGGCGGTGATCCGTCCCGGATCGCTTCTAGGCGGGGCCGGAGCACTTCCGACCCCGCGTGTCATCCCGTCTCAGCGGCGCGGTCGTCGTCGCGGTCCGCGCGAGGAGGGGGCACGGCGTGGCGCGCGGGGCGCCGCGGTGGGCACCGAGACCGGCACCCCCGAGGGCTCACGGGCCCCGGTCACCCTGGTCAGTTCCGGATCCTCGGCGTTCACCCGCACGGTATGCGGCTCGATCCGGGCCCGGCTCATCAACCGGGTCATGTCCCGTCGCTGGTTCTGTAGTACGAGCGTGACCACGCTGCCGGACTCTCCCGCCCTGGCCGTGCGTCCGCCCCGGTGCAGGTAGTCCTTGTGGTCGGTGGGCGGGTCGATGTTGACGACCAGGTCCAATCCGTCCACGTGGATGCCGCGGGCCGCCACGTTGGTGGCGATCAGGGCCGTGACGTCCCCTCGCTTGAACTGGTCGAGGGTGCGGTTCCGTTGCGGCTGACTCCGGCCACCGTGCAAAGGCGCGGCGAGGACCCCGTTGGCCAGCAGGTGATCGGCCATACGGTCCACGGCGCGCTTGGTGTCGAGGAACATGATCACCCGACCGTCACGGGCCGCGATCCGGGTGGCGATGTCCTGCTTGTCCATGAGCGACACGTGCATGACGTGGTGCTCCATGGTGGAGACCGCGCCCTCGGAGGCGTCGACCGAGTGGACCACCGGGTCGTTCAGGAAACGACGGACCAGCGTGTCGACGTTACGATCCAGGGTCGCCGAGAACAGCATGCGCCGACCGTCGGCCGGGACCTCTTGGAGGATCGCGGTGACCTGGGGCATGAACCCCATGTCGGTCATCTGGTCGGCCTCGTCCAGGACCGCCGACTCCACCCGGTCCAGGACGCAGTCGCCCCGCTCCATCAGGTCGCGCAGACGCCCGGGGGTGGCCACGACCAGGTGGACACCTCGCTGAAGGGCGCGGGCCTGACGGTGGATGGGCATACCGCCGACGACGGTGACCGTGCGCGCACCCACCGAACGGGCGTAGGGCTCCAGCGAATCCGCGACCTGTCCGGCCAGTTCACGGGTGGGCGCGAGCACCACGGCCAAGGGACGGCGGGGTTCGACGGCACGCCCTTCGAGCCGGGCGAGCAGGGCCAGGCCGAAGGCCAGGGTCTTACCCGAACCGGTCCGACTGCGGCCGAGCACGTCGCGCCCGGCCAGGGAGTTGGGCAGGGTCGCCGCCTGGATCTCGGACGGGACGGTCAGGCCCTGGCGGGCCAGGGTCCGCTTCAGCGGCGCGGGCATGTCCAGCGCCTCGAAGGAGGTCACCGGTGGGAGCGCGGGGGTGACGGTGACCGGAAGAGCGAACTCTCCGAAGGCGTTGCCCCCGGCCCGGGAGCGCCCGTCGAAGCGAGGACGCCGACCGCCCTGAGGACGTTGCCGGCCGTACCCCTGGGAGTGACGACCGCGGCTTGTGCCGGTGCGGGAGGGATGACTCATATATGGCCTTTCGCCGGCGGTGTTCGCCGGGGGGCCTTCTGGCCTCGCAGGGGGAACCGGGTACGCCGGATGAATTGATCGGATGACCGCGCCGGGGTGAAGAATTCCGGGGCGCGATGACCGTCGATGCCGGTCGGAGAATCACGGCTGAGAAATCGACGGAAAAGAGAAAGCGGTGGGGTGCGACGCCCGGAGGGCGGACCCCACCGCTGGAGGAGCCGGGGCTCCCTAGATCAGGGTGATGTTCTCGGCCTGGGGGCCCTTGGGTCCGGCGACGGCGTCGAACTGCACGGCCTGGCCGTCGGCCAGCTCGCGGTAGCCGGTGGCCTGGATGTTCGAGTAGTGGGCGAAGACATCGGGGCCGCCGCCGTCCTGCTCGATGAAGCCGAAGCCCTTGTCCGCGTTGAACCACTTGACCTTGCCGGTCGCCATAGGAGCGCCTCTCGTTCGGAGCATGAAGAAAACCGCGGATGACGATTTTCCGTCACCGCGGTGATCGCCGAAGAGTTGAAAATCCATCGGGCCACTACTGCAACTTCTCGAAATCTATCACAGGAAAAATTTCCTGTCTCGTTATTTCGGTGTGTCGAAGTGCACTGGCGCGTGTGGTATCGAAACAGGGAAGAGTGTGCCGTGCCCGAAGAATTTCCTCGTTCTCGGGGGCTCGACGCGGGAGTCGGAGAAGCGCGGTCGAGGGGCGGTGCGAGCCCCCGTTCCGGAGCCCTTCTAGGCGGGGCCGTCGACCGTGTCGCCGCGCATGGCTGAGTAGACGCGCTCGGCGTAGTCGTCCAGCGTCTCCGAGCAGACGCGCAGTCGCTCGGCGGCGGTCCGGGCCTCGGGCAGGGCGAGGACGTCGCGCCGCTTCAGGTCGCGGAACCAGCGGCGCAGCCGGTCCAGGCTCTGCTCCTCCTCTTCGAGTTCGGCGAAGGTGAACTTCTCCTTGCCGATCTCCTTGGCGATCTCGTCCTCGAACTCGCCGCAGTCGGCCAGGAACTCGCGCCACTCGTCGACGCGCGCCTCGGTGAAGGCGTCCACCAGGAACGCGCGGGCCGCGGTGTCGCGCGGTTCGACGTCGTAGACCAGGACCCGGCCCTCGCCGGCCGCGGCCAGTTCGGCGGCGCGGTCCACGGCCTCACGGAAGGCCTCCGTCGCCGGCAGCGCCCAGGTGCCCTGGGACACGGGCACGGCGCCGGCGCGCCGTAGCTCACGCCAGACCGCGACCCGGTGTCGGGAGGGTCTGGCCGGTACCTGTACCACCGCGAGGGCCCACGGCATCGCATCGTCCGTCACGGGATCGACCGTAACACCGGATATCGGGGCGGTGGCCGGGGCATGCCCTCGGCCGGGGGCGCCTCTTCGGTAAGGGGAGCGGCCACCGAACGAGCGGCGTGGAGTAACAGGTGTTACATTCGTAGTCGTGACATATTCTTCGTCGGCGCGTTCGGTCGCGCCCCTGTACCTCGCCGGCTTCACCACCGCCTTCGGCGCCCACGGCGTCGCCGGGGTCCTCGGGGTGGAGAGCGCCGACCTGGGCCTGTCGCTGCTCAAGCTCGGGCTGGTCCTGGCCCTGTACGACGTGGCCGAGGTGATCCTCAAACCGATCTTCGGGGCGCTCAGCGACCGGATCGGGGCCCGGCCCGTCATCGTCGGCGGACTGGCGGCCTTCTCCGCGGCCTCCCTGCTCGCCCTCCTCGCGCCGACCCCGCTCGTGCTGGCCCTCGCCCGCCTGGGCCAGGGCGCGGCGGCCTCCGCCTTCTCACCGGCCTCCTCGGCCGCCGTCGCGCGGCTGGCCGGCAAGGAACGCCTGGGACGTTCCTTCGGCCGCTACGGCGCCTGGAAGAGCCTCGGCTACGTCCTGGGTCCGATCATCGGAGTGGGGCTGGCCTACGTGTGGGGCATCGAGGCCCTCTACCTGGCGCTGGCGCTCCTGGCCGCCGTCGCCGCGGTCTGGGTCCTGGCCTCCGTCCCCGCACTGCCGGTCGTGCCCCGCCCCCGGTACACCGTCGCCGACCTGGTCCGGCAGACCACCGAACGCGGTTTCCTGGTACCCACCCTGCTGCTCGCCACCACCACCGCGATCCTCGGCGTCGCCGTCGGCTTCCTTCCCCTGCTGGCCACCCGGTTCGGTCTGAACCCGATGGTCGGGGCCGGCGCCGTCGCGCTGCTCGCGCTCGTCTCGACCCTCCTCCAGCCGCTCATCGGACGGATGCGCGACGAACGCCGGATCACCACCCGGGCCGGCGGTCCGGCCGGTCTCGCCCTCGCCGCCGCCGGACTGATCCTCCTCGCCCTGTTCCCCAACGCCGTCACGCTGTTCGTCTGCGCCGTGACCATAGGCCTCATGCTCGGCGTGGTCACCCCGCTGGCCTTCGCCCACCTGGCCGACGTCACCCCCGAGGAACGGATGGGCCGCACGATGGGCAACGCCGAACTCGGTCGGGAGATCGGCGACGCCGGTGGCCCACTGGTCGTCGGGGCGATCGCCACCGTCGCGTCCCTGCCGGTGGCCCTGATGTCCCTGGCCGCCGCCGGCCTGGCCTCCGGGGCCCTCAGCCGGTTCGCGCTCCAGGAGGAACCGGCACGGACCTCGAGCCCGGCGGACGACTGAGGGGTGGTGCCCGAGACCCCGCTCCTCGGGCACCACCCCTTACTCATGGCCTACGCCTTCCACACCCCCGAGGTGGCGGCGTTCCTGGAGGTCATGAGTCGTCCCCGTCCCGTCGGAAGGTCCGGGCGACGTACTCGGAGAAGTCACGGGGACCGCGCCCCAGCGCCTCCCGGACACCGGAGGAGATCCGGGCCTCCCGGCCGCGCCGGATGGCCGAGAGAGCCACGACCATCTCGCGGGCGCCGGCCTCGGACCAGCCCTCCTTCGTGAGCCCCTCGACGTACTCCTCCACCGACACCGGCTCGTAGCGCACCTCGCGGCCCAGGGCCGCGGAGATCTCACCGACCACCTCGGCCAGGGTCGAGGCCCGGGGGCCTCCCAGCTCATAGGTCCGCCCGTGGTGACCCTCCCCGGTCAGGGCGGCCACGGCCACGTCGGCGATGTCCTCGGCGTCGATCCAGGTGACCGCGCCCTCCGCGGTGGGCAACCGCAGCACACCGGAGCGGACCCCGTCCGCCAGCAGACCCTCGTCGAAGTTCTGCGCGAACCAGCCCGGCCGCAGGATCGTCCACTCCGTTCCGCCGGCCTTCACCGCCTCCTCCGCCCTCAGGTGCGAGGGGGTCTCCGTCACGTCCTCGAAGTAGTCGGGCTCGTCGATCCCCCGGGCCGACAGCAGGACCACCCGTCCCACGCCCAGTGCCTTCACACGCTTCGCGAACTCCGGCACCCTGGGGTTCTCGTCGCTCTGGACCAGGTACACCGCGCCGGCACCCTCCAGTACCCGGTCCCAGGTGTCGGTGTCGTTCCAGTCGAAGCGCCATTCGGAGGAGCGCGAGGCCGCCCGCACCTCGTGTCCACGTGCGCGCAGTCCGGCGACCACACGGCTTCCCGTCATGCCCGTCGCGGCGGTCACCAGGATCGGTCGCTGTTCCTTGTTCTGTGTCATGGGACAGAGTCAACCGGCTCCGATTGAGACGATCCATGGTTCATGAGCTCAAGGCGATATTCGAACGTCTACGATCGAGGGATGGACGTACTCTCCGACCTCCTGGACGGGGTCCGGGCCCGAGGGGCCCTGTTCAGCAAATCGATCATGAACCCGCCCTGGGGGGTCCGCTTCGCCCACGACTCACCGCTGACCCTGGTCACCATGGTGCGCGGACGGGCCTGGATCGTCCCCGAAGAGGGCACGCCCCTCGAGCTGGCCACCGGCGACACCGCCATCCTGCGCTCGCCCGGCCCCCACACCATCGCCCACCCCGCCGACGCCCCCACCAGCTGCGTCGTCCTGGACGGGAGCCGGTGCCTGGGTCCGGACGGCGCGCCCCTGACCGAGGAGGCCGACCTGGGGTTGCGCACCTACGGAACCTCCACGGACGCCCCCGACCTCCTCCTCAGCGGCTCCTACGAGGTGGCCGGAGACCTCAACCGGCGCCTGCTCTCGGCCCTGCCCCCGGTCCTGATGGTCCCCGCCGACCACTGCCACGACGGCCTGGGCGCCCTCATCCAGGAGGAGATCGACTGCCCGGCCCCCGGCCAACAACTGGTCCTGGACCGCCTCCTGGACCTGGCCCTGATCTCCCGCCTGCGCGTCTGGTTCACCTCACCCGGCGTCCGTCCGCCCGCCTGGTACACGGCCATGGCCGATCCGATCGTGGGCCGGGCCCTGCGCCTGATGCACAACCGGCCCGCCCACCCCTGGACCGTGGCCTCCCTGGCCGACCACTGCGGGGTCTCGCGCGCCTCCCTGGCCCGCCACTTCACCGCCCTGGTCGGCACCCCGCCGATGACCTATCTGGCGGAGTGGCGGGTCGACCTGGCCGCGGAACGACTGCGCGGCACCGACGAGACCGTGGACGCCATCGCCCGAGGGGTCGGTTACTCCACCGCCTTCGCGCTCAGCGCCGCCTTCAAACGCGTACGCGGGGTGACCCCCACCGAACACCGTCGAAGCCCGCTCCCGGCCACCGGACAGGTCGCCTAACGACTTTCCAGGGCGCTTTCGACGGCGGCGTACCTTCGGGGGATCCGGTGCCGCCCCTCGTCCATCCACAGACAGTCCTGGAGCATCCGCACCCGGGTCCAGGCGCGGGCACGGTCACGATCCAGGCCGGCGGCCGCCGTGAGGACGTCGAACCGGCGCCGCACCGCGCCGACCGGATCGCCGCTCCTCTCGGCCTCCTCCCATCGGTTGCGCAGCGCGGGCAGGAGATCGAAGCAGGGGTCGCCGGCCAGCGGCTTGGGGTCGATGGCCAACCACGCGCCCCGACGGGGATCCTCCTCGCCCGGGCGAGGGGACAGCACGTTGTCGTAGTGCAGGTCCCAGTGGATCAGACGGTCACCGGCCTCGTCGGCCAGTTCGTCGGCGAGGGTGATCCACGCCGCGAACGTCGGGCGTCCCTCGGGTTCGATCTCCCTCAGCCGCCGGCGCCCCTGGACGACGATGTCGCGTGTGACCTCCCCCAGATCGCGCAGCCCCGGGGGAGCCGGATGGGCGGAGAGCCTCGCCAGCAGGGCACCGATCTCCTCCAACGCCGACTCCAGCGGGAGGCCGTCGAGATCGCGTCCGGAATCCAGGGCCTCCAACAGCAGCGACCCGTCCTCGGGATCGTGGTCCAGCAGCCGGACCGCGCCGTCGCCGTCCCACGCCCGCAGCGCGATCGGCTCACCCGCCGTCTCCTCGTCGAGCGGCTGGAGCTTGAGCACGGCATCGGTGCCGTCGGGACGGCGGACCGGAAGGACCAGCGCGATGGCGCCGTGCATGGGGGCTCCGGTCACGGTCAGCTCCCATCGGTCGATCCTGCGGGCCGCCAGCAAGGGGAGCGAACGTACCCAGTCCGCCCCGAAGAACCCGGTGAGGCTCTCCACCAGACCGGCGGGCACGGTGACGGGGCGGGGGGTGATCTCGTCCAAGAGGTCTTCCTCGTGGTGGATGCGCGGGCGGGGGTCAGGAGGGACGACGTCGGCGTCCCAGGGCCTCGGCCATTCCGTTCAAGGCCGGTTTGGGCCGGTAGGAGGGGTCGAAGGGCAGGGCGGCGTCATGGCCGGGGAACCATTCGGGGATCCAGGAATGGGCGTCGGTGACACCCCAGACGGTGACGCCCGAACAGCGCTCGACCTCCAGGCAGGCCTCCACGACACGACGGTACTCCTCGCCCTGCTCGGCCACGGCCGCCTCGGTGACGGGCTCGGGGATGCGCACGTCCAGCTCGCTGATCTCCACGTCCAACCCCAGGTCGGAGAAGCGGGCCATGTTCCGGGCCAGGTCGTCGGGGACCGTGCCGTGCACGAAGTGCCCTTGAAGGCCCACGCCGTGCAGGGGCACGCCCCGCTCCAGAAGGTCGGAGGCGAGCACGTACAGGGCGTCGGCCTTGGGCCCCGGACCCTCGACGTTGAACTCGTTGATGTACAGCTCGGCCTCGGGATCCACCTCGTGGGCCATCGTCAGGGCCTGGGCGATGTAGTCCTCGCCCAGGGTGTCGAGCCACAGGTTTCCGCGCAGCTCGGGCCCGTCGTCCACGAAGGGTTCGTTGATCACGTCCCAGGAGGAGACCCGGCCCTGATAACGGCCCAGGAGCGCCTCCATGTGCTCGCGCATGATCGCGCGCAGCCCGTCGGCGTCGTAGGACCCCTCCGAGAGCCACGCGGGCTGCTGGTTGTGCCAGAGCAGGGTGTGGCCGCGCACGTCCAGACCGTTCTCCACCGCGAAGTCGACCACGGTGTCGGGGCCGCTCCAGTCGAAACGGCCCCGCTCGGGCTGGACGTGCTCCCACTTCATGGTGTTCTCCGCCGTCACGGAGGTGTAGTGATCGGCGACCAGGTCACGGTAGGCCGGGTCGTCCCGGAGCGGGTCCACCGCCACGGCGACGCCCAGCTCGATCCCCCGGGAGGCCGCCAGCGCGGGCAGCTCTCCCGGGTCGGGTCCTCCCTCCGCCCGGGGAAGCACCAGTGCCAGTACCGCGACGATGACGACGAGACCCACGCCCACCCCTCCCACCACGAGCGGGGTGCTCCGCCTGACCGTCACCCGTTCCTCCCTAACGCCCCGGGGCGACCGGGAATCGGGACAGCCCCCGCACGGTCAGGGTGTCACGTCGAGTGGGCATCGCGGTGGGACGCAGCCCCGGGGCGCGTCGGCTCAGGACCCGCAGGGCCACGCGCCCCTCCAACCGGGCCAGTGGAGCGCCCAGACAGTAGTGGACCCCGCCGGAGAAGGAGAGGTGCTCGCCCGCGTTCACCCGGGTGATGTCGAACCGGTCGGGGTCGGTGAAGTGCCGAGGGTCGCGGTTGGCGGACCCGATGAGACACATCACCTGCTGCCCGGCGGCCACCGGCACGCCCTGGATCTCGGTGTCCCGGTGGGCCCACCGTCCGGTCAGCTGGACGGGGGAGTCATAGCGCAGGATCTCCTCCACGGTGTTGTCGACCAGATCCGGCTCCTCGACCAGACGCTCCCAGGTGTCACGGTGCCGCAGGAGCGCCATCGTCCCGTTACCGATGAGGTTGACCGTGGTCTCGAACCCGGCGACCAGCAGCAGTCGGAACATCGCGCTCAGCTCGGTGGCGGTCAGCCCGCCCTCGTCGGTGTGGGCGACCAGGGTGGAGAGCACGTCCGTTCCCGGGCGGGCACGGCGTTCGGCCACCAGCCGTTCGAGCAGGACGTCCAACTCGGCGGCGGCCTCCCGGATCTCCTGGAGGTGCCGCGCCGAACGGGCCCCGTCCAAGGAGGCCCCGATGACGGCGCCGATCCGGTCGAAGTCGGCCCGCTCGTGCTCGGGCACGCCCAGCAGCCCGCTGATGACGGCGATGGGCAGCGGCTGGGCGAAGTCCCGCATCAGGTCGAAACCGTCGCGCTCCAGGGCCCGGTCCAGCAACCCCTCGGCGACGTCCTCGATCAACGTCCGGTAGTCGGCCATCCGTCTGGGGGAGAAGGCGGGGCGGGCCAGGGAACGCAACCGACCGTGCTCGGGCGGGTCCCGCTGGAGGAAGGACAGGTCCAGAAGGTCGAACTGCCCGGGGACCTCGACGTCGGCCGGCGGTCGGACACCGAAGTCGCGCCCGCGCAGCACCTGATCGACGGCGGCCCGGGTGGCGGCCGCGTGGAAGGGCAGTCGGCTGGGGGTGAGGTCTCCACGAGAGCGCAGCCGTCTATAGGTCGGATAGGGGTTGGCGCGCCAGGGATGGTGCAGCAGACGGCTGGGATGGTCACCGCTCTGGGCGACCAGCCAGGACAGGCCGTGCGCGGCGCGGAGTCGGGTGTCGGTGCGAAGGGTGTCGAGGATCCCCATCGAAGGTGTGCTCCGTCCTCTCGATGTGCCCCGACCCTAGCCCCGCCGGGCCCGGCGGGGGTGCGCTTTCCCGGGAACGGCCGTAAGCGGCCAGGGGCGGGGCCTCCGGAACGCGGACGAGGGGCCGGGACGAGCGCCGGCCACCGCCGCGCGGTCGCGGCCGTCACCGGGCGGGGACACGGCCGGGATCACAGTGGGCGACGGTGGTTCGGAGGGGGGCGGTACGCCCTAGACTGGGGCCCCGTTCGGTAGGAAGACGCCGCAGAGCCGGAGGTTGAGGACGTTGGGGCCGCTAGAGAGCACCGATCCGGAGCGCATCGGCCGATACCGGCTGATCGGGCGCCTGGGCGCCGGTGGGATGGGTCAGGTGTTCTTCGGCCGTTCGGCCGGCGGCCGCGCGGTCGCGATCAAACGCATCCACCCGCACATGGCCGCGGACCGCTCCTTCCGTGAGCGCTTCGCCCGCGAGGTGACCGCCGCGCGTCAGGTCAGCGGCGCCTTCACCGCGCCCGTGATCGACGCGGGACCCGACGACGAGGTGCCCTGGCTGGTGACCTCCTACGTCCCCTCCCTGCCGTTGGACGAGGCCGTGCAGGCCCACGGCCCGCTGCCTGAGGCGACGGTGCGCGTGCTGGCCGCGGGTCTGGCCGAGGCGCTGGTGGAGATCCACCGGGTGGGGCTGATCCACCGTGACCTGAAGCCGGGCAACGTGCTGCTGGCCGAGGACGGCCCCCGCGTGATCGACTTCGGGATCGCCCGCGCCACCGACGGTACGGCGGCGACGCAGTCGGTGATCGGCACCCCCGGCTTCATGAGCCCCGAACAGGTCCAGGGCGAGGACCTCACCCCCGCCAGTGACCTGTTCGCCTACGGCGCGGTGCTGGCCTTCGCCGCCTCGGGCGGCGGACCGTTCGGCGAGGGCAACATGCCCACGATGGTGATGCGGATCATCAGCCGTGAACCCGATCTGTCGGGGGTGCCCGAGTCGCTGCGCCATCTGGTGGCGGCCTGTCTGTCCAAGGACGCCCGGGGCCGTCCGGGGCCGGGGGAGATCCTGGACTACCTGGGCGACGTGCACGCCGGGTCCTCCTGGCTGCCTCCGGCCGTGATGATGGGCGTCCAGGAGCAGGTGGCCAAGGTCAACAAGGCCTTGGCGACGTCGGCCATGGACCCCGGCGCGACCGGTGGCCACCAGCGCACCGAGGTGCTGGGGGCGGGCGGCGCCGCGGCTCTGGGCGGGGCCGCCGGAGCCGTCGCGGGCGCCGCGGCGGCGGGGGCACTGGGCGACGATCAGTCGACCCGGATGATGCCGCAGAACGGGGAGAACCCGGCCACCGCCGGTCAGGGGTACCAACCGACTCAGCAATACCAACCGACTCAGCAGTACCAGCAGCAGGGCGATCAGGCCACGCAACGCTTCCCCGGCGCGGGAGGCCCCGCCTCGGCCGACCCCTACGGTGGTTCCACCCGACGGTTCGATCAGGCCGGGGGAGACGATCCCTACGCCGACCTGTACGGCGGTTCCCGCGGCACGCAGGACCCGCGCCGCGCGGAGGAGGAGCGCTACCGGCGGCAGATGGAGCAGCAGCGCCGTCAGGAGCAGGAACAGCGCCGGGCCCGGGAACAGCAGGAGGAACAGCGCCGTCGGCAGGAGGCCGAACGTGCGCACCGTGAACGGGTGCGCGCCGAGCAGGAGGCGGCGCGCAGGGCCCAGTCGGAGGCCCGACGGGCCGATCGGCCGAGCCTGTGGAGCTTCGTCAAGCTGCTGCCGCTGCTGATCATCCCGCTGATCCAGATCCCGCTGGGCTACGGCGCGGCCCTGGCCTGGTCGTGGTTCACCACCGAGACCGACGTGTGGACCGGCGCGGCGTACTACTTCGAACCGTGGAGCCTGGACTCCTTCGGGCACGCCACCATGCTCGGCTACTTCATCCTCAACAACCTGGTGGCGCTGGAGTACCTGGTGCGCTCGCTACGGACCTCGTTCGTGACGGGGGCGGTGCTGGCCCTGGGCACCATCGCGGCGACCAACGGACTGCTGTACAGCTTCGGTTTCTGGGGCTGAGACCTTCGGGAACGTCGGGGGCGGTGGGCCGATCGGCCCACCGCCCCCGTGGTGTCTCCGTGGTCTCCCTCAGGAGCGCGGGTGGTCGGGGTCCCGCTCCAGCAGGTGGACCAGGGTGCGCCGGGCCGAGTCCACGTGCTCCTCGGCGGCGCGGGCCAACTCCTCGCTGGGGCCGCGGCTCATCAACCGGAGAAGGTCGTGGTGTTCGGGGACCAGCCGGTCACGGTAGTCGACCTGATCACGCTCTATCCGGATGAGCTGGAAGAGACGGACCTGAGAGCGCACCCCGTGCCAGGCGTCGGTGAGTCGGCCGTTGGCGGCGGTCTCGTAGATCCGGTCGTGGAAGGCCATGTCCAACGCGAGCAGTGTGGAGCCGTCGGCGTCGCCCTCCAGGGCCCGTCCCATGGCCTGCACCAGGGATTCCAGGTCGGCCAGCCGGGCGGCGTTCATGCGGGCCGCGGCGCTGATGGTGGCCAGGCGTTCCAGGGCCGCGCGCACCGTGTAGACCTCGTTGACGTCGCTCGGGCTGAGTTCGATGACGCGGGCGCCGCGATGCCACTCGCTGCGGACCAGCCCTTCGCGTTCGAGGATCGCCAGCCCTTCACGCACCGACCCGCGGCTCACGTCCAGGGACGCGGCGAGTTCGACCTCGCGCAGCGCGGAACCCGGGGCGGCCCGTCCGTCGAAGATGGATTCGCGGATGTGGTCGGCGGCCTCGTGGGCCAACCCTCGCCTGCGGACTCTGCGCATTCCGCTGTTCTTGCCGTCATCGTGTGCCACGACGCAAAAGTGTACGTCGTACACCGGTACGGGTGAGGCGTCTCCCGGGTCTCGGTACCACATGGATGTTCGAATGTTGACATTTCGACAACCGCTGAACGAGTATGGGGCATCGTGTGGTGTTCGGAGTCCGGGTCCCGTCCTGACCCGGACCCCGAACACCGCGCACCACCGTAGCGTGCCCGAGGTCTTGCGCACTCCGTGTTCTCCGCGCACGAGGGTCAGACCGTCGCCGTCCCCTCCACCCCGTCCAGGGCGTCGCGCTCGCGCAGGAGCGCACGGGCGTACCCGATCGCCTCGGACGTGTTCTCGAACACCCGGCCTCGTTCTTGGAGCCCGGCCACCACCTCCAGCGCGTTCAACGCGCGACGGTGCTTTTCCCGGATCCCCGACATCAGCACGACGATGCCCCGCCGCCCGAGCCTCTCGACCGCCTCGCCCAACACCCGGGCGCCGGTGGCGTCCACCGCGCTCACCCGCGACATGCGCAGGATCACCACCGCCACGTCGGAGCCCTCGGCGGGCTCCAACGGGAACCGGTGGGCGGCGGCGAAGAACAGGGGACCGTCGAGTCGATAGGCCACGACACGCTCGTCCACCAGGTCCGGCTCCCGAGCCTCGTGCCCCTCGGGAAGGTCCTCGGTCAACTCGACCCGCTCCACACGCGCGTCACGCGAGACCGCCCGCAACGCCAGGACCGCGGTGACCGCCATCCCCGCCAACACCGCCATCACCAGATCCAGGGCCACGGTCGCCACCGCGGTCAACACCAGGACCGCCGCGTCACCACGGGTGAAACGCATCATCGAGCGCAGCGAGGAGATCTCCACCATGCGCACGGCCGTGGCCAGCAGCACCCCGCCCAGGGCGGCCAAGGGCACCAGCCCCACCAGGGGGGCGGCCACCAGGACCACCAGGGCCAGCACCAGGGCGTGGGTGATGGCGGCCAGCCGGCTTCGGGCCCCCGAGCGCACGTTCACCGCGGTCCGCGCGATCGCGGCGGTGGCGGGCACCCCGCCGAAGACCGGGGCGACCAGGTTGGCCACACCCTGACCGAACAGCTCACGGTCGGGGTCGTGGCGCTCGTCCGAACGCATCCCGTCGGCGACGGTGGCCGACAACAACGACTCCAACGCGGCCAGGGCGGCGACCGCGAACGCCGCCCCCATCAACGGCCCCAGGGCCGCCGGATCCAGGAAGGACGACGACGGGGCGGGCAGGCTCGCGGGCAACGCCCCGATGGTGGGGGCCGACAGCGGGGACAGTTGGATCAGGAGGGTGGCGGCGACCACCGCCACCAGGGAGAAGGGCACCGCCGGGTACATCCGGGCGCCGATCAGCATCACGGCGGCCACACCCAGGGCGATCAGCGGCGGGGTCCAATCCGGGGCCGCCGCGAAGTCGCGGACCAGGGAGACCGCGCCCACGAGCACGTCGTGCCCCTCCGGTTGAGGCAGACCCAACACGAACGGCGCCTGTTG
The DNA here is from genome assembly GCF_000341225.1 of Nocardiopsis alba DSM 43377. Classification (GTDB taxonomy): domain Bacteria; phylum Actinomycetota; class Actinomycetes; order Streptosporangiales; family Streptosporangiaceae; genus Nocardiopsis; species Nocardiopsis alba. The sequence continues at coordinate 225,228 of NZ_ANAC01000012.1, forward strand.
CAGGGCGATCACGGCGGCGATGCCCAGGGTGAAGCCCTCGATCACCGGAGCGGGCACGTAGCGCATGTACCGGCCGCCCCGGGCCCAGGCCAGGACGATCAGGATCAGCCCCGCCATCACGCCGACCATGAGCACGCCGGAGGGGCCGTGCAGGGCGACGATGGGCACCAACACCACCGTCATCGCCCCGGTGGGCCCCGAGACCTGGAGGTTGGAGCCGCCGAACACCGCCGCCAGGAACCCGGCGACGATCGCGGTGACCAGCCCGGCCTGGGCGCCCAGACCGGAGGAGATACCGAAGCCCAGCGCCAACGGCAACGCGACGATCGCCACGGTGACGCCGGCCAGGAGGTCACGGCCGGGGGAGCGGCGCATCGCGGTCAGATCCGAGGCGCGCGGTAGCAGCGCGCGCACGCGCCCCCACGCTCCCCGGCCCGTTCGGGTGGAGGAGGTCGTCGTCATGTCAGTCCTCGCGCAGTTCGGAGAGGAGCTCCTCACGCCCGGTGCTCAGTTCGGTGAGGATGCGTCGGGCGGCGCGCAGCAGGTCGGCGACGTCGGCGCCGGCCAGTTCGTAGACGACGGTGGACCCCTCCCGGCGTGAGGTGACGATGCCCGAACGGCGCAGGACGGACAGTTGCTGGGAGAGGTTGGAGGGTTCCACGTCCACGTCGGCCAGGAGGTCGCGGACGGCCTTGGGGCCGTCCTGGAGCAGCTCCAGGACACGGATGCGGACGGGGTGGCCGAGCATGCGGAAGAACTCCGCCTTGGCCTGGTACAGGGGTCGATGCACGGTGGACCTCGGTAGGACGCGACTGGTTCGGCCACCACCATATGTTGAATTGAAGAAATCTTCATGTCGGAATGACGTGAAGGCGACCCTCCACGCCCCCGGGCTCAACCGGTCAGGTCGGGGATGACCCGAGGCCCCACCCGGCACACGTAATCGCGAAAGAGCGCCACGGCCGGCGGCTCGTACCCGCCTCCAGAGCCCTCCCGATGCCACACCACGCCGACGGGACGCTCGGCCGGCCCTCCGACGATGGGCACCTCCACCGTGCCCTTCAGCGGCCCCCTGGGGCGCGCGGGCAGGATCGACACCCCCAACCCCGCCGCGACCAGACCGCGGGCGGTGGCGATGTCGTCGGCCTCGAAGGCCACCTTGGGGGTGAAGCCGACCTGGTCGTTGAGGCGATCGGTCAGATGCCGCACCCCGCGCCCCGGTTTGAGCAGGATGAACTCGTCCACCACCGAGGCCGGGGAGAGCGACCCCCGACGGGCCAGCGGGTGGTGTTCGGGAAGCACCAGACGCAGATGCTGGGTGTGCAGGACCTGCGAGGCCAACCCCCGGCCCGTGGGCAGGGGAGAGGTCAACGCCAGATCCGCGCCCCCGGCCGACAACCGCTGGAGGGACTCGGCCCAGGCCTCCTGGGTCAGGGTGAAGCGCACACCCGGATACAGCGAACGGAACCCGCCCAGAAGAGTCGGGACCACCTCCACCCCCAGCGTCGGCAGGAAGGTGAGGGCGACGCGCCCCTCCTCGGTCCCGGTGAGTTCGGCCACTCCCCGGCTCAGATCGTCCAGGGCCCGCTCCACGTGGGGCAGGAGCACGCGTCCGGCCCGGGTGAGCCGGATCCCGCGCCCGGTGCGCTCGACCAGGGCCATCCCCAACTCGTCCTGGAGTCGGGCCAAAGCCCTGCTCAACGTGGGTTGGGGCGTGTCCAGGGCGGCGGCCGCGTGCGTGACGTGCTCGGTGCGGGCGACCTCGGAGATCATCCGCAGGCGAGGCGCGAGCACCCGGGTCAGCGCCTCCACATCAGGACTATCCATACATTTCAGTATGCAACAACGTGAAACCATGCATTGGACGTATGAAAAGGCGCTTTCTAGCGTTGACACATGACCGTGACCAGCGTGCCCTCCGAGACCCACGACCCGCGCCCCCGCGCGGGGACCGCCGCCTACCGGCGCACGGTCATCGCCCTGGTGGCCGCCGCGGTGGCCACCTTCGCCCAACTCTGGGCGGTCCAGCCGATCCTGCCCGCCATCGCCGAGGGCTTCGACACCTCCGCCGGGCAGGCCGCGCTCACCGTCTCCCTGGCCACCGGCGGACTGGCCGGGTTCACCCTGATCTGGAGCGGGATCGCCGACCGGGTCGGCCGCGCGCGCGTCATCGCGATCTCCCTCCTCCTGGCCACCCTGCTGGGCTTCGCGGCGCCCTTCTCCGCCGAACTGTGGACGCTCCTGCTGCTGCGCACCCTTCAAGGGGCCGCCCTGGGCGGGGTCTCGGCCGCGGCCGTCGCCTACCTGGCCGAGGAGATCCACCCCGCCGACGCCCCCAAGGCCACCGGCCTCTACATCGCGGGCAACCCCCTGGGCGGTATGGGAGGGCGCCTCCTGGCCGGTTTCGCCGCCGACCTGGGCGGCTGGCAGTGGGGTGTGGCCGCCAACACCCTGCTGGGTCTGGTCTCCCTGGCCGTGTTCGTGCTGGTCCTGCCCCGCTCGTCGAGGACCGCCCCCGCGCCTCGCGCCGCGGGCGACCCCGGGCCCCTGAGCCTGGGTCGGCGGCTGCGCGCGGCGGCCACCACCCGTGGGCTGCTGCCCATGTACGCCCAGGCGCTGCTGCTGATGGGCGCCTTCATGGCCGTGTACAACGTGCTCGGCTTCCGGTTGACGGACGAGCCCTTCGGCCTGTCCCAGGCGATGGCCTCGTTGTTGTTCCTGTCCTACACGGCCGGGATGGTGGGGTCGGCCGTGGCCGGATCGGCCACCCTGCGCTGGGGCCGCTACCGGGTGCTCACCCTGGCCACCCTGCTGCTGCTCGTGGGGATCGGCGGGCTGTTCACGACCTCGCTGCCGCTGCTGTTCCTGGCCCTGTTGCTGTTGACCTTCGCCTTCTTCTCCGCCCATGCCACCGCCTCGGCCTGGGTGGGTTTCCACGCCGTCACCGGGCGGGCCCAGGCGGCGGCGGTCTACACGCTCGCCTACTACCTGGGCGCCGGTCTCTTCGGCTGGCTGGGCGGGGTGGTCTACGACGCGGTGGGCTGGAACGGCACCGTGGTCCTGGCCTTGACGCTGACGGTCCTGGCCGGACTCGTGGCCCTGCGCCTGCGTCGCCTGCCCACCCCGGCCCAGCCCTGAGTCCACATTTCTCACGGAGAGTAGTTGCCCGCCCGTGGAGATCGGCCACTTTCCTCTACGGAGAGTGACGATTTGGGGGTCTCGTGGCTAGAGCGGGCGGACGGTGAGGCTCTGCTCGGCGCGCCCCAGCTCCCCCCGGCGGTCGTGCAGCACCGAGGCGGTCAGCCCCAGGCCGGTCGGACCGAAGGCCACCGAGGTGTCCAGCCCCACCCAGGGCCCCTCCGGGCGTCGGTACAGGTGCACCGTCAGATCCACGTTGGGGAACATCCACTCGCGGGGCGACTCGCGGACCGCGATGCCGTTGGCGGTGTCCACCAGTGCGACGTAGGAGGCGACGGGGCCGACCTTCTCGCCCTGGACCAGCTCCAGCCCGGTCCCGATCCACGCCGTGCCGCGCCCGGGCGTGGGGGTCCCGACCGGGCGCACGTCGATGGAGGAGATGTAGCCGCCGGGCCACAGCGAGGAGATGTCGGCGGTTTCGAGCCCCTCGGGATCGGGGAGGGGGTCGGCGGTGGTCCCGGCGACGGCCTCGGTGTCCCCGGAGATCAGCAGCCAGGCCCTGGCCCGTACGACGGTACGGTCCCCGATCCGGGTCCGGGCCTCGACCAGTTCGATGGTGCGCCCCGGCCGTAGGACCTCCACCTCGATCTCGCACTCCTCACGGGGGAGACGGCCCAGGATGTCGAAGCCGATCCGGGAGATCTGGAGCTCACGTCGGTCGGCGTGGGCCTCGATGACGTGGGCGATCAGGCCGCCCAGGGGGCTGAAGTGCTGCTCGGCGTCGTTCCAGGCGCCTCCGGTGTGCTCGGTGGGGCGGTAGCGGCCCTCGCCGGCGCGGACGTAGTAGGCGTCGGGGGCGGGGCTGGTCATGGTCTTCTCCCGGAGTGGCGGACGGGGTGAGGCGGGGTGCCTCGTGGTGAGGTTTTCACGTGGGGAAGGAGAGCGCTTCGGGGAGGGGTGATCGTTTCATGGTCGAGACCAGGGAGATTTTTCCAGGAAGTAGTTTAAGATTCAACATATTGGTGTCGATACGCACGGCGAGGAAAGGACGAGGACATGGATGTGCGCCCCTCGGGGATCCACCACGTGACGGCGATCGCGAGCGATCCCCAGGCCAACGCCGACTTCTACCTCAACGCGCTGGGCATGCGCATGGTCAAGCGCACGGTGAACTTCGACGCCCCGCAGACCTACCACTTCTACTACGGCGACCGCGCGGGCAACCCCGGCACGATCATGACCTTCTTCCCCTGGCCCGACGCGCCCAAGGGTAAGATCGGCGCCGGTCAGGCGACCACCACGACCTTCTCCGTGCCCGAGGGTTCCCTGGGCTGGTGGGCCGACCACCTGGCGTCGCTGAACGTGCCGACCACGCGCCCGGCCGAACGAGGTCAGGAGGACGTGCTCGCCCTGCGCGACCCCGACGGTCTGCTCATCGAACTGGCCGCCTCCGCCGACTTCCACGACACCGACCCCTGGGACGGGGGAGGGGTCCCGGCCGAGCACGCGATCCGCGGTATCCGCGCGGTCACCCTCACCGAGCAGGACCTGGACGGCACCGCCGCGATGCTCGGCGACACGCTGGGCTTCCGTCTGGAGAGCGAGGGCGGTGGCCGGATGCGTTTTCGGACCGACGAGTCCGGCCAGGGCGTGGGCACGATCGTGGACGTGGTCGGCGACCCCTCGGCCGAACGTGGCGTGGTCGCGGCCGGTACGGTCCACCACGTGGCCTACCGGGCCCCCGACACCCCCGTGCAGGACGCCTGGCGCCGCAGCCTGGCCGAGGACGGGGTGGGGGTCACCGAGATCCGCGACCGTACCTACTTCACCTCGATCTACTTCCGTGAGCCCGGAGGCGTCCTGTTGGAGATCGCCACCGACGGCCCCGGGTTCGACTACGACGAGCCGCTGCTGGAGCTGGGGCGTTCGCTCAAGCTGCCGCCGTGGCTGGAGCCCGACCACGAGCGGATCGCCGCGAACCTGCCGAACGTGCGGGTGGGCGGATGAGCGCGGTGGAGGACTTCGTCCACGTCTTCGAACCGGCGACCCGTCCGGACGCGCCGACTCTGCTGCTGCTCCACGGCACGGGCGCCGACGAGTACGACCTGTTGCCCTTGGGGCGGGCTCTGGCGCCCGGCGCGGCCCTGCTCTCGCCGCGCGGCAGGGTCGACGAGAACGGGATGAACCGTTGGTTCCGTCGGCTGCGTGAGGGCGTCTTCGACGTCGAGGACCTGATCGCGCGCACCGCCGAGCTGGCCGGGTTCGTCGAGGCCGCCGTCAGGGCCTATGACCTGGACCCGAAGCGGATCGTGGTGAGCGGTTTCTCCAACGGGGCCAACACGGGCGCGGGGCTGCTCCTGCTCCACCCGGGGCTGGTCGCGGGGGCGGTGCTGCTCGCGGCCGGGGCCCCGTTGCAGGGTCGTGAGCCCGACCCGGTCGATCTGTCGGGGACCCGGGTGTTCCTGGGCAATGGGACGGCCGATCCGATCACCACGGTGGACCAGGGGAGGCTGCTGGCCGAGCAGTTGCGGGGCAGAGGGGCCTCGGTGCGTCGGGAGGAGCATCCCGGGGGACACCAGGTGCCGGCCCCGGTTCTGGACCGGGCGAGGGAGTGGTTCGCGGGCTCGGACTTCTGAGCCCCTTCGAGACCGCGGTGGTGTCCCGTGCCCCCGGGCGCCACCGCCTTCTTTCGAATCGGTACGAATCTACAATATCAAGGTGAAGCTCTTGTAAGGGGATCAAAGTACCGGTCCCCTGACAAAACGGGCATTCGATGGTCGATACGTTGGCTCGCGTCCCTTTCCCCACCTCGGAGAAGAGCCCATGATCCCCTCTATCGATGGACCGTTCCGGTAATGGCCCCCGAGATCCTCGGCCTGCTGCTGACGGCCGCCGTCGCCGCCGGTTGGGTCGACGCCGTCGTCGGGGGAGGGGGCCTGCTCCTGCTGCCCGCCCTGATGGTCGCCGCCCCCACGACCCCCCTGGCCACCCTGCTGGGCACCAACAAGCTCGGCGCCGTCTTCGGCACCGCCTCCGCCGCCATCGCCTACGCGCGCAAGGTGCGCGTGGACCGGAGCGTGGTCCTTCCCACGGCCGGACTGGCGTTGCTCGGCTCCGGCCTGGGCGCCGCCCTGGCCACCGCCCTCACCGCCGACGTGCTCAAACCCATCATCATGGTCGTCCTGGCCGGGGTGGCCCTGATGGTGGTCCTGCGCCCCTCCATGGGGGCCTCTCCCGATCCGCGTCCCCGTAGTCGCAACCGTCTCCTGGCGACGCTGGCGCTGGCCGGGGTGGCGATCTCCTTCTACGACGGCGTGGTGGGGCCCGGAACCGGGGTGTTCCTCATCATCGCCTTCACCGCGGTGCTGGGCATGGACTTCCTCCAGGCCTCGGCCTCGGCCAAGATCGTGAACGTGTGCACCAACCTCGGGGCGCTGACGGTCTTCGCGTTCGGCGGTCATGTCGATTGGCTGTTGGGTCTGGGGCTGGCGGTGTGCACCACGCTGGGGGCGCAGATCGGCGCCCGCATGGCCCTGCGGCGGGGCGCGGGGTTCATCCGCGCCGTGCTGTTGGTGGTGGTGCTGGCGCTGCTGGTCCGGATGGGCTGGGACGTCTTCGCCTGAGGTCCGCGCCGTGGCCGCTCATACGGCCGGTTCGGTCCGGCCGGTCAGGGCGTCGGTGACGTCCTGGATCACACGGAGCGCGGCGTGGTGATTGGCCGCGCCCCACACGTCCTGGTCGACCCGGTACAGGTTCCGCTCTCGGACCGCCTCCAGGTGGGACCAGACCCCGTCGGAGAAGGTGTCGGGGGCGTCCGGGAAGCCGGAGCCGACCAGGACGAACACCGCGTCGCCGTCGCCTCGTTCGAGGTGTTCGTAGCCCAGGGGGACGAAGTCGGTGTCGCCCTCGCCCTCCAGTTGTGCGTCGGGGCGGGCGAAGCCGAGGTCGTCGACGACCTGTCCGGCGAAGGAGTCGGGGGTCTCCAGGCGGATCTCGGTCTCGCTCTGGAGGCGGATCAGGGAGAGTTCGGTCTCCTCGGGGACCACCCCGGCCTCCCGGAGTTCGGCGCGGGCCCGCTCGAGGGCGGTGTCGTAGGCCTCGACGGTCTCCTCGGCGGCGTCGGCGGCGTTCAGGATCTCGGCGACCTCCTCCAGGTGTCGGCGCCAGGAGCCGGTGCCCTCCCATTCCAGGAGGACGGTGGGGGCGATGACCTCCAGGGGGTCGAGGAGGGCGGTCTGGGCGCCGACCGGGGTGCTCACGCCGATGATCAGGTCCGGGTCGCTCGTGGCGAGCGCCTCGATGTCGACGTCGTCCTCGGCGGGGGAGGAGGTGACGGGTCGTAGGTCGGCGCCGTCGATGTGGTCGGGTAGGAAGGGGGTCAGGCCCTGGTCGGGGGAGCCGGGTGAGGCCATGGTGGCGACGGGTTCGTGGCCCAGCGCGGTGGCGGCGGCCAGGGTGGGGCGCCATAGGACGGCGACGCGTTCGGGCGCGGTGGGGATGGTCACGGTGCCGTTGGCGGCCTGGACGGTGCGGGTCGGGCCTTCGGGGGCGGCGGTGGGTGTTCCGTCGGTGGCGCAGCCGGTCAGGGTGAGTGCTCCCGCCAGGGTGAACACGGTGGCGGCCCGGAGCGGGCCGAGGGGGTGGGGCATCGTGTCGGGACCCTTCCGTGCGAACATGATGTAGGTAAGGCTAACCTGGCTCGGTGGTGTTCGTCGGGTAGATGGCCGAAAAGCATGATCCGTCCCCCATCGTCACCACCCATAACCGTCCTCGCACAACGAACGGGAAAGCCGTGGTCCTGCGCGCTCCCACACCGACACGCCCCACACGAACCAGACGTGCCCTACGCCCCGTGGGCCTGCTCCTCGCCCTGGGGGCCCTGCTCGTCTGCGCTCTGCTGAGCATCACCGTGGGAGCCAAACCGATCCCCGTGGCCGAGGTCTGGGCCGCCCTGACCGCCCACGACGGCGGCTACGACCACAACGTCATCCTCACCCTGCGCGTCCCCCGCACCATCATCGGGATCTTCGTCGGTGCCGCCCTGGGGCTGGCCGGCGCCCTCATGCAGGCGCTCACCCGCAACCCGCTGGCCGAACCCGGCATCCTGGGCGTCAACTCCGGGGCGGCCGCCGCCGTGGTCATCGCGGTGTTCCTCTTCGGCATGGGCGGGGCCGGTCTGGTCTGGCCCGCGTTCATCGGCGCGGCGGTGGCGGCCGTGGCCGTCTACGCGTTGGGTTCGCGCGGCCGCTCCGCCGCCACCCCGGTCCGTCTGGCCCTGGCCGGAACGGCGATGGCCGCGGTCCTGCAAGGGCTCGTCCACGGCGTGATCGTCCTCAACGACTTCGTCTTCGACCGCATCCGCTTCTGGCAGGTGGGCTCGTTGACCGGACGCGACCTGGACGTGTTCTGGCAGGTGATGCCCTTCCTGGTCCTGGGCATCGTCCTCACCCTGGCCCTGGGCCCCTCGCTCAACACGATCGCCCTGGGCGACGACCTGGCGGCCACCCTGGGCGCCCGCATCCCCTTGATCAGGACCGCCACCGCCGTGGCCGTCATCCTGCTGTGCGGGGCGGCAACCGCCGCGGCCGGGCCGATCTGGTTCGTGGGGCTGATCATCCCGCACGTGGCCCGGATCATCACCGGCCCCGACCAACGCTGGCTGCTGCCCTACTCCGCCGTCCTGGGGGCCGTCCTGCTCACCGCCGCCGACACGGTCGGACGCGTGGTCCTGCCGGGCGCGGAGTTGGAGGTCGGCATCATCACCGCTCTGGTCGGGGCGCCGCTGTTCATCGCCCTGGTCCGCACGAAGAGGATGGCCCAGCTGTGAACGAGACCCTGACCTCCGCACGTCCCGACACGGCCGCGCCGTTCCGGCCTCGTGACACCCTGGCCTGGCGCAGCCCCAAGGGGCGGCTGTCGTTCCTGATGCGGCCGCGCACCCTCGTGGTCTGTCTGGCCCTGGTCGCGGTCACCTTCGTCACCCTGGTGGTGTCGGTGTCGGTGGGCGACTACGAGATCCCCCTGCCGGTGGTGCCCGGCGCCCTGATCGGTCAGGGTGAACGTCTGGACGTGTTCTTCGTCCAAGGGGTGCGCCTGCCCCGCGCGTTGACCGCGATCGGTGTGGGCGCGGCCCTGGGCATCGCCGGAGCCGTCTTCCAGAGCCTGTCGCGTAACGCCCTGGGCAGCCCCGACATCATCGGGTTCACCTCGGGGGCGGCGACCGGGGCGGTCTTCGCCATCCTGGTGGTGGGCGCGAGCCGGGTGGTGGTCTCTCTGGGGGCGATCGCCGGGGGGTTGGTGACCGCCGCGGTCGTCTATCTGTTGGCGATGCGCAACGGGGTCCAGGGCTACCGGTTGGTGCTGGTCGGTATCGGTGTCTCGGCGATGTTGGCGTCGGTGCGCGACTACATGATGACCCGCGCCGATCTGACCGACGCCCTGGGCGCTCAGATCTGGATGATCGGCAGCCTCAACAACCGGGGTTGGGGCGAGGCGGCCGCGGTGTGGATCGGTGTGGCGTTGTTGGCGCCGGTCCTGTTGGCGTTGGGTCGGCGGATGCGGTTCATGGAGTTGGGCGAGGACACCGCCCGCGGGTTGGGCGTGCCCACCCGTTCCACGCAGGTGATCGCGCTGGCCGTGGCCAGCGCCCTGACGGGGGCCGCCATCGCCGTGGCCGGTCCGATCGGTTTCGTGGCCCTGGCCGCGCCCCAGTTGGCGCGTCGTCTTACCCGTACCGGCGGTACCACTCTGGTGGGTTCGGCGCTGATGGGCGCCACTCTGCTGGTGGTGGCCGATCTGGTGGCGTTGCGCGCTCTGGCGCCCACGCAGTTGCCGGTGGGTGTGGTGACCGCCGTGATCGGCGGCGGCTACCTCATCTGGTTGTTGTACACCGAGTGGCGTGGTGGACGCGCCTGAGACGTCCGGTGTTCCCGCCCCTTCGATCCGCATCCGAAAGAGAACGATGACCCAAGACGCCCGTCTCAGCGGCCGTGACCTGACACTCGCCTACGACCAGCGTGTGATCTCCCGGGATCTGGCCGTCACCATCCCCGACAACTCCTTCACCGTGATCGTGGGCCCCAACGCCTGCGGTAAGTCGACGCTGTTGCGCGCCCTGTCGCGCACCCTCAAACCGGCCGAGGGCAGTGTGCTGTTGGACGGTCAGGTCATCGGTTCCTATCCGGCCAAGGAGGTGGCGCGCCGGTTGGGGTTGTTGCCGCAGACCTCCATCGCCCCGGACGGGATCGGTGTGGCCGATCTGGTGGCGCGCGGTCGTTTCCCGCATCAGAGTTTCCTGCGCCAGTGGTCGGCCCAGGACGAGGCGGTGGTGGCCGAGGCGATGGAGTCGACGGGGGTGTCGGCGTTGGCCGACCGGTCGGTGGACGAGTTGTCGGGCGGTCAACGTCAGCGGGTGTGGTTGGCGATGGTGTTGGCCCAGCAGACGCCGTTGCTGTTGTTGGACGAGCCCACCACCTATCTGGACATCGCCCACCAGATGGACATGCTCGATCTGTGCGCCGATCTGCACGCCGAGCGCGGTCACACCCTGGTGGCGGTGTTGCACGATCTCAACCACGCCTGCCGTTACGCCACCCATCTGATCGTGATGAAGGACGGGACGATCGTGGCCGAGGGCGAGCCGGCCACGATCGTCACCGCCGATCTGGTGGAGAAGGTGTTCGGGTTGCCGGTGCGGGTCATCGAGGACCCGGAGACGGCCACCCCGATGATCGTGCCGGTGGACCGGCGCGGGGTGCGCCGGGTCCACGACTGACCGTCGGGGCGGGCGGGGTTCAGCGGCGCAGCAGGTCCCGGAGTTCCTTCACGATCAGGGCCGGGTCCTCCTCGGCCATGAAGTGGCCGCTGTCGACGGTGGCGTGCCGCAGGTCTCGGGCCCAGGGCCGCCACAGGGCGGTGGCGTCGTAGCCCAGGGCGGCGCCCCAGTCCTGTTGGAGGACGGTCACCGGCATCGACAGTCGGTGTCCGGCCTCCTGGTCGGCCAGGTCGTGTTCGAGGTCGATGCCGGCCGAGGCCCGGTAGTCGGCGACGATGGAGGGCACGTTGCGGCGGCAGGCGTCCAGGTAGGCCCGGCGTACGGGGGCCGGGATCGCCTCGGGGTCGCGGCCCCACAGGTCCAGGAAGTGGCCGAAGAAGGTGTCGGGCGCGGCCTGGATCATGCGTTCGGGCAGGTCCGGTTCCTGGGCCATCAGGTACAGGTGGAAGCCGACCGCGCCTTGGACGCCGCGCAGCGCCTCCCACATCTGGGGGACGGGCAGCACGTCCAGGATCCCCAGGTGGGTGATGGTCTCGGGGTGGTCGAGGCCGGCGCGGATCGCCACCAGCGCGCCCCGGTCGTGTCCGACCAGGGCGAAGCGCTCGTGGCCCAGGGCGTGGGCCAGAGCCACGACGTCTGTGGCCATGGTGCGCTTGGAGTAGGTGTGGGGTCCGGTGGCCTCGGGGGCGTCGCTGTCCCCGTAGCCGCGCAGGTCGGGGCAGATCACGGTGTGGTCCGCGGTCAGGTCGGCGGCCACGTGACGCCACATCAGGTGGGTCTGGGGGAAGCCGTGCAGCAGGACGAGGGCGGGTCCGTGGCCGCCGACGGCCACGTTCAGCTCCACGCCCTCGGCGACGCTCACGCGTCGTGTGGTGGTGCCGGGGATGACGGTGTCCATGATGGAACCCCTCTGGTCGTTCGAATGGGTGTGCGATCAGTGTGTCGAGCGTCGATGAGCGTTCGATGAGCAAGCGGTACGGTGACCGTGTCCGCCACCGGGGGAGGGAGAGGGGGAGCCCGTGACGGTGCGCTTCGGTGTCCTGGGGCCGCTACGGGCCTGGGACGAGCGGGGGCGGAGCCTGCCGTTGAAGGGGCCGCGCCACCGCGCGGTCCTGGCCCGTCTTCTGGTGGCCCACGGTCGTCTGGTCCCCTTGGACACGCTCATCGAGGACCTGTGGGAGGAGGAGGGCTCTCCGGCGGGGGCGGCGAGCGCGGTACGCACCTTCGTGGCGGCCCTGCGCCGTGCCCTGGAGCCCGAACGGGCGCCTCGTGCCCCCGCGCGTCTGCTCGTGACCGAGGGCCCCGGCTACGCCCTGCGCGCCGATCCGGAGGCGGTCGACGCCCTGGTGTTCGAACGCACCGTCACCGGTGTCCAGGGCCCGCCCGACGAGGGCGCCCTGGAGCGGGCCCTGGACGCCTGGCGTGGCCCCGCCTACGCCGACGTCGCCCACACCGGTTGGGCCCGCGCCGAACGGGCCCGGCTGGAGGAGTCGCGTTCGGGTGCGGTGGAGGAGTTGGCCCGGCTGCGTCTGGCCCGGGGCGCCACCGGCCGGGTGATCGCCGACCTGGACGCCCACGTCACCGATCACCCCTGGCGGGAGGAGGCCTGGCACCTGTTGGCCTCGGCCCTGTACCGCGCCGACCGTCAGGCCGAGGCTCTGGCCGTCCTACGACGTGCCCGTACCCTGCTCGCCGACCGGCTGGGCCTGGATCCGGGACGGGCGTTGGGCCGGTTGGAGCAGGACATCCTCCAACAGAGCGAACACCACGACCCCCGTCTCTCCTCCACCGGGACGGCGCCGGTCGAGGACGAACGCGTCGACCGGCTCTGGCACAGCACGGCCCGCGCCTATGAGAAGGGGCCCGGTACGCGGGCACGTCTGGAATCGACGGTGGGGCTGCTGCGCTCCCTGGCGTTGACCGGCGCCGACGGGCTGCGCGCCGCCCGCGATCGACGCTCCCAGACCATCGACGCCGCCCTGGCCTCCGGTGACGTCGACCTGACCGCGCGGATCATCGGCGCCTACGACGTGCCCGCCGTCTGGACCGGTTCGGACGATCCCGAGCAGGCCGCCCGGGTGGTCCGCGCAGCCGAACACGCCCTGGCCGAGGCGGGCTCGGCCGTCCACCCCACCGTGCGGGCGCGTCTGCTGGCCACCGTGGCCCTGGAGTCCCGGGGAAGCCGTGGTGAACGTCCGGCGCGGGCCGCCGCCGAGGCCGAACGGATCGCCCGCGACCTCGCCGACCCGGCGCTGACGGTCTTCGCGCTCAACGCCCGCTGGATGCAGACCTTCTCCCGTCCGGGGCTGTCGCGGCGGCGCGGCCGGATCGGGACGGAACTGGTGGAGCTGTCCGAACGCCACGGCCTGGACTCCTTCGAGATCCTGGGCCACCTGATCGGCGTCCAGACCCACGCCGCCCACGCCGACGTCGAAGGGGCCGACCATCACGCCCACCGGGCCGATGCGCTGGCCCGACGCCACGAACGCCCGCTGGTGGGGGTCTTCACCGACTGGTATCGGGCCCTGCGGCTGGATCTGACCGGCCAGGACCCCGAACGTGTCGCCCGCGCCTACCGGGCCGCCGCCGAACGCACCAAGGGGGCGGGCATGCCCGGCCTGGAACGCGGCCTGGCCCCCTTGGCCCTGCTGTGTCTACGTGTGCGCCATGGTCTGCCCTGGCGGCGAGAGGCGGGGAGGGTCGACGACTGGGGGCCGCACCTGCCCTGGGTCCATCCGCTCCTGCTCACCTCCGAACAGCCGGAACGGGCCTCCTCGGTTCTGGACCGGACCCCCGACCCCGCCCCGGGGCTGCTCATGGAGGCCCACTGGGGACTGCTCGCCCACGCCGCCCTGACCCTGGGGGAACGGCCGACACTGCTGCGTGCCCGCACGGCGCTGGAGGCGGCCCGCGGCGAACACGCCGGGGCCGCCTCGGGCCTGTTCACCCTCGGACCCGTCGACGACCTGCTCGACCGCCTACAGCGGGCCCTGGGCGCCGGCTAGCTCCAGCCGCAGCACCAACTCCACCAGTTCCACCAGCACGCCCTTGACCGACTCCCGGTCCCGGGCGTCGCACAACGACAATGGCACCTCCTCGGCCAGGTCCAACGCCACACGCACGTCCTCGGCGCGATGGGTGCGCTGACCGTCGAAACAGTTCACCGCCACCACGAACGGCAACCGACGCGACTCGAAGAAGTCGATGGAATCGAAGGAGTCCGCCAACCGTCGGGTGTCGGCGATCACGATCGCGCCCAGAGCGCCCTGGGAGAGCTCCTCCCACATGTAGGAGAACCTGCGCTGCCCCGGGGTCCCGAACAGGTACACCACGGTCGAGGCGTCCAACGTGATCCGCCCGAAGTCCAGGGCCACGGTCGTGGTGGTCTTGTCCTCCACCCCGGCCAGATCGTCCACGCCCACACTCCGCGAGGTCATGATCTCCTCGGTGTGCAACGACTCGACCTCGCTCAACGTCGAGACCAGGGTGGTCTTGCCCGCCCCGAACCCGCCGGCGACCACGATCTTCAAGGTGTCGGGAACCGGCGGGTCCCCCTCCACCACCGTCCAGGGACCTGCCATCGTCCACCCCTCACAGTCGTCGGATTCCATCGAGTACCGAACGCAGGGTGTCCGCGTCCGGTCGCCGGTGCTCCCAGGGCGAGGTGTGCGCCACCACCCGCCCCTGGTCCAGCAGGTCCGACAGCAGGACCCGCAACACCCCCAGAGGGAGCCCGGCACGCGAGGCCACCTCGGCCACCGACACCGGACGCGCGCACACCGACAGGATCAGCTCCAGCTCGGGGTCCAGATCCGCCGAACCCATCGAGGGGACCGCCACCACCTGGGAGGTCACCGTCAGATCGCCGCGCGAGGGGCGGGTACGCCCACCGGTGAGCGAATAGGGGCGGATCAGGTTCGATTCCACCGACCGGTCGTCCTCCTCGTAGGCGGACACGTTCACGCCTCGCCCACGCGGCCGCGTGGCAGCGCCGACAGATGCGGCCCCACCTGACGCACCAGACGGTTCACCTCGAACGCCGCCTGTCCCATGTCGCAGTCGGCGTCGGTGATCAACGCCAACTGTGTGCCCTGACCGGCGGAGAGCACGAAGAAGAACGCGCTGTCCATCTCCACCACGCTCTGGCGGACCTCCTCGGCCCCCAGCTCCGAGCGCGCGCCTCGCGCCAGGCTGGCGAACCCGGCCGCGATGGCGGCCAGGCGTTCGGCGCCGTCCCGGTCCAGTTCGGGGGAGCGGGACAGTACCAGGCCGTCCGCGGACGACAACAGGGCGTTGCGGGCACCGGCGACCCGGGCCACCAGGTCGCCCATCAGCCAGTCCAGTCTCCGGATCGCCGAACCCGCGTCCGGGTTCTGCGCGGCGGTGTTCACCGACATCGAGATCACCTCTCCGTGTTCTGCTCGTGTTGATCGTGTGTCTGTTCGACGGGGTCGGCGCCTTCGCGGTCCGATAGGGCGCGGGCCCGTTCGGTACCGGTCTGGAAGGCGCCCATCATCGTGCGGATCTGGTCCAGGGATCGGCGGGGGACGGTAGCGGTGTCGGAGGCGGGCGGGGGGTCGGCGACGACGCGGCGGCGTCGTCGGGGCAGACCCATGTGGGTGTCGGGCCCCTCCTCCAAGGGGGGTAGGGCCTGTGGTTCGGGGACCTCGTCCTCGACCCGGACGGGGGCCGGGGCGGGGGCGACGTCGCGGTCGGAGGGCGGAGCGGGCGCGGCCCCCAGGTGGCCCACCCGCATCGGCCCGGTGGTGTGGGCGGGTTCGACCACCGTGTCGGCGGGGATCTCCACCATGGCCACGGTGCCCCTTCCGGGGGTGGAGTCCACACGCACCCGGAAGCCGTGGCGGGCGGCGATCACGGCCACCACGTACAACCCCAGTTGGGAGTCGTCCCGCACCCGGGCCAGATCGAACCGGGGCGGGTCGGCCAGCAGCGTGTTGGCCGCCTCCGCGCGCTCCCCGGTCATGCCCAGCCCCTGGTCGCGGACCAGGATCCGGTACCTTCCACGCTCGTCGACGTCGCCCTCCACGATCACCGGGGTGTCGGGAGGGGAGAAGGAGGTCGCGTTCTCCAACAGTTCGGCCAACAGCCGCACCAGATCGGCGCCGGCGCCGCCGCGCAGGGCCACCGGGGGCAGGGCGCGCGCCTGGACACGCGTGTAGTCCTCGATCTCACCGGCCGAGGCCCGCACCGCCTCGTGCAGGCCCACGGGGGCGGCGCCGTGCCGGGTGGGCCGGTCGCCGCTCAGCAGCATCAGGTTCTCGGCGTTACGCCGCATCTGGGTGCTCAGGTGGTCGATGCGGAACAGCGCCTCCAATACCTGGGGGTCGGTCTCCTCGCGTTCGACCCGGTCCAGGAGGGAGAGCTGGCGGTGCACCAACGACTGGGTGCGTCGGGCGAGGTTGCGGAACATGTACCGCACCCCGGCGCGTACCCGGGCCTCCTCCACCGCCGCGGTCACGGCGGCGCGGCGGGCGTCGTCGAAGGCCGACGCGACCTGGCCGATCTCGTCGTGGTGGGTCGCGTTCAACGGGGGGACCTCGGCGTCCACGTCGACCTCCTGGCCGGCGCGGAGTCGGGCGGTGACCCGGGGGAGACGGTCGCGGGCGTGTTCCAGGGTCCGGGTGCGCAGTTCCTGAAGGCGCGCTCCCAGGCGTTGGGTGCCGACCACCGCCACACCGACGGAGGCCAGGGCCACCAGCAGGGTCGGCACGGTGATGATCAGGGCACGGTCGCGCAGGTCGGCGGCGTGTCGGTGCCCCAACGCGACCACGTGGTCGCGGCGTTCCCGTTCGACCTCGCTCATGCGCCGGTCCAGGGCCTCGGCCGCGCCCTGCCAGGTCTGGGCGTTGACGGGCACTCCGGAGCCGTGTTCTCGGCCGGGGGTGGCGATGACGGTGTCCTGGAGGAGTTCGACGGTCTCCATCTGGGCGGAGCCGTCCAGGCGTACGAAGTCGCGTCCGGCCTCTTCTCCGGCTTCGGCGTCGACCCGGGACCAGGTGTGGCGTTGGGCGCCCACGGCCGCGGCGAATTCGGCGTGGGCCTGGGCGGTGAACTCGTTGGTGGCCACGGCGTGGGCCAGGATCGTGTCCTGCCGGTTGAGGAGTTCGCGGGTGCGGGTGAGGGAGGTCAGGGAGCGCAGGTGGGGGGAGAGGGTGGCGTCGGCGCGTTCGACCAGGGTGCCCCATACGCGTAGGCCGGTTTCGATGAGTTCGGTGTAGGGGCCGGCTGCCAGGGTGAGGGTGTCGGCGTCGTGGGGGAGGGCGTCGACCTCGGCTCGGTGGTTCTCCAGCGAGGTCAGGTGGTTCTGGAAGGCGGTGGCCTGACGGGGCAGGGTGGCGCCTTCCTGGGCGTTCAGGGAGCGGTCCAGGGTGAGGACGGCCTGGTCGGTGGCGGCGCGGGCCTCGTCGAGTCGGCCGTGGGTGCTGCTGGTGGGGGAGTTGAGGGCGGCCAGGGTGGCGCGGCGTTCGCTTTGGAGCCGGTCGATGACGTCGGTGGTGGGGGAGCCGACCTCCTCGATGAGGGTCGCGGTGGTGCGCAGGTCGCCGATGTCGCCGGCGAGGGTGGTGGTGAGCAGTGCCCACAGGGCCAGCAGGGCGGTGCTGGGGATGAGCACCAGGGTGATCATGCGGGCGCGAAGCGATCGGCGCTTCTCGTGGGGCATGGGCTCGCTCTTCGAGGGGAGGCGGGGGGTCCGCCGAGGGGGTGGGGCGGGGGTGGGACCGAGCTAACCGCCGTGGTGGGGGTTTTGGCAAGACCGAGTGGGGGCCGGGGTGCGGGGTGGGACGGAGGTTCCAGGCATCCCGAAAGCTCCTAAAATAGGACATGTATAGAATCTACGTCGTACAGGCGGCGGTGCTTTTATTCCAAAAGCGCACCTCAAAACATAAGGAGCGGCTCCGCCGCACCGACCACACCAGGGTCCGCTCGGGGGAGCGGCCGGGTGAGGGACGGCCTCCGACCGGGTAGGTATCGGCCGGAACCGGCCAATCGCGGATTGGCACCACAAGCGGCACCGACAAGGGGGCGGAAACATGCTCCGGCTCAGCGAAGAGCAGATCCGGGACGGTCTGGAACGGCTCACCGACTGGGAATGGGACCCCGACGCGGTCCTGATCCACCGCACCGTACGCCTGGCCGACTTCCCGACCGCCATCTCCTTGGTCCAAGAGGTGGCCCAGGCGGCCGAACAGGCCGACCACCACCCCGACATCGACATCCGCTACGACACGGTCCGGCTCACCCTGAGCACGCACTCCGAAGGCGCCGTGACCGACCAGGACATGGCCCTGGCCGCGCGAGTGGACGAACTGGTCGAGGTCGTCACCGGCCAGGGCTGAACACGACAGGGGCCACGGCGGATCCGACGGCTCTCACCGGGGGCGATCACGGACCCGGCGCGGGCGGGTCTAGGGTCGTGGTCCATGGCGGTACACGAGACGGGCGCGGCCCGTTCCTATGGCATGATCTCCGAGCTCTACGCGGACTTCGCGGCGGGGGCCTTCGAGTCCGACCCGTTGGGGCGGTCGATGATCGACGTTCTGGCGAAGTCGGTGGCGGCCTCCGGGGGTGGGCCGGTGTTGGACGCCGGTTGCGGTCCGGGTCATGTGACGGCGTATCTGCGCGGTTCGGGCGTGGAGGCCTTCGGGGTGGATCTGTCGGAGGGGCTGGTGGAGCTGGCCCGGACTCGGCATGGGGGGATTCGCTTCGAGGTGGGCGATATCGGGGCCCTGGAGGTCGAGGGGGGCTCGTTGGCGGGGGTGGTGTCGAACTATTCGATCATCCATTCTCCGCCGGAGCGGTTGGCGGTGATCATGGCGGAGTTCGCGCGGGTGTTGGCTCCGGAGGGGTATCTGATGGTGGCCTTCCAGAGTCATGAGGATCCGGGTGCGGGGGTGGAGACCTTCGATCATCAGGTGGCGATGGCGTATCGGTACGGGGTGGATCACGTGCTGGCCGAGGCCGCCGCTGTGGGGTTGGTGGAGCAGGCGCGTCTGGTGATGGCTCCGGGGTTGGATGCTCGGCGTGGGTTCTCGCAGGCGCATCTGTTGTTGCGGAAGGCCGGGGCGGGCCTCTAGAGGGCTGTTCTGGGGCGGGTCCGGTGTGTGCCGGGCCCGCTCTTCGTGTGCGGGCGGGTGTCGTGGGGATACGACAGCATGTCCGGCATGGATGATTTCGAGGCTTATCGTGCGGCGGCTCGTGCGGGTGGTGTTCCCGATGAGGCGGTGGAGCTGGCTCTGGAGTTGGCGCGTCCCCAGGTGGAGTTGAGTTCCTCGCCGGGGCCGGACGCGGTCCTGGCCGGACGTTATGGCGGGTGGCCGTCTCTTCCGGCGGAGGTGGAGTGGGAGGGCTATCCGGACTTCGTGGCGTCGGTGGACTGCGCCGCTCTGCCGCGGGTGTTCGATTTCCCGTTTCCGGCGGAGGGGAGTCTGTTGTTCTTCGCCGATCGGCGTGACACGGAGGGGCCCGAGTCGGAGCGGGGCTCGGGGTTCGTGGTGTACGTGGGCGCGGACGCGGTGGTGGAGGAGCGGGTGCCCGAGGACGGGGAGGCGGTGTACGGCGAGCCGGTGTCTTTGTTCGCCCGGTCGTTGTGGAGTCTGCCGATGGCGTGTGATGACGTGGTGGCGGCGGACGAGCGTGTGCGCGGGGTCTATGGGCGGTATCGGTTGGATCAGTGGGATGAGAGGAGGGGTGTGGCGCAGGTGGAGCTTCTGTTGGGGGGTTACGCGTATTCGCCGCAGGATCCTCCTTCGACGGAGGGCGGGGAGTGGGTGTTGTTGGCGCAGGGCCAGTACGGGTTCCGGGATGAGCCGGATTTCGTGGGGTGTCCGTTCTGGTCGGTGCGGCGTGGGGATCTGGAGGTGGGGGATTTCTCGTCGGCGTGGATGGTGATGTGGTCGTACCACTGAGGTGGTGTGTACACGTTGGAGGGACCCCCGGGGGTGTGGCCCGGGGGTTTCGTGGTGTCGGGGGGTCTAGGGGGACACGTTCTAGGGGAGTCGGGCTCTGCGCATCTTGCCGGAGGCGGTGCGGGGGAGTTCGTCGACGAAGTCGATGGTGTGGGGTGCGGCGTGGGGTGCCAGGTGGGTGCTGACCCAGTCGCGGAGTTCGTCGGCCAGGTGGGGGTCGCCGGTGTGGTCGGGTGCCAGGACGACGCGGGCGCCGACGAGGTGTCCGGCGATGGGGTCGGGGATGGCGTAGACGCCGCATTCGTCGACGGCGGGGTGTGAGGTGAGGATGGTCTCGACCTCGGTGGGGCCGATGCGGTAGCTGCGGGTGATGATGGCGCCGTCGTCGCGGGTGGAGAAGTGGAGGTTGCCTTGGCGGTCCATGATGCCGGTGTCGCCGGTGAGGTGGTGGGTGTGGTCGGGTGTGCGGCGGATGTCGAGGGTGTCGTCGTAGCCGTGGTAGCCCTCGAACCAGTCGAGGGGGCTGGTGGTGTGGTCGATGGCGATGCGGCCGTAGACGCCCAGGGGTGCGGGTTGGTCGTCGATGGGGTCGAGGACGTGGATGTTCCAGCCGGGGAGGGCGGGGCCGATGGCGCCGGGGGGTAGGGGGGCGTCGGCTTGGGGGAGTTCGGGGTTGTTGGGGATGCCGGCGCACCAGCCGAGTTCGGTCTGTCCGTAGTGGTCGCGGATGGGGATGCCGAAGAGGTCGGTGGCCCAGTCGATGACGTCGGGGGCGAGGGGTTCTCCGGCGCTGGCGAGGCGTTGGACGACGATCTCGGGTGGGAGGGTCTTGGTGGCGGCGCGGATGGTGCGGTAGGTGGTGGGGTCGGAGGCGAAGTTGGTGACCTGGTACATGCCCAGGACGTCGAGGGTGAGTTCGGGGTCGAAGAAGCCGGCTTGGAGGGCGAGGGAGGTGTGGCCGGCGAGGAGGGGTGAGATGAGGCCGTGGTAGAGGCCGTAGGCGGTGCCGGGGTCGGCGGTGTTCCAGTAGGTGTCGTCGTCGGTGACGCCGAGACCGTAGTGGTGGTAGGCGTGCATGGCGGCCAGGGCGCGGACGGGGACGCGTGCGCCGCGGGGTGGGCCGATGAGGTTGGAGACGTAGACGAGGGCGAGGGTGGTGTCGCCGGTGGTGGGGGGTGTGGGGGGTGGTGTGTGGTCGCTGGTGGTGAGGGTGTGGAGGGTGTGGTCGCCGTCGCGGAGTGGGTGGGTTCCGGTGGTGGCGGTGTGCCAGGTGGGTGGGGTGGTCTGGTGGGGGCCGGGGTCGAGTTTGGTGCGGTAGTCGTCTTGGGCGATGACGAGGGTGGTGCCTGAGTCGGTGAGGCGTTGGTGGATGGCGGAGGGGGCCAGGGAGGTGAGGAGGGGGACGAGGGTGGCGCCGAGTCTCCAGGTGGCCAGGGCGGTGATGGTGAGGTCGATGCCTTTGGGGATGAGGGTGGCGATGCGGTCGCCGGGTCGGATGCCGAGGTGGTGGAGGCCTGCGGCGAGGGTGGTGGATTTTTGGTGGAGTTGTCCGTAGGTGAGGGTGGTGGGTTCGAGGGTGGGGCCGATCTGGGTGGTGGCGGTGGTGTGGGGGTCGTGGCGGTCGCAGAGGAGGTGGGCCACCGACGTGGTGGGGGTGTGGTAGGTGGCGATCCAGTCGCGTAGGAGTTGCGCCGGGTCGGACATCGGTGGTGTTCCTCGTTTTCGGTGGTGGTGGTCGTGGGGGGCGCTTTCCACACTATGCCCTTCTGTGGGACGGGTCTCACTTGTGGTGGGTGGGCTCTTCCGTCGGGTGTGGGGTGGGGGCCAGGATGTGGGGATGGATAGTGCTCGTGTGGTGGAACGTTTCGGTTTGGATGAGGGTGCGCGGTCGTGGTTGGAGGCGGCGGAGGGGTTGCCGGAGTCGGGGTTGAGGGTGCCGTCGGGTGTGGAGGCGGCGCGGGTGTTGGACATGTTCGTGTTGGAGGGGCGCGATCGTGTCGAGGTGGAGGGGTTGTGGCCGGGTGAGGGTTGTCCGGTGGAGTTGTGGTGGTTGGTGGAGTTGATGTGTCGGCGGTTGTGCGCTGATGCCGATCTGCCGGTGGGTGTGTGGCGTGGGTGGCCTTCGTTGGTGGAGGTGGAGGATGCGCGGGCGCGGGTGGCGTCGTTGTTCGCGTTCGCGGCGTGGGTGCCGGTGCAGTTGGCGCGGCATGGGGCGTTGGGTGTGGATCGGTCGGTGACGGTGGCGACGTTGGCCGATGTGGGTGTGCAGGTGCGGCGGTCGCGGTGGTTGTTCGGGCGGTTGTCGTTGGAGACGGCGGCGTGGGTGGCGGCGCAGTTTCGGGGGCGGTTGTTCTGGGTGGGTGGTTTGCAGTTGGAGCCCGCGGTGTTGGGTTCTCAGGGGGTGGTGGAGTGGTATTCGCCGGAGGAGGCTTCGGGGTTGGGTCCGGGGTTGGGTGTGGGGGATCCGGTGTTGAGGTTGCATATTCCGACGGGTGGGTTGGATCCGTCGGTGGTGGATGAGGCGTTGGGGCGGGCGCGGGGGTTCGCTCGGGATCATTTGGGGATCGATCCGGTGGTGGCGACGTGTACGTCGTGGTTGTTGGATCCGTTCTGGGCGGAGGTGTTGGGGGAGGGGTCGAATATCGTGCGGTTCCAGCGGCGGTTCAGGTTGGTGGGTGAGGGGGTTCCGGGGGAGTCGGATGTGTTCCGGTTCGTGTTCGGGTCTCCTCGGGTGGATGTGGGGGCCGTGTCGGCTGGGACGCGGTTGGAGCGGGCGGCGTTGGAGCGGTTGGGGTCGGGTGCGGGTTTGAGGGTGTGTACGGGGTGGTTGCGGTTGCCGTGAGGGGCCGGTCCGTGTGTTTCGGTGGCCCTCTGGGTGTGTTCTTCGTGGACGTGTCCGGGGGGCTTCGTCGTGTCCGGGTGGGGAGGGTGAACTCGGGGGTGGTGGGGGGCATCGCACGGGGTGAGATGCCCTTTTCGTGTTCTGCGGAGGTTCCCCCGATGAGTGATGTCCTCGACCGGTCCGATCCGGCTCTTTCGGTGCCGGGGCGGGTGTGGTTCCTGTTCCTCTACCCCTTGTTGGTGGGGGTGGTGATGATGGTGTCGGGTTTCTTCGCGTTTTTGGGGTTGTTGTACGAGGACACTTCCTTTGCGGCGTTGTTCTTGTTGGTGATGGCGGTGCTCATCGGTGGTGGTTCGGCGGCGCGGTCGTGGGTCGCGCGTCGTCGTGGGGTGGTGGTGCGCCCTTGGGAGGGGGCGGTGGTGTCGGCGGTGGCGTTGTCCGCGGCGACGGTGGGTGTGTGTTTTCAGGCTGTGGCGGGTGTGGCCTGGTCGTGGTCGATGCCGGTGTTGTGGTGTGTGGGGTTGTCGGTGGTGGGGGAGACGGTGTGGGCTCGGTTCGCGGGGCGGTCGTGGTGGTGGTTGTCGTTGGTGGCGGTTCTGGTGGTGGCCGCTGTGGTGGTGGGGGCGGTGTGGTGGGCCGATGCGGTCGGGTAGGGCCGTCGTCGTGTTGAGGTGTGGTTCTGGTGGTGGGGCCGGCGGGTGCGGGGCTCGCACTGGAGGGGCCCACCGATGCGTTGGAGGGAGGCGGGGGTCCGGGGTCGACCGGGTGGAGCCTGTGGGTCGGGGGCGTGTGGAGGAGAGTCGGGGTGCCGCGTCTGTTCGGTGCGGGCGTGGGGGAGTCGGGACGAGCGGTGGTCGCTGATTGTTCTCGCGTCATCGCTCTTTGTTTTCGTCGGGTGTGTGGAGTCCGGGTGGTGTCCGGAGGGGCCCTGGGCGGCGTGGGGCTCCTCGGTCGGTGTGGGTCGGGGGTGTGGAGTGGTGGGGGTCATTGGGGGTGAAGGGTCGGAAAAGGCGGCCGTTGGGGGCGTGTCGGTGGTGGCGGAGGGCCTTCCACACCTTCTACTTGACATAATGTGCATTATCGGCGATTCGGAAACGCCTGCGGGGAAGGGGTTTTCGTGTTCTGCGGGCCTTGTGCGGGCCATCCAGGGCCTTCGAGCGGCTCCTCGAGGGCTATCGGGGGCGCTCGGTGGACGGCCGGTGTGCTCCGGGTTCGCTCGCGTCGGTCGGATCGACGCACGGTTCGTCCACAGGGAGATCGCACGGGCCGGCGCCGGTCGGCCGCGGCGCGGTAGCGTCGATACGGGGGCGCTGTGAGCGTTCGGTGGCCGGGCGTGATGCCCCCGAAGTCGAGCCTGGTCCCTGAGCGGACTCTGGGGCAAGGTCGGATCTTCGGCCTGTGGGCGGCGAGTGCATGGCGTGAACGCGTACACCCGCTCTGACGTGGGTTTTCGTCGGTGGGGTCGTCGTGTCGGCGGTGGTGCGTCGACGAGGGTCCTCTGGTGTCCGGTGGGCTCTGTGGGGCGCTCTGGGAACGCGCTCCTGGGCGAAGGGCTCGAGCGGGTCGGCCTCGGTGGGTGTCTTCCCGGCGGCCGGGTTTCGCCGGGGCGTTCTCGTCTCGGTGGCTCTCCCTGTGCGCCCCGAGTCCACCCCGGCGTTCGCCATGGTGTCCGTGAGGCGCCCGACCTGCGTTTTCGTGCCCGGGTCTGGGGTGGGTGTGCTCTCCAGGGCGCGGCTCGGGTGGGTCGAGGGTGGTGTTCGGTGTCGAGGGGCCTGTGCGGGTGTTCTCGGTGGGCGCGGTCCCCTCTCGGTGGCCCGGTATCTCCATGTTTCATGCATAAACTGTGTTATGCAGCATTTTGCACTCCTTGAGCGACACGTGACCGATATGGCGCGCACGTCCCTTTTCTTTCACTCTTGACCCCCACCCCTCTCCGCTCTCGCGCCGGCCCGCCCCGGCCTCGCATCGAACGTGTGTGCCCATGGTCGCGATCGCGCCCATTGGGGTCGTGTACATCTGTACGAATCCACCCCTCCCCCGTCCTTCATCCCCCAGGGCTCCCCGCGCCGGCGCCACCCACCAGGGAAAAGGGGAGAAATCGCAGGTCACCAGGGGTGTCGAAGATGTTCCCTCGCCCCCTCTCCCCTATCGGGCGGGTGCCTCACACCCCCAGAACGGCGCGCACGTCGGCTCGTTCGAACGTGCGTACACACCAGAGGAAGTGGCCGTCCTCCCCCGTGTCGGAGTAGGCGTTGGCGCTGATCAGGGCGTAGGCGGCCCGGTACAGCAGCGCTCGTTCGCGTTCGGGGCCCGAGGTGCCGGTCCAGCGGGTGAGCAGGGCGTCGTCGTGTTCTCGGGCGTGGGGTCCGTACATGTCGTGGAAGCCGGCCGCGGTGGCGGTGTCGAAGAGGGGGTCCGCGGCGGTGGTGAGGAAGCCCCAGTCGAGTACGGCGGTGGGGGTGTCCTGGTCGGTGGCCAGGATGTTGGGCGGGCACAGGTCGCCGTGGACGATGCGGGGCGGTTCGGTGGGCAGGTGTGACAGGCGTCGTCGTAGGGCGTCGTGGAGGGTGTCCAGGTCGGGTAGGGCGGCGCGCAGTGGGTGTGCGAAGCGGGTGGTGCGGCGGTCGATGAGGGCGGTCAGGGCTTGGGGCCAGGTGGTGTGGTCTCGCCAGAGGGGGTGGGGTTCGTCGAGGGCGGTCAGGGCTTTGGTGGCGGGGCCCGCGGTGGTGTGGGCCAGGGCGTTCAGGACGTGGGTGGTGGCGTCCTGGACCTGGGTGCGGGTGAGGGTTCCTTGTCGGTGGAGGGTGTCCAGGGGTGTGCCGGGCAGGTGGGGTTCGAGGGTGATGGTGGTGTCGTGGTGGTGGGGTCGGTGGTCATGGGGGCAGGTTAGCGGCAGCGACACGGGTTCGTGTGGTGTCCGGGGGTTCGGGGGTGGGCGGTTACGGTGGCGTGGATCGGGTGTACGCGTCGGCCTCGGGTGGGGTGGGCGGGGTCCGGTCCTCCCCCACCGTGAACACCTCGTCCTGGGAGGGTCGATGGTCGTGGAGCATGAGGACGATCTGGCGGGGCTGGACGCCTATTGGCGGGCGGCGAACTATCTGTCGGTCGGGCAGATCTATCTGTTGGACAATCCGTTGTTGCGGGAGCCGTTGGCTCCTGAGCACATCAAGCCGCGGTTGTTGGGGCATTGGGGTACGACGCCGGGGTTGAACTTCTGTTATGCGCATCTGAACCGGGTGATCCGGCGGCGTGATCTGAACATGATCTATGTGATGGGTCCGGGTCATGGTGGGCCGGCGGCGGTGGCCAACGCGTGGTTGGAGGGCACCTATAGCGAGGTGTACCGGGAGGTGACGTGGGACGAGGAGGGGATGCGGCGGTTGTTCCGTCGGTTCTCGTTTCCCGGTGGGATCCCTTCGCATGTGGCGCCGGAGACGCCGGGGTCGATTCATGAGGGTGGGGAGCTGGGGTATTCGTTGGCGCACGCGTTCGGGGCGGTGTTGGACAACCCCGATCTGGTGGTGGCGTGTGTGGTGGGTGATGGTGAGGCCGAGACGGGGCCGTTGGCGGCGTCGTGGCATTCGAACAAGTTCTTGGATCCGGTGGGCGATGGGGCGGTGTTGCCGATCCTGCATTTGAACGGGTACAAGATCGCCAATCCGACGGTGTTGGCGCGGATCGGTGAGGAGGAGCTGCTCAAGCAGTTGGAGGGGTTCGGGTATCGGCCGTTGGTGGTGTCGGGGTCGGATCCGGAGGTGATGCATCGGCGGATGGCGTCGGTGTTGGACGAGGCGTTGGAGGAGATCGCGCGGATTCAGCGGGAGGCGCGTGAGGGTGGTGTGGGGGGTCGGCCGGTGTGGCCGATGGTGGTGTTGCGTTCTCCCAAGGGGTGGACGGGTCCGGTGGAGGTGGACGGGCTGGCGGTGGAGGGGACGTGGCGGTCCCATCAGGTGCCGTTGGCGGGGGTGAGGTCGGATCCGGAGCATCTGCGGCTGTTGGAGGGGTGGATGCGCTCCTATGGTCCTGAGGGGTTGTTCGATGCTCAGGGTGCTCCGGTGGAGGGGTTGCGGGTGTTGGCGCCGCGGGGTGGGCGGCGGATGAGTGCGAATCCGCATGCCAATGGCGGGTTGTTGTTGCGGCCGTTGGCGTTGCCGGATTTTCGAGACTACGCGGTGGAGTTCGAGGGGCATGGGGCGCGGTCGAGTGAGGCCACGCGTGTGCTGGGCGGGTTTCTACGGGATGTGGTGCGGGCCAATCCGGATCGTTTTCGGATCGTGGGGCCGGATGAGACGGCGTCGAATCGGTTGTCGGCGGTGTACGAGGCGACGGACAAGGTGTGGCGGGGTCGGTTGGAGCCGGGTGATGAGCATCTGGGGCCTCGTGGTCGGGTGATGGAGGTGTTGAGTGAGCATCTGTGTCAGGGCTGGTTGGAGGGGTATCTGCTGACGGGTCGGCATGGGTTGTTCGACTGCTATGAGGCGTTCGTGCACATTGTGGATTCGATGTTCAATCAGCATGCGAAGTGGTTGAAGGTGACTCGGGGGTTGGAGTGGCGGGCTCCGATCGCGTCGTTGAACTATCTGTTGTCGTCGCATGTGTGGCGGCAGGATCACAATGGGTTCACGCATCAGGATCCGGGGTTCTTGGATGTGGTGTTGAACAAGCCGGCGGAGTTGGTGCGGGTGTATCTGCCGCCGGACGCGAACACGTTGTTGTCGGTGGCCGATCATTGTCTGCGTTCGCGTGACTATGTGAACGTGGTGGTGGCGGGTAAGCAGCCGGCGTTGGACTATCTGCCGATGGATGAGGCGGTGGCGCACTGTACGCGGGGTATCGGGATCTGGGAGTGGGCCGGTACCGATGATGGTGTGGAGCCGGATGTGGTGTTGGCGTGCGCGGGTGATGTGCCGACGTTGGAGACGTTGGCGGCGGTGGATCTGTTGCGGTGTCATTTCCCGGAGTTGCGGGTGCGGGTGGTGAACGTGGTGGATCTGATGCGGTTGTTGCCGGCGGGTGAGCATCCGCATGGGTTGCCCGAGGCCGAGTACGAGGCGTTGTTCACGACGCGGCGTCCGGTGATCTTCGCTTTTCACGGGTATCCGTGGCTGGTGCATCGGTTGACGTATCGGCGTCGGGGTCACGAGAACCTGCATGTGCGGGGGTTCAAGGAGCGGGGTACCACGACGACGCCGTTCGACATGGTGATGTTGAACGATCTGGATCGGTTCCATCTGGTGGTCGATGTGATCGATCGGGTTCCGGGGTTGGCGGAGCGGGCGGCGCATGTGCGTCAGCGGATGGTGGACGAGCGGTTGCGGGCGCGGGCCTATACGCGGGAGTTCGGGGAGGATCCGGAGCCGGTGCGGGAGTGGGTGTGGCCGTACTGATGCGGGTTCTGGTGGTGAACGCGGGGTCCAGCAGTGTGAAGTTGAGTGTGGTGGGCTCCGATGGGGTGGTGGAGTGGTCGGAGTCGGTGCCGGTGGAGGCCGGTGTGTGGGATGAGCGTCGGGTGGAGCGGGCGCTGGCCGGTGCGGGGCGTGTGGACGCGGTGGGTCATCGTGTGGTGCACGGGGGTGGGGAGTTCACGGCTCCGGTGAGGTTGGAGGGGTGGGTGGTGGAGCGGTTGCGGGAGTTGGGGTCGTTGGCGCCGTTGCATCAGTCCAAGTCGTTGGCGGGGATCGAGGTGGTGGGGCGGGTGTTGCCGGGGGTGCCGGCGGTGGCGTGTTTCGATACGGCGTTTCACGCGTCGTTGCCGGTGGAGGCGTCGACGTATGCGGTGCCCGAGGAGTGGCGGGCGCGGTGGGGGGTGCGTCGGTTCGGTTTTCATGGGCTTTCGCACGCGTATGCGTCGCGGCGGGTGCGTGAGTGGTCGGGTGCGGAGCGGGTGGTGGTGGCGCATTTGGGGGCGGGTGCGTCGTTGGCGGCGGTGCGGGGTGGGAGGTCGGTGGATACCACGATGGGGTTCACGCCGTTGGAGGGGTTGGTGATGGCGACGCGTTCGGGGAGTGTGGATCCGGGGTTGGTGTTGTGGTTGCAGCAGCACGCGGGGGTGGGGGTGGATCGGATCGCGTGGGCGTTGGAGCACGAGTCGGGGTTGTGGGCGTTGGCGGGGTCGGCGGATATGCGGCGGGTGTTGGAGGCTGAGCGAAGGGGTGAGGCGCGGGCGGTGAGGGCGGTGGGGGTGTATCTGCATCGGTTGCGTGGGGCGGTGGCGTCGATGGTGGCGTCGTTGGGTGGTGTGGACGCGTTGGTGTTCACGGGTGGGGTGGGTGAGGGTTCGTCTCAGGTGCGGGGGCGGTGTGCGGAGGGGTTGGGTTTTCTGGGTGTGGGGGTGGATGAGGTGGCCAACGCGGGGTTGGTGGGTGAGGGTGAGATTTCGGCGGTGGGGGCCGGGGTGAGGTGTTGGGTGGTGGAGGCGCGGGAGGATGTGGAGATCGTGCGGGGGGTGCGTGCGGTGTTGGGGTGAGCGGGCGGTGGTTGTGCGTGTGGGGTTCGGCCTTGGGGTCGGGCCCTTTTCTTTGTGGTGCCCGTGGGGTCGGGGTGGGGTGGGCAGGGGGCAGGATATGGGGTATGAGTGGCGATGCTGTGGTGGTGGAGCTGGCGATCGAGCGGTATCTGGTGGCGCGGCGGGCGGCCAAGCCCTCTCCGCATACGGTGGCGGCCTATCGGCGGGATCTGGTGGGTGTGGCGGGGTGTGCGGCGCGGGTGTTGGGTGTGGATCCGGGTGGGGTGGTGTTGTCGGATCTGACGTCGCGGGTGTTGCGGGAGGCGTTCGCGGATTTCGGTGAGGAGCGGGCGGCGTCGAGTGTGGTGCGGGCCTGGTCGACGTGGAACGGGTTCTTCGGGTTCTGGGTGGCCGAGCAGGTGGTGGCGGGCAATCCGATGTCGGCGGTGCCGCGGCCTCGGGTGCGGCCTTCGACGCCTAAGCCGTTGATGGGTGAGGATACGCCGGAGCGGTTGTTGGAGGCGTTGGCGCGGGGTGCGCGTCGGGCGCGGGATCCGTGGCCGGAGCGGGATCTGGCGGTGTTGGCGTTGGCGTTGTTGACGGGGATGCGGTCGGCGGAGATGTTGTCGTTGCGGGTGGATTCGTTGGGTGGGCGTTCGGGTGAGCGGCGGATTCGGGTGGTGGGTAAGGGCGGCGGTGAGCGGGTGTTGCCGATCGAGGTGCCGTTGGAGGTGTTGTTGGAGGGGTATTTGGAGTCGCGTCGGGTGCGGTTCGGGGTGGTGCGGGGTGGGGATCCGTTGTTGGTGGACAACCGGGGTGAGGGGTTGCGTCGGGGTGGGTTGCAGTATCTGGTGAAGCAGTGTTATCGGCATGCGGGTGTGCATGATCGGGTGGCGCGGGGGACGTTGGTGCACGCTTTGCGGCATACGTTCGCGACGCGGTTGGCCGAGGATGGGGCGTCGGTCACCGAGATCATGCATTTGTTGGGGCATGCGTCGGTGACGTCGTCGCAGGCCTATATCGAGGTGACGGCGCGGGCGCAGCGGGAGGCGGCGGGTTCGAATCGGACCTATGGGGTGTTGCGTCGGTTGGCGGGGTCGGAGTCGCCGGTGGAGGGGGGTTGAGGGGGTGGGGGTGGTGGCTACTCTGTTGGCGTGAGCCAGTCGAGTTTTGTTGTGTCCAGCGTCAATGTCAATGGTCTGCGCGCGGCGTCGCGTAAGGATCCGGGGTTCGTTTCGTGGTTGGCGGCCACGGACGCGGATGTGGTGTGTTTGCAGGAGACGCGTGCGGAGGCGGACCAGTTGCCGGCGCATGTGGTGGCGCCCGAGGGTTGGCGTGTGGTGTTGTGTCCGGCGGCGGCGAAGGGTCGTGCGGGGGTGGCGATCTATGCGCGGCGTGAGCCGGACGCGGTGCGGGTGGGTTTTCCGGGGACGGAGTTCGAGGATGCGGGTCGGTATGTGGAGGCCGATCTGGGTGGGGTGACGGTGGCGAGTCTGTATCTGCCCTCGGGTGAGGTGGGGACCGAGCGTCAGGAGGAGAAGGAGCGTTTCCTGGAGATGTTCCTGCCGTATCTGGTGAAGCGTCGCGCTCAGGTGGAGGGTGCGGGGCGGGAGCTGGTGGTGTGCGGGGATTGGAACATCGCGCACACGGAGGCGGATTTGAAGAACTGGCGTGGTAATCGGAGGAATTCGGGGTTCTTGCCCGAGGAGCGGGCGTGGTTGTCGCGGGTCTTCGATGAGGCCGGTTATGTGGATGTGGTGCGGTCGTTGTATCCGGGGCAGGAGGGGCCGTATTCGTGGTGGTCCTATCGTGGGCGGGCCTTCGATAACGACACGGGGTGGCGGATCGACTATCAGGTGGCCACGCCGGGGTTGGCGGCGCGGGCGGTCGAGGGTGGTGTGGAGCGGTATCGGGATCGTGAGAGTCGTTGGTCCGACCATGCTCCGGTGACGGTGCGTTATCGGGTGGAAGGGTGAGGGGTCGGGGTATGGACGTGCCGATCGTGTTGGTGCACGGGTTGCGGTTGTCGTCGAGTATGTGGCGGCCGCAGGTGGAGTTGTTGCGGGCTCAGGGGCGTACGGTGGTGACGCCGGATCTGCCGGGGCATGGTTCGCGGCGGGGTGAGGAGTTCTCGCTGGGGCGTGCGGTGGACAGTGTGTTGGCGGCGATCGATCAGGTGGGTGGTCGGGCGTTGTTGACGGGGTTGAGTCTGGGCGGGTTCGTGTCGATCGCGGTGGCGGGTGCGGCGCCGGGTCGGGTGGCGGGGTTGGTGGCGGCCAGTTGTACGGCCAAGCCGGCGCAGTCGTTGGCTCAGGTGTATCGGATTCCGGCGGTGTTGATGGATCGGTTGCCGGATCGGGGTGCGGCGGTCAATGAGCGTTTTCATCGGTTGACGTTGCGTGATGGTGCGGCCGAAGCGGTGTTGGACGGCGGGTTGGCGGTGGAGGCGGCGACGTCGGTGATCGATGAGATCTCGAATATGGACGCGATCGCGTCGTTGTCGGCGTATGAGGGTCCGGTGTGGTTGATCAATGGGGCGCGGGATCATTTCCGGATCCATGAGAAGCATTTCTTCGACGCGTGCGCGGATGGCCGGTTGGTGAACGTGCCTCGGGCGGGGCACATGGTGAGTTTGGATCAGCCGGTGAATTTCGCGCGGATCGTGGGTGATGCCGCTGATGTGGTGTCGGTGCGTGAGGGGCGTGCGGCGTTGGAGGCTCAGGCGGAGGCTGAGGCGGGTGGGGCTTCGTTGGAGGCCGATGGGGTGTGACCTCGTGTAGGGGTGTGTGCTCTTTGGGGGTGGTGGGGCCGGTGGGGTCCCGCCACCCCCTTTTTTTGTGTGGTTTCAGGTGCGGGGGGCGGGGTCGGGGTCGCTTGTGTGGCGGGGTCGTGGTGGGGCGATGGTGGCGGCGGGTCGGGGTCGGGCGGGCATGCGGAAGAAGATCATGGGGTTGTGGAGGGATTCGCGGACGGGGGTGTCCAGGCCGAGTTCGGTTTTGAGGTCGTTGAGCATCTGGTGGTGGTGGGGTGCGCGGGCGGCTGAGGCGGTGAAGTAGTCGGTGGTGTTGTTGGTGAGCCATTTGAGGACGACGGCGCCTTCGGTGAAGGGCAGGGCGTAGCGCTGGTGGAAGACGTCGTGGACGCTGATGGGGATGTGGGCGGGCAGGGTGGGCAGGAGGTGGTGGATGTACCAGCGGGCGAACCAGCCGTTGTGGGCGGCGTCGATGAACAGGTAGTCGGTGTGGGCGGGCATGTGGGCGATCTTGGCGCGGACGTCGCCTTTGGTGAAGGTCCAGCGGTCTTGGGCCAGGTGTTCGGGGACGTGGCGGGGGGCGTGGTCGACGATGTCGAAGGAGTGCAGGTGGCCGGTGTCGTTGTCGCGTAGGGCGGACAGGATCCAGGAGGTGGACCAGCCGTAGTAGGTGCCGATCTCGACGACGTTGTGGGGGCGGTGGTGGCGTAGGAGGAGGTAGGTGATCTCGGCTTCGAGGTCGTCGAGTTGGGGGGTCATGGCGGGGTCGGCGTTGGCGTGTTGTTCGCGTTGTTGGTCGCGGACGCGGGCGAGGTCGTCTCGGTGGGTTCGGTACAGGTGGGTGATGAGGTCGAGGTCGATGGCCGGTGGCGTGGTCATGGTGGTCTCCCCCGCGGTGTGTGCGACCGTTCGATTGCCGAACGTAGCATTGTCGTGACTTTGTGTTGGGCGTGTCGTGGGGTGTGTCGTGGGCTCATGTGTGGTGGCGGGGGTGGATGAGTCCGGCGTCGTAGGCGGCGATGACGGCTTGGGTGCGGTCGCGGACGCCGAGTTTGGTGAGGGTGTGGGAGACGTGGGTCTTGATGGTCTGGACGCCCAGGTGGAGGTGGGTGGCGATCTCGGCGTTGGTGAGGCCTTGGGCGATGAGGGTGAGGGTCTGGGCTTCGCGTTCGGTGAGGGTGGCCACGGCGCGGGCGGCGGGGGTGGGTGCGTGGTGGGGGGTTCGGGTGGCGGCGAGGGTGCGCAGTGTGGTGGGGAACAGGAGGGTGTCGCCGCGGTGGACGATGCGGATGGCGGCGAGGATGTCCTCGGGCGGGGTGCGTTTGAGGAGGAAGCCTTGGGCTCCGGCGCGTAGGGCGTCCCAGACGTGGTCGTCGTTGTCGAAGGTGGTGATGACGATGACGCGGGGTGGGCGGGGGGTGCGTTGGAGGGTGTGGGTGGCCTGGATGCCGTCGAGGCCGGGCATGCGCACGTCCATGAGGACGATGTGGGGTCGGGTGCGTTCGACGAGGTCGGGGACGTCGGCTCCGTCGGCGGCCTGGCCGGTGACCTCCATGTCGGGTTCGGCGTCGATGAGGGCGGCCAGGCCGGTGCGGATGAGGTGTTCGTCGTCGATGAGGTTGATCCGGATCATCGGGTGTCTTTCCAGGTCAGGTGGAGTGTGGTGGTCCATTGGTCGTGGTGGGGGCCGTGGGTGAGGGTGGCGCCGATCAGGTGGGCGCGTTCGCGCATGCCGTGGAGTCCGTGTCCTCCGCGGGTGGGGTGGCGTCGTCGGGGTCGGTGGGGTGTGGGCAGGGGGTTGGTGAGTGTGAGGGTGAGTGAGGTGGGGGTGGTTTTGAGGGTGAGGGTGAGGGGTTGGTGGGGTGCGTGGCGTAGGGCGTTGGTGAGGGCTTCTTGGGTGATGCGGTAGGTCTCGCGGGAGAGCAGGGTGGGGATGTGGTCGAGGGGTCCGTCGATGTGGCTGGTCAGGTCGGTTCCGGTGTGGCGGGTGGCCTGGGTCAGGTGGGGTAGGTGGGTCAGGTCGGGGGGTGGGATGCGTGGGGTGGGGGTGTCCTGGCGTAGGAGTCCGAGGGCGTGGTCGAGGTCGGCGGTGGCGGTGCGGGCGGTGTCGGCGATGTGGGTGAGGGCTTGGCGGGCGAAGTCGGGGTCGGTGTCCAGGAGGCGGGCGGCGGTGGCGGCTTGGAGGGTGACCACGGACAGGGCGTGGCCGAGGCCGTCGTGGAGTTCGCGGGCCAGGCGGTTGCGTTCGGCGAGGCGGTGGGCGTGGGCTTGGGCCGCGGCGAGTCGGTCGGTGGGGGTGGGGCCGAGGAGGTGGGGTGCGATTTTGGTGAGGAGTCGGCCGGTGAGGGCGATGGTGTGGATGAGTGCGAGGAGCCAGAGCAGGGCCAGGGGCGGGCCCAGGTAGGGGGGGGTGGGGGGGAGGGGGGGGGCGGTGCCGTGGTCGAGGGGGGCCAGGGTCAGGAGGGCGGCTTCGGTGAGGGCGACCATGGTGGCGACGCAGGCGAGGAGGCCGATGGTGAGGTGGAGGTGGAGCCAGAGGGTGGGGCGTAGGCGGCCGCTGGTGGGGGTGGTGTCGTGGAGGATGCCCAGGGCGTGGGCGAGGTGGTGTTGTCCGGTGCGGGTGGCGGGGATGAGGGCGGTGGCGGTGATGAGGGTGAGGCCGATGGCCAGGGCGAGGGTGAGGGTGAGTCCGGTGGGGGTGGGTGGGGTGGTGGTGTCGGTGATGAGGGAGGCCAGGACGAGGGAGGCCATGAGGTAGGGGGTGGCCAGGGCGCCGCCGATGATGAGGTGGGCCCAGTGTCGGTAGGTGTGCGGGCTGGTCAGGGCGCCCAGGGGTGGGATGGGGGCGGTCATGGTGTGGATGGTGGCATGTTCGGGTGGGGTGTGGGGGTTCGGTGTGGGGTTTAGGGTGGTGTGACCCCCGTGCGGATGTGTTGCGCCGAGTCACGTTTGTTGATTTCTGGTCTGTGGCGCACCCCTTTGTGAAGTGTGACCGATCTTTCGTCCTATGGTGGGGCTCGTGACAGGCAGTGAGACGTCGCCCGGTGAGGCGGCACAGAAGAAGGACGGGTCGGGGCTGGCGCATGGGTTGCGCCGCCGGCACATGACGTTGATCGCGATCGGCGGTTCGGTGGGTGCCGGGCTGTTCGTGGGGTCGGGCGCGGTGATCCAGACCGCGGGGCCGGCGGCGGTGTTGTCCTACGCGTTGGCGGGCGCCCTGGTGTTCTTGACCCTGCGGGCCTTGGGCGAGATGGTCGTGTCGGTTCCGGCCGGTGGGAGTTTCTCCGACTACGCGCGGTTGGCGTTCGGGCCCAGGGCGGGTTTCGCCATCGGGTGGGTCTATTGGTGGATGTACGCGGTGTTGGTGGCGGCCGAGTCGGTGGCCGGGGCCACGATCCTGGCCCAGTGGGTGGATCTGCCCGGTTGGGTTTTGGCGTTGACGGTTCTGTTGGCGATGACGGTGGCCAATCTGATCTCGGTGCGGGTCTTCGCGGAGACGGAGTCGTTGTTCTCGCTGATCAAGGTCGCCACGATCGTGGCGTTCTTGCTGGTGGGCGGCTTGTACGCGTTGGGTCTGTGGAGTGGTTCGCAAGGGTCGACGGTGTCGAACCTGTGGGATCTGGGCGGGTTCGCCCCCAATGGCTGGGTCGCGGTGTTGGGTGCCACGGTGGTGGTGTTGTTCGCCTTCGGTGGGGTGGAGATCATCACGATCGCGGCGGGTGAGAGTTCCGAGCCCGAGCGGGGGGTGGCCTCGGCGGTCACCAACGTGCTGTGGCGGATCGGGTTGTTCTACGTGGCCTCCATCCTGGTGGTGGTGATGGTGGTGCCGTGGAACTCCTCCGATCTGGATCGGAGTCCGTTCGTGGTGGTCATGGAGACGGTGGGTATCCCGGGCGCGGCGTTGATCATGGAGATCGTGGTGTTGATCGCGGTGTTGAGCGTGTTGAATGCCGCGATGTACACCTCGTCGCGGATGTTGTTCATGCTCACCCGTCAGGGGGACGCTCCGGCGGTGTTGCGGGGCACGAATCGGCGTGGTGTGCCGGTGCGGGCGATCCTGTTGGGCACCGTGGTGGGGTACGCGGCGGTGGTCGCCGACTATGTGGCGCCGGGTCAGGTGTTCCATTTCCTGGTGGCCTCGATCGGCGCGATCCTGTTGGTGTTGTTCTTGACGATCTGCGCTTCGCAGTTGGTGGTGGGTGCGCGGGTGCGTCGTCGGGCGCCGGAGCGGTTGACGTTGCGGATGTGGGCGTTCCCGTATCTGACGTGGGCGACGTTGTTGGGTCTGGTGGGGATCTTCGTGGCGATGGCGACGTTGCCGCAGCATCGTGAGGCGCTGTGGGCGTCGGTGGGTGCCGTGGTGGTGGCGTTGGTGGCCTATGAGGGGCGTCGTCGTTGGGGTCGGAGCGTGCCGAGTCGTCTGGTGTTGGGTGTGCGTGAGCGTGCCACGCCCGAGGAGTTGGAGCGGATCGCGGGTAAGGGGGGCTCCTCCCCCGCCGGTGGGTGATGTGTTCGTGGTGTTCGGTGGCGTCGTGTCCGGTGCGGGTGCGGCGCCACCGGTGTGTGGTATCACCGGCGCGGTACACCCTTTTGTGGTGGTTTGTCTAGGTGATGTCGATGGTGCCGAAGCGAGGTTTTGTCGCTAGGGTGCTGCGCAACCCTTGAGAGGAGCACCCCCGTGCGACATTTCGTCGGCTTCCTGTCGGGCCTGATCCTTGGTCCGGTCCTGTTGTTGTTGACCGGCTGGGCCTTCTCCCACCTGCGCGGTCTGCACGCGGTCGGTACCGCCGTGCTTCAGGGCACCGGTCCGGTCGCCCTGGCCGGTCTGGTGGGCGTGGGATTGTTGGTGGCCCTGGTCGCGGTCCCCCCGCGGCTGACCCCGATGCTGCCCTTCGGTGCCGCCCTGGTCCTGGGCGGTCTGAGCGCCGTGGCCCTGACCCGTATGCATCTGGTGGAGCGTCTGCCGGTGCTGCCCGGGAGCGAGGGCGCCCTGGTGCTGTTGCCCCTGGGCGTGTTCGTGCCCTTGGCGTTGCTGTTGGCGGCGCCGGTGTTCGTGGGCGGGCGTTGGGTCCGTGACGATGACGAGGGGCCCACCAAAGAGGAGTACTTCGACGGCCTCTATGAGGACGATGATGAAGAGGAGCGTTCGGCGCGCGCCGAGCCGGTGCCCGCGCGCTCCGCTGCCCGGCATCGGGCGCGGGACTGACCCGTCGGGGCGGCCCCGTTCTCGGACCGTGAGGTCCGGGGGCGGGGCCGTCTCGTGTGTTCGGGGGGCTTCAGCGCCAGGCGGGTCCCCAGCCGCTGCTCTGGGAGACGCCCTTGGGCAGAGGCGGCAGTGAGGGGCCGGTGTCGGCGGTGGGCGAGGGGGTGGCCCGGGGGCCGTCGGGGGGTGTGGCTTCGGGGTCCGGGGCGGGTTCGGGTCGGTTCGGGTCGGTGGGGGGTTCGAGTGTGGCCGGGGCGGGGGGGGGCGTGGTCGCCTCCTCCTCGTCCTGGTGGGTGGTGGGCGGGTTCTCGGCGGGGGCGACCCGGCTCCACCATCGGTGGGCCTCCTCGGCGCTCAGTTCCGATTCGACCTCCAGCCAGCCGCGGACCTGGGGGTGGCGTCGTCCGGCCTTCCAGGAGCGGGGGTGGGTGGGGGTCTCCAGGATCAGGACGTGTTCGCCGTCGATGGTGGGGATCTCCGCGGGCAGGCCTTCGTTCCATACCCAGGAGCCGTCGTGGGCGACCAGGTTCCACCAGCCGTGTACGAGGTCGGCTTCGGGGTCGACGGGGGCGTGACGGTAGGAGGCGCTCCAGCGCGGGTCGGGGGTGTGCCCGGCCAGACCTTGGCCGTGGGGGCCGATGAGGGCGTCGGCGAGCAGGGTGTGGAGTTGGAGGTTGTCGCCGATGCCGTCGAACAGGACGCGGAAGCCGCGTTCGGAGGCCCGGTCCAGGACCAGGGCGGAGGTGGCCTCGGCCATGCGCAGCAGGGTGCGGATCTGGTCGAATTCGGTGAGCAGGTCGCTGAGCTGGTTGGTGATGGCGACCAGTTCGG
The DNA here is from genome assembly GCF_000341225.1 of Nocardiopsis alba DSM 43377. Classification (GTDB taxonomy): domain Bacteria; phylum Actinomycetota; class Actinomycetes; order Streptosporangiales; family Streptosporangiaceae; genus Nocardiopsis; species Nocardiopsis alba. The sequence goes on from NZ_ANAC01000012.1 coordinate 263,140, forward strand.
CGTGCAGGGAGGGGTCGCGGCGGATGTGGGCGCGGACCTCGGAGTGGGCGAGCATGGTCTTGGCGGCCAGGCCGTGGCGTTGGATGGTCCACCAGCACATGGTGGCGGCTGGGGCGTCGGGGCCCAGGTCGGCGGCCACGCGGGTCTCGGCGTCGGCGGTGACGGCCTCGGGGGCGGGTGGGGTGCCGCCTCCGGTGCGTTCCCAGGCGCGGGCGAAGGCGATGGCGCCCTTGCCCATGGTGCGCAGTAGGTGGAGGATCTCGATTCCGGCGGGTCCGGGGTCGGTGCCGGTCTCGACGAGGGCTCCGGCGATCACGGCCAGGTCGGCGACGATGCCGGGGGCGGCGTGGTCGGTGGCCAGGAGGGGGGCCAGGGCCTCCAGGGCCAGTTCGCGTTCGGCGACGGGGATCTGTGGGGCCAGGAGGTAGACCTTGTGGACGGCCGGTGGGAACTGGTGGGGGTCTGTGGCGACGGAGGCGTCGATCAGTGCTTGGAACGCTGCGCGAAACTCGTCGACCATAGGTCCGTCCCCTTTCTCACGCGACCAACCTAATGCCTCATCAGGGCAGGTTCGCACGTTAACGGGCTATATCGGGTGTTGCGGGTGTGTTTGTTGGTGTTTCGAGATGAGGTCGGTCGGGCCGGTGAAGGGGGGTCACAGGCCCAGTCGGGTGACCGCGTTGTCCTCGAGCGGGTTGGCGGTGCGGATGTAGTCGTGCACCGTGCCCGGGTTGGTCCATCGGCCCTGGCGCATGATCTCGCGGTCCGCGGCCCCGCCCAGGGCGGCCTGGGTGGCGAATCCGGCGCGCAGGGAGTGGCCGCCGAAGTCGTCGGGGTCCAGGCCCGCGCGTTGAGCGTAGCGTTTGACCAGGTCGCCGATGGCGCGAGGGGACATGGAGCGTTCGGCGACGCGTCCGTGTCGGTCCACCGAGGGCAGTAGTGGGCGTCCGGTGCCGTCGGCCGGGGTGAGGCGTTCCAGCCCGGAGCAGGAGTGCGCTCCGGTGGGCGGGGTGGGGGGCGTGTGCTCCAGGTGGTTGCGCAGGGCGTGGGCGCCGTGGTCGCGCAGCAGCTCGATCAGGCGCGTCCAGTCGGTCAGGGCGCAGATCGGGCAGGTGGCGCGGTGGCGGCCGCGCGGGAGGGCGACCTGTTGGTTCTTGCGGCCCTCCTGGTCGGTCTTGGTGGTGTGCAGGGACACCACCAGGGTGGGGGCTCCGTCGACGGGGTCCTTGACCAGGGTCAGGTCGTCGAAGGTCAGGGCGGCCAGTTCGGAGCGGCGTAGCGCTCCGGCGAAGCCGGTCAGCAGCAGGACGGCGTCGCGTCGGCGGGCCACTCCCCCGGGGTGTCCGTCCTGGGGGCGTACCGCGAGCAGGGCCTCCAGGGTCGAGAGCAGGACGGGGGCCTTGCGGCGGGGGCGGGCCTTATGGGTGCGGCGGATTCCGCGCAGGGTCATGCGCACCACTTCGGCGCGGGTGGGCGAGTCCAGGCCGTGGGCGCCGTGGACGGCGGCGATGGCGGCGGCGCGTCGTTCCAGGGTGGAGGGGGCCAGGGGGCGTCCGGTCCCCTCTCCGTTCTGGGCGCATGCGGCCAGGTAGACGGCCACGTCCACGGGGTCGGCCGGTAGCGAGGTGCGGCCTTCGGTCAGGCACCAGGCGCCGAAGGCGGTCCAGTCGGCGCGGTAGGCGCGCAGGGTGGCCGGTGATTGGGCGTTGGCCAGGAAGCGGCCCAGGAGTCGGGCCTGTTCGGTGTCGAAGCGTTCGCGGACCCGTTCCAGGGCGCGGGTGTCGACCAGGACGTTGTGGTCCAGATGACGCAGGCGGCTGCGTACGGGGACCGGGAGCGGGCTGTCGGTGTCGGTGGTGTCCACGGGGTCCATTGTGGCCTGGGGCGGGTCGGGGTGCGTGAAGGCGTGCGGGTGGGTCGGGGCGCTCAGCCGAACAGGTGGGCGATGACGGCGTCCCAGAGTTCGTTGGGCGGGGCGACCAGCAGTAGGAGGGTCACCGACAGGGCCAGGGCCACACCGAAGGCGATGGCGGCCATGCGTCGGCGTAGCGCCAGGGCGCACACCGTGCCCAGGGCGGGGACGCCCCAGGCGAAGACCAGGAGCCAGATGAGGGCGTTGCCGATGGCGCGCATGGTCCGGTCGGTGTGTTCGGCGATCACCTCTTGGGCGGTCTGGGGGTCCTCCAGTCGCGGGTCCATGGGGTCCACGCCGGTGTCCAGGCCGGCGAAGAGCAGCGCGGCCAGGGCCATGGGGGTGCCCAGGGCCCACAGGATCCACAGCAGGACCCACAGCGCGGTCACTCTGCGGTCGGGTGGTGAGGCGATCACCGCCGGGGTGCGTTTGAGCGGCCGCTTGTCGGGTGTGGTGCCCGGGGCCACACGGCCGGCCTCGGTGGGCGCGGGTGTGGTCCGGGCGCGGTCCTGGCGGGTGCGGCGGCTCTTGCGTTTCTTGGGTGACACGCCCGGGAGCCTACCCGGCCGAGCGCAGGAGGTGGATGACCACCACGAACACCACGGGCCACAGGAGTAGGGCCAGGGACCACAGGGCGGCGCGGCGGTCGCCGGCGACGGTGGCCACGGCGGCGGCCAGGAAGGGGATGCCGACGGCGGCGCCGAAGGCGAGGGTGAACCATTCGGCGGCCGAGCCGGCGTGGGAGTCGGCGTCCAATCCCATCAGGTATCCGAAGGGGCCCGCGGCCAGGGCGAACAGGGCCAGGAGGCACAGGACGACGCGGATACCGGTGGGGTGGCGGGTGTTGCGGCCGCCGCCGGGGGCGGAGGGACGTTCAGACACGGGGGCCGTGGGGCCTTTCGACGAATACGGGTGGTGGGCCGGATCGTTGGGGCGCGGCGGGGTGCGCCGCGCGGGTGTCGTGGCGCACACCAGAACGAGGTCCCGTTCGTGGGGCGGGACGGCGTGGTGTGCCACGTAAAACGTACTCCACCGGGCAGGTGTCCGAAACCGTGGAGCGGGGTGTCCTCAAGTGTGGTTCCAGAGGCGGGCGTGGTGGGTCAGTCCGGTGAAGGAGGCCAGGAGGCGGAGTTCGTCCACGGTGCGGGGTGCGGTGGTGAGCAGGTCGGGCGAGTAGACGACCAGGGCCAGGAGTTGGGCGCGGGAGAGGGCGACGTTGAGTCGGTTGCGGTCCAGGACGAAGGAGGGGCCTCGGCTGGTCTCGGCGGCGTTGGAGACGGTCATGGAGCAGATGACGGCGGCGGCCTCCTGGCCTTGGAAGCGGTCGACGGTGCCCACGCGTACGCCTTCGAGGGCGGGGTGGTCCTGGGCGGCGTGGGCCAGGGCCTGGCGCAGGGAGCGTACTTGGAGGTTGTAGGGGGCCACGACGAGGATGTCGGCGCCGGTGAGGGGGCGTGGGTCCTGGTCGGGGTCGAGGGTGAGGTGTTCCTCGGTCAGGCGTAGTGCGGCGGCCACGACCGCCTCGACCTCTTCGGGGCTGTGGGTGGTGCGGCCGGTGTGGTGGACGGGGTGGGCGTACACGCCCGCCTCCAGGTGGTGGAGGCGGCGTCGGGCGGTGGTGGGGTGGGCTTGGAGTCGGCCTTGGTAGGACAGGGTGGAGACGGGGGCGCACACGTTCGGGTGCATGCGTCGGGTCTGGTCGAGGAAGTAGCCCAGGGCGGGGTCGATGATGGCCTGGCCGTCCATGAGGTGTTGCAGGGCCGAGGCGTCGGCGCCGTCGGTGTGCACTCCTTGGACGACCTGGGGCAGTTGGCGGGGGTCGCCGAGCAGGACGAGGTCGTGGGCGGAGGCGGACACGGCCAGGGTGTCGGCGAGGGCGAACTGGCCGGCCTCGTCGATGATCATCACGTCCAGGGGGTCGGCGATGGTGTCGGCGCCGGACATGCCCCAGGCGGTGCCGCCGATGAGGACGGGCTGTCCTTGGGCGGCGCGTTTGGTGCGCCAGTTGGCCAGGACCTGTTGGCTCGAGGGCTGGTACCAGGGGGCGTCGGGGTCCTTCTTGCCGCCGCGGGGGCGTTTGGCGGCCTCGATGGCCAGGCCTTGTTCGTTCGCGGCGCGCAGGGCGGCGCTCATGACGTTCTCGACGGCCTTGTGGCCGGTGGAGCAGACGCCGACGCTGCGGCCCTTGGCGATCAGGTGGGTGATCAGGCGGGCGGCCAGGTAGGTCTTGCCGGCTCCGGGTGGGCCTTGGACGGCGAGGTAGGAGTGGTCGAGGCGGTCCACGGCGGTGATGGCGGCGTCGATGAGGTCGTCGTGGTGGGCGGGGTCGGGCAGGGGGCCCGGGGGGTCCAGGCGGGGCGGGGTGCGGCGTAGGACGTCCAGGCCGGCGTGGCGGGGCCAGTCGGGCAGGGTGTGGGCGGCGGTGTGGGCGACCGTCTCCAGGGCGCCGTCCTTGGGTTTGGGGTCGACCGGGGAGCCGGGCAGGACGGCGATGGGGGCGCTGGAGGTGATCTGTTCGGGTGGGGCGGTCTCGATGAGGGTGAGGGCGTCGGGTTCGGCCTTGAGGACCTTGGCGGGGCGGGTGGTGGCGCTCTGTCCGGGGGCGGCCGGGTGCAGTAGGTGGACGCTCTCGCCGGTGGTGAAGGGGTTGGGGTGGGCGCGGTCCAGGCGCATGGCGACCTCGCGGCGGGCGTTGCGGCGTTTGCCGGTGGGGTGTTCCCACTCCCCCACGTGGGCCTGCCAAGGGACGGCGCAGTTGCCGTCGGTCTCCAGTTCGTGCAGGGGTGCGTTGGAGCGTTGGAAGTGTTCGCGCCAGGGCGGGCTGTTCTCGCGCCGGTAGTAGCCGACCAGGGCGGCCAGGGTGGCGCGGGGGTGGTCGGCGTCGGTGCGCTGTTCGGGTTGTTCGGGCACGCCGTCGAGGAGGGGTTCGGTCAGGGCGGCGTGGCGGGCGTCCCTTTCGGCGCGTTTGCGGGCGCGTTCGGCCTCTTCCTCGGTGATCTCGATCTGGAGGAGGGGGCGTGTGGTGATGCCCTGGTCGGCGCGGTGGCCTTCCAGCCAGTCGCGTAGGCGTGCGGTGGAGTGGCAGTCGTCGCGGTTGTAGGCGGCGATGTCGTCCAGGACGCGGGCGGCGGTGTCGGTGTCGCCGTCCTGGTGGGCGCGCAGGTAGGCGGCGTAGGCGTCGATGCTGGAGGCGGCGGTGGTGACGCCTCCGTCGCGGGCGGTGTCCAGGTAGAGGGGTTCGAGGTACTTGATGGAGTAGGAGCGTTGGGATACGCGCAGGCTCTTGCGGACCACGGTGTACAGGTCGATGAGCCGGTTCTGGCGTAGGAGCCGGTCGACCTCCTCTTCGCGGGTGGCGTAGGCGGAGCTGAGGTGTTTGAGCCGGTCCACCTCGTAGGAGGCGTAGTGGTAGATGTGGGCGCCCTCGTCCGCGTCGATGCGGGCGGTGACGAAGTCGACGAAGTCCTCCAGGGCCTTCTTCTCCTGGGCGCGGTCGTGGGCCCAGAAGGTGTGGAAGGTCTCGTGTCCGTCGGGGTCCTCGGTGGTGGCGCCGAAGAGGTATTCGAGGCCGCGTCCGTCCTGGTGGGAGTGGTAGGGGTAGCCCTCCATGTCGAAGAAGACGTCGCCGGTGGAGGGGGCGGGCAGGGAGGCGAGTCCGTCGGGTGAGAACACTTCGGCGCTGACCCGCCCTTGGGGGTCGTGGGCGGTGCGGGTGGTGTCCTGGCGGACCTGGAGGGCGGCCTGGGCGCGGAGTTGTTCGAAGGAGCGTCGGGGCAGGGTGGTGGGGCGGTCCTGGTCGGGGACGCGGGCCAGGGCGTCGATGGTGGTGATGCCGGCGTCGGTGAGTTTGGCGGCCTGGTCGGTGCGCAGGCCGGCGACCAGGGACAGGTGGCGGGCGGCGACGCGGCCTTGGGAGCACCAGGTGGTGTAGCCGCAGCCGTCGCAGGCGGGTCGGGGTTCGCCCCAGGTGGGGGTGGGCAGGGCGGGTTCGCGTGCCAGGCGTTCCAGGAGGCGGGTGGTGATGGTGGCCAGGATGGGGGTGAATTCGGCGGTGGGCAGGGTGCGGGTGTGCCGGTCGCCGGTGATCAGGTGCATGTGGTGGGGGGTGTGGCCGGACAGGGTGGCGACGGCGTCGGCGTAGGCGGCGAGTTGGACGACGGCGGCGGGTCCGGGGTCGCGGGCGAGTTTGGTGTCCCAGGGTTCGTAGGTGGCGGGCCCGGTGTGGTCGGGTCGGGGTTCGCCGGTGGCGGGGTCCAGATCGGAGCGGATGAGGAAGTCGGCGCGTCCGTGGAAGGCGACCCGGTCGGTGAGGGGGTGGTGGAAGCTGGCCTGGTAGATGACGGGGACGCGGGCTTCCATGGCGCGGGCGGTGGCGTGCGCGGCCTCGGCCAGGGAGTGGTCGTCGGGGGCGGGGTCGTCGATGGTGGTGACGTCGCCGAACAGGTCGGTGAGGCGGTCGAGTTCGTCGGTCTCGTGGGTGTGGCCGTGGTGGGCGACGAGGGGGTCGACGGGTTCGGGGCGGGGGGCTCCGGGCAGGTGTGCGGCCAGGGCGGTCTTGAGGGCGCTGCGGTGGTCGCATTCGAGGGTGTCGACCAGGTCGGTGGGTGAGACGACCCATCCGGTCGTGGTGCGGAACAAGGTCCGGGCTCCCCTGGGGTCGGTTGTGGTGGCGTACGGGGGTCGTGCCACGTGGGGGTGGCGTCGCGGCTCTCACCTGCGGTGGGGGTGGGGCCTTGGGCGGGATTGTACGCGTCGAGGGGCCCGGGGGTGGTGGTTCTGGGCGGGGGTGGCGGGAAACGACGCGCGCCCCGGACCGTGGTGGTCCGGGGCGCGCGTGGTGGAGCGGTGGCAGGGGCGGGTGTCAGCCCACGACCTCCCAGTCGACGGTGCCGACGCCGGCTCCGGTGCCGATGATCTCGTCGAAGGCGGCCGTGGACAGGTCCAGGCAGCGTCCGGAGATGTAGGGTCCGCGGTCGTTGATGCGGACCGTCACCGACTTGCCGTTGGAGGGGTTGGTGACCCGCACCATGGTGTCGAAGGGCAGGGTCTTGTGGGCGGCCGTCATGCCGTAGGTGTCGAAGGTCTCTCCGTTGGCGGTGGTGGCTCCGTGGAAGCCGTCGCCGTAGAAGGAGGCCTGGCAGGTGCCGCCCTCGCCGGTGCCCTGTCCGCCGCCGGAGGAGGCGGAGGTGTCCGAGCCGCCGGTGTCGGTGGACTCGGTGCTCTGGGTCTCGGGTTCGGGGTCGGGCTCTTCCCGGATGGCCGGGCCCGAGGCGCTCTGGCTGGTGGTGGCCTGGGCGCGGGCCTGTTCGGCGCGTTCCAGGAGTTCGGGGTCGCGTTCGGTGTCGCCCTCGGCGGCCACGAGCGGGTCGGGCTGGGCCTGGGGGATGGTCACCGTGCTGGTGGCGTCGCCCGGGTCCGCGCCGGAGACGATGACGGCGGTCGCGGCGCCGCCGCCCACGACCAGGGTCAGTCCGGCGGCCGAGGCCACGATCATCGCGCGTTTGCGGCGCGAGCGTTTTGCGGCGCGGCGGGGGCCCAGGGGTGTCTCGGCCGGGCCTGTGGCGGCGGCGAGGTCGTCCATGGGGTCGTCCACCGGTGGGTTCTGGGGCTCGTGTTTGCCCACAACGCAGTCCTTCGAACGGGAACAGGGCAGGGCGGCCGCCTCCTGGCGCGTGTCCCCTTCGGGGGGTCGAAGGGTGTCGACGCTCCTGGGGGTGCGGGGTCCACGGGTGTGGGCCGGGCACGGGCGGAGCCGGGACCGCCGGCGTTTGGCGTTGCACGGGGTCTGGGCGCAGAGCTTAGGGGTAACGCGAGAGTAACGGTACCGGAAAGAGGGGGTTTGTGGAACTTATCACCCGGTGGGTGTGCGTCGCGGGGGGAGATGGCCGTTGAACAGGGACTTCGCCGGATCGGGGAGTTCTCGGCCGTCGAGTTCGGCCACGGCGCGGGACAGGGAGGGGTTGTCCAGGTGGCCTCCGACGGTGCGGATCATGTCGGCCATGGTGGGCAGGAGTGGGGCTCCGAGGGCGGTGACGGCGTAGCGGGTGGCCACGGCGGGGGTGCGTGAGGCGCCGGCCCAGCAGTGCAGGAGGACGCGTCGGCCTTGGGCGCGCAGGTCGGTGACGGCCGCGGCGGCCTCGTTCAGGGTGAAGTGGAGGTTGGCGTTGGCGGCGGAGGAGTCGTGCAGCCAGAAGCGGAGCCAGTCGTGGTGGGGCAGGTGGGGCGCGTCGTCGGGGTGGGTGCGGCACAGGGAGACGACCGTGTCCACTGCGTGGGGGTTGTTTCTGAGGTATTCCATGTCGCCGAGCAGGACGTGGGGGTCCAGGGGGTGGGGGACGGCGAAGGAGGGGAAGGTGTGTCCGTCCTCGCTGTTCAGGGGTGAGAGCGGCCAGCGCTCTTCGTCGGGGGTGGGACCGGCCAGGCGTAGCGCCTCGGTGGTGGGGGTGTGGGGGTCGGTGTGCGCGCCGATGCCGCGCAGGGCCCGGGCGGGCAGGGCGGAGGCGCCCCAGAGCGCTCCGGCCAGCGCCCCGGTGTAGAGGGCGGTGGGCAGGTCGTGGGCGTGGTGGGCGGCGCGGACGGCCTGGACGAGGTGGTCGCAGGCGAAGGAGCCGCGTGCGGGGTCGTGTGGGGTGGGGGGTGTGCGGGTCAGGGCCTTCCAGGAGGCGCCGCGCGGGTCGTGGTGGGGGGCGTCGTCGAGTTCGGGGAGGTGTTCGGGCGGGGTTCCGGTGCGGGCCAGGGCTCGTAGGGCCCGGACCCAGGCCCGGTCGGTGGGGTCGGTGGGCGGGTGGGGTGTCTCCTCTCTGGTGGTGAGTTCCTCCAGGGCTGCGTGGGTGAGCCGTTTCAGGGCGGGGGGCGGGTGTGGTTTCGCGTGGGGGGCCTCCAGGGCGGCCGCGGCGGGTGCGCCCAGTAGGGCTCCGACTGCGCGGTCGTGGCGGGGGCGTTCGTGGGGGCGTGGGGTCATGGGTGCTCCTGGGTGCGGTGTGGGTCCGAGGGGGTCTCTACCCGCTGGTGGTGAGGAGGGCACACGGGTCGCCTTTTGTGGTCAAGCGTGTACATATCGTGGTGGTGTGCTGTGGACAGGCAGGGTCGGGTCGGTGAGGATGTGGAGGATGGTCACCTTCGATCTTTCTCCTTCGGCGCGTGCCCTGGCCGCTCTGTCGGCTCTGGCTGTGGGGGACGCCTTCGGTTCTCGGCTGGCCGACCCCGACCATGGGGGTTCGATCCCCGATCGGATCCCGCCCTGGGGCCCATGGCGGTGGAGCGACGACACCGAGATGGCGGCGTCGGTCCACGCCGAGGTGGTGCGCGGCCAGGGGGTGGACCCGGACCGGTTGGCCGCCTCCTTCGTGCGTCGTCACGACTCCGGGCGTGGCTATGGGGCCGGGACCGAACGTCTGTTGCGTGAGGCCGCCGGGGGCCGTGAGCTGCGTGAGGCGGCGGCGCGGGCCTTCGACGGCGCCGGTTCGTGGGGCAACGGGGCGGCGATGCGGGTGGCGCCGTTGGGCGCCTACTTCGCCGACGATCTGGATCGGGTGGTGGAGCAGGCGCGGGTGAGCGCGCGTGTCACCCACACCCACCCCGAGGCGGTGGAGGGCGCGGTAGCGGTCGCGGTGGCCGCGGCTCTGATGGCCCGACACGAGTGGTGGGGGCCGGGCCGGTTCCTGGACCGGGTGGCCGAGGCGCTCGAGCCGGGCCCGGTGCGCGAGGGGGTGCGCGACGCGCGTGCGTTGCTGGTCTCCTCCGACCCGTTGGGCGCGGCCGCGGAGTTGGGGTCGGGGGCATCGGCGCGGGCGGTGGACACGGTGCCCTTCGCGTTGTGGGTGGTGGCCCGCTATCGGGGCGGGCTCGAGTCGGCGTTGTGGGCGACGGTGGCGCCGGGCGGGGACATGGACACCACGTGCGCGATCGTGTCGGGGGTGCTGGGGGCGGGTTCCTCGGGCGCTCCGGCCTCGCGTGAGTGGTCCTCTCGGGTGGAGGCGTTGCCGTCCTGGGCCCTGGCCGGTGAGGGCGTGGGGCTCTAGGGTCGGCGGGGGCGCCGGCGGGCGGGGTTCATCGGCGTGGTCGTGGGGCGGGGGCTCGTTCCAGGCGGGAGCAGTCCGCCTCGGGGTCGCGGGTGAGGGCGATCACCAGGTCGAGCCGGTCGCGTACGGCGAGCAGGTCGTCGATGCGCTCGTCGACGCGTTCGCGTTCGTCGACCAGTAGTCCCAGGAGCGCCGGGTCGGGTTCTCCGGAGTCCACGCACGGTAGGACCTCGCGGACCACTCTGCTGGGCAGGCCCGCGGAGTACAGCCGCTGGATCAGTTCGACCCGTGCCACGGCGGTGTCGGGGTAGTGCCGTTGGCCTCCGGGGCCGCGTTCGGCGGGGAGCAGTTCCTGTTCCTCGTAGTAGCGCAGTGCCCGAACGCTCACTCCCGCCTTCTCGGCGACCTCTCCGATGCGCACGGGTCCTCCTTCGTCGGGGTGTCCGGCACGACTTGCACCTGACGTTGACGTCAGGTTCTAGGTTAGCCGGCGTCGGCGTCCGCCGACCATTCCTCCCATCGGCCCGTTCGGGTCGTACGGAAAGGCGGAGAACATCATGCGCGCGGTTCGTTATCACGAGTACGGCGGTGTGGACACCCTCGTGGTCGAGGAGGCGCCGGAGCCCTCTCCGGGCCCCGGCGAGATTCGTGTCCGGGTCGCGGCGGCCGGGGTCAACCCCATCGACTGGAAGGTGCGTTCGGGGGCGTTGCGCGGGCTCTTGCCCGTGGAGCTGCCGGCGATCCCCGGGCGCGACGCCGTGGGTGTGGTCGATCGGATCGGTGCCGGGGTGCGCGGTGTGGGTCCGGGCGAGCGTGTCTTCGGGTTGGGCGGTGTCACCGGAGCGACGGCGGAGCTGGCGGTGTTCTCGGCCTGGGCTCGGGTTCCCGAGGCCTGGACCGACGAGGAGGCCGCGGGGGCGGGGCTGGCGTCGGTGACCGCGCTGGGCGGGTTGAACGCGCTGGGCCCCTTGAAGGGGCGCACCCTGTTGGTGGAGGGGGCGGCCGGAGGTGTGGGCGGCGCGGCCGTGGAGATCGCGCGGGCCTTGGGGGCGACCGTGATCGGGACGGCGAGCGAGCGCAATCACGGTTTCCTCGCCTCGTTGGGGGCCGTTCCCACCAGCTATGGGCCGGGCCTGGCCGAGCGTGTGGCCGCTCTGGCGCCGGAGGGGGTCGACGTCGCGTTGGACACCGCGGCCTCCGGTTCGTTGGCCGATCTCGTCGCGATCGTGGGCGGTCCCGATCGTGTCTCGACGGTGGCCGATCACGCCGGCGCGCGGCGTCTGGGGGTGCGCGTGGCCGACGCGGAGAACGATTCCGCGCTCTTGGCGCGGGCGGGCGAGCTCGGTCGGCGGGGTCTCTATACGCCGCGTGTCGAGAGGGCCTATCCCTTGGAGCGGGTCGGGTGGGCGCACGCCCGTTCCGAGAGCGGACGTGTGCGGGGCAAGGTCGTGGTCCTGGTCCGAGCGGGCCGGGCTCCTTCTCCGACGGGATCGTGACCTCCTGATTTGAGGGTTGGAACGGTGTAGGCGCCTGTTATCAGGGGTTTTCTCCGCTCAGGTCTCATAAAGCAGTTCGATGACACACTTGAAGTACGGGGAGGGGCCGGTCCGTGGGTCGGCCCCTCGTTCTTCGATGTGTCGAAGGGGTGGGACGTGGACCAAGAGGAGATCATCGCGTTCGTGGCGGCGTCGGGGCCGGTACGGGTGGATCGGGCGAGTGAGGAGAGCGGGGCGCCCCCGGTGGCCTGGGGCGACACCTTCTTCACCTACGATCCCGGCGGTCAGGGCGGGGAGCGGGGGTTCGGGCCCTTCGCGACCATCGTGACCAAGGACTATCCGGGGTTCGACACCGCCTCGGATCTGGATCGGCCCGGGGTGTTCCGGGTCAACATGGCGGTGGGGCGGGTCGCGTTCACCGAACGGATGGGCCGCTCCCCCGCCGAGTACTCGGTCGAGGGCGGCGACGTCGACCACGCCGAGATCGACCGGTTGCTGCCGCATCCGGTCTACGCCGCCCAAGGGTGGGTGTCGGTGGTCTCGCCCGGGCCGCGTACCGCCGAGGCGACCCGTGAGCTGTTGCGGCTGGCCTTGGATCGGGCGGTCTCCCGACACCGGGGGTGAGGGGCGCGGACCTCCCCCGCCCGGGAGGGCGCTCTCCCCCATGGGAGGGAGACGAAACCCTCCCTGTGGGGAGGCGGCGGTGCGGGTGCGAGGGCCACAGTGGGCTCCAGGATCCGTTCCGATGGTGAGGGAGCAAGGCCATGACCGTTTCGAATGCCGAGAGAGCACATCCGCCGGGGGTCCTGGCGTCGGCGCCCTGGGCCGCGTTGGCCTGGTCCGCCGTCGCCCTGGGGCTGGGGATCGGGTGGGGCGCGGGCCTGTTGCCGGTGGGTGTGCCCACCGAGGACGGGTTCGGGTCGTTGTTCGTCGCGGCCGGCGCCGGGGCGGCGGTCGCGGCGTCTCTGGTGATGGGCGGGCTGGGGGTGGTGTTGTCCCTGGTCGTCCTGTCCGGTCGGGCCCGGTGGGGGCGTGCGGTGGAGTTCGCCTCCTGGGCCATGGCGGGGGTGGCGTTCCTGGTGTTCGTCGACGGGCAGCTGTTGGCCTGGCTCGGTTACACGATGATCCTTCCCGTGGTGGGTTGGACGGTGCCGGGTCTGGCCGGGGCCTGGTTGGAGGCCACCTTGCGGCCCACCCACCTGACCGTGCTGTTCTTCGCGCTGGGGGTGCTGGTGTGGGGTGTGGCGGCCCTGTATCGGCGGCGTGCGGTGGGCGGGGCGTGTCCGCGCTGTGGACGTGACGGTCATTGGACGCCGCGGGTGGAGGCGCGGGTGCGTGAGCGGGCCCGGCGCACGGGGGTGGTCGCGGTGACGGCGGGGTCGGCGGTCGCCCTGGTCTATCCGGCGCTGCGGCTGCCCTGGCTCTTCGGGATCCCGATGGGGATGGATCCGGAGGTGTTCGAGGAGATGACCCGTACCGGTGAGCACATCGTCGTCGGTGTGGGGTTGGGGTCGGCGGCGCTGGCGGGGGTGGCGCTGATGAGCGGGCTCGTGCTGCGCTGGGGTGTGCGTCTGCCCTGGTGGACCCTGGGTCTGGCGGGGAGTCGGGTTCCGGTGTCGTTGGCGGTGGTGCCCGCCACGGTGGTGTCGCTGGCGCTGCTCGCCATGGGGCGTTCCTGGCTGGTGATGCTGGGAGAGGCCGATCCCACGCGGTGGAGCGACCCGAACACGTTCGCGCTCTTGTCCATGGGCGTGTGGGGTGTGGCCCTGGCGGTGGCGACCGTCGCCTACGCGGTGCGTCGTCGCTCCGAGTGCGGTCGTTGCGGTCGTGGCCTGGCCGAGAGCGGTACGGCCCCGGTCGGGCTCGGCGAGGAGGCGGCCGCGATGGAGCGGTGAGCGGCTTCCGGCGTGAACACGCGCGCCCCGCCCTTCTCGTGGATCGAGGAGGCGGGGCGCGCGTGAGGCGGGTGGTGCGTGGGGGTCAGCGGATCGGGACGCCGGGGATCTCTCCGAAGGCGCCCGCGTACAGGGTCATCTCGTTCACGTCCGCGGCCGGGGCGGGGAAGACCGCCAGGGCCAGGTACTCCTCGCCCGGGCTGAGGGTGTGGATCTGGTCGGCGAAGTCCTCGTACTCGTCCTCGGCGGTGCGGATACGGATGACGTAGCGGATCAGGCCGCTGTCGGGTTCCTCCAGACGGAAACCGCCCATGGTGCCCTCGGCGTACTGGGCGGGGCTGCCGGGCAGCGCCGACTCGTCACCGTCCAGGTCCGCCTCCAGGTCGTTCAGGGTGGAGTTCTGGAAGCCCACCATCTGGAACAGGTAGGCGCCGTCGCGTACCAGCGGGTAGACGTTCAGGTCGATGTCGTCGTCGGAGACGGTGGTGTGGGGCTCCATCTCCTCGAAGTAGGCGGCCGGTCCGGCGACGTGGCGCTGGGCGGAGTCCAGGCCCTCTCCCTCGCTGTCCCGGGCGTCCAGGGGGACCTCGTAGAAGAGTTCGACGCGGCGGTTGCGGGCGCGCGCCTCCTCGTCGTCGTCCCCGCCCTCCTCGGCGAGCAGTTCGTCGCTGCCGCGTCCCTCGGTGGACAGGGAGAATCCGTCACCGAGTTCGGATTCGAGCAGCTCCAGGGCGGCCTGGGCCCGCTCTTGGGACAGGTTCTGGTTGTAGGCGTCGTCGCCGGTGCCGTCGGTGTGGCCGATGACGGTGATCTCGGTGCCCTCGGCCAGGTTCTCCCGCAGGGAGGCGGCGGCCTGGCGGATGGTCTCGGCGGCCTCGTCGGTGGGTTCGGCCTCGTCGACCTCGAACATGTTGTCCGAGTGCAGGGCGATGGTCTCCTGGTCGCCGGCGCGGGTGGTGGAGGAGACGGGGCTGTCCACGAAGCTCTCCATGGACTGCCGGTCCGCGGTCACGTCCAGGCCCGATTCGGGGACGTCGTCGGGGTAGAAGATCTCGTCGGGCAGCTCTTGGCGTTCCCACGTCTCGGGGTCGATGTAGTCGTAGACGTTGGGTTCGGGGGCCTCGGTGAACTCGTCGACGTAGGTGACGGGGACTCCGGGGACGTATCCGAGGCCGGCGCCGGTGAAGGTGAGGGTCTCCACCTCCTCGCTGGGGGCGGGGAAGTAGCGGCGCATGGGGGTGGCCAGCCCCTCGTGGGTGGGCATGAAGGGGTCGCCCTCGACGAAGTAGGTGCCGTAGGGCTCGCCGTTGTTGTCCTCGTTCTCCAGGACCCGCAGGACCTCGCCGGAGAGCGGGTCGACCATGCGGATGGGGGCGCTGGTGCTGGTGACGGCGCCCGGGAGCGGTTCGAGGATGTTGTGGGTGACGTCGATCATCAGGTATTCGCCGTCGGATTCCAGGGCGTTGATGACGACCTCGAAGGCGACGTCGTTGCCGTCTTCGACGAAGAGGCGTCCCTGGCGGGTGAAGGGCAGATCCTGGGCGACGGTCTCCTGGGCCTGGTCGGCGGTCTCCTCGGGGGCGGGGTCGGGGTCGCCGTTGTCGGGGAGCAGGCCGCAGGAGCTCAGACTCAGGGCCAGGGCCAGGGCCAGTGCCGCTGCGGACGTGCCGAGGGCTCGTGAGGGCATGTGCGGGGGCTTTCTCGTGTGTCCGACGCGGGCCGTCGGAGATGGTCACTCGGCTGCTCAGACGCATCGGGTCGGATTCTGGTTTCGGGTGAGGGGGGATGCTTTCGGCCCGTTCGCGCGGTCGGACCGTGGTGTTCGGGGTAGGGCGGTGCTTCGATGAGGGGCGGGTGCGGTGGTGGGGCGCTCGGACTCGTTCGGGATCGGGCGGGCGCGCCCGACGTGAGAGGGGACAAGGGTGGCGCCGTTGTGAAACGGTGAAGGTGATGAGCCCTCATGTGGAGATCTTCGACCCCGTAGCGGCCTCCGAGGCCGATCTGGAGTCCTGGAGCGCGACCTTCTGTCAGGGACGCGAAGAGCTGTCGGGTGGTGCTCCCCTGCCGGAGGAGTTGGCGGCGCGGCTGCGTGCGAATCGAGCGGGGACGGCCTGGAGGTGGGCGGCGCGCGACGACGCCGAGGGGCCGGTGACGGGTGTGGCCGAACTGCGCCGTCAACACCACGATCCCGGGATCGGGTTCATGCGGCTGTTCGTGATCGACGGCGCCCGTCGCCGGGGCGCCGGCCGCGAGTTGCGCGAGGCGGTGATCGAGCGGGCCCGCTTCCTGGGGATGGAGCGGCTGCGCAGCCTCGTCTCGGCGGGTCCTCCCGGGGAGTCCTTCGCCCGGACCGGCCCCTATCCGCGGACCCTGTCGCGGTTGGAGTTGCAGGAGCAGCGTCTGGACGCGGAGACGTTGGGGCGTTGTACGAGTCTGGCGGCCACGCCCGGTCGCGGATATCGGCTCACCCATTGGGAGGGCGAGGCACCGGCGTCCCTACTGTCCTCCTTCGGAGGGGTGATGGCGCACCTGATGGACGCTCCGGGTGTCGCTCTGGCGATGGGGTCGCGGGCCTGGGGGCCCGACCAGGTGAGGGAGTGGGAGCGTTCGATCACCGAGGACGGGTCCCGTCTGGTGGTCGGCGCCGCGTTGGAGAGCACCTCGGGTCGGGTGGTGGCGGCGACGGTGAGCACGGTGACCGGTGGTCGGGTGGCCGACCAGCACGACACCGCGGTGATGCCCGCCCATCGTCGTAAGGGGTTGGCGAGCCGGGTCAAGGCGACCCAGGCGTTGCGTGTGCACGACCTGTTCCCGCACGTGCGGGCGTTGGCGGTGACGATCGACCTGGAGAACACGGCGATGTTGACGGTCAACCGGTCGTTGCGCTATCGGCGGGTGGGCGAGCGTCTGTTGGTGGAGGAGAGCCTGTCCCACCTCTGACCGCGGGGCGGTGTCCCCGCCGCGGACGGCGGCGGGGACACCGCTCGGGAGCGGGTCAGACGCCGAAGGCGTCGGGGTAGCGGATGGTTCCGCGCGGGGTGGGCCGGTCGGGGTCCAGGGACAGGGCCATCATGGCCTCGTCGGGTACCTCGAACGGGGCGCGTACGCCGAACCCGGAGGCGGGTGTGAACCCGAACCGGGGGTAGTAGTCGGCGTGGCCCAGGACCAGGACCAGGTTCTCGCCCATGGCTCGGGCGGCGTCCAGTCCGGCGCGGATGGCGGCGGAACCGGCCCCGGTGCGCTGATGCTCGGGCAGGACCGAGCACGGGGCCAGGGCCAGCGCGGGCTGTTCATCGACGTGGCATCGGGTGAACAGGGCGTGTCCGACCGGGTCGCCGTCGGGGGTCAGGGCGAGGATCGAGAGTCCTTCGATCCAGGCCTCGGGGTCGGCGCGCAGGGCGTCGACGATGTCGGCCTCGGCCTCGGTGTCGAAGGCTGCGGCGGTGAGCGCGCGGATCGGACCGATGTCGGCTGTGGTCTCGGGGCGTGTGGCCCAGGTGCGTGTGGTGTTCGGCAAGGTGTGCGGACCTTCGTCTTCAGGGGTCCCGTGGTGTGTTCAGCCGGGGACCCGGTTTCGGGGAGCGTCGTGGGCGCCGTCGAGGGTGGCGCCGGTTCGCGCGGTCAACCGCTTCACCTTCTCCTGTGTATCGGGGGCGGGTGGCCCCGGCGGGTCAACGTCGGTGGGGCGCGGGATGTTCCCCGTGGCGGGGTTCTCCGTGGGGTGGGGAAACCATGGCGCGGGTCGGAGCGTCCCATCGTCAGGGCCTTTCCAGGGTGGGAGGGGCGGGTTCGATGGATGTGGAGGTCGACGCGGTGGAGCTGTTCGAGGAAGGCGCCAAGGTCCTGACGCAGGAGATGGTCAAGGGCGGTTGGACGGTGGTGCGGGGGTGGCTCGCCCGGGTGTTCGAGGGTGATGAGGCCAAGCGGGGTCGGGCTCTGGCCGAGTTGGAGGAGTCCCGTGAGGAGCTGAGCGAGGATCCGACCCTGGTCTCGGAGGTGGAGGAGGCCTGGAAGGTGCGGCTGCGTCGTCTGCTGCGCGAGGACGCCGGGGCGGCGGAGGAGCTGCGGGCTCTGCTGGACGAGGTGGCGCCGCGTGAGAGTGGCGGGACGACGGTGATCAACACCGCTCGTGACGTGCGGGGGAACGCTATTCTGATCCAGGCCGGCAGCATCGGCAGGGTGGTGGGGCCGGAGCGGGGGTCTTCTTCCTCCACGTGAACCGAATGAGATTCGGTCGGGTGTGGTCAAGCTTTCTACTGGCCGGTAACATCGCCCTATGAGCCTTGACCACCCCACCGAAGGCCACGAGTTCGACCGGGACACCCGCGTCGACAAGCGTGCCGACGGCGAGTTCACCGCCACCTTCACCGACGGCTGGACCACCTTCACCTCGCACCCCAACGGCGGATACGTCCTGGGGACGGCCCTGAACGCCCTGCGACAGACCCTCTCCCAGCCCGACCCGATCGCGGTCTCCGCCTTCTACCTGCGCCCGGCCGCGCCGGGGCCCGCGCTGCTGCGCACCGAGACCGTTCGCGAGGGGCGCCGCACGGCCACCGGCGCCGTCGTGGTCGAGCAGGGCGGCAAGGAGATCCTGCGCGCCACCGCCACCTACGGCGACCTGAGCGCCGAGGGGCGTGAGCTCCACCTGGAGGGCGCCCCCGAGCTCCCCTCCCCCGAGGACTGCCACGTGCCGGCCGAGTTCGCGGACAAGCCCGAGGGCGTGACCATCGCGCACCGGATCGAGTACCGCTACCCGGAGCGTCCGGGCTGGTTGGACGGGAAGAAGGACGGCACGCCCCGGGTCGACTTCTGGATGCGCTTCGCCGACGGCCGCGACGCCGACGTGCACTCCCTGCCCGCCATGGTCGACTTCGCGGTCCCGGCGGTGCTGGAGATCGGCGAGTTCACCACCATCACGGTGGAGTTGAGCACCCACGTCCGGGCCAGACCCGCCCCCGGCTGGCTGGCCTGCCGGGTCTTCACCAAGCACCTCTCCCATGGCCTGCACGAGGAGGACATGGAGATCTGGGACAGCGAGGGCACGCTGGTGGCCCAGGCCCGCCAGCTCGCGATGCTCCTCTGAGAGGGTCTCGCCCGGGGCCGCCCCGTCAGGGGACGGCCCCGCAACGTGTTCCGAGCGTGGTCGAGGGTCAGCGCCGCATCAGGGCGAAGACCCCCCACCCCAGGTATTCGCGCGTGTAACGCGTATAGCGCGCGGGTTCGGTGGTCAACTCCTCCCGCACCTGGGCGGCCATCTCGTCTTCGGGATTCTCGTCGAGCCAGCGGCGCATGGTGAGCCATTGGGCGGCGCTGTAGCGGTCCCAGCTGTCCTGGTCGGCCAGGGTCATCTCCACGACGTCGTAGCCGAGGTCGCCGAACGATTCGATCAGTCCTGGCAGCGACAGGAAGTCGTCCGGGCCGGTGGCGTGGCAGGCCTTGGCGGTCTCCTCGTCCGGCGGGGTCAGCCGCCAGTAGGGTTCACCGATCAGCATCAGGCCTCCGGGGCGCAGACTGCGTTGGAGCAGCTCGACCGTGCCGGCCACACCGCCGCCGATCCAGGTGGCGCCGACGCAGGCGGCCAGGTCGACCGGGGTGTCGGAGACGTGGCCGGCGGCGTCGCCGTGGACGAACTCCACCCGGTCGGCGACGTCGAGTTCGACGGCTCGGGCCCGCGCCTGTTCGGTGAACAGGGTGCTGATGTCCACCCCGGTACCGGTGAAGCCCAGGTCGCGGGCCCAGGTGCACAGCATCTCTCCCGAGCCGCCGGCCAGATCGAGCACCCGTGTTCCGGCGGGTAGGCGGAGCGAACGGCCCAGGGCGGCGAGCTTGTCCGGGGTGAACGGGTTGTGGATGCGGTGTTCGCTTTCGCGGATGGTGAAGATGCGGGGAAGGTCCATGGTGGCCTCCTTGTCGTCGGTTCCGGCGGGCGCGGGGCCGGTCGGTGGTCGGTCGTGGGCGTTCAGGTCAGGGCACGGAGCGAAAGTGCGTGGTCAGGGAGGCGTCCTCGGCCAGGACGTGGAAGGCGATCCCGGGCGGCCGAGTGCGCACGGCGCGCGCCTCCTCGGTCTCCCAGGGCATGCTCAGCGTGGAGGTGACGCCGGGGGCGACCAGGACGGGGCGGCCGGCCAGGGTGGCGGCGGCCCCGGTGTGGGCGTGCCCGGCCAGGACGCCGACGACACGCGGATACTCCTCCAGCAGGGCGACCAGGTCCTCGACATTGTCGAGCGCCAGCCTGTCGGGGAGCGGGTGGTGCAGGCGCACCGGGGGGTGGTGCATGGCCAGGAGGACCGGGATGTCCTCGGGGAGTTCGTCGAGGGTGCGGCGCACGCGCTCCAGGGTCTCGGTCCCCAGGTGTCCGTCGTCGCGCCCGGGGATGGAGGTGTCACAGGCCAGGACGGTGAAGCCGGTACCGCGGTGTTCGGTGTCGACCGGGCCGTCGGAGGGGGCCTGTCCCAGGAGGCCGGAGCGCAGGGCCGCCCGGTCGTCGTGGTTGCCGGGGCAGACCAGGACGGGGAAGGGCAGGTCGAGCAGGGCGGCGGCCTGCTCGTACTCCTCGGGGCGCCATGGTCGGCGATGTCGCCGCTGACCACGAGCAGATCCGGGCTCCGGTGCAGGGACCGCAGGTGGTCGACGGTGCGGGTGGCGCGTCGGGTGGTCTCCTCGGTTCCGTCCAGGTGCAGGTCGCTGATGTGGGCGATCAGAGCGCTCAAGGGTTCGCTTTCTCCCGGGGGTGGGGTCGTGGCGGGAGGGCCCGGTCGACCCGGCGGGGCCGGATCGACCGGGGGTCGGAGGCGTTCGTGGCGCCGAAAGGGGGCTCAGAGGGTCACGACGACCTTGCCTCGGACCCCGCCTCGTTCGAGCCTACGGTGGGCGTGGACGATGTCGTCCACGCCCAGGACCGTGTCGATCACCGGCACGATCGTCCCCTGTTCGACCAGGGAGGTGAGCTCCTCCAGCTCTCGCGGGGTGGGGTCGTTGCTGAACGCGCCCAGACGGGTGCGCCGGTGGAGGTGGCCCGCCACCACCCACAGGGCCGATCGGATCGGTCGGCTCGGGTCCAGCGCGAGCGGGAACAGCGTGCCGCCGGGGACGAGCCGGTCGCGGAGCGCGGGCAGGTGGGTGCCGACCAGGTCGACGATCGCGTCGAAGCGCCCCAGGTCGTGGAGGGGTGTCCGGCGGTGGTCGAGGGCCTCGGAGGCGCCCAGTTCCCTCAGCCGGGAGAGGTGGTCGGCGCCGGCCAGGGCGGTGACGTGCGCGCCCAGGGAGGCGCCGAGTTGCACCGCGACCACGCCCACTCCCCCGGCGGCTCCGCGGATCAGGAGCCGCTGTCCCGGTCGAAGACGGATCCGGCGGGTCAGGGCGTGCAGGGCCGTGGTGCCCGAGGCGGGGAGCGCGGCGGCCTCGTGGGGCGAGAGCGTGCGCGGGGCCGGGGCGACGCGTTCCTGGGGGACGACGATCGTCTCGGCTATGGAGCCGAAGGTGCCGTGCGGCATCACCCCCCACACGTGGTCGCCGACGTTCGCCCGGGTGACGGCCGTCCCCGTGCGTTCGACGGTTCCCACGAAGTCGACGCCCGTCCCGGCGGGGAGGCGTTGGCGTAGGACGTGGCGCAGCCGTCCGGCGCGGATGGGGATCTCACCGCCGCCGACGGCGGCGGCGCTCACCCGTACCCGCACGTCGGTCTCGCCCACCGGGGGCGTGGGGAGTCCGTCGACGACGGTGAGGACCTCGGGTCCTCCGTAGCGGTCGTAGCGAACCGCGCGCATGGTTCCTCCTGGTGCGGGGAAGTCCCCGCCGTGTTCGTGGGTTCTCACCGGTGGTCGCCGGTGTCGATGGGGGTAACCCGTGCCCCGCCGGCGGGCCATCCCGATGGAGGACAAGTGAGACGAGAAGTGGTCGAGGACGCGCGGTTCCGGTCCGATTCCGAGCCTGGGGGGCTTCGGCGGGACGCCCGGCGTAACCGGCTCGGTGTGCTGAGGGCGGCGCGGGAGGTCTTTCGTGAGCGGGGGCTGGAGGCGACGGTGCGGAACGTGGCCCATCGGGCCGGGGTCTCCACCGCCACGGTCCATCGGCGTTTCTCCGGTCGTGACGCGATCGTCGCGGATCTGGCCGAACAGGTCGCCGGGGAGTGGGACGAACGGTGGGAGGCGCTGGCGCGCGGGTTTCCGGCCGAGGTGGCTCTGGAGCGGGCGCTGCGGCTCGTCGCCTCCGAGACGGTCGCCACGCGCGCGTGTTCCCCGGACCATCGGGAGCTCTTTCCCGAGCGTGCGCGGGAGTTGGAGGAGCGGGTCCATCGGGGGCTGTGCCGGCTGCTGGCGGACGCGAGGGAGACGGGAGGGACCTCGGCGGCGGTCGGTGCCGAGGATCTACGTCTGGTCATGATCTCGGTGGCGGCGGTGGTGGCCGTCGAGTCGGACGAGGAGCGGGCCGAGCGGGCGGCCCAGCGGGTGGTGACGCACTTTCTGAGGTCGTTCCGCGGTACGGGCTGACCGGGGGGGCGGTGCGCCCGGGCCGGTCCGGTCGGAGCCGGACCGGCCCGGGGTCAGGGTCGTTCGTCCTCGCCTCGTGCCTGGAGGCGTTCGTGACGCTGGCGGGCGGCCTGGGCGGTGCCCAGTCCGAGGCCGAAGGCGATCTCCTGCCAGGTCATCTCGCGTCCCCTGGCCATGCTGAGAAGGCCCGATTCCATCTGGTCGAACTCCGCGCGGGCCAGGGGTACCAGGGTCAGCGCGGCGGTCAGGTCGGCCTGGTCGACGGCCGGCGCGCCTTCGTCGGGAAGGGCGCTGCCGGCGGCCAGGTCGGCGATGCGGCGGACGGCGTCGTGCGGGGCCATGGGCATGCGCCGTTCCTCCCAGCGGGTGCGGTCGGTGCCGGTGGCGTGGCGTTCGGTGATGCGGAACAGGGCCTCGTAGGCGCGGGCGCGTCGGGCCTGTTCGGGGTCGGGTCGGGTGAAGGGGTCCGGTTCGGTGCTCATGGCGTCAACTATGCGTTGTTCACGGATAGTTGTCAACGGAATATGTTGAACATTTTGTTCAATCGATGACGAGCGGCCCGCCCCGATGGTCGGGGCGGGCCGCGAGGGTGGTCGTTTCGACTCTCAGCCCTCGACACGGGCCGGGCTTCGCCGTGCCCGTCCACGTCGCAGGAGGCCGTGGCGGGGCGAGAACAGGTAGGCCAGGGCGAAGGCGCAGGTCTGGGCGAGAACGATGCAGCCACCGGTGGAGGCGTTCAGGTGGAAGCTGCCCAGGACGCCCACGATCGCGGCGAGCACCGCCACGGCGGCGGAGATGAGCAGCATCCTCTCGAAACGGTCGGTGAGCAGGTAGGCGGTGGCGCCCGGAACGATCACCATGGCCACCACCAGGATGATGCCCACTGCCTGGAGGGCGACCACCACGGTCACCGACAGCAGCCCCAGGAGCAGGGTCTCCAGCAGGCGTGGGTTGACGCCGATGGCGTGGGCGTGCACGGGGTCGAAGGCGTACATGGTCAGGTCGCGGTGCTTGTACCAGACCACCGCCAGGACCACGGCGGCCAACAGCAGCACCTGCACGATGTCGGAGTCGGACACGCCCAGGACGTTGCCGAACAGGATGTGGCCCAGATCGGTCTGGCTGGGCACGCGGGAGATCATCACCAGCCCCAGGGCGAACATGGCGGTGAAGACCACGCCGATCACCGCGTCCTCCTTGACCCGGGAGGTGCGGTTGACCACCCCGATCAGCGCCACCGAACCGGCGCCGAACACCAGGGCGCCCAAGGCGAAGGGCAGCCCGAACATGAAGGACAGCACCACCCCGGGCAGGACGGCGTGGGAGACCGCGTCGCCCATCAGCGACCAGCCCACCAGCGTCATCCAGCAGGACAGGACGGCGCAGACCACCCCGGCGACCACGCTCACCAGCAGGGCCCGCTGGACGAACTCGAACTGCAACGGCACCGTGAACCACTCCACGAACCCGATCAACGCGTCCACGAGTTCTCCTCTCCGGGGTGCATACCGAACGCCTCCAGCAGCGTGTCCGGTTCGAGTACCTTCTCCGGCGGCCCGTGGGCGATGACGCGGCGCTGAAGCAGGATCGCCTCGTCGCACAGGGTGGGCACCTGGGCCAGGTCGTGGGTGGACACCAGCAGGGTGCGTCCGGCCCGGCGCAGCTCCAGGAGCAGTTCGACGATGGTGGCCTCGGAGCGCTTGTCCACCCCGGCGAAGGGTTCGTCCAGCAGGAGCACGTCGGCGTTCTGGGCGATGGCGCGGGCCACGAAGGCGCGTTTGCGCTGCCCGCCGGACAGGGCCCCGATCTGGCGGTCGGCCAGGTCGGTCAGGTCGGTGCGGGCCAGGGCCCGATCGACCGCCTCACGGTCGGCGGCGCGGGCGCGGCGGCGGCCGCCCATGTGTCCG
Source organism: Nocardiopsis alba DSM 43377 (assembly GCF_000341225.1). Taxonomy (GTDB): domain Bacteria; phylum Actinomycetota; class Actinomycetes; order Streptosporangiales; family Streptosporangiaceae; genus Nocardiopsis; species Nocardiopsis alba. The sequence goes on from NZ_ANAC01000012.1 coordinate 286,863, forward strand.
TAGCGGCCCATCATGACCACGTCGCGCACCCGGACGGGGAAGGCCCAGTCGACCTGTTCGGACTGGGGCACGTAGCCGACGAGCCCCGCTCGGCGGGCGGCCAGACCGTCCCTGCCCAGGACGCGTACCCGTCCCCGGTCGGCGGGCACCAGGCCCAACACGGTCTTGAACAGGGTGGACTTGCCCGATCCGTTCATGCCGAGCAGCCCGCAGATCCGTCCGGGCTCCAGGGACAGGCTCACCCGGTCCAGGGCCAGGACGTCGCCGTAGTGGACGGTGACGTCGTCGACCTCGATGGCGGCCGTCATGGACGCCTCCCTTCCTCGAAAGCGCTCGTGGTGTGCGGTCTCATGTTCCGGTGAGGCCGTCGACGATGGCCTCGGCGTCGTGGCGGAGCAGGTCGAGGTAGGTGGGGACGGGGCCGTCGGCGGTGGAGAGCGAGTCGACGTAGAGCGTCTCCCCCATGCGTGCGCCGGTCTCGCGTATCACCGAGCGTTGGGCGCTGTCGTTGACGGTGCTCTCGCAGAACACGGTGGGGACGTCGTTGTCCCGGACGAAGTCCGCGACGGCGGCGATCTGGCGGGGGGTGCCCTCGCGTTCGGCGTTGACCGGCCACAGGTACCTCTCGGTGAGGTCGGCGTCGCGGGCCAGGTAGGAGAAGGCCCCCTCACAGGTGACCAGGGCCCGGGAGGAGGAGGGGACCTCTGCGAGTTCGGTGTCCAGGTAGTCGGCGACCTCGGCGATCTCGGCCTTGTAGGCCTCGGCGGCCTCGGCGAACTCGTCGGCGCCCTCGGGGTCGAGTTCGGTGAGGGCGTCGCGGATGTTGTCGACGTAGATCGGGGCGTTGGCGGGTGACATCCAGGCGTGGGGGTTGGGTTCGCCCTCGTAGCCGCCGGAGGTGATGGGGATGGTCTCGACGCCGTCGGCGAGTACGGCGGTGGGGGCCTGGACGCGTTCGGTGAACTGGGCGAACCAGGCCTCCAACCCCAGGCCGTTCTCCAGGATCAGGTCGGCGTCGCGGCCGCGGACCAGGTCGTCGGGGGTGGGTTCGTAGCCGTGGATCTCGGCGCCGGGGCGGGTCAGGGAGGCCACGTCGACGCGGTCGGCGGCGACGTTCTCGGTCATGTCGGCCAGGACCGTGAACGTGGTGAGCACGAGGGGACGATCCCCCGGGCGCTCGGGTGGGGTCGTGGTGCAGGAGCTGAGTACAAGTGCTGACATACCGGCACAGAACATGACCGACCAGGCTTTTGAAGACAACCCATCTCTAAAGTTCGGCACGCCTAACTTTTACCACAGTCGGGGCGAACCCACACACGTCGCTAGTGATCCGCTGAGGCGGAGTGTGCTCTTGGAGCGCATGGCGACCTTTACAGTCATTGCAGTCATGACTGCAATGACTGTAATGTGGCCGCATGAGCGAACCCACAGAGAGGGAACTGGCCTTCGTCGACGAGGTCGCGGTGTTCTTCGAGGACGAAGGGCTGCCCCTGATCGCAGGCCGTGTCATCGGATGGCTCCTGATCAGCGACCCGCCCGAACAGAGCGCCGCCCGGCTCGCCGAGGTACTCCAGGTCAGCCGCAGCTCCATCGGCACCGCCACCCGCATGCTCACCCCCAGCGGCCTGGTCGAGGGCGTACGCAAGCGCGGCCACCGCCAGGAGTACTTCCGCATCGCAGACGACGGCTGGAGCCGGATGCTGGAGCGCCGCTACGCGTTGGCCACGAGCTTTCGCCGGGTCACCGAACGAGGGCTGGCGGCTCTGGAAGACGCCTCCCCCGAACGGCGCGAACGTCTGGCCGGCGTCCACGAGCTCTACGGGTTCCTGGAGAGGGAACTGCCCGCCATGCTCCGACGCTGGCGGGAAAGAGACGAGGAGGACACCCCGTGAACGAGAACACGACCGACCCCCGAGACCGTGTCTTCCACCGCGAACGGGTCTCGATGCCCGAGGGCGACCTGAGCGTGATCGTCGAGGGCCCCGAACAGGCTCCGCCGGTGCTGCTGCTCAGCGGCGGCGGGGTGGACAGCGCCACCCTGAGCTGGCGCCACCTCATCCCCGACCTGGCCCGTGACCACCGGGTCATCGCCCTCGACTGGCCCAAACAGGGCAAGAGCACCCCCTGGGAGGGGATCGCCGACCACGCGACGCTGCGCCGCTGCGTCCTGGCGGTCCTGGACCGCTTCGCCTCCGGACCGGCCCGTGTCGTGGGGCTCTCCCAGGGCGGGGCGATGACCCTGGACACCGCCATCGAACACCCCGACCGGGTGGAACGCCTGGTGGCGATGTGCCCCGCCGGCATCCTGGAGTTCCCACCGGTGGTGCACCAGGCCCTGTGGCTGATGGCGCGCAGCACCCTGCTGGGATCCACCCTGCCGGGGATGATGATCGGCGACCGGCGCAAGGTCGAGGCCTTCGTCCGGCGGAGCCTGTTCGCCGGCCCCGTCGCCGACTTCGACCAGGTCATCGACGAGGTCATGGCCGAGATGGAGTTCAACGGCGCCTCCGCCTCCGACTGGCAGAACACCTCCATCGGCCCCTGGCGCATGAACGTGGACCTGCGGCCGCGCCTGCGCGAGATCACCTGCCCGGCGCTGTTCCTCCAAGGGGCCAAGGACGTGGGCGTGCCCCCGGCCCGCACCATCGCCGCCGCCAAGGCGGTCCCCCACGCCCGCCTGGAACTGCTGGCGGGACACGGTCACTGGCTCGGCCGCCAGTCCCCCGAAAGGGTGGGGCGCCTGGTGCGCGACTTCCTCACCGAGCCCGCCCCCTGAGGACCCCGAAGCGCCCGCCCCGGGAGGACGGCCCCGGCCGGGCGCTTCGGCGGGCTCTTCTCGGCTTCGGGTCGTCCCGGTGGGCGCCCGTGGGTAGGCTCGATCCGTTCGGACGGGACCTTAAGGGAGGCACGGGTGTCGCACACCTGGACCGCGATCGACTTCGAGACCGCCAATCAGGACCGTGGCAGCGTCTGCGCGGTGGGGTTGGTGCGGGTGAGCGACGGGCGGGTGGTGGACCGGTTCGGCACCCTCATCCGGCCGCCCGGCCCTGCGGCGTTCTTCTCCCGGCACAACACCGCCGTCCACGGGCTCACCGCCGACGACGTACGCGGAGCGCCCACCTGGGAACCGGTCCTGGAACGGATCCTGGACTTCTCCGGCGGCGGCCCCCTGGTCGCGCACAACGCGGCCTTCGACATGGGAGCGCTGCGTCAGGCCAGCGCCCACATCGGCCATGACCTACCGGCCCTGGAGTACGCCTGCACCCTGGCGATGTCCCGGCGCACCTGGGATCTGCCCGACCATCGGCTGCCCACGGTGTGCGCGCACATCGGCCATGACATCGCCCACCATCACCGGGCCGAGGACGATGCCGAGGCCGCCGCGCGGATCATGATCGTCGCGATGGAGCGCTACGGCACCACCTCCCTGCCCGAGGCGCTGCGCGCCGCCGGTCTTCCCGGGCGTCGGACCGAACGATTCTCGGCGGGTTCGGCGGCGGTCGCGGTCCCGCCGACGAGCACGGTCGGAGAGGGCCGCTTCGAACGGTGGCAGCGGGCCGCCCAGACCCCGCTGCCCGAGCCCTCCCCCGACGCCGACCCGAACGGCCCCCTGTTCGGGCGCACCGTGTGCGTGTCGGGCGACGTGGCCGGGATGGACAAGACCGAGGTGTGGGAGCGCGTCGCCGAGGCGGGTGGACGACCGGCCAAGAACGTCACGAAGAAGACCGACGTGCTCGTGGTGGGCTCCAGTGACCACGGTGGCAAGACCTCCAAGCACCGGCAGGCCGAGACCTACATCGCCAAGGGCCAGCGCATCGACATCATCGATGGACGTGAGCTGCTGACCCGGCTGGGGCTGACCTCGGCCTGAGAGCCTCGGTCGGCGACGTCGCGGTGAGGGGGTCGGGGCCGTGCCGCGGAGAGGACGGCACGGCCCCGACCCGTGGTGGGGGTCAAGGGGTGACGTCGATGTTGGTCAGGCCTCGGCTCGCGTTGTCGACGGTGTTGCTCTCGTAGACGACGTTGGGGTCGTCCGCGCAGTCGGACTGGCTCCACAGAGCGATCGCGAAGCCTCCGACACCGCCCAGGTCGGAGTGGTTGTCGCGGAAGACGTTGCCGCAGCCCTGGCCGTCCACCTGTTGGGTGCTGGTGTAGCCGTGGGCGAACACCCCGGGCGCGGTGAAGGTGCCGACGTTGCCTTCGAAGAGATAGCCGTTGCCCTTGACGTCCACCCAACTGTCGGCGAAGTTCTGCCCGGAGATGCCCTGGCCGTCGAAGGTGTTGTCGGCGATCAGACCGTCGGAGGTGCCCTCCTTGACGTCGATGTGCTCTCCGCGCACGTAGGGGCCGAAGTGGTTGCCGGTGACCTCGATGCGATCGCTGCGGTCCACGCCGTCGTCGGTTCCGTAGCAGCCCCAGTTGCTGACGGCCGACCCCAGGTAGACGCCCTCGCCGAAGCCGGGCTGGACCAGTCCGGTGTCGCGGATGCGGGAGTCGCGGATCGAACCGTCGGAGCTGGAGCTGCGAAAGTGCACGCCCTCGTCCTCGATGTCACGCACCTCGATGCCGCTCAGGTGCACGTCGTCGGAGCGGTCGATGACGATGCCCTTCTTGGAGTCGGCGACGGTGACGCCCTCCACGTTCCAGTGGTCGGCCTCGTAGAACCAGAGGCCGTAGCCGCCGGCGTGGGTCTCGGGGGTGGGGCAGCCGCTGCCGGAGGGGGTCTCGTCATTGACCAGGACGGCGTCGGAGGGGCCGGTGAGGGTGATGGGGGCGTCGGCGGTCCCGGCGGTGGTGATCACGAAGGCACCGCTGTAGGTGCCGCCGTCCAGTTCGATGGTGTCCCCCGGCCGCGCCTGGGCCAGGGCCTCCTCCAGGGCGGGGCCGTCGGAGACCGGGATCCGTGCCCCGTCACGGATCGGTGATCCGGAGGGGGTGGGCAGAGGGTCGGCGAGTGCGGGGATCGCCGATAGGAACAGGGCGGCCGCGCCGACGGCCGCCGTGGTCGGGAGGGTTCCTCGGGGGATGGACACGATGACCTCCGTGTCGGGGGGCGGGCTCCCGCCGGGGCGGGACGGTGCCCCGACACTAGATCGACGTTCCGCCGCGATCAAGGGTCCCGTTCACCGTCCGCGCCCGACCGTGCACGGAGCGGGTGGGGCTCAGTCACCCAGGAATCGCAGGACCGCCAGGACACGGCGGCTGTACTCGTGGGTGCGCGCCAGGTCGAACTTGTCGAAGATCGCGTTGATGTGCTTCTCCACCGCGCTCAGCGACACGTACAGCCGTTCGGAGATGGCGGTGTTGCTCAGCCCTTGGGCCATGTGCTCCAGGACGTCGCGTTCGCGCGGGGTCAGGCGCGCCAACGGGTCGGTGCGGGTGGTGCCGGCCAGGAGGCGGCGCACCACCTCCGGGTCGAAGGCCGCTCCTCCCCGGGACACCCGTTCCAGCGCCTCCAGGAACTCCTCCACCTGCGCGACCCGATCCTTGAGCAGGTAGCCGACGCCTTCGGGCGCTCCGGTGAGCAGTTCGACCGCGTAGCGCCGTTCCACGTACTGCGACAGCACCAGTACCGCCACGTCCGGGTGGTCGGTCCGTAGCCGCAGCGCGGCGCGCAGCCCCTCGTCGGTGTGGGTGGGCGGCATTCGTACGTCCACCACGACGGCGTCGGGGGTGTGTTCGTCCACGCGGGACAGTAGGGCCTCGGCGTCGCCGACGGCGGCGACCACCCGATGTCCCTCCTCCTCCAGCAACCGGACCAGGCCCTCTCTGAGCAGGACCGAATCCTCGGCGATCACCAGACGCATGTGGAGCTCCGTGTTCTCGTGGAAGGGTCGCGATGCCCCAGGGGCAGGACGGCGCGTACGGTCGTGGGGCCGCCGGGAGGGCTGTCCACGGTGAGGACGCCGTCGAAGGCGGCGACCCGGCGGGCCAGCCCGGTCAGTCCACCGCCTTCGGGGTCGGCGCCGCCGCGGCCGTCGTCGGAGACCACCAGTTCGACCTGTTCCTCCGTGGTGTTCAGGTCCAGGATGATCCCGTCCGCTCCGGAGTGTTTGGCGGCGTTGGTCAGGGCCTCGCGGGCCACGAAGTAGACGGCGGTGGCCACGTCGTCCGGTAGCGGCCGGGAGGGTTCGGCGCGGAGGGTGACGGGCAGGGGGCTTCGTCCGGCGGCCTCGGCCAGGGCCGCCTCCAGCCCCAGGGCGTCCAGGGTGGCGGGGTAGACGCGCCAGGCCACCTCGCGCAGCTCGTCCAGGAGGATCCGCGATTCGGTGTGGGCCTGGCGGACCAGCTCACGCGAGCGCTGCGGATCCTGGGCCCGTTGGGCTCTTCCCAACAGCATGGCCAGGGCCACGACCTGTTGTTGGACCCCGTCGTGCAGGTCGCGTTCGATACGTCGACGTTCCTCGTCCACGGCCTGTACCGCGCCCGCGCGGGTGCGGGTGAGTTCGTCGATCCTGCGGTGGAGGAGGATCTCGGTGTCGAGGCCGAGCAGGGCGCGGGCCAGCCCTCGTTCGGCCGCCGCGACCAGGGCGGTGGTGAACCACGTCAGCACCATCAGGCCCAGGATCAGCCCCGCCCCGATGGAGGTGGTGGTGCTGAGGATCTGTACGCCGGGCCAGGTGAGGTGGACCTCGGATCGGCTTCCGGTGACCGTCTGCCACAGGGTGCCCGCGGTCAACAGCACGGCCAGTCCCGTCCACGCGAACACCGCGTAGAACGAGACCAGATGCAGTGGCAGCCGGAACAGGAGGTGGAGCGCTCTTCGCCGCGCGGAGGCCTCGGAGCGGACGGTGATCCCCGTCCAGCGGGAGAGCCGTTCCAGGTCCCGTTCGTTCAGCCGGTGGGTCCAGCGGGCCGCCGTCTCCCGGGACCGGGTACGGGAGGGGGGATGGAGCGTTCCGGCCAGGAGGACCGTTCCGCAGGCCAGGGCCCACAGCGGTGTCAGGAGGCTGACGGGCAGGCCGGCGAACACCCCGACGTACTCGCGTCGACGCCTCCCCCACCGCTCGGTGGTGTGCCGTAGCAGGTGGGCGAGGGGCTCGGGGGCCTTCGACACGTTCTCCCCTCCCTCTCAGGCGTCGCGGTGTTCGAGCACCAGTGTTCCGACCGTCAGGGCGCAGATCGCCCAGGACATGAGTACCACCAGACCGCTCAGGGGTGAGCCGGTGGCCTCCGGCGGCGGCCCCATGATCAGGGCGCCGTCCATCAGGGAGATGCCTCCGACGAGGGAAAGGTAGGGCAGCAGGACGTCCGCTCCCGTCATCACGAGTATCGCGGGAAGTCCGAGGATCAGGAGGAACACGGCGCCCAGGGCGGTGGCGGTGGAGCGCAGAGCGGCGCCGAATCCCAGGCCGATCAGGGCGATCGTCACCAGATGGACGATCGCCCTCAGGACATCGGGTACGGCGTCGGAGAGCTTCAGGGTGCCGTGGTCGCCGAGCAGAGGGTGGGACAGCAGGGCGTGGGCCAGGAGTGTGCCCGCCACGGTCATGACGACGGCCGCCGCCGCCACCACCGTCGAGAGCACGATCGCCTTGGCCGCGAGCAGCCGACGGCGTACCGGTACCGCCTGAAGGGAGAAGTGGACGGCCCCGTTGACGTATTCGGCGGTGACGAAGACGACGGCGACGCCGACCACCGCGAACTGCGCCGCCCACACGATGGCGTTGAGGGCCGCCTCGGAGGCGGGGATCTCGACGGCGGGGACGAGCCCGTTGTCCATGTTGGTGGCCAGGGCCAGCGCCGTTCCGGGGGCGACCAGGAGTGTCAGGGCCAGGGCCGCGGCCAGCCCGGCCCAGGTGGAGCGTACCGATCGGAGACGGACCCATTCGGCGGACACCGCTCCGAGCAGGGGGCGGTGGCGAAGGACGAGGGTCACAGCGGGTCTCCGTTCGAGAAGGTGTGGCGGGCGTTGTTCGAGGTGAGCTCGTGGTAGGCCTGTTCGAGGGAGGCGCCGCGGGTGCTGAGCTCATGCAGGGCGACCCCGGCCCGGTGGGCCAGTTCGCCCACACGCTCGATGGAGGTCTCGGTGACGACGAGTTCTCCGGGCGCCGGACGTTCGACCCCGGCGCCTTCGGCCAGGAGCGCGGCGACCAGGTCCTCGGGGTGCGGGGCGCGCACCCTCACCGCCGTGCCGGGGCCGTGCTCCAGGACCTCGTCCAAGGGCGCGTCGGCGATGAGCCGGCCCTCACCGATCACGACCAGGTGGTCGGCGGTCAGCTGCATCTCGCTCATCAGGTGGCTGGAGAGCAGGACGGTGCGTCCCTCTTCGGCCAGGGACCGGGTCAGGTCGCGGATCCAGCGGACCCCGTCGGGGTCCAGACCGTTGACGGGCTCGTCGAAGATGAGCAGTTCGGGGTCGCCGAGCAGCGCCGAGGCGATCCCCAGGCGTTGGCTCATCCCCAGCGAGAAGCCTCCGGCGTGCCGGCCGGCCGCCTCGGTGAGGCCCACGATGGCCAGGACCTCCTCCACCCGCCGGTCGGGGATGTGGTGGCTGCGGGCCAGGGCCCGCAGGTGGGAGCGGGCGCTGCGGCCCGGGTGCACGGCCCTGGCGTCCAGAACCGCGCCCACGGTGCGCAGGGGGTGTTCCAGTTCCCGGTAGGGGCGACCGCCGATCAGGGCCCGGCCGGCGGTGGGGTGGTCCAGGCCCAGCACCATGCGCAGGGTCGTGCTCTTGCCCGCTCCGTTGGGTCCCAGGAGGCCGGTGACCCGTCCGGGGTGGACCTCCAGGTCCAGGGAGTCCACCGCGAGGACGGATCCGTAGCGTTTGGTCAGGCCTCTCAGGGCGATCATGGCGGTCCAGTCGTAGGTGCGAAGGTGTCGCCTTCCATACTGGGAATCGGCTGCCGGCGGGGCCATGAGGTGGGCCGTCGAGGCGGGGTGGGGTGGACCGCAGGGTCGGCGCGGGGTGTCGCCCTCCGTTCTGTCGGACCGGTCCGGGAGGATGCCGTGTATGAGCCGACGACGACACCACACCATCGACTACGTGGAGCTTGCGGTCACCGACCTGGAGGAGTGCAAGCGTTTCTATTCCGAGGCCTTCGGGTGGCGGTTCAACGACTACGGACCGATGTACGCGGGGATCCGCTCGCCCGACGGCGAGTCCGAGGTGGGCGGGTTGAACCCGGGTGGGGAGGTGCGGGGCGGCGGCCCTCTGGTGCTGCTCTACTCCGAGGACCTGGATCGCACGGTGGAGGCCGTGGAGCGCGCGGGCGGCCGTGTGCTGAAGGGCCCCTACGCCTTCCCCGGCGGGCGGCGTTTCCACTTCGCCGACCCGAGCGGGAACGAGTTGGGCGTGTACGCGGACGCCTGAGGTCCGGGCGGACGTGAAGGTGCCCCGTTCCCCCACGGGCGGGGACGGGGCACCGAGGCGAGGACGCGTGCCGTCACTTGGGGAAGCGCAGCGTGGCCCCCGTCTCGTTCGTGGGGGTGCCGTGGTCGACCATCTCGCTGAAGGAGGCGTCGGAGAGCACCGCCGATCGCAGCATCAGGGCGCTGGCGGGCGCCTTGAAGGCGGCGTTCGGGTCGTCCAGCCCCTTGGGCGAGGTGTCCACCAGCGTCGGTGAGGTGAACGAGCCCCACAGTTCGGGTTCGCCGTCGCGTTCGGCCCCTATCAGCAGGGTCTCGACCCGTCCCTCGGAGAGCATCGGAAGGACGGGTGTGGTGCCTTCGACGGCCTGGTCGTGGGCGAGTTTGCGCTGGTAGTCGGAGAGCGCTTCGATCTGCCGCTCCCTGATGAGCTCGCGCAGGGTCTCCTCGGCGGATTCGCGCAGCCGTTCCTCGGCGTCGACCCCGCCTCGACCGCCGGCCACCACCTTGATCGGGATGGTCAGGCTGCGCGGGCCCAGGTTCTCGCGCAGGTAGGCGATGGCCTCGTCGTCGCCGCCGGCGATGATGACGGCGGCGTCGACGGTGCGCACGGCCTCACGGACCAGTTCGGCGACCTGGGCGGTGTTCTCGCGCCAGGTCTCCTGGCCGATGTGGGTGTCGGCGCGGCGCTTGCCCGCGTCTCCGCGTTGGCCGGGGTAGATGCGGCTGGCCCCGTCGAGGTTCTGGAGGTCCTCGCCCTTGTTCGAGGATTCCAGGACCGGGGTGCGCGTGGGGTGGCCTGCGTAGGCGTACACCTTGGCGTTGACCCGGTCCAGGGCCACGAGGACGTAGGGCAGGCGGCGCCCTCGGTCGATGGCCAAGGGGAGGGTGTCCGGTACGGGGAGGAAGGCCGCCCGGTCCTGGCGGGGAGGTTCGGCGAGCGTGTGGGCGCCCAGGAGCCGGCCCTCGGAGGCGTACAGGGCCTGGCCGTGGTCGCCGTAGGCACGGGATTCGCCTTCGCCGATGGCCTCCTCCAGGACGTCGAGGGTGGCCTCGTCGGTGCCCAGGGACGCGAGTTTCTCGCGCAGGTGGCGCCAGCGTAGTTCGATCTTCTTGTCGGCGTCGGTGGTGTCCCGACTGGTGTCCAGGTGGACCGAGGCCACCGGGGTGTCGCTTTCGTACAGGGGTCGGAGAAAGGCAAGATCCATGGTCTGCGGAGCGCGTTTACCCCCGCCCCGCCCACCTCCTTCTCGGGGTCGGCTTGCCGACGATCCTGAAGGGCCATGGTGGGATCGGGAAGGGCGCCACGTCCAATCAGACACGGATGTTGCCCGATGATTTCCAGGTTTTTCCTTATTGCCCGATTTCTTGGGGCGGGGTCACCCCGCGCCGGGGGCGGAGCGGGCCAACGCCTCGTCGACGACCCTCCGGGTGAGCACCAGCGCCGTGATCCCGACCAGCGCCGTCTCCAGCAGGCCCGCGCTCAGGAAGGGCAGGGCCAGCGACCACTCCCGTCCCAGGAGCCCCTCGGAGAACCGGGCGAGGGCGCCGCCCAGCAGCATTCCCAGCGGCAGCATCCCCCAGGACAGGGTCCGGTGCGCGCTGAACACGCGCGAGCGCAACCGGTCGGGGATCACCCTCCCGAACAGGGAGATCGCCGTGATGTTCCACCACATCGAGGCGAACCCGATCAGGAGCTGGCACACCATGAACGCCGGAACGCTGCGCAGCAGGGCCAACGTCAGGGCGGCCACGGCCATGAGCGTCAGGGACAGGACCAGGGAGGTGGAGACGCTCATCCGGGTCGCGAAGGAGGGGATCATCACCGACCCCGCGACCGCGCCCACCGCGGCGACCGTCATCAGCAGCCCGTAGGCCTGCGGGCCCGCGCCCAGCACGTCCTGGACGAAGAGCACCATCACCGAGGCCATCAGCGCGGCCCCCAGGTTGGACAGGCCGGTGATCAGCGCCATCGGTCGCATCACCGGATGACGCCACATCCATACGACGCCCTCGCGCAACCGCGACCACGTCGAGGAGGCCGGGCGCGGCTCCTCCGAGGTCTCCTGATCCCCGGCACGGAAGTTCCCGCGCAGGACGAACAGCATGGCCACGGCGCCCAGGATCAGTAGCGCCTGGACGCCGAAGGCGAGCCCGGTGGAGACGGCCAGCAGCACGCCGGCCAGCGGGGCGCCCACGAACTTGTTCAGCACCCGCTCGACCCCCTGGAAGAGGCCGTTGGCCCGCTCCAGCCGGGAACGCGGCACCACCGTGGGCAGCATCGACTGGGCGGTGTTGTCGAAGAAGACCTCGCACACGCCCACCAGCAGGGCGAACACGATCAGCGACGGGATCGATCCCAGCCCCATGAAGGCGAGCGCGGCCAGGGCCGCCAACAGCGAGGCCTTGATCCCGCCGGCCGCCATCATCAGCCGCCGCCGATCGACCCGGTCCCCCAGCACCCCGGCCGGCAGGGCGAACAGCAGCCAGGGCAGGCGGGTGGCGGCCCCCACCAGCGCCACCATGAAGGGGTCGTCGGTGATCGTGGCGGCGTACCAGGGCAGCGCCACCACGGCGATACCGTCTCCGAGGTTGCCCAGCCCCAGGGCGGCCAGAAGCCGGTGGAAGCCGATTCCCAGGGGTTCGGGGCGAGGGCGGTCGGTGGCGGGGGGCGAACTCTGCGACATGACGCCTTCCGTAAGGGGGGAACGGGGCGCGCAACAGAGTGGCACGGAGCGCGGCACGGCGACAGCCCGTTCTCCTGAGAGCGGAAGGGGCGACCCGACCGGAGAGGACCGGCGACGGTCGGGTCGGGGACGGGGCGACCTTCCTAACGTGGTCGGTGAAAGAAGGGGGAGAACGGGATGCTGGATCGATTGAACGAGGCGTTGGAGCGGGTCGAACGGAACCTGGACGAGCCGGTGGACGTGGCCGCGATGGCGCGCACTGTGCTCGTCTCCGAGCACCACTTCCGGAGGATGTTCTCGGTCCTGGCCGGGATGCCGATCTCGGAGTACGCGCGCAGGCGCCGGCTCACGCTGGCCGGGGCCGAGGTGCTCCGGGGCGAGGCGACTCTTCTCGATATCGCGGTCCGGTACGGCTACGGATCGGCCGAGGCCTTCGCCCGGGCGTTCCGCGCCATGCACGGGGTCGGCCCGGGTCAGGCCCGACGTGAAGGGGCCGCGCTCGACTCCCAGTCCCGTCTGACCTTCCATCTCACCGTCGAAGGGAACACCATCATGCGTTATCGGATCGTCGAGAAGGAGGCGTTCCGCCTCACCGGTCCCGGAGCCCGCGTGCCGATCGTGTGCGAGGGCGAGAACGAGACCATGACCGCGTTCGTGAAGGGCATCGACGACGCCACGTGGCGGAGGATCGACGCGTTGTCCGACCAGGAACCCCGCGGGATCCTGGGCGTCACGTCCAAGGTGAAGGTCGCTGGAGGCGAGGCCGAGGAGACCGACTTCCTTCAGGCCGCCGCCACGTCCTCGGACGAGGTCCCCGAGGGGATGGAGTCGCTGGAGATCCCCGCCGGCACCTGGGCCGTCTTCCCCTTCGAGAGGTACTCCTTCCCCGAGGAGATCCAGCGGATCTGGGCGTACGCCTTCGGGGAGTGGTTCCCCTCCAACCCCGCCTACCTGCACGCGGAGGGGCCGGACATGCTCCGTGTGGAGTACGAGGGGCATGAGGAGGGGCTGGCCTCGGGCGAGTTGTGGATGCCGGTGCGCCGTACCGCCTGATGATCCGTCCTCGCGGAGGCGCCGACGTAGGGCGCCTCCGCGCTCCGGACGTGTGCCCCGACCGCCTACGGTCCGGGGCACGCCGCCTCCCGCCTCGGGTCAGAGGGCGCGGGAGCGGGTGCGGGCCCGTTCGAGGAAGCGGCGCAGGAGTTCGTTGAACCGTTCGGGACGCTCCAGGTTGGGCAGGTGGCCGGCGCCCTCGATGATCTCCACGATCGAGTCGGGGATGCGCACGTGCATGAGTTCGGCCCCCTCGGGCGGGGTGAATCCGTCGTGCCGGCCCACCATCAGCAGGGTGGGCGCGGAGATGCGTTTGAGCAGCGGGACGTGGTCGGGGCGTTCGGCCCGGCCCAGCTGCGCGGCCGCGGCGCCCTCGGGCGGGGACGCGTACATCATGGAGCGCACGTGGTCGGCGACCTCGGGCAGGTCGTGGACGTTCTCGGCGGTCATCATGCCCACGAGCATCTCGTCGGCGTAGCCTCGCATGCCCTCCTTCCGGAAGCGGTCGGCCAGCCTCCTGCGCGAGGCCCTGCCCTCCTCGGTCTCGGGAAGGGGGTTGGTGGCCACCAGGGCCAGGGAGTCGATCCGGTCGGGGAAGAGCCGGTACATCTCCAGGGCGACCTGGCCGCCCATGGACAGCCCCACGACGTTGACCACGTCCAGACCCAGATGGTCCAGGAGCACGGCCAGGTCGCGGGCGAAGGAGTCCAGGAAGGTGATGCCGGGGCCGACGGTGCTGCGGCCATAGCCGCGCAGGTCCGGCACGATGGCCCGGTAACCTCGTCCGGCCAAGGCCTTGACCTGCGGATCCCACATGGTCCGGTCGAAGGGGTGGCCGTGGATGAACAGGACGGGACAGCCCGCTCCGCGGTCGGTGTAACCGACGCGGACCCCGCGCACGGACACGGTGTCCGGGCCGTCATGATTCGCGGTGTTCGTCGTCTGATAGGTCACAACAGACGATGCTAGTCAGGAGGACCCGGCCTTCGACAGGGGGTGGGGCGGGTGATCGGGCCGCGGGCGGTTCCCTCTTCGCCCGCGGCCCGCCCGCCGCGGCCCGCCGTCCTCGGGCACGGTGGGGGCCCGGTGGTCCCCGTACCCGCGACGGGGAGTGTGAACGCCTCCGGCGCGGGTGGAGACGCTCTACGAGGCCTTCGGGTTCTCTCCGGTCCTTCTCGTGACCTTCGAAGGGGCGGCGGGGGCTCGGTCCTTCGAGCGGGAACGGCCCATCCGAGCCAGGAACAGGGCGGCCACCAGGTGGGGGGTGGCGAACAGGGCGAAGGCCGCTCCGTGTCCCAGGACGGTGAACACACCGGCGTACACCAGGTAGGTGGACGTCCCCAGGCCCTCGGTCCCCAGATCGGCCAGGGAGGTGACCGTGGTCCGACTGTCACCGGTGATGCTGTCCTGGAGGCGGGCGTCGGAGACCACGATCATCATCTGGCACACGCCGAAGCCGAAGGCGAGCAGGACCCAGCCCACGGGGTCGGTGAGCAGGGCGCCCGCCGCGATCGCCACCGCCGCCAGAACCAGGAGTACCGCCAGGAACGGGTGGGGCAGTCGTGAGGCCGGACCCGCGAGCAGCCCTCCCAGGGTGACGCCGATCCACACCACCATGAGGACCAGGGGCACGTCCTCGGTCGCGACACCGGAGTCCTCGGCCAGCAGCGGGACGTACTCGTCCAACGAGCCCCAGAAGGCGCTGACCAGGATGACCAGGAGGACGGCCGCGCGGACGGCGCGGTCGTCACGGACCTCGGCCAGGCCCAGAAGCAGGGTGCGTCGATAGCCGGGCCCGGCCTCCTCGTCCCCGTCCGAGGCCGAGCGGGTCCGGTGTTCGGGTAGGAACAGCGCCGCGAGCGCGCACAGGACGCAGGCGGCCACGCTGGCGGCGCCCACGAGCGGATAGCCGCCCTGGGACATGGCGGGGACGGCGAGCAGGGTGGCCGAGCCGACGGCGGACACGCCCAGGGCCCGGGTCACGCCCATGATCCGGGCATAGCGGTCTTCCAGGCCCCGGTGTTCCAGCTCGGTGTAGACCAGGGCCTCGAAGGCGCCGGAGGACAGGGCCCCGCCCGCGCCCCAGAGCACGAAACCGAGGGCGAAGATCCAGGGCGAGGGGAAGAGCGTCCAGAGCGCGAAGCCGGTGCCGGTCACCACCGGGGCGGCCGCCAGCAGGTAGCGCCGGGGGATCATGTCGGCCAGCGCGCCGGCGGGCACCGTCAACGTCACCGAGGTCAGGGCCCACAGCACGAAGAGCACGCTGATCTGGGGGACGGTCAGGCCCGTCTCGGTGAACAGCAGGGCGTAGACGGGATAGAGGAGGATGAACTCCTCGAAGAAGGCATAGGCGTAGGCCGGAGCGGTCAGCCTGCCGGCACGCGTGCCGGACACGCGTGTGTTCAGGGTGGTCATGGAGGTCTTTCGGTCGAACGAACGGGGACGCCGGGTGCTTGCGGCACTCGGCGGTCCTCGGGTGTTCGACCCGGATCGACCCCGGTCGGAGACCTAATGTCGTCGGCGCATGGGATCAGGATAGAGGAGCGCGTCGCGGGCGCGCCACCGTGTTCGAAGCGCGGAGGATCAGTCGTTCCGCGCCCGGATCCAGGACTCGGTGGAGCGGTGCGCGTTCAGTCCGACGGTCTCGAACTCGTCGAGGTCCTCAGGCCCCACACGCACCCCCAGGTGGCGCAGGGCCCGGGAGATGGGTCCACCCTCTTCGGGGTGGCGCTCCCACTCTCCGACCGATAGCGGACCCAGGGCGAGGGTCCCGTGCTCCCACACGGCGGCGCTCTGCGTGCCGGTGCCGCCGAAGTAGTCGGCCTCCAGGTAGGCGATCGGTCCGAGCGTGGATCGGTCGACGATCCACCGTTCCAGTCGCCCCGACATGAAGGAGAAGACGTCGGAAAGTGGGCGTTTCCCCTCTGCGGGACCGTGATCACGGAGCGCGTCGTTCACCGGCATCAGCGCGAGCCCTTGAGATAGTTCGAGCTGATGGGCCCCGGGAAGAGCGGTGGCGGCCTCGCGCAACAGCGTCGATCGGGCCACGACGGCTTCGAGGGTGTATCCCATGAGCGACTCCGGGAGTGAAGGGGAGAAAGGGTCATCCCACGTTTCGGTCTCGGTGACGCTCGGCCATCCTCCGGTCATCGGGGAGGGGACAACGTTCACCGTCCAGTGGTTGGAACGTACCGCTTCCCGTGGCGGGATGGTGCACGGTCCTTTGTCCAATCGCCATCTCAGGAGACCACGCATGCCGGGCATCCCCGAATCCCCCGACCGCTCCCCCGCGTCCAGGATCGCCACCACCCGCCGCCAGGCGCTCATGGGCGGCGCGGTCACGTTGGGAGCCGCGGCACTGGGTACGACTCTGGGCACATCCTCCGCTTCAGCGGCCACCTCGACCCCCAGAGGCCCCGTGATCAGCGATCCCTTCACACTCGGCGTCGCCTCAGGCGACCCCTTCCACAACAGTGTCGTCCTATGGACCCGGCTGGCCCCCGACCCCCTGGCCGATGACGGTCTGGGCGGCATGCCCGATCAGACCGTAGAGGTCGAATGGCAGGTCTCCCAGGACGAGAACTTCCGGCGCATCGTCTCCTCCGGCACGGTGGAGACCGGCCCCGACCAGGCCCACTCGGTCCACGTCGAGGCCGGGGGCCTGCGTCCCCGCGCCGACTACTTCTACCGCTTCCGGGCCGCCGGCGAGATCAGCCCCGTCGGCCGCACCCGGACCACCACCGCCCCCGGCGCCCGGCTGGAGCGCTTCTCCTTCGCCTTCGCCAGCTGCCAGAGCTACACCCACGGTCACTACACCGCCCAGGGCCACCTGGCCGACGAGGACCTGGACCTGGTGGCCTTCCTGGGCGACTACATCTACGAGACCGGCGACCAGGGCGACATCGGCCGCGGCCACCTGCCCGCTGTGGAGGTCCGCTCCCTGGCCGAATACCGGATCAGGCACGCCCAGTACAAGACCGACGAGAACCTCCAGGCCGCGCACGCCGCCTTCCCCTGGGCGGTGGTCTTCGACGACCACGAGCTGGAGAACAACTGGGCCGACGACACCTCCTACGAGGAGGACATCCCCAGCGAGGAGTTCCTGCTCCGCCGCGAGCAGGCGCTCAAGGCCTACTACGAGCACATGCCGCTGCGCGCGGCCCAGCGTCCGGCCGGTCCCGACCTGCACCTGTACCGCAGGCTGACCTTCGGCAACCTGGTGGACATGCATCTGCTGGACACCCGCCAGTACCGGGACCCGCAGGTGGAGGACACCGAACGGGAGGACCCCGAGCGCACCCTGCTCGGCGCCGACCAGCGCCGGTGGCTCTCGCGAGGGCTGTCCGAGTCCAGGGCGACCTGGAACGTGCTCGCCCAGCAGGTGTTCTTCTCCCAGCGCGACTTCGCCGAGGGGGACGCCACCAACTTCAGCGACGACGCCTGGGACAACTACAAGGTCGAGCGCGACGGGGTCCGGGACGAGCTCGCCCAGGTGTCCAACCCGGTGGTCATCACCGGTGACGTGCACGCCAACTACGTGGTCGACGTCAAGGCCGACTTCGACGACCCCGACTCGGCCACGGTCGCCACCGAGCTGGTGGGGACCTCCTTCACCAGCGGCCGGGACGGGGCGGAGCAGAACCCGGGCGACGCCGTCCAGCTTCAGGAGAACCCGCACATCAAGTTCATCAACCGCCGTCGTGGCTATGTGCGCAACACCGTCACCCCCACCGAGTGGACCGCCGACTATCGGGTGGTCGACAAGGTGAGCTCACCGGGTGCGCCCATCACCGATCGCGCGCGTTTCGTCATCGAGTCCGGTGAGGCCGGGGCCCGCCCTCTGGCCTGACCCCCTCTCCGGGTCCCGGAACGAGGGCGTGCGCGGTGGGGCGGCCGTGCGGAGCGATCCGCGCGGCCGCCCCACCTTCGTCGTAGGTCGGGGGTGAGGCGACACCGTCCACAGGCGCGCTCCGGCTCAGCGCCCCAGAGCGGCGGTCCACGGTACGGTTACGGGCATGGGGAACACACCGGGAAGGCCGTCCACATCGGCCGAGGACTACGTGAAGGTCATCTACGACCTCCAGGAGCGCGGCACCGGGCCGGTGACGATCTCCGGGATGGCCGAACGGCTCTCGGTGTCCAATTCCTCGGTGTCGGGGATGCTGCGCAAGCTCAACGAGCTCGGCCTGGTCCAGCATCAGCGCTATGGCAACGTCAGCCTCACCGAGACCGGGACCAAGGCGGCGCTGGCGGTCCTGCGCCGTCACCGGTTGTTGGAGACCTACCTGGTGGCCGAATTGGGCTACTCCTGGGACGAGGTGCACGACGAGGCCGAGATCCTGGAACACGTGGTCTCGGACAAGTTCGTCGACCGTATCGCCGCGCATCTGGGCGACCCGGTGGTGGATCCGCACGGCGACCCCATCCCCACGCGTGAGGGCGCCATCGTCCAACGCGAGTCCGTGCTGCTGTCCGAGGCCGAGGCGGGGACCTCGGGGGTGATCGTGCGGGTCAACGACACCGACCCCGAGCTGCTGCGCTATCTCACCGACATCGACATCGGCATCGGTAGACGGGTCCGGGTCGTGGAGCGGTTGCCCTTCGCCGGATCGATCCGGATCGGTGTGCGTCCCGAGCCCGAGGAGGAGGAGCAGGAGCGGGCGCTCGGGCTGGTGGCCGCCGAGGCGTTGTGGATCAGCCCCGACGAGGGGGCCGTGGCCGGAGGTTGATCCCCGGCCGGCCCGTGGCGGGCGTCCTCAGTTGGAGAACCCGCCCTCGGGGCGGATGATCTCCAGGTTGGTGCCGTCCGGGTCGTTGAAGTAGGCGACCTGGGTGCCCAGGGCCGCGTCCGGGGTGACCTCGCCCGCGATGAACGTGTAGTCCTCGCCCAGGAAGTCGTAGCCGGCCTCCTTCATGCGCCGGTACACCGTGTCGAAGTCGTCGACCTTGAGGCACAGGTGCATCGAACCCGGTCGGTTCGCGGCGCCCTCCGTCCGTTCGCCGACGGGTTCCCGGAACTCGATGAGGTCGATGCCGATGTTGTCGAGGTCGAAGGTGGCGTACCTCAACCTCGCGGTGGAGAGTCCTTGCGAGTGTCCGAACGGCACGCTGTGCATGGTCTCGTTCGCGACGCTGGGCTCGCGGCCGGTGAGTGCCCGGTAGAAAGTGATCGAGGCGTCCAGGTCCGAGACCGAGATCCCGACGTGGGCGGCCCGCGTGAGGTTCATCGGAGTGGTGGAAACGGTCATGAGCCACATACCTCTCGTCAGTCACTCGGTTCCCTGTGGTCACGCCATGGGACACAGGGCGGCATCGAGGAGCCCGTCCGGTATCGCTCCTGGCCTCCTACCCGGACGGTTCTCGTGGAAAACGGTGGATACCGCCGTGACCAGTGTGTTCCGCTCTTTCCAGGCCGGTCCGCGCGGGAGCGTCCGAGCCTTGGGCACGGACCCGTCGGGTGGAGAGGGTCCGGTCGGTCGAGGACGGAAGGTGCGTCCAGAACCCCGGTGTGCGATTCCGGGTTGATCCGCATTCGCTCCGTTTTGCCCGTGGGCCGGTGGCGATTCCGCACCCCGAGTTCCGAAAACCCGCCCCACGTACGACCGGGCCCGCCAAGACTGGTACCGGTTCAGGAAGGGGGCTCATGAAGGACGTGCGGGCTCGGTACGTGTTGGCTTTCGACGCCTCGTGCGAACGGTGCGCGAACATCTCCGCGGCGGTCGCGGCGGTCTCCGAAGGCCGGCTGGAGACCCTGCCGCTCACCCACCCGGACGTGCGGTTCCGGCGGACCCGTCAGTGGGGGCCGACGGCGCCGTGGGTGCCGACGCTGATCCGTCTGGGCGGGTCGAGGGAGCGCTGCTGGAAGGGGGCGTCGATGATCCCGCCCCTGGTCCTGGGGCTGGGGGCCCGGGCCACCCTCAGGGTTCTGGAGACCTTGGGAGAGGTGAGCCGGGCCAGGATCCCCCTCCCCGCCGAGGAGCGTCCATGCCGGTTGAGCCGCCTGGCCACGGGGGCGCGCGCCGCGTTGGTGATGGCCCTGGGCCGCCGCACCCCGCCTCTGGCCCGTTCCGACCACGCGCTGGCCAGGGAGTGGGTGGAGGCCCACCGTACTCGTCTGCCGACCGACTACGACGCGTTCGTCTCCCATCCCCTGGTGCGACGCCGGCTGATGTTCGCCGAGCTGGCCCCCGAGCGGCGACGCGATCTGTGGCTGGAGCATCTGCGCCGTTACGAATGGGGCCACCCCGAACTCACCACCGACCAGCGGGCGGCCCTGGATCTGGCGTTGGTCACCCTGTCCGAGGCGAGGGTGTTCCGTGAGGGGCTGCCTCCGGAGACGGAGCGGTTGTTGCGTCGTCGCGCCGTGGCGGCCTTCGGGCCGCGCGGGGCCCACGCTCTGTTGGCGACCCTGGGGCCGGACGAGCCCGGCCCGGGGTGTGCGGCGGTACGGGCGTTGGAGAGGGAGGGGGTCGACCCGCCGGAGGGCTCCTGGGAGCCGTGCCTGTCCAAGGGGTGCGCCGAGGTGCCCTTCACCTGCGGGACGGCCTGGGTGTCCACCCACGATGGTGGTGTCCTGCGGTCCACGGCGCGGGTGGGCGCCTGTTGAGGGCGTCTTCGGGGGGTCCGTGGACGGAGGCGCGAACACATTCAAAACGGACCGTCTCGTTTCTTTTCGGGGGTACGCTGAGGCCATGACCGACAACAAAGGGCCGGACCACTCCCGGCGCAAGGAACGTTCACGACGGGCCATCCTGGAGGCCACCCGGGCCCTGGTGGCCGAGGAGGGCTACGACGGGGTCTCGATCGAGGCCATCGCCTCCCGCGCCGGGGTCGGTAAACAGACCATCTACCGACGCTGGCCCTCCAAGGACGCGGTCGTCTTCGCGGCCATCCTCGCCCTCGGCGAGAACCGGGACGGAGACGACATCGCGCTTCCGGACACCGGGGATCTGCGGGCCGATCTGCGGCTCGTCCTGCGCGCCACCGTAGAGGAGTTCACCGATCCGGCCTTCGACCGGCTGATGCGCGCCGTCAACACCGCCGTCTCCGACAACGAGACCCTCGCCGCCCGATACCGGGAGGAGTTCGCCCGACCTTTGGACGAGGCCAAGAGGGCGCGCCTGCTCAGCGCGCGCGAGGCCGGTGAGCTCTCCCCCGACGCCGATCTCGACCTGATGCTCGAAACGCTCTACGCCCCGCTCTTCCAGCGTTGGCTGCACCGTTCCGGTCCGCTCACCGCCGAGTACGCCGACGCCCTCGTCGACACCGCCCTACGGGCCTTCGGGCCCTGAACGAGAGGGGCGCCGGTGGTCAGCGTCCCCGTGCGGGAACACCCGCCTTGAGCAGCATCTCCTCGTACTCCTCCTCCGGGACCGAGTCCAGGACGATCGCCCCTCCCGCCCCCACGGTCACCTCTGAGCCGGCCCGCACCGCCGTGCGGATGACCACGCTCAGGTCGGCCTCGCCGGTGTGCGACACATAGCCCAGGGCACCCGAGTACACGCCCCTCGCCGAGCCCTCCAACCGGTCGATGATCTCCATCGTGCGCTCCTTGGGGGCGCCGGTCATCGAACCGGCGGGAAAACAGGCGCGCACGGCCTCCAGGGTCGTCACCTCCGGACGCAGACGCCCCTGGATCGTGGAGACCAACTGGTGGACGGTGGCGTGCGACTCCACGTACATGAAGGCCGGCACCTCCACCGAACCGATCTCGCACACACGCCCCAGATCGTTGCGGAGCAGGTCCACGATCATGAGGTTCTCGGCGCGGGTCTTGGCCCCCAGCCTCAGCTCCTCGGCGATCCGGGCGTCGACCTCGGGGTCCGCGTGACGCGCGGCGGTGCCCTTGATCGGGCGGCTCTCGGCCACCCGGTCGGAGCCCACCCGCAGGAACCGCTCGGGCGAGGCGCTCATGACGGTCACCTCCCCCAGCCGCAGGAAGGACGCGTAGGGGGCCGGGGCGGCGGCGCGCAGTCGACGGTAGAAGTCCAGATCGTCGCCCTCCCCCAGGTCGGGCAGATGGACCCGGTCGGTCAGGCAGATCTCGTAGCTCTCCCCCTCGGCGAGGTATCCCAGACAGGTCTTCACGTCGTCGACGTAGCCCGGACCCGGGCGTTCGAGCAGGTCGGGCAGGTGGGCGGGGGCCGCGCCGGGCGGCGGGGGCGAAGGCGCGGGCAGGTCGACCAGGGCGGCCCGGGTGGCCTCGACCCAGACCCTGCCCTCGTCACCTCCTTCGGAGGAGACCACGTAGGTGCGGTCCTCGTGGTGGTCCACGGCCACGAGTCGGTCGCACCGCATCCACACGGCGTCGGGGGTCGCGGCGGTGTGGGTGTTCGAGGCCCCGCTGTCGGCCTTGAGCTCGTACCCCAGGTACCCCACGTATCCCCCGGCGAGGTCGAAGGGGAGGCCGGTGGGGCGGGGAGCGTGTCCGGTGCGGCGTTCCAGGGCGTCGAAGACGGTGCCGGGTTCCGTCGAGACACCCGAGGGGGTGCGTACGCGGACGCCCTCGTCGCCCACGTCGTAGGTGAGCACCTCGGCGGTGGGGCCCTCGGCCGCGCCCAGGAAGGAGAAGCGGGCCGGCCCCTCCGGGCGGGAGCTGTCCAGCCAGAACGCGTACTCGGCGTCGGAGTACAGGTGGACGAAGGCGTGTTCGGTGTCCACGGCCCGATCGATCTCCGCGACGTGGAGGGGCGCGGTCTCGGGGCCGAGCGCGCGCGGGGGCGTGGGGACCGTGGCGAGGGAGGGGCGACGTCGGGCGTGCGGTCGGGCCAGGTCGAGGAAGCCGGAGATCAGTTCCGCGCCGTACTCCCCGGAGATCGACTCCGGGTGGAACTGGACCCCCCATCGGGGCAGATCGCGGTGTTCCAGGGCCATGATCACCCCGTCCTCGGCCCAGGCGGTCGCCCGCAAGGTGTCGGGAAGGGGTTCGGAGACCGCCAGCGAGTGGTAGCGCACGGCGGTGAAGTCCTGGGGCACGCCGGCGAAGAGTCCGGTACCGGTGTGGCGGATACGGCTCAGGTGACCGTGGCGGGGCTCGGGGGCCGAATCGACCCGTGCCCCGGCCAGGTGCGCGATGGCCTGGTGGCCCAGGCAGACCCCCAGGACGGGGAGGTCCAGGCGGCTCAACAGCGCGGGGACCCGTCCCAGGTCGCGGGTGACGGCGGGATGCCCGGGGCCCGGTGACACCACGACCGCGTCCACCGAGGCGGGGTCGAACCCCTCCCATTCCGCGGCGTCGTTGGCGAGCACGCGCGGCTCCTCGCCCAGGACGCGGGCCAGGAGTTGGAAGACGTTGAATGTGTAGCTGTCGTGGTTGTCCACGAGGAGGACGCGCATTCCGCCCCTTCTTCCCGAGGTCGAGCGGATTCCGGATCGCGGCAACCCAGATTACGGCGATAAGGGACGAAACGTGCACCCGTGGTCGCTGTCCACAGGTCCATGTTCCCCCTGGTGCGCTCCCCTCCGGAAGGGTAGACAAGGAGGTGAGGGCGAGGGAGAGCCGTCTCTCGCGCGGACCACGGGAGGGGACCCATGCCCGTCTTCATCGCGATGATCATGATCCTGGTCATCCTGCCCCTGGCCTTCTTCTTCGTGCTCCTCGCGGGAGAGGCCGGAACTTCCGCCCGAGGCCGTCGCACCGTCGACCGGCCGAACGAGCCGTACCCGCCCGCTCCCCCGCCTCTGGACCCCGCCGAACAGGAACTACGGATGCGTTACGCCAGAGGAGAGATCGACCGGGAGGAGTTCCTCCAACGAAGAATCGACCTGGAGCGATGAGACCCACGGCACGACGGCGCCATGGTTGACAGCCGAGCCGGGGTGGGTAAAGTACTCACGTCCTGTTGTCTACGAATGAGGTGGACGTTGCGCATCTGAGGTTCGCGATCATCACGCGGTACGACCCCCGGTCGTCTTCTTCGCGTGGTTGCAACCTCGGTGCACGGGCCGTCCCTCGTTCCTCAGGATCCCTTCACCTCTCTGCCCGGCCGTCGGCCGCGTGGTGCTCGCATACGAAGCCCTTTCCCATCACGCTTCCGTCTGCGAGAACACCATGTCATTTCCCGTCACCTCCGACGCCTCGGTGACCTGCTCCGACCTGACCTTCCGCTGGGCCGACGACACCACCGTCTTCGACGGCCTGTCCATGGCCGTGGGACGGGGACGCACCGGCCTGGTCGGCGTCAACGGCTCGGGCAAGTCGACCCTGATGCGCCTGATGGCCGGGGTGCTCACCCCGGCGCACGGGGCGGTGACCGTCCACGGCCACCTGTCCTACCTGCCGCAGAACATCACGCTGGACACCGACCTGACGGTGGATCGGGCCCTGGGCATCGCCGACAAGCGCGCCGCGCTCAACGCGATCGAAGCCGGGGACGCGAGCGAGACCAACTTCGAGATCATCGGCGACGACTGGGACGTCGAGGAACGCGCCATGGCCACCCTGGGCACCCTGGGGCTGGACGGCATCGGGTTGGACCGCACCGTGGGTCGGCTCTCCGGCGGGGAGACCGTGCTGCTGCGCCTGGCCGCGCTGCTCATGGAACGCCCCGACGTGCTGCTGCTCGACGAACCCACCAACAACCTCGACCTGTTCGCCCGACGACGTCTGTACGACGCCGTGGACTCCTGGCGCTCGGGCACCCTGATCGTGGTCAGCCACGATCTGGACCTGCTGGAGCGGGTCGACCGCACCGCCGAACTCCGCAAGGGCGAGATCACCTGGTACGGAGGCGGCTGGTCCGCCTACCAGGAGGCTCTGGACGTCCAGCGGGAGGCGGCCGAACGGACCCTGCGCGCGGCCGAGTCCGACCTGCGCAAACAGAAGAAGGAGATGGAGGAGACCCAGATCAAGCTGGCCCGCCGTCGACGGCAGAGCAAGAAGTTGGACGCCCAAGGGGGCATCCCCAAGATCGTCGCCGGCAACCTCAAGCGTTCGGCCCAGGAGTCGGCCGGCAGGCTCAAGGGACTGCACGAGGACCGGCTCCAACAGGCACGCGACCGCAAGGAGGAGGCCGAGGGGGCCGTCCGCAAGGACGCCGAGATCCGGGTGGAGCTGCCGCACACCGTCGTGCCCGCCGGTCGGGACGTGGCCCGGGTGAGCGGACTACGCCCTCGATACGGACGTCTCTCCGAAGCCGACCTGACGATCCGCGGACCCGAGCGGATCGCCCTGGTGGGTCGCAACGGGGCCGGCAAGACCTCCTTCATGCGGACCCTGGCCGGGGAGCTGGAGCCGGCGGAGGGCGAGGCCCGCGTCACGGTGCCGGTGCGTTTCCTGCCCCAGCGGCTGGACCTGTTGGACGAGGATCTGTCGGTGTCCGAGAACGTGGAGCGGGCCGCGCCGAACGTGCCCCCGCAGAACATCCGTGCCCAGCTGGCGAAGTTCCTGTTCCGGGGCGCGCGGGCCGACCAGGAGGCGGGAACGCTCTCGGGCGGGGAACGGTTCCGGGCGACCCTGGCGATGACCATGCTGGCGTCACCGGCGCCGCAACTGCTGATCATGGACGAGCCCACCAACAACCTGGACGTGTCCAGCGTCCGCCAGCTGATCGGTGCGCTGTCCGCCTACGAGGGGGCCCTGTTGGTGGCCGGCCACGATCTGCCGTTCCTGGAGTCGATCGGCGTCACCCGCTGGCTGTTCCTGGACGAGGAGCTGCGCGAGACCGACGCCGAGGAGGTGCGCGACCTACTGGAGGGCCGGGTGCCCGCACGGGGCGAGGAGGACTGACGTCGCGCTGTGGGGCGTGTTCCTTCGGGGACACGCCCCACAGCGCGGCCGGGGTCGCCTTCCGGCGCGGAGGATCCGTGCCTCCGTCCGGAGAGGGCGGTTCCTTCCGGGGCGTGACGTCGAGTGCTCGGTAGAGTCCGGGGCCCGAAGCCGACTTTTCGAGAGGCGACCCGCCGTGAGCACTCCCCGGCCGTTCTTCGACGCCCACCTGCACATCATCGACCCTCGTTTCCCCCTGATCCCGAACCAGGGCTACCTGCCCGAGGAGTTCACCGTCGAGCGGTATCGCCGCCGTGTGGAGACTCTCGGGGTGGTGGGAGGGGCGGTGGTCTCCGGGTCCTTTCAGGGGTTCGACCAGGACTACCTGCTCCACGCCCTGAGGGAGCTGGGGCCCGGTTTCGTCGGGGTCACCCAGATCCCGCACGACACCCTGGACGCGCGCGTCGTCGAACTCGCCGAACTGGGGGTGCGCGCCGTCCGGTTCAACCTGCGACGAGGCGGTTCCGCGAGCCTGGAACACCTGGACACCCTGGCCCGCCGGGTCCACGAGGTGGCCGGTATGCACACCGAGCTCTACGTCGACGCCCGCGACCTGGACGGGATCGCCTCGACCGTGGCGGCCCTGCCGTCCGTGAGCGTGGACCATCTGGGGCTGCGCTCCGATGGGCTGCACACCCTGTTGCGGCTGGTCGAACGGGGGGTGCGGGTCAAGGCCACCGGCTTCGGGCGCGTCGACCTGGATCCCCTCGAGGCGATGCGGGCCGTGATCGAGGTCGATCCGACCGCGCTGATGGTGGGCACCGACCTTCCCTCCACGCGGGCGCGACGCCCCTTCGCCGACACGGATCTGGAGCTGGTGGCCGAGGCCGCAGGCGAGCACCTGGACGCGGTGCTCCACGACAACGCCGCGGCCTTCTACCGCCTCTGACCATTGGCTCACCGGAGTATCGGCAGGGGCCGGCCCTATCCCCGCTCGGGGCCACCCGCCGCGGTCGAGGCATTCGGGGCCGGTCGAATACGAGACGCCGCCCTTCGAAGGACCCGGAACGGGATCCTCGAAGGGCGGCGATCACTCTTGGACCGGTCTCAGCCGGTCATCTCCTCCAGCGTCTTGCCCTTCGTCTCACGAACGAACTTGAGCACGAAGAGGAAGGACAGCAGCGCGAAGCCCGAGTACATCATGTAGGCGCCGGGCAGGCTCCAGTCCCGCAGGCTCGGGAAGCTGACCGTGATGAGCCAGTTGGTCAGCCACTGGGTCGCGGTGGCCACGCCCATGGCGGCCGCGCGGATGCGCAGCGGGAACATCTCCCCCAGCAGCACCCACACCACCACACCCCAGGACAGGGCGAAGAACAGCACGAAGGAGCTCGCGGACACCAGCGCCACCGCACCCCAGGCGAAGGGGAGCGTGACCGTGTCACCTTGGACCTGGGCGTGCGAGAACGCGAAGGCGGCGATCGCCAACGCCACCGTCATCCCGGCCGATCCCACCAACAGCAGGGGCTTTCGTCCCACCCGGTCCACCAGCATGATCGCGATGACGGTACCGATGATGTTGACCACCGAGGTGAACAGGCTCAACAGCAGGGAGTCGCCCTCGGCCACCCCCACCGACTGCCACAGGGAGCTGGAGTAGTAGAAGATGACGTTGATGCCCACCAACTGTTGGAAGGCCGAGACGGCCATACCGATCCACACGATGGGCAGCAGACCGTAGCGTCCGGTCAGGTCGCGCAGCCGGGGGCGGACCTCCGACCCCAGGGCCTCGCGGATCTCGTTGATCCGACGGTCGACCCTGGCCTGACCGCCGCCCTCGACGTCCTCCAGGATCCGCCGTGCCTGGTCGACCCGGCCCAATCGCACCAGATATCGGGGCGACTCCGGTATGACCAGGCTCAACGCCAGGTAGACCAGGGCGGGCAGCATCTCCACGCCGAGCATCCACTGCCAGGCCTGGAGCGGGCCGATCGTGTCACGGGCGCTGCCGCCGGCCCCCGCGGCGATGGCGTAGTTGACCAGCTGCGAGGCGGCGATCCCCAGCACGATGGCGAGCTGTTGCAAGGAGGCCAGACGCCCTCGATAGGCGGCCGGGGAGACCTCGGCGATGTAGGTGGGGGCGATCACGGAGGCCATACCGATGGCCACCCCGCCCAGGATCCGCCAGAAGGTCAGGTCCCAGACGCTGAAGGGCAGTGCCGAGCCGATCGCGCTGACCGCGAACAGCACGCCGGCGATCTGCATGACGCGGATACGCCCCAGCCGGTCGGCGATGTTACCGGCGGTGGCGGCGCCCACCACACAGCCCAACAGCGCCGAGGCTACGGTGAATCCGAGGACGGCCGGCCCCACCTGGAAGTGGGCCTGGATGGCGTCGACGGCGCCGTTGATGACGGCGCTGTCGTAGCCGAACAGGAAGCCGCCCATCGCGGCGGCCGCCGCGATCATGGTCACGTGGGCGAGGTCGGCGCCACCGTCGTGGTGTCCCGCCCCGCTCCTACCGGTTTCTCTCAACGAGAGCTCCTTTCCAGGGCGCACCCGAGGCCCTGTCGGCACCACGGTGCCCAACGGCGGCGGCGAACGGGGGACGCAACGCTGGAGTGGTCGAACACTCTCCGATATTCGCCTCGGGGCGCAGTGGTGGGGGCCGTGTTCAGCCGGCGCTTCGGATCCTGAGGAGTCGGGTCGTCTGGATCGTTTCGAAGATCTTCAACTGGGTCGGATCGTAAGCGGGCGCGAGGTGGCCGGCTCTCATGGCGGAGTTCTCCGCGGCCAAGGCCATGCCCGGGGGCGCGTCCTCCTGGGAGGCGATACGCGACATGATCTGGGCGTGGGCGTGCTGGAACCTCGACAGGCGAGGGTCGTCCGGGTGAGCCATGGCGAGTGCGCGTTCAGTGAGCCCCAGCGCTTCGGTGAGGCCCTCCGGGCCGGCCGCCCCCTGGGCGAGGAACTCGGCCACCTGCATCGACCGGACGGGAAGGTGGGGGCTGTTCTCCTCGGTCATCTCCAACGCCTCACGAGCCAGTTCCAGCGCGCCCGCCAATTCGGAGGGGTCGGTGTCCGGATCGTCCATGAGCGCACGTGTCCACCGGATACTCAGAGCACCGGCCAGTTGTTGACGGAAATCGGCGGCGTGGGGATCGTTCTCGCCCCCCAGGCGAATGGCCCTCTCCAGATGTTCCAGAGCACCCTCGATGTCCGCGGGGTCGTCACTGCCGATGTAGCGCATGCCCAAGGCCAGGCCCAGAACATAGTGCGACCAGGGGTCCTCGCTTCGAGAGCGTTCCTGGGCACGGGCCCGACCGACGGCCCCATCGAGGTCGTGTTCGGCGTAGAGGATGTTCGCGAGTGTTTCGGCACGAGTTCGAGCCAGATCGGACATGGTGGTCCCCGGGGGGTCGTTCGGGCGCGGGCCTCAATGGTACACACCGGAGTCCGGAGCGCACTTCTGTGTAGGGTGTTTCGCGAGCCGGACGCTCCTTCTACCCCACCCCTGGAATGGAGACGATGTGTCCACATCCTCTGGCCGCCCCCTCTTCTCAATCAGGCCGTGGTGTCATGGTTACGCATGGAGGCACTGATCGGTACGCCCCTCGGTGAGCAGGCCTGGCGAGAGCACCGAGAGATCGCGCTGCGGCTGCGCCGCTCCTACCTGCTCTTCTGTCTGGGGACGGGGGCCTTCTCCGGAGGGGCCGCCGCGGTTGCGGTGGCTCTGCTGGGGCTTGTGTGGCAACAGGGCGAGGGGTTTCCGCTCGCTGTTCTGCCCTTCATCATGACACCTTTGATCCTCGGTCCCATGTGGAAACGCAGGACCGCGGGGACGGTCGCGCCGTTCTTGGGGCGTCCTCGCCACGTGTGGCCTCGTTGGGCATTCACTCTGATCTTTCCCATCGTGCTCGTGCTCGGTGTGTTCGTGCCCTGGAGCCCGGCCTGGTCGATTATGAGCGGAGTGTTGTGCGCGCTCCCCTACTGTCTCAGCGCGGTTCTGGAGGCCCGACATCCTCTTTCTCCTTATCCCGCCGTGTGGAGCCGGGCCTGATCCCGTACGTCGATGGTCTCGACCGCACAAGAACTCGGCCCGAAACCTGGCGGGTTCGGTGGCTGTCAGGGCACCCGTGTCGCGTCCAGGATCGAGGGCGTGACGACATTCGATTCCCTCGCAGAGAAGGCCCTACGACGCCTGCCGCCCACCCGTGACGAGCTTCTCCGGGTCCTGAAGGGTTCCGACGAGGAGCTGATGGAGCTGGTCGCGGCGGCGTCCAGGGTCCGCCATCACCACTTCGGACGGCTCGTCAAGCTCAACTACCTCGTCAACGTCAAGAGCGGCCTGTGCCCGGAGGACTGCTCCTACTGCTCCCAGCGCCTGGGATCCCGGGCCGGGATCGTCAAGTACACCTGGCTCGACCCCGACCGGACCCGTGAGCTGGCCTCCCACGGGGTCGCCGCGGGTGCGGCCCGCGTGTGTCTGGTGGCCAGTGGCCGCGGCCCCACCGACCGCGACGTGGACCGTCTGGCCCCGACGGTGGAGGGCATCAAGCGGGACCACCCCGACGTCGAGGTGTGCGCCTGTCTGGGGCTGCTCTCCGAGGGGCAGGCCGACCGGCTGCGCGAGGCGGGCGTGGACGCCTACAACCACAACCTCAACACCTCCGAGGAACGCTACTCCGACATCTGCTCCACCCACGACTTCGCGGATCGGGTGGCGACGGTACGGAGCGCGACCCACGCCGGCCTCTCCCCCTGTTCGGGGCTGATCGTGGGGATGGGCGAGAGCGACGAGGACCTGATCGACGCCCTGTTCGCCCTACGGGAGCTGGAGCCGGACTCGGTGCCGGTCAACTTCCTCATGCCCTTCGAGGGCACGCCCCTGGAGGGCACCTGGGAGTTGACGCCCCCGCGCTGTCTGCGGATCCTGGCCGCGACCCGCTTCGTCTTCCCCGACGTGGAGGTACGGCTGGCGGGCGGTCGGGAGATGCATCTGCGCTCGTCGCAACCCTTGGGGCTGCACATCGCCGATTCGATCTTCCTGGGCGACTACCTCACCAGCGAGGGGCAGGCCGGTCGGGACGATCTGGCGATGATCGCCGACGCGGGGCTCCAGGTCCGCGGTGCCGGTGAGAAGGCGGCCTCCCACACGGGGCACGCCCCGCCGCGCGCACGGCGACGGGGCGCGGGCACCGACCTTCCGCCCAACGTCTGAACACCGTTCTCGGGGCGGCACCGGAAGGGATCCGGTGCCGCCCCGGGCGTCTCAGGAGCGGACGGGGTCGCCCTGCCAGATCGGCATCTGCTGGTGGTACTGGGCCTGCTCGGCCGCGATCAGATCCTCCTGACGGTCGCGGACGCACTTGGCCAGGGTGAACGTGGAGGTGATGACGAACAGGACGCTCATCCCGAGGAAGGCGCGGACCCAGGGGTCGACCGGCAGGTAGAAGATGCCGACGGTGACGCCGATGGAGGAGACCGCGAAGGCGATGATCGCCTGGAGGTAGAACTGGGCGGTGGACCTGGGGAGAGGAGTGGGGGTGCTCATACCCCCATCCTGGGCCTTCGCGCCGTTCCGAGCCTGAGTACGCCTACTCAACCCTGCCGGGTTCCTCCCGGACGGCCCCAGGTGGGGCTCTGCGCGCGGTCGGGGACGAAGGCGGACAGGTCGACGCCCGGGTCCTGCCCCATCGCCAGCCGGGCCGCGACCAGCCCTTGGAAGGGGCCGAAGGTCAGCCCCTGGGAGCCCGCGCCGGTGGCGACCACGACCCCGGGCAGCCGTTCGATCGGCCCGAGGGAGAGGCGTCCGTCGTGGGTTCCGGGGCGAAAACCGACCCTGGTCTCGACCACGGTGGCCTCGCTCAGTTCGGGCAGGACCTCCAGGGCGGTGGACAGGTTCTCCAGCAGCCCCGAGGCGGTCACCCTGCGGTCGAAGCCCGCCTCGGGTTCCACGGTGCCTCCGGTGACCACGCGATCCGGCGCGGCGGCGCTCACGTAGTAGTCGCGTTCGCCGAACCGCACCACCGGCCAGGATCGGGTGTCCCGGCCGGGGAGGGAGAAGTGCGTCATCTGGCCGCGGATCGGATGTACGCCCAGGTCGACGCCGGTCACCGCGAGGAGTTCGGTGGACCAGGCGCCGGCCGCGACGATCACCGTGTCGGCCTCCAGGTCCTCGGTGCCCACGCGGACGCCGGTCACCCGGTGTCCGTTCCACAGCAGGCGCGCGTCGCCCTTGAAGTAGCGCAGTCCGCGTTCCTCGGCCGCGTCGAACAGCGCGGATCGGGCGGTACGGCCGTTCACCCGGGCCATGCCCTCGATGTATACGCCGCCGTACTCCTCGGGGATCAGTGGGAAGTGGGCGCGCGGCTCGCCCGGGGCGAGGCGTTCCACGCGTCCCATGGTGGAGAACTCCGGGCGGCGCGACAACGTGTCGAGCAGGTCGAACCCGGAGTCGTCCCCCTCGCGGTCGACCGACAGCCCGCCGACGACCTCGTAGCCGGCCGGATGCCCGTCCTCGGCCAGTTCGGCCATGAGACGCGGATAGTGCTCGGCGGCGCGCAGTTTGAACTCCTGCTCCCGCGGGTCGTCCCAGGGGAAGGGCCAGGGGAAGACGATGCCGGTCCCCGCCGCGGTGGCCTGGCCCGCGTGGGCGGCGTCCACCAACGCGGTGGACACGCCCTTGCCCGCCAGGTGGAACGCCGCGCTGGTTCCCACGATGCCGCCGCCGACCACGATCACGTCCATGGGGTCCAGCCTGCCTGGGAGAACGTCCCGGGACAAGTCGCCCACCCCGCGTGCCGATCACCGATCCCGGGAAAGGACGCGGATAGGCTGCGGCCCCATCGCGGAGTCCGGCTCCCTTCCCCTAACACAGCAGGAGAACGCATTGGACGGCTACACCTATCGTGGGATCGCCCTGACCCGGCCGCCGGGGCACCGACTGTCCGAGGGCATCGTCACCCATCTCTCCCGCTCCGTGGTGGATCCGGTGCTCGCCGCACGTCAGTACACGATCTATCAGGAGACGCTGGCCTCGGCGGGGTGGCGGGTGGTGGAGGTGGATCCGGCCCCCGAGCACCCCGACGCGGTGTTCGTGGAGGACACCCTGGTGGTGTGCGAGAACCTGGCCGTGGTCACCAGGCCGGGGGCCCGGGAGCGGCGTGGTGAGGTCGAGGGCGCCGAGCGGGCCGCCCGTTCCCTCGGGTTGAGGGTGGCCCGGATCGAGAAGCCCGGGAACCTGGACGGGGGCGACGTCCTCCAGGTCGGGAACACCGTCTACGTGGGTGTGGACGGCAGGACCGACGAGGAGGGCGCCGACCAGCTCGAACGGCTGCTGGCGCCCTTGGGTCGCGAGGTGCGTCGGGTCCGTCTGGGGCGGGTTCTGCACCTGAAGTCGGCGGTCACCGCGCTGCCGGACGGTTCGTTGATCGGTCTGCCGGAGGCGGTGGAGTCGGCCGACCTGCCGCCGATCCGCCCGGTCGCGGAGGAGCCCGGCGCCCACGTCGTCCCCTTGGGCGGGCGCGACGTGCTGGTCAGTGCCGCCGCCACGGAGACCGTGCATCTGCTGACCGCCGAGCATCTGCGGGTGCTGCCGGTGGACATCTCCGAGTTCGAGAAGCTCGAAGGATGCGTGACCTGCCTGAGCGTCCTGATCCCCGAGGCCTCGCTGGGCTAGGAGGTGCGGCCTCGGGCTCGACGGTGGGCGGCGACCCGGGTGCGGGTGGCGCAGCGACGAGAGCAGTAGCGTCGTCCGCTGCCGTGGGCGGTGTCGACGAAGACCCGTTCGCAGTCGCGCGCCGCGCACACCCCGCCGGGCAGACGTTGCCGCTGGGAGACGAGCGAGGCCAGGAACAGGCCGGTGGAGGCCGCGAACCATTCGTCCCAGGGCGCCTCGTCGTCGCTGTCGGCGTGCAGGTGCCACGGGTGGCTTCCGCCGTGGTCGGCCAGGCGTGGTGGGCGGGCCTCGCGCGCGAGCAGGGTGTTGAGTCGGGTGGCCGTCCTCTCCAGGGTGTCGGCGGCCAGTACGTGGCGCAGTTCGACGGCGACCTCGCGCAGGGCCGCGACGTCCTCCTCGTCCAGCTCGGGGTCGATCTCTCCGTGCCTGGTCAGGATCGTGGTGATCGTCGTCGCGTCCGTGGTCCGGTCGGCGAGCGCGTTGAGCAGGTCGGTGGTGCGTTCGGCCAAGGCCCTGGTGGAACCCACCGGGGTCGGCTCGACGAAGGGTTCTCCGGGTGCCATGACTCCAATGTAACGCCCATGGAGTTCTTTCTCGTTACTTTGTAGTTTTCCGTGGATGAGCGAGCGTTATGCGACGGTGCTCTATCTGTGCGGAGCGACGGCCGCGCGTACGGGGGACGAGGCCTCGGGGCCGGCCCTTCTGCTGCTGGGGGTCGCGGTCACCGGAAGCGCGGCCACGGGTTCGGCCCTGCTGGCGGGGGTGACCGCCACCGCCGCGATCGGCGGCCCTCTGGTCGGTGTGGCCCTGGACCGGTCCCGGCGTCCGGGACGGCTGCTCGCGATCCTGTTGGTTCTGTACGCGCTGGGTCTGGTGGCCGTCGCCCTGCCTGTGGGGCGCCTGCACGTGGCGCCGGTGGTGGCCTTGGCCCTGATCGTGGGGCTGCCGAGTCCGGCGCTGTCCGGAGGGTGGACCGCCCAACTGCCCCGGGTGGTCTCCGCTTCGAGGGCGACCGGGGTGAGCACCTGGGACGCGATGACCTTCGGCGCCGCCTCCCTGGTGGGGCCCGCCCTGGCCGGGGCGGTCGCGCTGGGGTTCGGTGCCCTGACCTCGGTCGTGGTCGCGGCGGCCCTCGTCGCCCTGGCGGTGCCCGCGGCGTTGGCCCTGCCCGATCGTAAGCGCCCTCCCGAACGTGTCCCTCTGCTCGCCGAATTGGTCTCCGGTGTCCGCGCGGTGCTGGGGAACCGGACCCTGGCGCGGGTCACCGCGGTCTCCACGATCTCGATCGCCGGAACCGGGGCCTTCGTGGTCGCCACCCCAGTACTCGGGGAGCGGACGCTCGGCGGGGCGGCGCAGGGGGCGCTGTTGCTGGCATTGATGGCGGTGGGCTCCCTGGCCGCCAACCTGGTGACCGTCCGCCGCCCTCTTCGGACCCGCCCGGAGACCGTGGTGTTCGTGTGCGTCCTGGTCCAGTGCGTGGGCGTGACGGGGGCGGCGGTGGCGCCCTCCGTGCTCTGGCTGCTGCTCGCGGTGGCGCTCGTGGGCGCGGCGGAGGGTCCGCAGCTGGCCGCTCTGCTCGCGGTACGGCGTCGGGAGGCCCCCGAACGTCTGCGTTCCCAGGTGTTCACCACCGCCGCCAGCGTGAAGGTGAGCGCCTTCGCGCTCGGCGCCGCCCTGGCCGGACCTGCGGCCGACCTCTCCCCCGCGCTCTGTTCGGCCCTGGCCGCGGCGTTCCAGGGGGCGGCGGCGCTGACCCACCTGATGATGCGGCCCCGATCGGGTTCTCGGGGTTGATCTCGTGAGGTCCTCGTAGTGGAGGACCGATTCCGGCCGCCACTCTTGGCACACTCGGAACATGAAGTCGACCTCAGCCCGACTGCTGCAACTGCTCTCGCTGCTCCAGCTCCGTAGGGACTGGCCCGGATCCGATCTGGCCGAGCGCCTGGAGGTGAGTCCGCGGACCGTCCGCCGTGACGTGGACCGGCTGCGTGAACTGGGGTACCCCATCCACGCCCTGATGGGGACCGGCGGCGGATATCGGCTCGGCGCCGGAGCCGAGTTGCCCCCGCTGCTCCTGGACGACGACGAGGCGGTGGCGGTCGCGGTGGGGTTGCGCACCGCGGCCCAGGGCGGGGTCGCCGGGATCGAGGAGACCTCCGTGCGGGCCCTGGGCAAGCTTCTCCAGGTCCTACCCTCCCGTCTGCGCCGACGGGTGGACGCGCTGGGCGCCTTCACCGTCCCCATGCCGGGCCGGGGGCCCACGGTGGATCCCGAGACGTTGGCGTCGGTGGCGGGGGCCTGCCGCGACGGCGAACGGCTGCGCTTCGACTACGAGAGCCACGACGGCTCCCTCAGTCGGAGGATCGTGGAGCCGCACCGTCTGGTCTCGCGCGGGCGACGTTGGTACCTGGTGGCCTGGGACACCGCGCGTGACGACTGGCGCACCTTCAGAGTGGACCGGATCCGCCTGCTCACCCCGACCGGCCCTCGGGTGCCTCCCCGCGACCCGCCCGAGCAAGGGGTCGCCGCCTATCTGTCCGAACGCCTGAGTCTGCACATGTGGCCGATCAAGGCCAGGGTCCGGCTGGGGGTGGGCGCCGAGGAGGCCGCGCGCGGCCCGGCGGCCCACTACGGTCCCATCGAGGCGGTGGACGAGAACTCCTGCGTCCTGCTGTGCGCGGGCGACGATCTCAGGGCCATGGCCTGCTATCTCGCGCTGCTCGACATGGAGATCGAGGTAGAGGAGCCGATCGAGTTGCGCGAGGAGATGGTGGCGCTGGGCGAACACCTGACCCGTATGGGTCGGGGGCGGGAGCCGGGCGCATGAGTACCCCTACTCAGGAGGACCGAGTAGGAGGACCGATGAGAGGGAGACGCCCCGGATCCTAGGTTTCCGTGTATGAGCCACTTCGGAATCCTCCTCATCGGTCACACCGCGATGGTCCTCCACTACCTGTTCTTCGCCTACGTCGTCTTCGGCGGCTTCCTGGCGCTGATCCGCCCCCGACTCTTCTGGCCGCACCTGGGAGTGGCCGCCTACGCGCTCGGGATCCTCGTCGTCGGCTGGTCCTGTTTCCTCACCGAGATCGAGAACGCCTCGCGTGAGGCGACCGGACGCGAGGTGATGGAGAACGGTTTCATCGATCACCACCTGACCGGAGTGGTCTACCCGGAGGACCAGCTGATGACCTCGCGTTTCGTCATCGCCGGTATCATCGCGGCCTCCTACGCGCTGTGCGCGTGGCGGCTGTACCGGGCCCGGGCCGCGCGTCGGCGGCCGGTGGGGGTCCGAACCGCCGAATGATCGAACCCCGGCACGACCACACGCCAAAGAAGCTACGTTAAGGAATCACTTGTTATCACAGAGTGACGAAAGCGGGGCTTCCGCGTGCCCGAAAAAACTCGAATTCCCTACCTGAAACCGGACGAACTCAGTGTTCCGCCGATCATGCGTCCCATCCGCGACGGCTATCGGATCGCTCGCTGGAACTCTCCCGCCGCGCTCGAACCCTCCTGTCGCGACCGACTCCAGGCCACCCTGCTCGGGCTGGCGGCCCGGGCCTTCGGGGCCGACCACTCCGACTACTGGCGGGCCCGCGTCGCCTCCGGCTTCTTCGACCAGATCTCCTGTCTGGCCCTGATCCTGGACCCGCAGGGCATCCCCGTGGGATGGGGCGGCTACCACCGGCGCCGGTTCGCCTCGCGCCGGGCCCTGTACCTGGACGCGGCGGGCGTGGTCCCCGCCCACCGTAGGTTCGGGCTCTCCAGCGCCCTGACCACGCACTTCCTCACCAGGGAGATCCTCACCCACCCCTGGAGCGGCACCTACGTGGTGCTGCGCACCAGAAACCCGGCCGTCTACTCCGGATGGCGCAAGGGGGTGGGCGCCGCTCACGTCTTCCCCCGCCGGGACCAGCACGTACCCCCCGATATCGCCCGTGTGTCCTGGGACGCGGCGAAGTGGCTCGGCGACGGCCCGGGGCTGGACCCCGACACCCTGCTCATCCACAACGCCTACCGGATGTTCGAGGGACGTATCTACGGGGTCGCCCCACGCAGCGGCGACCCCGAACTCGACACCTACTTCGCCAGAGAGGTCGGGCCCAAGGACGCGGTCATGGTGGTGGCGCGGATGAACGCCCTCACCCTGGCCCGCACGCTCTTCCACAGGTCGCCCCGGTCGCGCCGGCCCGCCCTCGCGCCTCCCGCGCACGAAGGGCCACCGACGCGACCGTCCGGTTCTCCGGAGGGGCTCAGTCCAAGGGGACGGCCTTGACGGTGCCGGGGCTGTAGACCAGCCCGCCCATGTCACGGACCCGGTCCATGATCTCGGCGACCCGTCGGCTCTCCGACCACGACATCCGTGGGCTCTCCCGCTCGCCCGCGGCCAGACGGCGCGCCACCTCCTCGGCCTCGTACTCGTAGCCGTTGGCGCGGAAGGGCCGGTGGAACCTCTCGGGTTCGTGGCCGTCGCGGTGCAGTACCAGGTCCGTGGCGGCCCAGAAGCGCTCGATCTCGATCCACCCGGCGGTCCCGGACAGGACCGCGCGTCCGGGCAGCGAGGTGCGCGAGGCGCAGTCCAGCGTGGCCGTCACCCCGTTCTCACCGCGCAGCAGCATGGTCGTCCTGACATCGACCATGTGGTCCGGGGACAGGTGGCGGGTGGCCCCCACCACGGTCATCTCGCCCAGATACCAGGAGGCCAACGACAGTGGGTAGACGCCCAGGTCCAGCAGGGCCCCACCGCCCAGGTCGGCGTTGAACAGACGGTGGTCGGGGTCGTAGGGGAGGTTGATCCCGAAGTCGGCGGAGACTCCGGTCGGCTCTCCCACCGCGCCCTCGGCCACCAGGTCCCGGGCCACCTGGTGCACGGGCAGGAAACGTGTCCACATCCCCTCCATCAGGAACCGGTCATTGGCCCGCGCGGCCTCCACCATCTCGGCGACCTGGAGGGCGTTCATCGCCATGGGTTTCTCGACCAGCACGTGTTTGCCGGATTCGAGCATCAGCAGGGTGTTGGGGTGGTGCCAGGGGTGGGGGGTGGCCACGTAGACCACGTCGACGTCCGGGTCCAGGGCCAGGTCACGGTAGTCGCCGTGACGGTGGGGGATGTCCCAGGTCTCACCGAACCACTCGGCCCGTTCCCGGTCCCGTGAGCCCACGGCGACGACCCGGGCCGAGGGGACCGCCCGCAGTCCTTCCATGAAGGCGTGCGCGATCCCGCCGGTACCGACCACACCCCACCGAAGTCCATCGTTGTCTCGTGTCATGGAGGCATCCTAAAAACCCGGTCATGTCGGGGGCCAGACGGGGAAGATCCTCGGTTTCGGCCCCCGGGAACCGTACGGTGGGCCGGACAGGCGTCGGAACGGAGAAGGAATGTCGTCCACACTCGCCCAGAGGCTGGGGGTCGCGTCCGGGGACCGGCTGCTCGTGCTGCACGCCCCCGAACGCTACCTGCGGCTGTTGGAGGCCCCCGCGGACATCCACATCGATCTGGGGGTCATCGAAGGTGCCTCCTACGACGACGTGCACCTGTTCGCCCTCGACCGGGGCACCGTGGACCGTGAGGGTCCCGGAGTGCTGGAGCTGGTGGGGCCCCGGACCCGGCTGTGGGTGTGCTTCCCCCAGCGCGGCGGCACCATCATCACCGACCTGACCGCGGACAAGGGGTGGGACACCCTCACCGACGCCGGTTGGCGCGCCACCGCCAAGGAACCCATCGACCTGGACTGGGCGGCCCTGCGCTTCGAACGGGACCCCGAGGGAGAGAAGGCCGGATGAGAGGCCGACGGCGACCCCGCCGCTCGGGTCGGGGCCGCACGTGGACCGGCGAGGATCACCCCTGAAGGACCGGGCGCAGTTCGAGCCACTCGTGGATCGGCCGGCCTCCCGGACCCGGGGCCGCGGACAGCTCTCCGGCCAGTTCGATCGCCCGCTCGTAGGAGGCGACGTCGATGATCATCCAGCCGGCGATCAGGTCCTTGCCCTCGGGAAAGGGGCCGTCGGTGACCGGCGGTCGCCCCTCGCCGTC
This sequence comes from Nocardiopsis alba DSM 43377, assembly GCF_000341225.1. Taxonomy (GTDB): domain Bacteria; phylum Actinomycetota; class Actinomycetes; order Streptosporangiales; family Streptosporangiaceae; genus Nocardiopsis; species Nocardiopsis alba. The sequence goes on from NZ_ANAC01000012.1 coordinate 326,330, forward strand.
GTAGCGGACGAAGGTGCCCTCCGGTGAGAGCGCCCGGGAGTCGACGAACTCGCCGGTCCCCCTCAGCCGCTCCGCGAAGTCCTCCATGTACCGCATGTGGGCGGAGACCTCCTCCGGCGTCCATTGGTCCATCGGAGCGTCCTCCACCGACGCGGGAGCGCCCCGATAGTGCTTGATCAGCAGGTACTCGGCCATCGTCTTCTCCTCGATGCGATGAGATCCCCGCGACCGTCGCGCGGTCGAACCGGAACGGCCGTATCGGGGCCGACCGTACCGTTCGGTGGGGACATCGCGGCGATGGACACGCTCCGACCCGGCCGGATAACGGAGGAGGGTCCCTCCCGACGATCGCGGGAAAGACCCTCGTCCGAACACGCCCGGAACTATTCGATCCGCACCGAGCCGCTGGTGGTGTCGACCTCGATCCGGCCGTCGGCGTCGGCCGAGGTGTCCACGGACACCTCCCGATCACCGGAGACCGACTCTCCCACGACGTCGTAGACGCCCTCGGGGACCTGGAGTTCGACGTCGCCGCTGACGGTGCTCACCGACATCGACGTGAACGGGGTGTCGGTGTCGACCTCCACGTCTCCCGAGATGGCCTCGGCCTCCAAGGTGGTGAAACCGCCGCCCAGCTCGATGTCGCCGCTGACGGAGGAGGCCCGTACCTCCTCGGCGACGAAGTCCTCCAGCTCCAGCTCCCCGGAGGTGGTCTCCACGTCCAGCAGGAGCCCTTCGCCGGAGGCCTCGATGGACCCGCTGACGCTCTGGACGGTGAGCGAACCGGCGATCCCGGACAGGTCGGCGGAGCCGGAGGTGGTCTCCACGTTCACGTCCCCGGCGTGGCCGTCGATCTGGACCGCGCCGCTGGTGGTGGACACCCTCAGCTCACCGGTCAGGGCCTCGGCGACGACCGGGCCGGAGACCGTGGACAGGACGACCGTGACGTCCTCGGGAACACCGACCTTGTAGTCGATGGAGCATCCCGACAGGAACGGCAACCCCTCGCAGCGACCTTCGATGTCCAGCCCGTCGCCGGACTCGTCGACGCTCTCCTCCGGGTCGGTCAGGGGGCCTCCCCTGAGGGAGCGTTCCACGGTGATCTCGTCACCGCTCACCGCGGTGACCTCGACCCGGCCGCCGGTCCTGTTGTCCAGTCTCAGTTCGCTCGCGCCACCATAGGAGTCCGTCCGGTCCGTCTGGTGGACCACCACGTTGGCCAGGACGGACACGGCGGTGACCACCACGAGGACCACCACGAGCGCGCCGCCCAGGAGCATCCACGGCCCCCAACGGAACCGGCCCGGCTCCTTGCTGGACGAGGCGTACAGTCCTCGTGCCCTGAAAGTCACGTCTCTCCCCTTCCGGAGGGTCCGGGCCCTCTCGGTCCTACGGTTCGTCTTCGGTTCCTCAGTCCTCGGCCGAGCCGCGCAGGTAGCGCAGCACGGCCTGGACCCTGCGATGGTCGTGGTCGTCCTGACCCAGGTCGAGCTTGAGGAAGATGGAGCGGATGTGCTTCTCCACCGCCCGCTCGGTGATGGTGAGCCGGTCGGCGATGCCCGCGTTGTTCAACCCCTCGGCCATCACCTCCAGCACCTCGGTCTCCCGAGGGGTGAGTCGCTCCAAGGCCTGGTCCCTTCGACGGCTGAGCAGCTGGGTCACCACCTCGGGGTCGATCGCGGCGCCGCCGCCGGCCACCCGCCGCAGCACGTCGAGGAACTCCTCGATGTCGGCGACCCGGTCCTTGAGCAGGTAGCCGACCTTGAAGGCCCCGCCGCCCAACAGTTCGGCGGCGTAGCGGCTCACCACGTGCTGGGAGAGCAGCAGCACCGCCACGTCGGGGTGGGTCTCGCGGATCCGCACGGCGGCCTTGATGCCCTCCTCCGAGTAGGTGGGCGGCATGCGGATGTCCACCAGGCACAGGTCCACGTGGGGGTGTTCGGCCACGGCTCGGAGCAGGGCCTCGGCGTCGCCGACCGACGCCAGGACCTCCACCCCGGCGTCCTCCAGGAGCCGGACCATCCCGCTGCGCAACAGCACCGAATCCTCGGCGATGATCACGCTCGGCCCGTTCCGGTCGACGTCGGCACTGGTCACGGTCACGCCCTCCAGGGGATCTCGGCGGTCAGGACGGTCCCGCCGTCCTCGGGGCCACGAACGTTCAACACCCCGTCGACGGCGTCGACCCGGTCCCACAGCCCGTACAGGCCGGTGCCGCGTTCGGGGTCGGCGCCTCCGACGCCGTCATCGGTGACGGTCACCAGCAGCAGGTCCTCGCGCGGTCCCCGGCGGCGTTCGACCACCACGAGCACCTCGGTGGCCCGGGCGTGCTTGGCGACGTTGGTCAACGCCTCGGTGACCACGTAGTAGGCCACCCCCTCCGCGCGCCCCGACGGCCGCTCGGACATCCTCATGTCCAGCCGGACCGGGATCGGGGAGCGTCCGATCGCCACCGGCAGGGCGGCCCCCAGACCGTGGTCGGTCAGGACCCGGGGGTGCAGCCCTCGGGCGACCTGACGCAACTCGGTCATGACCTCCTTGGACTCGCGCTGGGCCTCGGCGATGAGTTCGCGCGCGCCCTCGGGGTCGCGGTCCATCCGGGAGCGGGCCCGGGTGAGGGTCAAGGTCAGGGCGAGCAGACGTTGCTGGGCTCCGTCGTGCAGGTCGCGTTCGATCCGGCGACGTTCGGCCTCGGCCGCGTCCACCATGCGCTGGCGGCTGTCCTGGACGTGCAGGAGCCGGCGGCGCATACGCACCTCGGGGGCGTCGAACAGCAGGGCGCGCATCAACAGCACCTCGAAGGAGACCACGGCCGGGGCCGCTTTCAGGCCCAAGAGCACGAACACCGGGCCGAACAGCATCAACCCCAGGGGACCCACCAGTTCCACGGGCCGGGCCCCCTGGGCCAGGACGTAGACCAGGCCGAACAGCGCTCCCAGGGCGGCGGCGCTCCCGCACACCACCAGCACGACCACCAGGCCTCCGACGACCAGTCCGTGCAGGCCGGCGGCGGTGCTGTGGACCACCATCGACCAGGCCTCACGGCCGAAGACGAAGTTCCAGCCTCGCGCCCACCGGTTGGAGCGGGCCATCGGGTCGGGGGTATGGGCCTCCACGATCCCGAACACGTTGGCCAGACGGACCCGCTGGACGGAACAGGCCAGCCTGGCCAGCAGGGTGGCGACCACCGGGAACACGACCATGAACACCAGGACGTCGGTCAACACCCGCTCCGGCGGGCTCTCCGGTGCCGTTCTTCCGAAGGGGGCGTAGAGCGCCACCCCCACCCAGGTGATCGAGGCGACCAGCAGACAGGCCGGGAAGAGGTAGAACAGCGCCAACGCCAGGGAGGTCATCAGATGCAGGACCTCGACCAGCCGCGCCCGCCAGGTGTAGCCCCGACTCTCCTCGAGGAAGGGCACGTCGACCGAGGCGCGCGGCCATCGTCCGGCCCGCGTGCCCGCCTCCGATCTCTCCGCGCCGCTCACGGGTTCCAATCTAGGGCCGTGGCGCGGTCACCGACGATGCCCTCAGCACGAGAGTGACGGGTGGTGCTGGCACTACCCGGCCTCGCGTCCTCGAAGTAGGGTCGCGGAGCGGGCCTCGGCCGAGGCGGAGCGGCGGAAGGAGAGACGTGGACTGCGGCTGCGACGTTCGACGGGAGATCGAGGGCTTCGGGCCCGATGAGGGCCTGTACCAGCGGAGCCCGATCCGCGCCGGGGAGGTCGAGGCGCTGGTCGACCCGGAGGACCTGGAGGCCGACCCCTGCCTCTTGGAGGGGTATCCGCTGTCCGGAGAGAGGTTGGAGCGGGCCGCCCGGGCGGCCGGGTTCACGCCGCGCGCCGACCTGGACTACTTCCTGAGCGCCCACCGAAGGGAACCCGGCTCGGTGCCGATGGCCTCGCTCCTGGCCGACCTCGGCCGGATCAACACGTTCTTCGCCCTGGAGAGCGCGCCTCCCGGACCGGGCTGGGAGCCGGTGATGCGCGGCGAACCGACCGGGCCGCGCCTGGCCGCCGAGGTGGAGGGGGTCCGCGCCAGGATCGCCGCGCGTTTCGGAGGGCGCCCCGAGGACGTGGAGTGGCGGGTGGCCGCCTCCCTGTTCCACCAGAGCCTGTCCTCCCGGGTGCTCTCCCCCGTCCTGGCCGCCGCGATCCTGTACGGGGTCCGCATGGACCCGTTCCACCTCTTCCTGCGGACCGGCCACGACGGACCCATGACCCTGCGCACGATCGACCACGAGGCCGGGCCGCTCCCCGAGCGCTCCCCCGAGGCGATCGCCGCCTGGGTGGAGGCGACCGCCCTGGCCGGGCTGTCCCGCGTCGTCCACGCGCTGCGCGAGGTCGGTCGGATCTCTCCCCGGCTGCTGAACGGCAACACCTCCTCGTCGCTGGCCGGAGCGGCCCGCGCCCTGGCCGAGGCCCGGCCGGAGCGTCGCGAGGTCGTCGAGGCGGTCGCGCGCCGGCTGTTGGAGGGGCCCTCCCTGAAGGGCGGCGGTGGCCACACGGAGGCCGACGGGCACGGACGTCCGGTGTTCCGCCGGACCACCTGCTGTCTCTACTACCGGGTCCCGAACGGCGGGAAGTGCGGGGACTGCGTCCTTCTGCACCGAGACGGGTTTCGAGGCTTGATCCCCTCATGATGGGAAGAACGGGGACATGACCTCTATGAGCGATGACCCCGAAGGCTCCCTCCGCCCCGGGCCCGCCCACGTGCTCCTCTGGGGACCCCCGGTCGGCGCGGCCGCGGTGGGGGCCCTGGCCCCCGGACTCGCCTTCTGCGCGATGTTCGCGCTGGGCTGGATCCTCTTCGGAGGGACGACCGGCGCCCTGGCCGGATCCTGGCTCCTGGCCGCCGCGGCCCTCCTCCTTCCGACCCTGGCCCTGTGGGGGCTGGTCCGTCTGCTGCGCCTGATGGGGGCGGCCTTCCCGTGGACGCTCGCGCTGATCGCCCTGGCCCCGGGGATCGTCCTGGGCGTGCTGTACGCACCGGAACGGACGGTCTACACCGACTGGACCCTCGTTCCGGTGGTGCTGTGGGGCTACCTGATCGTGTGGCTGGGGCTGGCCCGGCCCTTCGGGGCGAAGCGGAGCGGCGCGTCCACCGCCATGACCGACCGACACCCTTGAGCACACTCCCTGGAGTGCCGGTTCCCGGTGCACCGGGGGTAGCGTTGGGGAGGATCAGGGATGTTCTCGGAGGTGCGTGCGTGACCAGGCAGTACTACTCGGTGGATCAGGTCGCGGAACTCCTGGGCCTGCACGTCAAGACCGTGCGCGCCTATGTGCGCGAGGGGCGGCTTCCGGCGACCAGGATCGGCAAGCAGTACCGGATCCACCGCAAGGATCTGGTCGACTTCACCGGAGGCTCCCCCGACGGCGATGAGGAGGAGCGCCGCACGCGGCCGCGCGTGGAGGCCTCCACCGTCCTCCAGATCGACGACGTCGACGCCGCCACGGCCGACCGGTTGAGCACCCTGGTGACCTCGGCCGGTATCGGTGTCTCCGAGAACGCCTCCCGGGTCCACGCCCAGGTGGTGCGCGACCCTGAGCGGGGCCGGGTCAAGATCGTCCTGGTGGGCGACCTGGAGGGGACCGCGCGGCTGATGGAGTACGTCCGCGCCCTGGTCCACGACGACCTCTGAGCGGCACGGCCCCGGGCGACGGAGGCGGCCCGCCGGACCGCGACACCGGCGCCGACCTGCGGTCATGGTCGACCGCGACGATATAGCGTCGTGTCGACGCCGTTGCGGACACCGATGTTCACCGGAGGCCACCATGTCCGACCTGCCGATCGGCTACTGGCTCAAGCACCTGGACCGTTTGTTGGAGAACGACCTCGACCGGACCCTGGCCGAGGAGTCGTTGGGGCGGCGCCGGTGGCAGGTGCTCAACTCGCTGCGCAACGAACCGGGCACCGTCGCGGAGCTGGATCGTCGGCTGAGCCCGTTCCTGGACGAGGACGAGAGCACGGTCGCCCCCGAGGTGGAGGCGCTGCGCGGTCGTGGCTGGGTGAGCGGCCGGGACCCCCTGGAGACCACCCCCGAGGGGGATCGGATCCACGACGCCCTGCTGGAGCGGGTGCGTGAGGCGCGCGAGCGTCTCACCGAGGGGATCTCGGACGAGGAGTACCGGATCACCGTCGACGTGCTGGAGCGGATGTCGGCCAACCTGGAACGGGGCTGAGTCCTGACCGGTCGGTCGACCTCGGTCCGGCTCAGCGGGGCAGTTCGCGGGTGAGTTCGACGAAGGCCAGATCGTCGCGCTTGGGGAGCCCGAAGGCCTCGTCGCCGTAGGGGAAGGGCTCGATCCGGCCGGTGGAGGTGTAGCCTCGCCGCTCGTACCAGGCGATCAGTTCGGTGCGCTGCTTGAGCACCTTCATCCGCATCAACCCGCTGCCCCATACGCGGGCGGCCGTCCGTTCGGCCTCGGCCAGTACGATCCGTCCCAGCCCCGCGCCCTGGAGGTCGGGGCGGACGGAGAACATCCCGAAGTAGGCCCCGTTGACGCCGCGCTGGAGTTCGCAGCAGGTGATGATCTCCCCGTCCCGCTCCCCCAGCAGGACGAGGGTGTTGCTCCGGGAGAGCAGATCGCTCATACCGTCGGCGTCCATCCGCTGTCCGTCCAGGAGGTGGGCCTCGGTGGTCCATCCCTGTTCGGAGCTCTCTCCCCGATAGCAGGAGTTGACCAGGTCGACCAGGGCGGGGACGTCGGCTTCGACCGCGTTCCGGAAGTCGATGCCGGAGGCCGGGAACACCGTCTCCTCGGCGTTCGGGGTGGTGGTCACGCGCGTCTCCCTCTTGTGTCCGTTCTGTCCCAGAGTATGTCCGCCGTCACGGCACTCGCGCGCGCCCATGGTGGTCGAGGAGGCCCTCAGTCCCGGCCCCGGTCGTGAGCTCGCAGCGACTCGATGTGGACGAGGAAGGCGCGCAGGCGGCTCCGGGCCACCTCGGGGGTGATCTGTTCGGGGTTGGTCATGAGTTGGAGGGAGATCCCGTCGACGAAGGTGTGCAGGTACTCCGACCAGGTCTCCAGCCAGGGGTCGGACTGGACCCGGGTGGGGTCCTCCAGGGGCGGCAGGTCGGCCAGGGCGGCGACGAGCCGTCGATAGAGCGAACGCTGTCGATGCCAGCGCTCCTCCAGCCGGGGGTCGAGGAAGTCGGGGTCTCCGGTGGCCTCCCAGGCGCGGTACTCGGCCCGGCGGGTCTCGTCCAGGGGCAGCATCTGCTCGGCGAAGCCCAGGACCCGGTCGACCATGGGCGCCTCGGGGTCGAAGGTCTCGGAGTGTTCGCGCATGCGCTCGATCACGCGGGCCTCGGACAGGTCCAGGGCGAAGGCGAGCAGGTCGTCGCGGGTCTGGAAGTAGTGGCGCAGGGCGCCGGTGGACAGGCCCGCCTCGGCGGCGACGCCGCGGAGGGAGACCGCCCTCGGTCCGGACTCGGCGATCACCCGCCACAGGGCCTCGGCGAGGGAGCGGCGGCGTTCCTCGTGGTCGACGATCTTCGGCATGCCCCTTTTTTAGCACAGCTGTGTTATTTTATTTCACACACTCGTGCTAAATAGGAGTCCCGATGCCTCCCCTGGACGTCTTGATCCCGGTCGCCGGACTGGCGCTGCTGGACACCTTGAGCCCCACCACCCTGGGCGTCTCACTCTTCGTCCTGCTCGGCGGGGCCCGCTCTTCGTCTACCTGGGCACCGTCGCCCTGTTCTACTTCACCCTGGGCTGCGCCCTCATGCTCGGACTCGGCGCGCTCCTGCCCCGCCTGGCCGGCCTGACCGAACACCCCGTCGCCGGCTGGGCCATGCTCGTCCTGGGCGCCGCCCTGTTCGCCTACTCGTGGATCATGCCGACCAAGAGAACCGAACGCCGCCGCCCCACCTCCCTGCGCACCACCACGATGATCGGGCTGGGGCTGGCCACCGGCCTGCTGGAGGCCGGGACCGCGCTGCCCTACCTCGGCGCGATCGGCATCATGGGCACCGCCGGTCTGGCCGCGCACACCTGGGCACCGATGCTGGCCGCCTACAACCTCGTGATGGTGCTGCCGCCCGTGCTCCTCTACCTGGGCCACCGGGTCCTCGGCGAACGGCTGCGGCCACGCCTGGACCGCTTGAGGGACAAGGTCGATTCCGGCTCCCGCGAGGCGATGGCCTGGGTGATCGGCATCGTCGGTCTGATTCTGCTGGTCAACGGCCTCCAGCGGGTCGGGGTCGTCTCGATGGTCGACGCCCTGCCCCTGTGAGGTTGCAGAGGCCGCCTCAAGGCACGCGGGTCGACACGTCCTTCCGGGCGCGACCCGCGGCCGGCCGTGCGCTACCTGGAGGGCCGTTCCCGGCGGTGAGGAGCGGAGAGGTTCCGTGGTGGTGCCGGCACCACCACGGAACCTCGGGCACGGGGTCCTGACAGGGCGCGTTCCCGGACGTAGCTTCGAAGGCATGAGAGCGCTTCTCTTCGTTCGCGTGATCCGCGAGACCCGCTATCTCTTACTCGGCCTGCCCCTGTCCCTCGTCTCCTTCGCCCTGGTCGCGGCCGGTCTGGCCCTCGGAATCGGTACCGCCGTGCTGTTGGCGGGGCTGGCGGTGCTCTCCGGGACCCTGGTCCTGGCGCGGGGGTTCGCCCACCTGGAACGCCTACGCCTGTCGGACCTGTACGGGCGGCCGGTGGTCCGACTCCCCTATCGGGGGGTTCCGGCTCGGGCGGGCACGGCGCGCCGCCTCCTGGCCCCGTTGACCTGCGGTCGCAGTTGGTCCGACGTGCTGCACGCGCTGCTGTGCCCGATCCCGGCGACGATCGGTGCCGTCCTGGCCGCGGCCTGGTGGGCGCTGGCCCTGGGCGGACTGCTCTATCCGCTCTGGGGCTGGACGCTCTACCTGGTCCCCGGCTACACCGAGGTGGGCCGATTCCTGCTTCCCGAGAGTCCGGCGCTGGCCACCCTGGCGGTCTATCTGGTCGGCGGGCTCCTGTTCGCCCTCACCCTGCCGATGGCCCTGCGTGTGCTGGCCTGGACGAGTTCGTCGCTGTCCCGGCTGTTGCTCCTGGCCCCCGAGGAGGTGACCGCTCGGGTGCTCACCTCCCGGGAGAGGAACGCCGGGGCTGAGGGTCAGAGGCGCGATACCCATCGGCGACGCTACGTCTCGGCCCGTCAGGAATCCCCGATGTCCTGAGGAGGGTGTGAAGGGTGCTCCCCGTCGGCCCGGTCGAGGAGGAACTCCAGGACCGGGCCGGTCTGGCCGAGCACCGCGTGGCCCACCCCGGGCAGGGAGAGGGTTCGGGCGTGCGGCACGTGAGCGCGTACGCGGCGCAGGGTCCGCGCCGAATCGAACATCCGGTCGCGCTCGCCCACGATCACCTGTACCGGCATGGCCAGTGAGCGCAGGTCGGCGTCGGAGACGAGCGGCAGGCGCGCGGTGCGCGGACGGAAGTCGGAGAAGTTCTCGAACACCGCCTCCAGCATGGCCCGATCCCCGGGACGGTCCAGGCCGGTCATGGTCCGCACGGCCCTACGGCGTCCGCGCTCTCCGAACAGGGTCGACAGGGCCGCGCCCGCCAGGCTCCACCGACGTTCCCGTCCGATCCCCGCGGGGCAGAGCAGGCAGAGCGCTTCGACACGGCCGGGTCTGCGGGTCGCGTGGTCCAGCGCCGTCCAACCGCCCAGGGAGGTCCCCACCGACAGGATCCGATCGAGGCCGAGCCCGTCCAGGACGTCGTCCAGCCACAGCGCCGTCGCCTCGGTGGTCGGGTCCGGCCGTGCGGGGGCGCTCAGACCGGGTTCGCCGATCAGGTCCACCGCGTACACCCGAAAGTGCGCGGACCAGGCGGTGACGTCCTCTCGCCAGGCCGCAGCGTTGGCGCCGGCGCCGTGCAGCAGGACCAGGGCCGGAGCCCCGGGCGGGCCGCTCGCCAGGACGAAGGTCTCCCCCTCCCGGGTGGCGATCTTCAGATGGTCGGCGGGTACGGGCCAGTGGGCCAGTTCGCGACGGTAGCGCTCGAGGGCGCGGCGGCCGGCCTCCTCGGTGCGGTAGATCTCCACCATGAATCCTCCCTTGAGTACGGAAAACAACCCTAACCTTCCCCCTGTGAGAACCATAAAGGGGATTTTGAGGAATGCCGATGAGAAAGTTGACCTCAATCAATGTTGAGGTTCTATGGTTCGAGGGAACCCGAGCCCCGAACGATCGGTGGGACCGATGAGCATGGAAATGGCCGCGTGGAACTCCATCTACCACGCGATGCACGCCGAGGAGGATCGACGGCCCTTCTCCCTACCGGTGCTGCGCAGGATCGCCGGCTTCGCCCGTCCCCACTCCCGACGACTGGTCTGGTTCCTGGCCCTGAGCGTGGTGACCGCCGCCCTGGCCGTGGCCGCACCGCTCCTGGCCGGCCGGGTCGTCAACGCCATCGTCGACGGCTCCGCTCTCGGCCCCGTACTGCTGCTGGCCGGACTCATCGCCCTGGTCGCCATCACCGAGGCCGTCCTGGGCCTGGTCGTCCGGTGGCTCTCCGCGCACGTGGGCGAAGGGCTCATCCTGGACCTGCGCACCACCGTCTATGACCACGTCCAGCGCATGCCGGTCGCCTTCTTCACCCGCACCCGCACCGGAGCCCTGGTCAGCCGGCTCAACAACGACGTCATCGGTGCCCAACGGGCCTTCAGCGACGTGCTCTCGGGCGTGATGAGCAACCTGGTCACCCTGGTCCTGGCCCTGGTCGTCATGATGACCCTGTCCTGGCAGATCACCCTGTTGGCCCTGGTCCTGCTCCCGGTCTTCGTCCTGCCCGCCCGACGCATGGGCGCCCGCCTGGCCAGGATCGAACGCGAACGCACCCTGCACAACGCCGCCATGGGCACCCAGATGACCGAGCGCTTCTCCGCGCCCGGCGCCACCCTGGTCAAGCTCTTCGGTCGGCCCGACGAGGAGTCCTCGGAGTTCGCCCGCCGGGCCTCCCGGGTCCGCGACATCGGTGTGCGCACCGCGATGGTCCAAGAGGTCCTCTTCACCGCGTTGACCCTGGTCTCGGCGCTGGCGCTGGCCCTGGTGTACGGGCTCGGCGGCTACCACGCCCTGGCCGGAACCCTGGACGCCGGCACCGTCGTGGCGATGGGCATGCTCCTGACCCGGCTCTACGCCCCGCTGACCGCCCTGGCCGGAGCCCGGGTCGAGGTGATGAGCGCCCTGGTCAGCTTCAGCCGCGTCTTCGAGATCCTCGACCTCGAGCCCCTGGTCGACGAACGTCCCGACGCCCGACCCGTCCCCGAGGGGCCGGTCTCCCTGGAGTTCGACTCCGTCACCTTCGGCTACCCCACCGCCGACAAGGTCTCCCTGGCCTCCCTGGAGGAGGTCGCGACCCTGGACACCACCGACCACGGGCCCGTTCTGCGCGAGGTCTCCTTCAAGGTCGAACCCGGTCGGACGGTGGCGCTGGTCGGCTCCTCCGGAGCGGGCAAGTCGACCATCGCCCAGCTCACCCCGCGCCTGTACGACGTGGACTCGGGCAGCGTACGCCTGGGCGGCGTCGACGTGCGCGAGCTGACCTTCGAGTCCATCCGCGCGAACCTGGGCATGGTGACCCAGGACGGCCACCTCTTCCACGAGTCCATCCGCTCCAACCTCACCCTGGGGGCGCCGGAGACCGACGACGAACGGATCTGGGAGGCGCTGCGCCGCGCCCGCCTGGACTCCCTGGTCGCCGATCTGCCCGACGGGCTGGACACGGTGGTGGGCGAACGCGGCTACCGCTTCTCGGGCGGTGAACGCCAGCGTCTGACCATCGCCCGACTGCTGCTCACCGACCCCGAGGTCGTGATCCTGGACGAGGCCACCTCGGCTCTGGACTCCACCTCCGAGGCCGCCGTCCAGGCCGCTCTGACCGAGGCGCTGGAGGGGCGCACCGCCCTGGTCATCGCCCACCGGCTCTCGACGATCCGGGCCGCCGACGAGATCCTGGTCGTGGAGCGGGGACGGATCGTCGAACGGGGAGCCCACGCCGAGCTGCTGAACCGCGACGGCCGTTACGCGGAGCTGTACCGCACCCAGTTCGCCCAGGGCACCGCGCAGGAGGACACCGAGGCCGTCCCCACGGCCGGTTGACGCCGACCCTCCCCTCGAACCCCGTCTCCCCGGTGGCGCCACAGCGGGGAGACGGCCTTTTCCAGAGGCCTGTCTAGAGGCCTGTCTAGAGGCTCTTGATCACCCTGGCGGGGTTGCCGACGGCGACCACGTTCGCGGGCAGGTCGCGGGAGACCACCGCGCCGGCGCCGACGACGGTGTTGTCGCCGATGGTCACGCCGGGGCAGACGATGACCCCGCCGCCCAGCCACACGTTCTCACCGATGGTGATGGGCTCGGCCGACTCCCAGCCGGCCTTGCGCTCCTCGGGGTCCAGGGGGTGGGTGGGGGTGAGCAGTTGGACGTTGGGGCCGATCTGGGTGTGGGAGCCGATCCTGATCGGCGCCACGTCCAGCATGACCGCCCCGTAGTTGACGAAGGCGTGGTCTCCGAGGGTGATCCGGTAGCCCAGGTCCACCGACAGCGGAGGGCGCACGTCTCCCCCTTCGCCCACCTCGCCGAGCAGGTCGGCCAGGGCCTCGGCGCGACCTTGCGGGTCGTCGGGGGCGGTGGTGTTGAAGCGCTCCATCAGTTTCTGCGCGCGAACGGAGTCGGCGGCCACCTCGTCATCGACCCGGTAGGGCTCACCGGCGAGCATGCGTTCCTTCTGACTGGTCAACGAAAGGTCCTTTCGAACGGTGGACCCACGACCCTAGAGGGTGTCCCCGCGACGCGCAGGTCTCCAGGATCGAGGTGCTTCCGGGGCGCTGAACCAGAGAAAGGGGCGCGGAGGGGGTTCCGCTCCACACCCCTTGCAACTACAGTCGGTAGTACTACACCTGGTAGAGGAGTGGGCATGCACGTTCTCGTCGCCGGAGCCGGAATCGCGGGGGCCGCCGCCGCGCTCGCCCTCGGCAACCAGGGCCACCGGGTCACCGTCCTGGAACGCGCCCCGGCCGCCCGTGACGGCGGCTGCGCGATCGTCCTGTGGAGCAACGGCACCGCCGTCCTGAAGGACCTCGGCGTGGACCCGACCGCCCTGGGAGAACGCATCGAGGCGGTCGACGTGTACAGCGCAGGCGGCCGCGCGCTGATGTCGGTCGACACCACCCGACTGGAGACCCGCTTCGACGCCCCGGTCCTGGGCGTCCCCCGCCGGAACCTGCACCGGCGCCTCCTGCGGGACCTCCCCGAGGAGATCCTCCACTACGGGGCCCGCCTGACCCACGTGCACGAGGGCGAGGACCACGTACGGGTCCGCACCTCCGAGGGCCGCGAGTACACCGCGGACCTGCTCATCGGCGCCGACGGGGTCAACTCCGCCGTACGCGCCGCCCTGCCCGCCCCTCTCCCCGGGGCCGAGACCACGGGCGCGGCCACCTGGCAGGGGCTGACCTCCACACTTCCCCGGGACCTGGCCTCCCGATCCCGCCTGTACATGGGCCGCCGGGGCGGGGTCGGCTTCAACCCCGCGGGCCGGGGCCTGGTGCAGTGGCTCATCGACCTGCGCCACACCCCCGGCGTCGACCTGAACCGCCCCGACCGGGCCCTGCCCCTGCTGCGCGAGCACTACGCGGACTGGGCCGAACCCGTCACCACGCTGCTGGCCCACCTGACCGAGCACGACCTGGAACTCTTCCCCCATCGCAGACACCGGGTCGGACGCCGCTGGGGGCACGGCCGCGTCCTGCTGATCGGCGACGCCGCCCACGCGATGCCGCCCATCCTGGCCCAGGGAGCCGGACAGGCGTTGGAGGACGTCTCCCTGCTGACCCGGCTCCTGCCCACCGCCGACCTCACCACCCGGGCGGGACGTGAGGCCCTCCAGCACGCCTACACCCGTCGACGCGCGCGCCAGGCCCGGCTGGCCTCGACCATGGCGACCCGAGGGGTGGCCACCTCCGGTCCGCGTACCCTGGCCCAGAGCGAGGCGGCGCTGCGCGGGGCCGCCCTCCTGCCCTCCGGCCTGCCCACCCGCGTGTTCGAAGGCCTCATGACGGGCGTCAGCGAGCGTCTGCGGGCCGGTGCCCCTGTCGAACAAGCACTTCCCCGCCCCTGACCGAGAACGACGGCGGGGCCGCCCCCTTCCAAGAGGACGGCCCCGCACGGACACGGAACGCTCACAGCACCCTGCGGACACCGGGGATCGTTCGGATCAGCGCGGCGCTCGCCCAGCACAGCGGCACCGCCAGGGCGGACAGGGCGGCGAACTTGGTCACCGCGGCGGCCTCCCAGCCGCTCAGGGCCAGACCGAGCCCCACCAGCACCACCGCGTGCAGCACGTACACGGCGAAGGCGTTGTCGGACAGGAAACGCCACAGGCGGCCGCTCCGGTTCACGAACCGGCGGAAGGACACCAGCAGCGCCAGGATCACGCCCAGGGTGAAGAAGGACTCCACCAGGATCTGGACCAGCGCCTGCCAGGAGCCGGGCGTCAGGGCCGCCTCGTCGAGCGGCCCCGCCATCCCCACGGCCATCGCGGCCAGGGCGACCAGGGCCATCACCAGCCCGACGGGGCCGGCCCGGCCGGGCAGACGCCGCGCCCAATCACCGCGATAGGCGAGGATCCCCACCACGAACAGGGAGACGTACTGGGGCAGGTAGCCGGGGCTGGGCAGCCCCACCACCGGCCAATAGGGCGCGGGGAAGGCCCACCGCCACAGGAAGGTGACCAGCCCCAGACCCACGGCGAACACCAGCACGGGCACGAACCAGCGCAGCGGACCCCGCTCGGAAGGGGCTCCGGTCGCCGACACGGCTTCGGGGACGGTCACGGCCGAACGGCGATCGCGCAGCCGGCGCACCAGTGAGTAGACCAGGCTCATCACCAGCAGCACCTCGACGAACCAGAGCGGCCCCGGGTCGACGCTGAGCAGGTAGAGCAGCCACAACGGCAGGTCGGGTTCGGCCTGAAGGATCTCGGAGTAGGCCGGCACCATCGCGATCGGACGCAACAGGATCAGGAACAGCAGGAGGGGGACGCCCAGACGGACCAGGCGTTCGCGGACGAACCCGCGCCGCCCCTTGCGGTCGAAGGCGCCCGGCACGAAGTAGCCGGCGATGAGGAAGAACATGCCCATGAAGAACGTCTGGTTGACGATCACGAACACGTCCAGCAGCACCCCGGAGGGGTCCTGCGCGGGTTCGGTGTAGAACCACACCGGGATGTTGCCGTAGGTGACGGCCGCGTGGTGCAGCACGACCAGGATCGTGAGCACCACGCGCAGATGGTCGACGTAGTGCAGGCGGGTTCGGGGGGTCGGGGGCGAGACGTCGCCCGTGGAGGGTTCGGTGGTCGATGTCATGGTGACCTCGTGGTGGGTGGGGCTGGGGACGACGGTTCGACCCGGATCGCGTGGAGGAGGAGGTCGGCTAGTTGCTCCGCGTGAGCCGGCAGGTCGTGGTCGGGGTGCACCCGCCAGTACTCGAACATGCCGTCCACGGCCGACTGCTGGCTGACCGCCATCACGCGCACGTCGAAGTCGCGGAACTCTCCGCTCTCCTGGCCCGCCCGGTAGAGGTTCTCCAACCCCTCGTACAGGGGCTCGGCCTGGAGGCCGCCGTAGCGGGGGTTCCCCCGGGCGTCGCGGGCGTGGATGAAGATCTGGGCCAGGGCCGCCATGCGCTCGCGGTGCTCCAGCGCGTACTCGGCCACACCGCGGATGTGGACGCGCAGGGCCTCCGAACTACTGTCCTGGGCCATCATCCGGGGCACGACCGTCTCACCGATCTCGGTGTAGACGTCCATCACCACCTGGTCCATCAGCTCGTCCTTGCCCTCGAAGTGGTAGGAGATCACGCCCTTGCTGATCCCCGCCGTCCGCGCGATCCGGGCCAGAGAGGCGTTGGGATATCCGAGCTCGGCGATGGTGCGCACCGCGGCGTCGATGATCTGTTCCCTGCGGGCCCTCTCGATGAAGGACCTCTTCTGACCGTCCGGCTTATTTTTTGACCGCATGGCCAGAATTTAGCACGGGCGGCCTGAAAACCATGGGGGATCCCCCTGAACCGCCCCTGGCCCGCCCCCGAGCGATCACGCACGCCGACCCCGAGGAAAAGGGCCGGCACACCACCCCCGCGCCCGAGGACGACCAGGTCGCAGGCGGGTGGAAGATGGATTCCATGACCCGACCCGCATCAGGCCTCCCATGGCCGGTCCTCGCCTGGGTCGCGCTCGGCGGTGCCCTGGGCGCCTCGGCCCGACACGGACTGGACCTCCTCTGGCCGCACGCCGCCTCCGGGGTCTCCTGGACCACCCTGGCCATCAACGTCACCGGCAGCCTGCTCATCGGCGTGCTCATGGAACTGATCGTCCACCGGTGGCCGCACAACCCCTACACGCGCCCGTTCCTCGGCGTGGGACTCCTCGGCGGGTACACGACCTTCTCCGCCTACAGCGTGGACGTGGTCACCGCCCTGGAACGGGGCTTTCCGCTCACCGCGTTCGCCTACCTGGCCCTGACCCTGATCGGCGCGCTGACGGCGGCCTGGGCCGCCTCGTCTCTGGCGCACCGGGCGCTCGCCCACAGCGGCGGGAGGAACCCGTGACCACGCTGATGGTGGCCCTGGGCGCGGCCGTGGGCGCCCCGCTGCGGTTCCTGGTGGACCTGTTCCTCAAGCGTCGGCTGGGTGAGGACTTCCCCTGGGGCACCCTGGCCGTGAACGTGGCCGGCAGCCTCGTGCTGGGCGTGGTCATGGCGCTGCCGCTGCCGGCCGAGGCGACCGCCCTGCTGGGCGTCGGCTTCTGCGGGGCCCTGACCACCTACTCCACCTTCGCCTACGAGACCGTGCAGCTCACCCGGACCGGTGCCCGCCTGCAGGCCCTGATCTCGGTGCTTGCACACCTGGTGGCGGGCCTGGGGGCGGCCTGGTGCGGGCTGCACCTCACCACCCTGCTGTTGTCGTGAACATGACCCGGCCCTCAAGGCCCGGGATCGGAGGTAGCGCCCGGCCGGCCGCCGGGTCGGCTGCTCTCCTGAACGGACGCCTTCACGAGTCGCCCCGCTCATCCGGAGAGCCGTTCCCGGAGCCGACCGATGATCTCCCGCCGCCGTGCCGAGAAGCCCGAGTCCTCCTGCGAAGCCCTCGGTGCGGGAACGGGGTTCCCTCCCCGGGCCAGGGACTCCCGCATCCTGGCGGCCAACACCGGGTCCGGATCGAAGCCCTCGACCTCGTGGGGCTCCTCCACGGCCACCGCCTCAGGGGCCTCGCGCGCGACACCCTCGGTCCCGGCGTCGGCGACCGGCGGGGGCGGGAGCTCCTCCCCCGGCGTGCTGCGACAAGGCCCCCCACAGCCCGCACACCTCCCTCCGGGCACGTTGCGGACGCTCGGATGGCTCGGACAGGTCAGGTTCGCCCTGCCCTGGGAATCGAGGACGAACTCCGGCGTGTCCCGCGACGGATCGGCCCCCTCCATCGCGGCCCGGGGGTCGAGCGCCCCGGACACTCCGAAGGTGCTCAGCCTCCCGTCCAGGAAGGCCCGCGCCGACTCCGGGCTCCTCAAGCGCCTCATCAACGCCGGGAAGGGCCGCCGTAGGCTCTCCACCCCCCTGAACAGGGACAACAGTTCCCGTGGCTCCAGGCCGCGCCGGGTGAGCCTCTCCACCGCCCCCTCCAGCCGCTCCCGGTCCGTGGGCGGATCCAGTAGAAGACCGTCGGGAATGAGCGCGATCCGTCCGTAGACGCCCCGCCCACGTGGACGCCGCTCGCGGGGCTTCTCCTCGCCCGGGGGCTCCTCGCGCGGGTGCGCGCGCCCTGTACCCTCCCGCCCACGGACGGATTCAGCGACCTCCTCTTCCTGGAAACCCTCACCAGGGAACAGGTCTGTAGGTCGATCTGACCGGGGGCCCATGTCAGATCGACCAGGGGTCGATTCCGCGGTCCGCTCCCCTTCGAGCGCGAGCGGATCCTCCTCATCGGGCGGCTCCGGATCGCCCATGCCCCGGCCCTCCTCGTACGAGGAGCCCTCATCGTGGAAGGGGTTCTCCTCGCCGAGAGCGTTCTCCCGGCTCGCGTCCAGATCCTCTTCGCAGGGCGGCTCCGGCTCCTCCGTGTCCCAGAGGTCCTCGTCCCACTCCTTCTCTCGCCGGTCCTTTTTCTCGTCCGCCTTCCGGGTGGCGGGACGAGGAGGCGGCGGCCGGAGCCGGGGCCGGTTGAACCGGGTCAACGGCTCCTCCCCCAAGGCGGCGCGGGCCTCGTTGATCTCGGCCAGGACCGGTTCGGGAAAGTCCTCCATCGGGATCAACAGCTCCAGTACACAGGGCAGGCGGTGCGGAGAGCGTCCCCGGGCGATCTCCCGGGCGAAGAAGATCCGGGCCTGTGCCGGGTCGAGTTTGCGGACCATGCCGGCCTCGATCAGATCGACGATCCCGCGCTGGGCGCTGGAGAGACTGAGCATCCCACCGGAGCGTTCGACCATCGTGTCCAGGTGGAAAAAGCAGAAGCCGCCGTCGGGGTCGACGGCGTCGGCGATGATCGTGGCGGCGCAGAAGGCGCGCATCCTGGCGAACCGGCGTTCGCGGCGCGCCTTCTGCAACCACAGGCCCGGAATGAAACCGATGCCCCGCATCGTGCCGAGGCGACGCCTGCGCGGAAGGATTCGAGTGAAGGTTTTCGCGTGATCGGCGGTGGAAGCGGCGGGGGGAGAGGTAGACTCCATGATGAGTCGCCTTCCTGGGTCTAAGGCAGGAAAGTGGCACGGTCGCCCGCCCGTCACGGCGAGGCTCGACCACAACCCGGCCCGGTGTTCCTAGCACCGGCCGGGTTTTCTTGTCGTGCCTCAAGTTAGCGAATCGAACACGAGTACGCCGGCCTTTCGCTCGAATTCGTCCGAAAAAAAGAACGACCGAACGACTGGTGCACACAAAGGCAAGAAAAGCAGTTCATTCGACAATTCTCCCCCCATTGCTTCAATGTAGGGAAATGCCCCTTTTCTGCTTCGGGGGAACGAGCATGGCCCGCCCACACCGCCCGACGGCGGCGCGAACGGGCCACGACTCAGTTGATCGGACCGAAGACCTCGGCGCGGTCGAAGTCGGCGTCCATGCCGTCCAACACCGCCCCGATCTGCTTCTCCTCGTACTTGAAGTGCGTCTCCATGACCGCCTCGATCCCGTCCAGATGGCGGTGCGCCACCTCCGGATCGGCCGAGTCGGCCACGGCCTCGCGCAGTTCACCGATGAGGTACTCGATCATGTTGTGGTCCTGGGACAGCTTCGCGACCACCGGCGCCAGATCGGGCCGTGCCCGGAGCAGCTCCGGGAACAGCGAACCGTCCTCGGCGCGATGGTGGCCGGACAGGGCGGCGCAGAATCCGTGGCAGAACAGCAACAGGTCGGTGGCCACATCGGCGGGGTCGCCGCCGTCCAGCCCCGCCCTGGCCAACACCAGCGCATGGCGCAGTTTGCCGTGGACCCGACGCAGTTCCTCGCCCCAGGCGGTGGCGCGCTCAGTCGACAAGGACGCCCTCCCGTCGCAGCCAGGCCGCGCAGGCGCTCGTCCAGGACGCGGTATGCGGCACGTTCGCGATGAACTTGTGCGACGCGCCGCCGTACTCCACACCGTCGGCCAGCCCGATACCGTGACCGCCGTCCGGGTAGATGTGCGACTCGACCCGGACCCCGGCCGCCGCCAGAGCGCGGGTCCACTCCAGGGTGTTGGGCAGACCCGGAGGGTCCTGGGCGGTGGCCCACACGAAGGTCGGACACACCGAGGAGTCCACGTGCCTGGCCGGGGACAGTTCGTCCTTGAGGGGCAGCAGGTCGCCGAGCAGGTTCTCGACCACCGGCGGCGGCAACAGGTCCAGGTCGGCCAACGCGTAGGGCAGGATCGCGAAGTCCGGTCGGGGCGGAGCGGTGACGCCCTCCTCGATGGACAGGACCCGGCCGGTCATGAGCAGACCGGCGAGTTGGCCGCCCGCGCTCGATCCGAGTACGCCGACCCGGCCGATGTCGAGGCCGTGGTCACCGTCGCGAACGTGGTCCAACGCGGCCCGGGCGTCTTCGAGCGGGGCCGGGAACCGGTGCGGCAACAGCCGGTAGGACAGGACGAAGGCGTGGATTCCGAGGCCGGACAGCCAGCGGGCGTAGCCTTCGCCCTCATGGGGCGGGAGTTCCCGGAAACCTCCGCCG
Organism: Nocardiopsis alba DSM 43377; assembly: GCF_000341225.1. Taxonomy (GTDB): domain Bacteria; phylum Actinomycetota; class Actinomycetes; order Streptosporangiales; family Streptosporangiaceae; genus Nocardiopsis; species Nocardiopsis alba. The sequence continues at coordinate 346,508 of NZ_ANAC01000012.1, forward strand.
GGCAGAACGAGGACGGCGGGGCGGGGGCCGAGGAACCGGTCCTCGGCGGGGTAGAGCTCGATCTTCTGTGAAATCGGGGTGGAAATGGCCGAAGCCACCTTTCGATACGACGCCTCCATGCCTGACGATCCGTTCGTCACCGGCACGCGACGCTGCCCGAAACTATAGCCGGAGCCCGAGAAGCGGTCGCCTCGTGCCACCGAGGCGGGTGGGCGGCCTCCGCTACCGTGGCCGGCATGTCCCTCCTCGACCGACTGGACCGGTTCAACCGGCGCCACCCCTGGAGCCACAACGACCTCTACGGCCCTTGGGCGGCCCACAAGGCGGGCGCCATCGGGGCCCGCCGTGTCCTGGACGTGGGGTGCGGGACCGGTCACCTCATCGACCGGCTGAGGCGCGGGGCGCCGGAGGTGACCGGTCTGGAACCCGACCCCGACACCGCCCGCCGGGCACGGGAGCGCTTCGCGCGCACCCCCGGCGTCACCATCCTCCAGAGAGGGTTCGACGAAGAGGTCGGCTCCGGCTGGGACGCGATCACCCTGGTCGCCGTCCTGCACCACCTGCCGTTGGAGCCGACCCTGCGCGCCCTGAGGGAGGCGTTGGCACCGAAGGGACGTCTGGTGATCGTGGGCTGCCACCGGGAGGAGGGCCCGGTCGACCTGCTCCTCGCGCTGGTCTCGGCGCTCCTGAACCCCCTGGTGGGGATGGTGGTACAGCCCCGGGCCGTGACCGAACCGCCCCCGCACATGAGGGCCCCCACGGCGGCGCCGCGCGAGAGCCTCACCGAGATCCGTACAGCGGTCCGTCGAGAGCTGCCCGGGGCCCGGATCCGACGAGGCCTGTTCTGGCGGTACACGCTGGTCTACGACCGCCCCGCCTGAACCCCCGTCACCCTCACTACGGGCCGACCAGCGCCTCGGGCTCCTCGGGCAGCACCTGGCCGCCGTCCACGACCAGCGCCTGACCGGTGATGAAGGAGGCCCCCGGACCGGCCAGGAACAGACAGGCCTGAGCGATGTCCTCCACCTCGCCCAACCGCCCCAGCGGCACCACCGAACGCATGCGCTCCAGGTACTCCTCCCCCAGTTCGGCCAGCCCCTCGGTCCGCACGTTGCCCGGCATCACCGCGTTGACGGTGACACCGCGCGGCGCCAACTCCAGGGCCGCGCTGCGCATGAACCCCAACTGGGCGGCCTTGGTGGCCCCGTAGTGGGACCAGCCCGCGTAGCCGGTCAGGGGTCCGGTGATGGAGGAGGTGATCACCACCCTTCCCCGGTCGGAGGCGGCCAGGGGCTCCATCGCCGCGCGCACCATCAGCATCGTCCCCTTCAGGTTGGTGCCGATCACCTCGTCGAGTTCGGCCTCGGTCATCGTCGCCAGCGGGGACGAGGGGAAGACACCCGCGTTGGTGCAGAGCACGTCCAGGCCGCCCGTGCGTTCGACGACCTCCTCGACGATGCGGGCACAGTCGGCGGCCCGGGAGACGTCGCCCACCGCCCACTCCACCCCGGGAAGGTTCCCGGCGGCCTCCCGCGTCCGCTCCTCGTCCCGTCCGGTGATGACCACCCGGTCTCCGGTCCGTGCGAACGCCCGGGCGATCCCGGCGCCGATCCCCCTGGTCCCTCCGGTCACCAACACCGACCGTCGTTCCTCCGACATGGCACCGCCTCACGCGTTCGATCCCGACCCATCGTGACCACCCAAGCACGCTCGGGCATCCGGGAGAAGAGGAGGGCACACCGAATCCTCCGACACCGGTACGGAGCTCATGGAGGGGCGGGTTCCGGCGGTGGGGTCCGCGCGATGGGAACGGCGCGCGAACCCCACCGGTGCCGATCACACCCAGGTGTAGTCCTCGTCGGTGACCGAGCCCAGAGAGGCATCGGCCACCACCGCTCGAGGATCGGGCAGGCCCGCCAGGGCCGGACCGATCGGCGGGAAGAGCGGCAGCCCCGCGGTGTCCCGGTGGTGCACCCACTCGACGACACCGACCTCGTAGGACCCGTCCGCCTGAAGGTCGTACTCCTCCTTCGCCAGCCCCTCCTGGACGGCGGGGGTGATGTGCAGCCGGTAGAGCAGGTGCAGCTTGCGGGGCGAGGGAGTCAGGCCGGGGCGGGTGACCCGCTGGTCCACGACCCACAAAAGCTCCGGGGACTCGACCTCGGCCGGGTCCAGCGCCAACTCCTCCTCCAGCTCGCGCCGGAGCGCGACCTCCAGGTCCTCGCCGGGCTCCACGTTCCCGCCGGGCGGCGTGTAGTGGACCGAGTCGGGGCGGTCGCGGCGGATGAGGGCCACCCGCTCTTCGCAGAACACGAGCGCGCCGACCCGGATCTTGATCCGTGAGAACGGTGCGAGGGAGGGGTCCGTCGGGTTCGTCATGCGGGCAGTATGACGGGGCGGGGGCACCTCGCCGAGCCCCCGCCCCGTCCGGATCAACGCTCCAGGTAGGAGCGCAGGTGTCGGGCGGTCAGGGTGTCCGCCCCGCTCACCAATTCGGTCGGGCTCCCCTCGAACACGATCCGACCGCCGTCGTGCCCGGCCCCGGGCCCCAGGTCGATGATGTGGTCGGCGTGGGCCATGACCGCCTGGTGGTGTTCGATCACCACCACGGTGTTGCCGTCCTCCACCAGGCGGTCCAGGAGGGCCAGCAGCCGGTCCACGTCGGCCAGGTGCAGACCGGTGGTGGGCTCGTCCAGCACGTACACCGCGCCCCGCTCGGCCATGGAGATCGCCAGCTTCAGCCGTTGGCGCTCACCGCCGGAGAGCGTGGTCAGGGGCTGGCCCAGACCGAGGTAGCCCAGACCCACGTCGTGCAACCGGTCCAGGATGGTGCGGGCGTTGCCGCCGGTGAAGAACTCCCGCGCCGTCTCGACCGACATCGACAGCACCTCGCTGATGTCCTTACCGCGCAGCCTGTGCCGGAGCACCTCGGCCTTGAACCGGCGCCCCTCGCACTTCTCGCAGGTGGAGGCCACGCCGGCCATCATCGCCAGGTCGGTGTAGACGACGCCGGCGCCCTTGCACTCGGGGCAGGCGCCCTCGGAGTTGGCGCTGAACAGGGACGGCTTGACCTTGTTGGCGCGGGCGAAGGCGATCCGGATGGGGTCGAGCAGCCCGGTGTAGGTGGCCGGGTTGGAGCGTCGGGAGCCGCGGATCGCCGACTGGTCGACGACCACCACCCCCTCGCGGCCGGGCAGGGAGCCGTGGACGAGCGAGCTCTTGCCCGATCCGGCCACACCGGTGACCACGGTGAGCACCCCCAGCGGGATGTCCACGGAGACGTCCTTGAGGTTGTGGCCGTTCGCCCCTCGAACGGCCATGTGCCCGGCCGGGGTGCGCACGGTCTCCTTCAGGTGGGCGCGGTGATCCAGATGGCGGCCGGTGAGGGTGCCCGAGGCGCGCAGCCCGGCCACGTCACCGGTGTAGGTGACGGTGCCGCCCGAGGGGCCCGCCCCCGGACCCAGGTCCACGACGTGGTCGGCGATGGCGATCGTCTCGGGCTTGTGCTCGACCACCAGCACGGTGTTGCCCTTGTCGCGCAGGCCGAGCAGGAGCCGGTTCATCCGCTCGATGTCGTGCGGGTGCAGACCCACGGTGGGCTCGTCGAAGACGTAGGTGATGTCACTGAGGCTGGATCCCAGGTGACGGACCATCTTGACGCGCTGGGCCTCGCCGCCCGACAGGGTGCCCGATTCCCGGTCCAGACTCAGGTAGCCCAGACCCACCTCCACCAGGGAGTCCAGGGTGTCGCCGAGGTTGTCCACCAGCGGTTTGACGCCCGGGTCGTCGATGGTGCGCACGAACGCCGCCAGGTCGTCGATCTGCATGGAGGCGCATTCGGTGATGGTGCGTCCGGCGACCTTCACCCCTCGGGCGGCCTCGTTGAGGCGGGTGCCCTCGCATTCGGGGCAGACCGAGAAGCGCACCGCGCGGTCCACGAAGGCGCGGATCGCGGGCTGCATCTTCTCGCGTTCCTTGGTCAGGTAGGTCCGCTTGAGCTTGGGGATCAGACCTTCGTAGGAGAAGGAGTTCTTGCCGACCTTGACCTTGGTGACGGGCAGATGGAGGAAGGTGTGCCACTCCTCGTCGGTGTAGTCGGCCAGCCGCTTGTCGGGGTCCAACAGCCCGGAGTTGACGAAGACCTGCCAGTACCAGCTGTCCACGGTGTATCCGGGGACGGTGATGGCGCCCTCGTTCAGGGAGAGGGAGCGGTCGAAGAGCTCCTCCTGGTCGATCCGGTTGGTGCGCCCCAGCCCCTCGCATTCGGGGCACATACCCTCGGAGCTGTTGAAGCTGAACGCGCTGGAGGGCTCCAGGCGCGGGCTGCCGACCCGGCTGAAGACGATGCGCAGCATGGCGTGGGCGTCGGTGGCGGTCCCCACGGTCGAGCGCGAGTTGGCGCCCATGCGCTCCTGGTCGACGATGATGGCCGCGCTGAGGTTGCGCAGGGCGTCCACGTCGGGGCGGCCCAGGCTCGGCATGAACCCCTGGACGAAGGCGCTGTAGGTCTCGTTGATGAGCCGCTGGGATTCGGCGGCGATGGTGCCGAAGACGAGCGAGGACTTCCCCGAGCCGGAGAGGCCGGTGAAGACGGTCAGCCGTCTCTTGGGGATGTCCACGGACACGTCGTCGAGGTTGTTCTCCCGGGCCCCGCGCACCTGGATGGTGTCGTGGATATCGGCTTGGAGGACGGGTTCGGAGGTCAAGCTTCTCCCCTGATGCTCGAGGTCCATCGATGCCTTATGCGATAAACTAACAGCTGGCGAAGGTTAGTTTATTCCGTAAGGAGACGCAAGTGGTGATCTACGCGGGCCAGGGAGACCCCCGCCGGTCCATGACCCTGCTCTGGCGAGAGCAGGAGGAGGGCGAACGCACCGCCCCCGGCCCCAGGCCGGAACTGAGCGTGGATCTGGTGGTGCGCACCGCCATCGAGATCGCCGACGCCCAAGGGCTCCAGGCCCTGTCGATGCGGGCGGTGGGCGAACGCCTGGGACGCACGGCGATGTCCCTGTACACCTACGTGGCCAGCAAGAACGAACTCATCGACCTGATGTACGACGCGGCCTTCGCGCCTCTGGCCGACCGTCTCGAACAGGACGCGGCCGAGAACACGGTGAAGGGCCTGGGCTGGCGCGAACAGGTCCACACCTGGACCGCGCGCCTGTGGTACTTCTACCTCGAACACCCCTGGACCCTGGAGATCTCCCAGGCCCGACCGGTGCTGGGCCCCAACGAGTACCGGCTCTTCGAGTCGCTGGCCACGCTCTTCCACGGCGCGGGGCTCGAACCCCGGGCCGTCAGCAACGCCTACGGCAGCCTCCTCAACCTGGTCCGGGGCATGGTCCGCACCGCCGCCGAGGCCCGTCAGGCCCCGGTCGTGACCGGCGTGCCCGAGGACGAGTGGTGGTACGCCCGCTCCGGGCAGCTGGAGGAGATCGTCGAGGACTTCCAGGAGCGTTTCCCCGTCCTGACCCTGCTCACCGAGGCCGGGGCCTTCGACAACGACGACCCAGACGAGCCCTACCTGGAGCAGGAGGCCTGGGAGGTGCTCCGTTTCGGACTCGACTCGCTGCTGGACGGCGTACAGCGACGGATCGACGCCACGGGGAAAATCGATCGCCCGGCCGAAGACGATCATGGAAACATCGCCCCATGACCGATGACATGACCCCCGAACAGATCTCCCGACGCACCACGGCCGCCTTCGACGCCGCCGTGGGCGCGGGACGCGATCTCGGGCTCGACGTGGCCGACGCGAAAGTGCTCTACGAACTGTTCTCCGTCGTCGTCCACCTCGCCCCGTCACCGGTCGTGGCCCGGATCCCCGTCGTCCTGCCCGGCTCCACCGACCTCGACTCCCTGGCACGACGCCAACAGGAGGAGCTGGCCGTGACGCGGTGGCTCGCCGATCAGGGTGTGCCCGTGACCGTCCCCAGCCCCCTGGTACCGCGCGAGCCCGTGCGACGGGACGGGTTCTCGATGACGTTCTGGGCGTTCGTGGAGGAGGACCGGACGGCGGAGACCGACTACGTGGCCAACGCCGCCACCGTGCCCGACCTGCACGCCGCGCTGCGCTCCTACCCGGGATCGATCCCCTTCCTGTCCTCGGCCGAACCGTGGTTCGTCACCGAGGGCCTCGAACGCCTCGGCGAGCGCCCCGACCTGATCGGCCGGGAGGACCTGGACCGGGCCCGTCGCGAATGGCGGATCCTGGAACCCCTGGTGAGCTCGCGTGAGGCGTTCGAGAAGCGCTTCCCCGGGATCGACGTCCAGACGGTCCACGGCGACTGCCCCGCGGCGAACATCATGCCGACGGTGGACGGCGCCCTCTATGCCGACTTCGAGATGGTCACCTCGGGGCCGGTGGAGTGGGACATGGCGAGCCTGGGCCCGGAGTTCCGGGAGGCCTACGACCGCGGCGCCCGGAGCAACGGCATGAGGCCGCTGGACGAGGACGTGATGCGGTTCGTCGACGCCGTGGGCGCGCTGCGGACCATCGCCTTCCTCTCGCTCACGCCGCACCTTCCCGACCTGGCCGGCTACCTGCTGCCGATGGTCGAGCAGTGGCGGCGGACCCCCTTCGCCGCGGGCCTGGAAGGCTGATGTCGGAGGGCGAAGGGGCGGCGTCCGCGAGGACGATCGGGGACCCGTGGGATCCGCTGTCCCCTCGGGAGGTGGCGGACCTGTTCGAGGGCGTCGCCTCTCCGTGGTGGATCTCCGGCGGTCACGCCATCGAGTTCGCCGTCGGACGCCGATTCCGTCCGCACGAGGACATCGACGTCCTGCTGCTCCGGCGCGATCGGCACGTGGTCCAGGAGGTGCTCGCCGACTGGGAGTGGTGGGCCGCCGATCCGCCCGGGACCCTGCGTCCCTGGCTGGTCGGCGAGACCCTGCCGCCGCGGGTCCACGACATCTGGTGCCGTCCCGGCCCGTCCGCCCCCTGGCGTCTTCAGTTCATGCTCGACGCCGCCGAAGGGGACGATTGGGTCTATCGAAGGGATGGACGGATCCGGCTTCCCGTGGCCCGGCTGGGAGGGCGCTCCCCGGACGGGATCCCCTACCAGGTGCCCGAGATACCGCTGCTGTACAAGGCCCGAGGGACGCGGGCCAAGGACGAACGGGACTTCTCCGAGGTCCTGCCCGTGCTGGGCTCCGAACAACGTCGATGGCTCGCCGAGGCCCTGTCCCTGATCCACGACGAGCACCCTTGGATCGACCGGCTCCGCATGGAGGGGTGTTGAGGAGGATCGCTCAGATCCAGCCGAGCAGGTACATCAGGAGCAGGCTCAGGGCGACCGAGATCAGCAGCGACGTCAGACAGCCCCAACGGCTGTTGTAGAAGAAGAACACGGGTGTCCCCTCTCGTCGGGAGGAGGCCACCCTATGCCCTGAGAGACGGAAGGGTCCCGCACCCGCCTGCCCGAAGGCGCGGTGGAGGTGTGGTCGAACACCTCGCGTACGGTCCACGGGGCGTCCACGCGAGATCACGGACCGGTTCCTGGGCGACATCCCCGGCTCTGGGGCCCGACCTCGCCCGCGCCACGCCCCTGCGGTCGGCCGGAGGGCTTCACGGTGGCGAGCACCACCTCCACCTATGGGAATCAGCGATCCACCTAAAGGCTTTAGGTGAATATATGATCCCCTTAGGCGAACGAGGGAGGGGCATGGAACGACCGACACTGAACGCCCGACGTCTGACCGAGGCCGGAGCGGAACTGGCGGACGAGGTGGGCTTCGAACAGGTCACCGTCTCCGAACTGGCCCGACGCTTCGACGTCAAGGCCGCCAGCCTGTACTCGCACGTGAGGAACTCCGAGGACCTCAAGGTCCGCATCGCGCTCCTGGCCCTGGAGGAACTCGCCGACCGGGCCTCCGACGCGGTGGCGGGCCGCTCGGGCAAGGACGCCCTGACCGCGCTGGCGAACGTCTACCGCGACTACGCGCGCGAACACCCCGGCCGCTACACCGCCGCCCGGTACCGCCTGGACCCCGAGACCGCCGCGAACAGCGCCGGCCCCCGGCACGCCCGCATGACCCGGGCCGTTCTGCGCGGCTACGACCTGGACGAACCGGACCGCACCCACGCGGTACGCCTGCTCGGCAGCGTCTTCCACGGCTACGTGAGCCTGGAGAGCGGCGGCGGCTTCGACCACAGCGCCCCGGACACCGAACAGACCTGGACCCGCACCCTGGACGCGCTGGACGCCCTCCTGCGCCACTGGCCCGCGCCCTCCGCCCCTCCAACCGACCAAGGCCCCACACCATGAACACACCCCTGACCACCACGCCCCTGGTCCCGGAACTGATCCGAGGCGCCCACGAGCTGGAACGCACCGACCGGGGCCTGCTCCCCCACCGACTGCCCGCCCGCGCCCGGGCCCAGAACACCGACCCGCAGATGGCCATGGTCGAGTCCCAACCCTCCGGGGTGCGACTGGCCCTGCGCACCCGCGCCACCGTCATCGAACTGGACACCATCCCCACCAAACGCCTCTACGTGGGGGTCCCGCCCCGCCCGGACGGCGTCTACGACCTTCGCGTCGACGGCGAGCTCGCGGGCCGGGGCACCGTGTCCGGCGGTGACGTCCTGGAGATCGACGTCGCCGCCGGCACCTTCACGCCCGGACGCGGCGAGGCCGGAACCCTGCGCTTCGAAGGGCTCGCCGACCGCGACAAGGACGTCGAGATCTGGCTGCCCCACAACGAGACCACCGAACTCGTCGAACTGCGCGCCGACGCCCCCATCGCCCCGGCACCGCCCTCGGGCCGCCCGGTATGGCTGCACCACGGCAGCTCCATCAGCCACGGATCCGACGCCGTGAGCCCCACCACCATCTGGCCGGTCATCGCCGCGGACCGGGGCGGGGTCGACCTGATCAACCTGGGCCTGGGCGGCGGCGCCCTCCTGGACCCGTTCACGGCCCGCGCCATGCGCGAGACCTCCGCCGACCTGCTCAGCGTCAAGCTCGGGATCAACCTGGCCAACGCCGACCTGATGCGCCTGCGCGCCTTGGGCCCGGCGGTGCACGGCTTCCTCGACACCCTGCGCGAAGGGCACCCCGAGACCCCGCTGGTGGTGATCTCGGCGCTGTACTGCCCCATCCACGAGCACACCCCGGGCCCGGGCGCCATGGACCCCGAGGCGCTCGCCCAAGGGCGGGTCGGTTTCAAGGCCACGGGAGATCCCTCCGACCCCACCCGGCTCACGCTCACCACCATCCGGCGGGAACTGGAACGCATCGTGGGCGAACGGGCGGAGTCGGACCCCCACCTGTCCTACCTGGACGGACGCGCGCTGTACGGGGAGGAGGACTCCGTCGAACTCCCCCTGCCCGACGGACTGCACCCCGACACCGCGGCCCACCGACGGATCGGCGAGCGCTTCGCCGAGCGGGCCTTCGGCCCCGAAGGACCCTTCGCCCTCCGGGGCCGGTAGCCGGGCCCCGCCTCAGGCGAGCCGTCGAAGGAACGCCCGCTGCCCCGCGTTCAGATCCCGTTCGGCCAGTTCGAGGAGGAGATGAGAGTGCCGCTCGACCACGGTCGGCACGTCGCTCACGAGCTCGGCGGCCAGGCCCCGCATCTCCTCTTCGAGCCGGTCGAGCTCTTCTTCGGGGGTGCTCTCGTCGACGGCGTCGAAACGGGCCTGGGCCGCGATGAGCGCCGACCGCACCTCGGGCCGCCGCAACGCCTCGGCCAGGCGATCGGCCTGCCCCTGATCGGTGTGCAGATGGGCGTAGAGCGTGGAGATCGGGATATCGGCCGGTTTCGTGGACAGGGCGGCGGCCAATCTCGAAAGCCCGAGATGGCGCCCTGACCTGGCTTCGGCCAGACGCCGGCGCTGATCGGCGAGCGCGACGATCCGCAGACGCAGGGCCTCGTCGACCTCGTCGAGGACGGCGTCCGTCGAGGCCTCGACGGAGTCGGCCACGATCGCGCCGGCCTGTGCCAAGGACAGACCCGACCGTGTGAGCCACCGGATCCGCACGAGGGCCACGAGGTCGTCCACCGTGTACTCCCGATAGCCGTTGGCGCGACGCGCGGGCTCGGGAAGGACGTCCTTCTGGTGGTAGTAGCGGACGGTCCGGACGGTCACACCGGCCAGATCCGCGAGTTCTCCGATGCGCATCGCGATCCATTCTCCCCTCGAAGACGAGGCGCCGGAACCGAGGCGTTCGGAACCGATACGTCCCGAACTTGACCCTGACGCGACGTCATGGTCTGAGCTTGTCGCGTGCAAAGGAACATCCTCTTCCACCCGACCTCGTCCGGCGCCTCACCTCCGGGACCTCCACCCCTGCCGGAGCCACCGACCTCTTCGAACCCGCCGGACACCTCTCTCACGCCGCCCGCGACACCAGGAGACACGCCAATGAGAACCTACGACGGCCTCCGAAGCGTGCTGCGCGAGAACCGGAGGGCCTACCTCCTGCTCAACGTCGTCGTCTACGGCGTCCTCATCGCGATGATGATCGTGACCCCTCACGTTCCCGGGATGCGCGAAGTGGGACAGGAACGGCGAGAGGCCTTCCTGAACGCGCCGGTCCTGTCCATCGTCACCGACGCCTACGCCTCCGGCGACATCATGACGACGACGTTGCTGACGTTCCTGGCCAACCTGCTGTTCGCCGCCCTGCTGACGACGACCCTGCCCTCACTGGTCATCCCCTTCTTCGGTGTGGCCGCGACGGTATGGCGCGTCGTGGAGATCGGCATGTGGACCGCCCCCGCCACGATCGACGAGGGCATCGCGGTCCTCGCCGTCGCGCCCGTGTTCGTGATCGAGATCCAGGCCTACGTCCTGGCGGCGCTGGGGTCCGTGATCCTGTGGCGGTCCACCTTCGAACACCGGCGGCGGGGGCTCCCCTCGGCCCTGGCCGGATACCGGGCCGGGATCGGGGACAACCTGCGTCTCTACCCGGCCATCGTCGTCCTGCTCCTCGGTATCGCGCTGATCGAGGCCGTCACCTACAACCTCCTGTACTGAACGGTTCACCGTCCTCGGAAACGCTCCGAGGACGGTGACCTCAGGCGGGGCGGGCGAAGACGATGATCTCCTCGCTCGTATCGGTCAGCGGACTCCGATCCCAGTACCCGTACAGCGCGGCCGTTCTCAAACCCGCCTCGCCCAGAAGGCTCCGGACCGTTCCGGTATCGGGAAAGCGCAGCGTGTTGCGGCTCGACCCGATCTCCCCCCCGCCCCTTCAGCGTGTAAGTGGAGGTGAAGGTGACCAGGTCCCCCTCCACTCGCTCCAACCGGTGGACCGAGGTGGCGGAACGCCCTTCGGGGCCCCGCACCGTCCGGACCCGCTCCGGGTTCCACGCCTCCCATCCACGCGCCGCCGGGTTACGGGTCTCGAAGATCAACCGGCCCTCGGGGGCGAGCAGCCGCCGCACCCGGGACAGGTTCTCCCGTGTCTCCTCGTCGGTGAGGAACACCTGGAAGGCATGACCGGTCATCACCACCAGGTCGAACCCGCCCTCCTCCAGAGGGGGAGCCTCGCCGTCGTAAGGCCCCTCGACCAGATCCCCGAGGGTCCATTCGACGTCATCACGGTCCCGGCGGCCCACCGCCAGCATGGCGTCGGCCGGGTCCAGCCCGACCAGCCGTCCGGTGTGGCCGTGCTCGCGGGCCTTACGCAGCAGCAGACCGGTACCGCACCCCACATCCAGTACCGATCGGGCCTCCATCACCGCCTCGAGGTAGAAGTCGTCGTCAGGGGAGCATCCCCAGAAGTGGAAGTGGTCGTAGAGCTCGGCCATGGAGGGCAGGGAGAAGTGTCGATCGACCATGGGGGCATTGTCGACGATGGTGCTCCTTGCGTCACCGGGTTTTCGGCTTCGCCGCGGGCCCGACCGGCCCGTCGTCCACAGGCGGAGAAAGGCCCTTTCCCGGCCGTGGTCCCGAACCTAGGGTGAGGGCATGGAACCCGGAACCCTCCCCCACCCCTTCGACGTCGACGCCTTCCTGGCCCGCCCCCTGGTGGCCCGCGTCGCCACCAACGACTCCTCCGGAGCCCCCGCGGTCAGACCGGTCTGGTTCCTGCGGGAGGAGGGCGCGATGTGGTGGATCACCGGCGACCACTCGATCCTCTCCCGACACCTGGCGCGCGACCCGCGCACCGCCGTCGTCGTGGACACCTGCGACCTGGAACGCCAGGAGTTCCTCCAGGTGATCATGAAGGGCGAGGCCCGCACGGTGCCCTTCGACCCGGCCTTGGCCCGCCGTAAGCTACGCCGCTATCTGGGCGACGACGAGACCTCCTGGCACCCGGACTTCCGCTATTTCGCCGACGACGCGCTACTGGTGCGCTTCGACCCGGAACGCGTCATCGTCAAGGACCTGTCCAGAAGCACGGCCTGACCCTTCGGCCACGCTCGTGGAGAGTGCTCCCCCGCCGAGAGGCCGACTCACTCGCCGGTGACCCCGTCGATGCGTTCGCGCAGGAGGTCGGCGTGTCCGTTGTGGCGGGCGTACTCCTCGATCATGTGGATCAGGATCCAACGATGGGAGTACTCCTCGCCGTGTCGACGACCCGCGCCGATCGCGTCCAAGGGCAGGGAGGCGGAGAGCTCACGGGCGTGGTCGATCTCGGCGTGCCACAGGGCGAAGGCCTCCTCGATCGAGGCGGTGTCCACGTCCTGGAAGTCGGCCTCACGGTTCTCCAGGCTCTTGATCCGGCTCGGCACGTCGTCGCCCTCCAGGACCCACCGGAACCAGACGTGCTCCACCCAGGCCATGTGCCGGACCAGCCCCAACAGGGACATCGGCGAGGGCGGGACGGAACGTTCGCGCAGTCGCGCTTCGCTCAGCCCTCGACACTTGAGCTCCAGGGTCCGGCGGTGCCAGTCCAGCCAGGTGGTGAGCATGGTGCGTTCGTCGGCGATGAGGGGCGGGTCCACGCGAGGATCGTCGTTCATGAGCGTCGACCCTAGACCCGGCCTCCTTCGAGCACAACGGAAATAGCGAGGCCGGAGCAGCGGAACCCCCAGGTCGCCATGTGGACTGATCACGGAGTTCGGCAACGCCCACCCGTCACCCTCCACCACCCTCAACGGACGCGCTGACGCGCGCGGACCGGATCCCACGTCACCCTCCACCACCCTCAACGGACGCCTACGGCGCGGCCCCGATCCCACGTCACCCTCCACCACCCTCAACGGTCGCGCTGACGCGCGCGGTGCCCTCACACGGGCCCCGGCCTCCTTTCGCGGCTCCGCCCCCTCGGAGCAGGCGCGGACGAGCACGACCGAACCCGGGCGGGGCCGAGGAGGTGTTCCTCCCCTCGAGGCCCATCGGCGGATGCGACACCGATGATGGGCTCCACCCATGGGCGACGAAGGGCACACCGGCCCGGGCTTGCCTGCGGGAAGGGGCCGTGTCAGAATTCTGAGCCATCTTCAGGAGAGGGCCCGTCGTGACGATCGGCATGGTTCTCGGCGACTTCTCCTCTCGCGCTTCGACGCGGGAGCGATAGATCCGCCCTCCCCGATAACCACGCCCGTGGTGTGACCCGGGCCGCTTCCCCTCCCACCGTCGAAGTGCTCTTCGTGCCCGCGCACGCCCGAACACGAGGAGTACCCGGTGTCCACCGTCCACTGGACCGAATCCCACACCTCTCGATCCGCCCGCTGGCACTCCGAGAGCGACATCCCACCCCATGACCGTGTCGTCGTCGCGGACGACCGTATGAAGGCCGACACCGCCTACCGCCTGGCCTGCGAAGGCACGGCGCTGCTGTGGCGCGGCGACTTCCACAACGCCCGTCGACTTCTCCAGGCGATGGGCCGTCGCGTCGACCGGAAACCGGTCCGGACCGGCGACGATCCGACCGAGGCCTTCCACCTGCACCGACGGGCCCGCGGCCACCGTGCCCGTGTCCTGGGCAGGCTCCTCGTCCTGCTGGAGGCCGACCACTCCCTGGACCTGCGCAGAGCCCCCGACGTACGTCGGGCGTGCACCGAGGCCTACGGGGTCGCACACGAGCCGTCGGTGATCTCCCTGACGGAGCTGCTGGGCGTGATCGGGGCGCACGAGTGGCGCAAGAAGGGCGTGGAGATCCCGGCCCTGGACGCTCGCGTCCACCCGCATTACGGCGTGTTCTCCCCGGTCAGGGGCGAGTACGTCGACCTGGTCGCCGACGCACCGCTTCCCGTGTCGATGGAGGACCGTGCCACCGACCGCACCGCGTTCGACCTCGGCACCGGGACGGGGGTGCTCGCGGCACTCTTGGCCCGCCGAGGGGTCGACCGCGTCGTGGCCACCGACATCAACCCGCGCGCCCTGGAGTGCGCCCGCGAGAACGCCCACCGACTGGACCTGTCCGAACGCGTCGACGTCGTGGGCCCCACCCTCTTTCCCGAAGGCCGCGCGGACCTGATCGTCTGCAACCCGCCCTGGCTGCCCGCCCGACCCACCTCGGCGCTCGAGCGGGGCGTCTACGACCCCGACGGCGACATGCTTCGCGGCTTCCTCGACGGGCTCACCGCCCACCTCGAACCCGGAGGCGAGGGGTGGCTGATCCTGTCCGACCTGGCCGAACACCTCGGGCTCCGGACCCGCGAGGAGCTGCTCACCGCCATCGAGGCGGCGGGGCTGAGGGTGGTGGACCGGACGGACACCAGACCGCGGCACTCGCGCGCCAAGGACGCCACCGACCCCCTCCACACCGCCCGCGCCGCGGAGGTCACCTCGCTATGGCGTCTGACCCGCGCCTGACCGAGGCCGCGGAAGGGCGCCTGTCGGAGCACCCTCAAACGCTGACGTCCCCGAAGACCCGGCGACCGGGCCTTCGGGGACGTCTCCGACGTGGGGGCGAGGGGCCGAAGGACTAGATGAGCCCCTGGGCGAGCATGGCGTCGGCCACCATCTCGAAACCTGCCACGTTGGCGCCGAGCACGTAGTCGCCGCGGGCGCCGTGCCGCTCGGCCGCCGCCTCACAGCGGTCGTGGATACCGGCCATGGTCTCGGCCAGCTCCGACTCGGCGTGCTCGAAGGACCAGGAGGTGCGACGCGCGTTCTGACGCATCTCCAGCACGCTGGTGGCCACACCACCGGCGTTGGCGGCCTTGCCCGGGGCGAACAGCACACCGGCCTCGCGCAGCACCTTGACGGCGTCGGGGGTGGTGGGCATGTTCGCGCCCTCGGCCACCGCGACCACGCCGTTGCCGACCAGACGCTTGGCCGAGGCCGCGTCCAGCTCGTTCTGGGTGGCGGAGGGCAGCGCCACCTGGCAGGGCACGTCCCAGACGTTGCCGCCCGCGACGTACTCGGCGCCCTTGCGCCGGTCGGCGTAGGCGCTGATCCGGGCGCGCTCGACCTCCTTGATCTCCTTGAGCAGATTCAGGTCCAGGCCGCGCTCGTCGACGACGTAGCCGCCCGAGTCGGAGCAGGCCACCACGTGGGCGCCGAGCTGCTGGGCCTTCTCCACCGCGTAGATCGCGACGTTGCCCGAACCCGAGACGACGACGCGCATGCCGTCCAGGTCGCGACCGTTGCGTTCGAGCATGCGCTCGGTGAACATGACGGCTCCGTACCCCGTGGCCTCGGTACGGACCCGCGAACCGCCCCAGTCCAGGCCCTTGCCGGTGATCACACCGGCCTCCCAGCGGTTGCTCAGCCGCCGGTACTGCCCGAACATGTAGCCGATCTCCCGACCGCCCACGCCGATGTCACCGGCGGGGATGTCGGTGTACTCGCCCAGGTGGCGGTGCAGCTCGGTCATGAAGGACTGACAGAAACGCTCGATCTCGGCGTCGGAGCGGCCCTTGGGGTCGAAGTCGCTGCCGCCCTTGCCACCGCCGATCCCCATGCCGGTGAGGGCGTTCTTGAAGATCTGCTCGAAGCCCAGGAACTTGATGACGCCCAGGTTCACGCTGGGGTGGAAGCGCAGACCGCCCTTGTACGGGCCCAGGGCGCTGTTGAACTCCACCCGGAAACCGCGGTTGACGTGGACGCCTCCCTGGTCGTCACGCCAGGGGACGCGGAAGATGATCTGCCGCTCGGGCTCGCACAGACGCTCCAGCACGCGCTGGGCGGCGTACTCGGGGTGCGTGTTCAGAGCGGGAGACAGGCTCTCCAGGACCTCCAGGACCGCCTGCTGGAACTCGGGCTCGTCGGGGTTGCGACGTACCACGTGCTCGAACGCCGAGCGTACGCCCGGGTGGTGGTCGGCGAGATTCGGCTCCTTGGTCATATGAGTTCTCCTCGTAGGTCACTCGTGCCGCTCCACGCCCTTGTGGTTCGATCACCCGTGTTCCGTTGTTCCGTTCGGTCGTCACTTCGCGCGGCATCGGCGTTACGCGTCGTCACGCTCATCGCATGGCCACAGGCCCACCACGGCTCTTCGTCCTCTGGTGCCTCCGGTGGACGCGCCGCCCGAGACCGTCTTCCCAGGTTTTCGGAAGCGGTTCCGGCATGGGTCGGGCGCATGCGACATCGACGCGTGCCCGTTCGACGTTGAATCGGGCTCGATACCGGTCATCACTCGCATACCCCCAGGGGGCCGAGTGATGCCACCCCGCCATCATGGCATCCGATGGGGAATCGCACATATCGCCCCCTCCCCGTAGACGTGCGGGCGCCCCGCGTCGTTCCAGGGTCCGCCCTGGGCCGGACCCTGGAGGGCATGGTCCGCGGGGGTTCCGGAACGCGCGCGCCGACGCCGCCGTGACCGTTCTCGGGTACGCCCTCGCCACCGAACCATGGGCCGGCCCACGCGAGCGCGAACCGGGGCCGGGGCACGGCCCGGATCCGAGATCGACGGCCGCGTCGTGGACGGGGCCGTGTGTCGGGAGGAAACACGGGACCCCTCTCGAGGGAGAACGGAAATCGTTCCCGATACATTTCGGAACCGGAGGGAGAAGAGCGCGGGATCCCAGAACATGGATCCGTGTTCGAGAAGCACCCGCGGGGATTTCCCGTGACCCCTATGAAGGACGATGGATGTCTTACGGGTCTCTCCACGTACGGAATCGCGAGCCCTTCCCCCCTTCCGTCAACGGACGAACGCCTTTCCCCGTGGAACGCCACCGATATCCGAAGGGCCGACCGACGAGATCTCCCCTCCGACGCTCACGGCGCCTCCCCCCGCCCCGTGAGCAGGTCCGCGCCCCGTGACTCCACGACGGGCCCGGCGCCGGGCCGACGGATGAACCCGCAGCCGAAGAAGTAGTCCAGATAGCGGTCGATGAGGGCGTCGTCGACCGGCGGACACGGCTTGCCGATCGCGGCCTGGGCGGCCTCCGAGTTCCGCCGCCCCAACATGGGGAAGACCCCCTCGCTGTACAGCTGCTTGATCGACAGGTCGGTCCCCCGCCCTCGATCCACCCACATCGACACGAAGGGAGCCGTGGGGCTGGTGGGATCACCCTCCACGTGGTGCACCAACTCCCGCACCCATCGTCGATAGGACAGCGTCGCGATGGAGAACCCGGCCGCGCGCATACGCCGGACGACGTCGGCCAGGACGGCGGGGCGAGGGTTGGTGAGGTGGTAGACGGTCCGAGGCGGCGTCGCCCCGGTGGCGACGTTCACGATGACGTCGGCCACGTGATCGACCGGGACGAAGTCCATCGGCAGGTCGATGTCGGGGGCCACACCGGTCTCCCCGATCATCTTGAACAGCGCGCAGATCGCGGTCTCGGTGTTGCACGCCCCGCTGAAGCGGTCTCCGGTGATCGCGTAGGGGCGGTACACCGTCACCGGCAGCCCCGCCCGCTCGGCCTCGTACAGCATGCGCTCGGCCACCCACTTGCTCTCGGCGTAGCCCAGGGTGAGCCGTTCGGCGTACGCCAGCGGGGTGTCCTCGTCCACCCTGCGCACACCCGCGCTGCCGAAGCCCGCCAGCACCGCGGCCGTGGACAGGAAGTGCACCGGGACCCGCCGACGCGCCGCCAACCGCACGATCTGACGGGTACCGCCGACGTTGGGGGCGCGCAGCGCCGAATAGGGGTAGACGAAGTTGACCTGGGCCCCGGCGTGCACGATGAGATCGAGCCGTTCGGCCAGGTCGGAGGCGTGATCGGCGGACAGGCCGATCAGGTCGGCCCCCAGGTCGGCGGGAAAGCACAGGAGCCGGGTCTCCGCCTCTCGGGAGGGCAGCCCGTAGCGGGCCAGGGCCGCGGTCACCCGACGGCGCGCGTGCTGGGAGTCGCGTGCGCGCACCGGGCAGTGCACACGGGCTCCGGTACCGCGCAACAGTCGATCCACCAGGTAGGCGCCGACGAACCCGGTGGCCCCGGTGACCAGGATGTCCGAAGGGTCCCGAGGGTTCGGCTCGGGCCCCCTGCGGCGGGGCAGGGAGAACCCCAGCCTCGACTCGGCCTCGAAGTCCACGACCCCCTCGGGGGCGTGCGTCGGCGGCAGGGGAAGCCCCGCCAGTCGTACGGCGTCGGTGAACTCCTCCACCGTCGGCCGGCGGATGAGGGCCCGCAACAGCGCGCTCCCGTGCTCGGCCCCGATCCCCAGCAGACGCCTGGTGCGGGTGACCACCTCGGCGGCCAGCAGGGAGTCGCCGCCGATCCGGAAGAAGTCCTCCCCCGGCTCCGGGCTCACCCCCAGAGTCCGCTCCCAGGCGGCCAGCACGCACCGCAGCGCCTCGTCCCGCATCGGCCACGACGCCAAGGGCGAGGCCGCCTCCCGTTCGGTGGCCTCGATCCGCAGCCGTGTCCGGTCCACCTTGCCCGCCGCCGAGACCGGGAACGACGCCCACCGGTGCACGATCCGGGGGACCGCCTCCGGGGGCAGCCACTCCGCGCAGAAACGGCGCAGCGAGGCCACGTCCACCTCCCGGTCGGTGTGGGCCGGGGTGACGTGGGCGGTCAGGTGCTCGTCCCCCACGTCCACGACCGCCTCGGCGACATCGGGGTGCTCTCGCAACCGTTCCTCGACCTCGTCCGGTTCGACGCGCTGCCCACGGATCTTCACCTGACGGTCGACCCGCCCGCGGAACTCCAGCACACCGTCCTCGCCCATGAGGACCCGATCGCCCGTCCGATAGAACCGCTCTCCGTCGGCGACCTGCACGAACCGTTCGGCGGTCAGGTCCGGATGCCCCAGATAGCCCAGGGCCAGACCGTCGCCGCCCACGTACAGCTCGCCCTCCTCGCCGGGGGCGGCGGTGGCCCCGCTCTCGCGCACCACCCGACAGGTGGAGTTGGCCAGGGGCAGACCGATGGGCACGCTCCGCGCGTCCTCCGCCAGATCGCGCACACGGTGGAACGTGGACACCACCGTGTTCTCGGTCGGACCGTAGAAGTTGACGACCTCGGTCCGAGGGCAGGCCGCCAGAACGGCTCTGGCCAGTTCGGGGTCCATCGCCTCCCCACCCGCCGAGACGAAGTCCAGCGAGGCGAACACCCCCGGGACCGTGCGCGCCACGTGGTGGAAGACGCTGGTGGTCAGGTAGGCGATGTCGACCAGGTCCTCGGTCAGCCGATGGCGCAACGCCTCGGGAGAGACCAGCTCCTCCCGTTCGGCCACGACCAGACAGGCACCGCCGACCAGGGCGGACCAGATCTCGATGGTCGAGGCGTCCGAGGACAGGCCATAGCCGTGCAGGACCCGGTTGCCCCACCCGGGGCGGGGCAGGCGGGGGTCGGAGGCGACCAGCCGTACGACCCCGCGGTGGGAGACCGACACCGGCCGAGGACGCCCGGTGGAACCGGACGTGAACATGACGTAGGCGCACGAGGTCGTCGGAGGCCGCGCCGGTAGAGGGCCACGAGGGGCTGCGGGACCGGCCGCCTCCACGCCGACCCGGGCCGCCAGACGACGCACCCGGCACGCGGCGCCCGGCAGCAGCACCGCCGTGCGCACCCCGGCGTCCTCGGCCATCGCGTTGAGCCGGGCCGGCGGCTGCCCCTCGTCCAGAGGGACGTAGGCGCAGCCCGCGCGCAGCACGCCGAGGAAGGCGATGAGCGCCTCGGGGGAACGCCGGCCGCACACGCCCACGGCGTCACCGGGGCGCACCCCCACCCCGACCAGCCGTTCGGCCAGATCGCGCGAGTCTCGTTCCAGCTCGCCGTAGGAGAGTTCCCGACCGTGGTGCCGGACCGCCGGGGCCGTGGGATGCAGGGCCGCGTGGGCGATGAACAGTTCGTGCAGGAGCGCGTCCCGTGGATAGTCGGTGACGGGGCCGCGTGCGTCCGCCGTCGAAAGGGAGGACATGGCCGAACTCGTCGTCACGTGAGGATTCCTTTCGTTGAGTCGCGGCCGCGCGGGGTCAGGAGGGCACCGACGGGGCGCACACGGGAAGGCCCGTGTCGCTCCGATGTTCGGGACGCGCCGGGAGTACGGCGTCGTGGAGTCGAGTGAAGATCCCCTCCGGGACCCGTGCGTCGAGAGCACGGGTGGGAAGGACCGAGAGGGGTGCCTCTCGGCGGGAACGTGACATGGCAGGGAGCATGAGCCACCTCATCGAATCGGTCGTGTGACACGGGGGGTGTAAAAGGCGCGGCGACATAGCGATCCGCGCTCACCTTTTATTTCCGAAATCGGCCCGCAGGGAAACAGGGATCCCTTCACTCCCCTTCCCCATTCCCGATGATGAAGGGATTTACGATGATGTGAACCCCCGGATTTCACGCCTTTCGGTGCCGGCCGTTTATAGAAAGAAAGTGCCGGCCGAATCAGGGGAAACGGAGAGGGAACTCCGTTCCCCTCCGGAATTCGGAATCGCCTCGATAGGATGCGGACCCCCGCACCCTCTGGAAGGGACATCGACATGGAGACCGGACACGATCGGGACCACCCCCTCCACGGCGGCATGATGAACACCGTGCGCCGCCGAGGCGACCGGGTCGTACGCCTGGCCCCCGACCACGCGCCCGCGCTCCACGCCTTCCTGACCGACCTGGCCGCGACCGGCTTCACCAGAGCCCCACGTCCGCTGGCCCTGAACGCCGACGGACACGAGGAGCTGACCTACCTCGAAGGGGACGTGGCCCTACCGCCCTTCCCCGCCTGGGCCCTGAACGACCGTACGGTGACCCTGGTCGCCCGACTCCTGCGCCGCTATCACGACGCCGCCGCCGAGGTGCCCTTCGACCCCGGGGCCCGATGGCCCACCGCGCTGAGCGACCCCGAGGGCGGACCCTTGCTGTGCCACAACGACCCGTGCCTGGAGAACGTCGTCTTCCGCGACGGGTGCGCCTTCGCCCTGATCGACTTCGACCTGGCCGCACCCGGCCGCCCCCTCTGGGACGTGGCCGCCCTGGCCTTCTACCTCGTCCCGACCCTGGACCCCGAGTCGGCCGCCGACACCGGCTTCCGCGACGCGGACGTCCCCCACCGGCTGCGTCTGCTCGCCGACGGCTACGGCCTCTCCCACGCCGACCGCGCCCTCCTGCCCGCCACGGTGGTCCGCTACAACGAGGTCTCCCGGGCCTTCGTCCTCGACCGGGTCGAGCGCGGCGACCCGGCGTTCGTCCGGGACCTGGAACGGCTGGGCGGCATGGCCCGTTGGGACCGGCGACGCGACCGGCTCATCGAGCGGGAACCGCTCTTCCTGCGCGCCCTCACCGAGTGAGCTCTCCACCACCCGGGCCACGGCCCCGGCCCGGCGGCCGCGTTCGGTCCCCGCCCTGCGCCATCATGGGCTGATGGACAGTACCGACCCCGGGCCGCAGGGCCCGCTCCCACAACCCACCGTCGAACACCTGGCGTCGGTCCTCACCCGCCACCGTGAGGAACTCGCCGGCGCCGGCGGGGTCACCATCGGCCCCGGCGAGGTCGTACACGCCCTGGCCACCCACCTGTGGGCCGGGGTCGCCGTGGCCGCCACCGCCTGCCACGCGACCGTGGACCCCCTGCGCCTGCGCGCGACCTCGGGCAAGGTGAACTGTCGCCGCTGCCTGGGAGGCTCTCGCCGCTCGGGCGCCCCCATCCCCGGCCAGACCCACCTGGACCTGTAGGACCCCCGCGCGACCCGCCGGCGTGGAAAACCGCCGGCCTCGGCGGACGGAGGCCGGCATCATCACCCCATGCGCATGGGAGTGGTGGGACTGCGAATGGGGCTGCACCTGGCCCGGTGGGCCGAACGGATGGGGATCGAGGTGGTCGCCGGGTGCGACCACGACCCCGAGACCGCCCGGCACGCGGACCGGGAACTGCCCGGCATGGTGCTGGTGGAACACTGGCGCGACCTGCTCACCGCGGAGCTGGACGCGGTGGTGCTCGCCAACGACTTCGACGCCCACGCGCCCCTGGCCATCGCCTTCCTCGAACACGGTGTGCACGTGCTCTCGGAGACGGCCGCCTGTGTCTCCCCCGAGGAGGGCCGCGACCTGGTCGCGGCGGCCGAGGCCTCCACCGCCACCTATTCCTTCGCGGAGAACTACGTCCTGCTGCCGCACACGCGACTGCTGCGCGAGAGCGTGGAGTCCGGCGAACTGGGTCTGCCCGACCTCATCGAGGCCGACTACCTGCACGCCATGGCGCCCGAGGCCGTCCAAGGGCTGATCGGGGACCCCTCCCACTGGCGGGGCCGGATCCCGCCCACCGCCTACTGCACCCACTCGCTCTCCCCGATCCTGGCGATCACCGGGGCCATGCCCGTCGAGGTGACGGCGTTCCCCGTGGACACCAACGAGCCGCGCCTGGCGAGCGTGATGGCGGTCCGTCTGTCCACGGGGGCGTTGGCACTGACCCGCAACGGCTTCCTCCAAGGCGAGTCCGAGAGCCACTGGAGTCAGATCTCGGTCCGCGGCGACCTGGGCATGGCCGAGTCGCTCCGGGCCCCTGGCGAACGCTCCTGGTCGATCCGGGTACGGCACGAGGCCTGGGCCGTCCCCGAGGGTCGGGTGCGCGAGGAGGAACGCCTGACCGCCCCGCTCCTTGTGGACGGCGCCCCGGTCGACCGGGGCGCGGAGGGTACGGTGCTCCTGTTCCAAGGACTGCGCCGCACCGTGGAGGAGGGCGCGCCTCCCCCGGTGGGGGTGCGCGAGGCGGTGGCCGCCTCACTGGTGGGGGTGGCCGGGGCCCGCTCCCTGGAGGAGGGGTCGGTGCCCGTCGCGGTGCCCCTGCCCTGGGGTTGAGCGTGCTCAGCCGCGCCGGGTCAGGGCCACCAGGTAGCGGCAGAGACGCGAGGAGGGGTTGTGGTACTCGCACGCCGCCGGAGCACCGAGCTCCAGACAGTCCCCCTCCCCCAGCAGGTGCTCCGTCTCCCCCTCGGTGAAGGCCAGGACGCCTTCGAGCACCCAGATCCGGTGGTGGGCGAAGGCGAAGGTCTGCGCCGGATAGGGCACGCGCACGCCCGGCGGCAGTTCGACCTCGACCATCTCCATGGCCCCTCCCGGGGAGGGGGAGAGGTCGCGACGCCGATATCCGGTCTCCGGGTCGGTCCACACTGGCTGTTCGTGACGGCGGATCAGACGACGGCCGTCCTGTTCGGCGTGGGCGATCAGCTCCGACAGACTGATCCCCAACGCTCCGGACAGGCGCCCCAGAAGGGAGGCCGTCGGCTGCGCGTCCCCGTTCTCGATCCGGCTGATCATCGCCCGGGAGACCCCGGAACGTTCGGCCAGGGCGCCCCCGCTCAGCCCCCGATCCCGACGCAGGGTGCGCAGTGTCACGGCCAGGGCGGTGCCCAGTTCGTCGCTCATGCGTTCACCATAGTCGACATTCTCGTTTACGATCATCGACATGGATTCCCTGCTCACCCGTCCCCTGATCCGCGACGCCACCACCGAGGACGCCTCGGCCTGCGCCGAGATCTACCGCCCCTACGTCACCGACACCGCCATCACCTTCGAACTCACCCCTCCCACCACACGGGAGATGGCCGAACGCATCACCGCCGCCCAGCGCGAACACGCCTGGATCGTGATGGAGGACGAGGACGGGGTGATCGGCTACGCCTACGGCGGCACCTTCCGCACCCGGGCCGCCTACCGATGGACCTGCGAGGTCAGCGTCTACCTGGAACGCGACCGCCGACGTTCGGGCGCGGGACGGGCCCTGTACGGAGCGCTCCTGCCCCGCCTGGCCGACCGGGGCATGCGCACCGCCGTGGCCTGCATGACCCTGCCCAACGACGCCAGCCTCGGACTGCACCGGGCCATGGGTTTCGAGGACGTGGGCCGTATGCGCGGCGTGGGCCATAAGCACGGGGCCTGGCACGACGTGGCCTGGGCCCAGCGCGACCTGACGAGCGGCCTCGAAC
The DNA here is from genome assembly GCF_000341225.1 of Nocardiopsis alba DSM 43377. Taxonomy (GTDB): domain Bacteria; phylum Actinomycetota; class Actinomycetes; order Streptosporangiales; family Streptosporangiaceae; genus Nocardiopsis; species Nocardiopsis alba. The sequence continues at coordinate 370,669 of NZ_ANAC01000012.1, forward strand.
CCTGACCCGACCAGCCCTCCCGCCACGCGGACGTGCGGACGCCGACCGTATGAAGGAACGCGCCGGGCCGACCTCTAAGCTCGGACCGATCCCATCATCCCTCAGGTCCCTGGAGCCCTCCGTGTCCGCGCACTCCACCCGCCACCGCCCCACGGGGTTGGCCTTCGCCCTCCTCGCCGCCCTGGCCTTCGGCGGCTCCGGGGTCTTCGCCCGACCCCTGCTCGACGCGGGCATGGACCCGCTCCACGTGACGTGGCTCCGGGTGGCCGGCGCCGCGCTCATCCTGCTGCCCGTGGCCCTGAGACACCGGGATCTGGTCCGACGTCGCCCCCTCCTGCTCCTGGCCTACGGGGTCTTCCCCATGGCCGGGGTCCAGGCGCTCTACTTCGCGGCCGTCGCCCGCATCCCCGTCGGTATCGCCCTGCTCCTGGAGTTCCTGGGCCCGGTGCTGGTGCTGCTGTGGGTGCGGGTGGTACGCAAGGACCGGGTCTCCCCCGCCGCCATCATCGGCGTGGTCCTGGCCGTGGCCGGCCTCGGACTGCTGCTGGAGGTATGGGCCGGCATGCGTCTGGACGCGATCGGGGTGGGCCTGGCCCTGGGCGCGGCCGCCGCCCAGGCCGCGTTCTTCCTGCTCGGCGACGCCGTGGGCGAGGACGCCGACCCCCTCGCCGTGATCGCCTTCGGCGCCCTGATCGCCACCGTGCTCCTGGGTATCCTCTCCCGCCCCTGGAACCTGCCCTGGAACCTGATGGCGCACTCCCACGACCTGGGCGGCCTCACCCTCCCCGGCTGGGCGCTCGCCCTATGGCTGGCCCTGGTGTGCACCGCCATCGCCTACTTCGCCGGGGTCTCGGCGATCAAACGCCTGTCCCCGCAGGTGGCCGGCGGCGTGGCCTACCTGGAGGTCGTCACCGCCATCGTCATGGCCTGGATCCTGTTGGGCGAATCCCTCAACGCCACCCAGCTGGTGGGGGCCGTGGTGATCGTGACCGGCGCGTTCATCGCCCAGATCGCCGTCCCCTCCACCCCCGAGACCGTCCCCGACCAGGCGACCGAACCCGCCACCCGGCAGGTCCGACCGCCCTCGGAACACCACTGAGACCCACCCGACCCGCCTCCGACCACGCGGTCGGAGGCGGCGGTCACACCGGCCGGCGACGCGCGGGCATGGCGATCCGATCCAGATCGGCGGCCAACACGATCCGCCCGTCGAACTCCTGCGCCGCCTGGGCCACGAACTCCCCCTCACGTTCCTGTTCGTAGCGCTCCGACAGATGCGTGAGCACCAGAAGCCGCACCCCGGCGCGCGCCGCGATCCGCCCCGCCATCCGGGCGGTCAGATGCCGATACTCCCGGGCCAGGCGCTCCTCGGAGTCCAGATAGGTCGACTCGATCACCAGCATGTCGGCGCCGCGCGCCAACTCCACCGCCTGCTCGCACTCCCCGGTGTCCATCACGAACGCGAACACCTGCCCGGGACGAGGATCGGCGCACTCGGCCAGGGCCACCTCCCGGCCCGCCACCTCGATCCGCCCCTCGCGCAGCAACCGGGACACGTCCGGGCCGCGCACCCCGTGACGCTCCAACCTCTCGGGCGACATCCGCCACCCGTCCGGCTCCACCAACCGGTAGCCGTACGCGGGAACCGAATGACGCAACGGCAGCGCGGTGACCGTGAAGGGCTCCTCCTCCCCGATCGCGCAGCAGCCCGAACCGCCCACCGGCTGGGGAAGGATCACCTCGGTGTCGTGGAAGGAGGTGGCGTGCCGCAACCGGCGCCAGTACTCCTCACCGGCGCCCGGATAGGCCACCCGCACCGTGTGCGGCACCCGATCGCGGGCGATGCGCTGCATCACCCCGGGCAACCCGAGACTGTGATCGCCGTGGAAGTGCGTCACACAGATCCGGGTGACGTCGGTGGCGGCCAGACCGGCCAGACGCATCTGCCGCTGGGTGCCCTCCCCGGGATCGAACAGCACACCCTGATCGCCCCAGCGCAGAAAGTACCCGTTGTGGTTACGCCGACGGGTGGGCACCGCGCTGGAGGTACCCAGGATCACGAGTTCGCGTACCGACATGGGCCGTATTCTCCCACCGCAGCCCCGCGCCCTCCCGCGCCGAGAGGGAACGGCCGACCTCAACGGGTCCGACGCTCACGCGCCCGCTCCAACGCCGTCTCCAGATCGTCGGTGACCGGCTCCCCGTGCCCGGGCAACAACGCGGTCCGCTCCGACAACCCGGACAACCGGTCCAGGGAACGCACGGCCTGCTCATAGTCGTGGGTGGACATCCCGCCCACCACACAGGGCCCCTCCACACCGGTGGTGAAGTCGTGCGTGACCAGGGCGTCGCCGGTGAAGGCCACCCGCCGGTCCTCGAAGACCACCACCGAACTGCCCGGCGTATGCCCGGGGATCGACAGCACTCGCGGCCGCCCCGGAACCTCCTCCAACACCTCGTCATGGCCGAACGTGGAGTAGGAACGCACCCGGGCCGAGGTGAACGCCCCCTGCTGCCCCAGATGGAGCAGGGACCCCGCGGCCCCGGGGTGACGCAGCAGACCGTGCAACAGACCGTGCTCGGGAGGCGCGTGCACCATCGAACTGGTGGGGCCGTCGTCCAGAATCGGAGCGTCGGCCTCGTGCACCCACACCCGGGCCCCGCCGTCGTCGCGCGCCCGCTCGGCCAACCCGGTGTGGTCGGGGTGGGCGTGGGTGAGCACCACCGCCCGCAACCGGCCCCCGATCCAGGCCACGGCGTCCAACAGTTGAGCGCTGTGCGTGGGCAACCCGGCGTCCACCATGACCAGGCCGTCATCGGTGTCCACCAGATAGAAGTTCACCACGTGGTCTCCGAGGCGGTACACACCGGGAGCGACCTGGGTACAGGTGTGCGTCATCATCCCTCCCGCCCCGTCTCGGGCCCGACCTCCCCACTCGACCGGCGGGCCCTCCTCCTCTTGTACCCACCACCGGCGCGAGTCCCGCCCTCACCACGCCGGAGGAAGCGCCATCGCTCGAGGTCACGGGCCCCACGGCCCGCGGCGCACCGCCTCGGGACGGCGCGGAGGGCCCGGCGGACCGTGCGCCCCCTCACCGCCTCGACTAGCGTCGGAGCCGTGAGCAACATCGAACCCCACCCCGCCGAGCAGCGGGTCTGCGGCGGCGAGGTCGACCGCCCCGGCCCCGAGCCCGATACCGAACTCCTCGAACCCCGCCGGGTCCCCCTCGGAGGACCGCGCGCCATGCCGGTCCTTCGAGCCCTGCCCGGCAAGAACCGGCGCATGGTCGGAGCCTGGTGCTTCGCCGACGCCTACGGGCCCGTGGACGTCTCCGCGCAGGCCGGTATGCAGGTCCCGCCCCATCCGCACATCGGTCTGCAGACCGTGAGCTGGCTGATCGAGGGGACCGTCCACCACCGGGACGGTCTGGGCTCGGACCAGACCGTGCGCCCCGGACAGCTCAGCCTCATGACCGCCGGACACGGCATCGCCCACTCCGAACGCACCCCCGACGGAGCGCCGGATCTGCTCCACGGGGCCCAACTGTGGGTGGCCCTGCCCGCCGACTCCCGTGAGGACGCGCCCCACTTCGAACACCACGCCGACCTTCCCGTCTTCACCCTGCCCGGGGCCCGGGTCACGGTGATCGCCGGTCGTATGGACGGCCACGAGTCCCCCGCCCGCACCTACACGCCGCTCATGGGCGCCGAGATCGTCCTCGAAGCCGACCGGGACGTCGAACTCCCCGTCGACCCCGCCTTCGAACACGGCCTCCTGCCATTGGACACCCCCGTGGAGTCCCACGGCCACCACGCGCCGGCCGGCTCCATGATCTACCTGGGGACCGGACGCACGACCATCCGCGTCCGCGCCGGAGAACGCGCCCACCTGCTCCTGATCGGTGGTGAGCCCTTCACCGAGGACCTGGTCATGTGGTGGAACTTCGTGGGCCGCGACCACGACGAGATCGTGCGGGCCCGCGAAGGTTGGGAACGGGACCGCGACGGGGCCTCCACCGAGGAGCGTGCGCGCTTCGCCCCGGTCACGACCGACCCCGGAGCGGCCCTTCCCGCCCCGGAACTGCCCAACGCCCGGCTCCGTCCCCGCCCGTCCCATCGAGGTCGCTGACCCCGGTTCCGAATCCGTTCCCACGGCCCGTCCCACCGTCGTCTTTCGGTCGGACGGGCCGTTCGCGTTCCCGCCTCTCACCCCGGATCCACAGGGGCGCTGAAGCCCTCGGATAAGTCCGACTTGACATCCCCACCTCCGCACGAGCCTGAACAGTTCAGAACGAAAGGCCCTCGTTCGGGCGACATCCGGCGCACGGACCAGCATCGACGATGCTCAAAGCGGCAAATCCTGCTACCGTGCGAAACGCGAACTACGGGATGATTTAGGAGACCTGAACATGGGTCAACAGGCTCGCGAGCAATGGGGAACTCGCGCGGGCTTCCTCATGGCCGCCATCGGATCGGCCATCGGACTGGGCAACATCTGGCGATTCCCCTACGTCGCCTACGACAACGGTGGTGGGGCCTTCCTCATCCCGTACCTCATCGCGCTCTTGACGGCCGGTATCCCGCTGCTCATCCTCGAGTACAGCATCGGACACCGTTACCGCTCCTCGGCTCCGCTGTCCTACCGGCGCATCTACCGGCCCGCCGAGGCCATCGGCTGGTGGCAGGTGGCCATCTGCTTCGTCATCGCGGTCTACTACGCCGTGATCGTCGCCTGGGCGATCCGCTACGCGGGCTTCTCCATCGGACAGCAGTGGGGCGATGACCCCAACGGCTTCTTCTTCGAGGAGTTCCTCCAGATCAGCGACACCCCGGGCATGGTCTCCGGGTTCGTCTCCGGTGTGGCCTGGCCGCTGATCGCCGTATGGGTGGTCGTCCTGGGCATCCTGGCCCTGGGCGTGCGCAAGGGCATCGAGAAGGCCAACAAGGTCTTCATTCCGCTGCTGGTCGTGCTGTTCGTCCTCCTGGTCGCGCAGTCACTGACCCTCGAAGGCGCCTCCGAGGGCCTCAACGCCCTCTTCACCCCCGACTGGAGTGCCATGCTCGACGGCGGGGTGTGGATCGCGGCCTACGGACAGATCTTCTTCTCCCTGTCCATCGGCTTCGCGATCATGGTCACCTACGCCTCCTACCTCAAGCGCAAGACCGACCTGACCGGCACCGCCCTGACGGCCGGCTTCGCCAACAGCTCCTTCGAGCTCCTGGCCGGCATCGGCGTCTTCGCCGCCCTGGGCTTCATGGCCAACGCGGCCGGCACCGGCGTGGACGAGGTCGCCGCCTCCGGCATCGGCCTGGCCTTCGTGGCCTTCCCGCAGATCATCTCCACCCTGCCCTTCGGCGGAGCGCTGTTCGGACTGCTGTTCTTCGTCTCGCTGGTGATCGCCGGTATCACCTCGCTGATCAGCATCGTCCAGGTGATCATCTCGGCCGTCCAGGACCGCACCGGCCTGGCCCGCGTGCCCACCGTGCTGCTCGTGGGCGGCGCCACCGCCGTGGCCTCGATCCTGCTCTTCCCCACCCACGAGGGCCTGTACATCCTCGACTCCTTCGACCACTTCATCAACCAGTACGGCATCGCCATGGCCGGCCTGGTGATGATCCTGGTCTTCGGTTGGCTCGTGCGCCGCCTGCCGGTGTTCGAACGGCACGCCAACGCCGTCTCCACGATCCGCCTGGACCGGTGGTGGAAGGTCGCCCTGGGCGGCATCACCCCGATCCTGCTCGGCTTCATGATGTGGGACAGCCTGCGCAGCGAGCTCACCTCCAACTACGAGGACTACCCCGACCAGTTCCTGCTGGTCGCCGGTTGGGGCGTGGCCATCGGCGCCATCGTCTTCGGCATCATCGTCGCCTGCTTCCCCTGGAAGCGCGCCGACGCCATCGCCCGCGCCGACGCCGAGCGTTTGGCCGGGGCCGAGGACGCCGAGGTCCCGCCGGAGCTGGACGCCCCCGACCGGATCACCGCCACCGACGCCGAAGCCGGTGACAACACCAAGGAAGGGGACCGCTGATGTCCGCCAGCGCGATCGTGATGATGGTCATCTCCATCGTCGTCCTGTGGGGCGGCCTGCTCGGCGCCGTGCTGCACCTGCGCCGTCACCCCGACGAGCCCGAGGCCTAGCCCTTCGGCCGACACGACCGGCATGACGAGGGGCCGCCGACACCGTCACGGTGTCGGCGGCCCCTCGTCGCGTCCTCAGCCCGCGAACTCGGACACGATCCGTTCGCAGAACGCGTCCAGATCGCCGGGATCACGGCTGGTGGTGACACCCTGGTCGGTGACCACCGGCTCCTCCACCACCGTGCCGCCCGCGTTACGGATGTCGGTGCGGATACTGGGGTAGGAGGTCAGGGTGCGACCACGCACCACGTCGGCCTCCACCAGGATCCACGGCCCGTGGCAGATCGCCGCCACCGGACCGCCCCGGTTCACGAAGTCGCGCACGAAACCCACCGCGTCCGCGTTCGTGCGCAGATGGTCCGGGTTGATGGTCCCACCGGGCACCACCAGAGCGTCGTAGTCGTCCACGCTCACCTTCGAGACCTCACGGTCCACGGCGAAGCGGTCGGCGGGCTCGATGTCGCCGTTCATGGCCTGGATCGGATCCGTGGACAAAGAGACCAGATCCACCCGGGCCCCGGCCTCGGTCAGAGCCTCACGGGGACGGACCAGCTCCACCTGCTCGACCCCGTCGGCGGCCAGCACGGCCACCCTTCTTCCGGAGAGTTCCCCTGCCATGGCGTCCTCCTGCGTCGTACGTCGCGTTCGGTCGAGTCCCGTGCCACGTTCGCCGTCCTACCCACCCCGACCCCTCCTGTCACATCCGAGGCCGTGAGACGGTCGTGGACGCGACCGGAGCCGATCACACCCACGACCGTTTCCCACACCGGAGACCTCAGTCCCGGCTCTCCTCCCGGAGCCGATCCGGAAGGAGCTCCAACAGGTCGATGGAGGCCTCGATGGTCTCCAACGCCATCGTGGCCCCCAACCTCCCCCGACGCCACGACAACAGGTGATCGCCGGTCAGCCGGAAGGGGGAACGGAGAGAGGGACGCTCCAACAGGTGCTCACGCACCCGCGGGGTCAGCGTGCGCGCGGCGAACGCCTCGTCGTCGCCCGCCACGTGGAAGGCGGCGTCGAAGTCCTGATCGCCCACCTCGATGTCGCGCATCCCGGCCGCCGCCGAGAGGGAGTACCCCGGGTGGGTCCGACGCACCTCCAGGATCGGGGTGGCACGGGTCCCGACCACCACGACCCCATAACGCTCATTGGCGGTGAGGGAACCCTGCGCGGTGGTCAGGGTGGAGGTGTAGGAGTACTCATAGGCCAGGAAACGATGGCCTCGATGCTCACCGGAGATCACGTGACGGACCCTGGCGTCGGAGCTGCCGTCCTTGAAGGGCGATCCCCGAAAGAGCCCCACCATCTCCGGACGTTCCCGGTCATAGCGCCAGCCTCGGCCGCGGGCCCAATCCTCCAAGGCCTGGGAACGCTCCCGATCGGCCGCCGACTGCATCACCGTGATGGCCACGATGACCAGGGCCGCGATGAGCAAAAGGGCGATCACGCCACCGGACATAGGGGCCCTCCCCTCTCGTTCCGTCTCTAACGGAGAGACGTACGGCACATCCTTCCGGTTCCCGTACCCCACAGGGAAACCGGACCGTTCTCAACCCCTCGGAGAACGCCCGAGAACACCCCCTCCCCACCTCGACACGGAAAGGCCGCGAAAGGGCGGGGCGGGCCTATCCTGGACACCGCCGCGCCACGGCCGAGACGGGGAGGAACCGACGTGGACGAACCGCCCCGCCTACGCCCCATCGACCTGGCCCGCGCCGCCGGCATCTCCACCCAACAGGTCCGCAACCACGCCGACGAGGGCCTGCTGCCGCCCACGGAACGCACCGAGTCCGGCTACCGCGTCTTCACCCCACGCCACCGACGGGCCCTACTGACCTTCCGCGCCCTCTACGCCGCCTGCGGAAGCGACGTCTCCCGCCGGATCATGCACGCCCTCAACGACGACGACCTCCCCACGGCACTGGCCCTCCTCGACTCCTCCCACGCCGAACTCCACCACCAACGCCTGGCCCTGGACGAGACCGCCAAGGCGCTCACCGCCATCGCCGACCGGGACACCGGCGCGCCCGCACCGCCCACCGGCGACCTGCGCATCGGCGAGGTCGCCGCCCACCTGGGGGTGCGCACCTCCACCCTGCGCGTATGGGAACAGGCCGGACTCCTGGACCCCGCACGCGAACGCGTCACCGGCCACCGCCTCTACACGCCCACCGACGTGCGCCTGGCCCGTATCGTGCGCCTGCTACGCCAGGTCCACTACCCGCTGCCCGACATCGGACCGATCCTCCGAGAACTGGGCCGCACCGGCGACAGCGGCTCCCTGCGCGTGGCCCTGGACCGGCGCGCCCACGACCTCGACCGACGCTCCCGAGCCCTGCTCACCGCCGCCGCCCACCTGCACGACCACCTCGACCACCCCTGAACGAGCACGGACCCTCCCCCGAAGGAGAGAGCCCGCACCGACCATCGAGGTGGAGCCGACCCGCACCCGCACCGGCCCCACACCACATCGCCCCTAGACGAACACCTTGCCCGGGTTGAGGATCCCCTTCGGGTCCAGCGCGCCCTTGATCGCCCGGTGCATGGCCACCACGTCGGGACCCAGCTCATCGGCGGCCCCGCGCATCTTCAACAACCCCACCCCGTGCTCACCGGTGACGGTGCCGCCCATGGCCAGGGCCTCGTCCACGATCTCCTCGAAGGCCCGCTGCGCACGCTCCTTGGCCTCCTCGTCCCCGGCCGGGACGATGAACAGCGGATGCAGGTTGCCGTCACCGGCGTGGGCGATGTTCCCGATCCGGGTCCGGAACCTCTCCCCGATCCGCTCGATCGCCTCCAACATCGTCGGCACCGACGCCTTGGGCACGCACACGTCCTCGGTCAACAGCGGCCCCAACCGCTCCAACGCCGGATAGGCCAACCGGCGCGCGGCGAAGAGCGCCTCCGCCTCCTCCTCGTCGGTGGAACGCACCGCGTACACGGCCCGCTCCTTCTCGAAACACTCCAGGATCCGCTCGGCCTCGGCCCGACCCGACTCTCCGGGCAGGTCACTACGGGCCAACAGCAGCACCTCGCCCTCGGCGGACAGACCCATGTTCTTCCACTCGTCCACCGCCTGAAGACAGAACCGGTCGATCAGCTCCAGCGCCGAGGGCACGACCCCCGCCGCCGACACCGCCGCCACCGCACGACCGGCGTCGGTCAACGAATCGAAATAGCCCACCACGGTGTGCTCGACCCCGGTACGCAACGGCACCAGACGCAACGTCACCTCGGTGACCAGCCCCAACGTGCCCTCCGAACCCACCATGAGTCCGGCCAGGTCGTACCCGGTCACCCCCTTGGCGGTGGTCTTGCCCAGCCGCACCACCCGCCCCGTACCGGTGACCACCTCCATGCCCAACACGTAGTCGCGGGTCACCCCGTACTTGACGCAGCACAACCCGCCCGCGTTCGTGGACACGTTCCCACCGATGGTCGACCAGGGCGAGGACGCCGGATCCGGCGGATACCAGAGCCCGTCCCGGGAGACCCGCGCGCGCAGATCGTCGTTGACCACCCCGGGCTGGACCGTCGCGCTCTGCTGGACCGGATCGACCGCCAGCACCCGGTTCATCCGCTCGAAGGAGACCACCACCCAACCCCGCCCGGAATTGGCCGCGCCCGACAGCCCGGTCCCGGCGCCCCGTGCCACCACCGGCACCCCACGGTCGGCGCAGATCCGCACCACCGCGGCCACGTCGGCGGTCTCACGAGGTCGCACCACCGCGACCGGACCCTCATAGGGGGCCCACTCGGCCTCGTCGTGGGCGTACCCCTCCATCACCTCGGGATCGGTGACCACCAGGCCCTCCCCCAGGGCGGCCCTCAACTCCTCGACCACTCCCGACATGGGCGGCTCCTTTCCGACTGCGCGACCGACGACCTGTCACGTCGGCACTGGCCGAACCCTAACCGCCCACCCCGGAACGGCACACACCCGACCAGGGCAGAACGGGACTTCGCGGACATGCGGTGTTAGCGTGATCGTCTACCGGTCTCGGAGGTGGAGCATGAGCACGATCCTGGTCACCGGCGCCACCGGCACCCTGGGCACCCACGTGGTCCGACGCCTGCGCGAGGACGGACACCACGTACGCACCCTCAGCCGCCACCCCCGCCCCGACGACCCCGACGCCCACGCCGTCGACCTGCGCGAAGGAACCGGACTCGACCGCGCCCTGGACGGCGTCGACACCGTCCAGCACCTGGCCAGCACCCCCGCCGGTGGCGACATGGCCGCCGCCGGCAACCTGATCCACGCCGCCCGCGCAGCGAACGTCCACCACCTGGTCTACATCTCCATCGTCGGCGTCGACCGGGTCCCCCTGGGCTACTACAAGACCAAGCACACCATCGAACAGGCCCTGCTCGCCTCCGACCTGGGCGTCACCATCGTGCGCGCCACCCAGTTCCACGACCTGGTCCGCGGCCTGTGCGACCGGCTCGCCCGGATCCCCGCCATGCCCTACCCCGACATCGACGTCCAGCCCATCGACCCCGCCGAGGTCGCCCTACGCCTGGCCCACCTGGCCGGAGAGGAACCCGCCGGCCGCGTCGACGACATGGGCGGCCCCCTCGTCGAACCCTTCCAGGACCTGGCCCGCGCCTACCTGGACTCCCGGGGCCTTCGACGTCGACTCTGGCCACTGCGCGCCCCGGGCCGGATCTTCGCCGCCTACCGCGCCGGCGAACACCTGGCCCCCGAGCACCGGGTGGGCCGCACGACCTTCGCCGAATACCTCGCCCGCGACACCACCACCGCGACGATTTGACGGCCCGACGACCCCTTCCCTAGCCTCGTACCGTTCGATCCCTCCCGCGGAAGAAACCCCCTACCTCTTGGCCATCGTGATCACCGGCACGGTTTCGAAGGGCGCTTCGTCCCGGAACCCCGCCGCCTGACATCACCGTCGGCGCCGCCTTCTTCCGGTGTCGAAGCCCCTACCGGGTCCCCATAGGGCGTGACACGCCCTCCACCCGGTCGTCCCGCCTGCCCAGGCCGTGTTCTTCGGATCATCACGCGCTCGCGTCGCCCGGCGGCCGTTCGCCATGGATCGGCCCCGCCGACACCGAACGAGAGCATCCGAAAGAACACTCCCCAGAGGCGGGTCGGCTTCGAACCCTTCCGAGGAACATCGGTGCATTCGCCGTCTCACGAACACGCCACACCTTCCACACCCGCACGCTTCTGGGCGGGACTGGCCCTGCTCTGCCTGCCCACGGCGGTACTCGCCCTGGACATGAGCGTCCTGTACCTGACACTGCCGCACATCTCCGCGGCCCTGGGCGCCGACGCCACCCGGGAACTGTGGATCCTGGACATCTACCCGCTGCTGATCGCGGGCCTGCTCGTACCGATGGGCGCCCTCGGCGACCGCATCGGCCAACGCCGGCTCCTGCTGTACGGGTCCGCGGCCTTCGCCGCCGTCTCGACCCTCGCCGCGTTCTCACCCAACGCCGACACGCTCATCCTCGCCCGTGCCGCCCTGGGCGCGGCCGGAGCGCCCCTGATGCCCGCCACCCTCGGGCTGCTCAACGCGATGTTCCCCGACCCGCACCATCGCCGAACCGCGATCGCCGTCTGGAGCAGCGCCTTCATGACCGGCTTCGCCACCGGACCGCTCATCGGCGGCGCGCTGCTGGAGACGTTCTGGTGGGGATCGGTGTTCCTGCTCGCCGTCCCCGTGATGGTGCTCGTGGTACTGACCGGCCGCACCCTGCTGCCCGAACACCGCCGTGAGAACCCCGGACGGTTCGACGGTCCGAGCGCGACGCTGTTCTTCGTGGGCCTGCTGCCCCTGGTCTACGGACTCAAGGACCTCGCCCACCAGGGGGCGAGCCTCGCCGCCGCGGCCTGGATCGCCCTGGGCGCGGCCGCCCTCGTGGCCTTCGTCCTGCGCCAACGCCGACTCACCGACCCGCTGCTGGACCTTCGCCTGCTGACCGACCGCACCTCGGCCACCGCGCTCGCGCTCCTCCTGCTGGGGCCGGCGATCATCGGCGGACTCACCCTGTTCGTACCGCAGTACCTGCAATCGACCCAGGGCATGGGCGCACTGCGCGCCGGAGCCATGGTCGCCCCCGCCGCGCTGGGACTGATCGTGGGCGCCCTGCTCGCGCCGATCGCGGCCCGCCGCATGCCGGCGGGCACGGTCATCGCCGCGGGACTGGCGCTCTCCTGCGCCGGGCTCGTCATGGTGGCCCACGGGACCACGGCCGGACCCGCCTGGGTGATCGTCGGACTGATCGTGGTCTACCTGGGCAGCGGCCCCTTCGACGCGTTGGGCACCGACCTGGTCGTGGGAGCCGCCCCCAAGGACGGGGCCGGCTCGGCCGGAGCGGCGAGCGAGACCGCCACCGAACTCGGCACGGGCCTGGGCATCGCCCTGCTCGGCACCCTGGGCACCGCGATCTACCAGAACCGGGCCGCCCACACCCTGCCCGCCGACCTGCCCGAGGACGTGGCCGTCACGGCCGGCGCATCGCTCTCAGGGGCCGTGTCCGTCCTGGCCGACCTGGACCGGGCCGAGGCGGACGCCGTCCGAGAGGCCGCCGCGACGGCGTTCGCGGCCGGACTCCAAACGGTCGCCCTCACCGGAGCCGTCATCGCGGCCCTACTCGCGATCGCCTCCGCACGTCTGCTCCGCCACGTCTGACCCTCGGGGCGGCCGGCCCCGGGCGGCCGCCCCACCCCCGGCGGGAGAGCCCCCCGCGGACCTCTCCCGCCGGGCTCAACGGCCCGCCCGCCGATACCGCCACAACGACAACGGCACGAACACCGCCAACAACACCACCGGCCACACCACGGCCATCGGTATCGCGTGCTGCGCCACCCACGAATCACCCGACGCGACGCTGTTACCGAACAGCTCCCGACACGCCAGCACCGTCGCCGACAACGGATTCCACTCCACCACCGGCGCCAACCAGCCCGGCACCATCCGCGCCGGAACGAACGTCTCGGCCACCATCGCCAACGGGAACACCAACGAGAAGAACTTCATCGCCGCCTCGGGACCGCGCACCAACAACCCCAGGAAGATCCCGATCCAGGTGAACGCCATCCGCAACAGCAGCAACAACCCCAACCCCGCCAGCGCCGCCCACGGGCCCAGATGCCAACGCCACCCGATCAACAGCCCCATCACCACCAGGACCGACAGATCCACCAGGGCCGCGACCACATCGGCCATACCGCGCCCCACCAACAACGCCGACGGCGCCATCGGCAGCGTCCGGAACCGATCCACCACCCCACGCCCCACATCGGTGACCACCGCGATCGTGGTGTTGCCGATCCCGAACGCCATCGTCAACGCGAACAACCCCGGCATGAGGAAGTCCCGATAGTCGACGGAATCCACCCCCATCGCCGCGCCCATGGCCTCGCCGAACACGAACCCGAACAACAGCACCGCCATCACCGGGATCATCAACGTGCCGACGATCTCCCCGGGACGACGCACCAGATGCGTCAGATAACGCCGGGCCACCACCACCGCGTCGGCCACCGCCCAACCCAGACCGACCACGACCTCCCGCGTCCACGAACCGGACCGTTCGACCTCCACGGCCTCCACGACCCGCTCCGGTGCCCTCCCCTCCAACGTCCTCACGTCCGCTCCCTCCCACCCTCACGGGACCCGGTCAACCCCAGGAAGACGTCGTCCAACGTCGGCCGCCGCAACGCGATGTCCTCCACCTCCAGACCGGCCTCGTCCAACGCCCGCACCATCCGGGTCAGCGCCGCGCCCCCGCCCTCGAACGCCACGCCCACCCGCAACGCGTCGACCTCCACCCGGGCCGGCACGCCCGACACACGTTCCATCACCTCGGCGACCGGCGCCAACCCCTCCACGTCGGCCACCACGACCTCCACCCGACCACCGCCCACACGGGCCTTCAACCCCTCCGGGTCGCCCTCGGCGATCACCCGACCCGCGTCCAGCACCGAGATCCGATCCGCCAACCGGTCGGCCTCCTCCAGGTACTGGGTGGTCAACAGCACCGTGGTACCGCCCGCCACCATCGTCCGCACCGCCGCCCACACCTCGCTACGACTCCGCGGATCCAACCCGGTCGTGGGCTCGTCCAGGAACAACACCCGAGGGTCGAGCACCATCCCCGCCGCCAGATCCAGACGACGACGCATCCCTCCCGAATAGGTCCGCGCCGGCCGCTCGGCCGCCTCCACCAGGTCGAAACGCTCCAACAACTCCTGCGCCCGAGCCCGCGCGCGCCGACGCCCCAGGTGGTAGAGCCGGCCGAACATCTCCAGGTTGCGGCGACCGCTCAACACCTCGTCCACCGCCGCGTACTGGCCCACGAACCCGATCCGCTCGCGCACCCGACGCGGCCGAGCCGCCACGTCGACCCCCGCCACCCACGCCTCGCCCTCGTCGAAACCGGTCAGGGTCGCCAACACCCGCACCGTGGTCGTCTTACCGGCACCGTTGGGCCCCAACAGCCCGTGCACCGTCCCCGCCTCGACCTCCAGATCCACCCCGTCCAAGGCCATGCCGCCACCCCGATAGCCCTTGCGCAACCCCCGCGCCAGGATCGCCGCCCGCCCGCTCATCGGACCACCACCGACCCCCGACCGCCCACCGGCGCCGGGACCTTCGCGCCGCCCCCGGCCATCGTGACCCGTTCATAACGCCCCACCGCGATCCGCGCGATGTTGCGCACCGACTCGCTGCCCCTGCGGTAGTAGGAGCAGTGCCCGTCGATGTCCCCGGTCTCGAACACCCGCGCGCCGAACGACCTGCGCAACGGCGAGGGGCCGTGCCCCATCGTCCCCACGTGTCCCCGGGGAAAGAACCGGATCCAGTCCCCGGGGCCCAGCCCAGCCCACAGGTTGCCCTCGAAACGCAGATCCTCGCGGGTACGCACCCCCATCCCGGGACTGCCCAACGCCACACAGTCCGCCACCCGGGCCCGCGCCAACGCCAGACCGCACACCACCGTGCCGTAGCTGTGCCCCACCAACGTCACCCTCGCCGACGAGGGCAGGAAACGCGTCAACCGCGCCAGGTCCTCGGCGCCCCGCAGCGCCGGACCGCGCATCACCGCCTCACCGAACCCACGAGGGGTCCGATAACCCACCCACACCACCACCGCCACACGCTCCCCCGGAGCCTGCCTGCGCATCTCCTCCAACAGGATCGCCGCGTTGGCACGAGGACGGGTCGAACGCCTCTGGTCGAAGTAGTTGGCCAGATAGTTGTCGTTGCCCGGCACCACCACCGCCACGTGGTCGGCCTCGGCGGCGTCACCGAGCTCCTCCACGATCCGGCCCGCGCCCCGCTCGTCATAGGCCAGTACGCGCACACCGAGTCGCACGTCGCGCCCATAACGCAAAGGGCCCTCGTAGCGGGAAGGGGAAGGGGGGCTCGCCACGATCATGACTCTCCTCGACGGCACCGGGACAACGGGCTGATCCGACCCTTCAACGCTAGGATCGCCGCCCCGCGCGGACGATGACGCAGACACCCGGATCCCGCTCCACCACGGCCCACCCGCTCCGGTGGTGCTCGCACTACCGTGCCCTCGCCGCAGGGCCGCGAACAGCGCCGATACCACCGCCCGAGGAGCCCGTTCGCGACGCGTCCCCCACCCACCGCCTCATAACGAAACGATCACGCGTATGGAATAGTCGAAGGTCGGAGGGGGTCTCCTCCGATCCGGCCCGGCCGCGGGCCGCCTCGACGGTTCCGATCCCGGGACGGGATCGGAAGGGACAAAGGAGTGTCGACCATGACCGACCGGCTCTTGGACTTCACCGACAAGGTCGTCCTCGTCACCGGTGGTGCCACCGGCATCGGACGGGCGACCGCGCGGGCCTTCGCCCGACAGGGCGCCAAGGTCGTCATCGGAGACGTCGACCCGCACGCGGCCGAGACCGTCGCGCTCATCGAACGCGACGGCGGATCGGCCACCTTCGTACGCACCGACGTCACCCGCTCCGACGAGGTCGAGAACCTCGTGAACACCGCCGCCACGACCTACGGCGGACTCGACGTGGCCTTCAACAACGCCGGCGTCCTACCGCCCACCGGAGCCCTGCTCGACCAGACCGAGCAGGACTGGGACCGCACCATCGCCGTCGACCTCAAGGGCGTCTTCCTCTCCCTCAAACACGAGATCGCCTACATGGTCGACCACGGCGGCGGATCCATCGTCAACACCGCCTCGGTCGCCGGACTGATCGCCGACCCCGGAATGGCGCCCTACGTCGCCGCCAAACACGGCGTGGTCGGCCTGACCCGCGCCGCGGCCATCGACTACGCCGAATCCGGGATCCGGGTCAACGCGGTCGCACCCGGCCTGGTCGCCACCGGAATGACCAAGGGCTGGCTGGACGACCCGATCATGGCGGCCGAAGTCCTGGCCGGCTCTCGTATGGGAAGGGCCGCCCAACCCGAGGAGATCGCCGGCATGGTCCTCTACCTCGCCTCGCCCCTGGCCTCGTTCGCCACCGGCGGCGTCCACACCGTCGACGGCGGCCAGACCGCCCACTGACACGACGGGCCGCCCTCCGGTCTCCCGTGGGAGGGCGGCCCGTCGCGGTCCTCAGACCCGTTCGAGCCGGACGTGCTCACCCGCGGGAAAACACACCCCCACCGGCGTCCCCGGTTCGACCTCGCCCTCGGTGAGCACCACGCCCATCACCCCGGCCTTGCGCACCAGCTCGCCCCGCTCGTCCCGGTACACCATCCGCTTGAGCAGGCCGGGCGAGAACCCGTCGATCTGCGCGCACGGGTTGCGCAACCCGGTGATCTCCACCCGGGCCCGCCCCAACTCCAGGACGGTGCCCCGCCCCAACGCGAGCAGATCCACCCCGCGAGTGGTGATGTTCTCGCCCATCTGCCCCGGCTTCACCACGAACCCCGCCTCGGCGACCTCGTCGAACAACTCCTCGTGGATCAGATGGACCTGACGCAGATTGGGCTGAGAGGGGTCCGCGGCCACACGGGAACGGTGCTTGACCGTCCTGCCCATGTGGGCGTCCCCCTCCACCCCCAGACCGGCCAACAACCGGATCCGCGCCCGGTTGACCTTGCCGAACCTGTGCGTGGGACTGCTACTGACCGCCGTGACGACAGGGCCCATGCCCTCGACCTCCTTGGGGGGTGGTGGAGCCCTCAGCGTAGAGCCCCCGCTCACCCTCGAGGACGAGACCCTACGGCTTCGACGCCGCCACGCCCGACCGAGAGAACCCCTTCGGCCGACCCCCGGAGTGGGGTCAGGCCTTCAGGGCCTGGGAGATGAGGGCGTCGGCGGCCGCGCGCCCATGACGGCCGTAGTCCACGCGGTTCAGGATCATGGCGCGACCGGCCGCCCCGTCGGCCAGGGTGACCAGCTGTTCGGCGAGCTCCCCGGCCGGATCCTTCACCACCCGGGAGGGCCTGCCCGAGACCATCGCCCGCTACGAGGAGCGGACCGCCTTCTCCGCGCCCCGGGTGCCCTACAACCCGCTCCAGCGCGACATCGAACGCGCGCCGCCGGACACGACCCCGGCCCGCGAGGTGAGACCGCTTCGGTAGGCCGGCCGCCCAAGGACGGGGCACCGGAACACACGGGCGGACTATATGACCGAACACGTCGACGAGGTCGAGCGGGCCGCCCGTCTCCTACAGGAGAACCTGGGCCGTTCGGGTACGCACATCACCCACGAACGGGCCCTGGAGACGGCGGCCCGAATGCTCGGCCACCATGACAGCGACACCGACACCGCCCTCGACGTCCTCTCGAAACCCCGGATGCGCGGTGCCGTACCCATCCTGCGGATCCACGACGAGGAGGCGGCACGCGAGTTCTACGTCGACCATCTCGGATGCTCCATCGAGTGGGAACACCGTTTCGCGCCGGGAATGCCGCTGTACGCGCGTCTGCGACGCGATGAACTCGTCATCGACCTGTCAGGCCACGAGGGCGACGGCACCCCGGGATCCGTCCTGTGGGTCGAGGTCGGCGACGTCCACCGACTCCATGAGGAACTGTCGCGAAGCTCCCACCCGCGGACACCACCGGAGATCGACCTCGAAGCGCCCGGCGGGCCGACGATGACGATCGTCGACCCGTTCGCCAACGTGATCCGATTCTGCCGACCCGAGGAGTGAACCCGCGCCCCGCGCCCCTTCAGCCCGGCGCGACCTCCTCGGCCAGATCCTTCACCACCCGGGAGGGCTTGCCCGACACCGAGGAGGCCACGAACCGCTCCATTCCCGGCAGAGCGGACAGCCGCAGCACCGCGCGCCGGATCCGCAGCCGGGCCGGACTCTGAGGCAGGAACCAGGAGGCACCGGTGAGCGCGGCCCGTCGACGCTCCTCCACCACCGGACGCCAACGCCGCTCATAACGCGCCGACGCCTCCTGGACCGAACCTCCCCGGGCCAGCTCCTCGGCCAGCACGAACGCGCCGCCCACCCCGAGCGAGGCACCCTGCCCGGCCAGCAACGACACCGCCTGGCAGGCGTCCCCCACCAGGACCACCCGCCCCCGGCTCCACCGATCCACCACCGCCTGGGCGACGTGATCGTAGTAGACCTCCTCCGGGGCGGGGCAGCGCTCCAAAGCTCCGGGCACCACCCAGCCCAGACCCGAGAGCGCCCCACGCAGAGCCGCCCGGGCATCCTCGGGCAAGGTGGTCTCCAGGGTCCGGTGCACGGTGAAGGCCGCCACCCGCTCCCCCGCCAAGGGGTAGAGCCCCATCTGCGCGCCCAGACTGTCGGTGAGCACGAACCGCCCTCGCAGCGCGGCGTGGATCTCGGCGTCGTCGAAGGCGAAAGCACCGGTGTGAAAGCCCAGATGGCGCAGGTAGCGCTCCTCGGAACCCCACAACAGACGCCGCACCGTGGAGTGGATACCGTCGGCCCCCACCAGCAGATCGGCCTCCAACACCCGACCATCGGCCAGACGTGTGCGCACCCCCTCACCGTGGTCGTCGATCTCGACCGGACGGGCGCCGTAGAGGACCTCCACGCTCTCGGGCAGCGCCTTGCGCAACAGCTCCTCCAGGTCGGGGCGCATGATGGAGACCACCTCCCCGCCCACCGAACGGGCGAACCCGGTGAAGGAGATCGCCGCTCTCCTTCGACCACGCTCGTCCACGAGCTCCATCTCGTCGAAGTCGTGGCCGCGGTCGCGCAGTTCGGACAGCAGTCCCATCGCGCGCATGGCGTCATAGCCCGGCCCGAAGAAGTCGATCATGTAGCCCTGGGGTCTGGGCGCCGGGGCGCGTTCGAGCACCCGGACCCGCGTGCCGTGGTGGGCCAGGCGGTGGGCCAGCGCCAGTCCGGCGATCCCGGCCCCCACCACGAGGACGTCACGTCGTCGTCGGTCGTTCATCGTCGCTCTTCTCCTCTGTCCTGTTCGGGGATCAATCGGTCCAGGACCGGGGCCAGAGATCGGCGGGTCGCCTCCGGATCCAAGGGCCGGTGGAGCATGAGCCCGTCGACCGTGGCGGCCAACACCCGCGCGGTGGCCTCGGGTTCGGGCACCCCGCTCCGCTCCAGCCATCGGGCGGTCCGTTCCCGAAAGTCCGCCAGCAGCCGGGCGAGCCCCTCCCGGAGACCGGCGTCGCGACCGGCCGCCAGATAGGCCTCCAGGAACAGCCGCGAGGTGGGGTCGTCGCCGGGGTAGCCCTCCAGTTCGAGGAGCATCGCCTCCACCCCCTGACGTGGGGTGGTCTGCTCCATGAGCGCGGCGGCCCGGTCCACCATGGCGCGAACGGTGGCCAGGGCCGCCTCCTCGAGCAGGGCGTTCAGCGAGGAGAAGTGGTAGTGGACCAGCCCCGGGGTCAGCTCGGCGCGTTCGGCCAGGGCCCGGGTGCTCACCGCGGACCAGCCCCGTTCCCCGATGAGTTCGGTGGCGGCCGCCAACAGGCGTTGTCGGACCTGTTCGCCGCGGGGTGAGGACATGAGGTCGCCTCCAGAGAATTTGGGCAATCGCCTTGGACACTTGCCCAACTAAAGGTACGCCCACCCCACGACCCGGCACAACCCATCCCCGAACACCAGAGAAAAAAGGGGCGGGCCGGCGCCCTGCGCGCCGGCCCGCCCCCTCACACCCCGAAGGAGGAAGACCTCAATCGGACAGAGCACGCTCCACCACCGCGCAGAGCTCATCGAACCGACGCCGCGACACACTCGCCGACAACAACGCCTGCGAACCGTGGAAGGTCCCCGCCCACTGGTGCAACTCCACGGACACACCCGCCCGGAACAGCCGCGACGCGTATTCGATGCCCTCGTCCCGCACCGGACACGACTCCGCGCTCACGACGTAGACCGGTGGCGACCCCGAGTCACGATCCATCCACGGCGCGTACGTGAAGTCGCGGGCCGACCGGGTCCACTGCCGATCGTCCAGACCGGGCCGATGGCAGGAAAGGTGGGCACCTCGTCATTGCGGACACACGAGCGGTGTCCCACGATCGAGACATGGACCGTCCCACCGTGCTCTTCCCGCTCTTCGACCGGGTCCAGAGCCTCGACGTCACCGGCCCCCTGGAGGTCTTCCACGGCGCCGCCTCGATCCCGGGCCACGCCCACCGCGCCCCACGCGTGGTCACCGCCTCCCCCGACGGCGCCCCCGTACGCACCGACAGCGGACTGACCCTGCTCCCCGACACCGCCCTGGACCGGGTCGGCGCCATCGACACCCTCGTCGTCCCCGGCGGCCCCGGAACCCGAACCCCCGACCCGCACCTGGTGACCTGGGTCGCCGAACGCGCACCCCACGCCCGCCGCGTCGCCTCGGTCTGCACCGGCGCGTTCGTCCTCGCCGAGGCCGGTCTCCTCGACGGCCGGCGCGCCACCACCCACTGGGACCACTGCGCCACCCTGGCCCGCCGCTTCCCCGACATCACCGTCGACCCCGACCCCATCTTCGTGCGCGACGGCCCCATCACCACCTCCGCCGGGGTCACCGCCGGCATCGACCTGGCCCTGGCCCTGGTCGAGGACGACCTGGGAGCCGACGCCGCCCTGCTCATCGCCCGCCACCTGGTGATGTTCCTACGACGCCCCTCCGGGCAGGCCCAGTTCAGCACCCACCTGGCCACACGGACCGCCCGCCGCCCCGCCCTGCGCGACCTCCAACACTGGATCGCCGACAACCCGGCCGCCGACCTCTCGGTACCGGCCCTGGCCGAACGCGCCGGCTTCTCACCACGCCAGTTCAGCCGCCTGTTCACCGCCGAGGTCGGCACCACCCCCGGACGACACGTCGAACGCGTCCGCCTGGAGACCGCCCGCCGCCTTCTGGAGGAGAGCGACGACGGTGTCACGGCCATCGCCCGCGCCTGCGGCCTCGGCACCGACGAGGCGCTGAGACGCGCCTTCGTCCGCTCCCTGGGATGCACCCCCACCGAATACCGGAACCGCTTCCGGACCACGACCTGAACCGACACCACCATCGACCGTCACCACGAAGGAGACGACATGCGCATCGCGATCCTGCTCTTCGACGACCTCACCGCGCTCGACGCCGTGGGCCCCTACGAGATCCTGTCGTCCCTGCCCGGGGCCCGGATCCACCTGGTCGGCGAACGCCGCGGCCCGGTCCGCGCCCACCGGGGCGGACTGGGATTGATGGTCGACACCGAACTCGACGAGCTCACCGACCCCGACATCGTGCTGGTCCCCGGCGGCCCCGGACAGAACGCCCTCATGGACGACGGGCCGGTCCACGACTGGCTGCGCACCGCCGACACCACCAGCACCTGGACGACCTCGGTGTGCACCGGATCGCTCATCCTGGCCGCCGCCGGCCTCCTCGACGGCCGACGCGCCACCTCGCACTGGCTGGCCCTGGAACAGCTGAGCGCCCACGGCGTCGAACCCACCGGTGAACGCGTCGTCGTCGACGGCAAGTACGTGACGGCGGCCGGGGTCTCCTCCGGTATCGACATGGCGCTCACCCTGGTCGGCCGCATCGCCGGAGACACGACCGCCCAGAGCATCCAACTCGGTACCGAATACGACCCCCGGCCGCCCTACGACGCCGGATCGCCCGACAAGGCCCCCGAGGAGGTCGTCCGCCTCCTACGGGACAACAGCAGGTTCGTCCTCCAAGGAAGGTGAGCCGGCCTCACCGCTGTTCGCAGCGCTCCTCCACCGGCTCGACGGCCACGGTGGAGGAGCCGCTCCGCACCAGGACCAGGGTCGACAGCAGACCGATCACCGCGACACCGAACGCCCAGGCCGGCAGCGCTCCGGCCGAGACCCCCGTGTCCAACAGGCGCCCGCCCAGGGCCGCGCCCGCGGCCGACCCCAGGTACATGGCGGCCATCTGGAACGCGATGATCGCCATGGCCTGACGGCCCCGATCGCGCACCAACAGATGCTGGAGGACGGGCACGCTCGCCCACCCGGCCGCACCCCACAGGGCGGTCGCCACGATCCACACCGGAACCAGATCGGTCCAGGTCAGGGCCGCCAACGTCACCACCAGCACCGCCACCACCAGGGGCAGCAGCCGACGCGAACCCCACCGGTCCAGAGGGCGGCCGATCAGGGCCGAACCCAGGACACCGCCCACGCCCCAGGCCCACACCAGCGCGAACGCCCAACCGCCCAGGTCGCGATCCTGGGCCATCGGCACCAGGTAGGTGTACAGGCCCAGGCTCGCCACACCGAGCACGAACGCCGACAGCACCCCGGTGGCGATCGAGGAGGTGCGCAGCAGCCGCAGGTTCTCGGAGATCCGCACCACCGCGATCGCGGGGTAGGGCTCCCTGCGGGCCAGGACCGCGACCATGCTGACGATCCCGATCAGCACGACCAGGCCCATGGTCCAACGCCACCCCGCCCACTGGCCGATGAGCATGCCCACCGGTACGCCCGCGACGGTCCCGGTGGAAAGACCGAAGGTCACCATCGCCATGGCGCGGCCGCGTTCGTGGTCGGCGACCATCGCCGCGGCCGTGGCGGTGGCCACCGCCGTCAGGACACCGGCGCCCAGACCGGCCACCACGCGCGAGGCCAGGAACACCGCGATGCCCGGGGCCAGCGCGGTGACCAGGTTGCCGAGGTTGAACAGGATCAGCGCCACGGCCAGGGCGCGACGGGTGGAGCCGGCCACGAGCGGCCCCGACAGCAGCGGCCCGGAGAAGGCGTAGGCGCCGGTGAAGGCGCTCACCCCCAGACCGACGGCGGCCACCGACACCAGGAGGGAGTCGGCGATACGGGGCAGGACCCCGGCCAGCACGTAGGCGTCGATGCCCAGCGCGACGGTGGCGGCCACCAACGGCCAGAGACGGCGGATCAACGCTCGCCCCCGGCCCGGTCGTCGTGTCCCTGGTCGGCGTCGGACTCATAACCCGAGAGCACGGTCTCGACCAGCCCGGAGAAACGGGACTCCAGGTCCTGTTCGCGCAGGCTGATCATGCACTTGCGGCCCTCGGCCCGCACGAAGACGACACCGGACTCGCGCAGCAGGCTCGTGTGGTGGGTCAGGGTCGATCGGGGCAGGTCGGGCCCCAGGTCGAGGCTGTCCATCTCGCCCCGTTCGGCGAGTTTGCGGACCATCTCCAGGCGCAGCGGCTCGCTCAACGCGAACAGCACACGCGGCAACGAGATGTCCTCGGTGTCGGGATGGACATAGGTCCGTGCCGCGGACATGGGCACCACCTCCATGATCGTTCGAAGATTTCCGCACGATAATAGTTCGAAGATTCTCGAAAGATCAACTCGGGCGAACAGGACCAGGCGCCCCCACCCCACCCGCCCCCGGACACACGAAAGGGCCGGAACCCTTCAAGGCCCCGACCCTCGACATCCACGCCTGCGAACACCCACCCCAAAGGCGCACACCACCCCCGAAAAACAAGAAAATCGCCCACCGACGGTGGACGACTCGACCGGACGGAAGCGATTCAGAACGCTCCCCTCCACTCTCAATCTATAGCGCACCCCGGGCCTTGCCACAAGACCCCCCTCATGCCTCACAATCGACCCTCGTGAACACCGCACACCGCCCGGGGGATGACGTGAAACCAGCCACGACCAGCGCGTTCGACCTCCCCGACCACCTCGCCGCCAAAGCCGACCCCGCACTCATCGCCGCCGACGAACGACACTTCGACGCCATCACCACCACCCTGCGCCGCACCATCACCGACCTGACCCACCGCCTGGACACCGCACGCACCCGCACCGGAGGCACCGGCCGCGAAGTCCTCGAACGCGACCAAGAGATCCGCCGCCTGACCACACGCCTGCGCACCCTGAACCGCTTCGGCCTGGACCTGTGCCTGGGACACATCGTCCACACCCACGACCCACAACCCCTCTACATCGGACGCCTCGGCCTCACCGACGAAGAAGGACACCGCCTGCTCATCGACTGGCGCTCCCCCGCCGCCGAACCCTTCTTCGCCGCCACCCACGCCACCCCCATGGGCCTCGAGAGCCGACGCCGCTACCGCTGGAACCACGGACACGTCACCGACTACTGGGACGAGGTCTTCACCGACGACGCCATCCAAGGACACGCCGCCCTCGACGACCAATCCGCCTTCATCGCCGAACTGGGCACCCACCGCTCACCCCGCATGCGCGACGTCCTGAGCACCATCCAGGCCGACCAGGACGCCATCATCCGCGCCGGATCCGAAGGCGCCCTCGTCGTCGACGGCGGCCCCGGCACCGGCAAGACCGTCGTCGCACTCCACCGCACCGCCCACCTGCTCTACTCCGACCCGCGCCTGGGCCACCACCGCGGCGGCGTCCTCTTCATCGGACCCCACCGCCCCTACCTCGCCTACATCGCCGACGTCCTCCCCGGCCTGGGCGAAGAGGGCGTCCAGACCTGCACCCTGAACGACCTGGTCCCCGAAGGCGCCGACGCCCTCCCCGAAACCGACCCGAACATCGCCCACCTCAAATCCACCGCCCGCATGATCGAGGCCATCGAACCCGCCGTCCGCTTCTACGAACGACCCCCCGAACAGACCACCACCCTGACCACCGACCACCACGAACTCACCATCGACGCCTCCCACTGGGCCCACGCCTACGCCGCCCTGGACCCCGCCACACCCCACAACGAGGCACGCGAGGAGATCCTCGACCACCTCCTCCGACTCCTGACCGAGCACCACCCCGACCCCGAACTCACCACCACCCACCTACGGGCCGCACTCCCCGCCAACCCCGAACCCCTGGAGATCCTCGCCCGCGCCTGGCCCCTCCTGGAACCCACCGACCTCGTCAACGACCTATGGACGGTCCCCGCCTACCTACGCCTGTGCGCGCCCTGGCTCACCACCGAACAGATCCACACCCTCCAACGCGACCCCGACCACCCCTGGACCACCCAGGACCTGCCCCTACTGGACGCCGCCCGACGACGCCTGGGCGACCCCGAGACCGCACGAGAGAACCGCCGCCACAAAGCCCGAGAAACCGCCGAATGCGAACGCATGTCCCTGGTCATCGACGACCTCATCGCCTCCGACCACGACGGCGAAGGCCTCATGACCATGCTGCACGGCCAAGACCTGCGCAACAGCCTCGTCGACCACACCACCCCACCCCACAACACCCCCGACCGGCTCACCGGCCCCTTCGCCCACATCGTCGTGGACGAGGCACAAGAACCCACCGACGCCCAATGGCGCATGCTCCTCGCACGCTGCCCCTCACGCAGCCTCACCATCGTCGGCGACCGCGCCCAGGCCCGACACGGCTTCACCGAGACCTGGCACGAACGCCTCCGACGCGTCGGCCTGGACCGCGTCCACCTCACCCACCTGAGCATCAACTACCGCACACCCCGAGAGGTCATGACCGAGGCCGAACCCGTCATCCGCGCCGCACTGCCCGACGCCAACGTCCCCACCTCCATCCGCGCCGCCGGAATCCCCATCACCCACGGACCCACCACCGACCTGAAACCACTCCTGGACACCTGGAAGACCCACAACACCGAAGGCACCGCCTGCGTCATCGGCGACCCCACCCTGCCCGACACCCCCCGCGTCCGCTCCCTCCCACCCCACCTGGTCAAAGGACTCGAATTCGACCTGGTCGTCCTCATCGACCCGCACCGCTTCGGCGACGACGTCCAAGGCGCCGTCGACCGCTACGTCGCCATGACCCGCGCCACCCGACGCCTGGTCATACTCACCACACCCTGACCCCGCACCACCCCGGCCCCTACTCCGCCCCACCCCGGCGGAGTAGGGCACCACCCCCCGGGTAGGAGAGCGCCCATGCGCACCGCCTCCCCCCTCGAACTGCACCGGCTGGACGTCCCCGCCCCACAGACCCTCCCCTTCTCCATCGGCACCTTCGACACCATCGGCCCCCTCTCCCGCGCCCCCTTCCCCCACCGCCACACCTTCCACGAGATCGTCTACGTCACCGCCGGCACCGGCGAACACGTCATCGACCTGCACAGCCGCCCCATCGACCCGCCCAACCTGGGCATCCTCACCGCCGGCCAGGTCCACCACTGGGACCGCGCCCACGGAGTCGACGGCCGCGTCCTCCTCCTGGAGGACTCCTTCCTCCTGGACCGCCCCGGCGACCGCGACCTCCTACGCCGACTGGCCGAAGAACGCCCCTGGCAGACCCCCACCCCCGACACCGCCGCCCAGATCGGCGACATCCTCGACGAGATGCAGCGCGAATTCCACGCCCGCCGCACCGGCATGGCCTCCATCCTGCGCGCCTACCTGCACATCCTGCTCACCCGCGCCGCCCGCTCCTTCGACCGCGAACCCGCCCCCGCCCCACCCGCCACCGACACCCCCGGCGCCCGCTTCCTACGCCTACTGGACGACCCCGCCACCGCCACCGGCATGACCGTCGCCCAAGCCGCCGCCGAACTCGGCCTCACCCCCGGCCACCTGGCCGAATCCGTACGCAAGAGCACCGGACGCACCCCCGGAGAACTCCTACGCGCCGCCCGCACCCTGGAGGCCAAACGCCTCCTGACCGGCACCGACCTGACCGTCGCCGCCATCGCCCGCGCCGTGGGCTTCAACGACCCCGCCTACTTCTGCCGCTTCTTTCGACGCGAGACCGGCACCAGCCCCGGCGCGTTCCGCCACCACACCCACACCACACCCGCCGAGTCGAAGGAACCCCCCGGAAAACACCACGCCCACCGAGATCCGTCCATCGCCCACCCCACGAACGGAACGTAATCTCGGCCTCACCCACAGGGAGTAACGGCCGGATCCCGCCTCCCCCACTTCTCATCCCGCTACGAGGAGCCCCCATGGCCGAGCGCGACGACCGACCCGACGGCACCGAACACGGGCCCACCCGCAAAAGCCTGCTCAAGGCCGCCTTCGTCGCGGCCCCCGCCGCGGCACTGCTCTCCGGCGCCGGCGCCGCCACCCCCGCCCTGGCCAGAGAACAGGTCCAAGGCGGCCGCTCCCTGGAACCCACCCCCCAGTGCGACGACGGCGACGACCCCACGCCCCCGCAGATGGAAGGCCCCTACTTCAAACCCAACTCCCCGCAACGTACCGACCTGGTCGTGCCCGGCCACCCCGGCACCGCGCTGGTGGTCTCCGGCTACGTCTTCTCCCGCGACTGCCGCCCCGTCTCCGGAGCCCTCGTCGACTTCTGGCAGGCCGACGACGCCGGCAACTACGACAACGTCGGTTACAACTACCGCGGACACCAGTTCACCGGCACCGACGGCGCCTTCCACCTCGACACCATCATCCCGGGCCTCTACCCCGGCCGCACCCGCCACCTGCACGTCAAGGTGCAGGCCCCCAACCGGCCGCTGCTCACCACCCAGCTCTACTTCCCGGGCGAACCCCGCAACGGCACCGACATGCTCTACGACCCCCGCCTGCTCATGAACGTCACCAACGAAGGCGCCGGCCGACGGGCCGAATTCGACTTCGTCCTGAACTTCACCGCCTGACCACCTCGACCTCCCCCGAAAAACGCGGGGCCGGGCTCCCTGTCGGAGGCGCCCGGCCCCGCGCCCTTTCGAAAGCCCCTCTCCCAGGGACATCCACGCCCACCTCGAGAAACCAAGGATTCCCTCCGAAGCCGGACACCGGGTGAAGGATGGACGCCGCAGAGACCACCACCGCCACCCGACCACGGCTCCGGCGGCGGCCACCCGCGCACGATCCACAGGCTCACTCGAGGAGAGCGATGACGGTGAACACCAGGACCAGGGCGATCACGGCGCTCGCGTTGACCGGCGCCCTGCTCGGCGGCGGAGCGTTGACGGCCGCCCCGGCTTCGGCCGCCCCCATTCCCCCCGGATGCACGATCCGGGCCACCTCCACGGCCGGGCACACCAAATGCCTCGATAAGGCCCACCGGGCCGCGGTCAAGTGCACCGGAGACAACTGGCACTTCGGTGACCGGGTCGACCCCGGTTTCACCTCCATCGCGAGCTGCGCCTCCGGAGACGTCGCCTTGGACCACTCCATCGACCTGCACGAGTGACCACCCCACCCGAACACGACCTCGGCCCCGCGCTCCACACGAACGCGGGGCCGCCCCCCTTTCCGCCTCACCGCAGACGATCGGCACGCTCCAACAGATAGCGCCCCTCCTCGATCGCCTCCACATCCCACAACGACCGATCCTGCTCCTCCAACGGCACCAGAACACCATCGGCCCCGGTACGAGCCGCGCGCCGCGACCACAACAGCAGCATCATCGCGAGCAGACCGGCGGCCTCGGCCTCCTCGGGCAGAGCCACCCGCAACATCCGCGCCGACCGGATCGCCTCCGCCACCAGATCCACACGCGAGAGCTCCTCACCCGCCGAAGCGGTGCAACCCTCGTTGAAGACCAGATAGAGGACCCGCATGACCGCGACCGCGCGAGCGGCACGATCCCGATCCCCCACCGGGAGCGTGAACCGGGCACCGGCCTCGGCCAACCGCCGCTCGGCCCGCAACAGATCGACCATCCTGCGATAACCGACCCTGATCGACCAACTCCGCGGATCCTCGGGAACCCCATCGACCGTCCAACTCCGGTAGCCCGCCGAAAGAGCCTCCTGGACCGCGTCCTCGGCCGGATCGAAACGGCCCAGAGCACGCACCAACGCACCCAGCACATGCGGGGCATGGAGACGCAACGACTCCTCGACCGCCCCGGGCCCCTCGACACGCTCCCGGGCGTGAGGAGAACGTTCGTTCACGCCGCGAAGTCCGCACCCATGATCCGCGAGGCGATCTCGACCGCGCGCTCATGGCCCGCGCCTGAGTCCGGGGTGAAGGCGGGGGTGGTGCTCGGGCGCCACCCCCGCCCCATGGCCCCTTTCCGCCCCCGGAGGCCGGAGAGGGGCCGTCTCCACTCCACGCAATATCGTTTTGTTTGTAACGTTACTCAAGAAACGTTATTAGGTTTCCGCGACGAAACGGAACCCGGAAACCACCGGAATCCTGACTACCGATAAGTCAACCTTCTAGGAAGTCAGGCGCTCAGAGGGGTCGACCCGCGCATCCACACCCACACAGGGACCGCCAACGTTATTCAGGGCGCCTCGACGACCTCGCGAAACGCGACGGATACAGCCACCGCTGTACAGACCTCGGGGTGGACGAAAAGACCTCGAAGGGCCCTTCCGTCACCCTCGCCGGCGAGGACCCGCCCTCACCCCTCACCCCCGCCCCTACCGATAGCCGGCCAGACCGTCGGCCAACTCCCCCTCGTCACCGTCATGCCACGCATAGAGAGCCTGCTGAAGAGCGAAGGTGGCGCGGATCGCCGAGATACGCTCGACCACCCCACCCCCGGACAGGCCACTCAACGCGAGCACCCGCCCCAACAGCCCCTCTCCATAACTCGCGCCGATAGCCGCCAGATCCTCGGCCGGATCCCCCAGAGCGACCTCGTCCCAATCGACGACACCGCTCAAACGCGGCACACCCCGCACCCACTCCCACAGGACGTTCTCAGCCCCCAGATCACCGTGGACCACGGCGGTGGTGAGATAGGGCAGGACGTCGAGCGCGCCGAGCTCACGCTCGGCACGTTCTCGACCGGTGGGCGACATCAGTGGGAACAGCTCGGCGCGCACCCGCGCGGCGAACTCCCGCCACCGGTCGGCGGACACCTCCGGCAACACGGCGCGCCCGGCGCCCGCCGCCGCGAGCCCGCTCAGCAGAGCCGCGTACTGCTCGGCCACCGCCTCCAGCACCTCGGGGCGGGTGAGCGTCTCCCCCACCAGCGGAGCTCCGGGGATACGGCTCATCACCAGATAGGACGGCTCGCCCGGACTCGTCCCGGACCCGACCAGGAGCACACGGGGAACCCCGAAGTCGAGATCGATCCCGGCCAGGGCACGCAGCGCCACCGCCGTGGCGGGCAGCCGATCGGCGGCCGCGGCCGTGCGGGCCAGACGCACCACCCGATCCGAGCCGACCACCACATGGTGGAACTGTCCCTCCTGCACGACCAGGTCCCTGACACGATCCCCGGGCAGAAGCCGACCCAGCAGATCACGGTGCGTCTCGACGATCCCCATGAGGAGGTACCTCTTTCTCGAATGTGGCCGGCCCGCCCCCTCTAAGAGCGGGAGCTCAGGTCCGACAGCACATCCTGGACCAGATCGGCGCGTAGAAGAGACCGACCATCACGTCGACGGGCACATCCGAGCGCAACCGCCCCACGGCGAAGGCCGGCGTTTGCGCCCCTCGGCGAAACCGGAGAGCAGCGACTCCCGAGCGAACTCGTGCCCAGGTCCGTCTGCCGCCGCGAGTGAGGCGAGCGGCGGTGTGCCACCGTCGATAGCGCGGTCACTTGGGCTCGGCCCGGCCCCGCAGCACGGCGAGATACGAGATGGTGTCGCCACCATGTCCGTGATCACCCGGCCCGGGTCGTGGCCGCCGGTGCGCTGTCGTCCTCCGGCCGGCGCTTCACCGAAGGCACCGGTCAGCACGGTCGCCTCCGCCGGATCGGCCGGCAGCCGAGCCCCGGCATGCGAGACGACACCTCGCCCGTCGGACGTTACGGACAGCCTCGAACGAGACGTTGTCGAGCTCACGTGAAACCGCTCCAGGCTGTGGCGCTTTGTCCCCGACAAATCGGATCATCACAGCTCAGAGCGTACTTCTGCGTACCGCTATCAAGGTCCGGACCTACTCGGTGAGACTGGTCGAGATCGAGCAGGCCCACGCCTGACCCACGCCGCCGATCCACCCGGCCCTGCCACGCGATCGACAAGGTGTTGAAATCCGGATGGTGCGAAAGGAGCGGCAGCGCTAGCGTGCGCGTATGAATCTCGAACCTGGAAAGACCGTTCCCGCCGTTCCCGTTCCTCTCGATGCCGAACTTCGGATCGCTTATGACGCCTACCTGGCGGAGGAACCGGACCCGGCGCCGATGAGCCTCGAGAAGCTGTCGGTGATCCGCGCGGAGATCGACGCCGAAGTGGCGGCGCTCGAGGACCTCGGCCATGGCGGGCGCTTCACCGTCTTCCAGCCTTCGGTGCCCGGCCTGGACGGCGCCCCCGAGATCCCGCTGTTGGTGTGCACACCCTCCGGCGCGCCCGCATCACGGCCGGCGCTCTACTTCATACACGGCGGCGGCTTCTACTGCGGCGATCACCGCACCGAGCTCGACCAGATACTCGAGACGGCCGAGCGGCTCGGGGCCACGCTGATCTCGGTCGGCTACCGGCTCGCGCCCGAGCACCCCTACCCCGCCCAGATCAACGACGCTCACGCCGGTCTATTGTGGGTCGCCGACCACGCGGACGAACTCGGCATCGACTCGGAGCGCATCGTCGTCACGGGCTTCAGCGCCGGCGGCACCCTCAGCGCCGCGCTGGCTTTGACCGTGCGCGACAAGGGCGGCCCCCACCTGCTCGGCCAGCTGCTGATCGCCCCGCTGCTCGACGACCGCAACGACAGCGCCTCGGCCCTGCAGATGGACGACGTCGAACTCTTCGACCGCAGCCGCAACAGGTTCGCCTGGAGCTCGCTGCTCGGCGACATCCAGGGCGGACCTGACGTGCCGCAGTACGCTGCGCCCGCCCGCGCCACCGACCTGGCCGATCTGCCGCCCACGTTCCTCGACGTCGGCTCCGCCGAATGCCTGCGCGATGAGATCCTCGCCTACGCCGACCGGATCTGGCAGGCCGGTGGCGAAGCCGAGCTGCACGTGTGGCCCGGCGGAATCCACGGCTTCGACCGGAAAGCCCCCGAGGCGCGGATCAGCAAGGCCGCTGTCGCTGCACGCCACAACTGGCTGGAGCACCTTTTCGCCACCCACTGACGGTCTCCTCCGGCGGTAGCCGGTCCCGGGATGGACAACGTGCCGGCCAGGCGTCTCTAGCAACGAGGTCGAGGAACCTCGCGACGGAACTCAGGCGGATAGCCGCGTGACACGGAGCCCTCCAAGGTTGTGGACCGACGAGTGTCCGGCGTCCCGGCTCCGTCGAACCCCGAGGGCATTGGACAGCCTCCAACGAGACGTCGTGGAGGTCACGTGGCAAGTGCTCCCAGCTGTGATGCCTTGATCTTCGGCAAGTCGGATCATCACAGCCCAGGGAGCACTTCTGCGTTCCGACATCGAGATCCGGACCTGCCCGGTGAACGCGTCAGGCCGGTAGTTCCACGGAAGGCACCCGTAGCCGCGGACGACATGCTGTGAGGCATGCGAAACGTGAACATCTGGAGTGAAGAGTTCGGCGCCCAGACGGACACACCGATCCTGTTGATCATGGGCTCGATGTCGCAGGGCATCCTGTGGCCGGACGAGTTCGTCGGCCGCCTGGCCGCCGGAGGCCGCCGGGTGATCCGGTACGACCACCGTGACACCGGCAGGTCGGACACCGTCGACTTCGCGACCGATCCGTACACCTGAGCCGACCTCAAGAACGACGTCTACCGCGTACGGGCGGCCCACGGCCTGGACAGCGCCCACCTGGTGGGCCACTCGGCGGGCGGGCTGCTCAGCCGGCTCATCGCCGTGGAGGCCCCGGAGCGGGTGCGCTCGCTGACCGTCATCACCTCCTCGCCGCTCGGTCGCGGCGAGGGCCGGGGCTCCTGTGGGCCCTGACGGTCCGGCCGCAACCCAGAGGCAGCCTGCCGGAGCGGGAGTTCGTGGAATCCTTGCGCGCACTGATGGCCGCCCCGCCCACTCAGGACCGCCCCACGCTGATCAACAGCATGATCGCCGAGCAACGCGTGCTGCACGGAACCGGGCCGCCCTTCGACGAGGACGCGGCGCGCCGACCACAGGAACACGCCCACAGCCGGGCCCGCGATCGCACCTACCCGGGACAGCGAGCGGGCGATCCGACGGGCGGACAGATGACGATCTTCCCAGTGGTCCTGCTGGTCGCGCTCCTGCCCGGCGTATTCGGCGGTTCGTGGTGGGGGAGCGCCCTCACCGCCGTCCTCCTGGGCGTGACACCCGCGCTCACCGTGCGCCTGCTCCGGCAACGCGGCACTGGCCTGCTGGACGCGATGATCTCCCGCGACACCGCGGCCCTGCGTTCAGCCGCGGGGACGAGAAGCCCGCTCACCCGAACACTGGAAACTCGCTCCCACAATCGGCCCGGGGACTCCACGAGCTGCGTCGGCGAGCTGCCGGCCACCGTGAAGACTCATGGGCCGGCCCCTCCCCGCCGTCGGCTATCGCCGACGTTATCCGCCCCACGACCGACTGCGCTCCACCGAGTCCAGGAGCAGCGCAGCGGGTCGGCGAAGACCCGGTCCCGCCACGCGTGCATCTGGTAGACACCGAGGTGGACGACCCGCACATGGGCGGCAAGGACGAATGATGAGACAGCACACCTCGAAACGCCTGTTCGCCGTTCCCACTTGGCCGCCGCCTCGACCTCGGCCAAGGCCGAGGGCTGTACGCCCCGGCTCCCCCGAGGTGAGGGGTATGCGGGTCGTTTCCTGCACGACGAAGACCACGGACAAGCAGAGCGGCTGGACGCGGGAGGGCAGCGCATCGCCGCCCCGACGCATCCCGTTGCCACGATCACCTGTGTAATAGGCCCAGTTCTCCCGAAGCCACGGCGAGCCACAAAGTAACCCATGAGTAGCTTCGGGCTTCACCTGGGCAGATCGAGCGGGTCGTCGCCTCGGGGGTGCGTCGGTTCGAGGAGGCCTTCACCACCAGCGTGATGACCCGCCTCTGGGCCCGGGCATCTGCGACCGGCTCCAGAGTCGAGTGCTGGGCACCGAAGGCGTGCTGTTGGCCGTGAAGTCCGACCCCGGACCGTTGGGTCTGGAAACCCTGCTCACCGAGATCGACAAGCTCAAGACCGTGCAGGCCCCGGGGCTCCCCGATGAGCCGTTCGGAGGTGTGTCGGAACAGAAAGCCGTTGTGGTCGCCCTCGCCCCCCATCACCGGGTTTTGCGTGCCTGCACCGACCCGGACCGCGTGCGGGTATCAGGGCTCCTCAACGGCGTCGGACCAGGTCACCAGCCCGTACCGGTAGGCGAACACGGCGGCCTGCACCCGACTCGCCACCCCGAGCTTGGTCAGGATGCGGGCCACGTGCACCTTGGCGGTGCCCGGCGTGATTCCCAGCTCATGGCCTATGAGCGCGTTCCCGTGCCCCCGTGCGACCAGGCGCAGCACCTCGCGCTCCCGGTCGGTGAGGTCCTGTGCCCGACGCGGCGGGGTCCGCGGCGAGGTCCGCGCGAACCGGTTGATCAACCGAGGCGTCACACGCGGGTCGATCACCCCCTCGCCGCGCGCCGCCGCCCGCACCGCCGTCACGTACAGCTCCGGTTCGCTCTCCTTCAATAGGAACCCCACCGCCCCCGACTGGAGCGCTCCGAACAGGTACTCGTCCAGATCGAAGGTGGTCAGCATGATCGTGGGCGGCGCCGGGACCAGCCGGGCCAGTTCCCGGGCCGCCGCCACCCCGTCCATGCCAGGCATGCGGATGTCGGTGAGGACCACGTCCGGCCGCAACCGTCGTGTCATGGCGACCAGTTCGACCCCATGGGCGGCGGCGCCCACCACGGTCACGTCCGGAGCCGCCCCGAAGAGTAGTCGCAGCCCCTCCCGCGCGGCGGGTTGGTCGTCGGCGACCAAGAGCCGGATCACGTCCACGCGTCCCTTCCGTTCCCGGCGGGCGCCACGGGGAGCACGGCCCGCACCCGCCAGCCTCCCCCCGACCCGAACCCGGCCTCGACTCGGCCGCCCAACTCCTCAGCGCGTTCGCGTATCCCCCGCAGTCCCAGCCCGGTCGCCGCGATCCCCCGACCGGTGGCGGCCCCGGGCGGAGGGGTACCGTCGTCGACCACGTTCACCAGCAGCCCGGCGGCGCCCTGTCTGGCCAGGCACACGGTCACGCGCCGGGCCGACGAATGCCGCAGCGCGTTGCCCAGGGCCTCCTGCACGATCCGGTAGACGCCCTCCGCCACCTGCGGGTGGACCTGTTCGTCCAGACCCGGCGGCAGCACCAGGTCCACGGCCATGCCGATCCCCTCCACCGCCTCCACCAACCGCGGCAGATCCGCCAACCGCACCTCCGGCGGCGGGGGCTCGTCCCAGCGCTCCTCACGCAGGGGCTCCAGCAGTTCCCGCAACTCGCCCACCGCCCTCCCAGCGGCGTCGGCGATCGCCGACAGTACCCGGTCCGGGTCGGCCTGCGGCCCGCGAAGCGACTCGCGTCCGCCCACGGCCAACAGTCGGATCGCGCTCAGGTGGTGCCCGGCGATGTCGTGCACGTCCCGAGCGATTCGGGCCCGTTCCCGAGCGCGCTCCCGCTGGATTCGGGAGCGTTCGGCGCTGCGCCGCTGCCCCGCCCGCTCGGTGCGCATGCGCAAGAGCAGTCCCACGAGCATCGGCAGGACCCCGGTCAGCGCGATCATCACGATCTGCGGCGGGTTCCCCCACAACAGGCCCGGCTGCTCCGCGCTCAGGGTGAACAGGGCCAGGATCCACGACACCGAGAGCGCGCCGACCAGGACTGCCGGAGCCCGGTACAGGACCGCTGACCCGGCGGCGAAGGCGGCCAGCGCCTCCGGTAACGGGGCCTCCACCCCCAGGACGACTGCCAGCGCGAGCGCCGCGGCGGCGGTGGCGGTGGCCACCGCCACCGGGTACCGGCGCCGCCACACCAGCGGCAGGCAGGCGCAGGCCACCAGCACGGGCAGTCCCCACCACGGTGCCTCTGCGGCGCCCGAGATCCCCGCCCAGACGAGTGGCACCGCCCAGCCCGCGGCGATCAGGGGGTCCCGAGCGGTGTCCGGCAGTCGGAGCCGTCGGCCGTGCGGCCCCTGGGGCACCAAAGTGCCCAGTGCGCCCGTTCGGGTCCAGGTCGTCTTCATCCCCTCATGGTGGATCATGGAACGCCCTCCGTCGTATGCCGAACGGTATAAGGGTGCGCCTCTGCCGTTCGGCGGACGCGCTCCGGGGCCCGTACCGGCAGGCTGCCGGGCATGGACACCGAATCCGGGGCCCCACGGGCCCACGCCGAGGGCCGCCCCGCACCCCCGCCCAGGCTGCTGCTCCTCGACGTGCTGCGGGGAATCGCCATCCTGGGCACCCTCGCCACCAATATCTGGCTCTTCCTGCCCGGCGTCGCCGAGTCGGCGGGTGCCTTCAGAGCGGTGCTGGATCCGCTGCTCAACGGCAAGTCCTACGCGTTGCTCGCGATGATGTTCGGCATCGGTCTGGCCGTGCAGCACCGGTCCGCGGCCGCGCACGGCCGACCCTGGCCCGGCCGTCACGGGTGGCGCCAGCTCCTACTACTGGTCGAGGGCGCGTTGCACACCGTGCTGCTGTTCGCCTGGGACGTCCTGATGGGCTACGCCATCACCGCGCTGTTGGTCGTGTGGCTGCTGAGGCGCTCGGGGAAGGCCAGAACGGTGGTGATGTGGACCGCGCTGGGGACGAACCTCGTTCTCATGAGTGCGTTCACCCTGCTGTTCACCCTGTTCCCGGCCGGTGATCCCGACCCCGCTACGGTCGGGGCGCAGGAACTCCTCTTCATCGAGGGCGCCTACCCCGAGCAAGTGGCCCAACGGTGGGCGGGGTTCTTCGGCACCCGGGCGGAGATCCTCGTGGCCCTCCCCATGTGCCTCTTCCTGTTCCTGCTGGGGGTACGGCTCTACCGGTCGGGCGCTTTCGACGACACCGCGCAAGGACGGCTGGTCCGCGGGCGGCTGCTGGCCTGGGGGCTGGGACTGGGGCTGCCGCTGTGCGTTCTGGGTTCGGTGGTACCCGAACTCGGCACGGCCCACCGGTACGCCCTCTCCAGCCTGTTGATGCTCGGATACGTGGGTCTGACGGGATGGCTGCTGGACCGAGTGCGTGGGAACGGGCAGGTGGTCCGCTCCCTGCGCGCGGTGGGACGCACCGCCCTGACCTGCTACGTCCTACAGAACCTGCTGGGTTCGGTGGTCTTCTACGGCTGGGGGCTGGGCTTGGCGGGGATCCTGGTGGGGGCCGGTCCGACCGTGGTCGCGGCGACGGTCGCGGCCGCTTACTGCACGATCGTTCTGATCCTGGTCACCGCCGCCAGGATGTGGTCGCGCCGGTTCGCCCGGGGGCCTCTGGAATCCGTCAGTGCCCGGGTGCTCGCGCTGCTGCCGGAACGCCGCTGAGGCGTGTCCGGCGAATTCGGGGCGAAGGTCCTGTCAGGTCGTGCACGTAACTGGACCAGGACGGCGGCGGCCCTGACGGGTAGTTCTCCGAGTAGACACCGAGGGATAGACCGTTGGGGGCGCGATCGCACGGTGGGATGCCTTCACCGCCCGGGGGCCCTGGAGGAGCACGGCCGTGAAGCGGGTGGTCGGCGCTACGGGGGCTTCGAGAACCGCACTCCCGAGGCGGTCGCCTCGCGCCCGGTCGGGACGACTACGCGTCGCCGGACCCCTGACAGGAGCCGGACCTGACTCCGTTGCCGACCATCTCCCTGCCGCGCCCGCGCGAGATCCAGCGCCTGCTGCCCCAGACCGCGGCCGCGATCGCGCAGGGGCAGCTGACGCCGGCCGAGATCGACCGGGCGATGCACGGCGTCGAGCAGGTGCGCACAGCCAGGAGCCGGTTCCACGACGGGCTGAGCGAGGGGTCCAGGAACCGGCGTCACTGATGTCGCGCCCAGGCGGGGCTCGGCGGGCGACCGGCAGTACCCGGGGCTCGCCCCCGTGACCCCCGGGTTCCACGTGGGGACTTGGCGCGCACCCCGAGCGCCGGGCCGGAGCCCGTCCGCGCCAGAATCTCGCGCGGGCCGCCTGAACTGGGTAAACGCAGGCCGTTGCCCCTTTCCGGTTTATCTTGTGAGCACCCCAGACGGCGGCACTCGTTCACCACACGCCGGCTCGTGACCAATTCTTCCCACGTGGGAAGACGTCGAAGTTCGACCTTCGAGCGAGCATCGGATCGTAGGTCAGCCAGAATCGCGGGGATCTCGCTCTGGTGCATGATGAAGCCGCCATGGCCCCCGCACGTGGTCATGACGGGGTCCTGGGCGTTGTCGTGCACGGGGTCGAAGAAGTAGGTCTCAGGGAACTTCGACCCGCGCGAGATGCGAACTCGGCCCTGTACCCGGTCAGGACCGCGCCGGTGGTACTCGGCCGCGTAGGGCCCCGTGAGCCAGAAAGCGTAAGGGGGCGGTGTCCGGATTCCTCAGAGGGAGCCACGCTCATCGCTCATGAGCCGATTCCACCACACCAACGTGCCGAGCAGCCTGAGTTCGCGAACCCTGAGCTCGTGTTCTCCCACCGTTAGGACAGACACACGAAGCTACTCACGGGTTACTTTGTGGCTCACCGTAGCTTCGGGAGAACTGGGCCTAATAAGAGGTACCACCGGAACCTGCCTACCACTATCGATGTCGGTGGTGGCTGGAAGGCCGGTCGGATGAACACCGATGACGAACAGCGTGATCACGGCTTGAGCAGGGTCCCGCCGGTCGTCGACGGGGACGGGGGTTTCGAGGGCGAAGAGGACTGAGCGGCCGGGGCAGCCGGAAGGGTCGATCAGCCGCTGACCGTGCGCAGAAAGTGATCGGCGTCTTCCGGCTCGCCGAGTCGGCCCAACTCCAGCCAGGAACCGTCCGCGAACGCGAGCCGGAAGGTGGCGTACCCGCGCGGCTGGCCCGCCTCCCCGTCGATCCGGGCTTGGTCGAGGGTGAACTCCGTGACGGTCCGGAAATCGTCGGCCTTGGTCGGCGACAGCCGACGGCGCGGGGACGCTGCCACGCAGATGCGGTCGCGGGTCAGCATGACCAGGCGCTTAGGGCTGGGCGAGTACCCGTACCAACGCAGCAGCAACCGGCCCGCGGTCAGGTTCCAGTCCCCGTCGAAGACCCCGTTGGTCGGGTCCTGCCCGCGATCCCTCTCACGAGAACGGCCACGGCCGGAACGCTGTGTGTCGGGTGGAGACGGCTGCCCGGTCCGACCGTCACGACTCCGTCCCGACAACCGTTGGTCGAGTCTACGGCCGAGACCGTCCAGCAAGATCATCGGTACGACCACGAAGAAGAACACCACGGCTCCGACGTACCACAACCAGTGGTGGCGCGATTTCAGGCGTCCTTTGCCGGCAGCACGGTGAACGTCCTTGGGCGGTGCGGGGATGGGTTTGTGGATCTCACACCAGACCAAGGCCACGGGTTCCTCGCCCAGGATCTTCCGCGCCCGCCGCCGCACCTTGCCCTTCGCCATGCCAAGATCCTAGCGCCGGCCTTCTACCAGTGGGCGGTGGGCAGGCGGTCGGTGGCTGAAGCCGCTCTCCCTCAGCGAGACCGGCCGACGCCGCCGTCCGGGTTGTCGTTCGCACTCCGGGTCATCGCTGGAGGGCGGCCCAGGCGCTTGCCTGCGGCGTCCAGGCCCTCCTTGGTGCCCTCGACGATGAGTTCGCGGATGAACTCGGCGTCCTTGGTCCGTCCCCCGGGAGGGCCTCCTTGCTCGGGAGGTGGTGGTACAGCGCCATCGCCTTGGCCCCGAGTTCGGCGCCGAGTCCGCGCATGGACAGGGCCGACAACCCCTCCCGACCCACGAGCCGGACCGCGGCCCTGCGGATGGTTCGGGCGTCGAGGCCGGCGTGCTGTCCACGGCTTCGCTCCGCCTCCATGGATCCTCCCTTCCCCTTGACCCGTTGTACGGCGTAAAACCACCATGGACCGAAAGTTGTACGACGTACAACAAGGAAGAGTCCATGACCTGCCACCCGCCACGGGCCAAGACGCACCGAACCCCTCGCCCGACCCTCCTCGCCCGACTCAAACGCGCGCTCTACCGAGGAGAGCAGGCCTCCCCCACCACCCTCATGCGCGCGATCAACCGTCTCGACGCCCTGCTGTACGCCTCGAACCTGCTCTCACCACGCCGGGCCGCGACACTGGAGGTGACCGGCAGGCGCTCGGGACGTCGACTTTCACTGCCCGTCGCCGTCACCCACCTGTCCGGCGAGCGCTATCTGGTGTCGATGCTGGGCGAGAACACGAACTGGGTGCGCAACGTCCGCGCGGCGCACGGCCACGCGATACTGCGCAGCGGAGGAGCCGAACCGGTCACGCTCCACGAGATCCCCGTCGACGAACGCGCACCCGTGATCCGCCGATACCTCGCCATCGCCCCGGGCGCCCGCCCCCACATACCGGTGGACCCACGCGCGCCCTTGGCGGAGTTCGAACGCGTCGCGCACCGTCATCCGGTCTTTCGTATCGCCTCACGCGAAGATCGTCCGCCTTCACCGACCCCGTGAAACATGGGCCATGGCCAGGGGACGTTCGCCGTACCCGCACGGGCACCGAGCCCTCGCGAAGGGTTCTCCGTCAGGGCTCCTGGGCGGGAACGGGAAGCGGGTGGGTGGCGTTCATCGCCTCGACCGCCGCGACCAGAGGGGCCAGCCCGGGGTTCTCGGCGGCCTCCTCCAACGCCTGGGCGAAGGCGGTGTCGTTGGTCGGCCGCGCCTGCTCCAAAAGCTCGAGGCCGGCCTCGGTGACGTCGGTGTAGATACCGCGACGGTCGGTCGGGCACAGGTAGCGCGAGAGCAGACCGCGCTCCTCCAGCCGGGTGACCAGCCGGGTGGTGGCGCTCTGGCTGAGCACCACGGCGTCGGCGACCTGCTTCATCTGAAGGTGGCCGCCCTCGCCGTCGTGCTGGCGGCTGAGCACGTCGAGCAGGGAGTACTCGCGCACGCTCAAATCGTGTTCGGTCTGTAGAGCGCGTTCGATACGCGTCTCGATCCTGCCATGGAGCAGGTAGAGCGCCGCCCATCCGTTGGCGAGGGCGGTCAGCGCGGGATCGGTGGCGGTCATGGGTCCTGTCTCCTTCTGGGTGCCGACACCCCCAGAATAAGCCCTGCCGAAAATACCGGCCAGCACATATAGAACGCGCCCACAAATATTATGTGCGTGGTTCACGAAACCAGACCACACCCGTCAACCGGCCTTAAGGATCCGCACCCGCTCCACACCCTCCTCCAAGAACCCCGCCAACATCCACCCCTCGGCCTCCACCCCCTCACGCTCGGCCCTCGACAACGGCCGAAGCGGCGCCACCTCCAACCACCCCCGACCATAGGTCCAGGTCGCGGCCGCACGCCCATCCACCAACACCGCCCTCTGTCCCGCCACCGACAACCCCAGATGAGCCTCATCGATCACCCGACTCCGATCCCGATAACCCAGGATCGCGTTGTCGAACGCCGGCAGGAACCGCACCGGCGCCGGCGTATCCGGATCCGGACGCGGCGCCTGCTCCAGATCCCACAACCGGCGCCCCCACTCATCCCGGAACGACACCAACTCCGGCTCCAACTCCCGCACCGCCGCCGGCAACCCCGCCAACCCGCACCAGGCCCGCACATCGGCCGTGGTGGCCGGCCCGAACGCCGCCAGATACCGCCGCACCAACTCCCGCCCCACCGGATCGCCCCGCTCGGCCGGCGGATCGACCTCACACCCCAGCCACGTCTGCAACGGCAGATTGCGCACCCCCGCCCTGACCTTCCACAACCCCCGAGGCGGCAGCTGCGCCATCGGCACCAGCGCCGCCACCACCAACTCGCCCAACGCCCGCCGCGACACCGCCGGCCAACGCCCCTCCAAAGCCTCGGCCAACTCACGCATCGTGCGCGCACACCCGTCGGACATCACCTCACGCCCGGCCCGCGCGACCTCCTCCAGATCCAGACCCGCCAACTCACTCCGATAGACGCTCAGAA
Organism: Nocardiopsis alba DSM 43377; assembly: GCF_000341225.1. Lineage (GTDB taxonomy): Bacteria > Actinomycetota > Actinomycetes > Streptosporangiales > Streptosporangiaceae > Nocardiopsis > Nocardiopsis alba. Next base: position 412,909 of record NZ_ANAC01000012.1, read on the forward strand.
CCTTCTGCCGCAACATCGCCTCATGACGCGAACGCCACGCCAACGCGTCCCGCGCCGCCACCAAATGGACCGTGCGCCGCATCAGATGGGTGCGCACCACCGCCCGACCGGTCAACGCGGCGTCCGACATCCCCACCTCGAAACCGGACAGACGCGACCACAACCCCACGAACGGCTCCTGGGGTTCCTGCGCCTGCACCCCGCACAGACGCGCCACCGCCTCCGGCACCGACCACTTCGAACGCTCCAACAACGACTGCCGCGCCAACATCGCCCGATTCAGCGCACGAACCCCCAGAACCGTCACCGGCCGACCCCCTCCAACACCCGCACACCACCCCGAAGGGCGCTTCTCGCACACCAGGGTCCCCAACGTCCAGGACACCCCCCGTCCTGCACTCGAAAAAACACGATGCGCCCACCCACCCCCATGACCCAGGATCGACCCCCATGGAGCACACCCCACCCGAACCCGTCCTCGCCCTGGCCGAAGACGCCGCCCGACGCCACCACCTGCACCCCGACCGGATCCACCCACTGCCGGTGGGGGAGGCCAACCACGTCCTCGCCCTGGGAGAACACCTGCTCCTGCGTGTGCCCCGTACCCCCGAACACGCCCACGACCTGGCCAAAGAAGCCGAAATCCTCCCCCTGGCCCACGCCGCCGGACTGCCCGTCCCCCACCCGATCGAACACCACACCACACCCCTGCCCCACATGATCCAGACCCTTCTGCCCGGCCACGACCTGCACGGCCACCACCCCACCATCCGACTCCTCACCGAACTGGGCCACCACCTCGCCCACCTGCACCGACTCCCCACCCGCACACTCACCCGCACCCCCCACCAGGACGACACCAGCCGCCCCCACACCCTCATCCGACGCCTGCACCACACCGGACACCTGGACCCCGACACCGCCCACTGGCTTCACACCTGGTACCGGCACCTGGAAACCCACCTGCCCCCACACCCACCCGAAACCGTCCTGATCCACGGCGACCTGACCCCCACCAACCTCCTCACCGGCCACGACGGCACCCTCACCGGCATCGTGGACTGGGGCGACGCCGCCCTGGCCGACCCGGCCGTGGACTTCGCCAAACTCCCACCCCACCGACTCACCCCCGTCCTCAACGGCTACCTGACCACCCTGAGCCTCGAAGACGACACCCTCACCTGGCGGGCCCGTATCCTGCACCACCAGCTCACCTGGGCCCTGGCCCGCCTGAAGGACCCACACCCCCACCCCGACACCCGCCACTGGAGCGCCCCACCCCACAGCCGACTCCTCGGGCTACTACGCCTGTTCGCCACCCACCCCGACCCCACCTGGCGCGCCCTGACCCCACCCGGCTGACCACCGCACCCTCGCCCCCACGGGCGCGGCACCGCGAAAACCCCTCACACGTGGGCGCCGATCCACCCCATCTGCGCCTCCACGATCCCCTCCAACACCCGCCGATCCGCGAAACCCCCCTCCAACAGACGCAACGGCCCCGCCACCAACGACAACCGCTGCGCCCACGCGTACAGACCCAGACGCGCCCCGTCCAACCCCGGCACCTCCAACGACCGGTACAGGTCACCGAACCGCAACCGCACGAACACGTGCTCCCACTCCACGTCGAAGAACATCGTCCCCTCCACATCGATGAGCACCGGCTCCCCACCCGCACCCACCAGCACATGGTCCGGACCCAACTCGCCGTGCACCAACCCGTAACGACGACGAGGCTCCACCCGGGCCGCGGCCTCCACCACCCCGCGCTCCACCCGCCCACGCACCGCCGCCAGATCCGGACGCCGCCGCGCCCCCTCGGCCAGATCGCGCAGAGCCCGCTCCAGAACCAGCCGCTCACAGGCGCCCTCACCCCGGACCGCCCCCGAGACCCGCCCCCACCCGGAACCGCGCAGGGACGCCATCGTCTCCAACACCGGCCCCAGCCGCTCCACCACCCTCATCCCCGCACGCCGATCCCGCGCCAACAACCCCTCCAGGTCGGGGCCGGGCACATCCTCCACCACCGCCATGTCCACCCCCGGCCCCGGATGGTCGCGTTCGACCCACTCCACCGCCGGCACCCGCACCCCCGCCCCCTCCAACACCCGCGCCGCACCCAAGAACAGATCCAACCCATCGGGATCGGCGAAGGGCCCCTCCCGCTCCACCGCCGCCTCGGGCCACCGATGCTCCGCCCGCCCCCACACATAGACGACCACATCACGGCCACCCTCGACCCGCACCCGATAGACGCCCTTACGCGTCCCACCGCGCAGCCGCTCCACCCCCACCACCCGACCCCGCCCACCCAGAGCACGGGCCACCACCGCGACGATCGCCCCCGGATCGGTCCGCCCACCGACAACGCACATCCACAACACCCCACACCGAGAAGAGGCCACACGAAAGCCCGAACCCACCCTTCCCCGCCCCAGGCGAGTTCACCCCACCGCAACGATCGGCCCCGGAGCGTTCACTCCCCGTTACACCCCACCGACTAGCGTCGACCCGTCCCACACCCGAACACCGAAAGCGAACCCCCATGACCGCGCTCCCCCGCTCCACGGTCCACCTCGCCCTCGCCCTGATCGGCGGCGCCGCCCTGACCCTGACCCCCACCGCCGCCCACGCCCAACCCGCCCCCACCGTCCAAGGCCCGACCGAACGCATCACCCTGTCCCCCACCGCCGACCCCACCACCTCCCAGACCATCACCTGGCGAGGCGACCACGGCGACACCGCCCTGGTCCGCTACGCACCCGCGGACGACCCCGAACAGACCCGCGACGTCCAAGCCCACATCAGCACCGAGGCCGCCGGCACCTACTACACCGCCACCCTCACAGGCCTGACCCCTGCAACCGCCTACGACTACCGGGTCGGCGACGGCGACACCACCCTCAGCGACCCCCACACCTTCACCACCGCCGCCCCGGACGACACACCCTTCGACTTCCTCTACTTCGGCGACACCCAGAACGACATCACCGAAGAGGCCGCCCCCGTCGTCCGCGCCGCCCTCCAGGCCCAACCCGACGCCGCCCTGGCCCTACACGCCGGCGACCTCATCAACACCTCCACCAACGACGCCCAATGGGCCGAGTGGTACGACGCCTACGGGCCCGCCGCCGTCAAGATGAACCAGCTCGCCGCCCCCGGCAACCACGAATACTCAGGCACCACCCTCAGCCCCCAATGGACCGGCCAGTTCCCCGGCTCCGGCAACGGCCCCACCAACGGCGCCGACCTCCCCGAAACCGCCTACTACACCGACTACCAGGGCGTCCGCTTCATCGTCCTCAACTCCAACTACCGCAACGCCGCACCCATCAGCCGCAACGCCTGGCTCCAGGAACAGGCCCGGTGGCTCGACCAGGCCCTGACCGACAACCCCGGCCGCTGGTCCGTGGTCACCTTCCACCACCCCGTCTTCTCCAACACCCCCGGCCGCGACAACCCCGAACTGCGCAACGCCTGGATGCCCGTCTTCGAGGACAACGACATCGACCTCGTCCTCCAAGGCCACGACCACTCCTACAGCCGCGGCAACCTCACCACCAACGACACCGACGACCCCACCGTCCAGACCGGCCCCGTCTACACCGTCGCCGTCACCGGCCCCAAGATGTACGACGCCCACGAAGGCAACTGGACCGACAACGGCGCCCGCGTCCGCGCCCACGCCACCGACACCCAGACCTACCAGTCCATCGAGGTCGACGGCACCACCCTGGAATACCAGGCCCGCACCATCGACGGCCAGATCATCGACGCCTTCACCATCGTCAAGGACGACCAGGGCAAGACGGTCACCGACCGTCTCTAACCCCCCGCACGTCGGGTGCCCGGGCGAAGCGCCCGGACACCCGACCCCTCACACCGGCTCCGGCTCCCGATCCAACAACGCCCGCGCCCGCCCACGCACCCGCTCCACCCGCTCACCCGGCACCGAAACCGCGGGTTCGCCCACGGCCACGGCCACAGCGGCCTCCACATCGCCCAACGCCTCCACCAGACGGTGCCGACACCCCGCCCCACCACAAGCCGACACCCGCGCACAGGCCCGCTCGCACTCGACCAACGCCCCCTCCAACCGGGCCCGCGCACCACGATCGGCCACCACCACACAGACCACCAACCCCACCACAGCGCCCAACACCGTGGACGCCGTACGCTCCACCACCAGATCGAACGTGCCCTCACCCGGCCGGGCCAACGCCGACAACGCCAACGTCAACGGCGTCACGCACACGATCGCGTACGCGTAGTTGGTCATCACCACCAACTCCGCCCCCACCTGGCAGGCCACCACCAAAGCGATCACCACCCACACCGACGAGATGTCCACCAGCGCGAACACCCCCACCGCCACCACCGCGCCCACCACGGTCCCCACCCCGCGCTGCACCGTCCGATGCCAGGTCGCCGACACACCGGCGACCTGCAACACCGACGCCGCCGACACCGTCGCCCAATACCCATGGCCCAGCCCCCACAGCCACGCCACACGCACCACCCAGGCACCCGAAGCCCGCCCCCACGACCAGACCCGGACGGGCCGCGCACCGGCCCGCACCCGATCGGCATAGGCGCTCAACCGGACACGCTCACCCTCCTCCACCAGCGGATCCACCACACGACGCCGCCGCACCCGACGCGCCACCTCACGCAACTCCGCCGCCCGACGCGCCCGCTCCACCACCGAACCACCACGGATCGCCCCCTGGGCGCGGGCCGCCAACACCTCCAACCCACGCGTGCCCTCACCGCGCTCTCGCGCGTGCAACACCCGCCAGGCCGCCCGCACCGCGTCCTCGGCCCGATGAACCCCTCGCCCGGAAGGGTCCTCCAGATGGTCGGCGACCGCGTGCAGGGCCCGCGCCAGAGCCAAACGCTCCGGAGCACGAGGATGCGCCAGAGCTCCCACCACGGCCGCCGCCCAGCACAACCCGGCCGCCGCGGCGGTCACCCCCGCGCTCACCCCCACCTCCGGCCACGTCCGCGGCGCATACCCCGCCACCCCCGCGGCGAACACGAACATCAACCCCGCCGGAGCGCCCAACGCCACCACCTCCGACAGGTACCTGGCGCCGGACGCCACCGCCGCCACCACCAGGATCGGCGCCCACACGCCCACCCCCAGCGCCGAGGCGGACGCGCCGGCGGCCACCGCCACCGTCAACCCGACGCCCACCACCGCCAACAGCCACACCCGACGCGCGTAGGTCTCATCGCGCGCGTACAGGGAGGTGAAACACCCCATCGCCGCATAGGGCGCCAGATCCATCCGACCGGTGAGCCGCAAGGACACCAACACCAGCGCCAGACACCCTCCGGCGCGCACCGCCGTCACCAGCACGTTGCCGCGCACCCGCCGAGGAACCAGGGCGCCACGAACGTCGAAGAGGTCGGCACGCCGACCCCATAAAGAAGAAAAGTAGTTCACAAGTAAATTATTATAGGGTGTGTCCGCCCCGGCACCACCCACCGAAAGAACCACCCATGACCGACGCCGTACAACGCTTCCGCGACAGCTGGGCCCACCTCCACCCCCACCTGGACCTGACCGGCATGGAGACCATGGGACGCGTCCTACGCCTGGCCGCACTCATGAACAACATCACCGAAGACGCCCTCACCGACAGCGACGTCTCCCGCCCCGAATTCGAAATCCTCGCCGCCCTACGACGCACACCCCAAGGCCTACGCCCACGCCACCTCACCCGCGAAACCCTCTCCTCCGGCGCCGCCACCACCAAACGCCTCACCCGCCTCGAACAGATCGGACTCCTCACCCGCACCCGCATCGAACGCGACCGCCGCGAAACCCTCGTCCGCCTCACCCCCCAAGGCGAACAACTCATCGACACCCTCTTCACCCACCAACTCGAACGCGAAACCACCCTCCTGGCCCCCCTCACCCCCCAAGAACGCACCCACCTGGCCACACTCCTGACCCGCGTCCTGACCCCCATCGACCCACAACCACCCCACACACCCGAGGCACCCCACCCATGAACACCCACCTGTGGAACCCCACCACCACCTGGCTCAACACCGCCCAACACGGCCTCCCACCCACCACCGCCCACACCGCCCTCACCCAAGCCCTCCACCAATGGCACACCGGCACCACCCCCATCCACCACTGGAACCAGACCACCGAACACACCCGCACCCTCTTCGCCCAACTCATCAACGCCCCCACCACCGACATCACCCTGGGCGCCACCACCTCCCAGATCATCGGCACCATCGCCGCCTCCCTACCCGACCACACCAACGTCCTCCTCCCCCAAGAGGAATTCACCTCCACCACCTTCCCCTTCCACACCCACCACGACCGCGGCATCACCATCACCACCGCACCCCTGCACTCACTCGCCGACCACATCGGCCCCCACACCCACCTGGTCGCCTACAGCCCCGTCCAATCCGCCACCGGCACCCTCGCCCCCACCGAACAGATCCTCACCGCCGCCCGCGAACACGACACCCTCGTCATCGCCGACGCCACCCAGGCAGCCGGCTGGCACCCCCTGAACGCCACCCACTTCGACGCCCTCGTCTGCTCCGCCTACAAATGGCTCATGGCACCCCGCGGCCTCGCCCTGGCCTACATCGCCCCCACCCTCCGCGAACGCCTACGCCCCATCAACGCCGGCCCCAGCGCCGACCGCCACCCCGCCCACGCCTTCTACGCACCCCACCCCGACACCAGCCCCCACGCCCGCGGCCTCGACCTGTCCCCCAACTGGTTCGCCACCCTGGCCGCCGCCCCCGCCCTCCAAACCCTCCTCGACACCGGCATCGACAAGATCCACACCCACAACACCCACCTGGCCGACCGCTTCCGCGCCCACCTGGACCAACCACCCGCCCACTCGGCCATCACCACCGTCACCACCCCCGGCGCCCTCCAGACCCTGCGCGAAGCCGGCATCATCGCCACCGAACGCGGCGGCCACACCCGCCTGGCCTTCCACCTCTACAACACCGAAGCCGACGCCGACCTGGCCGCCCACACCCTCACCCGCTGACCCCCGACCGGGGACCGCGCCCTCCCCAGGACACGAAAAAGGAGGGGGCGGGCCCCAAGACCCCGCCCCCTCCACGTGTTCGAACCCCTTCGAACACCCCGCTCAGGGCACCAACCCCGCACGCTCGGGCCGCACCGTACCCAACACCCGCTCCACCGCGATCTCGATCACCACCCGCTCCGGATTCTCCCGCGGCCGCCGATACCGCTCCTCATACCGACGCTCGGCCTCGGCCACCGCCCCACGATCACGCACCACCCGCGCACGACCCTCCAACGTCGACCACCGCGCACCCTCCACCTGCGACACCGACACCCGCGCCCCCGGACGCGCCGCCAGATTCCGCGCCTTATAACTGGCCCCCGAACAGATCACCCGCGCCAGATGCCGCTCCGGGTCATAGGTCACCCCCACCGGCACCTGATGGATACTCCCGTCCGGACGCGGCGACGCCAACATGCACAACCGGTACTCGCCCCAGAACACCAGGAAGGGATCCTCCACACCGGACCCTTCCACCTCCGACACCACCTCGGACACACGACCTCCCACCATCGAAACCATGGGGAACACCCCCACCACCAGCATCCCAGCGCCCCCGCACCACCCTCACCGACCCCCGCCCACCCACATGTTCGAACCCCTTCGAACACCCCCGAGAGCGCACACCGCCCCGTGGCCCCCCTACGGCGGACCCCCGCCCTCCTCCCACGACCGAAGACGCGAACGCCACCCGCGGGCCACCACCGGGACACCGCACACCCGTGGGCTCGACGGCGGCCGGGGAACGCACACCGAAGGCCGCCCCCCGGATACGGGCGACGAGGAAAAGAGAGCGGCGGACCACCCCGCGCACGACAAGGGACGCCCACCGGAACCACCCGTCCCGACAGACGCCCCCTCTTCACCCCGGTCATCTCTCCAGACCGGGGCGCGCACCCCTCACAGGTGCGGCGTGACCAGATCGACCACGTTGCCCTTGCTCGCCGGGCCGATACGCGTGGCCACGATGCTCCCGCCCTTGAACACATACAGCGTGGGAATCGCCGTCACGTCGTACTTGGGCGGCGTCTCGGGGCTACGGTCGATGTCTAACCGCGCGACCGTCAACCGACCGTCGTACTCCTTGGCGACCTCGACCAACACCGGATCCAACGCCCGGCACACCGCACTCCACTCCGCGCGAAAGACCGCGAGCACCGGCCCCGCGACCCGGACGACCTTCGCCTCGAAATCAGCGTCGGTGACATCGACGACGGTACCGCTCATCAGGGGTGACTCCTTTTCTCCAGAGGGAACGGCGACACCAGGGCCACCGCGCATTCGAACAACCATCGAACAGACCCGGACGAGCGCTCCTCGACGAACACGAGAACGACCACGCCCGACGAAACCGGCACCACCACGGAACCGGACCGGCGCCCTACACCCCGACGGAGGACGCACCCCGGAAAGGTCTTCGACCAGGACACCGGTAAAGACCACCCCGACAGCCAGGGGACGAACCGAACAACGGGGCACTTTCCTTCACACGGGCCGGGGGAGAGGACGACGCCACCAACGCGAACGACCCCCAGGGTCCGAGAACCCCGAACGCCATCACGAAACGCGACGAACCGATCACACGATGATGCCGGCCGGCCACCCCTCACCGAAAGACCCCAGGTCAAACACCCCACTAACACACCAACATCCCGGAAACCACCCAAACGCCCGAAACACCCCACTACCTCCCCCGCCTAGAAAAAACCCGCCCCACCCCCACCACACCCGCTACCATCACCGGTCCCCACAACGAAAAGAGACCCGAATGCACCCCATCACCACACCCCACACCACCGGCACCCTCACCCGCCCCCACGGCCAACACCTGCACTGGCAAGAACTCGGCAACCCCCACGGAACCCCCCTCCTGGGCATCCACGGCGGCCCCGGCGCCCACTCCAACCCCCGCTGGTCCCAACTCGCCGACCCCCACCACTACCGACTCATCCTCATCGACCAACGCGGCACCGGCGCCAGCACCCCCAACGCCGCACACCCCCACACCGACCTCACCCACAACACCACCGGCCACCTCATCGCCGACTTCGAAGCCCTACGCACCCACCTGAACATCGACCGATGGCACCTCCTCGGCGCCTCCTGGGGCACCTGCCTGGCCCTGGCCTACGCACAAACCCACCCCCACCACATCCACTCCCTCACCCTCCTGGCCGTCAACACCGGCACCCGACGCGAAATCGAATGGATCACCCACGACATGCGCCGCGTCTTCCCCCACCAATGGGAAGAATTCCGCGCCGCCGCCGGACCCGACGCCGACCCCCGCAGGCTCCCCGCCGCCTACAGCCGACTCCTCGCCCACCCCGACCCCACCATCCGCCACGACGCAGCCCTGGCCTGGTGCCGCTGGGAGGACACCCACGTCGCCACCACCCCCGGCCACACCCCCAACCCCCGCTTCGACGACCCCGCCTTCCGCGCCACCTTCGCCCGCCTGGTCACCCACTACTGGGCCAACGACTGCTTCCTCGAACCCGACCAACTCACCCGCGACCTCCACCGCATCACCCACCTACCCGCCACCCTCATCAACGGCCGCCTCGACATCAGCGGCCCCAGCGACATCGCCCACGACCTCGCCGCCTCCTGGCCAGGCGCCCACCTCGTCATCGTCGACAACGCCGGCCACACCTCCGACCACCACGGCGTGGGCCAAGCCGCCAAAGACTCCCTCGACCGCATGCGCACCCTCTGAACACGAAAAAGAGGGCCGCCCCACACCCGACGACCCCCCACCACACGCACAACCCACCCACCCCATCAGCCACAATGACCAACAACCACCACACAACCCCGAAAGGCCCCACACACCACCATGCCCATCCCCAAAGCCGAACTCCACCTGCACATCGAAGGCACCCTCGAACCCGAACTCGCCTTCCAACTCGCCCACCGCAACAACATCACCCTGCCCTACCCCGACGTCCAAACCCTGCGCGACGCCTACTCCTTCACCGACCTCCAATCCTTCCTCGACCTCTACTACCGGCTCATGGACGTCCTACGCACCGAAGCCGACTTCCACGACCTGGCCACCGCCTACCTCACCCGCGCCGCCGCCCAAGGCGTCCGCCACGCAGAGATCTTCTTCGACCCCCAAGCCCACACCCAACGCGGCATCCCCCTCGAAACCGTCATCAACGGCCTCACCTCCGCCCTCGACACCAGCCTCCAAGACCACGGCATCTCCACCCACCTCATCCTGTGCTTCCTACGCGACCAGAGCGCCCAGGACGCCATGGACACCCTCGACGCCGCCCGCCCCCACCTGCACCACATCACCGCCGTAGGCCTGGACTCCGCCGAAGTCGGCAACCCACCCGAAAAATTCACCGAGGTCTTCCAAACCGCCGCCGACCTGGGCCTACGCCGCGTCGCCCACGCCGGAGAAGAAGGCCCCGCCACCTACATCTGGAACGCCCTGAACCACCTGGGCGCCGAACGCATCGACCACGGCATCCGCTGCATGGACGACCCCGAACTCATCACCCACCTGGCCACCACCCAGACCCCCCTCACCGTCTGCCCCTTCTCCAACGTCCGCCTACGCGCCGTCCCCACCCTGGACCAACACCCCCTGCCCGCCATGATGGACGCCGGCCTCCTGGTCACCGTCAACTCCGACGACCCCGCCTACTTCGGCGGCTACGTCCACGACAACTACCTCGGCCTCCAACACCACCTCGGCCTGACCGACGAACAACTCCGCACCCTGGCCCGCAACTCCTTCACCGCCTCCTTCCTGACACCCGAACGCCGCGACGCCCTCATCGCCCAGGTCGACGCCCACACCTTCTGACCCCACACCGACAAAGAGCAGGAGGGGGACCACCGCACACGGTGGCCCCCCTCCTCCATGTCCGCCCCCGGCCCGCTCACCGCCAGGCCAACGACCCCCCATGCTCACCCGCGTACGCCACCACCCGACCGTCCACCGCCACCGCGAAATCCGTATCCACACCACCGAAGGCCCCCTCCCACTCCGGGAAGACCGCCCCACTCTCATTCGACACCCACGTCACGTCCAACCCCCGCACCAACCCCTCGAACCGCACCCGATCCACCCGCGACAGATACGCCAACACCGCACTGTGCAACACCACCGGCCGCACCCCCGCCGGCACCCGCTCCACCACCCCGGGCAACTCCTCCAACAGATCCCCCGCCACCATCCACGCCGGCTCCCGCGCCGCCACCGACGCCGCCGCCCGCAACCGAGCCACCCTCTCCAACTCACCCTCACCCGGCCACACCAACGCCGCCAACCAGTCCACATCACCCCCATCGGCCGGATCCAACGGATTCATGTCGATCCCCGCCCGCCACACCACCTCCGGCACCCTCTCGGGTATCGGAACACCCCCCGACGTCGCACACTCCAACACCACCGGACTCTCCACCGGCCCCACCACACCACCACCATCGAACCGATACCGATACCGGTCCGGATACAGACACAACCCCGCCGATGCCCCCACCTCGATCAACGCCAACGGCCCCTCCAAACCCGCCAACACCGGCAACAACGTCGCACACCGACGTGCCTCGTTGGTCTGCGTCGAACGCGACAGCACCACCTCCACCACCGCCTCCGAACGCTCGAGCACCCACCCCCGAAACGCCTCGAACGAGTCCACCGGCCCACCCAGAAACCGCACCGCCCCCAACCACAGGTTCGGCTGACGCTTATTACCCTCCGGAACCGACATCACCAACTCCAGCAACACCCGATCCCGCGCCAGGCCCCGCGCGATCCGCGCGTAGGCCGGCGAACCACCCCGCTCGAAATGGACCGCCATCCGCTCGAACCTCTCGGCCACCCGACCCGCGCCCTCCACCACGACACACCCCTTCGCAACAGACGAAAACGTGCGCCGACCCTACACACCCGCCCCCACACCGCCACGACCCGCCCCCGTGCGAAAAACCCGCCAGAACCCTCACCCGCCCACGACAGTCCCACCCGCCGAAGAACCCACCCACACGAACGGACCACCCGTGAGACTCATCGACCGCGGCCACCTGCACCACACCACCACCGCACCCACCCCACCCCCACCACCCCTGCTCCGGATACGCGACCTCACCCACACCCACCTGCACCACCTCGACCTGACCCTGCGCCCCTCAGAACACGTCGCCCTGGTCGGCCTGACCACCCCCGCCCGCACCACCCTCACCCGACTCCTCCACGGCCACCTCCACCCCACCCACGGCGACCTGCACACCACCACCGCCCTACACCACACACGACCCCACCCCGACGACCCCCACCTACACCACGCACTGACCGCGACCGGCCTCCACCACCACCCCCACACCACACCCCTGAAACACCTCCAACCCCACCTGGCCTCACACCTGCACCACGCCCGCACCCTCTACGCCCACCACACCCACGCCCACCTCCTCCTCATCGAACAACCCCCCCCCCCCACACCCCCGCCCACACCCACCACCGCACACCTGACCCTCACCGACCACCCCACCCTGGCCCGCAGCGCCGACCGCATCCTCCACCTCCACCACGGACACGTCACCGAAACCGGAACCCACCACCAACTCCTCATCCGCGGCGGCGCCTACGCACGCCTGTACGCCCTCCAAAGCACCCGCACCCACCTACACTGAGCCCGTGGCACCCGTAACCAAGGAACTCACCGTCGGCCAGGTCTCCCAACGCTCCGGAGTGGCCGTCTCCGCCCTGCACTTCTACGAACGCCAAGGCCTCATCCACAGCCGACGCACCTCAGGCAACCAACGCCGCTACCACCGCGACACCCTGCGCCGCGTCGCCTTCATCCGCATCTCCCAACGCGTGGGCATCCCCCTGGCCCGCATCCGCCAGGCCCTCGAACGCCTCCCCGAGAACCGCACCCCCACCCGCGCCGACTGGGCATCGGTCTCGGCCCAATGGCGCACCGAACTCGACGCCCGCATCACCCAACTCATCCGCCTCCGCGACGACCTGACCGGATGCATCGGCTGCGGCTGCCTGTCCCTGAGCTCGTGCACCCTGTCCAACCCCGACGACGAACTCGCCGCCACCGGCCCCGGCGCCCGCCGCCTCATGGTCGACCCCTTCAAGGACGAGACCACCTGAGACGACGAAAGCGGCCCCGCCCCCCACCAGGGAACGGGACCGCCCGCACACCACCGCGCCGGCCGCCTCAGGCGGCCGCGGCCTCATCCCGACCACGCCGCGCCAACTCGTCGGCGTGCTCGTTGCCCTCATCACCGCTGTGGCCGCGCACCCACTTCCACTCCACCTCGTGCTCGGCGGCCAACGCCTCCAGCCGCTGCCACAGATCCACGTTCTTGACCGGCTTCTTGTCCGCCGTCCTCCACCCGCGCCTCTTCCACCCGTGCACCCACGAGGTGATGCCGTTGCGCACGTAGGAGGAATCGGTGTGCAACACCACCGGCACCCGCCGCGTCAGGCTCTCCAACGCCTTGATGGCCGCCATCAGCTCCATCCGGTTGTTGGTGGTCTGCGCCTCGCCTCCGTACAGTTCCCGCTCATGCTCGCCATAGCGCAGCCACACACCCCACCCGCCCGGGCCGGGGTTGCCGCTGCACGCCCCGTCGGTGTAGATGACCACACGTCGCGTCGACCCCTGGTCGACCTCGTCCCCGTTGTGCATGCCGGGCAATCTACCGCCCCCACAGGTCACAAAAAGGCCACAACCCCCGAACAAAGTGCCACTTTCAGAGCCAATCGTGACCAATGGAGCCCCCAAAACGGCCATTTCAAACCACCTGAACAACCAAAGGCACCCCCACACCCCACCACCACCGACCACCCGACACAAAAAACGAGGGCGCCCCGGCCACACCGGAACACCCCCGCCACAGGCAGAACCGACCACCTCAGGCCGGCTCCACCCCCAACTCACGCGCCCGCTCCACACGACGAGCGAACACACTGTCCGACATCTCGTTCATCTTCTTCAACACCCGCTTACGCTCACGCTTGGACAACCGATCCACGTACAAACGCCCGAACGTGTGATCGGTCTCGTGCTGAAGACAACGCGCGAAATACCCGCTCCCGCTCACCACCACCGCGTTGCCGTCCTTGTCCACCCCACGCACCGTCGCGTGCTCGGCCCGCCCCAACTCCGCGTGCGGACCCGGAACCGACAGACAACCCTCGTTCTCCACCACCACCGCGTCGGACACATCACGCTCGTCCAACACCGGATTGATCACATGCCCCACATGCCGCACACCATCATCATCGGGGCAGTCATAGACGAACAACCGCAGATCCACACCCACCTGGTTGCCCGCCAACCCCACACCCTCGGCCGCGTACATCGTCAAGAACATGTCATCGACCAGACGCGACAACTCCGCGCCGCCCAACATCTCCTCGGGCACATCGGCGTTCACCCGGTGCAGGACCTCCTCACCCGTCACCGTCACCCGCAGCACACGACCACGAGCCGCTTCCGGCGCCATATCCGGATAGTCCGACACCTCCCGCCCCTGAACGAAGACGGCGGGCACGGGCGTGGACTGCTCCGACATGGTCCTTCTCTCCGGGGAAACGGCCACCGACGGCGACACACCGCCACGGCCGATGAAAACGAACACCGACCGACGGCCCACCCCGGCCCCTAACGGAACCAGGCGTTGCCCTGAATGAAACACCGCGCCAGATAGTCGCGCAACGACACCACCACCAGGCGCCGCCGGTCACTCTCATGATCCCACACCACGATCCCCGGCCCGTAGTCCGTGTGCACATACGCGAACTGCGGACCCATGTCCGAATCACCGAAGAAGATCATCTCGTCGAAGGGCGCGTACAACTCCTCGTAATCCGGCTCACACCGCATCGCCAGATTGTCCTCCACCAACCGGCGCGCACCCCACACCACCGCGTCCCCGTACTCGTTGGTCACCCCATCGGTCTCACGCAACAACGACGCCAACTCGAACGGCAAAGGCAGCATCAAGTGCTTCTCCACCTCGGCCAGCATCACCTCATCGGCCGGATCACTCAGATCGGCCTCCGGATACATCTCCAGGATCAGTTCACGCCACACACCACCGATCATCACAGGTCATGGCAAGACACGGGAAATCGTGGTCGGCGAGTTGCGCCGAAAATCCACCCCACCACCCACCCGGATCACCATGAACACCCCAAACCACCACAAAACCCCCAGCCCCGGAGGCCACCCCACCCACCAAAACCAACACCCGAAACCACCAACCCACTACAAAAAGTCACCAACCACCCCACACCCCACCCACACCCCCGACCCACACACCACCCCCACCACCACAACGCACAATAGAACAACACCACCCACACCCACCCCTGGAAGAGACCACCATGGCCACCACCCGACCACCACGAACCCCCCACCACACCACCACGGCCTACCTCTTCCTCCTCATCTCCCACAACACCGCAGCACTCACCCTCACCCCCCTCGTCATCGCCTCAGGCCTCCTCACCCTCCTCTGGATCGGCCTCCCCTTCATCATCCTCACCGCACTCACCCTCCGCACCATCGCCAACGCCCAACGCACCACCCTCACCCACCTCCTCCACAAACCCCTCCCACCCCCCTACCGACCCCTCCCACCCACCGGCATCATCCCCCGCGTCCGCATCATCCTCACCGACCCCGCCACCTGGCGAGACCTCCTCTGGCTCACCACCTCACCCCTCCTCATCACCCTCGCCCTCATCCCCACCCTCCTCCTCGCCCACGCCACCTACCAAACCCTCTACGCCCTCCTCCTCTGGCACACCCACCCCCTCTACGACACCTTCACCGCCACCACCCAAACCCAAGCCCTCACCACCCTCATCCCCGCCACCCTCCTCACCATCACCGCCACCCTCCTCACACCCCACACCACCCACGCCTACACACACCTATCCCAACTCATCCTCGCCCCCTCCGAAAAAGCCCGACTCACCGCACGCGTCGCCCACCTCGCCACCAGCCGCGCCGACACCATCGACACCCAAGCCGCCGAAATCCGCCGCATCGAACGCGACCTCCACGACGGAGCCCAAGCCCGCCTCGTCGCCCTCGGCATGCACCTCGCCATGACCGAACAGATCATCGAAACCGACCCCACCACCGCCCGCACCATGCTCACCGAAGCCCGCGAAACCACCCGCCACGCCCTCACCGAACTCCGCGACCTCGTCCGCGGCATCCACCCACCCGTCCTCCTCGAACGCGGACTCGACGGAGCCGTCCAAGCCCTCGCCCTCACCCACCCCCTCCCCATCACCGTCACCACCCACCTCCCCGGCCGCCCCGCCGACCCCGTCGAATCCGCCACCTACTTCGCCATCGCCGAACTCCTCACCAACACCGCCAAACACTCAGGCGCCACCCACGCCCGAATCCACATCAACCACGGCCGCCAACGCCTCATCACCACCGTCACCGACAACGGCCACGGCGGAGCCCACCCCACCCCCGAAAGCGGCCTCAACGGCATCGCCCGCCGCCTCGACGCCTTCGATGGCACCATGAACATCACCAGCCCACCCGGCGGACCCACCATCATCACCCTGGAGATCCCATGCGCGTTGTCATCGCCGAAGACCTCGCCCTCCTCCGCGACGGCCTCATAAGACTCCTCCAAGCCCACGACTTCACCGTCGTCGCCGCCGTCGACAACGGCCCCGACCTCCACACCGCCCTCACCCAACACAAACCCGACGTCGCCGTCGTCGACGTCCGCCTACCCCCCACCTTCACCGACGAAGGCCTCCAAGCCGCCATAGACGCCCGCACCCACCTCCCCGGCCTGCCCATCCTCGTCCTCTCACAACACGTCGAACAGCTCTACGCCCGCGAACTCCTCTCCGACCACACCGGCGGCGTCGGCTACCTCCTCAAAGACCGCGTCTTCGACATCGGCCAATTCATCGAAGCCGTCCGCCGCGTCGCCGCCGGCGGCACCGCCATGGACCCCGCCGTCATCTCCCAACTCCTCGCCCGCCAGGACAACCAAGGCCCCCTCGCCCAACTCACCCCCCGCGAACGCCAGGTCCTCGCCGAAATGGCCGAAGGACGCTCCAACTCCGCCATCGCAGGACGCCTCTACATCACCGAAAAAGCCATCAGCAAACACATCAACAACATCTTCACCAAACTCGACCTACCCCCCTCCTCCGACGACAGCCGCCGCGTCCTCGCCGTCCTCGCCTACCTCAACGGCCGCTAGAGCACCCACCACGAACAACAACGACCCACCCCCCGCACACAAAACGGCCGTGGCCCCCAAGGACCACGGCCGCACGCACACCCCCACCTACTCCCGACGCACCCGATACAGACCATCGATCTCCTCGGAGAACGCCCTCAACACAGCCTCACGCCGCAACTCACCCGAAGGCCGCACCAACCCCGACTGCACCGTGAACTCCTCCGCCAACACATGGAACGACCGCACCGCCAAATGCCGCGGCACACTCCGATTGGCCTCGTACACCAACCCCTGCACCTCACGAAGCAGATCACGATCCCCCGCGACCTCCTCCGGCGCCATCGACAACGGCCGACCATTCACCAAACGCCAATACTCCAACTGATCACGCACCAACGTCACCAGAGCACTCGCGAACGGCCGCCCCTCCACGATCACCAACACCTGACTGATCAACGGATGAGCCCGCAACCGAGCCTCGAACCCCGCCACCAACTCGGCGTCCTCACCCGAAACACCGGAAGAACCCTCCTCCTCCGGCTCCTCCACACCCGACTCCACGACCCCGGACCCGGCACCCTCACCCTCGGCAACCGCCCCCAGAACCGCCAACGCACGACGAGCCTCCTCGGCCCCCCGCCCCTCGACCGGACCCCCCGAAGACCCCTCAGAACCCTCCACCTCAACGACCCCAGAAACCCCCGAAGACGCCACAAAACGCCCAGGAACCTCCAACGCCGACGCCTGAGGCCTCACACGCCCCGACACCCGAACAAAACCCTCATCATCCACCTCGGCCGCCACACCCGTGGCCAACCACCCATCACGAAACGCCGCCCGCGTCCCCTCCACATCCGCCCAATAACCCAAGAACACCGCACCACCACGCAAGAACAACTCACCCTCACGCGACACCCACGGCTCCCGGCCCTCCACCACACGACCCACAGAACCCGCCACACGATCACCCACAGCGTTCGCGGCCACCACACCACCCGCCTCGGCGACCCCGTACACCTGCATCAACGGAACACCCAAACCGTTGAAATACGAATCCAGACGCTCCGACAACCCCCCACCCCAACACACCGCCACATGCACACGACCACCCAACGCCTCCCGCACCTTCGCGAAAGACCAATCGTGCATCGACCGCGACAACCGGGCCCAAGCACCCTTCTTCTTGTTCTGATCGAACTGCACCGCCGCGTCCACCGCCGCGTTGAACGCCCCCACCGAATTCCAGTCCGTCGCATGCGCGGTCGACCGCTCCGCACCATGCACACGCTCGAAGAACCCCGACGTCCCCACCAACACCGTCGGCCGGAACCTCAACAACTCACGACGCAACCCACCAGGCCGAGCCACACCCGCCCGCACCCGACCGGCCACACACGCCACCAACATCGCCAGACCCGAGAACTCCGACAGCGGCATATCCACCACCGCACTCGCCTTACCCTCGGGCAACTCCGACAACCGCGGCCACAACCGATCCACCACATCCGCCGCCGACGACAACAACGCACCATGCGAGAGCACCACACCCCGCATCGTCCGCGACACCGTACTCATCGGATACAGCACCACCGCCGGATCCTCCGCCACCACCGCATCACGACGGAACCGCACAGCCGAAGCGTCCATATACGCCCCCAGGCTCGCCACCTCCGGCAAACCCTCCGAAAAACGCCAGACCCTCCCCAGATCTGACATCTCCCGCTGCAACCCCACCACCACACGATGAGCACGCTCACCCGACACCACAGCAGCCGCCGGACGCGTATGCCGCACCACATACGCCAACCGCTCCGACGACGCCACCACCGGAACCGGCACCAACACAGCACGCACCGACCACACCGCGTACGCCAAACGCACCCAGTCATGCCCCTGTGGCAACACCGACAAGACCCGGTCGCCCTCACCCACACCCGCCGCGACCAAACCCTTGGCCAACGACGTCACCTCGGTCGCGAACTCCCCCGCCGTCAACCGCTCCCAACGCTCCTCCCGGAACACCGAGAACACCTGCGCATGCGCGTCAGAGGTCGCCACGTCATAGATCTGGTCACTCAGCCCGGACTGCTCCCGAGCCACCGAACCGGGGGTCTCGCCCATATCCCACTCATCCTCTGCCACATCAGAAGACGGGCCACACGAAACCAACCCGCCTCAATCGGGGAATTAGAGCCCTACTGTGCCCACTTCACCACCGAACGGCAACCTCAGAACCCCAGCACAACCCACAACGACCACACTCACACCACCCTCACCCGAGAACCCCACACGAACGCCCCCAACGACAACACCGCCACCGACGCCATCACCACCGCCATACTCACCAACGACGCCTCACCCGACGGAGTCAACCCCGCCAAAGCCGCCACCGAACCACCCAACGCGAACTGCAACGACCCCATCAACGCCGAAGCCGTACCCGCCACCGACGCCGGCTGACCGTCCAACGCCGTCACCGTCGCGTTCGGCATGATGAAACCGACACTGAACATCATCAACGCCAACAACGCCGACACCGACCACAACTGCGCCACCCCGGCCAACGCCACCACCAACAACGCCACCACCGAGAACAACGCCACCGACAAACCGGCCGCCAACCGCCGCCGCGTATCCACACGACCCACCAACAGACCATTGCCCTGCGTCCCCAACATCGACGCCAGAGCGTTCACCGCGAACAACCACCCGTACGTCTGCGGCGACACCCCGAACTCGTTCTGCGAAACGAACGAGAACGCCGACACATACGTGAACAACATCCCGAAACTCAACCCCAGCGACAACACCGGCCCCATGAACCGCCGATCCCGCACCAGAGAACCCACCGTCGCCAACAACACCCGCGGCCCCTGCGCCCGCCGAGCCTCCACCGGCAACGACTCCGGCAACCACAACGCCACCAACACCAGGCTCAACGCCGACATCGCCGCCAACACCCAGAAACTCAACTGCCAGGGACCCACCAACAACAACTGGGCACCCACCAGCGGAGCCAACAACGGCGCCAACATCATCACCAACGCCAGACGCGAGAAGAACCGCACCGCGTCATCACCCTGGAACATGTCCCGCACCACGGCCCGCGCGATCACCGCACCCGCGGCACCCGCCACACCCTGAACGAACCGCAACACGATGAACGCCGTCACGTCCGGCACGAACACGCACAACACCGACGTCACCGTGAACAACGAGACGCCCACCAACAACGGACGCCGACGACCCCACGCGTCGCTCATCGGCCCGATCACCAACTGGCCCACCGCCAGCCCCAACATGATCGCCGTCAGCGTCAACCCGATCTGCGCCTCAGAGGCCCCCAACTCCTCGGTGATCTGAGGGAAGGCCGGCAGATACATATCGGTCGCCAACGGACCGGTCGCCGTCAACACACCCAGGACCAGCACCAACAACGCGATCGCACCACGCGAACGTGGCGGCCTGAGAACCGCCGCCCCTTCGGGAACGGCGGTGGGGGAGGACGAGGAAGACACAGGGACTCCAGTTCATCGAACGAGGACGAGGTAGGGGAAAGCACACCCGAAGGCGCACAACACTCCATACCAACACCAGGCCGACGAGAATCGCTCCCCGCCCCCGCGAACCGAAACCTGTGACCTCCCTTACGTCCACCCCCCGGATCAACGCACCAGACGATCCAACAACCGCTCCACCTCGGCCTCCGGATCCTCCGTCAACCCCCCGTGGATCTCGCCCGCACGCACGATCGTGCTCCGCGGAGCCGTCAACCACCGGAACCGCTGCCCCGGCCGCTCACGACCGGCCGCACCCGCCTCATCACCACCGCGGCACATCATCTCCACCGCCTCCAGGGCCCGACGCACCCCCACCAGGTCCACACCCTCGTCCAACGCCAACAGACGACCCTCGTCCAACGCCGAACGAGCCGCCAGGAACGCCCTCTCCTGGCAGTAGACGATCACCCCCGCGTTGACACACTCACCACGCTCCACACACGGCACCACACGCAACAGGGCGTACTCGAACACGGCACGATCGCGTTCCACACCCACACGCCCGGTGGTCACCGTCCCACTGGGGTAACGCTCACTCACGAGGACACCTCCGGAAGCCAGGAACGATCGGCCATACGAGCCGACAGATGACGCACGTAGGCCTCACGGACCTCCTCGGCCGAGTCGAACCCCGGCTCGTCCACCAGCCACACCTCGGGCACCGCGGCCACCACACGACGCAACAGGACCTCGTCCACCACCGGGGCCAGCACGGCGTCCGCCGCGGCCACATCCGGCCGCACCCCCGACAACACGTGATCGGAGGCGTCATAGGGACGGGAGACGAACCGGTCGGCGTTGGCCCACGAGTGATGGAAGATCAACGAGGCGCCATGGTCGATCAGGTAGGGCGCACCGTGCCACATCAACATGTTCGGGTTGCGCCAGGAACGGTCCACGTTCCCGATCAGGGCGTCGAACCACAGCACCCGCCCCGCCAGGTCCCGATCGACCTCGAAGACCAGCGGATCGAAGCCCAACGACCCCGGCAGGAAGTCCATCCCCAGGTTCAACCCGTCACTGGCCTTGAGCAGCTCCTGGACCTCCGGGTCGGGCTCACCGCGACCGATGACCGCGTCGAACTCCACCAGCGCAAGCTCGGGCACCGGCAATCCCAGGGCTCGACCCAGCTCACCGGCGACGACCTCCGCGATCAGGGTCTTACGCCCCTGTCCGGCCCCGATGAACTTGACCACGTACATTCCCAGGTCGTCGGCCTCGACCAACCCCGGGAGCGAACCTCCTTCGCGCAACGGCACCACGTACCGCGTCGCGATCACTTTCTTCAGCACGCCGGCCAGCATAGACACCGATGACCCAAGGCGGGACCGACCGCGATGTCGCGCACCCCACGGCGCTTCGAACCCGCACCGCCGAGTGCGCTTTCGAGTCCGGGAGGAGACGAGGCGTTCAGTCCTTCTCTACGCGATCGGTCGCACGCACCCACGCCGTCACCGGAGAGCACCCCTCCAGAGGTCTCCAACACACCCCTGAACACGTTCTAGATATGGCCCCGAAGGGCCGCGACACGCCGAGGGTCCTTCAGGGAGGGGTTTATAGGGGTGCGGCGTAGCCGCGCGATCTTCTTTTTCTGGAGTGCTTTTCATAGAAAAGCCGCACCACCTTGACGACGTAGATTTATATGCTGGAACGCGTTCCATGGCAGGGTCCTTCGAAGATCTTCACCGTCTTCCCGCCGATCTCCCCCGGGAAAGAGGGCGTCTCCTCCGCCCGACCGGGCCCGCTCCCCTAGACGTTGTCCTCCGGGAGCTCCTCCCAGCCCTCCTCCCCCTGCGGATCCTCTCCCGGACCCGGCAGGGACGGCACCGGGGTGGGCTCCCCCTCCTCGTCCCCCGGCGACGGCTCCTCCTGCGCCGGTTCGGACCGCTCCTCCCCCGGTTGCTCCTCGGGGGTGCTCTCAGGCTGGGGGAACTGCAACATCCACAGGTACAGAAGGAACATCGACACCAGCAGCAGGGCCAGCAGCGCGCCCAGGGCGCCGATCAACCACCAGTTGGCCTCGCCCCGGGCCACCTTGCTGTCACGTCCGTCACCGCGCACGCTCCATCGCACGGCGGAGGCGCCCCGCTCCCCCGCCCAGTGCGGCATCACCACGGGACCGCTGCGCACCGCCGGACCGCCGCCTCCGGCCCTCTCCAACAGCACCCCGGCGTCGGGGCCGTCCTCGGTGTGGGGCCGCGCCACCCACAGAGCCGAACGGCCGCTGATGCGCGCGGCCACCACGTCGTCGTCCTCCTCCACCACCCGGGCGAACCGCTCACGGGTGGGCTCGTCGATCGCGGCGGCGTCGTTGAGCATCGCCACGCTCACGAGCTCTCCCGAACCGTCCCGACCCAGGTAGACCACGCCCAGGCGCGACTCGCGCAGTCTCCCCAACAGCCGGTACTCCCCCAGCTGCCGCGGATCCCCCTCACGCAGCCCCATCGTGGGCACCGACATCCGTCTCCCCCTTCGCCGCGAACGCCCTGACCCACCACCCGTGCCGGAAACCGGAACAACGGGGCCGGAACAGGTAGTGTCGCCACAGGTGATCCACAACCTACTCCTACCGGTGCCCGAGGACGGAGCACCCAGTCTGGGAAGGCGGGCCATGGCAGAAACCTCACCCGGGAACGGTTCCCCCACTCCGAGCCCCGAGAGTGCCCCGGGGGAACCGACCCGTCTGCTGCGCGCGGCGCTGCACGAGGTCTCCACCGTCATCGTCGGCCAGGAGCGCATGGTAGAGCGCTCCCTGATCGCCCTGGTGGCCCGAGGACACTGTCTCATCGAGGGGGTCCCCGGCATCGCCAAGACACTGGCCGTGTCCACACTGGCCAAGGTCACCGGTGGTTCCTTCACCCGGATCCAGTTCACCCCCGATCTGGTCCCCTCCGACATCGTGGGCACGCGCATCTATCACCCCTCCACGGAGCGGTTCGACGTCGAGCTCGGTCCCGTGTTCGCCAACTTCGTCCTGGCCGACGAGATCAACCGGGCCCCGGCCAAGGTGCAGTCGGCGCTGTTGGAGGTCATGGCCGAACGGCAGGTCTCCATCGGCGGCACCACCCACCCCCTGCCCGCCCCCTTCATCGTCATCGCCACGCAGAACCCGGTGGAGTCCGAGGGCGTCTACCCCCTTCCCGAGGCCCAGCGCGACCGTTTCCTGATGAAGGTCGACGTGAACCACCCCAAGGCGCACGAGGAGATGGAGATCCTGCGGCGGATGAGCACGGAGCCGCCCACCGCCCACCAGGTGCTGGATCCGGTGACCCTGGGCGAGCTCCAGGCCGACGCCGAGCGGGTGCACGTCCACCAGCTCATCGCCGACTACGTGGTCCGGCTGGTCATGGCCACCCGCGAGCCCGAGAACCACCAGATGCCCGATCTGCGCCAGGCCTTGGAGGTGGGGGCCAGCCCTCGCGCCACGCTGGGGCTGGTCGCCTCGGCCCGCGCCCTGGCGCTGCTGCGCGGGCGCGACTACGTCCTGCCCGACGACGTGCGCGTGCTCGCCCACGACGTCATCGCCCACCGTCTGGTCCTGACCTTCGACGCGCTGGCCGACGGGATCACCCCGGGGCAGGTGGTCGATCGGATCCTGTCCACCGTTCCGGCGCCCAGGGTGATCTGGGACGAGCCGCCCAGCGGAGAGACCGCCTCCTTCGCCGCGCGGAGGTGACCGGTCCATGAACACTCCCGCCATCGGCACCGACCCTCGGTTGCGTGCCGCGCTGCGCCGTCTGGACCTGCGTATCGTGCACCGGCTGGACGGGCTGTTGCACGGTGAGCATCTGGGGTTGCGGTTGGGGCCCGGTTCGGAGGCGGCCGAGGCGCGTCTGTACCAGCCGGGCGAGGACGACGTACGGCACATGGACTGGGCCGTGACGGCGCGCACCGACACCCCGCACGTGCGCGATCTGGTCGCCGACCGGGAGTTGGAGAGCTGGACCCTGTTGGACCTGTCCCCTCGAATGGACTTCGGTACCGGCCTGTACTCCAAGCGCGACGTGGCGGTGGGGGCCCTGGTGGCGGCGAACCTGCTGACGCAGCGGGTGGGCGACCGTTTCGGCGCGCACTTCCTGCATCAGGGGCGGGTGCGCCGGTGGCCGGCCCGGTCCGGCAAGGAGGCCCTGCTGGGGTTGTTGGCGACGGTAGCGGCCGCGCCCACGGGTGACGAGAACGTCCCGTCGGCGGACGGGGCGACGTTGGCCGACGCGATCGACGATCTGGTGCGTACGCGTCGTCGGCGTGGTCTGCGCGTGGTCGTCTCGGACTTTCTGGACACTCCGGCCTTCGGGGGCACGGTCCCCTGGGAGCGGCCGTTGCGCATGTTGGCCGCGCGCCACCAGGTGTTGGTGGTGGAGGTGGTGGATCCGCGTGAGTTGGACGTGCCCGAGGTGGGCGACGTGGCTCTGCGGGATCCCTCCAGTGGGCGGGTGCGCGACGTACGGCTGACCCGTGCGGTGCGGGAGCGTTATCGTCGGGCGGCGGCGGAGCAGCGGGCGACGATCCGTTCGGCTCTGCGTCGTTGCGGCGTCCAGCATCTGGTGTTGCGGACCGACCGTGACTGGGTACTGGACATCGCGCGGTTCGTGGTCGATCAGCGTCGGACCGCGCATCACATGGCCCGTCACACTCCGGGGGCGCCCCGGTGAGACGGAGTCGTCAGGACCAGGCGTGGGAGGGCCCCGCGCATTCGACGCCCATGGGGGAGGCGAGGCCGTCATGACCTTCCTGGAACCGCAGCGGCTGTGGTGGCTGCTGCTCATCGTGCTCCTGGTGGTCGCCTACGTCCTCGCCCAGCGGCAGCGTCGTGAGTACACGGTGCGGTTCACCAACCTGGAGTTGTTGGACCAGGTGGCGCCGAAGCGTCCGGACGTGCGTCGTCACGTCCCGGCGGTGCTGTTCGCGGGGACGACGGCGGTGTTGATCGCCGCGATGGCGGTGCCGGCGATGCCGGTGGAGGCCCCTCGTGAGCGGGCGACCATCATCGTGGCGGTGGACGTGTCGTTGTCGATGGCGGCCACCGACATCGAGCCGGACCGGTTGCGGGCGGCCAAGGAGTCGGCGCGCGGGTTCGTGGAGACGTTGCCGGAGCGGTTCAACGTGGGTTTGGTGTCCTTCTCCTCGACCGCTACGGTGGTGGCGCCTCCGACCCAGGACCACGAGGCGGTCATGGGGTCGATCGAGAACCTTCGGTTGGGGCCGGGTACGGCCATCGGCGAGGGTGTCTTCGCCTCGTTGGAGTCCATTCGCGGTTTCGACGAGGACGCGGAGGAGGATCCGCCTCCCGCGGCGATCGTGCTGCTCTCCGATGGTGAGAACACCAGCGGCCGGGACATCGCGCAGGCGTCGTCGGTGGCGGCCGAGGACGAGGTTCCGGTGTCGACGATCGCGTTCGGCAGTGGGGCCGCGATGATCGAGATCGACGGCTACCAGGTGCCGGCCGACATCGACAAGGAGGCGTTGCGCGCGTTGGCCCAGGACACCGGTGGCCACTTCTACGAGGCCGAGAGCGAGAGCGAGCTGGACGAGGTCTATGAGGACATCGGCTCCTCGTTGGGGACCGAGTACGTGCACGAGGAGATCGTCACGCGTTTCGTTCTGGTCGCGATCGTGCTGTCCATGGCCACCGCGTTGACCTCGCTGCTGTGGTTCCAGCGACTTCCCTGATCAGAGCCACCCCCACCACCCCCGAAGTGATGTTGACCACATCCTTTTAGGTGGGGTTTACACCAATTGACCCGGTGATACCGGTTAGCGTTGGCATGTTTTGTCATGCCCACTTACATCGAGGAACGATGTCGAACACACCCGCTTCTCCGACTGCGATCCTTTTCGATCTGGACGACACCCTCATCGACGACGCGGCCTCCTCCTCCGCGGGGCTGCGCGCGGTCATGGAGCGCATCGGCCACCCTGACTTCGGCGCCGCCCGCGCCCTGTGGGACATCCAGACCGAGCTCTCCTTCGGCGCCTACCTTCGCGGACACCTGTCCCTGGACGAGCAGCGCCGCGAACGCATCCGCGCCCTGGCCGTCCAGGCCGGGCACAACGAGCTCGCCGACCAGCACTGCGACGAGCTCTACCGCCTCTACCTGGAGGTCCAGCGCACCGCCTGGCAGGTCTTCCCCGACACCCACTCGACCCTGGCCGCGCTGGGGCAGGCCGGGTACCGGCTGGCGATCGTCACCAACGGCATCGAGGCGCTCCAGCACGCCAAGCTCCAGGCCCTGGAACTGACGGGCTACTTCCACACCGTGGTCTGCGCCGACACCGCCGGCGCCGGCAAGCCCGACGCGCGCATCTTCCAGTTCGCCGCCCAGCGTCTGGGCGTGGACCCCACCGCCTGCTGGCACGTGGGCGACCAGCTCCAGTCCGACGGGGTGGGGGCCACCGCCGCGAGCATGCATCCGGTCATCATCGACCGCGCCGGCCGAAGCCCCATCGAGGGCGTTACGGCCATTCCGGACCTGGAGGGCCTCCTGCGCCTTCTGGGTCTCCCCTCGGCCGTGGGGGCCCTGTGACCACTGCCGACTGGATGGCCCGTCGGGTCACCGTCCACCTGATCACCGACGGACCTCGGGGGCCGGTCCTGTCGGGCGCCCGGGTGCTCTTCGGTCAGGATCCCGAGGCGATCGCCCGCGAACTGGGCGGGATGTCCCCGGAGGAGCCGCTGGCGACCGTGGACGTGCTCACCGAGACCGTGAGCCTGTCCCACAGCCGCGCCCTGCACGTGGACCGCGTCGTCTACTCCCGACCCCATCTGCTGGCCTCCTGGCCGAACGTGGTCCCCACCGAGGGACTCACCCCGACCGCGTCGCGGCTCGTGGACGAAGAGCCCGAGCCGGACGCCGACGCCCCGCCGAGAAGGCGCCGTTTCGCCTCCTACGGCATCGTCACCGACCCCTCCGGGCGGATCCTGTTGAGCAGGATCGCCGAGGGCTATCCCGCCGCCGGCACCTGGCATCTGCCCGGAGGGGGCGTGGACGCCGGTGAGGACGTGCGGGCCGCGCTACGGCGCGAGGTGCTGGAGGAGACCGGCCAGTTCGGCGTGGTCGGAGACCTCATCAAGGTGACCAGTCACCGTCGTACCCCGGAGGGCGGCACCGACGTCTACGCGGTCTGGGTGTTCTCCCATGTACACGTGGGTCGGCCCACCGAGCCGCGGGTGAACGAGCCGGACGGCTCCACCGCCGACTGCGCGTGGTTCACCCCCGAGGAGCTGGCGGAACTGAACCTGTCCACCACCGCGCGTCGCGGGTTGGGCTTCCTCGTCGAGCATCGCGGCCGCTGAGGGCCGTCCCGGGGTCGAGCATCACCCTCGGCCCGGCCCCGGCTCAGGCCAGAGCGCGGTGGCGCAGCCACCACAGCCCCGCGCCGGCCCCCAGGACCAGAACACCGAGCATGACCACCGGCAGGGGCAGGCTGCACGCCAGCACCACGCACCCCACCAGGCCCCCGACCGGGGCGATGAGGGGCGGCCGGTTCTCCTCGGGCCCCAGACGCAGCGCCGAGGCGTTGGCGATGGCGTAGTAGACCAGCACGCCGAAGGCGGAGAAGGCGATCACACCGCCCAGGTCGCCGACCAGCACCAGGGCGATCACCACTACGGCCACCGCCACCTCGGCGCGGTGGGGCACCCCGAAACGTTCGTGGGTGCGGGCCAGGTGGCGGGGCAGGTGCCCGTCGGCGGCCATCGCGGCGACCGTGCGCGAGACGCCCAGCAGCAGGGCCAGCAGCGCGCCCACACAGGCCAGGACCGCGCCGGCGATCACGAACGGGACCAGGAAGGGGACCCCGGCCACGCGTACCGCGTCCACCAGGGGGGCGTCGCTGGTGGTCAGCCTCTCGCGTCCCAGCACGATCAGCAGGCTCGTGCCGATCGCCAGGTAGAGGGCGAGCACCACGCCCAGGGCCAGGGTGATGGCGCGGGGGATGGTGGTCCTGGGGTCGCGTACCTCGCCGCCCAGGGTCGCGATCCTGGCGTAGCCGGCGAAGGCGAAGAAGATCATCCCCGCCGCTCCGAGGACACCGAAGGATCCCGGCCAGGGGCCCATGCCGTCGACCTCGGCCACCGCGGACAGGCGGCCGCTGAACACCATCGCGGCCAGGACGGCGAGCAGGACGGCCAGGACCGCCACCAGCAGGATCTTGATGACGAGGGTGGATCTGCGCACCCCTCGGTAGTTCAGGGCGGCCAGCACCAGGACCAGGGCCACCGCCACGGGTCTCTCCCAGCCGGGGAGGAGGTAGGCGGCGAAGGTCAATGCCATGGCGGCGCAGGAGGCGATCTTTCCCACGACGAACGCCCAACCGGCGAGGTAGCCCCACAGGTCGCCCAGGCGTTCGCGTCCGTAGACGTAGGTGCCGCCGCTCTCGGGGTGGCGGGCGGCCAGTCGCGCGGAGCAGATCGCGTTGCAATAGGCGACCAGGCCCGCGATGGCGATGGCGACGGGAAGCCAGGCGCCGGCGCCCAGTGCCGCCGGTGCGAAGACCGAGAACACCCCGGCGCCGAGCATCGCGGCGGCGCCGATGGCGGCCGCGTCGACGGTACCCAGCACCCGGGCAGGTTCGGCCTGCGGTCCGGAAGAGGTGGCCAACAAGGTCTCCTTGATCGATGATCCGACTTTTCGAGTGTGCCCGATCCGATCGGCCCGCGGGGGCCGCCTCCCGTGGTCGCGGTGTCCGGACCCGGTCTCGCGGCGGCCGCGAACCCCGGCCCCGTCGGCACAGCGAGAGGCCCTCGGACCTCTCCGAGGGCCTGCTCACATCGCGTCGACCCGGCGGTCGGCGCCCCTGGTCGCCCCGCCCGTCGCGTTCACGTTCAGATCGGACGCCACGGGGTGCCGGTGTTGTCGTTGATGTCCTCGGCCGCCACCTGACGCAGTTGTCGGGACAGGTCGGACAGGGCGCGGGAGACCGCGAGCTCCTCTCCGATCTCCGGTACGTCCAGATCGGTGGGGTGCTTACGGGCCATTCCGTGTCCCCGGAGCGCGGTGCCGTCGTCGGCCATCAGCCCGACTTCGGCCCAGGTCCGGGCGGCGTCGCCCTCGCTCTCCTCCGCGACGACCACGTCGACGTTCCAGCGCTTCATCGTCTGCATGGACTCGGCTCCCCTCGCGTGCGGTATGTGTTCGATGTGCGCGTCGGGTCCCGGGTAGATCAGGTCCCGGTGTTCGACGCCGCCATCGGTCCAGCGCACCTGGTAGGGCGGTGCCCCCTCGGGCCCCCTGACCTCGGTGACCACCGCGGTCCGGCGGTGGGTGTCGGCGTTCGGGCTTTCGACGACCAGGTGGTCGCCTACCTTTGCTCGCATCGGTTCCCCCACAAACCTCGCCTATCCTCATCATTCCGCCCGAAACGGTGATCACACCAACGGTTGGCCCTTTCGTTCCCCGTGGTATGAGAGGTTTTTACCGGCTCGTCGCGGGCCCCGACCCTGGTAGCGTCACGGCGTGGCCCAGCACTACTTCGACTCCTCTCCGAGCTCCGCCAGTCGGCCTTCCACCGCCGACCTGGTGCTGCCCGATCTCCACCTGCGCCTGCGCACCGACCGCGGGGTGTTCTCCCCCGACAAGGTCGATCTGGGCACCCGCGTCCTGTTGGAGAGCGTTCCGCCCCCGCCGCCCGAGGGCACCCTGCTCGACGTGGGCTGCGGCTACGGACCCATCGCCCTGACCCTGGCCTCGCGCGCGCCGGGAGCCCGCGTGCTGGGGGTCGACGTCAACGCCCGCGCCGTCGCGCTGGCCCGCCGCAACGCCGCCGAGCACGGCCTGGACGGGGCCCGCTTCGCCGTGATCACCCCCGAGGGCGATCCGGCCCCCGAACAGGGCGAGGTCGAGGGCGCGGCCCCCACCTCCGAAGACCTTCTCGGCCCCTTCGACGTGCTGTGGTCCAACCCGCCCATCCGGGTGGGCAAGGAGGTCCTGCACTCCCTGCTGCTCACCTGGTTGGGTCGCCTGTCCCCCACGGGGGTCGCCCACCTGGTGGTCCAGCGTCACCTGGGTTCGGACTCCCTCCAGAAATGGTTGGAGTCGCGGGGGCACGCCACCGAACGTCTGGCCTCGCGCGCCGGTTTCCGGGTGTTGACCGTGCACCCCGCGACCCCCGACGAAAGGGCCTGAGGTCCCGAACGCGCCGGGTCGGGCGTGCACACCCGACGGGGTGCCGGTAGTGTGTACCGACCAGGGCCGGACCGTCCGGCCCAGACCCACGAGGAACACACCGCAGTTGAGCACGCAGTTGCGTCCCACGGACGTCAAACGTCTGAACCGCCAGTGGCGCAGGCGGACCGAGGGACGTCTTTCCCTGTTGGTCGAGTCGGTCACCCAGCCCTACAACCTGGGTTCCATCCTGCGCACCTGCGCCACCTTCGGTGTGGACCGTCTCTGGCTCACCGGCAACAGCGCCGACCCCGACGACCCCAAGGTCGGTAAGACCGCGCTGGGCACCGCCGCCAAGATCGCGCACGAGCGCGTCTCGACCACCGCGCAGGCCCTCGAGGCCGCCCGTGCCGACGGCTACAAGGTCGTGGCCGTCGAACTCGCCAAGGGCGCCGTCCCCCTGCACGCCGCCCCGCTGGAGCCCGACGTGTGCCTGGCCGTGGGCGCCGAGGACCACGGCTGCTCCCCCGCGCTGCTGGCCGGCGCCGACGCGATCACCTACATTCCGCAGATCGGCCGGGTCGGCTCCCTCAACGTGGCCGTGGCCACCGCCATCGCCCTGGCCGAGGCCCGGCGCCGCGAGTGGACCACCTTCGACGGCGAGGCAGAGGCCCCCGTCGGGATGTGACCGGGCCGAGGGGAATCTTTTCTCCGTCCCGTACGTCACCCTTTTGACCATTACCGCGTATTCCGCACATCAGTCCCAAGCGCCACGGCGCAGAGAGAGGAACAGTGGACCCGTCCCGAAGTACCGGCAGCATCCCTCGTGGATGCTGTGACCCCGACTCCGACGAGCCCCCTTCTTGGAAGGGCGCGCACCTGGCTAGAAACCCGATCCACGGGCGAGAACAGGCGGTGCGTGCCCGATGAGCACCGTCCTCAGTATCGCCTTCGGAGCGTTGGTGGTCTTCTTGATCACCATGGCGACCGGCTATTTCGTCGCCCAGGAATTCGGCTACATGGCCGTGGACCGCTCCAGACTCAAGGCACGGGCCGCCGCCGGTGACACCGGCGCCCAGCGGGCCCTGTCCATCACGAACCGCACCTCGTTCATGCTCTCCGGTGCCCAGTTGGGCATCACCGTCACCACGCTCCTGGTCGGCTACATCGCCGAACCGATGATCGGTGACGGTGTCGGCGAGCTCCTGGGGGGCGCGGGCGTCCCCCTCGGCACCGGCCTCGCGATCGGAACGGTCCTGGCCCTGCTGTTCTCCACCGTCGTCCAGATGGTGTTCGGCGAGTTGTTCGCCAAGAACCTGGCCATCGCCCGTCCCGAGCCGGTGGCCCGCCGGTTGGCCCTGTCCACCGGCATCTACCTGAAGGTGTTCGGCCCGGTCATCTGGCTGTTCGACCAGGCGGCCATCGGACTGCTCAAGCTCGTCCGGATCACCCCGGTCGAGGACGTCCAGCACGCGGCCACCCCGCGCGACCTGGAGAGCATCATCGCCGAGTCCCGTGAGAGCGGCGACCTTCCGGCCGAGGTGTCGACCCTGTTGGATCGCACCCTGGACTTCCACGAGCGCACCGCCGGTCACGCGATGATCCCGCGTCCGGAGGTCACCACCGTGGAGGAGGGCGATCCGGTCAGCCGGGTCGTGGAGCTGATGGCCTCCGACCACTCCCGTTTCCCCGTGCTGGGGGACGGCG
Organism: Nocardiopsis alba DSM 43377; assembly: GCF_000341225.1. Lineage (GTDB taxonomy): Bacteria > Actinomycetota > Actinomycetes > Streptosporangiales > Streptosporangiaceae > Nocardiopsis > Nocardiopsis alba. The sequence goes on from NZ_ANAC01000012.1 coordinate 445,585, forward strand.
TCGACGACATCGTCGGCGTGATCTGCCTGCGCGACGTGCTCGCCCTGGGCGATCGGGACCTGTCCGAGATACTCGTACGCGACGTGGCCCGGCCCACCGTGATGGTGCCGGCCTCGCTTCCGCTGCCCGGGGTCCTGGACCAGCTCCGCGACGCCTCGGAGGAGTTCGCGTGCGTCGTCGACGAGTACGGCGGCCTGGCCGGCGTCATCACCACCGAGGATCTGGCCGAGGAGCTGGTCGGTGAGATCGCCGACGAGCACACCCCCGAGGAGGAGGCTCCGGCCCCGCTCGGCGGTGACGACGGCTATCTGGTCCCCGGCGCCCTGCACATCGACGAGGTCGAGCGGCTCATCGGCCACGACCTGCCTCAGGGCGACTACGAGACCATAGGCGGTCTGGTCATCCACGCGCTGCACCGGCTGCCCCGTGTGGGCGACCGGGTCGACCTGCCTCTGCCCCGGCCGGCCGGCGCCCATGACGAGGACCCGGACATGACGTTGGCCCTGACGGTCAACGCGGTCCAGCGGCACGTGCCGCACACGGTCGAGGTCAGGTTGCACGAGGTCGCCGGAGAGGGCGCGCGGGAGGTGCGGGCATGAGTGACATGAACATCTGGTTGGCGATGGCGCTGACCGTCCTGTTCATCGCGTTGAGCGGGTTCTTCGTGGCGATCGAGTTCGCCCTGGTGGCGGCGCGCCGCTACCGGTTGGAGGAGGCCGCCCACACCAGCGCCTCGGCCCGGGCCGCTCTCAAGAGCGCCCGCGACCTGTCGCTGTTGCTGGCCGGTTCCCAGTTGGGGATCACCCTGGCCACCCTGGCCCTGGGCGCGATCTCCAAGCCCGCCTTCCACCACATGTTGGAGCCGCTGTTCGGCGGTCTTCCCGACACGGTGGGCTACGTGCTCTCGTTCACCTTCTCCCTGATCATCGTGACCTTCCTGCACCTGGTCGTGGGAGAGATGGCGCCCAAGTCGTGGGCGATCTCGCATCCGGAGAAGTCGGCGACCATGCTGGCGATCCCGATGCGGGCGTTCATGTGGCTGACCCGCCCGGTGATCGTGATGCTCAACAACATGGCCAACGGGGTCCTGCACCTGTTCGGGGTGCAGGCCGTGGACGAGCTGGTGAGCGGCCACAACCCGGAGGACGTGCGGGAGCTGGTCGAGCACTCGGCCAAGGCCGGTGCGTTGGACTCCGAGCGTCGTGACCAGTTGGCCACCGCCCTGGAGGTCAACTCCCAACCGTTGAGCTCGCACATCACCCCACGCGAGGAGATCGCCTGGGTGGGCCCGGACGCGGACGTGGAGGAGATCAAGCGGGTCTCGCGCGAATCCACGCACCTGCGTCTAGTGGTCATGGAGCAGGAGCGGCCGGTGGGCGTGCTCCACGTGCGCGAGGCGCTCATCGGGCCGGCGGGCACCACCGCCGCCGACCTGATGCGTCCGGTGCTGACGCTGGCCCCGGCCACGCCGATGTACGCGGCCATGGGGATCATGCGGGAGAGCCGCAGTCACCTGGCCCTGGTGGAGGACGGTGAGGAGCTGGTGGGTCTGGTGACCCTCCAGGACATCCTGGACCGCCTCCTGCTGTTGGACACCGCCGCCTGATCCTCGCGGTGGACGTGACGACGGGCCCTCCCGCTCTGGTGCGGGAGGGCCCGTTCGTCGTCCGGGGCCGGGTTCAGCGGTGTCGGCGGGCGCGGACGACGGCGTCGCGCATGCTCTTGTGCCCGCCGTCGGGGAGGGTGACGACGCGTTCGCGGCTGTCGGCCTCCAGCACGTCCCATTCCGCGGGGTCCAGGACCGCCGCGACCCGAGGCGCCGACATGTGGGCGTGGGCCGGTCGGTCGTGCGGGGCGGCGTGGGTGTGGGCCTCGGAGGTGTCGTGGCCCACGATGAGCAGGGTGCCGCCCGGAACGACCTTGGCGGCCAGGCGTTCCACCAGTCTCTCGAAGCGGCCGGTGGGGTGGGCGTAGTGGCTGCTGACCAGGGTGAAACCGGGCTCGCTCGGAGCCCATTCGGTCAGGTCGGCGCGCACCCAGGTGATCCGTGCGGCCGCCTCGGGGTCCAGGTCCCGAGCGCTCTGGGCGGCCTGGTCGAGGGCGGCCTCGGAGATGTCGACCGCCGTGACCCGCCAGCCGCGTCGCGCCAGCCAGATACCGTCCTCGCCTCTGCCGGCGCCGGCCTCCAGGGCGGTGCCGGGGTCGAGCTCCCCCGCGGTCTCGACCAGCGTCGGGTTGGGTCCCCGGTGCGTGCCGTGGCCGTGCTCGTGACCCTCGTAGCGCCGCTCCCAATAGTCCCGGCCGAAGGTGTCGGACATGTGCTTCCCCCTGTGGTGTGTCGATCCCGGTTCCGGCACGTCACCGGCCCGGCGTTGCCTCGTGCCCCGGTTCAGGCCGAGGACCTGCTCTCCCCGTTCAGGGCCCGGTCGACGTCGGCCTCGATCAGGTCGGCGTTGATCCGGGCGGCCGCCAGGGTTCCGGCGGCGGCCGAGGCCCCGACCTGCGCGGAGGGGTCGGTGGCGTTACCCGCCACCCAGACCCCGGCCGCCTCGGTGCGTCCGGTGGCGTCGGCGGGCAGGTGGTCGCCCATCCCCGAGGGGTGGTCGACCGGCTTCAGGCCCAGCGGTGCCAGGAAGTCCACGCGTGCCTCCATCCTCGCGGCCACGGCCAACGCCCGGCGTTCGACGAGTTCCCCCGTGTCCAGTCGTACCCCCGCCAGGGCGTCGTCGACCGTCTCGATCGCGGTGACCGGCTCGGACACGACCCTGATGCCCTGGGCGTTCAGGCGGCGGGCCTGCTCGGGGGCGATCTCTCCGCCGTCGGCGAAGTAGATCACGTCCGGGCTCCACTGGCCGAACATCGAGGCCTGGTGGGTGGACATCGGGCTCGTGGCCAGGACGCCGATGGGCAGGTCACGTACCTCCCAGCCGTGGCAGTAGGGGCAGTGGAGCACGTCCCGGCCCCAGCGTTCGGCCAGTCCGGGCACGTCGGGGAGCCGGTCGGTGAGCCCGGTGGCCACCAGGATCCGGCGCGCGCGGACCACGCGTCCGTCGGCCAGGGCGGCCCGGAAGCCGTTCTCGGCGTCGCCCTCGACGCTTCGGACCCGGCCCGAGATGATCTCGCCTCCGTAGGAGCGCACCTCGGCACGGCCGCGTTCCAGGAGTTCGGTCGGGGGGATCCCCTCCAGTCCCAGCAGGCCGTGCACCCCACTCGCGGGGGCGTTGCGAGGTTCACCGCCGTCCACCACCAGGACCGAGCGTCGGGCCCGGGCCAGGGTGAGCGCCCCGCTCAGGCCGGCGGCTCCCCCGCCGACCACCAGTACCTCGTGGACGTCCTCGTTCTTCGTGTTCATATGACCACCTCCACCGAACACGGTGCGCCCTCCCCGGCGTAATGACAACTTTCCTTGCCGGTATGGCAACATGGACGCATGGATCACGACCTGGATCAGGCGCTGGACGCGGTCGGCCCCCGTCTGCGGGCGCTGCGGCTGCAACGTGGCACCACCCTGGCCGACCTGTCCGAGAGCACCGGGATCTCGGTGAGCACCCTCTCCCGGCTGGAGACCGGCGATCGGCGCCCCGCCCTGGAACTCCTGCTCCCCCTGGCCCGGGCCTACGGGGTCACCCTCGACGAACTCGTGGACGCCCCTCCCACCGGCGATCCCCGCGTGCACCTGCGCCCCATGAACCGGCACGGCATGACCGTCATCCCGCTCACCCGCCGCGCGGGCGGTATCCAGGCCTTCAAGATGGTGCTGTCCCCCGGGGGCGGGCGCGAGGTGCCCGATCCGCAGAGCCACGAGGGCTACGACTGGCTCTACGTCCTGGACGGGCGGCTGCGGCTGGTCCTGGGCGAGCACGATCTGGTGCTCGCCCCCGGCGAGGCCGCCGAGTTCGACACCCGCACCCCGCACTGGTTCGGCACCGCCGACGACCGTCCGGTGGAGATCCTCAGCCTCTTCGGCACCCAGGGAGAACGCGCCCATCTGCGGGCCCGCCCGCGGCGTGGTCAGGGCCGGGACGAGGGGTCATCCGCCTAGCCCCTCCACCACGCGGCCGATAACGCGAGCCCCCTCGACGAAGTCGCCCGGGCGCGGACCGGAGTAGTTGAGCCGCAGGTAGGGGCCGGTGGGTTCGGTGGGGAACCATTCGTCCCCCGGCGCCACGACGACCCCCGCCCGCGCGCACTCCTCGGCCGCCCGGAGCGGCGAGACCCCCTCGGGCAGGCGCGCCCACAGGTTCAGCCCTCCCCGGGGCGGGGTCTCCACCCGCAGGGCGGGGGCGTGTTCGGCCAGGGCCGAGGTCAGCAGGTCGCGCCGTTCGGCCAGGCGATGGCGCAGTCCCTGGCGGTGGGTACGCCAGGCCGGTCGGGTGACCACGTCCAACGCCACCTCCTGGAGGGCTCCGCTGACGTACATCGACTCGCTCTGAGCGCTGACCAGGACGCGTTCGCGCACCGGGCCCCGGGCGATCACCGCGGCCACCCGCACCGCCGGGGACACGCTCTTGGTGAGCGAGCGCAGGTGGATCACGTGCCCGTCGTCGTCACGGGCGGCCATCGGCACGGGGTCGTCCTCGATCCCGAAGTCGTGGGCCCAATCGTCCTCGATGAGGAAGACACCGTGGCGGCGTACCACCTCCAGGATCCGTTCGGCCGTCTCGACCGACCAACAGGTGCCGGTCGGGTTGGCGAAGAGCGGTTGGGCGTAGAAGGCGCGCGCCCCGCTGCGGGCCAGCGCCCGGTCGACCTCGTCGGGGTCGGGTCCGTGTTCGCCCCCGGCCACGGGGACGACGCGCACCCCCGCCCAGGCGGCCGCCCTGATCGCGCCCCAGTAGGTGGGCGAGTCCATCACCAGTGCCCCTCCGGGGCCGGCCAGGGCACGGAAGAGGGTGCTGATCCCGCTCTGGCTGCCGGGGACGACGACCACGTCCTCCGAGGTCGGCGGGTCGATCCCGTGGAGCGCGGATCCGGCCAGGGAGGCGGCGAACCAGGCCCGTAGTTCGGCGTCACCGGCCGCCGTGGGGCGCTCCAGCGCGGCGCCGCCCCGGGCCGCGCGGGCGAAGGCGGCGCGTACCAGCCGTTCGGGGAGCAGTTCCCGGTCGGGGTAGCCCGAGTGCAGTGCGATGGCCCCCTCGGGGGCGGGGCGCAGCGCGGTGGAGGGCTCCGGCACGCGGGGCGCGGCACCCAGGGCGGAGGTCTGCCATCGGTGATCGTGGACGCGGGTCGCGCGGCGGGCCCGGACGAAGCTGCCCACCCCGGGACGGCTCTCCACCAGCCCTTGGGCGACGAGGGCGCGCAGGGCCTTTTGCACGGTGACCGGGCTCGCCTCGTGGCGGGCGACCAGTTCCCGGGTGGAGGGCAGGCGCGCGCCCGGTTCGGCCCGAGAGATCCAGTCGCTCAATTCCGCCACGATACGGCCACTGCTATCGTTGGACATGAGAGTCAACGATAGCGCTACTCACACGACCGCACCACCGCTACCCTCTTTCGGGAGCGGTCTCCGCTGGGGTCTACTCGGGGTGGCGGCCTTCTCCCTGACCGTTCCGCTCACGCGGCTGGCCGTGGCCGACGAGGGACTGACCCCTCTGTTCGCCGGCGCCGGCCGCGCGGTCGTGGCGGCCCTGCTCGCCGCCGCCGCGCTGGCCCTGACCCGGCAGGCCCTCCCCCGGGGTCGACAGTGGCTCCGCGTGGCCGTGGTATCGGCGGGTGTGGTCATCGGTTTTCCGGTACTGACCTCTCTGGCGCTGACCACCACCAGCGCCTCCCACAGCGCCGTGGTGATCGCGCTACTGCCCGCCGCGACGGCCACGGCGGTCGTCCTGCGCACCCGGGAGCGGCCCGGGCCGCTCTTCTGGGGGACGGTCGCGCTGGGCGCGGTGGCCGCGCTCGGCTTCTCCATCCTGTCCGGAGGCGGCGCGCTCGGCGCCCTCGCCTTCGACCCGCTCCTGTTCGGCGCGGTCCTGGCCGCCGCCGCGGGCTACGCCGAAGGCGGTCTGCTCTCCCGTGAGCTGGGTGCCTGGCAGACCATCTCCTGGGCTCTGGTGCTCGCCTCGCCGGTGATGGTCGCGCTGACCGCGTGGACCGCGGTCCACGAGCCGCCCACCGCCTCCCCCACCCAGTGGGCGGCCTTCGCCTACCTGGCCGTGGTCAGCATGTACCTGGGCTTCTTCGCCTGGTACCGGGGGCTGGCCATCGGGCCGCCCGCCCGGGTCGCCCAGATCCAGCTCACCCAGCCGGTGATGACCGTGGGCTGGGCGGCGCTGCTGCTGGGCGAGGCCCTGACCCCCAGGGTGGTGCTGGGAGGGGCCGCCGTCCTGTTGTGCGCGACACTGGCCGTACGCACCCGCTCGCGTTCCTGAACACGACGATGGGGGCGGCGCGCATCGTGCGCGCCGCCCCCATCGGGGATCGGATCCCGACTCAGGCGGTCTTGACGGTGAGGCCGACCTCGATGTTGCCGCGGGTGGCGCGGGAGTAGGGGCACATCTGGTGGGCGGACTCGACCAGCTTCTCGGCCTGGTCCTGCTCCAGGCCGGGCAGGGTGACGGTCAGGTGGACGACCAGGTCCATGCCCTCGTCCTTGCCCAGGGTGACCTCGGCGTCGATGCTGGAACCGGCCACGTCGACCTTGTTCAGGCCGGCGACCTTCTTCAGCGCGCCGTGGAAGCAGGCGCCGTAGCCGACGGCGAAGAGCTGCTCGGGGTTGGTGCCGGGGCCGTCGTCGCCGCCCAGGCCCTTGGGGACGGACAGGTCGACCGACAGACGGCCGTCGTCGGTCTTGCCGCTGCCCTTGCGGCCTTCACCGGTGACGGTGGCGTTGGCGGTGTAGAGCTTCTGGAAAGCCATGGTTGCCTCTCTATGGGTCCCGGCGGTCGGCCGGGTCCCGGGTGAGTGGGGTGGGGTCGTCGGTGTCCCCGGTCACCGAACGGGTGACCTGATCCAGGAGGGAGCGCAGGTCCTCGACCCGGTCTCGGGGAAGACCGGTGGCGCACAGGACCCGATGGGGAATGTCCCGCGCGCGCTCGCGCAGACGCGCGCCCTCGTCGGTGAGGGCGACGTGCACGACACGTTCGTCCTCGGAGCCGCGACTGCGCGTCAACAGACCGGCGCCCTCCATACGGCGCAGGAGGGGGGAGAGTGTGCCGGTGTCCAGGCTCAGCGCCCGTCCCAGCTCCTTGACCGGCAGGGGATCGTGTTCCCACAGCACCAGCATCACCAGGTACTGCGGGTAGGTGAGCCCCAGGTCGGTCAGGATCTCCCGATAGAGCCCGGTCAGGGCCCGGGAGGCGGTGTAGAGGGCGAAGCAGAGCTGCTGGTCCAGGTGGAGGGGATCTCCCTCGTCGGTACCGGCCATGGGCCCTCCCCCGTATGCGCCGCGGTGGTCGGAGCCACCGTAACAGAGAAAAGGTTGTGCATAACAGTGTTGGGCACGACTTTTCTAGGCGCACCGCGGCCACGAGGGCCCGCGCCCCGGGGCGCGGGCCCGACGCCGCTCCGCTACAGGAAGCGCACCCCCTGGGCGAGCGGCAGCTCACCGCCGTAGTTGACGGTGTTGGTCGCCCGCCTCATGTACGCCTTCCACGAGTCCGAACCCGACTCCCGGCCGCCGCCGGTGTCCTTCTCGCCACCGAAGGCCCCGCCGATCTCGGCGCCCGAGGTGCCGATGTTGACGTTGACGATCCCGCAGTCCGATCCGGCCGAGGACAGGAACCGCTCGGCCTCGGCCTGGTCCTGGGTGAAGATCGCCGACGACAACCCCTGCGGCACCCCGTTGTGCAGCTCCACCGCCTCCTCCAGGGTGCGGTAGGTCATCACGTAGAGGATGGGCGCGAAGGTCTCCTCCCGCACCACCTCGGCCTGCCCGGGCATGCGCACCACCGCGGGCTCCACATAGAAGGCCTCGGCCGCGTCCTTCTCCAGCCGTCGCTCGCCGCCCACCAGGACCCGACCGCCGTCGGCGCGGGCCCGCTCCAGGGCGGCGCGCATCGCCTCGTAGCCGCGCTCGGAGACCAGCGGACCCACCAGGGTGTCCTCCTCGAAGGGATCTCCCACCCGACCGCCCAACTGCTCGTAGGCGTTCACGATGCGCTCGGTGACCTCCTCCACCACGTCCTCGTGCACGATCAGCCGGCGCAGCGTCGTACACCGCTGCCCCGCCGTCCCCGCGGCCGCGAACACGCTGCCGCGCACCACCAGGTCGACGTCGGCCGAGGGGGTCACCACCGCCGCGTTGTTACCGCCCAACTCCAGCAGGTAGCGGCCCATCCGCGCGGCCACCCGGGGCGCCACCGCGCGCCCCATCGCCGTGGAGCCGGTCGCCGAGACCAGCGCCACCCGGGGGTCGTCCACCAGGGTCCGGCCGATGTCGGCCCCGCCCAGCACCACCCGGTGCACGTCGGCGGGGGCGCCCACGTCGGCCGCCGCGCGCATCAGGAGACCGTGACAGCCCAGCGCGGTCAGCGAGGTCGTCTCCGAGGGCTTCCACACCACCGTGTCGCCGCATACCAGCGCCACGCAGGTGTTCCACGACCACACCGCCACCGGGAAGTTGAAGGCGGTGATGACCCCGACGACCCCCAGCGGGTGCCAGGTCTCCATCAGGCGGTGTCCGGGCCGCTCCGAGGGCATGGTGCGCCCGTACAGCTGACGCGACAGTCCGACGGCGAAGTCGCAGATATCGATCATCTCCTGGACCTCGCCCAGCGCCTCGGAGCGGATCTTGCCCGCCTCGATGGTCACCAGTTCGGCCAGGTCCGCCTTGTGCTCGCGCAGGAGCTCGCCCAGTCGGTGCACCAGCCTGCCCCGCTCGGGCGCGGGGGTGTCGCGCCAGGTGGAGGTGAAGGCGGCGTGCGCCGCGGCCACCGCGTTCTCGGCCTCGACCGGGGTGGCGAACTCCAGGGGGAACAGGTCCTGGCCGGTGATCGGCGTGCGGGCCCGCCCCGGCGCCCCGACGGCTTCGGGCAGCCCGGTCGTACCGCAGCGTTCCAGAGCGATCCGCGCGCGTTCGGCGAGGGACCGCGTGTCGGGAAGAGCACCATTCGGCATGTGTGTTCTCTCTCCGTTGAGAGGGACGATGGTCACCCCTCACCTTGCCAAGTCCCCGCTCCGGGGTCCACCCCCGGCGTTCGGATTCGCCTTCCCCGTCGGAGTTCCGGCCCGTTCGTCACCGACGAACGTTAGACTCTGCGGGCCCGTCCCCGACCCAGACAGCTGGCCCGTGCACCACGACACCACCCCCGAAGAGAACCGTGCCCTCCTCCCCGCTCCCCTCCGGATCCTGGAACGTTCCGGTTTCGGCGCCGCCGCGCCCCTGTTCACCGCCGACCTGCGCGACGCCGACTCCTTCGAGCGCGCGCGGGAGGTGGTCGCCTCGCACGCCTCACGCCTGTGGACCGAGGCGGTCCGTGAGGACGGCGGTCCGGTCGACGACCGTCCGCTGTACTGGGCCCGCCTGACCCTGGCGGCCCGACTACGCTCCTGGTCGCCCTCCTTCCCGTTGGAGGCCGAACGGCGCGCCGAGCTCGCACGCCTGTTGGAGACCGCCTCCCGAGGCATCACCGAGCTGGACTTTCCGCCCGGCGACCGCTGGGTCCGGGTGGTGGTGACCGGTTTCGACCCCTTCCATCTGGACGGGGACCCCGAGTGTTCCAACCCGTCGGGGGCGGTGGCCCTGGCCCTGGACGGTCTGACCTTCCCCATGGGCGAGCGCACCGCGCTGGTGCGTTCGGCCCTGTTCCCGGTGCGCTGGTCGGACTTCGAGGAGGGGATGGTGGAGGAGGCGCTGGCTCCCCCGCACGGGGTGGCCGACGCCGTCATCACCCTGAGCCGGGGCCGACCGGACCGCTTCGACCTGGAGGTGTTCAACGGCGCCTGGCGCGGTGGCGGCACCGACAACCTGGGGCAGACCCGCACCGAGCCCGTACCGGTCTCCGAGGGGCCCGGGCCGGAGTGGACGCGTACGTCCCTGCCGGTCGAGGAGATCGTGGCCGCGGTGGAGGGCCCCTATCGGGTGGTGGCCAACACCGAGGTCGTCGAGGTCCCCGCCGGTGGCGCCGAACCCGTGACGCGCCCGGAGGGACCGAGCGAGGGTTCGTCCGCCCGGAGCGGCGGCGGGGGCGACTACCTGTCCAACGAGATCGCCTACCGCAACACCCTGCTGCGGGACCGGCTCGGTTCCCGTGCCCGTTCGGGGCACGTGCACCTGCCCAAGACCACGCGTCCGGAGGAGCACGTCGACGTGGTGGAGCAGACACGCGCCATCGTCGCCGCGGCCCTGATCTGAGCCCTTTCGTCCTTCGCCCGGCCCCGGGTCGCTCCGTTCCCTTCCGAGAGCGACCTGGTGGCCGGGTTTTCGTCGGCCGGGGGACACGCCCGAGCGCGCACCGAAGAACAAATCGCACTTTTTCGTCAACGAACGGACATTCATTCACGCTGCGAGGTCGACTCGTCGCTCTGAGGTGCGGCTTTGCGGCCCCACCTCCGATATGGTCCCCACGTGTCTGTCATCTCTCTGCGACGAAACGTCACCGTCGGTGTCGCCCTGGGGATGCTCCTGGTCCCCGGGTGCCACGCCGCGGACACCTCGATGCCCTACGCGGAGGCGATCCAATTCGCCCCCGAGGACCTGGGTGGCCTGAACACGCGCACCGTGTCCGTGGAGTCCGAGGACAGTACGGTCTCCTACAGCTATCCGATCCTGGGCGAGTCCCATCCGCTCTCCGCCTACGTGCGCACCGCCATGGCCGAGCGGCAGACCGCCTTCCTGGAGAACCTGCCCGACCGGGGCGCCCCCGAGCTCGTCCAGACGACGAGCCTGCTGGCCGCCTCCGACGACGTGGTGGGTGTGCGCATGAGCGTCACCGACTCCACCAAGGCCTCCGACCGACCCGGATCGTCCACCCTGTGGTACGACGCCCGAACCGAACAGGTCATGCCCTGGACCTCGCTCTTCCACGACGAACAGGCCCTGGCCCAGGCCCACCTGGCCCTGGCCGACGTCCTGCGCGAGGACTACGACATGGCCCCCGAACAGTTGCCCGGCCTGGTGGGCGAGGTCTCCGCCAAGGCCGAGGAGTCCGACGGCGAACTCGTCCCGGCCGCGGCCTCGGACCCGGCGACCGACCCCGAGGAGGGGGAAGGCCCGGGCGAGGGCGAACTGCCTCTGGGCGACGCCGACCTGACCGATCCGGAACAGGCCATGGAGGCGGCCGAACGCTGGTCCGCCTCACCTCTGGCCGACCTGGCCTTCAGCACGGCGGGCGGCCTGGCCGTCCGCATGGACCCGGCCCAGATCCCGGGGACGGGCCGGGCCGAGGAGGCGCTGATCCCGATCGAGGCGGAGGAGACCGAGGAATCGCTCTCCGAGCTCGGCTATCGGGCCCGCGACGCCGCCGTCAACGGCAACTCCGTGCCCGCCGAACGAGTCGCCGAGACCACCGGTGACACCGAGGGCCGCACCCTGGACTGCGCCGAGGCCAAGTGCGTGGCGCTGACCTTCGACGACGGACCCGGCGAGTACACCGAGGAACTCCTCGACACGCTCGCCGAGTACGACGCCCAGGCCACCTTCTACGTGCTGGGCTCCCTGGTGGAGGAGTTCCCCGAGATCGCGGAACGCACCGCCGCCGAGGGCCACGAGGTCGGCAGCCACACCTGGAAGCACGACGACCTGACCTCGCTGTCCGGCGACGGCGTCCGCGAGGACATGGAGCGCACCTCCGAGGCCATCGAGAAGGCCACCGGGAAGGCTCCGCGCACCATGCGTCCGCCCTACGGCTCGCACAACAGCACCGTGAGCGACGCCCTGGGACAGCCGATCATCCTGTGGGACGTGGACACCATGGACTGGCAGAGCCGCGACACCGACGCGATCATCGATCACGCCGTCTCCGAGGTCGATACGGGCAGCGTGGTGCTCTTCCACGACATCCACAAGAGCACCGTCGACGCCATCCCCGACATCCTGAAGGAACTGCATTCCCAGGGCTACCACTTCGTGTCGGTGGAGAACCTGTTCGCGGACGGACAGCTCTCCGAGGGGGAGGCCTACACCGACGCCCGACTCGAGTGACATCCGTACATGAGGGCCGGGGCGCGAGGGCGCGCTCCGGCCCTCCCTTCATGTCCGAACGCCTCGGAGGCGGTGATCGCCCCGGATCCCCGACATGGCCGAGGAAGCGGACCGAAACCGCCCTCACCTGGAAGAAGAGGCCTTACTCACTCGGCACGTCCCAAGGGGACCCCCACGTTGTCACCACGAAAACATTCACGTACATTTCGATGCGTGAACGTTACCTCTGTGATGCGTAAGGCCGCCGTCGGTGGGCTCATGGCCACCACCGGTCTGCTCGCCCTGACCACCGTCCCCGCCGGTGCCGCGCCGGAAGACGTCACACCCGACTGCGACGAGGTCAAGTGCGTGGCGCTGACCTTCGACGACGGGCCCGGTGAGTACACCGGGCGACTTCTGGACATGCTCGACGCGCACGACGCCCGGGCCACCTTCTACCTCCTGGGCTCCAACGTGGCCGACCACCCCAACGAGGTCGAGCGCATGGTCAAGACCGGACACGAGGTCGGCAGCCACTCCTGGCGGCACGACGACCTGACCACACTGTCCGGCGAGGAGATCGAGAAGGACCTCGAACGCACCGACAAGGCCATCGAGGACGTCACCGGTCAGACCCCCGCCACCCTGCGCCCGCCCTACGGCGCCGTCGACGACACCGTCCGCGAGGCCGCCGACCGCCCCCTCATCCTGTGGGACGTGGACACCGAGGACTGGAAGAACCGCGACCCCGGAACGATCCTGGACATCGCCGACCGCGACTCCGGCGAGGGCAGCATCGTGCTCTTCCACGACATCCACCAGACCACCGTCGACGCCATCCCCGCCGTCCTGGACAGGCTGACCGACGAGGGCTACACCTTCGTCACCGTCTCCGAACTGATGGGCGACGACCTCGACCAGGGCACCGCCTACACCGACGCCCGCTCCCAGGACTGACCCCGGGCACGAAGGAAGGGGCCCGACCCGCATCCGGGCCGGACCCCTCCTCGACGCCGCCTCAGAGCATCCGGCGCAGGATCTTCTCCTTGAGCTGGGTGATGGGCGCGTAGGCCACCCGCATGGTGTCCATCACCAACGACTTGTCCAGCACCGACTTGGTGTGGGAGAAGACGTCGATGGACGCCTTGCCGTGATAGGCGCCCATACCGCTCTCCCCCACCCCGCCGAAGGGCAGGTCCGGCACGGCCAGGTGGGCGATCGGCAGACCGAAGCCGACCGCGCCCGACGAGGTCTCGGTGGTCAACCGCCGCTTGGTGACGTCGGAGTCGGTGAACCCGTACAACGCCAGCGGCTTCTCGTGGTCGTTGACGTAGGCGATCGCCTCGTCCAGGTCGGCGACCTCGATGATCGGCAGGATCGGACCGAAGATCTCCTCGGCCATCACCGGGCTGTCGGGAGACACCCCGCCCAGTACGGTGGGCGCGATGTAGAGGTCCGCGCGATCGCTGGAACCGCCCACGACCACCTCACCGCTGTCCATCAACGCGGTGAGCCGGTCGAAGTGGCGCTCGTTGACGACCCGCCCGTAGTCGGGGCTCTTACGAGGGTCGGAACCGAACATCTCGGTGATGGCCGCGCCCAGCTCACGCTGGAGACCGGCCGCGGTGTCCCCGATGGCCAGCACGTAGTCGGGGGCCACACACGTCTGACCGGCGTTGGTGAACTTGCCCCAGGCCAGCCGGCGCGCCACCGTCGCCAGATCCACCCCGGGCTCCACGATCGCCGGGCTCTTGCCGCCCAGCTCCAGCGTGACGGGGGTCAGGTGTTCGACCGCGGCCGCCATCACGATCCGCGCCACCGTCGAGTTACCGGTGTAGAAGATGTGGTCGAAACGCTCGGCCAACAGCGCGGTGCTCTCGGGCACACCGCCCTCGACCACGGCGACCGCCTCGGTGTCCAGGTAGCGCGGGAGGAGGTCGGCCAGCGCGTTGGAGGTGGCCGGGGCCAGCTCGCTGGGCTTGAGCAGCACGCTGTTGCCGGCCGCCAGGGCGCCGACCATCGGCGCCAGCGCCAGGTTCACCGGATAGTTCCACGGGCTGATGACCAGCACCGTGCCCAGCGGTTCGCGGACACGGCGGGCCCGGGCCGGCGCCAGGGCCATGGGCACCGAGACCCGCTCGGGCCGCAGCCACGAGGCCAGGTGCTTGAGGGTGTGGTCGATCTCGTTGATGACGAAACCGATCTCGGTGGTGTGCGCCTCCAACGGGCTCTTGCCCAGGTCGTCCTGGAGCACCTTCTCCAGGGTGGGGCGTTCCTCGACGAGCATGCGGCGCAGGGCCCGCAGCTGAGCGCGACGCCAGGCGAGCGGCTTGGTCCGACCCGAGGCGAAGGTCCCGCGCAGTCGGGCGACGGTCTCGGGGATGTCGACGGTCGTGGTCAACGGTTCTCGAGGGGTTTCGGTCGTAGCCATGACTCAGATAGTAAACGAAAACGTTTCGTTTCCAATAGGAACGCGCCTAGAATTATCCCCATGACGACCCATCTGCCGGCCGCCTCCGCACAGCTCTCTCCACGAGGACGACCCCGCGACGCCAGCCGGGACCGCGCGCTGATGGACGCCACACTCGCCGAACTCCAACGACACGGCTACAGCGGACTGACCACCGCCTCCGTGGCCAAACGGGCCGGGGTCTCCACGGCGACCCTCTACCGACGCTGGCGCTCCAAACAGGACCTGGTCGTGGGCGCCGCCCAGGCCTGGGCCGAGAACCTGGGCCCCGACCACGACACAGGCTCCCTCGAAGAGGACCTGGGGGCACTGCTCCACGACAAGGCCCTCGCCCTGGAAGGCCCCTCCGGCCGACTGCTGCGAGCGGTCCTGGGCGAGGCCGCGCACAACCGCGCCCTGGCCGACGTCCTCTTCGACGCCTTCGTCCTCCCCCTCCAGGACAGGGTCTTCGCCCTCCTGGAACGCGCCGTGGCACGCGGCGAGATCCCCCCGGTGGAGGATCCGCTGGTGGTCGCGGAGATGGTGATCGGCCCCATGGTCAGCCACACCTTCCTCGTACCCGAGGGGGAGGCCGACACCCCCGCTCCGGGGCGGGACATCGCGACCCGGCTCCTGCCCTACCTGCTGCGGGCCCTGGGCCACCGCCGCCCCTGAACGGGGAGCGCTCCCGTACTCGAGCGCGGACCCGGCCGTCCACGCACACCCTCCAGGGGCGAGCGGTGTCCACCCCTCGCCCCGAGAACCCGACCCCCGGCGTAAGCCTCCCGTACGTAAGCCCACACCTCGTGCCTACCCCCGTCCGGCCCCACCCACCGAACCGCCGCGCCGAAACAGATCGCATGGCCCGACCTCGAGAAAACACCCGTTCCTCAACGCGCACCGACCGACTCCACCGGCCACTCCGCCCCCTCCGCGTCCAGCACCTCGGTCACCGCGCGCGAACGCCCCGCCCGCACCCCGTTGGCCACCACGACCACCTCGGCCACCTCGTGCACCAACACCACCGCGGCCAACCCCAACACCCCGAACAGCGCCAACGGCATCAGCACCGCGATGATCGCCAGCGACACCCCTACGCTCTGCCACATGATCACCCGCGCACGACGGGCGTGCGCCAACACCTGGGGCAGATGCCGCAGGTCCTCCCCCATCAACGCCACATCGGCCGTCTCCACCGCCACATCGGTGCCCATCGCCCCCATCGCGATCCCCACGTCCGCGCGGGCCAGCGCCGGAGCGTCGTTGACCCCGTCACCCACCATCGCCACCGGGCCGCGCCCACCGAGCTCGGACACCACACGGGCCTTGTCCTCCGGACGCAGCTCCGCGTACACCTCCTCGGCATCGATCCCGACCCGTTCGGCCACCGCGAGCGCCGTGGCCCGGTTGTCACCGGTCAGCATCGCCACCCGATGACCGGCCGCGCGCAACGCCGCCACCGCCCGCCCCGCCTCGGGTCTGGGCTCGTCACGAACCGCGACCGCCCCGATCACACAGCCGTCCTCCTCCACCAGCACCACCGTGGCACCGGCCTCCTGCGCCCGCGACACCGCATCGGCCAACGGACCGGCCTCGATCCACCCCGGACGCCCCAGCCGCAGCCCCACCTCGCCATCGGCCGCACGGCCGATCAGACCGGCCCCCGGCACCGCCGTCACGTCCCGCGCCGGCACCGGATCCCCGATCTCCGCCAGGATCGCCGCCGCCAACGGATGCTCACTGCGCGACTCCAGGGCCGCCGCCACCGCCAGCACCTCGTCACGACCACGCCCCTCGACCGGCACCACCTCGACCACCGCCGGCCGGTTACGGGTCAACGTCCCCGTCTTGTCCAACGCCACCGTCCGCACCCCGCCGAGCGCCTCCAGAGCCGCGCCGCCCTTGACCAGCGCACCCCCGCGCGTGGCAGCACCGATGGCCGAGACCACCGTCACCGGCACCGAGATCGCCAACGCGCACGGCGAGGCCGCCACCAGCACCACCAGGGCACGCTCGACCCACACCAGCGGATCGCCCAGAGCGGCACCGAGCACCGCGATGAGCACCGCCGCGACCATCACCCCCGGCACCAACGGGCGGGCGATCCGATCGGCCAACCGCTGCCCCGCGCCCTTGCGGGCCTGCTCGACCTCCACGATCCGCACCACACGGGCCAGCGAATTGTCCTCGGTCCCGGCGCTCACCGCGACCTCCAGGACACCGGTGCCGTTGACCGTCCCCGCGAACACCTCCGAGCCAGGACCGACCTCCGCCGGAATGGACTCCCCCGTGACGGCGGAATCGTCCAGGGCGCTATGCCCCGACACCACCACCCCGTCGGTGGCCACCCGCTCCCCCGGACGGATCAACAGAGTGTCGCCGGGAACCAGCTCCTCGGGCGCCACCTCCCGCTCCCGACCGTCTCGGAGCACGGTCGCCCTCGCCGGCACCAGATCCAACAGCGCCCGCAACCCCCGCCGGGTACGCGCCACCGAGTAGCCCTCCAGCCCCTCGGCGATCGTGTACAACACCGCCAGGAGCGCGGCCTCGGCCACCTCCCCCAACAGGACCGCGCCGACCGCCGCGATCGTCATCAGGGTGCCCACCCCGATCCGATCCCGGAACGGACCCGAACGGAACAAACGGCGCAACGTTCCCGGCACGAAGGTCCACCCGGCCACCACCAACGCCAGAGCCCACAGAACGTGGACGATCGTGTCGGGAACCCCCAGCCACGACCCGGTGTGACCGGCGGCCAAGGGGATCAGCGCCACCGCCGCGAAACGGATCTCCCGCACACCCCACAGCGTGCTCGGACCCGACTCCGTACCGCCGGCCTCCTCCGGACGATCGGACGAGCAACCACAGGTGTCACTCATGAACGGTCGCCACCCCGTACTCCGGGCACAGCGCGACGGCCTCGCCCGTGGCCTCCAACAGACGCTCGGCCGAGGCCAGCAGGTCGAGGAGCTCGGGCCGGGCCAGCCGGTAGAACACCTGACGCCCCTCGGGTCGCCCCTCCACCAGACCGCAGTCGCGCAGACAGGCCACATGCGCGGAGATCGTGGACTGGGCCGACCCCAGCCGCTCGACCAGGTCGGAGACGCGGGCCTCCCCTTCGGCCAACCGACGCACGATCGCCAATCGGGTCCCGTCGGAGAGGCTACGGAAGAGGGCCTCGGCCGCGCCGGTGCCGGGGGCGCACCCCTGCTGATTCATCGCCATACAACGATCATATCGCCGCCAGACGATGAATCAGGGCGCGGGGCGACCGAGACCGGGAACCTCAGCCGCGCCGCCGCTCCCGATAGGTGCGCATCTTGTGCCGCGCCCCGCAGATCTCCATGCTGCACCAGCCACCGTTGCCCGCCGGAGAACGGTCGTAGAAGACCCACCGGCACTCGGGCGACCGACACACCTTCAACCGCGCCCGACGATCGGCCAACTCCGCCACCGCCAGCACCGACAACACCTCGGCCACCACACGACGTACCGGCTCCTCCGTGGCCACCGGCAGCACGATCTCCCCCTCGGCGCCCCACCGCGGAGCCCCCAGAAGTTCGCTCGACAGGCCGGTGAGATACCCGGCCGCCTCTCGATCCCCCTCCAAATGCCCGCGCACCGCCTCACGGGCACGTCGCAGCCAGGTCAGGGAGTCGACGTCGAGCGCTTCGGCGACCCCGGGCAGATCGCGCGCGTTCGCCCACGCGCGCGCCGAGTCGAGGGAAACGAGGAGGTCCTCCCTCTTCAGAAAGCGGGCGGAGTTACAGAGCCCCTCGATGAGCGCCAGGTCTCCGGGGGCGGGTGGACGGTCGTAGGCCATACCCCAGAGGTTACCCCCTTTACATGAATGACGGTAACGCTCTACGGTTACCCCCATAAGCGAGATAGCGGTAACGGAGGAGATCATGACCGAGAAGAGCGACGCCCTGGACCGCTGGACCCCCGACGAACGCTTCGCCTCGCCCCACGGAGAGGTGCGCTGGACCCGCGCCGGCCAGGGACCGCCGGTGGTCCTGATGCACGGCACCCCCTTCTCCTCCCACGTGTGGCGGGAGATCGCCGAGGCCTTGAGCGGCCACTACTCCGTCCACCTGTGGGATATGCCCGGCTACGGCCGGTCCGAGATGAGAGAAGGACAGGACGTCTCCCTCGCCGCCCAGCAGGAGGTCTTCACCTCGCTGCTGGAGCATTGGGGGCTGGAGCGACCCCGCGTGGTCGCGCACGACTTCGGCGGCGCGGTGGCCCTGCGCACCGCTCTGTTGGATCGCGTCGCCTACGACCGGTTGGCCCTGGTCGACGCGGTGGCGATGCGCCCTTGGGGCAGCCCGTTCTTCCGGCTGGTCAACCGCTCGGCGGAGGTGTTCTCGGAGCTGCCCGAACACCTGCACGAGGCGCTGGTGCGCGCCTACATCGCCGGATCCTTCCACCGGGAGCCGAGCGCGACGACCCTCGATGCCCTGGTCCGTCCCTGGCTGGGCGAGGTCGGCCGGGCGGCGTTCTACCGTCAGATCTCCCAGGCCGACGAACGCTACACCGCCGAGTTCGAACCCCTGCTGGGTGAGTTGGAATGCCCGGTCACCGTGCTGTGGGGCGAGGAGGATCCCTGGCTTCCCGTGGAGCGCGGGCGGGCCCTGGCCGAGGCGATCCCGCAGGCCGACCTTCGGCTGATCCCGGGCGGCGGGCACCTGGTCCAGGAGGATGCCCCCGCTCCCCTGACCGCGGCCCTGATCGACTTCCTCGGGAGGTGAGCGGGGCCCTTCGATGTGGATGTCGATTCGACGCCACGATCCCCGAACGGACCCTTGTGGGTTTGGTGCGGCGAAGCCGCTCCCTTCTGTTGTCGGGGTTCAGGCGTGAACCCAACCCCCACCTTGACGACGTAGATTTACATTATGGCGAGAGGGGCCCGGTGAATCCCCCGATCCCGGCCCCTCGAAGCCTTGCCGGAAAGAGCGGCGCCGCCTTCCGGATCGGGGCGCGGCGCCCCTCTCGCTCCGCCCCCGAAAGTCCGCCTTCGCCCCCTCTCCCCTCCCCTGAGCGCTCTTTCGTTCACCTACCTCGAAGCGAGCAACTCCCTTCACTCTCCGCCGTCGACGGTCAGCTCGTTCGGAGGCGACGAGGCCTTCACGACTCGAACTGTCGCTTGACCAACGACGGCCCCTCGAACTCTTCGGGGATGGCGTCCATCAGCACCTCGTCGACCGTCTGGCCGAGCCGCTGGTTCGCATTCCGGCGCCGGCCCTCCCCCATCGCCACGACGTACTCGCCGTTACGGCGCATCTGGTCGACGTAGACCTGGGCGGCCCCGACGGGGACCGGCCTCTCATCGGTGAGGTCGTAGATGGTGAACTTGAGATGGCGGTCGCAGCTCTTCTCATAACCGTCATAGAAGAGCCTGCCGACCTCGAAGGGCTGAGGGGTCTGCCTGTTGTACCCGACGATGGTCGGGATCGTGTTCTCCCACCGCCAGTACAGCTCCTTCAGGTCCGCGCGCAGGGGGCCGATCCCGGCTTTGGTCCCGCGTAGCCAGAGGGTCGGGGCCTCGGTGTCGCTCATGGTCGTCCTGTGGTCCTCGTGGTCGGGGTACGGCCGGAGGCCGGCCGTCACCGACTCTTCCAGAACCACGCCGTGAGCAGGGCCGAACCGAGCAGATCCCCGTTCGACGAGAGCCCGGCCGAACAGCGGGTCCGGGTCAGTCGACGTGAGCCGGGCCGGGAGCGGACCAGTGTTCGTGCAGGAGCTCGATCTGTTCGGGCACGACCCGTGCCACCGACAGTTCCGGCAGGTCGTCCACCTCGAACCAGCCGGCGCCGCTGGTCTCCACGCTGGTGAAGTCGGTGTCGACCTCCTCCACCGGCTCACAGACGAAGAACAGCTTGTAGACGTGCCGGTCGTAGGTCGGAACGTGCGGCCACCGGTGCCGGTCCAGGACCCCGGCGAGATGGATCGCCCGAACCGCTACCCCGGCCTCCTCTTCGACCTCGCGCTCGATCGCCTCCCGAGGGCTCTCCAGGATGTCGCACCATCCGCCGGGCAGGGTCCAACGATGCCGGTCGGAGACCTCCCGCACCAGCAGCACCCGTCCCGAGGCGTCGAAGACGCCACCGCGCACGTCGAGTTTGGGGGTGGTGTATCCGGCGACCGAGGCGACCCGCCGATCGTAGGCGGGCGGCTCTTCGGCGGAGACGGTCGCCATCAGGTCGCGGGCCAGGGAGCCGATGCGGTGGAAGCGTTCGATGTCGAACCGGTCGGTGCAGTACGCCAGCCCCGACTCGGTCAGCGCGGTGAGCTCCATCGCGACGCGTCGGATCTCTTCGGCGGACTGGGGAGAGGTGCTCACGCGGCTCCCTGGGCTCATGTGGTCGGTGAACGGCTCGGCCACATGCTCGCACAGAGTCACCGGGAACGGCCCGACCTGGAGCCCGGTGTGGACTCACACCGGACCCGCTCACGCCCCCGAGGCATCTTCGCACGCCGTCCCGGTAGGTATGTCCGCGAACGAAGAGGAGTCCGAGGTTCCGCGGTCAGGCCGGAACCCCGGACTCCCCGCCCGTGCTGGAGCCGGCTAGTCCCGGTAGGTCTCCAGAGCGTGGAGCGCGGCCCGGGCGATCTCCTCATCGATCGCGCCGTCCGGGGCTCCGCCGACGCCGATGCCGGCGATCGGGGTGCCGTTCGAGATCACCGGGACCCCGCCGACGAGGAACAGGGTGCCGGGGATGTCGGAGAGGTTGGGCTCGTCTCCGGAGGCGCCTTCGGTGAGGGCGCTGGTGGGCTGTCCGAAGGAGACCGCGGTGAACGCCTTGCGCTCCGCCGATTCCTGGGTCTGCGGGCCGGCGTTCTCGGTCTTGAGCACCAGGCGGGTGGAGCCGGAGCGGTCCACGATGGCGATGGTGACCTGCTGCCCCTTCTCGTGGGCCGCGTTCAGGCCGGCCTCCGCGGCGGCCAGGATGGCGTCGGCCTTGAGCACCTCCTGCTGCGCGACGGCGTCGGGGGACACGGTCCGGTCGTATCCCTCGGAGGCGGCAGCGGCGGCGGGGGCTCCGGGGAGGCCTTCGGGCATGGCGATGGTGGCCAGTCCGCCGAGCACGGCCAGGCCGACCGCTCCGCCGGCGATGCGTGCCGCTGCGGCGGGCTTCAGCATTGTCTCTCCCTGCTTTTCAATGATCACGGAACGTGATGATCGTAGGTACACCGGAGCGGATTTCCCGGCCATGACAGGGCCCATCGGCGAGTTTTCCGCACCGGTAAGCGGGGTTGGGATTCCGATAACGGGGCGAAGCCAGGGAAAATCCCCACCCCTGTAACGCGACCCCTTCTTTCAGGGGCGCGTGGCCGGGTATCCCGCCCCGGCCACGCGGTCGAGGGAAGCGTGGCGGGGGTCGCCTACCGGACGTCGTAGGTGACCTGCATCATCCCGTTGTCGAAGCGGCGTGCCCGGTCGAGCGAGAGGTCGAGCCGCAGGCCCTCGGGGAAGATCGGTGTTCCGGCGCCGACGATGGCCGGGCACACCAGCACCTCGACCACGTCGACGCGGCCGAGGCGAAGCGCCTCTCCGGCCAGGGTCGGCCCTTCGATGGTCAGGTCACCGGAGGCCTCGGAGATGGCCCTCTCGATGGCCTCGATGGTCAGCTCGCGCTCCAGCCGAGTGCGTTCGGTCCACACCTTCGGCAGGGTCCTGGAGAAGACGATCTTGTCGGCGGCCTTCCACATCCTGGCCCAGTTGGCGGACTCCGGTGACTGGTCGGCGGTGGTGGGGTCGGTCTCCCAGACGGCCATCGTCTCGTACATGCGCCGCCCATAGAGGAAGGTGCTCGCCCGGGCGGCGTCCTCGGTGAGCGCCGCGATGACCTCCTCGTCGGGGACGGCCCAGGAGAAGTCGCCCTGGGGATCGTTGATGTAGCCGTCGAGTGAGGAGGCGACCGAGTAGATGACGCGGGACATGGGATGGGTCCTTCCTGATCGGTTTACCCGGGAAGACCTCGGCGGCGGACGGAACTCATCGCCCCGGCCCGGGTGGATTCTCCCCGGTGCCCTCGACCGGCCGGCCCGCGTTGTCTCCCACGGGCCCCGACGGGTGGCTCTCCTCTCTTCCTTCCCCTTGAACACGGCTCTCACCATGGCCCCGACATACCCGTGTGAACCGACACCACCGTGCCGGGGACGCTCCGTCCGCGCCCCGGCACGGTGTGCGGTCAGGTGAGGGGCACGTCGGTCACGTCGCCGAAGTCGGGGACCTCGACGGTGACCGTCTCCAGGTCCGCGGGCACCGAGTACAGCGACCAGTAGGTGAGCGTGGCTCCGGGGTCGAGTCGGGTGTCGATGGTACCGACGGTGTCGCGGGTGCACAGGCAGGCGGACTCGGAGTTCATCGCGGGGTGGAAGCGGGTGCGACTCTCCTCGTCCCGCAGGGTCACCCCGGCGAAGCTCTGTCGGTCGAAGTCCAGGGAGGTGTCCTTGGGGTTGATCGTGATCCGCTCGGTGCCCTCGTTGCGGACGCTCCACAGCAGGGTCGCGTAGGTGCCGGAGGAGTCACGGCTGAGCTCGTTCACCTCCAGCACCAGGCCGGCGGTCCTCTCGTCGACGCCGGTGGCGCTGCCGACGTGGTCGAGGGTGTCGGCGGGCGCGGCCGTGCCGGTGGCCAGGAGCGCGGCGGTGGTCAAGGTCAGGAGTGCGGCGGTGCTCTTCATGATCGGTTTCCTCACGAGGTCCTACTTGGCGAAGGTGACGGTGACGCGGCGGTTCTGGGCGCGACCCTCGTCGGTGTCGTTGTCGGTGACGGGGTCGGCCGAGCCGTGTCCGTCGACGTCGTAGGTGATGCCGGAGCGATCGACGAGGTCGTTCAGGGCCGTCTCCACGGCCTCGGCCCGCTCTCGGGAGAGGGGGACGTTGACCGAGTCGTCGCCGGTGTCGTCGGTGTGGCCGTCGATGGAGACCCGGTCGGCGGAGGAGATGTCGATCTCGGCCGCGACCCGTTCCAGGCTCTGTGCGGCGGCGTCGCCGAGTTCGGCGCTGTCGGTCTCGAAGAGCACGTCGGCGGCGAGTTCGTAGGTCACCTCACCGTCGGTCTCGTGACGTTGGTAATCCGCGACGACGGTGTCGGTCGGGTGGGTGAGATCGAGGATCACGGGGGCGTCGGCGCCCGGGTCGGGGATCTCCTCGTCGGCGTCGGTGAGGGGAACACCGTGGAAGGGCGCGGTGATGGGGGTGAGGACCGCCATGGTCTCGACGCCTTCGGGCGGGGCGGGGAAGAGGACGGTGGTGGACTCCACCACGCCCGCACGGATACGCCGGTCGGGGAACTCCTCGCAGACACAGTCGCCGCCCACGGTGAGGGGGAGGTACTGCCGGTCGGTGGTGACGTCGAGGAGGGTGAGCCCGGACAGGTCGTATCCGCCCAGGTCGTTGTCGCGCAGGTTCTTGAAGTGGCGGATGTCGTCGGTGGTGTGGTTGCCGACGCCGACGGTGAGGCGGAGCGCGTCGCTTCCGACCCGTTCGAGGGCCTGGATCTCCACTTCCAGGTCAGAACCCCAGGCGGTGGAGGTGGTGGTCGATCCGACGGGGAGTTCGACGGCCTCCTGGGCGGCGGTGCCTTCCGTGGAATTCGCGGTGTCGCCACCGTCGCCGGTGTCATCGGCCCCTTCCTCGGGGGTGTTTCCGATCAGTCCGCATCCGGTGAGCAGGAGCAGGAGGGCTCCGGCGGAGGCCGCGGCCCTGAGCCGGGCTCGGGGTGAGGTGGGCAGGGCGGGGGTGTGTTCCATGTCCATCTACCTGGGTTCCCATAGAGCCAACACATCGTTGGCTGTTTGCTTACTCTTGACGCATACGACTCCACTGGAATCCTTCTGGTTCCCATATGAGTTTGTTTTTTCACTTCCTGGGTTGCTCTATAGCCACAGCAGGCTCAGGAGGGTGCTCACTCCCCCCACGGCGCGGCCCGGGAATGTCCGTGGCCGCCGGCAGGCTTCCCCGCATGAGCGACCAGGTACGTCTACGGGAAGTGGAACCGGCCGATCTCGAGGTGTTCTTCGCCTACGAACACGACGAGGAGGCCGTGCGGCGTTCACGGTTCCCTCCGCGTGATCGGGAGGCCTTCATGGAGCACTGGCGGACCCGGGTCCTCGGCGACCCCGATTCCTTCGTGCGGGCCGTCACCGTCGACGGTGAGCTCGCGGGCAACCTGGTCTCGTGGTCCATCGAAGGGCGACGTTTCCTCGGCTACTGGCTCGGGCGGCCCTACTGGGGCCGGGGCGTCGGCGGTCGGGCCCTGGCGCTGTTCCTGGAACAGGAGCGGACGCGGCCTCTGCGCGCCGACCCCTTCGTCGAGAACACCGCCTCGGTACGACTGTTGGAGAGGCACGGCTTCCGTCGCGAGGGGACCGTCCGGTACGGCGAGGACGAACATCTCATGCTGGTGCTCGACGAGGGGTGCTGACGGAGCGGCCCGGGCCTTCGGGAAGCGGCCCTACCGCCGGGGCGACCCTGAGGTCACCGGTACAGCGAGCCGGGGGTGCGACCGAAGGCCGCCTGGAACGCGACGATGAACGCGCTGGGCGAGGAGAACCCGCACGCCGCCGCGGCCTGGGTCACGGTCCGGCCCTGGGCCAACAGCAGGCCGGCCCGGTGCAGGCGCAGTTGGGTGCGCCAGACGGTGAAGCCCATACCCACGGTGTCGTGGAAGAGCCGTGACAGGGTGCGTTCCCCCACCCCGATCCGGCGGCCGAGTTCGCCCAGGGTGGGCGAGGAGGTCATGTCGGCCTCCAGCACCGCCTGGACCTCGCGCAGGCGGGCATCGCGCAGCACCGGCACCATCGTGGCGGGTTCGGGGGCCGGGCGGATCCGGTCGATGAGCACGGCGAGCATCCTCCGCTGTTCGGGCGAGACCGCGGGGCCCGTCTCCGAGCAGGCGATCAGCAGCTCGCGGAAGAGCGGGTCGACCAGGACCGGCGCGGGCTCGTGCCCCCAGGGCCGTTTCCGCCGGGCGGGCACCCCGACCAGGTGCACGCGTGTGGCGCCGTGGACCCGCCACCGGTGCTCCGTGCCGCCGGGCACCCACACGGCCCGATTCGAGGGGGTGAACCACGTTCCGCTCTCGACCATCACCTCCAGCACCCCCGAGCTGGAGTAGATGAGCTGGTGATCGTCGTGGCGGTGCGCGTCGACGTCCTCCCCCGAGGTCAGCCTTCGGGTCTCGGTGGGGGCGATCGGCACATGGCGGATTTTCGACATCACCCGGCAGGATACGGAAAGCGCGCCCGTGGTCGGATGAACACACTGGAGGGCATGCTCTCCTCCGTCTCCCGTTCGGCCCGCGCTGGCGCCCGCCTGCTGGCCTACTCCCACGCCACCGTCGACTTCTATCAGGGCGCGGTGGCCGCCCTGGTGCCCTTCCTGGTGTTGGAGCGCGGCTACGACTACGCCGCCGCTGCCGGTGTCGTCCTCGCCGGTTCGCTATCGTCCTCGATCGTGCAGCCTCTGTTCGGGGTGCTCGGCGACCGGTGGACGATGCGATGGTTGATCCCGGTGGCCATCGTGCTGTCGGGTGCGGGCATCGCGGCGATCTCGGTGTCGGAGTCGGTGTGGGTCACCGCCCTCCTGGCCGGCCTGTCCGGGGTGGGTGTGGCCGCCTACCATCCCGCCGGAGCGAACCGTTCGCGTCGGATCAGCGGCGACGACCACGTCGTCATGTCGTGGTTCTCTCTGGGCGGCACCATCGGGTTCGCGGTCGCGCCGCTGTTCGTGGCCGCGACCGTGGGCGTGTGGGGGCTGGAGGCGACCCCGCTGCTGCTGGTCCCCGCCCTGACCGGGCTGGCGGCCGTGGCACTGATCGGCCCCGTGACGGGATCGGCCGAACGGACCGGGAAGGCGTCCCGGGCCGGGCACGCCGGTCGTGACGACTGGGGCTCGTTCTCGATGATGACGGTGGCGATCGTGTGCCGGTCGGTGGTCTTCGTGGGTCTGGGCTCCTTCCTCGTGCTGTTCGTGCACGCCCACGCCGGCCTCGGGGAGACGGCCGCGGCCACGTCGCTGTTCGTGTTCTACCTGGGCGGGGCGTTCGGCACCGCGGTGGGCGGCCATCTGGCCCGCCGGTGGGCGCGCGTCACGATCCTGCGCTGGTCCTACGCATTGGCGGTGCCCGTTCTGGCGGGTCTGCTGTTCGTCCCGGGGCCGGCGGTGTTCGTGTTCATCGCGTTGACCTCGCTGGTGCTGTACGTGCCCTTCTCGCTGCACGTCACTTTGGGTCAGGACTATCTGCCCCGGCGCATGGGCACCGCCAACGGCGCCACTCTGGGTCTGGCGGTCTCGGCGGGCGGGTTGGCCTCTCCGGCCATCGGAGCGCTGGCCGACGAGGTGGGCCTTCAGGGCGCGCTGCTGCCCTTGCTCGTCCTGCCCGCCCTGGCCTGCCTGGTCCTGGCCCGAGTCCGGGAGCCGGTCTCGGCCACCGTCGCGGCCGAGGCGAAGAGCTCCTCGCCCGCCGACCGCCCCTCTCCGGCCCCCTGAGGGGGACATCGTGGCCATGGACCACGAAGGCACGCCGACCGCCCCACCCCCGTTCCGCCCGGTGGGGGCGCCTTCCCCCACCGGGCGCGGCGTCTTGCCGGCCCCTCCCGCCCGCACTACCGTGCCGCCGTGGATCTCTTCGCCTACTCTTGGGCGGCGCTGCGCGCGGCCGTCGCCGATCTGCCCGACGAGGACTTCGCCCGCCCTTCCGGTTGTACCGGCTGGCTGGTCCGGGACCTGGTGTTCCACCTGGTCATCGACGCCCAGGACGTGCTGATCACCCTGGCCACCCCGACGGAGGCCCCGCCGACCCGGGACGCGGCGACCTACTGGGACGTCTCCGACTCCCCTCCCACCGGCGACGGCCCGTTCGACGCGCTCACCGTCCGACTGGCCACCGCCTACGAGGAGCCGCGGCTGTTGAGGTACCACCTCGACGACCTCGGTTCCGCGGCGGGCCGCGCCGCCGGGCTCGCCGACCCCGATCTGCGGGTGGAGACCCAGGGCGAGGTCCTCACCGTGCGCGACTATCTGGACGCGTACGTGCTGGAGTGGACCCTGCACCACCTCGATCTGGTCGCCCATCTGCCGAACGCCCCGAGGCCGGCTGCGGCGCCCCTGGCCCATGCCCGCCGGTCGCTGGAGCGGATCGCCGGTGAACCGTTCCCCGAAACCCTCACCGACGAGGCCGTGTTGCGGGTCGGCACCGGACGCCGCGCCCCGACCGAGGCGGAGAGCTCCGCCCTGGGGACGATGGCCACGCGACTCCCCCTCGTCCTGAGCTGAGCCCTCGTGCCCGCGTCGGCCCCGGCGAGGACCGTCCGGTGGTATTCGGACGACACGCAGGCGAGCGACGGCGGGCCGTGGTGGACCGGCGGTTAATCTGAGGCCCGCCCACCCCACCGGCGTCCCCTTCCGGGAGGAACCCGGCGGATACGGGACGCGGGAACCGACCCCGAGACAGGACCGCCTTGATGCGCTCACCGATCCTCGACTACCTCGACGCGATCATCGCCCAGACCGCGCACGTCGTCTCCGGGGCCCCGGCCGACTACATCCCGGAGCTGGCCTCCGCCGACCCCGACCGGGTGGCGGTCGCGGTCTGCACGGTCAACGGGACCGTGTACGCGAGCGGCGACGCCGACGACCTGTTCAGCATCCAGTCGATGTCCAAACCCTTCGCCTACGCGCTGGCGATCGAGGACCGGGGGATCGACGACATCCTCGACCGGGTGGGGGTGGAGCCCAGCGGCGAGGCCTTCAACGAGCTGTCGTTGGATCCCGAGACCGGCCGGCCGCGCAACCCGATGATCAACGCGGGCGCGATCGCCGTCCACGCGCTCGTCGACGACCGGGAGGCTCCGGCGATCGACCGCCTGCTCGGCCTCTTCTCCGACCTGGCCCAACGGCCGGTCGAGATCGACGAGGCGCTGGCCGCCTCCGAGCTGGCGACCGGGGACCGCAACCTGGGGCTCGCGTACCTGCTGCACGCCTCGGGCCGTCTGGCCCGGGATCCGGCCTCGTCGGTGGAGGGCTACGTCCGCCAGTGTTCGGCGTCGGTGACCGTGCGCGACCTGGCGTTGATGGCGGCGACCCTGGCCAACGGCGGCGTGCAGCCCAACACCGACAAGAAACTGTTCAGCAGGCGCACCACCCGGCATCTGTTGAGCGTGATGGCCTCCTGCGGCATGTACGACGCGGCCGGTGACTGGCTGACCAGCGTGGGCATCCCCGCCAAGAGCGGTGTGGCCGGAGGCATCATCGGGGTGCTCCCCGGGCAGATGGGCGTCGCGGTGTTCTCCCCGCGCCTGGACCGGCACGGCAACAGCGCCCGGGGCGTCGTGATGATGGAGAAGCTGTCCGAGGATCTGGGCCTGCACCTGATGGAGCCGGGGCGCCCGTCGCGTTCCTCGCTGCGGGAGACCCGTAAGGAGGTCGTGGAGGGGGAGCCGACCACGATCTACGTGCTCCAGGGCGACATGGTGTTGAGCAGTATCGAGGCGCTCGTGCACGAGCTGGTCGAGAACCCGCCGGCGACCGACGTGGTGGTCTTCGACATGAGCCGGGTGGACGAGGTGCTTCCGGTGGCGCGCAGGACCGCGGCCGAGACCGCCACCAAGATGATCGACGGCGGGTACCGGATCATCGTGGTCGATCCCGAGGAGACCGTACCGGCCTTCCATGACAGCCGGGGGCGTTCGGTGGAGCGCTGGACCTCCGAACGCCTGGAACTCGCCCTCCGGAGCTGAGAAACCCCATGGACGCGCTGCCCCGTCCCGGGATAGGAACGTCCTCGTCACGGTGCCCCGGTGGCCTTCTCCCTCGAAGGCGCCGGGGCCGCCCGCGACGGACCCGTCACTCACCCGGAAGGTGCCCCATGGCCGCCAAGTTCACCGAGCTCGCGATCGATTGCGCCGACCCCCGGGCACTCGCCCGCTTCTGGTGCGCGGTACTCGACTACGAGGTCCAGGGCGAGGAGGAGGACGGTGTGATCAGCATCGGCTCCCCCGAGGTGCCCGAGGGGAGGGAGCGTCCCGGGCCGGTGCCGCCGGTGTTGACGTTCGCGCGTGTGCCGGAGGGCAAGGTCGTCAAGAACCGGCTGCACATCGACGTCAACCCGACCGACCGGGATCAGGGGGCGGAGGTCCGTCGCCTGCTCGACCTGGGGGCTCGGCGCACCGATGTCGGACAGGGCGAGGTGAGCTGGGTGACGCTCATCGATCCCGAGGGGAACGAGTTCTGCGTCCTGGCCACCCGCTGCCCCTGAGCAGACACGCACGTGGCGCGGGGCTCCCCCGGCCGTGTTCGCACCGCACGGGTATCGGTGGTGACCTCGTCGAGAATCGAACGAAGGGGCCTGCGCGCTCGAACGTGCACGGGCCCCTCCCTCGTCGGGTGCTTCACTGTTCCTCGTGGTGCTCTTCTTGCGATGACTCCCCTTCGGAGGAATTCTCATCCTCTTCGGAGGCGTTTCCGTTGGTCTCCTCGGAAGGGGCCTTCGGATCCGCCCACTTGAGGTCCCGCATATCGAGCGGAGTGGAGTACTTGGTATGGGCGGGAAGGACACCGAGAAGGCGCCCGGTCTTCGGGTCGGTCAACTCCACCTTGGAATCAGAGTAATACCCGACCTGAAGATCTTCCGTGAAGCTGCGCTCCGTCGACAGGTTTCCGGAATTCAGGATATTGTTGATGGGCGACCACCAGAAATGGTGACCTTCGTGTGTGGGGTTGTAGTTGTAGGCGGTTCCCCCGTTCAGGGTCGCCTTGTAGATGATGCGGTAGTTGAGCACGCCTCGGGTCGCCACCAGTTTGGCGACCACCGACTGCCCCGGGTTCAGGGTCACCTTCACCCCGGAGGTGGTACCGACGGTGGTCGATTTCTCTTCCGTCTTCTCCTGACCCCACTGGTGCGTGTAGCTGAACGACGTGCTCCCGCCGCCGCCCGCCCCCAGGAACTTGACATCGTAGTTGAACTCCTGCGAGACCTCGATCGAGTGGGTGCTCGACCACGTGTTGCTGACGGTGTTGGTGACCTGCTCGCTGATGCCGGCGTCGAATTCCGCCGGGATGGAGCTGTTGTTGGTCAGGGTCTTCGTGGCCACGATCACGGGCTCCGACTGGATCCCGGTGACATAGGCCTGACTCGGGGAGGTGTAGGTGTGGACCTCGCGCCAGCCGTACGTTTTGTAGAGATCACCCCAGGGCGTGGGGCTCTTCACGAAAGCATCGTTGGGTTGCCTCCCCCGGTTGGCCCCGATGGCCCTTTTCAGAGAGGCGTCCCCGATGTCTTAGAGCTCATCTCAAAAGCCCTGCGAGACGACTCTGAACCTGCCATGATCACGGACTG
>NZ_ANAC01000013.1 GCF_000341225.1 Nocardiopsis alba DSM 43377
TGGAAGTCGTTCATCGCACCCCTTCAGAGATGGGGTGTTGCAACGACCGTTAGAACCTAAGCGAGCCTCGCGGGGGCCG
This sequence comes from Nocardiopsis alba DSM 43377, assembly GCF_000341225.1. GTDB lineage: Bacteria > Actinomycetota > Actinomycetes > Streptosporangiales > Streptosporangiaceae > Nocardiopsis > Nocardiopsis alba. Next base: position 80 of record NZ_ANAC01000013.1, read on the forward strand.
AACACGGACCGCCCCGTCCCGGAACCGGCGGGACGGGGCGGTGAACGGGACGGCTCAGCCGTTGGTCCTGCGACGCTGGTCGCCGTGCTCCGGGGAGCGGGTGGGGGGAGGGGTCGAGGCGGGACGTTCGTGGGCCGCCCGGTAGCCCGCCCGGTACGCGGAGTTCCGGGTCTCGGGGGCCTCCTCGTCGCGGGTGGCCGAGGGCCAGCCGGCGGTGAGCCCGTAGACGACCACTATGTCGATGGCGATGACGATGGCCGACCAGAGCGGCATGGCGATCAGGAAGGCCAGTTGGGCCAGGGCGTTCACGGAGGCCAGGACGATACCGAAGATCCGGGCCCAGGCGCTGCCGGACAGGATCGCCAGACCGGCGACGACCATGACCACGCCCCAGCCTCCGAGCAGGAGGCCCCAGCCCTCGTACTCCAACATGAGCAGTCGGGACTCGTCGGCCAGGAAGAAGGCCGGGGTGAACATCGCGGTGAGCCCCTGGATGATGTTGATGGCGCCGATGACGACGAGCAGAGTGCAGACGAAGTACTGCCAACCGTTGGACGAGCGCATGGGGTGTGCTCCTTACCGGTCGTCCCGTCCGGCCGAACCGGTCGCCGGGGGACGGAACCTCGGATGGACACGGGCGAGCGGAGCCGAACGCCGCTCCTTCATGATGGGGCACGTCGGGCAAGGGGCACGGAAGCGGTTGCTTCGGATCGGGCAAAGTCATGTTTTCTCTGTATTTTCGAGCTGGTCAGTCCGTTACTACGTAATTTCGGATAATCGGCTATTCTGGCCGCGTGAGCGAACGATCGACACAGGAACGCCTCGCCGATCTGGAACGCCGGGTCGCCGAGCTGGAACGCGGCCCGGCCCCCTCCACGCCCGTATCGGAGGCGGAAGGGGCGAGGGCCGAGGACCTCTGGGTGCTGAAGGGGCTGGAGGAGACCGTCCCGGACGGGGTCGGAGCTGTGGTCTACGCGGGCCGCCTCGACGGGGACGACGGGCCCCTCGGCTGGCAGTACGGTCTGACCGTCGACCAGGTCGACGGGTTGGACTGGTCCGCCCTGTCCGGCACCCTCGACGCGCTCGGGCACCCGGTCCGTCTCGCGATCCTCAAGGCCGTCTGTTCGGGGGTCTCCACCGTGGCCGAACTCAAGGAGCGCGAGGGGTTCGGTACGACCGGGCAGATCTACCACCACGTCAACCTGCTGGCCTCCGCCGGATGGCTCACCACCCGCCGCCGCGGCCACTACGTGGTCCCCGCCGACCGCCGGGTGCCCCTCCTGGTCATCCTCACCGCGGCCAAGGGCGTTCTCTAGGAAAAAGGCCCTTAAAACCGTATCGGTCCCCTTTGTGAGAAAACCAAACAAAGGGGGCCACTCTCTTTTCCTCTGCTTTGTCGTCCGGGGAGAGGGATGCTCCGATCTGCCTTTCGGATGTGTTCCCGGGAAAGCTCCCACTCCCCTCTGAGGTGGTCTAACGTGAAATCCGGCCGCCTCGATCGACCCTTTCCGGGCTCCAGTGGAGACGCCCATGCCCGTGTGGTCGGGCGATGCGGCCCTTTCTCTCCCACCTCGCCCACGCAGCCAGGAAAATCACCATGACAGCACACCTGTCCGACCGGAAACGGCCCCTTCCGAGCCCCGGCCAACAGGCACTCGTCGCACTTCTGGTCGCCTCCGCGGTCATCGTTCCGGCCTGGTCCTGGACGGTGAGCGAGAGCCCCGATCCGGCCAGACCGGCCGTCGGCCTCTTCGGAGGGGTCGCCGCGCTCCTGCTGTGCGTCGCCGTGGCGGTGGCCGTCCACCAGGTCGCCATCGCCCGCAACGCCCGGGAACACGCGGCCCGGGTCGGCGCCGGGGCGCGTCTACTGGAGGAGGAGGCCGGCCGGGTCGTGGACGTCCTCCTTCCCGCCCTCTCCCACGCGGTGAGCGAGGGCAGGGCGGTCCACGACGTCCTGGGCGAGCACGCCCGCCCCGCACACCCGGCCATCGACCGCCTCTCCCACGCCGTCACCACGAGGATCGCCGGCGCCGAACGCCGCTCCGCCGAGGAACGGGACACGGCCGAGCGGATCGAGGAGCAGGTCGCCTCGCTCGCCGACCTCGACCTCCCCCTCATGCTGCTCCGCATCCGGCAGGACCGGCCCCTCGCGGAGGAGACCCTGAGCCGGGAGTTCCGCCGGGTCGACCCCGTCGTGGAACGGCTGCGCCGCCGCGTGCTCGGCGAACTCCTGGCCGCCGACCGCCGCCGCGACACGGCGATGCTCTCCGCCGCCGACGCGGGGGCGCGGCTCCAGGCCCACCTGACCACCCTGCTGGCCCAACTCCGAGGGTTGGAGGAACGCTACGGCGATCGCGCCGACGTCTTCACCGACCTGTTGGAGGTGGACCACAACGTCTCCCGCACCGGACGCCTGGCCGACGGCCTCGTCGTCCTGGCCGGCGGCCGCTCGGGACGACGCTGGACCCGGCCCATCGAGATGGAGAGCATCCTGCGCGGGGCCATGGGGCGGATCACCGCCTACCGCCGTGTCCGCCTCCACCACACCGGGACCACGGCCGTGGTCGGGCACGCCGCCGAGGGCGTCATGCAGGCGCTGGCCGAGGTCATGGACAACGCGGCCTGCTTCTCCGCCCACGACACCGACGTGCACGTCTACGCCCAGGAGGAGGACACCGGGGTCTCCATCACCGTCGAGGACAGCGGACCGGGGATCCGCCACCGGGAGCGCCGGCACATCGAGAGCCTTCTCGCCGAGCCCCGGGACCTGTCCACCCTGCCCGGCTCGCGGACGGGGCTGGCCGTGGTCGGCCGCCTGGCCGCCGCGTACGGGCTCAAGGTGAGCCTGCGTCCCTCGGCACGGGGCGGGCTCGGGGTCGTCATGCTGATCCCGCCCGCCCTCCTCACCGACGTGGGCCCTCGACCGGAAGCGGCGCCGGCCGAGGAGACGTTCGAGGGCGAGGACGTCGGAGCCCGGACCCACGAGGTCGCCCGGGAGATGTCCGGGGGAGGGGCCCGGCTCGGAGCGCCCGCCGGGGCCCGACCCGGGATCGAGCCGCAGGACGAGGACATCCGCCCCTCGATGCCCTGGGGGAACGGGACCGGCCTCTCCCGGGGACGGGCTCTGGCCGAGGAGGTCTGGGAACACCCCGATCGGCTCCACCCGGGATCGGACCCGTCCCCCCTCGGCGACCACGAGACGGCGCCCCCGTGGTGACGGTCGGGCCCGTCGGCGTGGAGAGCCCCGACCGGCTGTACACGGTCATCGGAGGGCGCCGCGGCGTCGACGTCGCCCTCGACCCGGTGTCCCTCGTCGTCGCCGAGTCCGGCCCCTCGCCCGACATGCAGTCCGAACACGTGGACATCCTGCGTCTGTGCGCCCGGCCGGTCGCGGTGGTGGAGCTGGCGGCCCGGCTCGGGCTCCCGCTGAGCGTCGTACGGATCCTTCTGGGCGACCTGCTCGATCGTGGGGCGGTGATCGCCCGCCACCCCGTGCCCCCGATCAACGGAGAGGGGACCCGGAACGACCCCGAGACCCTGAAACAGGTGCTCCATGCCCTCCAACGCCTCTGACCGGACAGCGACCGACGGGCCGCGCCCCGAAGGGACCGACGTGAACGACGACACGGGGGTCGTATCCCCCGGGACGGAGCCCGCGCGTTCGTCCCCCGACCACGAGCACGCCATGCGCCTGTACGGTCCCGAGATCGCGAGGGAACCCGAGGCGCTCTACGAGGAGATGCGCCGCAGGTTCGGTCCGGTGGCGCCCGTCCTCCTCGACGGGGACGTCCCGGCCTGGTTCGTCCTCGGCTACCGGGAACTGCACCACGTCACCCGCAGCCCCGAACGGTTCGCCCGCGACTGTCGGCGGTGGAACCTCTGGGAGAGCGTCGACGACGACTGGCCGCTGATGCCGTACGTGATGTGGACCCCCTCGGTGACGTTCACCGAAGGGGCCGAACACCGGAGGCGGATCGACGCGGTCGGCGACGCCTTGGGCGCCGTCCATCGGGCCGACCTGAACGCCCTGTGCCGTCAGGTCTCGGACATGCTCGTCGACCGGTTCGCCGGGGACGGGAGGGCCGACCTGATCGACCGGTACGCCCACCGGATCCCGGCCGAGGTGGTCGCCCGCCTGTACGGGATCCCGGAACAGGAGGTGCCCGACCTGGTCCAGGACGTCCTGGTCTCCCTGGACGTGACGCCGGAGGCGCCCCGCGCCCACCGCAGGCTCCGGGAACGCATGGTCCGGATGGTCATGGAACGGCGCGCCGACCCGAGGAACGACGTGCCCTCCCGCCTGCTGGCGCACGAGGCCGAGCTCACCGACGAGGAGGCCGTCGTCGACCTGCTCGTGGTCCTGACGGCGGCCCAGGCGCCCACCGGCGACTGGATCGGCAACACCCTGCGCCTCATGCTGCTCGACGGCGACTTCTCGCTCACCCTGCGAGGGGGACGCGGCAGCGTCGGCGAGGCGCTCAACGAGGTGCTGTGGAAGGACACCCCCACCCAGAACATCATCGGCCGCTGGGCGGTTCAAGCCTGTGAACTGGGAGGACGTAGGATCGAACGGGGGGATCTGCTGGTGTTGGGGCCTGCCGCCGCCCACTGCGACCCGCGCCTGGAGACCGGGGAGCCGCACGTCCACACCACGAACCGGGCCCAGATGTCGTTCGGCGCGGGCGAGCACGGCTGCCCCTTCCCGGCGCCGATGATCGCGGAGACGATCGCCCGCGTCGCGGTGGAGACCCTCCTGGACCGGCTGCCCGACGTGCGTCTCGCGGTGCCCTCGGAGGAGCTCCGTCGGCGCCCCTCGGTGTGGATGCGCGGCCTCCACGAACTCCCCGTGCTCTTCTCCCCGACCGGCCGCTGAGCCGCCCGGAGCCCTCGCGCGGCCCGTCCGGGGCCGGGCCGCGCGAGTCGAATCCGGTCAGTCGGCGCGGCGAGCGCGGGGGACCGGGGAGAACTCCAACGGCAGGGCCTCGAGCCCCCGGGTGAACAGCCCTCGCTCGACCGGCGCCGCGCCCTCGGCCGGGCGCAGGTCGGGCATGGCGTCGAGCAGGTCGTCGACGGCCACCCGGACCTCGGCCTCGGCCAGGAGGGCGCCCACACAGAAGTGCCGCCCCAGGGCGAAGGAGAGGTGCTCGGCCGCGGCCGAGAAGGACGTGGCCTCCGACAGCTCCTCCCGGAACAGGTCGAAGGCGTCGGGGTCGGCGAAGCGTTCGGGGTCGCGGTTGGCCGACCCGATCAGACAGGTGACGGTGGCGCCCCGGGGCACCGTTCCACCGTCGAACTCCACGTCCCGGGTGGCCTGACGCATGATCATCTGCACCGGCGGGGTGTAGCGCAGGGACTCGGCGAGGGCGCGGGGCACCAGCGAACGATCCTCGCGCAGGGCGGCCAGCTGTTCGGGATGGGCGATCAGGTTGGCGAACAGGGAGGACAGGGCCTTGTCGGTGGTCTCCCCGCCGGCGGCCAGAAGGAGGCTACAGAACGCCTTGATCTCCTCGTCGGTCATCCGGGTGCCGTCGACCTCGGCCAGGCAGAGCCGGGAGAGCAGGTCGTCGCCGGGGTCGTTCCGCCGCTCCCGGATGATCGGCAGCATGTACGCGGCCAGCTCGTCGTGGGTGCGCAGCCCGGCGGCGGTCACCTCGGGGTCCTGGGACAGGTTGCCGAGGAAGGCGATGATCGAGGTGTACCACTCGTGGAAGCGGTCGTGGTCGGCCCGGTCCAGACCCAGGATGTCCACGATGACGTTCACGGGGAACCGTGTCGCGTACTGGGAGACCAGGTCCACGCGCCCGGTGTCGCGGAAGGCGTCGACGAGCTCACGGCTGTTGCGTTCGATCACCGGCAGGAAGCGTTCGCTCAGGTCCCGCCCCCGGAAGGCGGGCGCGACCAGGGCCCGACGTACCGCGTGCTCACGACCGTCGAGCTGGAGGATGGTGCGCCCGTGGACCGGCTCCAACTGCCAGGCGTAGTTCTCGGTGGAGAACGCCCCCTCCCGGTCCTGGAACACACGGCGGACGTCGGCGTAACGGGACAGCACGTAACCGGAGGTGGGCTCGTGCCACAGCAGCGGGGCGTGCTCGCGCAGGAGCGCGTAGGCGGAGTAGGGGTCGTCGTGGAACTCGGGGGAGAGCAGATCCGGGATGTCGTGGGCGGTGGTCATGCGGGCACGCTCCGGTATCGAAGGGGAGGGTCACCCCCACGGTAGGGACGACCCGGCCCGTGATCCACTCCCGGCCCGCCGAGGGGCGGCCCGGGGACGGGCCCCGGGCCGGCGGTCAGTACTGGGAGGTCCGGACGATCTCCAGGATCTCGGGTGTCACCGGCTCCAGGGCGTCGTCGAAATCGTGATGCCGATCCACGTAACCGTGCACGTAGGGGCAGACCGGAACGATCCGCATCCCCAGCCCCCGCGTGTGGTCCAGAGCGCGCTCCACGAGCGTCCGGGCCAGTCCGCGCCCGGCGAAACGGTCCTCGATCTCGGTGTGGAAGAAGATGCGTCGGTTCCCCGCGTCCACGTACCGGGTGAACCCGGCGACCTCGCCGCCGTCGGTGATCGTGTACCTGTCGCCCGCGTCGGCGACGGTGGGCTGTGCGTCCGTCATGGCACCACTATGCCCGTTCACCCCGCCGGGGCCGAGCGAAGGGGACGGCGGGTCGCCCCCTCAACCGCCGGCCCGGTTCGTCCAGTCGGGCGGCAACCGGTCGGCCGGGCCCGGTACCGACTGGCTCTCCGGGTGGGAGGTCGGCGGGGCCAGCTCCGGTCCCCGGCCCACCGCCTCGGTGCGGAAGTCGTAGAACCATTCCTCGCCGGGCTCGAAGCTCTGGACGATCGGATGGCCGGTCCTGCGGAAGTGCATGGTCCCGTGCCGACCGGGAGAACTGTCGCAACAGCCCACGTGACCACAGGCGGCGCAGCGACGCAGATGCACCCACCAGCCGCCCTGCTCCGTGCACTCCTGGCAGCCGTTCCCGCTGGGCGGCACGGTCGGATCGATCTCGTTGCTCATGGCGTCACGTTAACCAGGGGGCACCCGGCGGGAACGGACCGCGCCCACTCCGGGCGCGTCATCCGTGGACCGCCGCCGGGCCGATGAGGGCGGCCCGATACCCTCGTGGCCGTCCACCCCCCGTCTCCGGCCCGAACCCCTGGAAGGCGCCCATGAGCGAGGAGCTGTCCGTCCACGTCGACGATCACGTCGGCGTCGTGGAGGTCCACCGTCCGCCCGACAACCACTTCTCCCTCGACGTGCTCACCGAGCTCGCCGACACCGTCGAGAGGCTGGTCGCCGACGGCGTCCGGGCCCTGGTCCTGTGCTCGGAGGGAAAGAATTTCTGCGCCGGTGTGGACTTCGCCTCGGGCGGGGTGGGCGACAGCCCCGTGCACACGCTCAGCGCCATCTACGGTCAGGGCCTGCGCCTGTACTCGCTTCCGGTCCCGGTGATCGCCGCCGTCCAGGGCGCCGCCGTGGGCGGGGGACTCGGCCTGGCCTGCTCCGCGGACTTCCGTGTGGCCTCTCCTGGAACCCGCTTCCACGCCAACTTCGGCCGCCTCGGACTGCACCAGGGGTTCGGGCTGAGCGTCTCCCTGCCCCGGATCGTGGGCGCCCAGAAGGCCGCCGACATGCTCTACACCGCCCGTCGGGTCCCCGGCGAGGAGGCGTACGCCATCGGGTTGGCCGACCTCCTGGTCGAGGACGGCGCGGTCCGCGAGGCGGCTCTGGAGTACGCCCATCGGATCGCCGCCTCCGCTCCGCTCGCGGTGCGTTCGATGAAGGCGACCATGCGCGCCGGGTTGCTCGCCGAGCTGCCCGCCGCCCTGGAACGGGAGATCGTCGAGCAGACCCGCCTGTTGGCGACCGAGGACAGCGAGGCCGGAGTGGCCGCCTCCCTCGCCCGTGTCGATCCGGTCTTCACCGGAGAGTGAGGATCCGGTCCGCTCCATGAGACGCGGGCGCGTGAATTCCTCGAATATCCACGGGCGGATACGTTCGCGGTTCCGGACGGCGGCTCCTATTTCGCGCGCCGTCCGGCGTTCGATCGTGGCGGAAATCCGTGCGGAGAAAGCGGAGAACGGACCACTTCGATCACCGAGGGTGATTATGCGAATGTTCCGGGGAACCACGCGCTTTCTCGGGGTATTCGTCGTCGACTTCGGTGACAAGCCGATCGTGACGGGCGGTGGAGCCGGGGGAGGGGGTGACCGCGAGCGGCCCCCGGCCGACCGTCCCGGTCCGGGACGGACGATCCCGCGTGCGTCGCCCCGTCGGGGCCGGGCACGGGATCAGATGAGCGGACGGCCCTCCTTGCGGGCCTCCTTCACGTCCTTGGCGAACCCGCGGACGATCGCCACGAGGACGCCGGCCACGAGGACCGGCCAGATGAGGACGTAGGCGGTGAGAATGGTCGCCGACATGATCAGTTCCCTTCGTTCTTCGTGGTGGTGGGCGCGGGCTCGTCCGTGTTCTCGTTGGCCTGCGTTCGCGGGTCGAGGCCACCGTCGTCGAAGTCCCCGGTGACCCGCTTGATGGTCTCGAAGTCGAAGTCCGCCTTGGAGCGCACCGACAGCGCCCAGCAGACGAGGAACGAGACCGCGTAGGCGACCAGGGAGCCGGAGAGCACCGCGTAGTCGCGGAGGAAGTCGAAACCGAACGGCAGGGTCGCCACGGTCGCGACCACGCCCACCCAGACCGCCGCCTTACGGCCGAAGAAACCGAAGGCCATGATGCCCAGCACCACGCCCACGCCCACGATCGCCAGGGCCTCGACGAGGACGGCCCAGACCCCGGTGAGCGCGATGAACTCGAACCGCACCGGCAGGAACATCGCGAGCGCGGCGAGCACCGAGACGGTGAAGGCGAGGTTGGTGACCTTCTTCCAGTAGAAGGAGGCGATGACGGGGAAGACGAGGCAGCCCCACAGCGCGCCCACGAACACGAGCAGGTCGAGGATGTTGAACCTCGCCGTCGCGAAGTACAGGGCGACGCCCGTCGCGACGACCATGGTGGCGCGGCCGATCAGCAGCATCGTCCTCGGGTTCGCCTTCTCGCGACCCACGGACTGGCCGTAGACGTCGGCCATGACGATCGAGCTCAGCGCCGCGAGGTCGGAGTCCGCGGTGGAGGACAGGGAGCCGATGATCATGAGGAAGGCCAGCCCCAGCAGGAGCAGCGGCAGGTATTCGGCGGCCATCTGCGGGAGCAGGTTGTTCACGTCTCCGTCGAGCGGCTGCACGCCCAGGTAGAGGGCCATGACGCCGACCATGCCCGCGCCGATCACGGTGGCGCCGTAGCCCACGGTCGCGGTGACGAAGGTGGGCTTGATCAGGTCCTCGCGCACCGCGAAGAGCCGCTGGGCGATGGTCTGGTTGCCGATCGCGTAGGCCAGCACCGCGGCGATGTAGGGCGCGCCCTGGTTCATGAACGCGTCCGAGGAGAAGAAGCTCTCCTGCTGCGGGGTGACGTTGCCCATGGCGCGGCCGGCCTCGAACATCTCGGAGCCGCCGGCGGCGAAGAAGATGACCGGGATGACGATCGCGGCGGCGCCGAGCATCGCCACGACCTGCACGAAGTCGGTCAGCACGGAGGCGCGGAAGCCGGACCAGAGGGTGTAGAGCAGCACGCCTCCGGCGACGATGGCGATGCCCGCGCCGAAGCTCAGCGGGGAGAGCATCGCGATGATCGCCCCGCCCGCGATGAAGTTCGACGTCAGGGAGATGACGGAGCCGAGGACGTTGGATCCGGCGAGCATGAGCTGCGAGGAACGACCGTGACGGGCGTACATGACCTCGGCCAGCGTGTGCGCCTTGGGCGCGACGGCGCGGATCCGTTTACCGAAGGGGTAGATGAAGAGGATCATCAGCGCGCCCCAGAGCCCGTAGTGGATGGGCCCGGCCACACCGTAGGTGTAGCCCGCGGTGGCCGAGGCGTACATCGAGGACGCCCAGATCCAGGTGGCGGTCATGGAGGCGGCGGAGATACCGAAGCCGATCCGGTTGCCGGCGGTCATGTAGCCGTCGGCGCTCTCCTTGCGCTTGGAAATCGCGACGGACATCCACATGGTGCCGCCGTAGAAGAGGAGAAGAAGGGCGAGCACGCCGGGCGTGCCCAACTGCGTGAGGGTGGATTCTTCAGAAAATGACTGCACTTAGTTTTCGATCTGTAGGGGACAGGACGGGTCGGTGCTCTCGCTCTGAGGGCGCGTTCCCATTCGGAGGGAATTGGGCGACCGTTCAGGAGAGCACGACAACTATGGGATGTTTCCATACAAAATCGCCGAAATCCAATGCGCGCTCACCGTAGAGCCCCTGGGTACGGCCTTGCGGGCCGCCGGAAGCGCGTGCGGCAGGGGGATCCGCGGGGCCGGCCGACCCGGTCCGACGGTCGCGGGGTCGGCCCCCTGGGAGCGGCTCCGACCTGGCACGAGGCGCCGTTGTCGTACCGTGCGGGCAGAGTGTGGGCATGGCACGCACTCTTCCCCTCACCCTGCCCGGCTCCCTCCTGCTGTCCGACATGGACGGTCCGGGCGCCTACTCCGGCGTCGAACACGTGTGCATGGACGTCTCCCCGAAGGGCGACCGGTACCTGCTGACCCGGATCCGCCAGATCTCCGCCGGCAGGAAGGAGGGGATGTGCGCCCACCTGATCTCCCGGTTCCGCCCCGACGGAGGGCTCGCCGGCAGACTCGGCCTCCACCTGTCCCGAGGGGTGGGAGAGCGGGAGACGTTGGGCGGGCTACCGACGACCATCGACGATCTGTGCGTCCTGCCCGACGGCTCCCTGGCCTTGACCGCCGCTCAAGGGGAGGTCTTCCTGGTCGACGCCGAGCTGCGGGGGACGATCGGCTCCTGGGGAGGGGACCGGTCCACCTCCTGGGACGAATGGGACGTCTCCGAACACCTGAGGGGCGGCTTCGCCACGCTGATCCGCACCACCCCTGCCGGGCGGCTCCTGTGCGTGGTCCCGGAACGGGAGGCCGGCGGGATGGGGACGCGACCCAACCTGATCGGGTTGGCCGAAGACCCCCTCACCGCCGAGGAACGGCCGACCGTAAGGATCATCAAGGCGTTGGTCGTCCCGGGGGACGGCCCGTTCACCGGGAAATGGGTCGCGGACGAGGGATCACCGCGCCTCCCCCACACGATCCACGACGGGGCACCGGCCGGACCGGGCAACCGCCCCACCCCGAGCCTCCTGACCGAGGTCCGGGACCGGGGCTGCGGCGGCGTCTGGTCTCTGTCGCCCCGCCGCGCCGATTTCCACTACGAGGCCTATCGGGTCCTCGCCGAGGACCGCTTCGTCATCCCCCTCTTCGAGAGCCCCCGACCCGACCGGTGGAGCTCCTACAGCTACGCCCTGATCGACGACCGAGGCACCCTGATCGGCGAACTGGAGAGCCCGGGGCGGGGAGACTCCTCCCCGATCCCGGGCGAGCACTACGCCGTCGTCACCGACCCGGCCCGAGGCCGCGCCTATCACGTCAACCATTCCGGCCTGTACATGTGGGACGCCGACGGTCGGCTGCTCGCCAGGCTGCCCACGACCGAGAAGGCCTACAAGGGGCTGCGGCACCTGAAGCCGATGGCCTGCGCCCCCGACGGCACCCTGATCCTGATCCGGCCCGAGCACGGCCTCATGCTCGACATCGAGATCCCGGACGACCTCGCCGACCTCGGCCCCGTCGTCGCCGAGGCCCTGGCCGACCACAACCGTCGACGCAACCGGCTCAAGAAGGAGTGGAAGCCCGTCGATTGGCGCTGGGTCGAAAACGAGGCGCCCCTCACCCATCTGTGAGAGGCGCCCGGCTCACAGCTCCACGTCGGGGCCGAACCAGGGCTCGACCGCCTCGTCCCAGGTCCCGTCGTGGAGGGCGATGTTCAACCACTGGTCGACGTAGTGCTTCATCACCTCGTCGCCTCGGGGCAGCATGAACGCCTTCTCGAAGTAGTCGAAGGGCTCCTCCGGATGGACGGCGCACAGCTCCTCGTACTCGTTGGCCACCCAGAGCGTCTCGGAGGCGTCGGTGGTCATGACGTCGGCGTTGCCCGCCACGATCTCGTCGAAGACGGTGTTGTTGTCGTGCCGGATGAGCGTGCCCTCCGGGTAGTGCTCCTCGGCGAAGATCTCGTTGGTGCCGCCGCTGGGCATGATCGAACGGACCCCGGGCCGGTTGATCTGCTCGATCGTCCGATAGTCGTCGACGTTCTCGCACAGGGTGATGGGGGTCTTGCCGTCCTCCATCACCGGCGCGGAGAAGTACACCTGACGGGAGCGGTCGGTACTGATCGAGATGCCGCCCACCGCGATGTCGCAGTCGGCGAGGAAGTCCTCCATCAGGTCGTCCCAGCTCGTCTGGACCCACTCGACCTCCACACCCAGGTCGTCGGCCAGATCGCGCGCCATGTCCACGTCGATGCCGACGAACTCGTCGGTCTCCGGGTCGAGATAGGTGAAGGGACGGTAGTCGCCGGTCGTGCACACCCGGATCACGCCCGTGTCCAGGACCCGGTCCAGACGGCTCTCGTCGGCGGCCTCCCCGGAGGGTTCCGCGTTCGGGGAGGCGCAACCCGCGAGGAGGGACACCGACAACAGGGGGACGACGAGGGCGCGTGGTCTCACGGGGGCTCCGAACGTTCTCACCGGACCCCGGGGCGAGGGAGGGGACCGGTCCGGGTGTGGCCCGGGTCATGCTAATCAGGGTGCGACGGCCTGACAACGGTGTGTCCACACCCTGGACACACCGCGGGCCCCGCCCTGGTGGACGGGGCCCGCGACGGGAGACGACGTCAGGAGAAGTCGTCGACGTTCTCCTCGGTGACGACCTCCACCGGCACCTTCACGGTCTCCTCGATCCGCTCACCCTCGATCACGGCGATCGCGTTGCGCACGGCGGCCCGACCCAGCTCGGCCGGCCGCTGGGCGATGGTGGCGTAGAGGACGCCCTCACCGACCGCGTCGACTCCCTCGGGGGTGCCGTCGAAGCCGATCACCACGGCCTCCTTCCCCGCGGAGGAGAGCGCCGCGGCCGCGCCCAGGGCCATCTCGTCGTTCTCCGCGAAGACACCGTCCACGTCGCCGTTGCTCTGCAACATGTTGGTCATCACGTCCAGACCGCGCGAACGGTCGAAGTCCGCGGGCTGCTGCGAGACGACCTCGATGTCGGGGAACTCGGCGATCCCCTCGGCGAAACCGGACCCGCGCTCACGGCTGGCGGAGGTGCCGGGGGTGCCCTGGAGCACCACGATCCGACCCTCCTCACCGAGCGCGTCGGCCATCACCCGGGCCGCCTCACGACCGCCCTCGACGTTGTCGGAGGCGACCAGGGTCTCCACCTCGGCGCCCTCGACACCGCGGTCGGCGGCGATCACCGGGATGTCGGCGTTGTTGGCGCCGCGCACCGGGGGGCCGGAGGCGTCGGAGTCCACCGGGTTGAGCACCATGGCGTCGACACCGGTGCTGATGAAGTTCTGGATCTGGTCGGCCTGCTGCGAGGCGTCGTCCTGGGCGTCGGTGACGATCAGGTTCACCCCGGCCTCGTCCGCCTCCTCCTGCGCGCCGTCGCGCATCTGGAGGAAGAACGGGTTGTTGAGCGTCGACAGCGACATCCCCACCCGGGGACCGTCGGAGGAGGAGTTCGGGACCAGGAAGGACAGCGCCCCCACGACCAGCGCGGTGACCGCGGCCGCGAGCGCGAGACGGACCCCGCGTCGACCACCGCCGACACCCGGACCGCCCGCGCCCGGACCACCGCCCGCGCCACCGGAACGGCGGCGCAGCGTGTCGAACAGGACGGCGAGCGCGATGACCACACCGATCACGACCTGCTGCCAGAACGCCGAGACCGAGAGCAGGTTGAGGCCGTTGCGCAGCACCGCGAGGATCAGCGCGCCGATCAGGGTGCCCAGGGCGGTGCCCACACCCCCGGCGAGGCTGGCGCCGCCGATGACGACGGCGGCGATCGCGTCGAGCTCGTAACCCTGGGCCGCCTGCGGCTGGGCCGAGGCCAGACGGGCCGCCAGGATGACACCGGCGACGGCCGCGAACAGACCCGAGAGCGCGTAGATGCCCAGCTTCTGCCGCTCGACCCGGATCCCGGACAGGCGGGCCGCCTCCTCGTTGCCGCCGATCGCGTACATCGCGCGCCCGGTGAAGGTCCGGCGCAGGATCACGGCGGTGACCAGACCCATCAAGAGCATGATCAGCACGGGGACGGGGAACCACCCGCCGAGGGAGTCGCCCAGACGGGCCACCGGGTCCGGCAGCGCGATCGGGCTGCCCTCGGAGATCACCAGGGAGAGCCCGCGTCCGATGGAGAGCATCGCCAGAGTGGCGATGAACGGCGGAAGCTTGCCGTAGGCGATCAGGGCCCCGTTGACCAGACCGCAGGCGGTACCCGTGGCGGCGGCCAACACCACGGCCAGCCAGATCGGCACCCCGTCGATCGCGGCGAGGAAGGCCAGCGCCGTCGCCGACAACGCCGCCACCGACCCCACCGACAGGTCGATCCCGCCGGAGATGATGACGAAGGTGACGCCGAAGGCCAGGACCGCGATGACGGCCGCCTGGACACCGACGTTCAGAAGGTTCTGCGCGGTCAGGAAGTCGCCGGAGAGCAGCGACATGACCACGACCAGGACGGCCAGCGCGGTCAGGGCCCCGTTCTCCAACAGGAAACGGCCGACGACGGACCGGGCGCCGCCGCTCTTTGCTGTGTCAGTGGCCATTCCGGCCCTCCACTACGTTCTCTTCGGGGTCGGTGGCGACGGCCAGGGACATCACGGCGTCCTGTGTGGCCTCCTCTGCGGAGAGCTCACCGGTGACGCGGCCCTGGGCCATGACGAGGATCCGGTCGCTCATCCCCAGGACCTCGGGGAGGTCGCTGGAGATCATCAGGACCGCGTGACCGGAGGCGGTCAGTTCGTTGACGAGACGGTAGATCTCGACCTTGGCGCCGGCGTCGACGCCCCGGGTCGGCTCGTCGAGGATCAGCACCTTGGAGTCGGCGAGCAGCCACTTGCCGATGACGACCTTCTGCTGGTTGCCGCCCGAGAGCGTGCGCACGTGCTGGTCGATGCCGGACATACGGACACCGAGTTCGCCGGCGATCCGCCGGGCCGAGGCCCGCTGCCCGGCCAGGTCCACGAACCCGACCCGGCTGGTCGGGCCGAGGGTGACCAGGCCCAGGTTCTCCTCCACCGAGGCGTCCAACACCAGGCCCTGGCCCTTGCGGTCCTCGGGCACCAGCCCCAGACCCGCGCCCATGGCCGCGTTCACGTCGCCGCCGGGGATCCGTCGGCCCAGGACCTCGACCGTTCCCGAGTCGTAGGGGTCGGCGCCGAAGACGGCGCGGGCCACCTCGGTGCGTCCGGCGCCGACCAGACCGGCCAGTCCGACGACCTCGCCGGCCCGTACGTCCAGGTCGATGTCGTGAAAACGACCGGCCCGGGTCAGACCCCGCACGCTCAGCAGCGGCTCGCCCGCCTCGGGGCGCTCACGCGGGTACTGCTCCTCGATGTCGCGACCCACCATGAGGCGCACCAGCTCGTCCTGGGGCGTGGACGCCGCCACCCGGTCGATCGAACGGCCGTCGCGCAGTACCGTCACACGGTCGCCGAGCGCGGCGATCTCCTCCAGGTGGTGGGTGATGAAGACGATGCCCACGCCCTCGTCGCGCAGCCTTCGGGCGATCGCGAAGAGCCGCTCGACCTCCTCGGTGGTCAGCACGGCCGTGGGCTCGTCCATGATGAGGATCCCGGCGTCCAGACTGAGCGCCTTGGCGATCTCCACCATCTGGAGTTGGGCGATACCGAGACCGCGGACCTTGGCGCGCGGGGACACGTCCACGCCCACCCGGTCCAACAGCAGGGCCGCCTCGGCCTCCATGCGGCGATGGTCGATGAGCCCGAAACGTCGAGGCTGACGTCCCAGGAAGATGTTCTCGGCCACCGTCACGTCGGGGACCAGGTTGAACTCCTGGTAGATGGTGGCGATGCCCAGCCGCGCGGCGTCCTGGGCGTCACGGATGACCACCTCCTCGCCCCTGACCAGTACACGCCCCCGGTCGGGGCGATGGGCACCGGAGAGCACCTTGATGAGGGTGCTCTTGCCGGCCCCGTTCTCGCCCAGGAGGACGTGCACCTCGCCGCGACGGAGGTCGAAGTCGACCTCGTCGAGGGCGACCACCCCGGGAAAGGCCTTGCGCACCCCCTCGATGCGCAGCAGTTCGTCCGGACTACTCACGTGCGGCTCCTCCGCTCGGGGTTCGGGGATCGGGCTCGCCGCAGGAGCGGCGTACGACGAGATGGGCGGGCAGGACCGTGGAGGAGGCGGCCCCGCCCTCGACGAGGTCGGCCAACGCCCGTACGGCCACCCGTCCCAGCTCCGCCGTGGGCTGGGAGATCGTCGTGATCGGCGGATCGGTGTGCGAGAACCACGGGATGTCGTCGAAGGCGGCCAGACCGATGTCGTGGGGCACGCGCAGGCCGCGCTCCCCGATCGCGTCGAGGGCGCCCAACGCCATGAGGTTGTCGGTGGCGAAGACGACGTCGGGGCGTTCGGGCAGGTCCAGGAAGCGTTCCGTGGCCAGCCGACCGCTTTCGACCTGGAAGTCGCCGCGGCCGATGTAGGACTCCGGCAGGGGGATCCCGTGCGCGGCCAGGGTCTCGCGGAAGGCGTCCACCCGCTCGCGTCCGGTGGTCGTGGCGGTCGGACCGGTGATGATGGCGAGCCTGCGATGACCGAGCGAGCACAGGTGGTCGACCAGGTCCCGGATCGCGCCGCGCCCGTCGGAACGCACCACGGGGACGTCGACCCCGGGGATCCAACGGTCGACGAAGACCACCGGGGTGGGGCCCGAGGCCGCCTCCAGGGTCCTGGGGGAGTGGCCGTCGGCGGGGGAGACGAGAAGACCGTCGATCCGGCGCTCCAGCAGGTTGCGGACGTGGTGGTCCTCCAGGTCGGCCCGCTCGTCGGCGTTGCCGATGATGACGCTGTAGCCCAGCGCCCGGGCCTCCTCCTCCACGGACCTGGCCAACTCGGTGAAGTAGGGGTTGAGGACGTCGCTGATGACCAGGCCGATCGTGCCGGTCCGGTGGGTGCGCAGTGAACGCGCCACGACGTTGGGGCGGTAGCCGAGGGCGTCGGCGGCGGCGAGGACCCGCTCACGGGCCGCGTCGCTGACGGACGGGTTCCCGTTGAGCGCCCGGGACACCGTGGCCACGGACAGTCCCGCGGCCTCGGCGACGTCCTTGATACCCACCATCGCGTCCCCCACCTCCTTCGTGCGTTCCAGGGCGGCACCGTCGAGAACGGTGCGTGTAAACGTTTACATGATAGGAAACGACAACACCAGGGGTGCAGGGCACAGAAGTTCACAGGGGTGCCGGAGAGGGCGCCGGGCCGGTGGGTACGGGCTTTCCGGCGCCGACGTGCTTCCGGTCACATCCCTCCGGGGGTGGGGGAGGCTCCCCCTCTCGCCTCACCGGCACCGCGGCCGGGATCGACTCGCCCAGGCACGCTGCGTGCCGCCCGACCTGCGACGTCGTATCCTGACCGGGCCCGCCCTCGACCCCCGCGACCGGCGTCACGACCCCTGGGCGGAGCTCGGCGCACCCCCTCGGCGGCCCCGGACGGCTTCCCGGTCGTCACGGAACGTGTTCGAACATGCTCGGATCACGCGTGGAGATCGCGGGTCACGGTGAAGACGACACAAGGAGCCCGCCATGGCCGTCATCGATACCGATCGCGATCTCGTCGCGCTCATCAACACGTTCACGGTCGAACCCCGTGACCAGGAGAGGCTGGTGGAACTCCTGCACGAGGCGACGGAGGACGTCATGCGCCACTTCCCCGGCTTCGTCTCGGCCAACGTGCACGTCGGCCTCGACGGCACCAAGGTGTGCAACTACGCGCAGTGGGAGAGCGAGGAGCACTTCACCAAGGCGATCGAGCACCCGGACGCCCAGCCGCACTTCACCCAGTGCAGGGCGATCGCGACCTCCGTGTCCGCGCTGTACCGGCTGCGGTTCACCGAGGGCGGATGATCGAGGAGGGCGCTCCGGGCCCGGGCCCGGAGCGCCCTCCGTTCGGGTGCCGTCCGACCGGCGGCGTGGTCCTGGGGAGGCCCTAATCGGAGCCGTTCCCCCCGGGGGAGGCCAGGATGTGCTCGGCCATCAGGCGCTCGGCCTCGGCCCCGTCCCTCTGAGCGAAGGCCTCCAACATCCGCCCGTGCGCGTTCAGGTACAGGGTGGCCCTGGCCGGATCCTTCCAGCGCGAGACGGTCTCCAGGATGGGGTTGTTGCGCCGTAGGGAACGGACATGTCCACCCAGGAAGGCGGGGCCTCCCACATCGGCGACCATCTGGTGGAACAGGTGACTGTCCCGGGCCAGATCCTGTGAGTCGGCCGATTCGCGTCCGGAGACCATGCGGTCGTGCACCTCCGTGAGCTCGGCCAGCTGGGCGTCGGTGATCCGTTGGGCCGCCAGGCGCGCGCTCAGACCCTCGACCGCCGCGCGCAGCTGTCGGAGTTCCTCGGCTGCCTCGACGCCGAGCGCGGAGACGGTGGCGCCATGGTGCGCGCGGTAGGTCACCAGGCCGTCACTCTCCAGGCGGCGCAGCGCCTCGCGCACGGGGGTGATGGAGACCCCGAGACGGGTGGCGACCTCGTCCTGGTTGACGGAGGCGCCGGGGGGATGGACCCCGTTCACGATCTCGTGTCGCAGCGTCTCGTGGACGTACTCGGCCTTGCTCGTCGGGGGGCGCCCGGTGCGCGGGAGCCCCGCCGTCTCCCCGCTACCAGAGGCGGACAAAAGAGGACCTCCCTGTCGACACGATGTTCATGGAACCAAGCTTAGAGGCCCGGCGCCCCCACCCCGCCGGGGTCCCGGGTGGTTCGTCGGAGGCGACCCCCTTGCGCCTGTTTATATATCTTATAGGTTGTTTGATATGAGATCACTGAGCAACCTGAAGGTCGTCGACGCTGCCACGCTCTTCGCGGGTCCGATGGCCGCCACCTACCTGGGTGACTTCGGGGCCGAGGTCGTGAAGGTCGAGCACCCCCGTCGCGGCGACCCCGCCCGGGGGCACGGGCCCACCAAGAACGGGGTCGGGCTCTGGTGGAAGATGCTGGCCCGCAACAAGCGCACGACCACGCTCGACCTCTCCCGGCCCGAGGGGCAGGAGGTCGCGCTCCGTCTGCTGGACGAGGCCGACGTCCTCATCGAGAACTTCCGCCCCGGCACCCTCGAACGCTGGAACCTCTCCCCCGAGACGCTTCTCGAACGCAACCCCCGGCTCATCATCGCCCGCGTCACCGGGTTCGGACAGAAGGGGCCGATGGCCCACCGCCCGGGCTTCGGCACCCTCGCCGAGGCCATGAGCGGCTTCGCCTCCATGACCGGGCAGCCGGACGGTCCGCCCACACTCCCACCCCTGGCCCTGGCCGATGGGATCGCGGCGCTGGCCGTGGCCTACGCCGTCATGGTCGCCGTGCACCACCGTGAGGAGACCGGTAGAGGCCAGGTGATCGACCTGGCCATCATCGAGCCGATCCTCACGGTCCTCGGCCCCCAGCTCACCGCCTACCACGCGACCGGGGCGATCCCGGAGCGGACCGGCAACCGGTCCACCAGCAACGCGCCCCGCAACACCTACCGGACCCGGGACGGCCGCTGGCTGGCGATCTCGACCAGCGCCCAGTCCATCGCGGAGCGCGTGATGCGCCTGGTGGGTCGCGAGGACCTGGTGGACGAACCCTGGTTCGCGTCCGGCCGCACCCGCTACGAGCACGCCGACGAACTCGACGAGGCCGTGGGCGCCTGGATCGCCGCGCGCGACGCGGACGAGGTGATCGAGGAGTTCGACCGGGCGCAGGCGGCCATCGCGCCGATCTACGACGCGTCCGACATCGCCACCGATCCGCAGTACCGGGCCCTGGAGACGATCGTGCACGTCCCGGACGACGAGCTCGGGAGCGTGGCCGTCCAGAACGTGCCCTTCCGTATGTCCGAGAGCCCCGGCGAGATCCGGTGGGTGGGTCCGCCCAAGGGCCGTCACACCGACGAGGTGCTGGCGGAGCTCGGCTACTCCGAGGAGGCCCGGACCGGGCTGCGCGAAGCGGGGGTCATCTGATGAGCGCCGTGCAGACGCCCCTGGTCACGTGGCTCTACGTGCCCGGCGACCGGCCCGAGCGCTTCGCCAAGGCGATGGCCTCCGGAGCGGACGCGGTCATCCTGGACCTGGAGGACGCGGTCCTGCCGCCGGTCAAGGACGCGGCCCGGCGCCACGTGCGGGACTTCCTCGAGACCCGCCGCGCGGAGCCGGTCGGCGATGGGGCGCGGGTGCACGTCCGGGTCAACGCGCCGCACAGCGAGTGGTTCGCGCTCGACGCCGCCGCCGTGGCGGCGGGGGGAGCGGACGGGGTCCGGGTGCCCAAGATCGAGTCGGCGGAGGACGTCGACCTCGTCGTCGAAGCCGTCGGTGAGGGCGTGCCCGTGGACTGCCTCCTGGAGTCCGCGCGGGGGGTGGAGAACGTCTCGGAGATCGCGGCGCACCCCGCCGTGCGCTCGTTGGCCCTGGGCGAGGCGGACCTGACCGCCGAGCTGGGGCTCAGGGGCGACGAGGCCTTCTCCTGGCTGCGGACCCGCATCGTCGTCGCCTCGGCCGCCGCCGGGCTGGCGGCACCGGGCATGGCGGCCTACATCGAAGTCCGGGACACGGAGGGCCTGTACCGCTCCTGCCTGCGTGGGCGAGACATCGGACTCTTCGGCCGGACCGCGATCCACCCCCGCCAGGTGCCGGTGATCCGGCGGGCCTTCACCCCCTCCGAGGAGGAGGTGTCCCGTGCCCGCCAGATCGCGGAGGCGGCCGAGTGCGCCTCCGTCGGGTCGGCCCGCGGAGGCGGCGCGATCGCCCTGGCCGATGGTCGCTTCATCGACGCGCCGGTGGTGACGGCCGCCCTGCGCACACTCGCCCTGGCCGAGAGCATCGCCGAACGGGGGGCGGACTGAGGTCAGGCCCCGTCCCCTGAGGCGGGACGGTCCGTTTCCCACCCCCGCCTCAGGGCCCCGAAGTGCCCCGCTCGCCGAACGAATCGCGGTGGGGCGCGCCACGCGTGCCTGGAGCGTGCCCTCGGTCATGTGCGTGGTGTGACCGCTTCATCGCAGGTCAAGAGATTTCCGGCCAACGGTTGACGTTCGACGTAACCTGGGACACACTTCACACAGCGAACTTAAACTTCACTGTTTGAAACGTTGTTTCATTCAGGTGAAAAGTGTCGACATGCGGGCGAGGACGACCTCCCCATCGGGCCGACCGTTCGATTCCTCCGAGCGGTGCGCGCCATCGCCGGCGTAATCCGCGACGCCGTCCCCACATCACCGAGCTCGGGAGCCTCCCATGCCCTCTGCACTCTTGGCCTTGGCCGCCTTCATCGCGGTCATCATCGTCTGGAGCGCCGTCTTCAAGAGGAACATGGGCGAGGCCATGTTCCTCGGCTTCATCGCCACCTGCCTGTTCGCGGGAGGGGACTTCTTCGGAGCGATGGTCTCCGGTCTCGTGAACACCACCTCGAACGAGGTCATCTACGCCGCGCTGGCCTTCGTGTTCATGGCCTACATGATCGAGCGCACCGGCCTCATCAACAAGATCCTCGACATCCTCAACGCCGCCTTGGGGCGACTACGGGGCGGCCCCGCCTACGTGGACATCGTGGCGTCCGGAGTGATGGGGGCGCTGTCGGGCTCCAACTCGGGCAACGTCGCCTCCACCGGTTCGGTCACCGGGCCCTGGATGGTGCGCAACGGCTTCAGCAGGGCGCGCGCGGCCACGATCCTCGCGGGCAACGGGGGCATGGGCGCCGCCCTGCCGCCCAGTTCGTCCATGGTGATCATGCTCGGCTTCGCGGGCGCGGCCGTCTCGACCGGGGACATCTACCTGGCCCTGCTGGTCACCGGTCTCTACCAGGTTCTGCATCGCCTCGTGGTGGCGTTCGCCTTCATCCGGGTGGACGGCGTACGGTCCGCGGAGGATCAGGCCCGTCTGCCGTTCGGTCGGGTGTGGCGCACCGGCTGGCCCGCCACCCTCATCTACCTCGGGGCCCTCATCCCGATCGCGGTGACCACCGGTCCGCTCTCGGAGTACCTGGGCTCGCCGGACCGCCTCGGGGACGCGCTCGGTGACATCTCGCTCATCACCTGGATCCCGATCCTGATCATCCTCATCGCCGCCATCGTCGGCCGCCGTGAGCTGCCGGGGAGCGCGCGCCAGTGGTACGACTTCGTGCTCGCGGCGATGCCGCGCCTGGGCACCATCGGCGCGCTGCTGATCTTCGCGATGGCCGCCAGCGGTGTGCTCGCGGACCTCGGCCTGGCCGAGGACGTCGAGCAGGTGCTGGGCTACTTCAACGCCGGGCCTTTCCTCATGGTGGCGTTGACCGTACTCCTGATCGCGATCGTCTCCATCCCCTTGACATCGACCGCCGCCCTCACCGCCGTGGGCCAGGTGTCCTTCCTCAGCCTCGTCGCCGTGGGTGTGGATCCGGTGATCGCGCTGGTCGTGCCGCTGGTGGCCGCCTCGACCGAGGGGTCCTCTCCGCCCTCCGCGCCGATCTTCATCGCCTCGGGGATCGTGCAGGTCAAGGCGGAGAAGACCTTCGTTCCGCTGATCCTGTTCTACCTCGTGCCCATCATCCTCCTGGCCTGCCTCGTGGGCTGGGGAATCCTGCCCATCTTCGTCGTCTGATCCACCGCGGTCCCAGGCGGGTGGCACGGCCATCCGCCCGAACAGAAAGGGGCACCCGATGTCCGAACGCAAACAGTCGCCGCGCCACCTCGCGCTGAGCATCCTCCGGGTCCTCTTCGTCGCGACGTTCGCCGCGTTCTTCCTCGTCGCGATCCTCATGGTGCTGGGGCAGCTGGTGGGGACCCTCCTGTCGCTGCCCGGGCTCGTCAGCGCGGCGTCCGACCACCTGCTGGTCCCCGCGGTGACCCTCGCGTCCACCTTCGGCGTCATCGCGTTCCTGGCCTCCTACCTCCAGAAGGACGACCAGGAGACCCCGGCGGCCTGACCCGCCGGTCCTCCCACTCGCTGAGGCGGGGCGCGGCCCGATCCAGGGCGGGCGCCCCGCCTCGAACCATCACCAAGAGTCACGATTCGTGTGTGAGGAGCTGTCAATTTTTCATACATTGACAATGAACTTCGCTAGGTGAAATGTTAGACGTGTCGCTGAACATACTCGGCGGCTCGCACCCTCGAAAGGAATCCCATGACGGGACAGACCACGCCCCTTCCCGAAGACCTGTACCGCCGCCTGGGATCGCTACCCGCGGCCAACGTCGGTGACGTGCTCGACCGCCTGTACGTGGCCGAGGCCGCCATCTCGACCGTCTGGAAGGGCGCGAAGGTGGTGGGACCGGCCTTCACGGTGATGACCGCCGGGGGCGACAACAAGCTCATCCACGAGGCGATCGACACCGCGGCACCCGGTGACGTCCTCGTGATCGACGGCCAGGCGGTCACGCACAGGGCCCTGCTCGGCGACCTCATGGGCAGACGCGCCAAGGCCCGAGGGCTCGCCGGGTTCGTCGTGGACGGAGCCATCCGCGACGCCGACGACCTCGGCGCCATCGGCTTCCCGACCTGGGCGCGCGCCGTCACCCCGGCCGGCCCCTACCGTAACGGCCCCGGCCTGCTCCAGGTGCCGGTCTCCGTGGGCCGTGTGGTGGTCAACCCCGGTGACGTGATCGTGGGCGACGACGACGGGGTCACCGTCATCCCTCGACACCGTCTGGAGGAGATCGTCGCGGCGGCCGAGGCCAAGCACGCCGGCGAGGAGGAGGCTCGGGCCAGGATCGCCGCCCTGTAGCATTTGCGGGACATCCAGCTCCAGAGTCTGAGGGGTTCCGCAGTGGCCACAGAGTCGTCGGGTCAGCCCACGGTGCGCAGTGTGGAGCGTGCCCTCGACGTCCTGGAGGCCCTGGAGCGCAGCGAGACTCCTCTGCGTCTGGTGGACCTGTGCCGCCTGGTGGACCTGCATCCGGCGACCGTGCTCCGGTCGCTGGCGGTACTCCAGCGCAGAGGCCTCGTGGTCGCGGAGAACCAGACCTACCGCCTGGGTGTGGCCGTGCTGCGCATGGCCCACGGGTTCCTGGTCAACGACCGGCTCACCCGGCAGTCCCGGCCCGTCATGCAGAGTCTGACCTCGGTCACCGGGCTGACCTCCTCCCTCTACGTGCGCAGCGGTTTCGAGCGCGTGCTCGCGGCGCGGGTCGACGGCAGCCCTCAATTGCACTACCAGGTTCCGATCGGCCGCTGGTTCCCCCTCTACGTGGGGTCCGGCAAGGTCATCGCGGCCCACCTGCCCAAGGACGAGCGGGACGCCGTGGTGGCGATGTCGGAAGGGTGCGCGAACGCCTCGGGAGAACCGCTCGATCCCGAGCGGGTGCGCCGGGAACTGGAGGACATCGACAAGGACGGCTACAGCCTGACCATCGGTGAGCGCGACGTCGCCGTCGCCGCCGCGGCCGTCGCCGTCACCGGCCCGACCGGGGAGGTGCTCGCCGCCCTCTCCGTCTCCGGGCCTTCCGAACACACATCCCGGGACCGCCTGCGTCAGGCCGTCCCCGAACTCCGAAGAGCAGCCTCCGCCCTCAGTGGGCGGCACCCCCTTCCGTGATCCGGCCCAGCGCCCGACCCCGTATCGGGAACGCCGCCCGCCGGACCACGGCGGAGCGGCGACCGGACCGAGCGGGCGCACTCGTGCGCGGTCCCGGCCCGTCGTCGGCTCCCACACGACGAAAGGTCACCATGCGCATCACCGTCATCGGCCTGGGTGAGGCCGGAAACATCTACGCCACCGCGCTCGCCGGAGCGGGCCACGAGGTCACCGGCTTCGACCCCGGCCCCACGGACACCCCCGAGGGCGTCCGGCGCGCGGAGTCCGCCCACGAGGCCGTGGCCGGGGCGGGCATGGTGCTGGTGCTCACCTCCGCCTCCGTCGCTCCCGCCGTCGCGGACAGCGTGCTCGGAGCGCTCGCCCCGGACACCGTCTACGCCGACCTCACCTCCGCCACCCCCGACGTCATGAGGTCTCTCGGCGAGAAGGTCCAGGCCACCGGGGCCCGGTTCGCCGACGTGGCCATCCTCGGCCCGATGACGATCGGAGGAGCCGCCACCGCCCTCATCGCCAGTGGTCCGGGCGCCCCCGAGGTCGCGCGGGTGTGCGCGTCCCTGGGCGCCGACGTGGAGGTCCTGCCCGGAGAGCCGGGCGAGGCCACGGCGCGCAAGCTCCTGCGCAGCTCCCTGATGAAGCCCCTCGCCTCGGTGGTGTGCGAGGCCGTCGTGGCCGGTAGGGCCGCGGGGGCGGAGGAATGGGTGCGCGAACAGGTGGCCTCCCAGCTCACGGGGGGCGCGGAGCTGGTCGACCGCTTTCTCAGCGGGACCGTCAAGCACGCCTCCCGGCGCAGTGAGGAGGTGCGGGCCACCGCCGAATTCCTC
This sequence comes from Nocardiopsis alba DSM 43377, assembly GCF_000341225.1. GTDB lineage: Bacteria > Actinomycetota > Actinomycetes > Streptosporangiales > Streptosporangiaceae > Nocardiopsis > Nocardiopsis alba. The sequence goes on from NZ_ANAC01000013.1 coordinate 25,580, forward strand.
GATTCCCTCGGCGTCCCGAACGAGATGACGACCGCCTCGGAGCAGACCCTGCGCAGACTCGCCGTCAACGGCGAGCAGGGTTGACGGAGACCCCGGACGGATCATCCGTCGTCGACGGACGCGCTCACCACGGCCGCACTCGCCGGGTGAGCCGGCCGTCTCTCGTGTTTCACGGACGGACATCTCCGGGCAACACGGCCTTCCTACCCTCGGTAGGGTCGACAGCCGTCGAGTAGGAAGGCACCGGACGTGACCTCTGAGACAGGCCGACGCGCGCCGCGCGCGGTCGGGGACCGGATCTCCCACTGGGACCCCGAGGACCGGCGGTTCTGGGAGGGGACGGGGCGCCACGTGGCCCGCCGCAACCTCTGGGCCTCCATCGCCTCCGAGCACATCGGCTTCTCGGTGTGGAGCATCTGGTCGGTGCTCGTACTGTTCATGATCCCCGAGCACGGCTTCTCCACCACCCCCGAACAGAAGTTCCTGTTGCTGTCGGTGGTCACCCTGGTCGGCGCCGTCCTACGGGTGCCCTACACCCTGGCGGTGCCGGTCTTCGGCGGACGCACGTGGACCGTCATCGCGACCTTGGCGCTCATCGTCCCCACGGTCGCCGCGTTCTTCCTCGTCCGGAACCCCGACACCCCCTTCTGGCTGCTCCTGGTTTTGGCCGCCACCGCCGGTGTGGGCGGCGGAAACTTCTCCTCCTCCATGGCCAACATCAACTCCTACTTCCCCGAGAGGGAGAAGGGGTGGGCCCTGGGACTGAACGCCGGTGGCGGCAACATCGGGGTCGCCACCGTCCAGCTGGTCGGCCTGACCGTCATCGCCCTGTTCACCACATCGGCGGGCCACCTGGTCCCGCTCTTCTATATGCCCTTGATCCTGCTGTCGGTCTGGTGGGCCCACCGATCCATGAACAACCTCGTCCACCCACGTGGTGAGACGGACGCTCACCTGTCGGCCGTCCGCGACCCCCACTTCTGGATCATGTCGTTGCTGTACGTGGGCACCTTCGGCTCGTTCATCGGCACCGGTTTCGCCTTCGGTCTGCTGCTTCAGGCCCAGTTCGGCCTGGAACCCGTCCATGCCGCGGGGATCGCGGTCCTGGGCCCGGTCGTGGGTTCCCTCGTCCGCCCGGTCGGAGGAAGACTGGCCGATTCCCTGGGCGGGGCCCGCGTCACGCTGTGGGTGTTCACCGCCATGGCCGCCTGCGCCGCCGTGCTCGTCCTGGCCGTTCAGACCGGTCGGGCACCCCTGTTCATCGGGACGTTCGCGGTGATGTTCACCCTCACCGGACTGGGCAACGGCTCCACCTACAAGATGATCCCCTCCATCCACGCGGCCCGCGCCGAGGACGCCGTCGCCGCCGGTGAGCCCCGGGACCGGGCCCTGGCCCGCGCCAAACGCGTGGCCTCCTCCATGCTCGGCCTCATCGGCGCGGTCGGCGCTCTGGGGGGCGTGGGCATCAACGTCGGTTTCCGCGAGTCCTTCGCCGCGACCGGTTCCACCGCGCCCGCCTTCCTCGCCTTCGGCGCCTTCTACCTTCTCTGCGCGCTGGTCACCTGGGCCGTGTACATGCGTCGCCCCGCGCGCCCCGCCCTCGCCGTCGAGAACGTCGGGGCCACGGCCCGATGACCATCACCCACTGCCCCTACTGCGCGCTCCAGTGCGCCATGCGCCTGGAGCGGGGGCCGGAGGGACGTCCGGCCGTCCGCCCGGCCCCCTTCCCCACCAACCGGGGCGGACTGTGCCGCAAGGGATGGACCGCGGCCGAGGTCCTCACCGTCCCCGACCGGCTCACACGCCCCCTGCTGCGGAAGGACCGCGACTCCGATCCGGTCGAGACCGACTGGGACACCGCCCTGGATCACGTCGCCGAACGCCTCATGGCCCTTCGCGCCGCGGCCGGCCCCGACTCCGTCGCCGTCTTCGGCGGTGGCGGCCTGACCAACGAGAAGGCCTACACCCTGGGCAAGTTCGCCCGCCTGGCCCTGGGGACCTCCCAGATCGACTACAACGGCCGCTTCTGCATGTCGTCGGCGGCGGCCGCGGGCAACCGGGCCTTCGGCCTGGACCGGGGCATGCCCTTCCCCCTGACCGACGTCGCCGAGGCCGACGTGGTCCTGCTCGCCGGGGCCAACCCCGCCGAGACCATGCCGCCGATGATGGGACATCTGTCCTCACCCGCCCTCATCGTCATCGACCCGCGTCGCTCGGCCACCGCCGAGGTCGCCCTCGATCGGGGCGGCCTCCACCTGGCGCCCCGTCCCGGCACCGACACGGCCCTGGCCCTGGGGCTACTGCACGCCGCACGTGTACAGGGCCGGTGCGACGAGGAGTACCTCGCCGAACGCACCACCGGGTTCGACGCCGCCTGGGAACACGCCGCCGCCTGGTGGCCCGAACGCACCGAACGTGTCACCGGCGTACCCGCCGCCGACATCCGTGCCGCCGCCGACCTGCTGGGCCGGGCCGCCCGAGACCACGCCGCCTACATCCTCACCGGGCGCGGCACCGAACAGCACTCCAAAGGGACCGACACCGTCTCGGCCTGGATCAACCTGGCCCTGGCCCTGGGACTACCGGGCCGTCGGGGCTCGGGCTACGGGTGTATCACCGGTCAGGGCAACGGCCAGGGCGGACGCGAGCACGGCCAGAAGGCCGACCAGTTGCCCGGCTACCGGCACATCGAGGACCCCGAGGCCCGTGACCACGTGGCCCGGGTGTGGGGTGTGGAGCCCGACTCCCTGCCCGGCCCGGGGCGTTCGGCCTTCGAACTCCTCGACGCCCTGGGCACCCCCGACGGGCCACGCGCCCTTCTGCTGTTCGGCTCCAACCCCGTGGTCTCCGCCCCCGATTCCGCGCGTGTACGTGCCCGCCTGGACGCCCTGGATCTACTGGTGGTGGCCGACTTCGTGCTCTCGGAGACCGCCGCCATGGCCGACGTGGTCCTGCCCGTGGCCCAGTGGGCCGAGGAACGCGGCACCATGACCAATCTGGAGGGGCGGATCCTACGCCGTGAGAGGGCCACCGCCCCGCCCGACGGGGTCCGGACCGACCTGGAGGTCCTCTCCTCGCTGGCCGCACGACTGGGACAGCCGGCCGATCGCTTCCCCACCGACCCCGACACCGTCCTGGCCGAACTCGGACGGGCCTCCGCCGGAGGGGCCGCCGACTACTCCGGGGTCACGCCCGAACGTCTGGCCGACGGTCAGGCGCTGTACTGGCCGGTGCGCTCACCCGAGGAGTCCACACCCCGTCTCTTCCTGGACTCCTTCGCCCACCCCGACGGACGCGCCCGCCTCGTCCCGGTCGACCATCGGCCCCCCGCCGAGGAGACCGATCCCGACCACCCCCTGGTGGCCACCACGGGCAGGCTGATGGGCCACTACCAGTCCGGGGCCCAGAGCAGGCGTGTGGCCGAACTCGACGCCGCCGAGCCCGAGGTGTACGTGGAGGTGCACCCCGCCACCGCGGCCCGTGTCGGGCTGGCCGACGGGGATACGGCACGGGTCGTCTCCCGGCGTGGGCACACCCTCGCCCGCGTGCGTCTGACGCCCACGGCCCGCCTGGACACCGTCTTCCTGCCCTTCCACTTCGCGGGCGAACAGTCCGCCAACAACCTCACCCATCCGGCGCTGGACCCCACCAGCCGTATGCCCGAGTTCAAGGTCAGCGCCGTGCGTCTGGAACCCGCCCCGCCGGACCGGAACGGCCGAGGCGTTCCGGAGGAGACCGGCGCCCCCACACCCGGAGGTCACGGTTGAACACCCTCCAGAACACCTCTCCCCGCCGGATCGTGGTCGTCGGCAACGGCATGGTCGGTGCCCGTTTCGCCCAAGAGGTCGCCCGTCTGGACCCGTCCGGAGAACACGTGCGGGTGAGCGTGGTCGGAGCGGAACCCCACACCGCCTACAACCGGGTCCTGCTCTCCGGTGTGCTCGCCGGGGACCACACCGCCGAACGGATCCGGCTGCCCGTACCCGATGGGCCGGGGATCACCGTGCGCACCGGTACGACCGCCACGGACCTGGACACCCGACGACGCGTCCTCACCCTGGACGACGGTTCCCGCCTGCCCTACGACGAACTCGTCCTGGCCACGGGGGCACGCGCCGTGCTTCCTCCGGTCCCGGGCGTGCGCGCTTCGGAGGGAGGACCGGGGGAGGGAGTGGGCGTCCTCCGTGACCTGGAGGACTGTCGGCGTCTGATCGCGATGGCCCGCCCCGGCGCTCCCATGGTGGTCCTGGGCGGAGGGGTCCTGGGGCTGGAGATCGCACGCGGCCTGGTGGGCCGAGGGGTACGGGTCTCGGTGGTGGAGGCCTCGCCCTGGATCATGTGCCGCCAGATCGACCGAGCGGCCGCGGACATCCTGGCCGACCGTTACGCCGCCCTGGGCGTGACGGTCCACTCCGGTCGGACCGCCGTTCGCTGGACCCCCGGCTCCGGACTGGAACTGGACGACGGCCGGATCCTGCCCGGCGACGCCCTCGTGGTCGCGGCCGGAGTGAGAGCCGACACCGACCTGGCCGCCTCCGCCGGGATCGAGGTCGATCACGGTGTCGTGGTGGACGACCGCATGGCCACCTCCGACCCGCGTGTGCACGCCATCGGAGACTGTGCCCGCCATCCCGGCGGCGGGGCCGGGCTCGTCCAGCCGGGTTGGGAACAGGCCGCGGTCCTGGCCGAACGCCTGACCGGCACCGCACCGCACGCGACCTACACCGGAGCCCGACCGCTGACCCGCCTCAAGGCCGAGGGCATCGAACTGACCGCGTTCGGCCGGGTCCACGAGGAAGAGGGCTCTCCGAACGCGGAGACGGTGACGATCAGCGACCCCTACGGCGGCCGCTACGCCAAGCTGGCCGTCCGTGAGGAGAAGGTGGTGGGCGCGGTACTGCTGGGCTTCCCCGAGGCCGCCGCCACCCTGGCCGGACTCTACGACACCGGCGACCCGGTGCCCTCGGACCGGCTGGCCCTGCTCCAAGGAGCGCCCCTTCCCACCTCGGGTCTTCAGGAGGCACGGGACGCGCCGGTGTGCCGCTGCAACGCGGTCGGCCGTATCGAGATCGAACAGGCGTGGCTGGACGGGGCCCGCACCCGAGAGGACATCGCCGAACGCACCCGCGCCACCACCGGCTGCGGTGGATGCGTGCGCGAGGTACGGGCCGTGCTGGAGGGGATGCGCAGCGCCCCGGCGGGGTGATCCGTCGGGATCGCCGCCCCGCGACCGCGCGCCCGGGGCCGGCCCCGCCGTGACGACACGCCCCCGTGACATCACAGGCCCTCGAACCGCGGTGACGGCACAACGAAACGACCGCGTCACACGCGGCCGACCCGACGGAAACACGCGAGAGGTTGTCTGGGATCCGTCCGCCCCCGTAGCAGGAGGAGCCGCGCACACCATGGAAGAGATCGTCGTCGTCGGCAACGGCATGGTCGGCCACCGCCTCGTCGAGGCCCTCCGTGACCGTGACACCGATCGTCACCTGCACGTCACCCTCGTGGGAGAGGAACCCCGCACCGCCTACGACCGGGTGGCCCTGTCCTCCTACTTCGACGGTGCCGACGCCCACGACCTCTCCCTGGGAGATCTCTCCGGCCCCACCGTCGACGTGCACGTCGACGAACGCGTCACCGCCATCGACCGCGACGCCCGCACCGTGACCACCGCCCGCGGCCGTGGGCTGCGCTACGACCGTCTGGTCCTGGCCACCGGATCCACCCCCTTCGTGCCGCCCGTCCCCGGCCACGACCTGCCCGGCTGCCACGTCTACCGCACCATCGAGGACCTGGACGCCATCATCGCCTCCGCCCGCGACGCCCGCACCGGCGTGGTCGTCGGCGGTGGGCTCTTGGGGCTGGAGGCCGCCAACGCCCTGCGCCTGCTGGGTCTGGAGACACACGTGGTGGAACTCGCCCCCCACCTGATGCCCGCGCAGATCGACCAGGGGGCCGCCGCGCTGCTGCGCGCCCTGGTCACCGATCTGGGCGTCCACGTCCACACCGGTACCGCGTCGACGGCCATCGAGGCCTCCCCCCAAGGGAGGGCGGCCGGCCTGGTCCTGGACGGAGGAGACCGCCTGGACACCGACCTCGTCGTCTTCTCGGTCGGCGTCCGTCCCCGCGACGATCTCGCCCGCGCGGCCGGGCTCCGGATCGGCGAACGCGGCGGCGTCGTCATCGACGACACCTGCACCACCGACGACCCCCGCATCCACGCCATCGGAGAGGTCGCCGAGCACCGCGGCACCGTCTACGGCCTCATCGCCCCGGGCAACGCCATGGCCGAGGTCGTCGCGGACCGTCTTCTGGGCGGGGAGGCCGTCTTCACCGGAGCCGACACCTCGACCAGGCTCAAACTCCTGGGCGTGGACGTGGCGAGCTTCGGCGACGCCCACGGCCGTACCCCCGGGGCCCTGGACGTGGTCGTCAACGACGCCGCGGGCGGCCGCTACGCCAAACTCGTGGTCTCCGACGACGCGGGAACCCTGCTCGGCGGCGTCCTGGTCGGCGACGCCTCGGCCTACTCCGCCCTGCGCCCCCTGGTCGGTTCCCCCCTCCCCGGCGACCCGCTCTCCCTGATCACCCCCGAGGGCGGGGCCGACCTGGGCGCCGACTCCCTGCCCGACCACGCGCAGATCTGCTCGTGCAACGCCGTCACCAAGGGCGCCCTCTCCCGGGCCATCGCCGATGGAGACCATGACGTCCCCGCTCTGAAGGCCCGTACCGGGGCGGGCACCAGCTGCGGCTCGTGCGTGCCCATGCTGAAGCGGATCCTCGCCCGGTCCGGCATCGAACAGTCCAAGGCCCTGTGCGAGCACTTCACCCGTTCGCGCGCCGAACTCGTCGAGATCGTCCGCTCCACCGGCGTCTCCACCTTCTCCGCGCTGATCGCCTCCCACGGCACCGGACACGGATGCGACGTCTGCAAACCCGCCGTCGCGTCGATCCTGGCCTCACTGGGCAACGGTCACATCCTGGAGGGCGAGCAGGCCACCCTCCAGGACACCAACGACCGCTACCTGGCCAACCTCCAGCGCAACGGCACCTACTCGGTCGTACCTCGGATCCCCGGCGGCGAGATCACCCCCGAGCGGCTCATCGTCATCGGCGAGGTCGCTCGCGACTTCGGCCTGTACACCAAGATCACCGGCGGGCAGCGCATCGATCTCTTCGGCGCCCGCCTCGAACAGTTGCCCGCGGTCTGGGCGCGTCTGGTGGAGGCCGGTTTCGAATCCGGACACGCCTACGGAAAGGCCCTGCGCACCGTCAAGTCCTGCGTGGGCACCACCTGGTGCCGCTATGGCGTCCAGGACTCGGTGGGTCTGGCCATCCGCCTGGAGGAGCGGTACCGGGGCCTGCGCTCACCCCACAAACTCAAGTCCGCCGTCTCCGGATGCGCCCGGGAGTGCGCCGAGGCCCGAGGCAAGGACTTCGGGGTGATCGCCACCGACCAGGGGTGGAACCTGTACGTGGGCGGCAACGGCGGCTTCACCCCCCGCCACGCCGAACTCCTGGCAGGCGACCTGGACGAGTCCACCCTCATCCGCTACATCGACCGGTTCCTGATGTTCTACGTGCGCACCGCCGACCGGCTTCAGCGCACCGCGCCCTGGATCGAGTCCCTCGAAGGCGGCCTGGACCACCTGCGCGACGTCGTGATCGACGACAGCCTCGGGATCGCCGCGGAACTGGAGGAGGCCATGGAACGCCACGTGGCCTCCTACACCGACGAGTGGGCCGCCGTCCTGGCCGACCCCGAGAAGCTCTCCCGGTTCGTCTCCTTCGCCAACGCCCCCCACGCCCCCGACCCCACCATCGACTTCACCACCGTCCGCGACCAGCCCGTGCCCGCCGGCGCGTCCGTGGACCTGGGCATGCCCGCCCGTCGACCCCAGGAAGGACCACGATGATCACCGCCACCGTCCAGCCGACCACGACCTGGATCGACGCCTGCCCCGCGCACCTGCCGGGGGTCGAGGACGGAGTGGCCGTCCTGCTCCCCGACGGACGCCAGGCGGCCCTGTTCCGCACCCGTGACCATCGCCTGTACGCGGTGGACAACATCGACCCCTACACCGGGGCCGCCGTCATCTCCCGAGGTATCGTCGGCGACCGGGCGGGGGAGCCCACCATCGCCTCGCCCATGCTCAAGCACGTCTTCTCCCTGTCGACCGGGCGCAGCCTGGACGACGAGCACACGTGCCTGACCACCTGGCCCGTACGACGGAGAGGCGCCACGGTGCAGATCGCCGTCCGCACCGAGGAGGGGACCCCGTGAGCACGGTCCCCACCACCCTCGACGACACCGTCTCCGCGAGCGGGTCCACGCCCTCCGGTCCACTGACCGGTTTCACCGTGGCCGTGACCGCCGCCCGCAGAGCCGAGGAGATCGGCGCCCTGCTACGCCGCAAAGGGGCCCGGGTCGTGTCCGCCCCCGCTCTGAGCATCGTCCCGATCAGCGACGACCGACGCCTGGCCTCGGTCTCCGACGAACTCGCCCGTCGCCCCGCCGACATCGTCGTGGCCACCACCGGCATCGGCTTTCGCGGTTGGATCGAGGCGTGCGAGACGTGGGGCGTCGCCGACCGGCTCCTGACCGGGATGCGCGGTTCACGTCTCCTGGCCCGAGGCCCCAAGGCCCGCGGTGCCCTCCGCGCGGCCGGTCTCACCGAAGAGTGGTCACCGAACTCGGAATCCTCCGCCGAGGTCCTGGACCACCTGCTCGCCCAAGGTGTCCGAGGCCTGCGCGTGGCGGTCCAGCTGCACGGTGAACCGCTGCCGGACTTCACCGCCGCACTGCGCCTGGCCGGGGCCGAGGTGATCGAGGTCCCCGTCTACCGCTGGGTCGAGCCGGAGGACACGGCCGCCCTGGACCGTCTCATCGAGACCGTCGTCTCCGGGGGAGCGGAGGCCGTCACCTTCACCAGCGCCCCCGCCGCGGCCGGACTGCTCGCCCGGGCCCACGCCACCGGCCGCCGGGCCGACCTGGTCCACGCCCTGCGCGGCGACGTCCTGGCCATGTGCGTGGGGTCGGTCACCGCCCGCCCGCTCGTGGCGCACGATATCCCCACCGTCCGGCCCGAACGCGCGCGCGTCGGCGCCCAGATCCGCAGGCTCGCCGAGGAGTTGCCGGCCCGGTACCCCACTCTGGAGGTGGCCGGGCACCATCTCCAACCGCGAGGTCACGCCGTCCTGGTCGACGGCGTCGCCCGCACGCTCTCTCCCACACTGATGCGCGTCATGAGAGCTCTGGCGCATCGCCCCGGGCAGGTCTTGGACCGGGCTCGGCTGCTCACCTGCCTGGGCGAGGACGCCGACGCCCACGCGGTGGAGGCCGCCATCGCCCGACTGCGCACCGCCCTGGGCGACCCCCGGATCATCCGGACCGTGGTCAAGCGCGGCTACCGGTTGGCCCTGGACGCTCCCGACCGCGACCTCTGACCCCGACACCGGGAAGGGCGGGGCGGGTGACGGCGCGCCCCGCCCCGCCCTTCCCGGACCCTCAGTCGTCCTCGGACTCCGGCTCCTCCGGCGCGAGGTAGTTGCAGATGAAACCGAGGACACCGAAGGTCGCCGCCGCGCCGACGCTCGGCACGAACAGCAGGTCGGAGGCGCCGGTCACCCAGTCCGGACGTTGGGTGAGGACTCCGGCCATCTGTCCCAGGACCAGGAGCGCTCCTAGTGCCAGGCAGCAGACGAGACCGACCTTGAACAGCGCGCGGACCACGCCGAAGGTCCGGGGCTTGAGAGCGAGCATGGTCATACCCCCAGGACCGGAAGGACGCCCCAACCGATCAGACAGCCGATCAGGAAGATCGGGATCATGTAGTAGACGATGAGCGGCAGGAAGGTGCTCTCCGGCCGTGCCCCGGTCAGACCCGCGGCGACGAAGATCGAGCCGGAGGCGGGAGGGGAGGCCCCTTCGGTGGAGGCGAACACCAGGATCGCGATGATCGCGAGGAGAGGGTCGACCCCCACGCCGACCAGCGCGAGGAAGGAGATCTGACCGACCGCCGTCAGGGTGGCCGTGGACGAGAGCGGACCGGCGACCAGGGTGATCACCAGGCCGACGACGACCACCATCACGGTGGAACCGACGGGCAGGGACTCCAGGATGACGTTGACGTCCTCCGCCAGGCCCAGGCGCCCCAGGATCTCGCTCGCGGCGATCGCGAAGAACAGCAGGGCGCCGATGGTCGCGAACTTCGGCAGGGCGCCGTCCAGAAGACGGGACCAGCCGCGCACCGTCCGCGGGAGACGGTCCCGACCGGCGATGAGCGAGAAGCCGATGATGAGGATGGGGATCCAGGTCAGCAGGGAGATGTCGCCGACCGCGTCGCCCAGTGGCGTGGCCTCGGTGAGGTAGGTGGCCAGGGGGCCCACGGTGACGGCGATGGGGATGAGGGCGCCGAGGAAGATCGTCAGCGCGCCGGCCCCCTGACGCAGCGACGTACGCATCGGCACCAGGTCGTGCTCGTCCACCCTGGGGACACCGTCACGGCGGACGAAGTACGTGACCAGACCGATGCGCAGCAGGATCTGGTACAGCCCGGCGATCAGGAGACCCAGATACACCTGGCCGGTGGTGACCATCCCTCCGGCGAAGCCGATCATGATGACCATCGAAGCACTGGGTGGCAGAGCCGCGCCCATCCCGCCGTTACCGGCGAGCACGGTGGCCGCCCGCGTGGGGGTCCACCCGGTGCGCACCATCCAGGGGCCGGTGAAGGAACCGCTGGAGGCGGTGTTCGCGGAGTTGGACCCGGACAGGGCCCCGAAGACGGCGGAACCGGCCGTGTCGATGAACGCGGGGCCGCCCCGGAGGCGTCCGAAGGCGGAGTTGAGGATGGCCAGGATCTTCTGGATCAGCCCCGTCGTGTCGATGAGGTAGGCCATGAACACGAAGGCCAGGGCGGCGTAGAGCACGTCGTGGGTGAGGGCGTCGGCCAGCCCTCCCAAGAGGTACTCCGGGGCCCGTGTTCCGGCGAACAGGGCGGTGACCACGAGTCCGAGCAGCATGGCCTCGCCCATGTTCCGCTTGAACACGACGTTCCACACGATGATCACGGCGATGAACGCCGCGAGGGCTAGTAGCGCGATCGGCATGGGTCGACTTTCGGTGGAGGGGAACTCTGGTGCCCGTGGACGGGCGATGTGTCGCTTCGGGGGAGCGACCGGGTGGGGGAGGGGATCGTCACGCGCGTTCCCTCCGAATCGCCTCGCGGCGCTCGGCCTCGTCGGCCAGGACGAGCCGGGCGGCGACAAGGGTCCGCTCGGCCTCCAGGCGGGGCACGACGAACACGCCGTCCCCGTCGGCCACCACGATGTCCCCCGGGGAACAGACCGCGCCGCCCACCGCGATGGTGTGACCGATGTGGCCCGGCCCGTCCTTGTAGGGCCCCGCGGGAGAGATCGCGGCGGACCAGACGGGGAAGCCGAGTTCGCGCAGTTCGTCGGCGTCGCGGACCGCTCCGTCGATCACCATCCCGCGCACCCCCTTGTTGATGGCGCGTTCGGCGATGAGCTCTCCCAACAGCGCCCGGGAGTCGTCGCCCCCTCCGTCCACGACCAGGACGTCGCCGGGGCGGGCGACGGTCAGCGCCTCGTGCAACGCGCGATTGTCACCGGGCCGTGTCCGCACCGTCAGGGCGCGCCCCGACAGCCGGGCCCCGGCCCAGACGGGCCTGATCCTGGAGGACAGGAAACCGAGCCGGTCCCGCGCGTCCCCGATGGCGGCGGTGGGGATCGTCGCGTAGGCGTCGATCAGCCGTTCGTCGGGGTGGTCGGTCACACGCGCCAGGTACCGGTGACGGTCGGCCGCGCCCGTGCTCACCGGGGCCTCCACACGGAGTTCGTCCAGCAGGGCGATGCTGGCGTCCAGCTCCTGGGAGCGCCGCACGGCGTGCAGCCGTGTCCCGTTGTCCAACCGCTCGAGCGCGGCGGTCCCGTCCGTGAGGGCGGCGGCCACCTGCTCGCGCATCCATTCCTCCTCGCCCGCCGCGCGTCCGGCGTCCAAGGCCTCGGTGATCAGCGCCCCCAACCCCTTCATGAACACGCTGCGCAGCAGCTTGCGCCCCGACGCGGCGCCCACGGTCTCGCCGATCGGCTCGGCGTTCGCGCCCACGACCCGGAGCATCCGAGCGGCCTCTTCGGCCGCGGGGCCCGCGAGGAGGATGTCGACCTTCGACCCGAACTTGACGACCGAACCGATGAGGGCCCCGTCGACCACGCGGGCCGCACCATCGACAGTACGTGCCACATCCGTCTTGACCTGCGGTGAGGCCGCGTTGAGGTCGATGTAGACGGCGTCGGACCGCAACGCGGGCGCGGCTTCACGGGCGACGGAGACCGCGTGGGCGGCCGTGGCCAGGCTCAGGACCACGTCCGCCCCGGCCACCGCCTCCGCGGTCGAAGAGGCCCGATCGACGCCCTCGGGGGTCCGCACCGTGCTCGCGGGGTCGAAGCCGATGACCAGTTGACCGGCGGCGGCGTAGGCCTCCGCGAAGATCGCGCCGGCTTCGCCCAGTCCCAGAACGGCTACCTTCATCATGCACCAGCTATCATTGAGTGATAGTTTATCTTGTGGATTGATAGGGAGTGTGACCTGTGGCTCTCTCGGCTGTCAACCTCCCGGAAACCCCTCCGCTACCTTGGAGGGAACGGAGGCGAGCCGGATCGCCGTATTCCACGGGCTTGGAGGTCATCGCCCGGGGCGAGGAAATCCTCAGAAGAAAACGAAGAAGGGGTGACGAGGCGAGCATGGGCGCCGGAGGCGGAAACCAGGGACGCACGCTCGACCGTGCGCTGGACGTGCTCGAATGCCTGGAACGCGCGCGCGGTCCGCTGCGGCTGAGCGACATCGCCAGGGAGACCGACCTGCACCTGGCCACCACACAGCGGACGGTGAACCAGCTCGTGCGGCGTGGCTACGTCCAACAGGGGCGTCTGGGGTACTCACTCGGCCCGGTGGTGCTGGGGCTGGCGCACGGCTTCGTGGTCAACGACCGGATGAGCACGATCGCCACGCCGGTGCTCACCGAGCTCTCCGCGACCACGCGGCTGACCTCCTCCGTGTTCGTCCGCTCGGGGGACGAACGCATCCTCGTCGCCCGTGTCAGCGGAGCCGACCCCCTCCGCTACCAGTTCCCGATCGGACGGCGCGTGCCGCTCGACGTCGGTGGTGGGAAGGTGCTGCTCGCCGCCTGGCCGGACGAGGAGATCGAGGACTACGTTCGCCGTTTCCCGGAGGTCGCGCTGGCCTCGGGTCGGGTTCAGGGGGAGCGGGCCCTGATGGAGGACATCCGTAGGGTGCGCGAGAACGGCTACCACCTCTCGGAGTCCGAGCGGGAACTGGGCGCGCTGAGCCTGAGCGTGCCGGTGTACGACGCCGACAAGGAACTCGCCGGGGCGCTCAACCTGGTGACGACGACCGACGTCACCAGCGCGGAGGAGCTGCTCACCTGGTTGCCCGAGCTGTCACGGGGGGCCGGGGCCATCGGCGCTCGCATCTGAGCCGGCCGCGCGGTCCGAGTCCTCCCGGCGGGGGAGCGGTGCGCCCGGCTCGGACCCCGGGAACGACGAAGGCCGGGATCCGTGTGGATCCCGGCCTTCGGCCTTACCTGTGGGCGATACAGGACTCGAACCTGTGACCCCTACCGTGTCGAGGTAGTGCTCTAGCCAACTGAGCTAATCGCCCCTATGGAAATGTGGTGCGCATGGAGCCGGAGACGGGAATCGAACCCGTGTGCAGGGATTTGCAGTCCCTTGCCTCAACCACTCGGCCACTCCGGCTGGAGGCACGGGGGGCCGAGCGGCACCCATGCGTGCCTTTCTCCGAGCGGACGACGGGATTCGAACCCGCGACCCTCACCTTGGCAAGGTGATGCTCTACCAGCTGAGCCACGTCCGCGTGTGGTACGGGATCTCTCCCGTCCCTGGATCCTACCGTGTCGCCGAGGCGATCGTGTTCGGACCCTTCGAGCGGACGACGGGATTCGAACCCGCGACCCTCACCTTGGCAAGGTGATGCTCTACCAGCTGAGCCACGTCCGCGCGGCGAGTGTTCCGTGGCCTCCGGTTCTTCCCGGTGCCGCGTCCCTCGCTGCGTTAAGAACTCTAGCGGATCTTCGGGCAAGTGCGAAATCGACTTCCCCACGGGGTTCCGTGCCCTGCCGTGGCGGACCGTCGAGGTCCACCGCGGCGGCAGGGGCGGATCCCCGCGCGTGCGTACGGAACGAGGATCAGTTCTCCGCCTGCGCGGGGGTGGAGGGCATGTCCGGCCGGGGTGGGGCGGACAGGTACTGACCGACGCGCTCGATCACCTTGTTCATCTCGTAGGCGATCAGGCCCACGTCGCTGTCGGCGTCCGACATCAGGGCCATGCAGGCACCCTCGCCGGCGGCGGCCACGAAGAGGAAGGCGCGGTCCATCTCGATGATGCTCTGGCGGATGTCGCCCGCGGAGAACTGCCGACTGGCCCCTCCCGCGAGGCTGTGCAGTCCGGAGGCGATGGCCGAGAGGTGTTCGGCGGCGGGGCGGTCCAGGCCACTGGAGGTCGCCATGAGGAGCCCGTCGGTGGACAGGACGATGGCGTGCTGAGTGCCCGATGCGCGAGTCAGGAGGTCGTCCAGCAGCCAGCTGAGTTCTCCGCGGGCGGTGCTCGGTTGGGTCATGTCTCTCTTTGCTCTGTCGGAGGCGGGGCCTTGTGTGTTCTGGAGCGCGTGCTCTGCGGGACGTTCCGGGGAGGTCACCGTCGTGGGGGTACGGCCACCGGTCCCGCATAAGCGTTGCCCAGATGATAGTCATTCGTAACTTATCTGTCCGGCCATCGTTCGTGGGACGGGGCGGAACACCGGCGTGTTCCGGTGTCCGGACCAGCGAGAACGGGGTCGCGAAAGACGGTGCGGAGAGGCCTCGCGGCCGGTGCCGGTCACAGGTCTTGTCAGGGGGGACGGCGCCGGGTAGGGCCCGGTTCGGGGCATCTCCCGGCGGGCACCCGCTCCGAAGTGGCAGGATTCGAGGATGACACCGGCCCGACCAGGGCTCTTGAGAGTGGGGGTTGCAATGAGGGTGTGGATCGCCGGAGCCGGCCATGGGCGTGGCGCGGTGCTGGAGGAGAAGGACGCGCTGATTCCGGTGGTCGACCACGGCGTCACCGTCGGGGACGGTGTCTTCGAGACGGTCCGGGCGCGGAACGGGCGTCCGTTCGCGTTGACCCGGCACCTGAAGCGGCTGGCGCGTTCCGCGACCGGCCTGGGCATGGACGAGCCGGACCTGGAACTGATCGCCGACGGCGTCGCCCGGGCCCTGGAGGCCAACGCTGAGGTGACCGACGCCCGTGTGCGCATCACCGTCACCGACGGGACCGGGCCGCTGGGTTCGGGCCGCGGGGAGGGGGAGCAGACCATGATCGTGGCGATGTCGCCCTTCCCCGGGATCGCCCCGCACACGACCGTGGCGCTGGCTCCGTGGCCGCGTAACGAGTTCGGGGCCCTGGCGGGGCTCAAGACCACCTCCTACGCCGACAACGTGCGCGCGCTGGCCTACGCGAGCGAGCGGGGCGCGAGCGAGGCGATCTTCCGCAACATCTCGGGGAACCTGTGCGAGGGCACCGGCAGCAACGTCTTCGTGGTGCTGGACGGCCGGCTGGTCACCCCGCCGCTGTCGGCGGGGCCGCTGGCCGGCATCACCCGCGAGCTGGTCCTGGAGTGGTTCGGCGGCGAGGAGGAGGACGTTCCCATGGAGCGTCTGCCCGAGATCACCGAGGCGTTCCTGACCTCCACCGGGCGCGACGTACAGCCGATCCTGGCCATCGACGACCGGACGGTGTCGGCGGAGCCGGGGCCGATCACGCTCAAGGCGATGGCGGTGTTCGCCGAGCGTTCCGCGGACGACCAGGACCCGTGACCGGGGTCCTCGGGAACGGGAACGAGTGAGGGGACGACGCCCAGGCGTCGTCCCCTCACTCTTCCGCCGATGTGTCGGTGCCCCGCTCGCGCCGCCCCACGGGGGTGCCGGGCTCCGTTCCACTCCCTAGGAGTGGAGGTGCTGCTGGATCTCCTCGTCGAGGTCGACGAAGCTGCCCTCCTGACCGGCCGGGACGATCTCGTAGGTGCGGTGGAGGAACTCGGCGAGGGGGGAGACCTGGGTGTCGAACTCCGCCTGACCGAAGGGAGAGGAGAGGGAGATGCTCACCGAGCGCTCTCCACCCTCGCTCTTGGAGGGCCACACCCGGACGTCGCCCTCGCCGACGGGGCGCACGATGCCCACGGTGAGGAGCTCGCGGGCGAAGATCCACTCGACGGGGCTGTCCTCGCCGGTGTGGAAGGCCACGCGGATCGCGTACGGGTCGTCAGCGCTGTAGTCGAGTCGCGCGACCAGGGGAACCGCGGTGCGCTCCGGGACCACGAGTCGCAGGCCCAGCTCGGCGGTGGCAGTGATATCGCTACTGTTCATGTTCGCCAAACCTTTTCTCGTCCGGCCCAGGCGTTCCTGGGGCGCCGGCCGGTTGCCGTCTCACTCGCTCCAACGCGCTTGTCCGCGGATCATGACGTGAGTACGGAGACTTTCTTGGTCGGTGGGACCGGAGGTCTCGCTGCCCGCCCAGCGGGCCCAGCGCGCCGCGGGGCGGCACCACGATCCTTCGTCACTGTAATGACCAGGGGAAACCAAAGATTTCCCCATGATGGGTGGCCCGTGTCACGCGGAGGTCAACTCGTGGTCGTCCTCGGAGGGGTCGTGAAGCCGGGAACTCCTACTCATCGCGGGGATCAGGGGCGTCCGTGGAACTCCAATGGGGGTCTTCATGTCGGTAATGTGACCTCGGTCACGTCTCTTCGGGGGCGGCTCGGTGGTCGAGTTGCGAGGCACCCTCGAACATGCGCTAGAGTTCTACATGTCAGGCCGACGAGGCCGGACGGGGGCCCAGGCCCGAGGGGCGATTAGCTCAGTTGGCTAGAGCGCATCGTTCACACCGATGAGGTCACTGGTTCGAGTCCAGTATCGCCCACCTCGAAGAGGGAGCGGATCCGATCGTTACGGATCCGCTCCCTCTTTTTTCGTTTCGGTCGTCTCAATGCCGGGCAACGTGCGACTTTGCTCCACGGCCCCGATTTCGGCGGCCACCCCCTCCGGGAAAGGTCCCGCCTATTCGTCGAGGGTCCGTCCACGTCGCGCGGCCCGCCGGCGGCGCATCCGCCGCAGATGGTCGTCCTTGGTCCGAAGTGCCCACCGTTCGGCGCGCAGGGTCCAGACCTTGGCAGGATGGAGGAGGCGCCGGGCCCAACGGAACTCGGTACTGAGGATGAGCAGCCCCAAGAGGATCGAGGCGATACCGGGGCCGGGGATCACCAGCATGACGATCCCGGCGACGACGACCACCGCGCCCACCGTCCCGACCAGGATCCGCCAGGGCAGGTGCAGCACCGGGTGGGTGTGCATGCGTCGGCGGAAGAGCCTGAGCCGCGCGCGCAGCCTCCTCCACCGGCGTACCCGGGTGCGGTGCCGGTGGGATGTCTCCGTCGCTGGAGGTCCGTCTGGAGGACTCGGTGACATGCGCTCACAGTATTCGGTCGTTACATCTGATGGCATTCGGGTCACGAACTCGGTGCGGCGTCGGATGTCTGCCGATTCTCACCGATCTCGTGGTGCGGATCAATGCCCTGAGGAAAAGACCGGAAGATCACGAAGAGTCCGGTAGGTCCTTGGTGGAGGCCCCGCCGCCAGGGCTTCGAAGGGCCTCGGAGCACCTCGTCCCCCCGGCCCGGATCGCCCCGATTCTCCGACCGAATCACGGGTTTCCGTTCTGGATTCCCACCCCGACGGACCCCGAGCGGCCGATGGGGGGATCGTCCCCGGGCCCTGTGGACGACGGGGCGACCTCATCACGGAGCCGATAGCATCGGTGACGAAACACCAGGCCGCCGTCACCGGCGGCCGGTGCGTATCCATGACATCGACGTATCCCTGGGAGTCACCGTGTCCGCCGCGTCTGAGCTGCATATCACCCTCGCCGGAACCTCGCGTGCGGTGGCGGCCACGACCACCGCGGGCCAGGCACTGGAGGCGGACGGCAAGACCGTGATCGCCGCCCTGGTCAACGGTGAACCCCGCGACCTGGCCCTGGAGCTCTCCGACGGTGACACCGTCGAGCCGATCGCGATCGACTCCGAGGAGGGGCGGGCGATCCTGCGCCACTCCACCGCGCACATCCTCGCCCAGGCCGTGCAGGAGCTCTTCCCCGAGGCGAAGCTGGGCATCGGCCCGCCCGTCGAGAACGGCTTCTACTACGACTTCGACGTCGCCGAGCCCTTCACCCCGGCCGATCTGAAGAGCATCGAGAAGAAGATGCAGCAGATCATCAAGCAGGGGCAGCGCTTCGACCGGCGCGCGGTCTCCGACGACGACGCCCGCGCCGAGCTGTCCACCGAGCCCTACAAGCTGGAGCTGATCGGTCTCAAGGGCGGGGCCGCCGAGGCGGCCGACGGCGCCTCCGCCGAGGTCGGCGCCGGCGAGCTCACCATCTACGACAACGTCCACCCGCGCACCGGCGAGCTGTGCTGGAAGGACCTGTGCCGGGGCCCGCACCTGCCCACCACCCGGGTGGTCCCGGCCTTCAAGCTCATGCGCACCGCCGCCGCCTACTGGCGCGGCAAGGAGACCAACCCGCAGCTCCAGCGGATCTACGGCACCGCCTGGGAGAGCAAGGACGCGCTCAAGGCGTACCTGACCTTCCTGGAGGAGGCCGAGAAGCGCGACCACCGCAAGCTCGGCTCCGAGCTCGACCTGTTCTCCATCCCGGACGAGATCGGCTCCGGACTGGCCGTCTTCCACCCCAAGGGCGGCATCATCCGCCGGGTCATGGAGGACTACTCGCGCAAGCGCCACGAGGAGAGCGGCTACGAGTTCGTCTACTCGCCGCACGCCACCAAGAGCACGCTGTTCGAGAAGTCGGGACACCTCGACTGGTACGCGGACGGCATGTACCCCCCCATGCAGCTCGACGGCGGTCAGGACTACTACCTGAAGCCGATGAACTGCCCGATGCACAACCTGATCTTCGACGCGCGCGGGCGCTCCTACCGTGAACTGCCGCTGCGCCTGTTCGAGTTCGGCACCGTGTACCGGTACGAGAAGTCCGGCGTGGTGCACGGCCTGACCCGCGCCCGCGGCTTCACCCAGGACGACGCCCACATCTACTGCACAAAGGAGCAGATGGCGGGCGAGCTCGACTCGCTGCTCACCTTCGTCCTCGATCTGCTGCGCGACTACGGCCTCGACGACTTCTACCTGGAGCTGTCCACCAAGGACCCGGAGAAGTACATCGGCGAGGACGAGGTCTGGGAGGAGGCCACCGGCATCCTCCGTCAGGCCGCCGAGAAGCAGGGCCTGGAACTGGTCATGGACCCGGGCGGCGCGGCCTTCTACGGCCCGAAGATCTCCGTCCAGGCCAAGGACGCCATCGGCCGCACCTGGCAGATGTCCACGATCCAGGTGGACTTCAACCTGCCCGAGCGCTTCGACCTGGAGTACACCGCCGCCGACGGCTCCCGTCAGCGTCCGGTCATGATCCACCGCGCCCTGTTCGGCTCCATCGAGCGGTTCTTCGCGGTGCTCCTGGAGCACTACGCCGGCGCCTTCCCGGCCTGGCTGGCCCCGGTCCAGGCGGTGGGCATCCCGATCGCCGACGAGCACGTGCCCTACCTCCAGGAGATCGCGGCCAGGCTCAAGGCCGAGGGCATCCGGGTCGAGGTCGACGCCGGAGACGACCGGATGCAGAAGAAGATCCGCAACGCCCAGAAGCAGAAGGTGCCCTTCATGCTGCTGGCCGGTGACGAGGACATCAGCAAGGGGGCCGTGTCCTTCCGCTACCGCGACGGCTCCCAGAACAACGGCGTCCCGATCGACGAGGCGGTCGCCGAGATCGTCGCCACCGTGCGCGAACGCCGCTGACCGCGACGGTCCCCTGAAACCACGGAGCGCCCGTTCCCCCTCGTGGGGGCGGGCGCTCCTCGTGTTCTCCAGGGGGTCAGTTCCGCTCCCGGCGGTCGCGGGGCGCGGGGTCCTCCTTGAAAAGATCCTCGCGGGAGATCTGCGCGGTGGCGTCGGGGTCCGCCGTGGTCTCCTCCTCGTCGTCGCGGAACAGATCCGCGCGCGAGATGCGGTGCGTGGCGTTGGGGTCGCTCATCGGGTCCTACTCCTCGTGGTTCGGGCAAGGCGGATTTTATCGGGACCACACCGGGTGGCCGAACGTCCGGGTGCGTGCGCCGGGGGTAGTCGTGTCCGGGCTCAGGAACCGGCGGTGTTGAGCCCCCACGCCCGGCCGGGGATCCGGTCGACCAGATCGATCAGATAGTCGGCGGCGGTCAGGGCACGG
Source organism: Nocardiopsis alba DSM 43377 (assembly GCF_000341225.1). Classification (GTDB taxonomy): domain Bacteria; phylum Actinomycetota; class Actinomycetes; order Streptosporangiales; family Streptosporangiaceae; genus Nocardiopsis; species Nocardiopsis alba. The sequence continues at coordinate 45,960 of NZ_ANAC01000013.1, forward strand.
GCGGGGTCGAGTCGCATCGGCGCCCAGGTGAGGACGTGCCCGCCGGAGAAGCGGACCGGGAGCGACCGGGAACGACAGTCCGACAACAGCCACGCGACGGTCCCCCGGGTCAGGACGGCGCGGGCGAAACGCTCGTCGTCACCGCTGGTGTGAAAGGCCCCGGCGAAGGCGCGGTCGATCTCCTCCGGTTCTCCGCGATCGTCGAACGACACGGTGCGGGACAGATCACGGCGGTGGATCTCCAGTTCCGCGCCCGGGCCGGGCGCGCGCACCGCCACGATCCGGTGGGGATGCGGCGCGGGACCCTCCCCTCCCCGGCCGGAGGGGCGGTCGAGCTCGAACAGGGTGACCAGGTGGCGGCCGCGTCGGCCGGTGAGCACGTGGCGTGCCCGGACGCCGGGGGCGCGAAGTTCCCGGGGCAGGGTGGCGTCCGCCAGCGGGGAAGGGTGCTGTTCGACGTAGTCCCAGTCGTGCTCCCGGGCCCATCCGCGCAGCTCGGCGACCCGCTCCTGGCGAAAGTGCGCGGCGACCGTGATCACTCCGGCGGACACCACCACGGCGACCAGGGCGATCAGCGGCAGAGCGCCTTCCATCCGGTGTCTCCTCCGGTGGGGAACGTGTGAGGGCCGGTGGACCCGTGCGAGGCGTCGTGGCGATCCGGGTCGCGGGCCCGGTGACAGGGGGCCGCGTCGGCCTTACGAGTCCATTCTGTGCCGCCCTCGTCCACTTGTCACCCCCGTGTGATCACTCTTCGCCGTCACCGGTACAACACCGGCCTCGTACACCTCTGGTATCCCGGTGCACGGGCCTCTGGTCGGCCGAGAGACCACGCTCGGTCACCTGTCGTGGTGGATCGGAGGCTCAGAGTGATGCGTGTCCGATTGTGGCCAACCGGGTCACCAGGAACGCCGGGTGAGGGGACCGTCCTGCCGCGGCAGCGATGACAGGAGCAGGGCGGGGGAGGGACGCAGGACCGGATCCGGGGCCAGCGCCGCGCGCACGATGGGCAGGAGCTCGGCCGGCAGACCGATCAGGTCGGCCTCGCCGCGCAGGATCCGCTCCTCGACCGACGCGACGGGTCCGGTGCCGAACGGGTTGCGCCCGGTGGCGGCGTAGGCCGTCACCTGCCCCCAGTTGAACACGTCGGAGGCGGTCGTGGCGGCCCCTCCGCGCAGACGTTCGGGGGAGACCCATCCCGGGGTGCCCCAGATCCGCCCGCAAGAGGGCAGAGAGGCCGCCGAGGCCGCGACGCCGAAGTCCAGGACACGCGGCCCGGAAGGGGAGAGGACGACGTTGCCCGGCTTCAGGTCCCGATGCACGAGCCCGGCCCGGTGGATGTCGGCCAGGGCGGTGACCACACCGGAGGCCAGAGCGATGAGGGCCCCCGCCCGCAACGGGCGTACGTGCTCGACCCGCTCGCGCAGGGTCGGACCGGGGACGTGGAGGGTGGCCAGCCAGGGGATCTCCGCCCGGGGCGCGGCACCCGCGAACCGGGGTACGAAACGGCCGCGCACGCGTCGCAGCGCGGCCACCTCCCGGGCGAAACGTTCACGGAACTCGGGTTCGTCGGCCAGCTCCGGATGCACCGCCTTCACCGACACCGAACGGCCGGTACGAGAGCGACCGAGATAGACGGTCCCCATCCCGCCCGAGCCGAGCCGCCCGAGCAGTCGATAGGGGCCCAGCCTCGTCGGGTCGTGGGCACTCAGGGGGAGGACCTCGGTGGGGTCCTGCGGACGGGGAAAGAGGGAGAGGGGCACTGCGCCGGGACCTCGGGGGCATGAGGGGCCTTGAGCGGACCCATGATGCCGGCCGAACGCGCATCACGCACGGTCGCCCCCCGAACACGGGGGCGCGGGCCCGGGGACGCCGTTGTCCCCGGGGCCGCGGTCGGTGGGAGTCTCAGGCGGGAAGGCCGAGCTCGCGGGCGATCAGCATCTTCTGGACCTCGCTGGTGCCCTCGCCGATCTCCAGGATCTTGGCGTCGCGGTAGAAACGGCCCACGGCGTAGTCGTTCATGAAGCCGTAGCCGCCGAAGACCTGGGTGGCGTCGCGGGCGTTGTCCATGGCGGCGTTGGAGGCGATCAGCTTGGCGATCGCCGCCTCCTTCTTGAAGGGTTCGCCGGCGAGCATCCGAGAGGCCGCGTCGTAGTAGGCCAGACGGGCGCTGTAGGTGCGGGCCTCCATCTCGGCGATCTTGAACTGGATGGCCTGGTAGCGGGCGATGCTGCCGCCGAAGGCCTGGCGTTCGTGGGCGTAGCGGACGCTCTCGTCGACACAGCCCTGGGCCAGACCGACCGACAGCGCCGCGATGGCGATGCGGCCCTCGTCGAGGATGCGCAGGAACTGGGCGTAGCCGCGGCCGCGTTCGCCGACCAGGTTGGCCTCGGGCACACGGCAGTCCTCGAACACCAGCTCGTTGGTGTCGGAGGCGTTCCAGCCGACCTTGGAGTACTTCTGGCCGACGGAGAAACCGGGGGTGCCCTTGGGGACGAGGATCGAGGAGATCTCCGGCCGGCCGTCCTCGCGTTCACCGGTCACGGCGGTCACCGTGACCAGAGCGGTGATGTCGGTCCCGGAGTTGGTGATGAACGACTTGGTCCCGTTGATCACCCACTCGCCGTTCTCCAGACGGGCCGTGGTCTTGGTGGCACCGGCGTCGGAGCCGCCATCGGGTTCGGTCAGCCCGAAGGCGCCCAGGGCCTCGCCGGAGGTGAGCCGGGGCAGGTAGGTCTTCTTCTGCTCCTCGGTACCGAAGCGGTGGAGGGGCATGGCGCCCAGCGACACCCCGGCCTCCAGGGTGATCGCCACGGAGGAGTCCACCCGGGCCAGCTCCTCCAGGGCCAGGCACAGGGCGAAGTAGTCGCCGCCCATGCCGCCGTGCTCCTCGGGGAAGGGCAGCCCGAACAGGCCCATCCGGCCCATCTTGGCGACGATCTCGTAGGGGAAGGCGCCGCGCTCGTAGAAGTCGCCGATCACCGGCGCGACCTCGGTCTGCGCGAAGGTCTCCACCGCGGCCCGCAGATCGGCGTGCTCGGTCGAGAGTTCGTGGCGGTTCATCGCTGCTCCTCGGTGGAGGTGGAAGGGGTGTCGGCCGGGTTCTCGGGTTCGACGGTGACCAGGACGGCGTCCATGGGCACGGAGGAACCGGTGCGGACCGCCACGGAGGCGACGGTCCCGTCGATCGGGGAGGGCACGGAGTGCTCCATCTTCATGGCCTCGACCACCGCCAGGGTGGTTCCGGCGGTGACCGTCTGCCCGACCCGGACCGGTACGTCCAGGACGGTGCCGGGCATGGGGCTGCGGACGGTGCCGTCGGCGGCCGCGTCGTCCTCGCGCAGCGCCGCCGTCACCGGTTCCTCGTGCAGGCTCCAGGCGGCGCCCTCCAGCCCCAGCCACCGGTGGGCGGTGGCGGGGTCGTCGGCGCGGGCGTAGGTGACGGTGGTGTCGGCGTCGGTGATCGTGAGCCGGGTGCCGTCCGCGGAGCGGCGGGCCCCGAGCGCGACCGGCTCCCGGTCGGCCAGGGCGACCAGGTAGCGCCCGGGGGCGCCGTCGCGCCGGACCCGGACGACGACGGCGTCGTGGCCGGGGGCCCGCAGTCTCCACGGGGTCCAGGCGGGGCCGCCCATCCGCCAGCCGTCGGGTACGGCGAACCGGTCGGCGGTGGGGCCGATCTCCAGGTCGAGCTGGTGGTCCAGGGCGGCGGCCATGGCCACGGAGGAGAGGAGGTCGGGGGCCTCCTCGGGCGGGTCGGAGGCGATGAGGTCGGTGCTCAGGTCGCCCGCGATCACCCGGGGGTGGTGCAGGAGCCGGCGCAGGTAGGCGGTGTTGGTCACACAGCCCAGCAGCCGGTAGGAGGCGAGCGCGGCGTCCATCCGGTTCAGGGCCTCGGCCCGGTCCGCGCCCCAGGTGACGACCTTGGCCAGCATCGGGTCGAAGTCGGAGGTGACCGCCCCGCCCCGGGCGATGCCCGAGTCCACCCGCACGTGCGGGCCGGAGGGCTCCTCCAAGAGCAGGATCGGCCCGCCCGAGGGCAGGAAACCGCGGTCGGCGTCCTCGGCGTAGATCCTGGACTCCACCGCGTGCCCCTCCCAGGAGACGTCCTCCTGAGCGAAGGGCAGGGCCTCGCCGTAGGCCACGCGTACCTGGAGTTCCACCAGGTCGACGCCGCGCTCGCCGCGTACGGCGACGACCTCCTCGGTGACCGGGTGCTCCACCTGGAGGCGGGTGTTCATCTCCAGGAAGGAGAAGGACAGGCCTCCGTCGGGGTCGGTCTCGGCGATGAACTCGACGGTGCCCGCGCCCACGTAGCCGCAGGATCGGGCGGCGGCGACGGCGGCCTCGCCCATGGTCCGGCGCTGCCCCTCGGTGAGCAGGGGTGAGGGGGCCTCCTCCACCACCTTCTGGTGTCGGCGTTGCAGGCTGCACTCGCGTTCGCCCAGGTGCAGGACGTGGCCGTGCGCGTCGGCCATGACCTGGACCTCGATGTGGCGGGGCCGCTGGACGAGCTTCTCCACCAGCAGGGTCGCGTCGCCGAAGGAGGCCAGCGCCTCGCGGCGGGCGGCCGCGGCGTCGGCGAGCAGGCCCTCGGGCGCGTACACGGAGCGCATGCCCTTGCCGCCGCCTCCGGCGGAGGGCTTGATGAGCAGCGGGTAGCCGGTCTCCTCGGCCGCGCGAAGGAGTTCGTCGTCGTCCAGGGGCTGTCCGGGTTTCTCGGCGAAGCCGCCCAGGACGGGCACCCCCGCCGCGGCGACGGTGTCCTTGGCGCGGATCTTGTCGCCCATGGCCTCGATGGCCGAGGCGGGCGGGCCGATGAAGACCAGGCCGGAGTCGGTGCACGCGCGGGCGAAGTCGGCGTTCTCCGACAGGAAGCCGTAGCCGGGATGCACGCCGGTGGCCCCGCAGTCCAGGGCCAGGGCGACGATCCCGTCGGCGTCCAGGTAGTGCTCCACCCTCAGAGCGATGTCGGCGGCCAGGGTGTGCGGGGCCTCGGAGTCGGCGTCGGTGTAGACGGTGGCCGGGCTGATGCCCATGCGGCGCAGGGTACGCATGATCCGCAGCGCGATCTCGCCCCGGTTGGCGACCAGGACGCGCGCGACTCCGTGACTCCTCGAGATGGTGCGTGGTGTGGTGGTCAAGGGTTCCTCACATCCGGAAGACGCCGTAGCCCACGGGGTCCAGGGGCGCGTGGCGGGCGGCGGACAGGGCCATGGCGAGCACGTCGCGGGTGTCGACGGGGTCGATGACACCGTCGTCCCACAGGCGGGCGGTGGAGTAGTAGGGGCTCCCCTGCTCCTCGTACTGGTCGCGGATGGGGGCCTTGAAGGCCTCCTCGTCCTCGGCCGACCACTCCTCCCCGCGCGCCTCCTTCTGGTCGCGGCGCACGGTGGACAGCACCGAGGCGGCCTGTTCACCGCCCATCACGGAGATGCGGGCGTTGGGCCACATCCACAGGAAGCGGGGGGAGTAGGCGCGGCCGCACATCGAGTAGTTGCCGGCGCCGAAGGACCCGCCGATCACCACGGTGAACTTGGGGACGCGGGCGCAGGCCACGGCGGTGACCATCTTGGCGCCGTGCTTGGCGATACCACCGGCCTCGTAGTCGCGGCCGACCATGAAGCCGGAGATGTTCTGGAGGAACACCAGCGGGATCGAGCGGCGGTCGCACAGTTCGATGAAGTGGGCGCCCTTGAGCGCGGACTCGGCGAACAGGATGCCGTTGTTGGCGATGATCCCGACCGGGTGGCCGTTGATGTGCGCGAACCCGGTGACCAGGGTGGTCCCGTACTCGGCCTTGAACTCGGCGAACTCGCTGCCGTCGACGATCCGACCGATCACCTCGCGCACGTCGTAGGGGGTGCGGGTGTCGGAGGGGACCACGCCGTAGAGCTCCTCGGGGTCCAGCGCCGGCGGGCGCGGTTCCCGGGTCTCCCAGGCGGGCGGGTCGAGCGGGCCGAGGGTGTCGGCGATGGTCCGGACCCGGGCGAGGGCGTCGGCGTCGTCGTCGGCGAGGTGGTCGGTCACCCCGGAGACGCGCGAGTGCAGGTCGCCGCCGCCCAGTTCCTCCGCGGTGACGACCTCGCCGGTGGCGGCCTTCACCAGGGGCGGGCCGCCCAGGAAGATGGTGCCCTGCTCCCGGACGATGACCGCCTCGTCGCTCATGGCGGGGACGTAGGCGCCGCCCGCCGTGCACGACCCCAGGACCGCGGCGATCTGGGGGATGCCCATCCGGGACATGGTGGCCTGGTTGTAGAAGATGCGGCCGAAGTGCTCCCGATCGGGGAAGACGTCGTCCTGCATGGGGAGGAAGGCGCCGCCGGAGTCGGCGAGGTAGACGCACGGAAGACGGTTGTGCAGCGCCACCTCTTGGGCGCGCAGGTGCTTCTTCACCGTCATCGGGTAGTAGCTGCCGCCCTTGACGGTGGCGTCGTTGGCGACCACCACCATGGGGCGTCCGGCCACGCGCCCGATCCCGGCGATCATCCCGGCGCCCGGCGCGTCGTGGCCGTCCGCGCCGTAGAGGCCGTAGGCGGCCAGCGGGGCGATCTCCAGGAAGGGGGATCCGGGGTCGAGAAGGAGGTCGACGCGGTCTCGGGGGAGGAGTTTGCCGCGCTCGACGTGGCGGATCCGGGTCTTCTCGGGGCCGCCGAGGGCGGCGGTGTCGATCCGTTCCCGCAGCTCCAGCGCGAGGGCGCGGTTCGCGGCGTCGTTGGCGGCGAACGCGGGCCCGGCGGTGTCCACCGCCGAGCCGAGCACAGGTGCCCTGCTCATGGTGTCCTCTCGTGGAGGGATGTTAATGCTCACTAACAAAGGTGATGTTAGTAACTACTAACATGGGTGTCCAGGGTGTGCCGACATCGGACGCCGAACGAGGCCGGACCGGCGAGAGCGCGGGTGAGAGGCGGGTGGACGATGGCCAGGGAGATGGGAAAGCGGAGGACGGCGATCCTGCGGGCGGCGGCCCGCCTCTTCGCGGCGCACGGCTACCGGGGGGTGACCATCGACGACCTCGGGCGCGCGGTCGGTACCACCGGCCCCGCCCTCTACCGTCACTTCCCCGGTAAGGAGGCCCTGCTCGGGGCGGTCCTGGTGGACATCAGCGAACGTCTGGCCGCGCGCGGACGTGCCCTGGTGGCCGAGGCCGACGGGCCTGAGGAGGCGCTGCGGGCCCTGTTGCGGGGCCACATCGAGTTCGCCTTGGACGAGCCCGACCTCATCACCGTCCACGATCGTGAACTGGGCAACCTCACCGAGGAGGACCGGCGTACGGTCCGCCGGCTCCAGCGCGGCTACGTGGAGGAGTGGGTCGGTGTTCTGGAGAAGCTGTGTCCGAACGTTCCCGGGCCCGCGCTCAGGGCGTCGGTGCACGCGGCCTTCGGGCTGCTCAACTCCACGCCGCACAGTCGAGGGGAGCTCTCTCGAGAGGCGATGGCGGACCTGCTCCTGGAGATGGGGGGCGCGGCCCTGCTCTCGGCAGGGGCGACGGTGAGATAGCCCCTCGTTGTACGTGGCTTGACCGGCCTCCGGGTAGATCCGCGCACGAGGCCCCGGACCGGGCGTCCGGGACACGTGCCCAGCTTCCCGAGGAGAGCCTTCATGGTCGACGACCGGTCCGAACCCCAGGACACGACCACCACCAACGCCGGTATTCCGGCCCCCAGCGACGAACACTCCCTGAGCGTGGGGCGGGACGGCCCGCTCCTCCTCCACGACGCCTATCTCATAGAGAAGATGGCGCAGTTCAACCGGGAACGGGTGCCCGAACGCGTGGTGCACGCCAAGGGCAGTGGCGCCTACGGGACCTTCCGGGTGACCGAGGACGTCAGCGCCTACACCTGTGCCGACCTCTTCCAACCCGGCCGCGAGACCCCGATGCTGGCCCGGTTCTCCACGGTGGCGGGGGAGATGGGCAGCCCCGACACCTGGCGCGACCCGCGTGGCTTCGCACTGAAGTTCTACACGCGGGAGGGGAACTACGACATGGTCGGCAACAACACGCCGGTCTTCTTCATGCGGGATCCCCAGAAGTTCCAGGACTTCATCCGCTCTCAGAAGCGTGATCCGCGCACGGGCCTGCGCGACAACACCATGCAGTGGGACTACTGGTCCCTCTCCCCGGAGTCGGCGCACCAGGTCACCTGGCTGATGGGGGATCGAGGTCTTCCGAAGACCTGGCGCCATATGGACGGCTTCAGCTCGCACACCTACCAGTGGATCAACGCCCGGGGCGAGCGTTTCTGGGTCAAGTACCACTTTCAGACCGACCAGGGCAACGACTTCCTCACCCAGGAGGAGTCGGATCGCCTCGCCGGTGAGGACGCGGACCATCACCGTCGCGACCTCTTCGAGGCGATCGAGCGCGGGGAGTACCCGTCCTGGACGCTGCGCATGCAGATCATGCCGGTGGCGGAGGCCGCCGACTACCGGTTCAACCCGTTCGACCTGACGAAGGTGTGGCCGCACGCCGACTATCCACTGATCGAGGTCGGGCGTATGACGCTCGACCACAACCCGGAGAACCACTTCATCCACATCGAGCAGGCCGCCTTCGAACCGGCCAACCTGGTGAGGGGCATCGGCGCCTCGCCGGACAAGATGCTGCTCGGAAGGATCTTCTCCTACCCGGACACCCATCGTTACCGGATCGGGGTCAACTACAACGAGCTGCCGCCCAACCGGCCCCGGGTCCGTGTGCGCTCCTACTCCAAGGACGGGCACATGCGTCACGACGCCCCCGACACCGGGGCGGTCTATCACCCCAATTCCTTCGGCGGGCCCGACGCCGCACGCCAGGAGGGGGAGGAACAGGCCGGCTGGCGCGTGGAGGAAGCCGACCTGGTGAGGGAGGCCTACACCCCGCACCGTGACGACGACGACTTCGTCCAGCCGCGCGCGCTGATCCGCGATGTCATGGACGACGCCGCCCGGGGCAGGTTGGTCTCCAACGTCGTCGGGCACCTGTCGTCCGTCACCGATGACGGGGTGCTCTCGCGTGCCCTGGACTACTGGCGTTCGATCGACGCCGAGACCGGTGAGCGGATCACCAGGGGCGTCCGCGGCGCATGACCGGGACACGTGAAGGGGCGGACGGCCACGGCCGTCCGCCCCTCGTCATCGCGACCCGTCAGGGAAGCAGGCCACCGGTCACGCCCTCGATGGGCTGGGGGAGGTCGCTCGGGACCTCGGCGGGCAGTTCGGCCGGGGCCTCGGCGGGAACGTCGACGGGGGCCTGGCCGACGACGTCCTCCACGGGCTGGGTGACGTCACTCGGGACCTCGGCCGGGATCTCCGCGGGTACCTCCGCCGGCAGCTCGGCCGGGGCCTCGCCCACGATGCCCTCCACGGGCTGGGTGACGTCGGCCGGGACCTCGGCGGGCAGTTCGGCCGGGGCCTCGGCGGGAACGTCGACGGGGGCCTGGCCGACGACGTCCTCCACGGGCTGGGCGACGTCGGCGGGCGCCTCGGCCGGGATCTCCGCGGGTACCTCCGCCGGCAGCTCGGCCGGGGCCTCACCGACGACGTCCTCCACCGGCTGGGCGACGTCGGCGGGCGCCTCGGCCGGGATCTCCGCCGGAGGCCGCTCGGGGGACGGGTCGGCCCCGGCGGCGAACGCCGCCCCGGCACCGAACACGGTCATCCCTCCGGCCAGTACGGTCGTGGCGGCGATCTTGGTGAACGGACGCATACGCGTTCCTTGCCCCTCTCCATGAACACGGGTCGGCACATTCTGTTCGTGCTCGACCACACACAGTCACCTAGTGTTCGGGGTGCGCGACCAAGGGCGGGTTTCGTCGGGTTGAAGTCCCCGTATGCCTTTTCGGGCGAGGACCAATGGGGGTCAAAGTCCCGGAAACGACTCGTGTGGGAGGCAGAGGAAATCCGACCGGACCCGTACGTTCGGCAGGGGCGAAGTGGGTACGCCCCCCGTTCAGGGCCCCTCTAAGGCCCGGGACGTCCCGACCCCGACACGGAGAAGGAGCGGTGAACACATGTCTCGGCCTCGGATCGTGGTGGTAGGAGCGGGTTTCGGTGGACTTCACACCGTTCGCCATCTGGAACGCCGTATCCCGAACGGGGCGGCCGACATCGCGCTGGTCGCTCCGCACGACTACATGCTCTACAGCCCGCTGCTGCCCCAGGTGGCCTCGGGTCTGCTCACCCCCCAATCGGTGGCCATGTCGGTGCACCGGCTCACCCGCAAGACCCGCTTCGTCCCCGGCCACGCCATCGGTGTCGACCCACGGGAACGCGTGGTGGTGGTGCGTCGCCCCACCGGAGAACTGATCCCCTGTCCCTACGACCGTCTGGTCCTGGCGCCGGGCGGGGTCACCCGGGAGTTCGACATCCCCGGCCTCGCCGAGCACGCCTACGGGGCCAAGACCCTGGCCGAGGCGGTCCTGCTCCGCGACCACGTCCTGGCCCAGCTGGAACTGGCGAACGACTCTCGAGACCCGATCGAGCGGGAGGAGCGCTGCCGGTTCGTGGTGGTCGGCGGCGGCTACACGGGGGTGGAGACCGCCGCCTCCCTGATGCGCCTGTGCGAGGAGGCCGCGCGTCGCTATCCGGAACTGCGCTCGGTGATCCGCTGGCATCTGGTCGACATCGCCCCCAAGGTGCTGCCCGAGCTGGGGGACCGGCTCGGCCGTAAGGCCATGGACCTGCTCCGGGGGATGGGCATCGAGGTCAAGCTCAAGGTGAGCGTCCGTGAGGTGAGCGCGGACAAGGTGGTGCTGACCGACGGCCGCTCCCTGCCCTGCCGGACGTTGATCTGGACGGCGGGCGTCTCACCGAGCCCGCTCATGGAGACCCTGGACAAGCCGACGATGCGGGGGCGTCTGGAGGTCGGTACCGACCTCTCCGTTCCGGGGCTGTCGGACGTCTTCGCCCTCGGTGACGCGGCGGCGGTGCCCGACCTGTCGAGCGCCGACAGCGCCTACTGCCCGCCCACGGCCCAGTACGCCGGTCGTCAGGCGGAGGTCGCCGCGCACAACGTGGTCGCCTCGGTCCTGGGCCGACCTCTGCACGAGTTCAAGCACAAGGACATGGGGCTGGTGGTGGACCTGAGCGGTAGGGACGCGTTGGCCCGGGTCCTACGGTTCGATCTGAGCGGACTGCCCGCGTTGGCGGTCACGCGCGGCTACCACGTGGCCTCGGTGCCCTCCACCACGGCGCGGGCGCGGATCGTGGCCAACTGGGGGATCAGGGCGGTCACCGGAGGCGAGGTCTCCCGTCTGGGGTTCGCCGACGGCGGTCGCCCCTCGTCGTTCGTGGCCAAGGAGACGGTCGACTACCTGGACGCGGAGGGCTCGCGTCGGGAGGGCGCCCGGCTGCTCGACAACGAACGGGCCCGTTACGGGGACTGATCGGGAACGTCGGCCCCGGAGGCGTCTTCGGGGCCGGAGGGGGCCCGTCGGCGTAGGTACAGGATGAGGGCGGTCGTCGCGGCGACCAGGAGCAGGGCCGCGGCGATCCGCGCGTTGGAGAGGCTCCCCGGCAGGTCGGCCAGGTAGCGGCGGCTCGCCGATTCGGGGTCGGCCAGGACCGTCACGACGAACGCCGCGGACAGGACCATGGTGATGACGAGCGCCGTGATCCCCGCCGTCCCTCGGAGCCCCAGACGGCGGCGCAGGACCCCGCCGGCCTCGATGATCCGGGTCACCCGGGCCAGGCGCAGTGTCCCCGCGGTCCGGACCAGGCGTAGGACCTGGGCCGGACCGAGGGTGAAGAGGAGCGCGGGCACGGTGAGCACGGCGATGAAGGTGGTCCACCTGTGCGTGCGCAACCACGCGCGTTTGTCCTTCGCCAGGAGGATGAGCAGGATCCACTCGGCCCACAGGGCCAGTCCGGCCGCCCAGTTGACCTGGCGGCCGATCCGGCCCCATATCCCCTCGCCCCACAGATCCAGGAAGATCGCGGGAACGGAGACGGCCGCGCACACCATGACCGGGAGGGCCAGGTGGCGCTCCAGAGCGCTCGAACGGCTGTTCTCGGTGGGGGGCATACGCGAACGTCGATCCTCGGGAGACCCGTGGGGCGGGGGATGTGGCGGAACGGTCAGGAGCGGACGAGACGGGCGATCGCGTCCGATGCCTCGCGGACCTTCTCCTCCGCCTCGTCGCCGCCGTTGGCGACGGCGTGGGCGACACAGTGCTTGAGGTGCTCGTCGAGCATGGACAGCGCGAACGAGCGCAACGCCTTGTTGACCGCCGAGGTCTGGGTGAGGATGTCGATGCAGTACTGGTCGTCCTCGACCATGCGCTGGAGTCCGCGGATCTGGCCCTCGATGCGGCGGAGTCGGTTGATGTGGCTCTGTTTGTCGCTGCTGTAACCGTGGGTCGCCGTCATACCTTCGTTCCCGTGTAGTACCTGCTCAGCTGTCATCAGAATACCCCCTCGTGGTATTGAAGGCCGGGGTTCGGCCTTCTATTCCGCCGCGGGGTCCTGGGGTGAGGGCGATTCGCCCTCAATGGGGTCACAGTAGGAGTTTCCCAGATCGATGGGCCGGTCGCTTCGACATGTCGGACCCCCTCTCCCTTATCGTTGCTCTGGGTAGTCGTTTGGTTTCGATAAGTAACTTGGAGTGCGGATGTCACTACAGACCACGAGGGTCCGTCAGACGGGGGTGGCCATAGTGGCGTCTGTTCTGTTGGCGTCCGGGGCCATCGCCGCGGGGACCACCTTCACCGCCAGGGACGCCGCCGCCCAGCCCGCCACGCCGTACGCCTCCAGCACTTGGGGTCGCCTCACGCTCGACCCCTCGGTCTACGGGGACGGGGCCGTCTCCGGGACCCTGACCGAACTGGAGGTCAGCGGCCAGGGCAATGAATCGTGGGACATCAACACCGGGCCCGGTTCGAACATCTCCAACAATCTGACCTCCGCCACCGGCACCGCCGAGGTGAACGTGCAGAGCGGTCCGGAATCGGGCATGTCCAACGCCAACGGCGCCTTCACCAATCTGGACGTGCCCCTACCGGTCGGTGGGGGAGTGGCCGCCGGCCTGGTCGCCCAAGGGCCCACGCAGCCCGACGGTCAGCACCGTCTCCTCTCCGTCTCCACCTGGAACAACCGGGTGCAGTGCGCCCCGCCCGCCGGGGTCATCATCCAGGACTCCACCACCGCGCCGTTCTTCCTCGGCCGACTGATCAACGCGCCCGCCCCGGACTCCGCGGGCACCGCCGTCACGGAACTCGACTTCCCGGGCGACTACGGGGACGGGATCACCAACGCCCACGTCACCGTGACCATCACCCACGTGTACGAGATCGAGGACCCCTTCATCGGGCGCGCCCGCACCGACTACACGGCGGTCGTCCAAGGTCAGGACGCGAACGGGAACCCCGTGGGGGCACCGGAGACGCTCTTCGACATGACCCTCGGTGACGTGCGCGCCGACTGCAATCAGATCGCCCCCCAGACGCCCGGCCCGGAGCCGACCCCGACTCCGCCCCCGACGCCGTCGCCGACCGAGTCGCCCTCACTGAGTCCGTCTCCTTCACCCAGCCCTTCGCCTTCTCCGAGTCCCTCACCGTCTCCGTCGCCCAGCCCCAGCCCGAGCCCGTCACCCACTCCGTCTCCGAGCCCGAGCCCGTCACCCAGCCCCTCACCTTCGCCTTCGCCGTCTCCGAGTCCTTCGCCCAGCCCCAGCCCGTCCCCGAGTCCCAGCCCGTCTCCGACCGAGTCTCCGAGCCCGAGTCCGACGCCGTCGCCGACCGGGTCGCCGTCTCCGAGCCCGAGTCCCACGCCCTCGCCCAGTCCGTCCCCGAGTCCTTCGCCGTCGCCCACCGGGTCGCCGTCTCCGAGCCCCACCCCGTCGCCGACGGAATCCCCGTCCCCGAGCCCGTCACCGACGGAATCCCCGTCCCCGAGCCCGACCGGGTCGCCCACGCCGAGTCCGGCTCCGACCGAGGAGCCGACGGGTTACCCGACGCCGACGGAGGGGCCGACCGAGGAACCGACGGGCTACCCGACACCGACCGAGGAGCCGACGGAGAAGCCGAAGCCGCCGTCCCACGGGTACGAGCCCACGCTCCCGGTCACCGGCCCCGGAGTGGCGGCGCTGATCATCGGGGGTCTGGCCGCGATCGGAGCGGCCCTGGTCGCGTTCGTGGTCTCCCGTAAACGTTCGGTCTGAATCGGGTGATCCCCGGGCCGGAGCCCTTGCCCCGGCCCGGGGACGCGTCGACGATGACGGTATGAGCGACAGCGCCGAACAGGACATCATGACGACCATTCGCGGTCTGATGGACGAGGAGCACGCGCTCCGCTCCGACCCGGATGGTCTGGATCGAACCTCTCGCGCCCGGATGAAGCAGGTCGAGGAGGCGCTCGACCAGTGCTGGGATCTGCTGCGTCAACGCAGGGCGAAGGACGAGTACGGACAGGACCCGGAGGAGGCGAGGGTCCGCCCGGCCTCCGAGGTCGAGAACTACCGCCAATAGCGTCGAACGCGAAACCGGGAGCCTCCGGCGAGCGTCAACAACGATGAGTGCCGGTCCGAGGGTTCGGGCCGGCACCCTCTTTCCGTTCGGCGCGCACGAAGGAACCGCATGTTCGCCACGCTCACCGGCCTGGGCCTGTCCTCCGCGGCGGGGCTCAACGCCTACATCCCCCTCCTCCTCGTCGGGCTGGTCGCCCGCTTCACCGACCTGATCCCGCTCGGTCCCACCTGGGCCTGGCTGGAGCATCCCGTCACCCTGATCAGTCTCGGGGTGCTGCTGGTCGTGGAGTTCGCGGCGGACAAGTTCCCGGCGCTGGACAGCGTCAACGACGTCGTCCAGACGATCGTCCGACCGACCTCGGGCGGCATCACCTTCGGCGCGGGCGCCTCCACGGTGGAGCTGTCCGAGATCACCGGCGAGGCCTCCGGGGCCGCCGTGTCCTCCGGCGGGGTGGACTGGGGACCGGTGATCGCCGGCGTGCTCATCGCTCTGGCCTTCCACCTGGTCAAGGCGTTGTCGCGGCCGGTGATCAACACGATGAGCCTCGGCTGCGCGGCGCCGGTGGTCTCCTTCCTGGAGGACGTCGTCAGCTTCCTCACCTCGTTGATGGCCATCCTCCTTCCGGTGCTCATCCTCATCGTGTTCCCGGCGATGGTGTTCGCCGCGGTGTGGGTGGTGCGTCGACGTCGACGGCTACGGTCCGAACGTCGCGACCGGCGCGGTTCGGACCCCGAGGAGGCTCTCCAAGGCGGCGATGACCTGGATGATCCTCGGCGAGAGTGGTGAAAACCGCGTATCGCGAACGGACGTTCGGTCGTAAAGTGCATCCAATGGCTGAGATGACATCCGAGAACCACGACCCCCACCACATCGTCTGGGACTGGAACGGAACCCTGCTGGACGACAACCACGCCAACCTCGCCGCGGTCAACGCCGTCTGCGCGAGCTTCGGCCGTGAGCCGGTGGAGATGGACCATTGGCGTTCGATCTTCCGGCGTCCGCTCATCCCCTGCTACGAGGAGCTGCTGGGACGGACCTTCGCCGAGGGCGAGTGGGAGCGGGTCGAGAAACTGTACGACGAGAGCTACGTGAGCCACCTGCCCACCTGTGAGCTGGCGCAGGGCGTTCCCGACGTCCTCCACGCGTGGGCGGGGGAGGGACGCACCCAGTCGCTGCTGTCCATGGCCACCCACGAACACCTGGTCCCGCTGATCGCCGAGCGCGGTCTGACCTCGCACTTCACCCGGGTCGACGGGCGCAAGTTCGCCACGGTGAAGGACTCCAAGGCCGAGCACCTCATCGACCATCTGCGGCGTCAGGACCTGGACCCCTCCCGGGTCGTCCTCATCGGGGACATCGACGACGACGCCCGCGCCGCCCGTGAGGCCGGGGCCCGCACGGTCCTGGTCGCCAGCGGCCTGATGGCCCGTGAGCGTCTGGAGGCCACCGGTGCCCCCGTCGTCGACTCTCCGGCCGAGGCGGTGGCGGCGGTCCGTTCCCTGAGCTGACCCTCCGTGACCATCGTCCGCTCCGGCGGGCGGACCCCGTTCTCGCGCGTCGTCGAGGGCGGGGTCCTCGCGTTCGGGCCGTCCCACGGTGACCTGCGAACACCGGTGGGCCGGGCCGGGCGCCGAAACCCGGGCCGGCGCGTGAGCGCGGATACGCGGTGTTGTTAGATGGGTCTCAAAGCAACACGTTCACGCGATTGGGAAGGCGGGCCAATGACGGAGAGCAGCGTGCCCCGTGTGCTCTGGGAGCCCGACGAGGAACGGATCGAGTCCTCCAACGTCGTCGCGTTCGCACGATGGGCCGCACGGGAGAAGGGGGTCGAGGCCTTCGGCTCCGGCGGGTCCACCGCCGTCCGCGACTTCGACTACGACGCCCTGTGGCGCTGGTCGGTCACCGACATCGACGGTTTCTGGGCGTCCATCTGGGAGTTCTACGGGGTCCGGGCCGACACCCCCTACGAGGCGGTCCTGGCCGACCGGAGCATGCCGGGCGCCGAATGGTTCCCCGGTTCGACGCTCAACTACGCCCGGCACGTCTTCGAGGGGCGTGACGACGACACCGTCGCGATCCGGCACGCCACCGAGCTGCGTCCGCTCTCCGAGTGGACCTGGGGCGAGCTGCGCGAGTGCACCGCCGCCATCGCCTCGGGGCTGCGCAGGCTGGGTGTGGGCGAGGGCGACCGCGTCGCGGCCTACCTGCCCAACCTGCCGGAGACCATCGCCGCCTTCTACGCGGTGGCCTCCCTCGGCGCGATCTGGTCCTCCTGCTCGCCCGACTTCGGAGTGCGCAGCGTCATCGACCGGTTCGCGCAGATCGAACCGAAGGTGCTGCTGGCCGTGGACGGCTACCGCTACGGCGGCAAGGACTTCGACCGCCGACCGGTGGTCGAGGAACTGCGAGAGGCCCTGCCCACGGTCGAGCACACGGTCCTCCTCGACAACCTCTCCTCGGGCGCGACCCTGGAGGGCACCCTGCCCTGGTCCGAGCTGGAGGCCTCCGGCTCGGGCGACGCGCTGAGCTTCACCCCCGTCCCCTTCGACCACCCTCTGTGGGTCCTCTACTCCTCGGGGACGACCGGTCTGCCCAAGGCGATCGTCCAGGGTCACGGTGGCATCCTGCTGGAGCAGCTCAAGAACCTGAACCTGCACCTGGACGCCCAGGAGCACGACCGGGTCTTCTGGTACACCACCACCGGCTGGATGATGTGGAACTTCCTGGCCAGCGTCCTGCTGACCAAGGCCTCCATCGTCCTGTACGACGGCAGCCCCTCGACCCCCGCCTCCGGCCTGGACACCCTGTGGGAGCTGGCCGCCGACGCCGGTGTGACGGTCTTCGGGACCAGCGCCGGGTTCCTGTCCTCCTGCATGAAGGAGGGCGTCCACCCGCGCGAGGGGCGCGACCTGTCCGCGCTCAAGGCGATCGGCTCCACCGGCTCCCCGCTCAGCCCCGAGGCCTTCTCCTGGGCGTACGAGGAGTTCGGATCGGACCTGTGGCTGTTCTCCACCAGCGGCGGCACCGACATCTGTAGCTGTCTGGTCGGCGGTACCCCGACGCTCCCCGTCTACGAGGGGGAGATCCAGTCCCGGGGCCTGGGCATGGCGGTGGCCTCCTGGGATCCCGAGGGCAAGGAGCTCATCGGCGAGGTCGGTGAACTGGTCGTCACCGAACCGGCCCCCTCGATGCCGGTGTACCTGTGGGGCGACACCGACGGCGAGCGTCTGCGCGACAGCTACTTCTCCGTCTACCCCGGTATCTGGCGGCACGGCGACTGGATCGAGATCACCGAACGCGGCACGGCGATCATCTACGGGCGTTCGGACTCGACCATCAACCGCGGTGGCGTGCGTATGGGCACCAGCGAGATCTATCGCGCGGTCCTGTCCCTGGACGACGTCCTGGACGCCCTGGTCGTCGACGTCCCTCAGGGCGACGGCTCCTCCAAGATCGAACTGTTCGTCGTCCTGCGCGAGGGCGCCGACCTGGAGGGCGACGTGCCCAAGGAGATCGCCCGACGGATCCGCACCGACTGCTCGCCCCGCCACGTTCCGGACCGGGTCCGGGCGATCGCGGCGGTACCGCGCACGCTGTCGGGCAAGGTGCTGGAGGTCCCGGTCAAGCGCATCCTCATGGGCGAGCGGCCCGAGAAGGTGGCCAGCCGCGATTCGCTGGCCAACCCCGAGGCGCTGGACCACTTCAGCGGCCTGGCCGAGCGGGGCTGACCCGGTCCGGTCGGCCGGGGCGGAACGTCCACTCCGCCCCGGCCGGGCGAAGGCCGGCGGTACGGGGCCTCGCACGAAGAAGGGGAATGTCCGGAACAGGCATAACCTGACGGATGTGGCACAGCATCAGTCAGGCGACACAGGCGCGCCCTCGGGAACGCCCTCCTCGGTCGCGCGCAGGATCGACGGTATCGACGCGGCCCGCGCCCTCGCGGTCTTCGGCATGTTCGCGGTCCACCTCGGGGTGGCCTCCCACGGTCTGCTCCCCGAGGAACAGGGGTGGGCGCTGCACGGGCTGGTCCGGGGCAACTCCTCGGCGCTCTTCGCCTTCCTGGCCGGTGTCTCGCTGGCCCTGATGACCGGACGCACCCGGCCGGTCGAGGGCGACGCCCTGCGCCGGGCCATCGTGCGGATCATGGCCCGCGCCGTGCTCATCGGACTGCTCGGCGTGGTGCTGGACCTGTTCGCGGTCCCGATCGCCGTCATCCTCACCTACTACGCCGGGTTCTTCCTGCTGGCGCTGCCGTTCCTCCGGGCGCGGGCGGCCGTGCTGTGGACCGCGGCGGGGACCCTGGCCCTGTGCGGCCCGGTGGCGTCCTTCCTACTGCGCCGCGACCTCGTCCCGACGGCGCCGCGCACGGGATCGCTCACCTCGCTCCCGGAGTTCCTCCTCACCGGCTACTACCCGGCCATCACCTTCATGACCTTCGTCCTGGCCGGGATGGCGGTGGGCCGCACCGATCTGACCGCCACCGCGGTCCGCGTGCGCATGGCGGTCGGTGGGGCCGTCGCCGCCGCGCTCGGCTACCTGGGGCCGTGGCTCCTGCTCGAGCGGATGGGCGGGATCGACCGGCTGACCGAGGCTCACAGCACCTTCCTCGCCGGGGCCCCGCTGGGTTCGATGGACGCCTGGACGGCGGAGCAGCTGCGGGAGAACACGCGCGACGCCATGCACAACGTCAGCGGGCAGGTGCCCACCGACAGCTGGTGGTGGCTGGCGGTGGGGACACCGCACACCGGTACGACCTTCGAGATCCTGGAGGCGGTGGGGCAGGCACTGGTGGTGCTGGTGGTGTGCATGCTGTTCGCCGAACGGCTGCCCCGCGCGATGTACCCGCTCACCTCGGTGGGGCGGATGCCGCTGACCGTCTACACCGGGCACATCCTGGTGCTGGCGATCCTGATCCCGTTCCAAACGGAGACCACCATGGGGGCCGGCGGCCCCTGGTACATGGAGTGGTTCGTGTTCGGATCGCTCCTCTTCGCCTCCCTATGGCGCTACGCGGTGGGACGGGGACCGCTCGAACTCGGGCTGGCCCGCTGCGCCGACGCCGCGGTCACCGTGGTGGAGGAACGTCGACGGGAGAACGGCGCCCGCTAGAGTCTCGGGGCCTCAGGGGCCTCAGGGGCCTCAGGGGCCTCAGGGGCCTCAGGGGCGGTCGGGGCGTCGGATGTGCGCCGAGGTGCGATCCTGGTGGGCGAGGGAGTCGGTGGTGGTGCGGGTGTTCTGCCGGATGAGGCGGCGGGCGTCGTCGGCGGCCGACCGGGCCACGGCGGGGCTGGCCACCGGGCGCTGTGACAGTTCGGTGTCCTGCGGCAGCCCGATGTCCATGGGGAGCCCGGCCTTGCCGATCACCCGGAGCTGGGCCTCCTCCTGGGACAGGGAGGGGCGGATGTCGCCGTCGGGCGTCTTCCACGCGCTCAGACGGTGCGAGAACCAGCGGCCGCCCTGATAGCGCTCGCCCTTCTCCCACACGCGACCGTCGGGCCGGTGGCCCAGGGCGTGCTCGACGTCGGCCAGGGTCCAACCGGCCGAGAAGAAGCGGGCGCACTCGGCCTTGAGGAAGGCGAAGTCCACTCCGCGCAGCGAGGTGTCCTCCCGACGCAGCCGTTCACAGGCGTCGTGCACGGCGTGCGGGGTGTGCCGGGGCCGGTGCAGCGGGTCGACCTCGGGCTTGCGCAGCAGGGAGTCGTCGACGGTCACGATCACCTCGCCCCGACGGTTGTCCCAGACGCTCACGTCCTCGCGGGCCCACCCCTGCGATTCGGCCAACGCGGTCGCCATCCTGCGCAGGTCGATCCCGTCGTCGTCACTGCTGATCCGAAACTCCGCCATGCCTCCACGATAACGGTCCGGTGCGACGTCCATCGAGGTCCAAGGGAGTGGTCCGGTCTAGACCGGAGAGGACGCCGACCCTGTCGAAGTTCGTCGAAAAACCCCGTTTCCACCCCGATTCGAGGGTCTATTCGGAGGAAACCATGACAGAGATCCACCCCTGTCCTTGGAGGCTTCTCCAACCTTGGGGGATCGAACGTGCGGGGGCGCGCCGCCGAAGCGACCCGGGGTTATGGTGACCACCTGACGGCCGGAAACGGGGCCCGCACCCCGTACCGAGCCCGTACGGGCCGTCCCCCACCGGTCACCGGCGGACGGCCACACGAACCGACGAAGCTGTAGGTGCCCGTGCCACACACCGCGACCGTGCCCGAGGCGATCACCGACCACGCTCTCCGGGCCTACCTGCACGGCCTGCCGGGAGTCGACGAGGTCGGCGCCCGAGCCCGGGCCCAGGACCTGGCCACCAGGTCCATCAAGACGACCGCCAAGGCGGCCGCCATCGACCTGGCGATCTCCATGGTGGACCTGACCACGCTGGAAGGGGCCGACACCCCCGGCAAGGTCCGCTCCCTGTGCGTCAAGGCGGCGCTGCCCGACCCCGCCGACCGCACCGTGCCCAAGGTGGGCGCCGTGTGCGTCTACCCGGACATGGTCGCCGTCGCCGTCGAGGCGTTGCGCGGCACCGGGATCGGCGTGGCCTCGGTGGCCACCGCCTTCCCCGCCGGGCGCGCCCCCATGGAGGTCAAGCTCGCCGACACCCGGCGCGCGGTCGCCGACGGGGCGGCCGAGATCGACATGGTCATCGACCGGGGCGCCTTCCTGGCCGGCCGCTACCTGAAGGTCTACGAGGAGATCGCCGCGGTCAAGGAGGCCTGCGGCGACGCCCACCTGAAGGTCATCCTGGAGACCGGCGAACTGGTCACCTACGACAACGTGCGCCGCGCCTCCCACCTGGCGATGCGGGCGGGCGCCGACTTCATCAAGACCTCCACGGGCAAGGTGTCCCCGGCCGCCACCCTCCCGGTCACGCTCATCATGCTGGAGGCCGTGCGCGACCACCACGCCGCCACCGGCCGCCGGATCGGCGTCAAGCCCGCCGGAGGCATCCGCACCACCAAGGACGCCATCCGCAACCTGGTCCTGGTCAACGAGACCGCCGGACCGGAATGGCTCACCCCGGACCTGTTCCGGATCGGTGCCTCCAGTCTGCTCAACGACCTGCTCATGCAGCGGACCAGGCTGTCCACCGGCACCTACCCGGGCCCCGACCACTACACGCAGGACTAGCCGTGATCTTCGAGTACGCGCCCGCACCGGAGTCCCGCTCCGTCGTCCACCTGCGCGAGACCTACGACCTGTTCATCGACGGCGAGTTCACCCCGGCCCTGAGCGGTGAGCACCTCACCAGTCTCAACCCGGCCGACGAGGAGACGCTCGCCCGGGTGTCCGTGGCCGGAGAGGCCGACGTCGACCGCGCCGTCGTCGCCGCCCGCCGCGCCCAGGAGAACGTCTGGGGCCGCATGAGCGGCGCGGAGCGGGGCAAGTACCTGTTCCGCATCGCCCGGATCATCCAGGAACGCTCGCGCGAGCTGGCCGTCCTGGAGAGCATGGACAACGGCAAGCCCATCAAGGAGACGCGCGACGTCGACCTGCCGCTGGTCGCCGCGCACTTCTTCTACCACGCGGGTTGGGCCGACAAGCTCGCCCACGCGGGCTTCGGCCCCGACCCCCGCCCGCTCGGCGTGGCCGCCCAGATCATCCCGTGGAACTTCCCGCTGCTCATGCTGGCGTGGAAGGTCGCCCCGGCCCTGGCCACCGGCAACACCGTCGTCCTCAAACCGGCCGAGACCACCCCGCTCACCGCGCTGGTCTTCGCCGAGATCTGCCAGGAGGCCGACCTGCCCCCGGGCGTGGTCAACATCCTGACCGGCGCGGGGGAGACCGGCCGGGCCCTGGTCGACCACCCGGGCACCGACAAGGTCGCCTTCACCGGCTCCACCGAGGTGGGCCGGGGCATCGCCCGCGCGGTGGCCGGCACCGACAAACGTCTCACCCTGGAACTGGGCGGCAAGGGCGCCAACATCGTCTACGACGACGCCGCACTCGACCAGGCCGTGGAGGGTGTGGTCTCCGGCATCTTCTTCAACCAGGGACACGTGTGCTGCGCCGGTTCGCGGCTGCTGCTCCAGGAGTCCATCGCCGAGGAGTTCCTGCCCCGTCTCAAGGAGCGCGTGGCCAAACTGCGCCTGGGCGATCCGCTGGACAAGAACACCGACATCGGCGCGATCAACTCCGCCGCCCAGCTGGAACGGATCCGCGAGCTCACCGACACCGCCGACGAGGAGGGCGTGGAGCGCTGGTCTCCCGAGTGCGCGCTCCCCGAGTCCGGTTACTGGTTCGCGCCCACCGTCCTCACCGGGGTCGGCCAGGCCCACCGGGTGGCCCGCGAGGAGATCTTCGGCCCCGTGCTGTCGGTACTGACCTTCCGGACCCCCGAGGAGGCCGTCACCAAGGCGAACAACACCCCCTACGGGCTCTCCGCCGGCGTGTGGACCGAGAAGGGCTCGCGCATGCTCTGGACCGCCGAACGGCTGCGCGCCGGGGTGATCTGGTCCAACACGTTCAACAAGTTCGACCCGACCAGCCCCTTCGGCGGCTACAAGGAGTCGGGATACGGCCGCGAGGGCGGGCGACATGGTTTGGAGGCCTACCTTGGCTGAGCGGCGCGACGGCGGCAAGAGGAAGAACGAGGGCGCGGCCGACGGCGGCGCCACCGAGAACCGGACGACCGCGACGAAGGCCGACGTTCCGGCCCGAATCGCGGTCCGCAAGACCTACAAGCTCTATCTGGGCGGGGCCTTCCCCCGCTCGGAGTCGGGTAGGAGCCACCCCGTGACCTCAGCGGACGGCGCACACCTGGCCAACGCCTCGCTCGCCTCGCGCAAGGACGCGCGCGACGCGGTGGTCGCGGCCCGTAAGGCCTTCGGCGGCTGGTCCGGTCGGACCGCCTACAACCGCGGCCAGATCCTCTACCGGATCGCCGAGGTGCTGGAGGGCCGACACGCCCAGTTCGCGGACCAGCTGGTCGCCGCCCTGGGGGTCTCCCGGGCCGAGGCCGACCGGTACGTGTCGGCGGCCGTGGACCGCTGGGTCCACTACGCCGGCTGGACGGACAAGTTCGCCCAGGTCATCGGGGGATCGAACCCGGTCTCGGGTCCCTACTACAACCATTCGACCCCCGAGCCCACCGGCGTCGTCGTGGTGTTCGCGCCCCAGGGCGCCCCGCTGCTCGGGCTGACCTCGGTGCTCGCCCCGGTCATCGCCACCGGCAACACCGCCGTGGTGGTCTCCTCCGAGAGCGCGCCCCTGGCCTCCATCGACCTGGCCGAGGTGCTCGCCACCTCCGACGTGCCCGGCGGTGTGGTCAACGTGCTCACCGGCAAGGCGGGCGAGATCGGTCCGCACCTGGCCTCGCACGCCGACGTCGACGCCCTGGACCTGACCGGGGCCGGCGAGTCGGCCGTCGACTTCGAGAGGGCGGCGGCGGCCACCCTCACCCGGGTACTGCGCCCCGGCCCCGAGGCCGACGGGGGAGAGGACGCCTGGCTCGACACCGACCCCGGTACCTCCAGGTTGACCCCTTTCCTGGAGACCAAGACGGTCTGGCATCCGGTCGGAATGTAAGACTGACGGTCCGGCCCGTCCCTCCCGGGGCGGGTCCGGTCCGACAGCCGAGTGGAGGACGACGTGCCGCCGAAGACCCCCGAACAGGCCGACACCCCCGCGACCACCGCGACCGAACACAGGAACGTTCCCGGGCTGCGCCTGGTGCGCCTGGACCGCAGGACCCCCGAGGTCGACACGCTGCGCGAGATCGTCACGCGTCAGCGGGTCGCCCCCGAACAGCGCAGGTTCGTCGACGAGGCGATGCACACCCTGCCCCGCGCCGACGCCGTACCCGACCTCTTCCCCTACGCGGTCGTGCTCACCGGGGCCGACCTGTCCGACCGTGCCCAGGCCCTGGACGCCTGCGCCGGTTTCGGCATCATCGACCGGGTCGGCGTGCTGCGCGACCTGGTGGACGAGCCGGAGCGGGCGGTCCTGCTGCGCGCCTTCTACCTGTCCCCCGAACATCAGGGGCACGGGATCGGCAGGACCGCCTGCTCGGCCCCGCTGCTCGACCTGCTCGTCTCCCAGATCGTTCCCGAGGCCGAACACATCGTCCTGTGCGTCAACGACGGCAACGAGGCCGGCGAACGCGCCTACCGGGCGGCCGGCTTCACCCCCACGGGCCGTCGCCACGACGCCGGTGACCACGGCATGCAGAGCGTCTTCTCCCGGCCGGTCGACACCGGCTACCACCCCGTCCCCCGACTTCCGGAACCACGATGACCCTCGTACCGGAGGCGCGTCCCACCGTCCGCCCGCTCCGGGCGGGCGGTGACGCGCCGGAGGCGGCGGTGCCCGTACGCGCCCATGACGTCACGCCACAATGGCAGCGCCGGGAGATCGGCCCGACCTCGTGCCATCGCCCCTGTCGGACCCCTTGGTCGCGCAGGCCGCGCCGTACGCCCGGGACGTGAGGTCGCGTCCCCTGAAGACCACCATCAGCACCCCGCCGCCCGCGCGGCACCGATGAAGGAGAACCCGTAGTGACTCTCACGCCCCAGGCCACCGCCGAGCAGGCCGCGAACGAGCTGCGCGAACGTACCGGTGTGGACGGATACGACGTGGCCCTGGTGATGGGCTCGGGCTGGGCCCCCGCCGCCGACCTGCTCGGAGACTCCGGTGAGGAGTTCGCCTCCGCCGAACTGACCGGCTTCCTGCCCCCGGCCGTCGACGGTCACAGCGGCACCATCCGCTCCATCACCGACGGAGACCGGCACATCCTCGCCTTCCTGGGCCGCACCCACCTGTACGAGGGGCACGGGACCGACGCCGTCGTCCACGGCGTCCGCACCGCCGTCGCCGCGGGCGCCGGGACCATCGTCCTCACCAACGCCGCGGGCGGGATCGCCCCCGGCTACTCGGTCGGTTCGCCGGTGCTCATCGCCGACCACATCAACATGACCGCGCTGTCCCCGCTGAGCGGGGCGTCCTTCGTGGACCTCTCCGAGACCTACAGCGCCGAGCTTCGCGCCATCGCCCGCAAGGTCGACCCCGACCTGGCCGAGGGCGTCTACGCGGCCATGCCCGGCCCGCACTTCGAGACCCCCGCCGAGATCCGGATGCTGCGCGCGTTGGGCGCCGATCTGGTCGGCATGTCCACGGTCCTGGAGGCCATCGCCGCCAGAGCGGCCGGGGCCCGGGTCCTGGGGATGTCCCTGGTCACCAACATCGCGGCGGGGCTGGAGGGGGCCAACCTCGACCACGAGGAGGTCCTGGCCACCGGCCGTGACTCGGCCGAGACCGTCGGCCGTCTGCTGGCCGACATCGTCGGCCGGATCTGATCCGACCCCGCACCGACGCCCCTCTCCCGTCCGGGGCCCGTACCGCCCCGGACCTCCCCCCACGAGGGCGATCCCTCGACCGAAAGGCGATCCGATGACCGATACCGAACTCCTCACCCGTGCCCGGGACTGGCTCGACCAGGACCCCGACCCCGTCACCCGGGACGAACTGGCCGACCTGCTCGGCCGGGCCGAGGCGGGCGAGCGTGCCGCGGCGACCGACCTCGCCGACCGGTTCGCGGCCGGGCTGGAGTTCGGTACGGCCGGGCTGCGCGGTGCCCTGGGCGCGGGCCCCGGGCGGATGAACCGGGTCGTGGTCATGCGGGCCGCCGCCGGGATCGCGGCCTGGCTCGGAGACGGCGGCCGGCACGTGGTGATCGGTCACGACGCCCGGCACCGTTCGGCGGACTTCGCCCGGGACAGCGCCGCCGTCATCACCGGGGCGGGCCACCGGGTGACCCTGTTGGAAGGGCCCCTGCCGACCCCGGTGCTGGCCTACACGCTGCGGGAACGGGGCGCGGACGCCGGGATCATGGTGACCGCCAGCCACAATCCGCCCCAGGACAACGGCTACAAGGTGTACGTGGGCGGCGAGGGCGACGACGCGGGCGCGCAGATCGTCTCCCCGGTGGACGCGGAGATCTCCACCCTCATCGACGCGGTCGGCCCGGTCGGCGACCTGCCCTTGGGCGAGGGGTGGACGGTCCTGGGCCGTGAGGCGGTCGACCGCTACCTGAACGCCGTCACCGCTCTGCCCTTGGGCGAGGACCGCGACCTGTCCGTCGCCTACACGCCCCTGCACGGTGTGGGCGGCCGCGTGCTCCTGGAGGCCTTCGAAAGGGCCGGGTTCCCCCGTCCCGTCGTGGTGGCCGAACAGTTCGAGCCCGACCCCGACTTCCCCACGGTCGACTTCCCCAACCCCGAGGAGCCCGGGGCGATGGACCTGGCCCTCGCGCTGGGCGAGGCCGAGGGCGTCGACCTGGTCATCGCGAACGACCCCGACGCCGACCGTCTGGCCCTGGCGGTCCCGGGGCACGGGATGCTCACCGGCGACGAGGTGGGCGGGCTCCTCGCCGAGTACGTGCTCGACCGGACCGAGGGCCCCGATCGGGTCGTGGCCACCTCCATCGTCTCCTCCAGCCTGCTCGGCGAGATCGCGCGGGACCGGGGGGCGCGTTACGAGGAGACGTTGACCGGCTTCAAGTGGCTGGCCCGCGCGGGCGGGCCGGGGGAGCGTCGGGTGTTCGCCTACGAGGAGGCGCTGGGGTACTGCGTCGGAGGCGACGAGGGGCGCCCGGTCGCCGACAAGGACGGGATCTCCGCCGCGCTGGTGGCCGCCTCGCTGGCCGCGACCGCGAAACGTCGGGGGCTGACCCTGGTCGATCTGTTGGACGACCAGGCGCGCCGCCACGGCCTGCACCTGAGCGATCAGCTCTCGGTGCGGGTGTCCGATCCGGCCGTGATCGCCGCGACGATGCGGCGGGTGCGCGTCGAGCCGCCCACCGCGTTCGGTCCTCTGAGGGTGGCGAGGACCGTCGACTTCGCCGAGGGGCACGAGGGTCTGCCCTCGACCGACGCCGTGCGTTTCGAACTGGAGGGCACGGTGCGGGGGAGGGTGACCCTGCGCCCCTCGGGGACCGAACCCAAACTGAAGGCCTATATCGAGGTCGTGTCGGGGGTCGACGGGGACGTCGCGGACGTCCGTGCGCGCGGCTCGAAGATCCTGTCCGAGCTGAAGGCGGAGATCGCCGTCCTGGTGGGCGGGTGACCCGGAGGGTTCATTCCTCCTCGTCCGTCGGTTCCACGACGGGCCGATGGACCACCTCGTCGATCACGGTGAGCGTCTGAGTGGACGTCACCCCTGGCAGGGCCTGGAGCCGGGTGAGGATCAGGTCGCGGAGCTGGTTGGTGTTGGCGACCCTGACCAGCAGGACGATGTCGGCCGAACCGACCACGTACCAGCAGTACTCGATCTCCGGGTAGGAGGAGAGGATCTCCCGGTTGGCCCGCCAATCGGGCTGGCTACCGGAGATGAGGACGAGCGCGGTGACGCCCAGCCCCATCTTGGCGTGGTCGGTCACCACGGAGTAGCCGCGGATGACGCCGTCGTCGGTGAGTCGCTTGATCCGGTTGTAGGCCGTGGCCCGGGAGACGTTGGCCAGTGAGGCGATCTCCGTGATGCCGGTTCGCGCGTCCTTGGCGAGCGCGCTCAGAATGGTCTGGTCGGTGGTGTCCGGCCGCCGGCCGTTCCTGCGCTGTTCGCCCATGGCCATGTCGGGTGCTCCTCAGGTGTTCTTGTCATGGTGCTCGGTCCTTTGTCTCCGTCTTTGGCGGAGAACCGAGGAAATGCCAGGTAAACGTCGTTCTCGTCCATGGAGATCTCAGTCGGCGAGATGGGATGCGCACGCTCGGGCTGTTGTGGGTCGGAGGGGGATGGGGGGTCGGGGGATTTGCGCGCGGTCGCCTCTCGTGCGAACCGCCCGGCGGGATGGCGGTGGAGTCCGACTGTACTCATGGTTGACGCGCGGAGTGGCTCGAGAGTTTCCCCGAGCGGGCGGGGTCTAGGCCGAAGTGTCATGAATCAGGAGGAAATTACCCTTCGTTCGGCTATTTCGATCGCATTCGTTGCTTCTGTGTGTACCTATGACGACTCCTGTGGGTCGGGGGTACGAAGGTACGCGTTCCGACGACGGTCGCGTACCCCCCGTGTTCGGATCGCAACGCCTCGCCGTGCTCGGTGGAGGTCGCGGAAAACGATGGCGCGGCGCACCGTCGAGAGGGTAGAGATGGTGGGGTCGGTGGTGGTTCGTGGTGTTCAGCGTGTTGTGTCGTTTTCCTCCGTTCTGAGGGTTGAATCCTAGACGATCACGAACCGAGAGTCTCGTGTCGTTCCCGATCATCTCGACTGTTCGGTGATATCTAGCGAAAACGTCCAGACATCCGGACAATCAAGGCAAGACCGTGACCACCTCGAGCCCCGGCGGCGCTCCACGCGTACCCAGGGCCACGTTGGGAGCCGCTCGACATGCCATCCCCAGAGTCGACGGGCCGGGGCGCCATCACCGTGGAGCACCTGTCGCCCGAACTGACCCGCGGGCTCTACCGCGACATGCGCACCGCGCGCGACCTGGACACCGAGGCGATCGCCCTCCAGCGCCAGGGCGTCTTCCCCGCCTACGTCTCCGTACGGGGCCAGGAGGCCGCGCAGGTCGGCGGCGTCTCCGCGCTCGATCCCGCACGCGACTTCG
The DNA here is from genome assembly GCF_000341225.1 of Nocardiopsis alba DSM 43377. Lineage (GTDB taxonomy): Bacteria > Actinomycetota > Actinomycetes > Streptosporangiales > Streptosporangiaceae > Nocardiopsis > Nocardiopsis alba. Next base: position 74,946 of record NZ_ANAC01000013.1, read on the forward strand.
TCTTCCCCACCTACCGCGAGATGGCCTCGGCCCTGGCCTACGGCGTCGAGATGGTCGGCTACATGTCCACCCACCGGGCCCTGTGGCACGGCGGCCTCTACGACGTGATGGAGTCCCGCTTCGGCGCGGTCAACGCCGTCGTCGGCGGACCCGTGCCGCACGCGGTGGGCTGGGCGATCGGCGAGAGCCTGCGCGGCGGCGACGGCGTGGCGATGGCCTACTTCGGCGACGGCGCCAGCTCCGAGGGCGACGTCCACGAGGCCATGAACTTCGCGGGCGTCTTCGGCGCACCCGTCATCTTCTTCTGCCAGAACAACCAGTGGGCGCTGTCGGTGCCCAACCACCGGCAGGTCGCGGGCGGCTCCATCGCCGCGCGCGCCGAGGGGTACGGCCTCCCCGGGGTCCTCGTCGACGGCAACGACGTCGGCGCCGTCCACACCGCCACCGCCCAGGCGGTCGAGCGGGCCCGCGAGGGCGGCGGCCCCACCGTCATCGAAGCCCTCACCTACCGGGTCGAACCGCACTCCACCTCCGACGATCCGGGCCGCTACCGGGACGAGGCCGAGGCCGACCGGTGGCGTCGACGCGACCCCCTCGACCTGCTGCGCGCGGCCATGATCGAGGCCGGCCACGCCGACGAGGCCCACCTCGACCGGGTGGACGCCGAGGCCGCCGCCCGCGCCGAGCGGATCCGCGACGGTGTGGCCACGGCCCCCGAGCCCCACGGCTCGGAGCTGTTCACCCACGTGTTCCGTGAGTCCACCGAAGAACTGTCCCGCCAGCGCCGTACCTGGCAGGAGGAGGTCGAGCTGTGACCGAGCTGATCGAGAGGGCCGAATCGGCGCCCGAGACCGAGACGATCGAACTGTCCATGCAGCAGGCCATCAACCGGGCCCTGCGCACCCTGCTCGCCGAGGACCCCCGGGTCCTGCTCTTCGGTGAGGACGTCGGCGCCCTCGGCGGGGTCTTCCGCGTCTCCGACGGCCTCCAGAAGGAGTTCGGCGACCAGCGCGTCTTCGACACCCCCCTGGCCGAGTCCGCCATCATGGGCATGGCGGTCGGGCTGGCGATGAACGGCTGGCGTCCCGTCCCGGAGCTCCAGTTCGACGGCTTCGCCTATCCGGCCATCGACCAGATCGTGAACCAGGTGGCGCGCATGAACTATCGCACCCGCGGCGCCGCCCCCATGCCCATCACCCTGCGTCTGCCCTCCTTCGGCGGCATCCAGGCCCCCGAACACCACGGGGAGAGCCTGGAGGCGCTCTTCGCGCACACCCCGGGCCTGAAGGTCGTGGCGCCCTCCGACCCGGGCGAGGCCTACAGTCTGCTGCTCCAGTCGGTGCGCTCGGACGACCCGGTCGTGTACATGGAGCCCAAGGCCTGCTACTGGGACCGTCGTCCGGTCCGCCTGAGCGAGCCGACCGACCCCATCGGCACCTCGCGTGTCGTGCGTCCGGGCCGGCACGCCACCCTCGTCGCCTGGGGCGCCATGGTGCACCGCTGCCTCCAGGTGGCCGAACTGGCCGCGGAGGACGGCGTCGAGCTGGAGGTGCTGGACCTGCGCTGGCTCAAGCCGATCGACGCCGCCGGACTGGCGGCCTCGGTCGCGCGCACCAAGCGCGCCGTGGTCGTCCACGAGGCGCCGCTCACGGCCGGGCTCGGAGCGGAGGTCTCCTCCCTGATCACCGAACAGTGCTTCCGCGACCTGGCCGCGCCGGTCCAGCGCGTCACCGGATTCGACGTGCCCTACCCGGCCGGCCCCTTGGAGCACCAGTACCTGCCGACGATCGACCGCGTCCTGTTCGCGGTCCAGCGAACCCTGGAGTACTAGCCGACATGGCAGAAGAGAACATCACCTTCTCCCTTCCCGACCTCGGCGAGGGGCTGGTCGAGGCGACCGTCCTGGAGTGGCAGGTCGAGGTCGGGGAACGGATCGGCCGCAACGACCCGCTGGTGGAGGTGGAGACCACCAAGTCGGCCGTGGTCATCCCCTCGCCCGAGAGCGGGGTCGTGGCGGGCCTGCACGCCGAGGAGGAGCAGGTCGTCCCGGTGGGCGCCCCTCTGGTGACCTTCACGGTCGAGAGGAAGGACGGACCGCAGGCCGGGATCGTCGGTCGCGTTCCGACGGAGGAGGCCGCGCCCCGCAGGCGGGTGCGTCTGAAGCCCCCGACGGATTGATCGGATCATCCCTCCACGGAGGTCCATTCGGATGTCGACACGAACGAAAAGGCCCGGAGAGTCGATTCGTTCATAGGAACATCTGAATGGGCCTCCGTCCCTTTTCTCAGTAAGTTCGAACCCGTGAAAGGCACGGAGATATTCATGACGACGAATCCTGTCGGAGACGTGACGATGAGTTATGTGGATTTGCTTCCGGAGGCCCCGGGAGAGGCCGTTCCGGTCCTTCTCCTGCACGGTTTCGGAAGCGACTTCCAGATGAATTGGGGGTCCACCGGCTGGGTGCGTGATCTGGAGGCCGTGGGACGCCGTGTCATCGGCCCGGATCTGCGCGGCCACGGTGCCAGTGACAAACCCACCGAAAGCGCGTTCTACCTCCCCGAACACTTCGTCTCCGACCTGGTGGACCTGCTCGATCGGCTCGGTCTGGAGCGTGTCGACGTCGTCGGCTACTCGATGGGCTCCCGCCTGGCCTGGGAACTCGCGCTCACCGCCCCCGAGCGGGTGCGCCGGCTGGTCCTCGGCGGTTTCGGCCCGGACAACGCCCTGGCCGGGGTCGAGGAGGGTGTCCCGGGTGAGGGCGACACCCCCTTCGACCAGGTCTATCGAACGGTCGTCGGGCTCCCGGGCAACGACGCCGACGCCCTGGCCGCCTGCGCCCTCGGTCAGGCGGCCCGACCCTTCACCCCCGAACCCCGTCCCGAGGGTGTTCCGATCCTGTTCGCGGCGGGTGCGAAGGACCCCGTGGCGGCGGGTGTGGAGGGGTTGGCCGAGGCCATCGGCGCGACCTTCGTCGAGGTTCCCAAGAGGGACCACGTCAACGCCGTCTCCTCCCGGGCGTTCCGCCGGGCCGTGATCGACTTTCTGGAGGTCGACGCGGACGAGGCCTGAAGTGGGTCAGTCCGGTCTAGACCGGTAGGGCGTCACCGGGGCCTCGTGACCAGGGGTGAAGGGGTCCGCACCATCGGTGCCGGACCCGTGTTCCTCCAGGGAAGAGGGGGTGAAAAAACAGAGAATAGGAAGACGGTTGACCGGCTCCGGTGTGTTCTTGGTAACTTCCGGGTAAGGCCCCATGTCACTTGGCTCTCGCCTTTATAACAACTCCGTCCGATGGTGCGGTGTACTTTCGGCCACGAGATATCGTCCGGCAGCAGAACTCAGGCCGGTTCCGCTGCGGAATGCGGCAGTGCTGAGAGGGCGAAGGGGAGAGTTACCCAAGTGAAGCGCAGTAACGCGGCCAAGTTCGCCGCCGTCGCAGCGGCGAGCATGCTGGCACTCACCGCGTGTGACAACGCGGCCGACGACGGGTCCGGCGACGGCTCCGGTGACGACGCATCCGAGCTCCAGGTGGGACTGGCCTACGACGTCGGTGGTCGTGGCGACCGTTCCTTCAACGACTCCGCCTACCGCGGGCTGGAGCAGGCCGCCGAGGAGCTCGGCGTCCAGACGCAGGACTTCGAGCCCGCCAAGGACGAGGCCGACTCCGCCAAGGAGGAGCGCCTGACCACGATGGCCGAGGAGGGCTACGACCTCGTCATCGCCGTCGGGTTCGCCTACGACGGCGCCATCCAGTCGGTCGCCCCCAAGTACCCGGAGGTCGACTTCGCGATCATCGACTCCGAGATCGAGGGCATCGACAACGTCACCAGCCTGGTGTTCGCCGAGGAACAGGCCTCCTTCCTGGCCGGTGCCGCCGCGGCGCTGACCACCGAGGAGGACCACGTCGGCTTCATCGGCGGTGTCGAGACCCCGCTGATCCACAAGTTCGAAGCCGGTTTCGTGGCCGGGGCCGAACACGTCAACGAGGACATCAACGTCGAGATCGACTACCTGAGCCAGCCGCCGGACATGAGCGGCTTCAACGAGCCCGCCCGTGGCTCCGCGGTCGCCCAGGCCCAGTACGACCGCGGCGCCGACGTCATCTACCACGCCGCCGGCGCCTCCGGCAACGGCATCCTGGAGTCCGCGGTCGCCAACGACTTCACCTTCATCGGCGTCGACAGCGACCAGTACGTCAACGCCGAGGACGACCAGAAGCAGCACGTGCTGACCTCCGCCATCAAGCAGGTCGACGTCTCGGTCTTCGAGCTCATCAGCGCGGCCGTCGAGGGCGATGTCGAGGGCGGCATCCAGCGCTTCGACCTCACCGACGGCGGTGTCGACTACACCACCTCCAACGAGGAGGCCATCGAGCCGATCCAGGAGGAGCTGGACGCGCTCAAGGAGCAGATCGTCGCCGGTGAGATCGAGGTTCCCACCGAGCCGTGACGGGCGTCGAGCCCACCGCGGGAGCCGGGCCCGCGAGGTGACCCGAGGGTCACGAGGAACGGAGCCGAAGGGGCACACGACCCCTTCGGCTCCGCCCGGTAGCCGCACCGCGACGAAGGCGTCCGGTCGTGGCCCTGTCAAGGCCCGCCACGCCCCGCCGCAAGTTCCCATAGAGGAGTCTGATGAGCAGCACGCCATCGGGCGGCGGGTCGAACGGACCCGCCGCCGTTGAGCTGCGCGGGATCACCAAGCGTTTTCCCGGCGTCGTGGCCAACCACGACATCGACATCACCGTGGCCCCCGGTACCGTGCACGCCATCGTCGGCGAGAACGGGGCGGGCAAGTCCACGCTGATGAAGACCCTGTACGGCATGCACCGGCCGGACGAGGGACAGATCCGAGTCAAGGGCGTGGAGGTGCGCTTCCACTCGCCCTCCGACGCCATCAAGCACGGCATCGGCATGGTGCACCAGCACTTCATGCTGGCCGACAACCTCACCGTCCTGGAGAACGTGGTCCTGGGGGCCGAACGCCGGCACGGCATCGGCAACAAGGCCCGTGAACGGATCAGGAGCCTGTCCGCCCAGTACGGGCTGGGCGTGGACCCCGACCGCCTGATGGAGAACCTGGGCATCGGCGACCGCCAACGGGTGGAGATCCTCAAGGTCCTGTACCGGGGCGCCGAGACCATCATCCTGGACGAGCCCACCGCCGTACTGGTCCCGCAGGAGGTCGACGAACTCTTCGCCAACCTGCGCGAACTCAAGCGCGAGGGCCTCACGGTCATCTTCATCTCGCACAAGCTCGACGAGGTCCTGTCGGTCGCCGACGACATCACCGTCATCCGACGCGGCACCACCGTCGCCACCGCCGACCCGCGCACCACCACCGCGCGGGAACTGGCGACCCTGATGGTCGGCGGCGAACTGCCCGTCCCCGAGCTGCGCGAGTCCACCGTCACCGACCACGTGGTCCTGTCCCTGGACGGGATCACCGTGCTGTCGGCCGAGGGCCGCCCCGTCGTCGACGACGTCTCCGTGAACATCCGGCGGGGCGAGATCGTCGGCATCGCCGGTGTCGAGGGCAACGGCCAGTCCGAGCTCATCGAGGCGATCATGGGCATGCGCCGCCTCTCCTCGGGGCGGATCCTCCTGGAGGAGGAGGACATCAGCACCTGGTCCACCCTGCGCATCCGCGAGGCCGGGGTCGGCTACATCCCCGAGGACCGGCACCGCCACGGCGTGCTGCTGGAGTCGCCGCTGTGGGAGAACCGCATTCTGGGTCACCAGACCAAGGCGCCCAGCGTACGCGGCCCCTGGATCGACAAGGCCGGAGCCCGTAAGGACTCCGAACGCATCGTCGCCGAGTACGACGTCCGCACCCCCGGCATCGACGTCATCGCCGACGCGCTCTCGGGCGGTAACCAGCAGAAGTTCATCATCGGCCGGGAGATGAGCGGGGAACCGCGCTTCCTGGTCGCCGCCCACCCCACCCGAGGCGTGGACGTGGGCGCCCAGTCCGCCATCTGGAAACAGCTCCGCGAAGCGCGGGCCGAGGGCCTGGCCGTGCTGCTGATCTCCGCGGACCTGGACGAGCTGATCGGCATGTCCGACACGCTCCACGTCATCCTGCGCGGACGCCTGGTCGCCGAGGCCGACCCCGCCACCGTCACCCCCGAACAGCTCGGCTCGGCCATGACCGGCGCCGGCCTGTGCGGCGATGAGGAAAGTGAGACCGGTGCGAACGATGGCACCGACAAGGAAGAGAACGAGGGCGGATCATGAGTAGGACCTCCCGCCCCGGCGCGCCCCTGCCCGGTCCCGCCGTCGTGGTGATCGCGATCCTCCTGGGCGCCGGTGTCACCGCCGGGCTCGATCTGGCGCTGCTGTGGTGGGCCGCGTTGATCATCGGTGTGGTCGCGGCCTTCGCCTTCGTGTTCTGGACCGCCTCCGGCCGGACCGACGACGGCGATCCGGGCGACGACGTCGACGAGAAGCACACGACGCTGCACAAGACCCTCGTGCTCCCGGCCGCCCTGGTGCTGTCGGTGCTCGGCGGACTGCTCGCGGCCTGGGCGCTGGACCTCCAGCTCCAGGAGTGGGCGGCGGCCCTCCTGGGCGGCGCCGTCGGCGCGGGACTGGCCTTCCTGCTGATCCACCGGCTCTCGGCCATGTTGGCGCTGTCCTTCGCCGCCGTGTTCGCGGCCGGGATCATCGCCACCGCCGTGACCGCCGCCGTGCTGTTCTTCAGCGGCATCGCGCCCCTGAGCACCTTCGAGCGGATGCTCGAATACGGCACCCGGCCCAACAGCATGGTGCAGATCATCAACGACAGCACCACCTACTACCTGGCCGCCGTGGCCGTGGCGATCGGCTTCAAGATGAAGCTGTTCAACATCGGCGTGGACGGCCAGTACCGACTGGCGGCCCTGCTGGCCGCCGCGGTCGGCGGATACCTGGTGCTGCCCCCGGTGATCAGCCAGTTCGTCGTCATCGTCACGGCGGTCGCCGTCGGTGGCGTGTGGGCCGGTATCGCCGGGTACCTCAAGGTCACCCGAGGGGTGTCCGAGGTGATCGCGACGATCATGCTCAACTCGATCGCCACCGGTATCACCGCCTACCTGCTGACCGAAGGCCGTCTCGCGGTCGAGATCAGCACCAACAACATCGGCACCCCGCCGATCCCCGAGTCCGGCTGGGTCCCCGGCATCCCGGCGACCTTCCTGGGCTCGGAGCGTGAGATCTTCGGTCTGGTCTTCCTCGCCATCGCCGTGGGCATCGGCTACTGGGTGATGCTCAACCGCACCCGGTTCGGCTTCGAACTGCGCGCCACCGGCCAGTCCAAGACGGCGGCCGAGGCCAGCGGCGTCGACGTCAAGAAGATGATCTTCCTGTCCATGCTGTTCTCCGGCATGGTCGCCGGGCTCGTGGGCCTGCCCCAGCTTCTGGGCAGCTCCCACTACTACGCCCTGGACTTCCCGGCCGGTATCGGCTTCGTCGGTATCGCGATCGCCCTGCTGGGGCGCAACCACCCGGTCGGCATCGTCTTCGCCTCCCTGTTCTGGGCCTTCCTGAACCAGGCGGCGGGCATTCTGCCCTTCGACGGCATCCCCCAGGAGATCGCGGTCATCGCACAGGCCACCATCGTCCTCACGGTCGTCGTGGTCTACGAGGTCGTCCACCGCTGGGGCCGTCGCCACCAGCAGCAACAGGTCGGTCGACAGCTCGGTCGCACGACCGAGACCACTCCGGAGCCCGCGACCGTGTCCCACGGCGCCGGCCCGGAGCACGGTTCCGCCGAGGGGACCGAGGGCGGCGACGGCGCCCACGGCACCGACGGCGAGCGCGGCGGGGAGGCGAAGTGAGTCAGGAACTCAACGTGATGGAGCCGGTGGCCGGAAGGTCCCGGCCCAAGGGGTGGGGGCGCTGGCGTCTTCTCACCCTGCTGATGGCGGTCCTGGTGTCCCTCGCGGGGCTGCGGGTCATCACCGGCCAGGACATGCTGACCGACGCGGGCACCGTCCGCACCACGCTGACCTTCGCGGTCCCGATCGGCCTGGCCGCGCTCGGTGGTCTGTGGGCCGAACGCGCCGGCATCATCAACATCGGTCTCGAAGGCATGATGATCTTCGGGACCTGGTTCGGCGCCTACTTCGCGTGGAGCTTCGACAACCCCTGGATCGGTCTGCTGGCCGGCACCCTGGGAGGGATGTTCGGCGGCCTCATGCACGCGGTGGCCACGGTGACCTTCGCCGTGGACCACATCGTGTCCGGTGTGGCGATCAACATCCTCGCCCTGGGCGCCATGCGCTACCTGTCGATCCTCGTCTACGCCGACATCCCCGGCGCCGGCGCGGCCCAGTCCCCGCCCGCGCCCTCGTTCCCCACCCTGAACGTGCCGTGGCTGCCCGAGGCGCTCACCCCGGTCGCGCAGAGCGGGATCTTCCTGGTCAGCGACATCGCCGCGCTGATCATCGGCCTCACCACCCGGATGTCGGCGCTGACGCTCATCGCGGTCCTGATGATCCCGCTCAGCTACCTGGTGCTGTGGAAGACCACCTTCGGTCTGCGACTGCGTTCGGTGGGCGAGAACCCCGACGCCGCCGAGTCCCTCGGTGTGCCGGTGTACACGCTCAAGTACGTCGCGGTGCTCATCTCCGGTGGTCTGGCCGGCATGGGCGGCGTCTTCCTCGCGATCGTCGCCTCGCAGATCTACCAGGAGGGGCAGACCGGCGGCCGCGGCTACATCGGTCTGGCCGCGATGATCTTCGGTAACTGGCGTCCGGGCGGTCTGGCCATGGGCGCGGGCCTGTTCGGCTACACCGACGCCCTCCAGGTACGTGGTGGCGGCGCCGCGATCCACGCGCTGCTGCTGCTCCTGGCCGTGGTACTGCTGGTGGTGGCCGTGTGGCAGGTGCGCAAGGACCGCAAGGGTCTGGCCGTGGCCGGTACGCTCGCCGCGATCGTGCTGCTGTTCTGGTACTTCACCACCGACTCCCTGCCGCGCGAGCTGGCCACCTACAGCCCGCACATCGCCACCCTGCTGGTGCTGTCGCTGGCCTCGCAACGGCTGCGGGCACCCGCGGGCGTCGGTAGGCAATGGAGGGCGAGCCGCTCATGACCGAGCACGCGAAGGGCGCCGAGGGCACGGCCCCGGACGTCGACTGGGAGGCGCTCCGCGCGGCCGCCCGGGAGGCGATGGGCCGCGCCTACGCCCCCTACTCCCGCTACCCGGTGGGCGCCGCCGCTCTGGTCGACGACGGCCGGGTGGTGAGCGGCTGCAACGTGGAGAACGCCTCCTACGGTGTGGGCCTGTGCGCCGAGTGCGGTCTGGTCAGCGCGCTGCACGCCACCGGCGGCGGACGTCTGGTCGCCTTCGCCTGCGTGGACGGGCGGGGCTCCGCCCTGATGCCGTGCGGGCGATGTCGACAACTGCTGTACGAACACGGCGGGCCCGAACTGCTTGTGGACACGCCCGAGGGGATCCTCCCCATGGACCGGGTCCTGCCGCAGGCCTTCGGACCGCACAACCTCACATAGTCACCCCATCGGCGTCTCCCCGGCCCACCGCGGCCGGGGAGACGCCCTTTATCCACCCTCGCCATCACCGAAGCAGTGCCACGGAAGGAACGTGACATGGACGTCATCGAGATCATCCGCGCCAAGCGCGACGGGGGGACCCTCACCCCCGAGCAGATCGACTGGGTGATCGGGGCCTACACCCGTGGCGAGATCGCCGAGGAACAGATGGCGGCGCTGGCCATGGCGATCTTCCTCCAGGGGATGGACCGCTCCGAGGTGAGCCGATGGACGGAGGCGATGCTGGACTCGGGCGAGCGGCTGGACTTCTCCGACCTGGCCCGGCCCACCACCGACAAGCACTCCACCGGAGGGGTCGGTGACAAGATCACCCTGCCGCTCACCCCCACCGTGGCGGCCTGCGGCGCGGCCGTGCCCCAGCTCTCCGGTCGCGGGCTGGGCCACACCGGCGGCACCCTCGACAAGCTGGAGGCCATCCCCGGCTGGAAGGCGTCGCTGAGCACCGAGGAGATGCGCCGGGTGCTCACCACCACGGGCGGGGTGATCTGCGCGGCCGGTTCCGGGCTGGCCCCGGCGGACCGCAGGCTCTACGCCCTGCGCGACGTCACCGGCACCGTCGAGTCGATCCCGCTCATCTCCGCCTCCATCATGAGCAAGAAGCTCGCCGAGGGCACCGGTTCGCTGGTGCTGGACGTCAAGGTGGGCTCGGGGGCGTTCATGAAGGACCTCGCCTCCGCCCGCGAACTGGCCCGCACCATGGTGGACATCGGCAACGACCACGGGGTGCGCACCGTCGCCCTGCTCACCGACATGGAGAGCCCGCTGGGGCGTCAGGTCGGCAACGCCCTGGAGGTCGCCGAGGCCGTCGAGGTCCTCTCCGGAGGCGGGCCCGCCGACGTGGTCGAGCTGACCGTGGCCCTGGCCCGCGAGATGCTCCTGGCCGCCGGTCTGACCCCGGGCGAGGGCGGCACCAGGGACCCGGCCGAGGCGCTGCGCGACGGCAGCGCGCTGGCGTCCTGGAAGGAGCTCGTGCGCGAGCAGGGCGGCGACCCGGACGCGCCGCTGCCCGTGGCCGCCGAGCGTCGCGTGGTCCTCGCCCCGACCGGTGGCGTGGTCACCCGACTGGACGCCTACCAGGTGGGCCTGGCCGCCTGGAGGCTCGGCGCCGGGCGAGCGCGCAAGGAGGACGCGGTGTCCTTCGGCGCGGGCGTGACCCTGCACGCCAAGCCGGGCGAGGAGGTCAAGGCGGGCGAGCCGCTGTTCACCCTGCACACCGACGAGCCGGAGCGCTTCGACCGGGCCGCCGAGGCCCTGGAGGGCGCGTTCGACATCGGCGCCGGCGACGAGTGGAAGCCCTCCCCGCTGGTCATCGACCGCATCGCCTGACCCCGGGAACGAACGATGGGGCGGGACCGGATCTTCGGCCCCGCCCCATCGGCGTTCAGGCTCCTCAGGCCCAGGTGGAGTTCAGGACGTGGGCGAGGGTCGCGTCGCGGCGGGAGTCCTCGGGGCAAGCGATGAGAACGGCCGGGGCCTCGATGGGCCCCGGCCGTTCCGTGTCTCGGGCGGTGTCGCGGGGGAGCCCCCGTCAGTTCGGCATGGGCGGCGGCATCATCTGCGGCGCCGCCTCCGGGATCATGTAGACGGCCACGGCCGCCACGACCACGAACATCAGCCCCACGAGGATGGTCGCCGCCGAACCCCACCGGGCCCAGTGGCGGCTGCCCGCGTCGGTCAGGCTCAGGGCCAGACCGCCGAGGATCACGGCGATCAGGGCCATCGACCCGCCGGTCATGAGCTGGATCCTGATCTGCCTGATCTGGCCGCCCTCGATGGGCTGGCCGTCCACCAGGATCATGCTGGTGAGGATCTCGATGAGCTGCCCGGACATGACGGTCACACCGAGCAGGATCAGCCCTGCGATGGTGAAGGTCTCGGCGGACAGGACGCCTCCGGGGCGGGGCTCGGTGGGGAGCGCCTCCTCCGCGTCCTCGCCGGGGTCGGTGTCCTCACCGTTCGGGTCCGTCTCGGGTTCGACGGGCGCCTCGTCCCGCGGCGGGGCCTCCGTCCCCGCCGGTTCGAAGGTCGGCTTGCCGCCACCCTCCGGCGCGCTCGTGGTGTTCTCGGGTCCTGGGTGATCTTCCGGAGTGGTACTCACGCGGCCAACGTACCGGTGGGTCCGTGTAAGCGGGGCCTAAGAACCACCTGGTCAATGGAGGGATTCGGGCCGTTCCGGACACGGTGGCGTCTCGGAGGCGCCCTTCAGGAGCCCAACAGCACGTAGGACAGCACGGTCAACAGGACCGCGAGCAGCCCGACCAGAATCGTGGCGGCGGCCAGGTGACGGGCCCAGGGGCGTGTCGTGTGCGTCGCCCGGAACAGGGCCGCGGACGCGCTCGCCACGGCCAGCGCGGAGAACAGCCCGGCCCCGGTCAGCTGGCCCTGGACGGCGGGTACGAGGACCCCGGAGGCCCCGGTCAGGACGTACTGGTTGAAGATCGCGATGAGTTCGGTGGAGAACAGGACCACGCCCAAGAGCAGGGCGCCGGCCACGCCGAAGGTCTCGGGACCGAACAGGCCGCCGCCGCGTCCGTGAGCCGGGGCCGCGGACAGGAAGGCCTCTTCGCCCTCGTCCTTCGTGGCCTCGGCCCCGGTGGCGTCACCTGTGGTGTCGTCGGGTTCGGGGGTCTCGGTGGAGGAGGTGTCGGTGGTGTCCTCTGGGGAAGTACTCACCCGCGTCAAAATACCGGCCGCGTTCCCCGTCCCGGGGGCCCGAACGCGGGTCGGCGGCGTCCGGTTCCGGCCAATACGGGAGTCTCGTCCCGGAAGAACAATCAGGAGAGCTTGTTTTTTCGTGTGTCCGATGTCACTCTCGTGCCATGACCGCGACAGAAGCCCCCTCCCTGTGGGTCGGTAACGCCTCCGGCTTCTACGGAGACCGCCTCTCGGCGGTGCACGAGATGCTCACCGAAGGCACCGTGGACGTGCTCACCGGTGACTACCTGGCCGAACTCACCATGGCGATCCTGGGACGCGACCAACTGGCCGACCCCGGACGCGGCTACGCCCGGACCTTCCTCAAACAGATGCGGGAATGCCTCGGGCTGATCATGGAACGCCGGATCCGAGTGGTCACCAACGCCGGAGGCCTCAACCCCCGGGGCCTGGCCGACCGCCTCACCGACCTGGCCGAGGAGCTGGGCTTCGAACCCCGGATCGCCTGCGTCACCGGCGACGACCTCCTGCACCGGGCCGAGGAACTGGACCTGGACGGACCCCTCACCGCCAACGCCTATCTGGGGGCCTTCGGCATCGCCCGCTGTCTGGACGCCGGAGCCGACATCGTCGTCACCGGACGGGTCACCGACGCCTCCCTCACGGTGGGGCCGGCCATCTCCCACTTCGGCTGGACCCACGACGACCTCGACGCCCTGGCCGGCGCCACCGTGGCCGGACACGTCATCGAGTGCGGCGCCCAGGCCACCGGCGGCAACTACGCGTTCGCCGAAGCGCTGTCCGGCCACGACCTGGACCGGCCCGGCTTCCCCCTCGCGGAGATCGAGGCCGACGGCTCGTCGACCATCACCAAGCACGAGGGCACCGGGGGAGCGGTCACGGTGGGCACCGTCACCGCCCAACTCGTCTACGAGATCCGCGGAGCCCGCTACCCGGGGCCCGACGTCACCGCGCGCCTGGACACCGTCCGCCTCACCGAGGCGGGCCCGGACCGGGTACGGATCGACGGGGTCCAGGGCGAACCGCCGCCGCCCGACCTCAAGGTCGGCCTGACCGGCCTCACGGGCTTTCGCAACGAGGTGGAGTTCCTCCTCCCCGGACTGGAGGCCGAGGCCAAGGCCGCCCGGGTGGAACGACAGATGCGCGCCGCCCTGGCCGGGAACGAGCCCGAGGAACTGCGCTTCGAGTTCACCCCGGCCCAGGACCCGCACGGGGCGACGCAGGACGCGGCCACCGCCCGGCTGCGCGCGATCGCCCGCGACCGCGACCCCGCCGTCATCGGCCGTCGCCTCGGCGCCGCCGCCGTCGAACTGGCCCTGGGCAGCTACGCGGGCTTCCACATCACCTCCCCACCGCGCGACGCCCGCCCCGACGGGGTCGCCGCCACCCACGTCCTCGTCCCCGCCACGGAGGTCGAGCACATCGTCATCACCCCCGACGGCGAGTGGGAGAGGATCCCTCATCCGACCAGGACCCTCGCCCTCGCCGAGGTCCCCGACCCGCCGCAGCCCGAACCCCTGCCGGAGGGGCCCGTGCGCACCGTCCCCCTCGGTCTGGTGCTGGGCGCGCGCAGCGGCGACAAGGGTCCCGACGCCAACCTGGGCGTATGGGCGACCACCGATGAGGGGTGGCGCTGGCTCTCCCACGCGCTCACCGTCGACGTGTTGCGCGACCTGTTGCCCGAGGTCGCCGACCTGAGGGTCACCCGTCATCCGCTGCCCTCCCTGCGCGCGGTCGACTTCTGGATCGAGGGGCTGCTCGCCCCGGGGACGGCCCGCCGTGAAGGGGCCGACCCCCAGGCCAAGGGGCTCGGCGAATGGCTACGGGCCCGACGGATGCCCGTCCCCGAACTCCTGCTGGAGCGGAGCCCGAACGGAGAGGAGACCAGGTGAGCGTCCTGACCTCGAGACTCGACATACGGGGCCCGGCCTACGCCGAGGCCCGGGAGGCCATGCTCGCGGGGCTGGCCGAGATCGACGCCGAACACGCCAAGGCCCTGGCCGGAGGAGGGGAGCGCTACATCGAACGCCATCGTTCCCGGGGCGGACTGCTCGCCCGGGAGCGGATCGAACTCCTCCTCGACGAGGGGAGCCCCTTCCTCGAACTGTCCACGCTCGCCGGCTGGGGCAGCGACTTCCACGTGGGCGCCAGCGTGGTCACCGGGGTCGGTGTGGTCTCCGGCGTGGAGTGCGTGATCGTCGCCAACGACCCCACCGTGCGGGGCGGCTCCAGCAACCCCTGGACCCTGAGGAAGTCACAGCGGGCGGGCGAGATCGCCGAACGCAACCGGATGCCGATGATCAGCCTCGTGGAGTCGGGTGGCGCCGACCTGCCCACCCAGAAGGAGATCTTCATCCCCGGCGGCGGGACCTTCCGCCACCTGACCCGGCTCTCGGCCGCCGGTATCCCCACGATCGCCCTGGTCTTCGGCAACTCCACCGCCGGGGGCGCCTACATCCCCGGGATGAGCGACCACGTGGTCATGGTCCGGGACCGGGCCAAGGTGTTCCTGGGCGGACCGCCGCTGGTCAAGGCGGCCACCGGTGAGGAGAGCGACGACGAGTCCCTGGGCGGGGCCCGCATGCACGCCGAGGTCTCCGGGCTCGCCGACCACCTGGCCGAGGACGAACACGACGCGATCCGGATCGGACGTCGGATCGTCGCCCGGCTCGGACACACCAAGGCGGGCCCCGCCCCGGCCGGGTCCGTGGTCGAACCGCTCCACCCCGCCGAGGAGCTCCTGGGGATCATGCCCCCCGACCTCAAGATCCCGGTCGACCCCCGCGAGGTCATCGCCCGGATCGTGGACGGTTCGGAGTTCGACGAGTTCAAACCGCTCTACGGGGCGGGTCTGGTCACCGGGTGGGCACGCCTGCACGGGTATCCGGTCGGTGTCCTGGCCAACGACAACGGGGTGCTGTTCAGCGAGGAGGCGCAGAAGGCGGCGCAGTTCATCCAGCTCGCCAACCGGGCCGACACCCCGCTGATCTTCCTGCACAACACCACCGGCTACATGGTCGGGGCCGAGTACGAGCAGGGCGGCATCATCAAGCACGGCTCGATGATGATCAACGCCGTCTCCAACAGCACCGTGCCGCACTTCTCGGTGCTCATCGGGGCCTCCTACGGCGCCGGACACTACGGCATGTGCGGACGTGCCTACGACCCCCGCTTCCTGTTCGCCTGGCCCAGTGCCCGCTCCGCGGTGATGGGCCCCAGGCAGTTGGCCGAGGTGGTCTCGATCGTCTCCCGGGCCGCCGCCGCGAAGAAGGGGACGCCCTACGACGACGACCAGGACGCGGCCATGCGCGAACTGGTGGAGCGGCAGATCGAGGCCGAGTCCCTGCCGATGTTCCTGTCCGGACGGGTCTACGACGACGGGATCATCGACCCCCGCGACACCCGTACCGTCCTCGGACTGTGCCTGTCCTTCGCCCACAACGCGCCCGTCGCCGGTACCGACACCTTCGGTGTCTTCCGCATGTAGAGGAGGGAGGGACATGTCCCCCGACGACCACGTCACCCCGGTCACCGCCCTGCTGGTGGCCAACCGGGGAGAGATCGCCCGCCGTGTCCTTCGGAGCTGCCGCGCCCTGGGGGTGTCCTCCGTCGCCGTCCACACCCCGGGCGAGGAGGACGCGCCGCACGTGCGGGAGGCCGACATCGCCGCGGCCCTTCCCGTTCCCGAGGGGCGCGGACCCGTGGACGCCTACCTGGACCCCGACGCCCTGGTCGACGCGGCCCGCCGCGCCGGGGCCGACGCCGTCCACCCCGGCTACGGCTTCCTGTCCGAGAACGCGGGGTTCGCCCGCGCCGTCGTCGACGCCGGGCTCACCTGGGTCGGCCCCGCCGCCGAGGTGATCGAACGCATGGGGTCCAAGACCCTCGCCAAACGGGTCGCGCGCGACGCCGGGGTGCCGGTCGCCGACGCGCTCGACCCGGCCGACGTCCGTGACGAACACCTGCCGGTCCTGGTCAAGGCGGTCTCCGGCGGCGGTGGCCGGGGCATGCGGGTGGTGCGCGACCTGGAGACGCTGCCCGGGGAGATCGACGCCGCGCGTTCCGAGGCCGCCTCCGCCTTCGGCGACCCCGAGGTGTTCTGCGAGCCCTACGTCGAACGCGGTCGCCACGTCGAGGTGCAGATCCTGGCCGACGCCCACGGCACCGTCTGGGCGGTGGGCGCACGCGACTGCTCGGTTCAGCGACGCCACCAGAAGGTGCTGGAGGAGGCTCCCGCCCCCGGGCTGCCGGACGCGCTCCGCGCCCGGCTGCACCGCGCCGCCCGCGATCTGGCCGCCGCCATCGGCTACACCGGGGCGGGGACGGCCGAGTTCCTCGTCCCCGTCACCGAGGACGGTCCGGGCGAGCCCGTCTTCCTGGAGATGAACACCCGACTCCAGGTCGAGCACCCCGTCACCGAATGCGTCACCGGGCTCGACCTGGTGGAGTGGCAGATACGGATCGCCGAAGGGGAACCTCTCCCGGCCCCGGAACCCCCCGAGCCCCGCGGTCACGCGATCGAGGCCCGTCTGTACGCGGAGGATCCGCGCCGGGACTGGCGACCCCGCACCGGTACCCTGCATGCCTTCGAGGTGCCCGCCGCGACCGCCTTCTTCGAGACGCCGGCCGGGTACGGCGTCCGCCTCGACCACGGGGTGGAGGCGGGCGACGAGGTCGGCACGGACTTCGACCCGCTGCTGGCCAAGGTCGTCGCCCACGGTCGGGACCGACGCGACGCCCTGCGCCGCCTGTCCGCCGCGCTCTCCACCGCCCTCCTGCACGGGGTGGGCACCAACCGGGACCTGCTCGTACGGATCCTCGGCGACCCCCATCTGGTCGACCCCGCGCGCCTGCACACCGGGCTGCTCACCGGGGAAAGGCTCGTCGCCCTGGCCCGTCCCCTGGCCGACGAGGAGACCGAACGCGCGGCCGCGCTGTCCGCCTCCCTCGCCGCGATCGAGGCCGCCCGAGGCCGCGGGCCGACCCCCGTCGGGGCGCCCGCCGGATGGCGCAACGTGCCCTCGGCCCCGCACGAGCGAAGACACCGCACCGACGACGGACGCGAGATCGTCTCCTCCTTCCACTCCGAGCGAGGTGTCCACCGGCCCGCCGCCGAGGGCGTCCGAGTCCTGTCGGTCGCCCCCGACCTGGTCGTCCTCGAGACGGACGGGGTACGCCGCCCCTTCGAGATCCACCGTGCCCCCGCGACCCCCGGTGCCCCGGGAAGCGTCCACGTACGGTCCTCGTCCGGCACGGTCGTCCTGACCCCCGTCGACCCTCTGCCCGTCCCCGAGACGCGCGTCGACCCGGGAGCGCTGCCCGCCCCCATGCCCGGCACGATCACCGCCGTGGACGTCGAGGTCGGGCAGAGCGTGCGCGAGGGCCAGACCCTGCTGCGTATGGAGGCCATGAAGATGGAGCACCGCGTCACCGCGCCCGCCGACGGCACGGTGCGGGAGCTTCCCGTGAAGGCG
This sequence comes from Nocardiopsis alba DSM 43377, assembly GCF_000341225.1. Lineage (GTDB taxonomy): Bacteria > Actinomycetota > Actinomycetes > Streptosporangiales > Streptosporangiaceae > Nocardiopsis > Nocardiopsis alba. Next base: position 92,641 of record NZ_ANAC01000013.1, read on the forward strand.
GGCGAGCGGGTGCCCGCCGGGACACCGTTGGCCGTCCTCGACCACACCGGGACCGAGGAACCCTCAGGTCCCCCGGAGAGCACCACCCCCTCCCACCCCGTCGACGAAGGGTCGAACCCGTGACCGGTGCCATGATCTTCGACGAACCGACCGAACGCCGCGAACTGCGCTCCGCGGTCTCCGCGCTCGCCTCCCGCTACGGCTCCGAGTACTACCGCGCCAAGGCCAAGGAGGGCGCCTACCTGACCGAACTGTGGAAGGAGGCGGGCGGTCTCGGCTACCTGGGCGTCAACATCCCCGAGGAGTACGGCGGCGGGGGAGGCGGCATCGGGGACCTGGCCGCCGTGCTGGAGGAGTTCTCCGCCGCGGGCTGCCCGACCCTGATGATGGTGGTCTCCCCGTCCATCTGCGGCACCGTCCTGTCCCGCTTCGGCACCCCCGACCAGCGACGACGTCTCCTCCCCGGGCTGGCCTCGGGCGAGAGGATCATGGCCTTCGCCATCACCGAACCCGACGCCGGCTCCAACTCCCACCGCATCACCACCACCGCCCGACGCGACGGCGACGAGTGGGTGCTCGACGGCCGCAAGACCTTCATCTCCGGTGTGGACGTCGCCGACGCGGTCCTCGTGGTCGGCCGGATCGAGGACACCGACACCGGACGACTCTCGGCGGCCCTGTTCGTGGTCCCCACCGACACCCCCGGGTTCGAGGCCCGCCGCATCGAGATGGATCTGATCAGCCCGGACCATCAGTACCAACTGTTCATGGACGGGGTCCGGCTGCCCGCCGACGCCCTGGTCGGAGACCCCGACGCCGGACTCCTGCAACTGTTCGCCGGCCTCAACCCGGAACGGATCATGGCAGCCTCCCTGGCCACCGGCAGCGCCCGGCACGCGCTCGACAAGGCGGTCGCCTACGCCAAGGAGCGCGTGGTGTGGCGGGATCGCCCCATCGGGGCCCATCAGGGGCTGGCGCATCCGCTGGCCCAGGTGAAGATCGAGACCGAGCAGGCACGCCTGATGACCCAGCACGCGGCGCTCCGCTACGATGCCGGCGACGACGCGGGCGCCGGGGAAGCGGCCAACATGGCCAAGTACGCCGCCGCCGAGGCGTGCGTGCGATCGGTCGACCAGGCGGTTCAGACGCTGGGCGGCAACGGGCTGGCCTCCGAGTACGGGCTGGGCTCGGCGATCGCCGCCGCCCGTCTGGCCCGGATCGCCCCGGTCAGCCGGGAGATGATCCTCAACTACGTGGCCCAGCAGTCCCTCGGGTTGCCCAAGTCGTACTGACGACCAAGGGGAGAGGCGCGCGGTGGACACGGCATCGGACCGGGAACCGAGACAGGAACGCAGCCGGGTCACCCGGGCCCGGCTGCTGGACGCCGCCGTCGGCTGCCTGGCCGAACGGGGGGTCTCCGGGGCCACGGTGGGGGCGGTCGCCGAACGGGCCGGGGTCTCCCGGGGCGCGGCCCAGCACCACTTCCCGACCCGGGAGGGGCTCCTGTTGGCGGCGCTGCGGCACATGGTCGAGAGCCGGAGCGCCGACCTGCGCCGCCGGGCGGACGCCGTCCCGGCCGGCCCCGAACGTACCGAGGCCGTCGTGCAGATGGTGGTGGACGCCTTCAGCGGTCCGGACTTCGACGCCGCCCTGCAACTGTGGGCGGCCGCCGCCAGCGACCCGGCCCTACGGGAACGGGTGATCCCCTTGGAGGAACAGGTGGGGCGGGCGGTGCACCACGCGGTGGTCGAGCTGCTCGGCGCCGACGAGTCGATCCCCGGCAACCGGGAGGCGGTCCAGGCCACCCTCGACCTGGCCCGGGGGCTGGGGCTGGCCAATCTGCTCACGGACGACACCGCGCGCCGGCGGCGGGTGGTCGCCCAGTGGGCCGTGATGCTCGATCGCACGCTTCGCGAACCCCTTCCGCCCACCCGTTCCCCACGCTCCACTACCAAGCGGTAACCTTCTGTCCGCCCTCGGTCGTGTTTTTCGGATCATTACGCGCTCGCGTGGCCGGGCTTCCTCTCGCGGCGCCGACGTCGCTCGGACAGCCAAACCCGGGCTGACTCTCGCTCGTCGTCTGGCGAGAGATCGCCCGGCGGCCGCTCGCCGAGGATCGGCTCCGCCGATGCCGGGCGAAAGCATCCGAAAAACACTCCCTCGCGACCGATGATTATGATCGGGAGGGCCGGACAGGGGCGTGGCCGCGGGAACGCGGTCGCGATGGTGAACGGACGGGATGGTGTGTCGGTGGGTGTGCGAACGGACAGGGACCTCCCGGGCCTGGCCCAACGTGTGGTGGACGCCTTCGCGGAGAGCGCCGCGCGGCGCAGGGACCGCGATTCCCTGATGGACACCGCCTTCGCGCGGCTGTTCGACCTCTATCAGGCCACCAGCGCCGCCGAGCGGGGCTCGCCCGCCGGCCGGGACCTCAACGCCACCCTCGCCGAACTCCTGGTCGGCGGGAGCAACCCGGACCGCGTCGGCCTCTACGTGGTGCGCACCCAGACCGCCGCCGACCATGGACGCCACGAGGGCTACCGTCCGGCCTGCTGGCGCCGTTCCATGCTCCAGATCCTCGGTGACGAGTTCGTCCCCTGGGAACGTTTCATGCGCCCGGGCGACATCGAGGCGATCCCGCGCATCGACGAGGCGCTGACCGCCGTGGCCGAGGAGGCCAGCCTCGCCGAGGTGCCCGCCTGGGTCCCCGAGACCCACTGGTGGTGGTGGGAGCCCGCGCGTCTGCGGGCCGAGGCGGATCGAGGACCCGAGGCGAGCACGGAGGGGCCGCCCCCGCCCCGGGTCGGTGAGGGTACGGAGACGACCGTCGCCGAACGGTTGCCCAAGGCGTCGATCGGCCGGCTGCTGCGCAGGATCCCGAGGTCAGGCCACGCCTTCGATCCGCCACACGGCGGCGGCCCCCAGAAGGGACACCAGGCCGCACACGGCGTACAGGACGGGGTATCCGCCCAGGTGCACCACGATCGGTCCGGCCAGGGCGGGGGCGATCACCTGCGGTCCGACCCCGGCGATGTTGACGATCCCCAGGTCCTTGGCGCGCCCTGAGGCGGTCGGCAGGACCTCGGTGACCAGGGCGTTGTCCACCGACAGGAAGATCCCGAACCCCACGCCCAGCACCACCGCCCCCGCGAGCAACGTGGTCCACTCGGGTGAGGCCGCCACCATGAACGCGGGCACCCCCATGACGACCCCGGCCAGGCAGACCATCACCCGTCTGCGCCCCAGCCGGTCGGAGACGATCCCCGCCACCACGGTCGTGGCCACCACCGCCGCCGTGTACACCAGGATCAGGGTCAGGAGGCCGTCGGCGGCGGAGGAACCCGGGAAACGCTCCTCGTAGCCGACCGCGTCCCGGAGGAAGTACAACAGGTACAGGATGAACATGGCGTTCCCCGTGCCGATGAGGAACCGGGTGAGGAACGCCCACGCGAAGTCGGGGTGCCGACGGGGCGACACCCACAGATCCCGGAGCAGAGCGCCCCACGCCGGCCGGGCCGAGTGGGGCAGCGGCGGGTCGGGTGAGAACAGCGCGAACGGTAGGGCGCAGGCCAGGGTGAGCAGCCCGATGAGCGTGTAGCCGGGGGCGATCTCGGTGACCACGACCGTCACCAGCACCACGGCGGCGACCACCCCGGCCGACTGCGGCACGCCGACCCAGCCCGAGACCGCCCCGCGCTGGGAGCGCGGCACGTGGTCCGGGACGGCCGCGAGCAGGGTGGCGTTCAGACAGGACAGGGCGGTCTGGACGAAGGACCAGCCCAGCAGGATCCCCGTGACGCTCTCCTGCCGGCCGAGGACGATCAGTCCGACGGCGCCGAGTACGGCCCCGGCCAGGACCCAGGGGCGGCGGCGCCCGAGCGGGCCGGTCGTGCGGTCCGACAGCGCCCCGATCAGCGGGGTGGCGATCATCGCCATGGCGGCGCCGACCCCGGTCACCCAGGCCAGGACGGTCTCCTTGCCGTCGGGGGCGACGTGGCCGATCTGTTCGGGGAGCAGGACCTGGAGAGGGCCGAAGAAGGCCATCCACATCCCGAGGTTGGCCAGGCTGACGCCGGCCACCCACAGGGCACGGACGGGACGGGTGGGTTCGGCGAGGGCGGCGGGAGGGGGGTCGTCGGCGGGGTGGGGCGACCGGGGCGCGGGGGAGGTGCTCACGGTGTGACCTGCCTTACATGATGAGGCTCCACCCTAGAGCGAAGGGGCTCGGGGAGGAAGGGGGAGTCAACTAGTCAAAGTTGACTAGTAGGGTGGTCCGGCGACCACGAACCCGGGAGGGCCATGAGCCGGAACGCGTCGATCCGCCCCAACGAGACCACCATCCCGACCCTGCACACCCACGACCCCGAGGCGACCCTCGCCTTCTACGAGACGCTCGGCTTCACCGTCGTCTCACGACAGCTCAAGCCCTACGTGTACCTGGCCTTCGAACTGAGCGGCTTCCAGGTGCACTTCTCCGCCGGACCCCGGGGGATGGACCCCACGACGGAGATGACCGGCGGCTGCCTCGTCATGGTCGACCACGTCGCCCCCTACCACTCGGCCTTCACCGAGGCGATGCGCGCCGCCCACGGCAAGGTCCTGTCCCGAGGGCTGCCCCGGATCACCCGGTACCGCCCCGGAGCCTCCCGCTTCACACTCGTGGACCCCTCGGGCAACTCGCTGATCTTCATCCAGAGGGGCGAACCCGAGGAGGTGGAGTACGGGGGCTCCGCCGCCCTGGAAGGGTTGGCCAAGGCACTGGACCAGGTACGGATCTATCGCGAGTTCAAGACCGACGACGCGGCCGCCTACCGCAGGGCCCGGTCCGCGCTCAAGCGTCATGGTGAGACCGCCTCGGCCCTGGAGCGCGCCACCGCCCACGCGGTGCTCGTGGAGCTGGCCACCGCCCTGGACCGCGCCGACGAGGCCGAGGAGTGGCGGCGGGCGCTGGAACCGATCATGGCCGAGGAGCTCACCGAAGAGGAGCGCCATACGGTCCGGGAGGAGCTGGAACGCGCCGCCGACCTGGTCGAGTGGCGCGACGAGTAGGCGCTCCCCGGGCACTTCCTAGCTCGGGATGCCGGAGGGACGCCACCCCTCCTCGCCGGCGAAGACGTGGGCGCCTCCCTCGATCCGCTCGATCAGGGAGCGCGTCCACCCCGCCGCCGACTCGGCCGAGTGCACCCAGAAGCCCAAGACCTCACCGACGGCCCCGATCTCCTCGTCGACGGGGGCCTCGGGATCGTGGTGCTCCAGCACGCTGGAACGCCACCCCTCCAGGCTCTCCAACCGGCGGCGGAGCAGCGTCAGAACCTCCGGGCGCGGCAGGTCGGTCATACAGCCGAGCCCCGCCGAGACCACGTCCACCCGGGCGTCGTGCTCGGCGGCCAGGGCGTCGCGCAGCAGCGACAGGTACTCCCGCTCGCCGTCCCCGATCAGGGTGAACTCGGTACGCGGCGGCCCTCCGGAGACGGCGGCCTCCTCGGCGGCCAACAGGCCTTCGTGCTCCATCCGGTTGAGCGCGTGGTAGATCGACCCCGGCTTGGCCGTGGACCACTCGTGCGCGCCCCACGACTCCAGATCCGAACGGACCTGGTACCCGTGCGCGCGACCGCGCGACCGGATCGCGCCGAGCACCAACAACCGGATCGCCGACATGGCCCCACCTCCTCTGAACGTCCGCAAAAGCATAGGCCCCGCGAAGACGGGCTTCACGGGGCCTAGGGTCGCTCCGGACCTCAGTCCCGGTCGCCCTGGCGTCGGTGCTCGGCGCCCAACGCGATCGGGGCGCCCAGCCACTCGTCGCGCAGACCGAAGCCCTCCACGAGCGGCACCGCGTACGGGCGCAGCCCCCGGCACAGCTCGTTCACGGCCGCGGTGACCGCCTTGGCGCGCGAGGTGGAGATCCGCTCGTGCTCCAGGAACCAGCCGCGGTTCTCCTCGATCACGGACAGCACGAACAGGTCGCACAGGCGGTTGAGCAGCTTGGCGGTGGCCTTGTCGCCGCAACGGTCGATACCCGCGACGAACGCCTCCAGCGCCACCCGGTCCATGTGCGCCCGACCGGCCTCCAGGACGTGGTCCTGGGCCTGGTTGAACACCTCGAAGGCGTCGCTGCCGTCCTTCTTGGAACGGCGCAGGCGCGCCGCCAGACCCTCGATGACGTGCTTCTCGCGGTCCTCGAACAGCTCCAGGTGCCAACCCCGGTTGTACAGGCTCGACTCGTCGCCCCGGCCCGGGGCGGCGGCGATCAGCCGCTCGATCAACGGCCGCGCGGCGGTGCGCTCGATGACGGTCTCGAAGACCTTGCCCGCCATGAACTTCGCCAGGCCGAGCTGGTCCAGGTCGCCGAAGGAGTCCTTGAAGTCGGTGAGCAGCCCCTTGGTGAGCTGCTGCAACAGGACCGTGTTGTCGCCCTCGAAGGTGGTGAAGATGTCCGAGTCCGCCTTGAGCTGCGGGATCCGGTTCTCCGACAGGTAGCCCGAACCGCCACAGGCCTCACGACAGGTCTGGATGGTCGCGGTGGCGTGCCAGGTCGCGACCGCCTTCAGACCGGCGGCCCGGGACTCCAGCTCGCGCTGGGCACGGTCGTCGGACTCCTCGCTCCGGGAGAGCTCGTGCAGCCCGGTGACCAGTTCCTCCTGGGCGAAGTGCAGAGCGTAGGTGCGGGCCAGGGCCGGCAGGAGCTTGCGCTGGTGGGCCAGGTAGTCGAGGATCCGCACCTCCTCCGCCGGACGGCCGTCGGCGGCGGGACGGGTGAACTGGCGGCGGGTGTCGGCGTAGCGCAGGGCGATGGTCAGGGCGGCCTTGGTGGCGCTGCCCGCGCCGCCGGCCACGCTGATCCGGCCGCGGATGAGGGTGCCCAGCATGGTGAAGAAGCGCCGGTTGGGGCTCTCGATCGGGCTGGAGTAGGTGCCGTCGGGGGAGACGTCGCCGTAGCGGTTGAGCAGGTCGGTGCGGGGCACGCGCACCTGGTCGAACCAGAGCCGGCCGTTGTCGACGCCGTTGAGGCCGGCCTTGGGGCCGCAGTCCTCGATGGTGATCCCGGGCAGCGCCGCGCCGTCCTCGTCGCGGATCGGCACCATCAGGGCGTGCACACCGTGCTCGATGAGGCCGTCGGGGCCCGGGGTGCGCAACTGGGCGAAGACCACGGCGGCGCGACCGTCGCGGGCGGCGTTGCCGATGTAGTCCTTGCGCGCCGCCTCGTCGGGCGTGTGGACCACGAACTCCTCGGTGGCCGGGTCGTAGGTCGCGGTGGTGCGCAGCCGCTGCACGTCCGAACCGTGGCCGGTCTCGGTCATCGCGAAACAACCGGGCAGCGCCACGCTCATGACGTCGGGCAGGTAGCGCCGGTGGTGGTCGTCGGTGCCCAGGGCCTTGATCGCCCCGCCGAACAGCCCGAACTGCACGCCCATCTTCACCATGAGGGACATGTCGGCGACGAGCATCTCGAAGGCCACCACGGAGGCGCCGACGTCGTCGCTGCCGCCCACGGACTCGGGGAAGCCGTAGCCGGGCATATCGGTCTCGGTCAGGGCCATGAGCTGGTCCAGAGTCCGGGCCCGGTGCTCCTCCACCGACAGGCCGTACACCGGGGCGAACCGCTCGCCTCGAACGACGTCCCTGGCCCGCTCTCGCACGTGCGCCCAGCGCCCGTCCAGGAGACCGCGCAGTTCGGTCTCGTTCGGTGTCAGCGGTGCCTGTTCGCTCATCTGCTCCCCCTGTGGTCGTCCGGACACGCGCCCGTGCCCCTCATGTGACCATCATCCCGACGCGCGGGAGTGCCGAACACGCCCGGGACACGGGTGTGGAAACCAACGTAGGCGGTGGTGGGGGCGTTCCGTCCCCGGGGAGAGGTCGTGCGGGTCACACCGCGACGTCGCGGGGCGGGGAGAGAGGGTCGTCGGTCCGCGCCAGGAGGTCGTCCAGGGACAGGCCCAGTGTGGTGGCGACGGCCGCGATGGTGAAGAAGGCGGGGGTGGGGATGCGGCCGCCCTCGATCTTGCGCAGGGTCTCCACCGAGATGCCGGAGTCCCGCGCGACGTCCACCATCGTGCGGTCGGCCCGTGCCCGGCGGAGGAGGGCGCCCAGGGTCCGGCCGCGCTGGATCTGCTCTTGGGTCAACGGTTCACGAACCATGGGCCGAGTGTAACCCGGCCTCCCCGACCCCGATCGAGAAGAACGAGGTCGGGAGGGGGCTGCTCGACGCGCGGACCTCACTCCAGAACGGGGACGAGCGCCTCCAGGGTCCCGAGGTCGGCGTCCAGGACCGCCGGGACCCCCAGCGGAACGGTGAGCTGGGCGGCGCAGTGACCGAAGTCCAGACCCCACAGCACCGGGACCCCCAGCGGGGCGAGACGGTCGCGCATCAACTCGGCGATCGTCTCCGGGTCCGGCGGGCAGTCGGTCCAGGTGCCCAACGCCACCCCGGCCACACCGTCCATCCACCCGGTGCGCAGCAGGTGGGTGAGCATCCGGTCCAGGCGCGCGGCGTCCTCGTTGATGTCCTCCAACACGAGGATCCCCCCGGCGGCGGAGAGCCGGCTGTGCGGTGTGGCCAGCCCGTCGTTGAGCAGGCTCAGGTTCCCGCCGAACAGCACCCCCTCGGCCCGGCCCGGGACCAGCGCGCGCGTGGCGGGCGAGGTGAGCGTCAGACGCTCCTCGGGCGAGAACAGGGTCGTGCGCAGATCCCGCTGGGCCGGCTCGTCGCCCACGAAGTAGCGGGTGCCCACCACCGGGCCGTGCACCGTCGTCACCCCCAGCTCCATCGCGAACGCCTCGTGCAGGGCGGTGATGTCGCTGAACCCGATCAGCGCCTTGGGCCCGGCCTCGCGCATCGCGTCGAAGTCCAGCAGGTCGAGCATCCGGTGCGCGCCGTCGCCACCGCGCGCGCAGAACACCGCGCGCACGTCGGGATCGCACCAGGCCTCCTGGAGGTCGGCGGCCCGATCCCGGTCCTCCCCGGCCAGGTAGGGCAGTACGGGGTGCTGGTCACGGATGTGCCGGCCGGTCTCCACCTCCAGCCCCCACCCGGTGAGGATCGAGACCGCCGCGTCCAGTTGGGCGGCCGGGACCGGACTGCACGGGGCCACCAACCGCACCCGGTCGCCTCGACGCAGCCTCGGCGGACGCCTCAGCGGAGACGGAACGGGACGTGACGCCCCGGGGACCCCCTTACGCTCCTCGAACCCCTCGCGCACCTCGGCCGTCGACTCGCCCACGTCGGTCCCCATCCCTTTCGTCGTCTCCTCCAGGGCACCCGCCCTCGGGCACCCGAAAAGGGAGGGGCGCCGTACGGGTCGTACCCGTCGACGCCCCTCCCGGGTCATCAAGAACGCAGAAAGCCGTCCAACACCCGCACGCCGAACCGCAGTCCGTCCAGCGGCACCCGCTCGTCCACCCCGTGCAGCAGCCCGGGGTAGTCCATCCCGGCGGGCAGACGCATGGGGGAGAAGCCGTAGCAGTCGATCCCCAACCGGGCGAAGACCTTGGCGTCGGTGCCGCCCGACAGGCACACCGGCACCACGTGGGCCTCCGGATCGTGGGCCAGCAGCGCCGAACGCAGGGCGTCGAAGGCGGGGGAGTCCACCGGGGCGGAGACGGGCGGTGACCCGTGCGCGTACTCCCAGGTCACCCGGTTCCCCGTCAGCTCGTCCATGGCGGCGGTGAACGCCTCCTCGGCGCCGGGGAGCACCCGGCCGTCCACCCCCGCCGTCGCCTCGCCCGGCACCACGTTGACCTTGTACCCGGCCGAGAGCATGGTCGGGGCGGCGCTGTTGCGTACCGTCGGCGCGACCAGGGGCGCCGCCGTCCCCAACCGGGCGATCAACGCGTCCACCGCCTCGTTGCTCTCGATGTCGCCGTGCGCGCGCTCCACCCCCAGGGCCTTGGTGATGGACTCGATGGCGGCGCGGGTGACCGGCGTCATGTGCAGCGGCCAACGGTGCTCGTCGATCCGGGCGATGGCCGCGGCCAGGGTGCCGACCGCGTTGTCGCGCGGCGGACGCGACCCGTGGCCCGCGGTACCGCGCGAGCGCAGGGTCAGCCAGGCGCTGCCCCGCTCGGCCGCGCCGATCGGGTACAGACGGACCGGGTCCCCGTTGGTGGAGCGGGCGTGCACGGTGTGGCCGCCGCCCTCGCCGATCGCGACCGTGCAGCCCTCGAACAGATCGGCGTGCTCGCGCACCAGGTGGTCGGCCCCATAGGCGGCGCTGTCCTCCTCGTCGGCGACGAAGGCCAGCACGATGTCGCGACGCGGTCGCAGGCCCATCTCCGACCAGTGCCGCACGACCGCGGTGACCATGCCGATGGTGTTCTTCATGTCCACCGCGCCGCGCCCCCACAGGGCGGGGGCACCGGTGACCGGGCAGTCGGCGATCTCACCGGAGAACGGCGGCACCGACCAGTCGTGGGCGTCGGCGGGCACCACATCCAGATGTCCGTGGACCAGCAGGGCGTCCGCGTCGGGGTCGGTGCCCGGGACGCGCACCACCACGTTGGCTCTGCGGTCCGCGGACTCCAGGATCACGGGGGAGAGCCCGGCCGCGCCGAGGGCCTCGGCCGCGAACTCGGCGGCGGCGCGCTCGTCGCCCTCGCCTCCGCCCCGGTTGGTGGAGTCGCGTCGGATCAGCTCGCGGGTCAGGTGGATGGCGTCCTCGCCCGCCGCCGTCAGGGCCGCCTCTCGGGCACTGTCGGACGGGAAGGTGTCGTTGTGGCCCACGGAGTCGGCCTTTCGTCGGGTACAGGTGATGAGGACGGAGTCGTCGCGCGCCGATGGAGGGGCGCGGGCAGGGGCGACGCCCGGGGCGGCCCGTGCCGAACGGCACGATCCGTTACCGACCCCGGGGACAGTTCTACCTGTCGACCCCGTCGATTGTCCGCCGAACCGCTCGGAAGGAGGAGACCCTCCGGGCGAGGCGGGGACGGTCAGCCGTAGTCCTTCTCCATGTGGTTGGAGATCATGGTCGTGACCGTCTTGAAGGCCCGGATCATCTCATAGGCGTCGGGGGAGGTGTAACGCACCCGGCGCTCACCGGTCCGGGTCACCCCGGGGACGATCGCCGCGGCCTGCGCGAGTTGGGCGGAGTCCACCTCGACCTCCACCGTCCTGGGCGCGGGGGCGACCGGCTCGACCCGGCCGGCCGGGGCCAGGGACCTGCGCGCCGCCTCGGTGATGTCGGCGGCGGTGCGCGCGGGGGGACGGCAGCGGGCGGCGTAGCGGCTGACGTGATCCTTGACCGCGACGGTCAGGGCCTGCGGGGCGTAGGAGGCGGCGTCCTCGCAGGCCTTGTCGTCGCCGGTGACCAGGATGACGGGGGTACCGTACTCGGCGACCACGGCGGCGTTGAGCCGACCCTCGCTCGCGGGCACGCCGTCCAACCACACCCCGGTGATCGCGTTCGGCAGATAGGTGTGGGCCAGGACCCCGTCCTCCCCGGCACCGCAGTGGTAGCCGAGGAAGACGATCCCGTCCACGTCGCCGCTCTGGACCCCTTCGATCATCGAGAGTTCCTTGTGGCGGCCGGTGATCATGGTGGCCCGCTCGTCCAGACGCTCCAAGAGGAGGTTGCGCATGGTCGAGTGCGCCTCGTTCACGAACACCTCGGTGGCGCCGCCCTCGAAGAGACCGACGATCGCCGCGTTGACGTCGCCGGTGAACATCGAACGGCAGCGCTGCCACTGCTCGGTCCCGGGCTCGCAGTCGGCGGGCCAGGTGACGCCCGTTGCGCCCTCCATGTCCGCGGAGATGAGGATCTTCATCCGCCAGAGCCTAGCCCGCGCGCACCCCGTGGGGCCATGGGTCCACGGGCATCGAACGGACGAATTCAGCGCCCTCGTGGGGGCTCTCCTCCTCCGACCTGCCCGGGGACGGGACTGAGCCGGGGAAGGCCGGGAAGGGACACCGGCAGGTCGGCGAGGGTGAGCGATTCGGGGAGGGGGCCTTGGGGGAACTCGTCGTGCCGAGGCGCCGGCAGGAGAGGGGAGGGGGACTCGGGGAAGGGGCCCCGGCCGGACGTCCAACGGATCTCCCGGATGGCCTGCACCTCCTCGCGGAGTATCGGTCGGGGGACGACCACCTCCCAGCCGAGCGGATCGCGCAGCGCCACGATCACCCGGACCGCCTCCGCCGCGGTCACCGCCCGCGGCCCGTTCCCGTCGGCGAAGTGGCCGACCGTCACCGGTTCGTCGTCCGGAAGCCGTACGTCTATGGCGATCAGGCCGCGAGGTCCGTGGTGACGGCTCAACTCGTGCGACCAGTGGTGGGTGAGGGCATAGGAGGGGAGCGTGGGGAAACAGAAGACCCCACTGGTCCCTTTCTGCCCGAGTGTGGGGCGCACCCCCGCGTGTTCGACGCGGGCGGCGTTGGCCCGGGGCGTCAGGTGGACGAACATCGCCATGACATCGGATCCCTGTGAGTCGGTCGGAGAGGGTCGGCGGTCGATGGCATGAGCCTCGTACAGGGTTCTCGGCAGGGGGCGCCGGGACTCCCATGGCGCGGGACCCGGCCGCGCCGGGTGAACGTCCTCGGTGCGCGGGGCAGGGGCACGGTCCGAGCGACGTCGCGGTCCGGACCGTCGACCTCACGGGAGCGCGGACCGGTCGGTCCCGGAACGGGAACGGTCACCCGGGTGGCGCCGTGCCCGCACCGGCGCGACCGGCGATCCGTGGTCCGGATCGGCGCGCGCTCTGGTGCATGGTTCAGGATTCTAAGGCCGGCGGGTACGGCGGAACGCGTCGCCTCGTCGGCCGGGTCGCGGGTCCGTTCCTCCGACGCGCGGGCACGATCGGGGCGTTCCGGACCCCGCACGCGAAAAGGACCCCGGAACGGGTCCGAGGTCCTGGGAGGCCACGCTCAGGGAAGGGTGAGGATCTCCGCGCCGCTCTCGGTGATGACCAGCGTGTGCTCGAACTGCGCCGTCCACCTCCGGTCGGCGGTCACGGCGGTCCAGCCGTCCTCCCACAGGTCGTACTCCACGCCGCCGAGGGTGATCATCGGCTCGATGGTGAAGGTCATGCCCGGCTCCATCACGGTGGTGGCGCGCGGGTCGTCGTAGTGCGGGATGATCAGGCCGGAGTGGAACTCCGGGCCCACGCCGTGGCCGGTGAAGTCGCGGACCACGCCGTAACCGAAGCGCTTGGCGTAGGACTCGATGACCCGACCGATCACGTTGATCTGTCGCCCCGGGCGGCAGGCCTTGATCGCGCGCATGGTCGCCTCACGGGTGCGCTCCACCAGGAGACGGTTCTCCTCGGAGACGTTCCCCGACAGGAAGGTGGCGTTGGTGTCGCCGTGCACGCCGTCCTTGTAGGCCGTGATGTCGATGTTGACGATGTCGCCGTCGGACAGGACGGTGTCGTCGGGGATGCCGTGGCAGATGACCTCGTTGAGCGAGGAGCACAGCGACTTCGGGTAGCCCTTGTAGCCGAGGGTGCTCGGGTAGGCGCCGTGGTCCAGCAGGAACTCGTGGCCGATCCGGTCGAGCTCGTCGGTGGTCACACCGGGCTCGACGTGCTTGCCGACCTCTTCGAGGGCCTGCGCCGCGATCCGGCCGGCCACCCGGAGCCGCTCGATGGTCTCGGCGTCCTGGACATCGCCCAGGACCCCCTCCACGGGATACTTCTTGCCGACGTACTCCGGGCGGACGATGTGCGAGGGGACCGAACGTTGCGGCGAGATGCGCCCAGGAACCAGCGGAGTAGTCATGGACAACGATTGTATTGGCGGAGGGCACCCGCCCGTACCCGGTGACGCCGACACGTGACACGTGTGAAGAGCGCGCCGGGGGCGGGTAGATGCCCGAACGAGGCCCTGGAACGACGAGAGGTGGTCGACCGTGACGGACGTTCAGGACGACGGTTGGTGGTTCTGTCTCAAGCACGACGAGGTGGAGCACGGAAAGGGCTGTCCCAACAGTCAACGGCTGGGCCCCTACCCGGACCGGGAGACGGCGGCCAGAGCGTTGAGCATCGCCGCCGAGCGCAACGAGGCCTGGGACGAGGAGGAGTCGGAGGAGGAAGGACGCTGAGCCGGCGCGCGGCCCTGCGCGTTCTCCGGCAGGGAGCGCTCTGACAGGATCGCCTCATGACCGAACAGAGCACACCACAGGACGTGGACATCACCGGGAAGAGCATCGCGGTGTTGGGCGGCACCGGCGACCAGGGCAGAGGCCTGGCCCGCCGGTTCGCCCTGGCCGGGCACACCGTCCACCTCGGCTCGCGCAGCGCCGAACGCGCCGCCAAGGCCGCGAACGACCTGGTCGAGGCGGAGGCCACCGAGATCCGGGTGCACGGGCTGGAGAACGCCGAGGCGGCCGCCATGGGCGACATCGTCGTCGTGGCGGTGCCCTGGGACGGCCACCGCGAACTGCTGGTCTCGCTGGCGGACCGGCTCGCCGGGAAGATCGTCGTGGACTGCGTGAACCCGCTCGGCTTCGACAAGAAGGGCCCCTACGCCCTCGACGTCCCCGAGGGCAGCGCCGCCCAACAGGCGGCCGAGGTCCTGCCGGGCAGCCGGGTCACCGCCGCCTTCCACCACGTGTCGGCCGTGCTCCTGCTCGATCCCGAGGTGGCCGAGATCGAGCTCGACATCCTGGTCCTGGGCGAGGACCGCGAGGCCACCGACGTGGTGCGAGCCCTGGCCGGGACCATCCCCGGCGCGCGGGGCGTGTTCGGCGGCCGACTGCGCAACGCCCACCAGGTGGAGGCGCTCACGGCCAACCTCATCGCGGTCAACCGCCGCTACAAGACCCACGCCGGGATCCGCGTCACCGGCCTGTGAACACGGGCCCCGCGGTGCCGCCCGAACGGTTCCGGGCGGCACCGCGTCGGATCAGGAGACCCACTCCTTGATCTTGCCGATGAGCGTGGCGGGGTCGTCGCCCATGGGGGTGACGTTGAGTCGGGTGACCCCGGCGGCGCGGAAGGCCTCCACCCGTTCGCGTACGTAGGACTCGGGGCCGACCAGGTTGGTCAGCTCCACGAACTCGTCCGGGACCGCGGCGGCCGCCTCGTCCTTGCGGCCGGCCAGGTACAGGTCCTGGATCTTCTCGGCGGCCTCCTCGTAGCCGTAGCGCCGGGCGACCGTGTTGTAGAAGTTCTTGCCCTTGGCGCCCATGCCGCCCACGTACAGGGCGATGATCGGGCGGGTGAACTCCAGGAGTCTCTTGGTGTCCTCGCCCTCGCCGATGGCCAGAAGACCGCCGGCGGTGATGTCGAGCGGGCCCAGGGAGGGGTCGCGTTCGGCGCGGCCCCGGGCCAGCGCCTCGCCCCACACGCTCTCGGCCTTCTCCGGGATGAACAGGTGCGGCAGCCAGCCGTCGGCGATCCGGGCGGTCATCTCGACGTTCTTCACGCCGAGCGAGGCCACGTGGATCGGGATGCGCGGGCGCACCGGGTGGTTGATGATCTTGAGGGGACGCCCCAGTCCGGTGCCCTGGTCGGCCGGCAGCGGGAGGGTGAAGACGTCGCCGTCGTAGGTGAGCCGTTCCTCGCGGGCCCACACCCGGCGGCAGATCTCGATGGTCTCCCGTGTGCGGGTCAACGGCCGGGTATAGGGGACGCCGTGGAAGCCCTCGATGACCTGGGGGCCGCTGGCGCCCAGCCCGAGGAGCGCGCGTCCGTCGGAGAGGTGGTCGAGCCCGGCGGCGGTCATCGCGATGAGGGTGGGGGTGCGGCTGTACATGGGCAGGATCGCCGAGCCGATCTCCACGCGCTCGGTGCGGGCCGCCAGATAGCCCATGAGGGTGGGGCTGTCGAAGCCGTAGGCCTCGGCGACCCACACGGTGTCCAGTCCGACCTTCTCCAGCTCGGCGACCTGTGCGACGGCGTCCTTCGGTTCGCCCGCGTACTGGAGCGGCATCGAGATGCGCATCTGCTGTCCTCCCGGTGGGGCCGGGAACCGGCCCGTGGCGGTCCTGGTGTCGGCGTCACTGTACTACCGAGCGACATTCGGTCTGTGGTCCGCCTCACATCGAGGGAAGGCCCTGGTCGAAGCCCCTCCCCAAGATCTCTTGGCCAAGGGGTCTTGGCCAAAGAACCTTGGGCGTCTACCTTCTCGGCATGAACGGCGAGAACCCCACCCCCGTCCCCGACCCCTTCGAGAAGGCCGCGGTCCTGGACGCCCACTCCCTGCGCGGACTGGCCCACCCCCTGCGGCTGCGGGTCTACCAGTTCCTTCAGGCGGCCCCGGCCACCGGCAAGAAGGTCTCCATCGAACTCGGCATCTCCTCGGCCTCGGCCAGCTACCACCTGCGCCAACTGGAGACCTACGGCTTCATCGAGGAGGACCCGGCCCTGGGCACCGCCCGTGAACGCTGGTGGCGCGTCCTCCACAAGGGATTCCGTATGCCCGAGCACCTGGACACCGAGGTCCCCGAACTCAGCACCGCCCTGCGCCACGCCCTCGCCGCCCGCTGGTCCGAACGCATGGCGGCCGCGGTCGACCTGTGGGCCTCGCAGCCCGAAGGGTGGCGTGAGGCCCAGTTCATGGCCGACCGTGTCCTGCACCTGAACCTGGAGCAGATGGAACGCCTCCGCGCCGAGCTGAGCGAGACGCTCGCCCGATACGCGCACGAGGGAGACCCCGAAGGGCGCGCGGTGAACGTCCAGCTCACCGCCTTTCCCTTCCCCGAGACCGACCGGGAACCCTTCGGCGACACCGAGGCTCCCCCGGGCGCCGAGAAGGGTGCGCCGTGAGGCCCATGACCGGGCTGATCCTCGCGCAGGCGTGCGCCTATCTCGGCACCCGCCTGGCGATGATCGCCATCCCCTGGTTCGTCCTGGAGACCACCGGAAGCCCGACCCACATGGGTCTGGTGACCCTGTGCGAGCTCGGTGCCTACACCCTGGCCCGGCTGTTCGTCGGCCCCCTCCTGGACCGGATCGGGCAGCGGGCCGTCAGCATCCGGGTCGACCTCCTCGCGGCCGCCGCGCTCGCCGCCGTGCCGCTGCTCTTCGCCGCCGACCTCCTGCCCTTTCCGCTCCTGCTCGCGCTCGTCACCGTGATCGGGCTCGCCACCGGCCCCTCCGAGGCGGCGAAGGTCTCCCTGGCCCCGTTCGTCGCCCGCGCCGCCGGGGTGCGGGTCGAACGGGTCACCGGACTCACCGGCACCGTCGACCGTCTCTCCATGACGGTCGGACCGATCGCCGCCGGAGCGGTGGTCGCGTTCTTGGGCGCGCTCACCGCCCTCCACCTCAACGCGGCGCTCATGATCACGTCGGCGCTGGTCACGGCGGTCCTGCTGCGCCGCGACACCGAGACGGTCGGCCGGGCCGGTCCCGACCCGGAGGAGGGACACGGCTACCTCACCCGGCTGCACGCGGGATGGCGGGCGATCTGGGGCGACGTTCCCCTGCGGACCCTCACCGTCATGATCATGGTGACCAACATCGTCGACGTGGCGGTGATGAGTCTGGCGCTGCCGATCTGGGCGCACCAGGGCGGAATGGGGCCCGAGGCGGTCGGGTTCGTGGCCGGAGCGCTCGGCGGGGCGTCGATCCTCGGGTCGTTGATCGCGGCCTGGGCCGGCCACCGGCTGCCCCGGAAGGCGACCTTCTTCCTCTGCATGGCGGTCGCCGGGCCACCGCGCGTCCTGGTCCTGGCCCTGGACGTGCCCCTGTGGGTCGTCCTGACGGTGTGGGCGGCCTCCGGGCTCTTCGGGGGGCTCATCAACCCCCTGCTCTCGGCGATCATCTTCGAGCGGCTGCCCCTGACCATGGTCGGCCGGGGCATGTCCATGCTCGGCGCCCTCACTCGAGTCGGGGCGCCCATCGCCGCCCCCGGCATCGGCGCGGCGATCGGGCTCCTGGGGGTGGCCCCGGTCCTGGCGGCCGGGGCGTTCGTCCATCTGGCGGCGGTCCTGTTCCCGATGTTCGGGGCGGCGGCACGGGCCTTCGACCGTTCGACGGAGGAACCGGGCGCGGACACGGGAACGCCGGCCGGGGAGAACCCCGACCGGCGCACGCGGTCACGGTCGGACCCAGGGCCCGACCCCGAACCGGATCAGCTCTTGTAGGTGTGCTCCTCGGCGGGGAAGGCGCCGTTGACGACCTCGTCCGCGTACTCGGAGGCCGCGTCGCGCAGCGTGTCGGCCAGGTTCGCGTAGGTCTTGACGAACTTCGCCACCCGGGGGCTCAGCCCGGCCATGTCCTGCCACACCAGCACCTGGGCGTCGGTCCCGGCGCCCGCGCCGATCCCGATGGTGGGGATCGACAGCTGTCGGGTCACCTCGGCGGCCAGGTCGGCCGGGACCGCCTCCAGCACGACCGAGAACGCGCCCGCGCGCTCCAGTTCCTTGGCGTCCTTGAGCAGCTCCTCGGCGGCCTCGCCGCGCCCCTGCACGCGGTAGCCGCCCAGGGTGTTGACGGACTGCGGGGTCAGACCGACGTGGCCCATCACCGGCACACCGGCCGAGACCAGCAGCTCGACCTGGGGGGCGACGGCCCGGCCGCCCTCCAGCTTCACCGCCTGGGCGCCGCCCTCCTTCATGAACCGGGAGGCCGCCTCCAACGCCTGCTGAGGGGAGCCCTGGTAGGCGCCGAAGGGCAGGTCGGACACGACCAGGGCCCGCTTGGTGGAACGGGCGACGGCGGCGGTGAGGGGCACCAGCTCGTCCATCGTGATCGGCACGGTCGACTCGTAGCCGTAGACGACGTTGGCGGCCGAGTCGCCGACGAGGAGGACGGGGATGCCCGCGTCGTCGAAGATCCGCGAGGTGAGGGCGTCGTAGGCGGTCAGCATCGGCCAACGCTCGCCGCGCTGCTTGGCCCGGGCCAGGTCCCTGATGGTGACGCGGCGGTTGGTGACCCCGCCGTACAGGGCGTTGCCGGCCTCGGGCGTCTTGGGCGTGGTGTTCATGGTGTTCTTCCTCCGTTGTCTCGAAGCACCTGCGGGGTGTCTCCGGACCTGTGGACGAAAAGATGGTGTGATGCGCTCGTCGGAGCGCGTGTTCCCCGGGGGGAATACCTGTGTCGTGGGACGGCCTCCACGCCCGTCGCCCCCGCCGTCCGGGGGACCGGTGCGGTGGGGAGAACGGGTGAGCGGGGTGCCCGAGGGCATCATCGCATGCCGCCGTCTCCGCGAGATCAACGGCTTCACAGATCCGAACATTCCCCTCCGGGGGGTGCGCGCCCGACAGGAGAGGTTCGGCACGATGCCGGCCCCGGGTAGGTGTCCCACGGACCCGGACGGCCGGTGGACGAGGAGAGGCCCTGTGGACGAGCGGACGGCGTATCGGCGCAGGTGGGGCGGGCTCACGGTGCTCATCATCTGCCTGCTGGTGATCGTGGCGGACAACACGATCCTCAACGTGGCGTTGCGCACCCTCTCCGATCCGTCGAAGGGGCTCGGCGCGAGCCAGGCGCAGTTGGCGTGGGCGATCAACGCCTACACCCTGGTGTTCGCGGGGCTGCTGTTCACCTTCGGCATCCTCGGTGACCGCTGGGGCAGGCGACGCATGCTGGTGTCCGGACTGATCGTGTTCGGTACGGCCTCGACCCTGACCGCCTACTCGCAGACACCGGAACAGCTCATCGCGGCGCGGGCGGCGATGGGGTTCGGCGCCGCCATGGTCATGCCGCAGACCCTGTCGGTGATCAGGAATCTGTTCCCGGAGGAGGAACGGGGACGGGCGATCGGCCTGTGGGCCGGGGCGGTCGGCCTGGCGCTGGCGATCGGACCGTCCGCCGGCGGGCTGCTGCTGGAGAACTTCTGGTGGGGCTCGATCTTCCTGATCAACGTGCCGTTCGTCCTGATCGGCCTGTCGCTGATGTTCTTCCTCGTCCCCGAGTCCAGGAACGAGAACCCCGGCCGTCTCGACCTGCTGGGGGTGGCGCTGTCGATCCCCGGTCTGGTGCTGCTGATCTACGGGGTGATCACCGCGGGGGAGCGGGCCTCCCTGTTCGACGTGGACGTGTACGGCGCTCTGCTCCTCGGGGTGGGCGTGCTCGTCCTGTTCCTGGTGCACGAGGCACGGACCCCGAACCCCTCGCTGGACGTGCGCTTCTTCCGCGACCCCGGGTTCAGCGTGTCCATCGCAGTGATCATGGTGCTGTTCTTCAGCATGGCCGGGATCATCTTCTTCCTGAGCTTCTACTGGCAGAGCGTGCGCGAGTTCAGCCCGCTCGTCGCGGGGCTGCTGATCCTCCCCTCGGCCCTGGGCCAGATGATCTTCGCCCCGCTCAGCCCGACCCTGGTGCGGCTGGTGGGCCGACGCAACCTGGCGCTCGTGGGCGTGGCCGTCGTGTGCTGCTGTTTCGCGTTCTACACCCAGCTCCAGGAGACCACCCCGGTCGCCCTGATCGTCGTGTTCTTCTTCCTCCAGAACTCCGCGATGGCGGTGGTCCTCACCCCGGCCACGGACACGATCATGGCCTCGGTCCCGCCGGGCAAGGCGGGTTCCGCGTCGGCGGTGCAGAACACGGTGCGTCAGGTCTCCACCGCCATGGGGGTCGCGGTCCTGGGCGCGGTGATCTCCTTCCACTACCGGCCGGCGATCGAGCCCACGCTGACGAGGGTGACCGAGGAGACGCACCGTCACCCCGACCCCTCGGTGGGGGAGTCGATCGAGTCCACGGTGGCGTTCGCCAAGACGTTGGGCGCGAGCGGGGACGCGTTGATCGCCCCCGCCAAGACGGCCTTCCTGGCGGGCCTGCACATGGCGGCGACGGTCTCCCTGGTGACCGGTCTGCTGGGGCTGCTGATGGTGGGGATCTGGATGCCGCGCGGGACACCGGCGGCTCGAGGGCGAGAGGGCTCGGGTCGACGGGAAAGGGCCTCGAGCGAAGAGGGGGAGTCGAAGGGCGAGGCCTAGGGAGCGAGAGCGGAGCGATTCACAAGAGCACGACCTAGCATGGGCGTATGCGTCTGACCGCCTTCACCGACGTCTCCCTGCGCCTGGTCATGCGGCTGGCGGTGGCGAAGGAGGGCGAACTCCTCACCACCCGGGCCGCCGCGGGCATGCTCGTCGTGCCCTATTCGCACATGGCCAAGGCGGTGGCGCGGCTGTCGGAGCTGGGGCTGGTCGAGGCGCGGCGTGGACGCGGTGGCGGCCTCACCCTGACCGAGGCGGGGCGGCGGTCCTCGGTGGGGGCGATCGTGCGCGAGCTGGAGGGAGCCGGGGACCTGGCCGGGTGCGAGGACGATCCGCCCTGCCCGTTGCGCTCGGCCTGCCGGTTGCGCGGAGCGCTGTCCCGGGCGCGTGAGGCCTTCTACGCCTCCCTGGACGAGGTGACGGTGGAGTCCCTGGTGTCCCCGCCCACACAGCAGACCCTGATGGTGCTCCGGTCAGACGGATCACCGGCCGTAGAGCCTTCCTGACCTGGTCGTATCTCTTATTCCACCCCGCCGAGGGGTCCACGGGACGCGGGTTTAATATGCATTTCAGATACCAATTATCTCTGCCGGGAACACCCGTCCCGGTCTAGGAGGAAGCGTGCTCTCCACCGAGTCCGCGGCCACGATCCGCGCCACCATCCCCGTCGTCGCCCAGGAACTGGACGCGATCACCTCCCGCTTCTACGACACGATGCTCGGCGACCGCCCCGAGCTCCTCGACGGCCTCTTCAACCGGGGCAACCAGGCGAGCGGTGAGCAGCGCCGGGCCCTGGCCGGGTCCATCGCGGCCTTCGCCACCGCCCTGATCGACCACCCCGACGAACGCCCGGACGCCCTCCTGTCCCGTATCGCGCACAAGCACGTCTCCCTCGGAGTGACCGAGGACCAGTACGTGGTCGTGCACAAGTACCTCTTCGAAGCGATCGCCCACACCCTCGGCGAGGCCGCCACCCCCGACGTCGTCGCCGCGTGGGACGAGGTCTACTGGCTCATGGCCGGGGCCCTCATCGCCCTGGAAGCGCGCCTGTACGCCGAATCCGGGCACACCGGTCGCGACGTATGGCGCCCCTGGACGGTGACCGAACGCCGCGAACAGACCCCCGACGCGGTCTCCCTCACCCTGGAGCCGGGGGACGAAGGGCCGGCCCCCGACCTCCTGCCCGGCCAGTACGTCAGCGTGCGGGCGCTCATGCCCGACGGCGTCCACCAGGCCCGCCAGTACTCCGTCTCCGGATGGAACGGGGAGCGCCGCCGGATCACCGTCAAGCGTCTGCGCGCCGGGGAACGGAGCCCCTCCGGCGAGGTCTCCACCCTGCTGCACGCCACCGCCGCCCCCGGGGACACCCTCATGGTCTCCGCGCCGGCGGGCGACGTCACCCCGGCCGACGGCGACCATCCCCTGGTGCTGATCTCCGCCGGGATCGGCTGCACCCCCATGGTGGCGATCCTGAACCACCTGGCCGAACGGGGCGCCGAGCGCCGCGTCGTGGTCCTGCACGCCGACCGCTCACCCCTCGATCACGCCCATCGTGAGGAGATCGCCGAACTGATCGACCGTCTGCTCGGGGCCGAGGGGCACACCTGGTACGAACGGGACCACCGGGACGCGGCCGTCGACGGCGTCGAGGTACACCCCGGAACCCTCGACCTGGACCCGATCGAGATCCCCGAGACGGCCGAGGTCTACATGTGCGGCCCACTGCCGTTCATGCGCGAGGTCCGGGCGGGCCTGCTCCGGGGAGGCCTCCCCGCCCGTCGGGTCCACTACGAGGTCTTCGGCCCCGACCTCTGGCTCGGCGAGGGGTGAGCGCGGGGGCGGCCCCGCAGCGGGGCCGCCCGATCCGTCGCCTCCGGGAATGGCCGACTTCGGTCGGGAACGGTACGGAACCGAGCCCCGACACTCGACCGGGCGCTCCCCGTTCCGGGCATACTGACCTCTATGTCCCCCTCCGAGAGCTCGGTCTTCGTGGGCCGCGCACGCCACCTGGACCATCTCCTCACCGACGCCCGGCGGGCCCTGTCGGGGGAGACCCGGACGACCCTGCTGTGCGGGGACGCCGGGATCGGCAAGTCACGGCTGCTCACCGAGTACCTGGAGTGCACCCCCGTGGAGCGGACCGCTCTGGGGGCCTGCCTGGAGCTGGGGACGGAGGGCATCGCCTACGCCCCCTTCACCGCCCTGGTCCGCGCCCTGTCACGCGGTGGCGAACGGCCCTTCGACGACGTGGGGCTGGCCGGTCTGCTCCCGGGTGAGGCCGGGGGAGACGGTCTCCCCTCGACGGACGACAACGGGCGGGCCCGGCTGTTCGAGGCGGTGCTGACCCTCCTGGAGGAGCGTGCCCGCCCCGGCGGACTCGGTCTGGTGGTGGAGGACCTGCACTGGTCCGACGCCTCCACCCGCGACCTGCTGGTCTTCCTGCTGCGCAACCTGCACACCGTTCCGGTCCACCTCGTGGTCTCGGTGCGCGTCGACGACCTGCACCGCACCCATCCGCTGCGGCCCCTCCTGCCCGAGCTGGAGCGGCTGCCCCGAGTGTCCCGACTGGACCTGGGTCCGCTCTCCCGGGAGGAGGTCGCGGAACAGGCCGCCGCGCTGGGCGGATCCCCGCTCAGCGGCACCGACCTGGACCTGATCCACGAGCGCAGCGGCGGCAACCCCCTGTTCGTCGAGTCCTTCGTGGGCGTCGCCGACGGGGCCGGGGTCCCCGACGGGCCGCGCGAACTCCTCATGCGCCGGGTCGAGCCCCTTCCCGACACCACCCGCGAGGTCCTGGGGCTGGCCTCGGTCGCCGGAGACCGGGTCGACCACGCCCTCCTCGCGGCGGTGGCCGAACGCTCCGGGATCGGCGAGGACGAGCTGGACGAGGCCCTGCGTCCGGCGGTCGACGCCCGGGTGCTCACCGCGACCGACACCGGCTACGTGTTCCGGCACGCCCTGCTGGCGGAGGCGGTCGAGGGCGACCTGCTGCCCGGGCGGCGGATCCGCGCGCACCGCCGCTACGCCGAGGCACTGGAGGCGGGGGTCCCCGGGCTGTCCGGCGCCACGACCGCCTTCCACCTGGCCCACCACGCCTACGCGGCGCACGACCATCCACGCGCCCTCGTCGCCTCCTGGGAGGCGGCCGGACGGGCGCTCGTCTCGGCGGCCCACCCCGAACACCTCGATCTGCTCGAACGGGTCCTGGAACTGTGGGAATCGGTGCCCGACGCCGCCGAACGGCTCTCCCTGCCCCGCAGCGGGGTCCTGCTGCGGGGCTGCCTGGCCGCGCAGGTCACCGGTGACCTGCGCCGCGCCGTCGACCACGCCACCGAGGGGCTCGCCGACCTCGACCCGGAGACCGACCTCGAGACGTCCGCCCGTCTGCTGGTGGCGCGGGCCCGCGCCTACAAGGACCTGGGCCGTACCGCGGCCCTGGACGACCTGCGGGCCGCCGCCCGGCTCCTGCCGGAGGGCCACGTCGAACAGGCCGCCATCACCGCCGCCACCGCCTCGGTGCTGATGCTCCAGGGGTTCGAGACGGAGGCGGAGGAGTCCGCGCGGTCCGCCGTCCGCCTGGCCCGGTCGGTCGGCGATCGGGCGAGCGAGGCCGACGCCCTCGTCACCCTGGGCACCCTGCTGGAGGCGGTTGACTCGAACGAGCCGGAGGAGTTGCTCCGCGAGGGGATCGGGATCGCCCGGGAGACGGGTGAGGTCCAAGTGGAGCTGCGCGGACTCAACAACCTGGCGAGCAACATGCATCGGCGTCTGGAGATCGAGCGCGGCCTGGAACTGTCGTGGGAGATCCTGGAGCGCTGCGCCGAGCTCGGGATCCTGCGCAGTCAGGGCGGCGGTTACGCCAACGGGGTCGCCCTCTACCTGATCTCCCTGGGCCGGGTCGAGGAGGCCGAGCGGGTGTTGGCCGACCATCCCGCCGATGAGGACCTCATCGCCGCCCGCCGACAGGGGCTCATGATCCGGATCCACATGGCGCGGGGCGATTGGGAGGGCGTCGAGAGGGCCTTGGCCACGTTCGTCCGTCTGCTGCCCCGCGACCGCAGTTCGGCGATGGAGTACCTCACCCACTACCACGGCCGGATGCTCCTGCTGGTGAACGGCCCGGAGCCCCGACCGGCCGAGGCCGCGCGCCTGTCCTTCGAGGGTGAGGAGGACATCGGGCTCATCGGCAACACCCGCCACGCCTACCACGACCTGTTCGTATGGGCCGAACTGGTCGACCTCCTGCGGAACCGCGCCGACCCCGGGGACACCGAGCTCGCGGAGAGGCTGGCCGGGTTGTTGCTGGAGGTGTTGGAACGCGAGGACCGACCGACCACGCCGGCGGCCCGGCTCGGACGGCACCTGGCCCTCGGATGGTTGGAGACCGACCCGGCCACGGCGCTCGAACACTGGGAACGGGCCCTGCCCCTGGCGGAGCGGGCCGACGTCATCACCCGGATGGACGCCTGGTCAGGGGCCTTCCGCGATCTGCTCGCCCTGGGACGGAGGGACCGGGCGCGGGAGATGCTGGAGCGCGTCGAGGGACTGCACGGGCGCACCGAGCTCGGTCTTCCCGGGCGGATCGAGCGGATGCGGGCCGCCCTGACCGCCTCCGCTCCGGAACGCGCGGTTCCGCCGGCCGGGTTGACGTCGCGTGAGGTGGAGGTGCTGGTGGAGGTGGCCCGGGGGCTGAGCAACCGTGAGGTGGGGGAGGCGTTGTTCATCTCGCCCAAGACGGTGAGCGTGCACGTCACGAACCTGATGGCCAAGTTGGGCGTGGACAACCGGACGGCGGCGGCCGCCAAGGCCCGCGAACTCGGGCTCGGGTGAAAACACGGCCGAGGCCCCGCCGAACGGGTTCGACGGGGCCTCGAAGACCGACCTCAGAGGGTGGGCAGGTAGCGCTGTAGCTCGTAGGGCGTCACCTGGCGGCGGTAGGAGTTCCACTCCGCCTTCTTGTTACGCAGGAAGAAGTCGAACACGTGCTCGCCGAGGGTCTCGGCCACGAGCTCGCTGTTCTCCATCAGGCGCAGGGCCTCGTCCAGGCTCTGCGGGAGCGGCCTGATCCCCAGCGCCCTGCGCTCGGCGTCGGTCAACGCCCACACGTCGTCCTCGGCGCCCGGGGGTAGCTCGTACCCCTCCTCGATGCCCTTCAGCCCGGCGGCCAGGATCACCGAGTAGGCCAGGTAGGGGTTGGTGGCGCTGTCCAGCGAACGGATCTCGATCCGGCTGGAGTTGGACTTGCCCGGCTTGTACATGGGCACCCGGACCAGGGCGGACCGGTTGTTGTGCCCCCAGCAGATGTAGGCGGGCGCCTCGCCGCCCATGCCGGCGGAGGCCGCCGGGTCGTCCCACAGCCGCTTGTAGGAGTTCACCCACTGGTTGGTGACGGCGGCGATCTCGTCGGCGTGTCGCAGCAGTCCGGCTATGAACCCGCGCCCCACCTTGGAGAGCTGGTACTCGGCGCCGGGCTCGTAGAAGGCGTTGCGGTCGCCTTCGAACAGGGACAGGTGGGTGTGCATGCCCGAGCCGGGGTACTCGGTGAAGGGCTTGGGCATGAAGGTCGCGTACACGCCCTGCTCCATCGCGACCTCCTTCATGACCAGTCGGAAGGTCATGATGTTGTCGGCGGTGGTCAGCGCGTCGGCGTAGCGCAGGTCGATCTCCTGCTGGCCGGGGCCGCCCTCGTGGTGGCTGAACTCCACCGAGATGCCCATGGCCTCCAGCATGTTGATCGCGTTGCGACGGAAGTCGTGGGCGCTGTTGTGCGGTGTGTGGTCGAAGTAGCCGCCCGAGTCGTTCGGTTCGGGGAACTCCCCGTGCTCGGGGAACTTCTTGAGCAGGTAGAACTCGATCTCGGGGTGCGTGTAGAAGGTGAAGCCCAGATCGGAGGCCTTGCCGAGCTGACGCTTGAGCACGTGGCGCGGGTCGGCCGGCGAGGGCGAACCGTCGGGCATGAGGATGTCGCAGTACATGCGAGCGGTGCCGTGCGGTTCGTTGCGCCAGGGGAGCACCTGGAAGGTGCCGGGGTCGGGTTGGGCGAGCATGTCGGCCTCGTAGACCCGGGCGAACCCCTCGATCGCGGACCCGTCGAAACCGATGCCCTCGGAGAAGGCGGCCTCCAGTTCGGCCGGTGCCACCGCCACGGACTTGAGGTACCCGAGCACGTCGGTGAACCACAGCCGCACGAACCGGATGTCGCGCTCCTCCAGCGTGCGGAGCACGAATTCCTGCTGTCGATTCACGATCAACCTTCCTCGATGCCGGTCGGCCCCGGTTCCGGTCCGTCGACCTTGGAGCCCTACCGGACACGTCGTCCGGAACCAGTCTGCCGTGCGGATGTTTCCGGGGTGTTTCCCGAGCGTCCTGCCCGGTCCGTCCCCCCGCACACGCATTATGACCGTTGATCGAGGGCTCGCGGACCACACCGTGCCGAGGGCGTCCTCGGGGGCGGTGCGCGGTCCGCGAGCCGGTGGGGCGGGGCCGCGCCGCTCAAGGCGCTTCGGGTGTGATCCGGCGGAAGAGGGTGTAGTCGGCCCCGCCCTCGAAGGTGTGGCTCTCGACCCGTGCGAAGCGCGCGGGGTCGAAGGCGGCGCCCTCGAAGAGGGGGCGCCCGTGACCCGCGACGACGGGGTAGCGCTTGATCATGAGTTCGTCGATCTCGGGCAGGAGGGTGCCGGCGATGCGGGGGCCACCGACGACGCAGATGCCCAGGGGGCCGTCCTCTCGCTTGAGTTCGCGAACGGTCTCCAGGGGGTCGCCGGCCACGATGGTGACGTTGGGATCGATGTCGGTGGGCAGGGAACGGGAGAAGACGTATTCGCGCATGTGGTTGTAGGGGCTGGTGATGCCCTCGTCGAGGGCGATCCGATAGGAGCCGCGGCCCTGGAGCATGGTGTCGAAGTGCTTGTTGGGCACGTCCAGACCGAGGTGGACGCGTGCGGCGGTGGGCAGGAGTTCGGGGTACTCCTCGACGTGGAAACGTCCGTTGTCCCCGAGGTCGCCGCCGGGGTCGGGCGCCTCGTAGAAGTCGTAGGAGCCGTCGGGCCCGCAGGCGTAGCCGTCGATCGAGACCGCGACGAAGTAGGTGAGGGTTCGCATACATCTCCTTGAGAGAAAGGGGTACTTCCGCGGCCGGTTGACCACTATGGTTGAAGTACTACGGATAAAGTACTCCATGCATAGTGGTTTGGCAACGGAAAAGACCCGAGGAGAGGAAGAACCATGGTCAGGAACCCGGAACGACGCGCCGCGCTGCTGGACGCCGCCATCGCGGCCCTCGCGGAGGAGGGCGCCCGAGGACTCACCTTCCGTGCGGTCGACACCAGGGCGGGGGTGCCCGCGGGCACCGCCTCCAACTACTTCGCCGACCGCGACGACCTGCTCGCCCAGACGAGCGTGCGCACCTACGAACGCTTCATGCCCGGACAGGCCGAGTGGGACGACGTGCTGGTCGGCCCCCGGGACCGCGCCAAGCTCGTCGAGGTCATGCGCGCCACGATCACGCGCATGGTCTCGGACCCCGAGGTCTACCTCGCCACCCTGGAACTCCAGTTGGAGGCCACCCGCCGCCCCGATCTGCGCCGTGACCTCACCGCGCGGGTCCGCGCCGACCTGGACGCCAACATCGCCTTCCACGAGGAATCGAGGATGCCGGGCGGCCGCGACACCGTCCTGATCCTCTACCTGGCCCTGAACTGGATGGTCACCGAACACCTCACCCTGCCGGGGGTGCTGGCGCCCGAGGGCGACCTGGACACCCTGGTCGCCCGGGTCGTGGAGGGGATCGTCCTGGACGCCCCGTCCTCCGACGGCGACGGCGCAGGGTGAGTCAGGCCACCCCGAGCCTTCGGGCGTGGGCTCCGGCGGTGGCGCGGTTGGGGACGTCGAGTTTGGCGAGGATGTTGGAGACGTGGACGCTGGCGGTCTTGGGCGAGATGAACAGGGCCTCGGCGATCCTCGCGTTGGTGGCGCCCTCCGCGAGCAGCCGGAGCACCTCCGTCTCACGGGCGGTCAACCCCGCCGGCGTCCTCGGGGCCGGGGCCTCGTCCGAGACCCCGACCCCGAGCCTGCGCGCCAACCCCTCGGCGGAGGCCGCCAAGGGGGACGCCCCGCACTCGACGGCCGTCGCGTACACCTGACGCACCCGGCACACCGCCAGGTCGCGGTCGCGGGCGGCGCCGACCTCGGCCTCGCGCAACCGGGCCCGGGCCAGGTACAGCGGCATGGGAAGCGGCTCCCACGCCTCCACGGCGCCCTTCCACAGCGGACCCGCGTCATCGCCCACGGTCTCCGCGACCAGGGCGGCGATCGAGGCGGAATAGGCGGGCATGATCGAACCGACCACGTCCGTCCGTTCCGCCACGCTCAGCACACGCTCGGCCACCTTCGGATCGTCGCCCTGACGCGCGGCCTCGGCCATCGCCTCCAGCAACGGCCAGGTGTAGCCGGGGAACCTCTCCAGGGCCGTCCGGTCCAGGAGCGTCCGGGACAGGTCCAGCGCCTCCTCTGGATCGCCCTCGGCCAGGGAGGTGTCCACCGCGGCCAGGGCGTGCAGCTGAAGGACGTTCATCCGATGGGCGTTCAGCATGCTCCGATCTCCCTTGGACCCCGTGGCCCGACGGGCCGCCTCCAGGTCGCCCTGGGCCGCCGCGGCGCGGGCCTGGACCGTCAGGACGCAGTGCACCCGGACCCGCTCGGTCGCGGCGGTCACCGTGTGGTCGGACAGCTCCCGGGCCTCGCCCAGACGCCCCATCTCGAAGAGGATCTCCGCCACGTTCTGGTGGTTGAAGGCCCGGTGCACCGACGCCCAGCCCAGCCGGTCGTGTCGGGCCAGGGAGCTCCGCAGGACCTCCATCCCCTCCTCGTGCCGGCCCAGTTCTCGGAGATGGTGGCCGAGGTTGCCCGCGCCGCGCGCTTCGAGTATCGGGTCGGTCAGCTCCACCGCGCGCAGGGTGCCCCGCTCCATGAGCGGGCGGCCCCCTTCGACGTCGCCCTCCTCCATGAGCAGACCGCCCAGGACGATCAGGGCGTCGACCTCTCCCCGGGGATCGGCGGTCTCCTCCCGAGTGGCCACATCTATGGCACGCTCGGCCAGCGCGCGGGGGCCGAGCCCGGCCCTGAGCAGTCGGGTCAGCAGCCGTTGGTCGGGGGTCTCCTCGCGGTCGGCCCGTGCCAGACGGCTCTCTTTGGCGAGAGCGGCCAACAGCCGCGCGTACCCCGGCATATGCGGCGGATGCATCTCCAGGGCGCGCACCAGGTCCGGCAGCCCACCGTCCCGCACCCCCTGGGACAGGGCCTGGCCGCGTTCGCGGAGCAGGACCGCCCTGAGCATGCGGGTCTCATCGTCCTCGGGTTCCTCGGGCAGTTCGGCCAGGGCCGTGTCCAAGAGCTCCAGGGCCCGCTTCGGGCGTCCCGAGTCCAACGCGGCGCCCGCGGCCCGGTCCACGACCTGGGCACGGGAGCGGTTCTGGACCCGTTCCCGCGCGTCGGGCACCCGGTCCCACAGGTCCAGGACCCGTTCCACCATGGCCAGCTCCTCGTCGAAGGCCAGGGCCTCCCCGGCCCGGACCGCCGCCCACCAGGCGGCCTGGAGCGCTCGCGGCAGGTCGTGGGCGGCCTGGTAGTGGTGCGCCTGCTCGGCGGCGCGGCGCTCCGAGGGGACCGTGTCGGGATACTCGTCGATCAGTTGGGCGAACCGCAGGTGGAGGCGGGAGTGCGGCCCGGGGAGGATCTCCCCGTGGACGGCGTCGCGCAGCAGGGCGTGCCGGAACCGGTAGTCGGTCCGCCCCGCGCGCAGCACGTTCGCGTCGACCAGGACGCGCAGAGCCGCCTCCAGTTCCCGTTCGGGGAGACCGACGGCGTGGTAGAGCGTCTCGTGTTCGACACCGCCGCCGATGGCCCCCGCCGCGACCGCGTGCAGGACGCTCCAGGCCGTCTCGTCGAACCGGTGGAGCGGTTCCAGGAGCAGGTCGCGGAAGTGGTCCGGCAGGTCGGGGTCCTCTTCGGTCGGGCAGGTCTCGGCCGAGGCCAGGGCCTCCACGTACAGGGGGACCCCTTCGCTGCGCCGGTAGAGGGAGTCGATCTGGGAGGGGGTGAGATCGTCGCCCCGGATCGCCCGGGCCTGGGCGGCCACCTCCTCCCGGGTGAGCGGTTCCAGATGGATCCGTCCGACCCCGGGCAGGCGTTCGAGCGCGGGCAGGAGACGGCGCAGCGGGTGGGAACGGTGCAGATCGTCGCTGCGGTAGGTGCCGATGATCTGTACGCCGGGGCGGTCCAGGTTGCGGACGAGGAAGACCAGGAGGTCGCGGGTGGCCCCGTCGGCCCAGTGCAGGTCCTCCAACACGATGGTGACGCCCTCTTCCCCGCCGAGACCGCCGAACAGGCGCAACAGCTGTTCGAAGAGGATGCCCCGGTTCTCCCGTCGGTCCCGCGGCGCCTCGCCCAGTTCGGGCAGGAGCCGCGCGAACTCGCCGATCCCTCCCGGGGCCGCGGTCTCGAAGACCTCTCGGCCGAGGTCGCGCAGGACCTGGCGGAGCACCGCGGTGAAGG
Organism: Nocardiopsis alba DSM 43377; assembly: GCF_000341225.1. Lineage (GTDB taxonomy): Bacteria > Actinomycetota > Actinomycetes > Streptosporangiales > Streptosporangiaceae > Nocardiopsis > Nocardiopsis alba. Next base: position 124,002 of record NZ_ANAC01000013.1, read on the forward strand.
GGGCGTAGGACAGTCCGTCCTCGCCCAGTTGCAGGCAGGCTCCGGCGAACACGGCGCCCCGGGTCCGGGTCTCGACGAACTCGGAGACCAGACGGCTCTTGCCGACCCCGGCCTCGCCGCCGACCAGCAGCGTCTCGGAGCCGCCGGAGCGGGCCCGTTCGGCCTGGTCGGCGAGGAGGCGGAGCTGGTCCCGGCGGCCGACGAAGACAGGGCTGATGTCGGAGATAAGGGGCATGGCGCCCATTATGCTCTCCGGGTCCGTCGTTCCGGGCGACGGCGGTCACGCCTCTCCTGCTCACGCAGTCGACGGGCGCGCCGCGCGAGTTCGGCCTGGCGGAGACGCTCGTCGCGCAGGGCGTGGGCGTTGGCGGAACGAAGGTCGTCATAGGTCATGGGGTCCCCCTCGGATGTCGCGGGATCGGTGCTCTTCCGACCCGCTCACGACGATGCCGCTGAGAACCCCGGGGCCACATGGGGAGAAATACCGCTTTCCGCGGGCGCGATCCGTGAGCCGGGCGCCCCCGTCTAAGACCTCCGTGAGATCTCCTAAGACACCCCGAGCCCCCGGGCCCATCCATCATGCAGAGGCATAACAGGTGGCCTTTCCTGATATGAGGGGCATGTCGGCCATTATGACCCCCGTTTTCACGGTGAGTGGTCGGCCACCAGGGGGCCCGGTCCATCGAGATAGAGGTGCGGGGCGTGTCACCACCCCCTGGAACGGCGTGACCCGTAGTTGTCTGTTGGTGTCACAGCGTGGATACCAGAGAGGTACGGGATGACGCCGGACGGTTTCGGGAACGGTGGCGGGCGCGTCGACGCGCGGGGATCGGGGCGCGCGAGGGCGAGCGCGGTCCTGGGGGCGGCGGCCGTCCTTCTGCTGTCGTCCGCCCCGGTGGCGGCGGACGGCGAGGGGGGCTCCTCGGAGGCGACGCCCTCGGAGTCCGGTGCCGAGGCGACGAGCGTGGCCCTGTCCGGGGACGCTCCCTCGCCGATGCCCGGCGAGGAGTTCGTCTACCGGGCGACGGTGACCAACGACGGGGCCGAACGCGCCGAGGGGGCCCTCCTGGCCCAGCACGTTCCCGCCCCGCTGGAGGTGGTGGAGGTCGGCCAGGACGGTGTATTGGAGGAGGGGGTCGCCAACTGGCGGATCGACCTTCCCGCGGGGGAGGAGGCCGTGCGCACCGTGCGGGTCCGGGTCTCCGAGACGGCGCCGGCCGACGCCAGGGCGGTGAGCACGGCCTGTCTGCTGTTGGACCGGGACGAGGAACCGACGGCCTGCGCGAGCGAGACGCTCCTGATCGCGGAGCCGACGATGTTCTCCCGGGTGGGCGACGTGTTCGACCGGGACACGATGATCCGCGCGATGGGCGCGGGCGCGTTGATGTTGCTGGCGTGGATGTTCTGGCGCCAGTGGGGCCCCGCCGCCCGCCGCGCCTGAACGGGTGTCCGATTCGTTACGTCATGGGGGACGCTGTGGCGGACGTGAAAACTACAACGCGTAGTAGTGTGTCGGCATGGACATTCTCTACTCGGTGCTCGTCTTCCTGCACATGATCGGCCTGGCCGGCATCATCGCCGGTTTCCTGATGCAGTTGATGACCGACAACGTCAAGGCCACCAAGGTCATGCTGCACAGCTCCCTGCTCCAGTTCGTCACCGGTCTGCTGCTGGTCGGCGTCGCCGAGATGGGCGACGTGGCGGAGATGAACCACATCAAGATCGGGGTCAAGCTGGTCGTCGCCCTGACGGTCGTCGTGGTCGCCGTGCTCAACCAGCGCAAGCCCGCGAAGAACCTGGCGATCACCGCCGGGGCGCTCGCCGTCCTGAACATCGCCGTGGCGGTTTTCTGGTAGGAGCCGAGGGCGCCGGTAGTGTCCTGGCCGGATCTTCGCCGGGGGCGGGTCGGATTCCGACCCGCCCCCGGTTTTTTCGTGCCCTCGTTCCGGTTCATCTTGCTGACATCTTGCGGAAAACTTGCGCTTGTTTTCGTTGAGGTCATCGGTATCGCGCGGATGAAGGGGAGGTGAAGGGCGGTTCCCAGGGGGAGATCTCCGTGTTACCTTCGTCACGCTCACGCAAACTCTTGCAAGTACTGCAAGAGAACGACGGTGGGGTGGTATGTCCCCACCGCGGAACCCCCAAGGAGCGCACATGAGAACACCCCGGCTCGGCGCCCTGGCTGCGGCCGTGTTGTTGGGAACCGGCCTGCTGACGGCCCCCGCCACGGCCGCCGCCGACGCGGCATCGCCCTCCCCGACCCCCGCCGCGGCCCAGGAGGCAGGCGACACCATCGTCCACCTCTTCCAATGGAACTGGGACTCGGTCGCCGCAGAGTGCGTCGACTTCCTCGGTCCGCGGGGCTACGGAGGCGTTCAGGTCTCCCCGCCCCAGGAACACGTGGTCGTCCCGACCGCTGAAGGCGGGAACCACCCCTGGTGGCAGGACTACCAGCCGGTGTCCTACCGCATCGACAACACCCGGCGCGGCACCGCCGAGGAGTTCCGGAACATGGTCGAGACCTGTGCCGACCAGGGTGTCCGGATCTACGTCGACGCCGTCATCAACCACATGACCGGCCCCCGCGAGAACGAGGGCCCCGGCAGCGCCGGAACCGACTGGGAACTGTACGAGTACCCCGACCTGTTCGGCGACGGCGAGGCCTCCTACACCTACGAGGACTTCGGCCCCTGCTACGAGACGATCGAGAACTGGCAGGACAAGGAGGAGGTGCAGAACTGTCAGCTCCTCGGACTCGCCGACCTGAACACCGGTGACCCCGAGGTCCGGGCACAGATCGTCCGCTACCTCAACGGGCTGGTCGCCCTGGGGGTCGGCGGCTTCCGCGTGGACGCCTCCAAGCACGTCCCCGAGGACGACATGGGCGCGATCATCGGCGCCTTGGACGAGGTCCCCGGCTTCGGCGGCGCCCCGCGCGTCTACCACGAGGTCTACGGCGACCAGACGATCCCCTACACCGCGTACACGCCCTACGGTCAGGTCACCAACTTCGATCACCAGCGCAACCTCGCGTCGTCCTTCGCCGACGGGAACATCGCCGACCTGACCTCGATGCCCGACTTCGGCGGGCTCACCGGTGACGAGTCGGTGGTCTTCGTCGACAACCACGACACCCAGCGCTACGAGCCGACCCTCACCTACCTCGATGGCGACCGCTACCACCTGGCCACCGCCTTCATGCTCGCCCACCCCTACGGAACGCCCGTGGTGATGTCGAGCTACGACTTCCGGGGCAACGTGAGCGAGGGGCCGCCCAGCGTCGGCGAGGTCGACGGCAACCCGGCCGGATGGATCACCGCCGACAGCGACTGCTCGGGGAGCGACTGGGTCTGCGAGCACCGGAACGAGACCGTCGCCGGCATGGTCTCCTTCCGTAACGCGGTGGAGGGCACCGACCTGACCGAGCGCCTGCGCGACGGGTCGGCGCGCGTGGCCTTCGACCGGGGCGAGACCGGTTTCGCGGCCTTCAACGCCTCCGGTCAGGCCTGGTCGCTGAGCGCCTCGACCTCCCTGCCCGACGGCGCCTACGACAACGCCGCCGGCCCGGGCACCGCCACGGTCGCCGACGGCCGGGTCACCGCCACCGTTCCCGCCGAGGGCGCCCTGGCCCTGCACGTGGGCGGCGAGTGCGAGGAAGGGTGCGACGGCGGGGGAGAGGGGCCCGGCGAGCCGGGGACCCTGACCGCGACCGTCGAGACCCGTCCCGGTCAGGAGGTCCACGTGGTCGGTTCGACCCCCGAACTCGGCTCCTGGGAGCCCGCGAACGGGGTGCGCCTGAGCACGGACGCCGACACCTATCCCGAGTGGCGGGGGAACGTCGACATCGCCCCCGACGCCGAGTGGAAACTCGTCCGTGTGGACACCGACGGCACCGCCGACTGGGAGCCCGGTGACAACCGGGTCGGCCCCGCCTCCGCGGTCACCTGGGGTCGCGGCTGATCCACGCCCCCTCAGCGCCCTCGATTCTCGTGGTCGGGGGCGCCTCCGCGTTCCTCGGAGGCGTCGGCGAGCGGGGGCGGGCACGGCTCCCCGGGGTCGACGGTCAGCTCGTAGTGCCACATCTCGTTGGCGTAGGTCTGACAGAGCCCGTACTCGTACCCGAAGCGGGAGAACCAGTCCGCCGCGTTCGTGTACCCGATGTCCACGGCGTCCCCGTGGACGTGGGAGGAGGCGTCGGGAGCGGCCACCCACCGGCGAGCCTCCTCCTCGTCCCCGTGTTCGCGCAGCGCCTCCTCCCACAGGTGTTCCTGGTAGCGCTCGCTCCGCCAGCCCCCGGTGACGATCACCACGTCGACCCCGGAGTCCAGGGCGTCCGCCGCGGCCTCTCGCACCGCGGCCAGCAGCCTCGGATCCAGTCCGGTCAACGCGGGGACGTCGGCGTCGACCTCCAGCCCCTCGCCGACCGGAACGTACCCGTCGGCCTCGGTCGGTTCGTCGGATCCGCCCACCGGTCCCGGCAGCACCAGCAGGGCACCGCCGCCCTCGACGCCCTCCGGCGGGGCCGCGCAGCCTCCGGCCGCCAACACGGCCGCCAGGGCCGCGATCATCGTCCGACGGTGTACCGCACCCACGGGTCTCCCCCTTCGTTCGGAGCCGGGCCGGTGCCCGACGTGCGGGGCCAGACCATCAAGAGGGGCGTTGCGTCCGTGTCGAGTGATCGCGCAACACTTCCGCAACAGGGTGCGTCCCTAGACTCGGGACCGGGCGGCCGGGGAGGCCGCCGACGAGGGAGGACACGGCATGCGCGTACTGGTCGTCGAGGACGAGCCCTACATGGCCGAGGCCCTCCAGGCGGGTCTGCGCCAGGAGGCCATCGCCGCCGACATCGCGCTCGACGGAGACCGGGCGTTGGAGCGCGTGGCCGTCAACGACTACGACGCCGTCGTCCTGGACCGGGACATCCCCGGGACCCACGGCGACGAGGTGTGCGCCGTCCTGGTCCGCGACCATCCCGGAACCCGGATCATCATGCTCACAGCCGCGGGCCGGCTGCGGGACAAGGTCGACGGTTTCTCGCTGGGGGCCGACGACTACCTCACCAAGCCGTTCGCCCTGGAGGAACTGGTGATGCGTCTGCGCGCCCTGGCCCGCCGCCCGGCCACCGCCGTCGATCCGGTGCTCCATCGCGGCGACCTGCGCTTGGACCCCTACCGTAGGGAGGCCCACCGGGGCGGTCGTCCCCTGCGGCTGCCGCGCAAACAGTTCGCCGTCCTCGAACTGCTGATGCGCGCCGACGGGGCCGTGGTCACCGCCGAGACCCTGTTGGAGAAGGTGTGGGACGAGCACGCCGACCCCTTCACCACCGCGCCCCGGGTCGCGGTCTCGCACCTGCGCAGGGTGTTGGGCGACCCGGACCCGATCGTCACCGTCCCCGGTGTCGGCTACCGCCTGGTCGACCCGGAGCGGGAACGATGAGCCGGGCGCCCCGGCGTCCGGGGCTGCCGGTCAGCGCCCGTCTCCGTCTCACCCTGGGCTACGCGGCGTTCCTGGTCGTGGCGGGGGCGGCGATCCTGGTCGGCGTCTACGTCGTCGTCCGCTTCATCCCCGACTACCCGCTGACCAGCTCCGACCCCAGCCTCTCCGATGTCGGGATCACCTCCCGAGGGGAGATCCTCTCCGCCCTCGTGGACGTCTCACTGTGGGTCCTGGCCGCGCTGGCCGTCATCGGTCTCGGCGGTGGCTGGCTTCTGGCCGGCTGGGTGCTGCGGCCACTACGCCGCATCGACGCCGCGGTCCGCGCCGTCGCCGCCGGCGGCCTGGACCACCGGATCCGCCTGGAAGGGCCCGACGACGAGTTCCGTCGGCTGGCGGACGCCTTCGACCACATGCTCGACCGTCTCCAGGACGCCTTCGCCGTCCAGGAGAGGTTCGCCGCCAACGCCTCGCACGAACTGCGCACCCCGCTGGCGATCACCGCCACCATGCTCGACGTGGCCCGCAGAGAGCCCGGCCACGACCCCGCCCTGATCGAGCGCCTGTCCAGGGTCAACGCCCGAGCGGTCGACCTCACCGAGGCGCTGCTGCGGCTGGCCGACGTCGACGCCGTCACCGCCGCGGCCCGCCCCTTGGACCTGGCCGATCCCGTCGGTCGGGCCGTCGAGGAGGCAGCGGAGGAGGCCCGGCGGCGCGGCGTCGATCTGCGATCCGACCTTCGCGCCGCGCCGGTGACCGGAGACGCCGAACTGCTGCTGCGGCTGGCCGACAACCTGGTCCGCAACACGCTGCGGCACAACATCGGCGAAGGATGGGCGAGGATCTCGGTCGATCGGGATCGGGACGGTTCGGCCGTGTTGCGCACCGAGAACACCGGGGCGACGCTGTCACCGGAGAGCGTCGCCCGGCTCACCGAACCCTTCCTGCGAGGAGAGGGCCGGACCCGCCGGGACGGAGAGGGACACGGTCTGGGACTGGCCCTGGTCTCCCGGGTCGTGGACGTCCACGGCGGCACCCTGACCCTGGAGGCGCGCCACGGGGGAGGACTCCTCGTCACGGTGGTCCTCCCCGCCCGCCCTCAGTCGTCGTAGAAGACCCGCTCCATCACCGCGCGGGCCCGCCGGGTGGCGCGCAGGTAGGTCTCGGTCAACTGCTCGGCGGGCCCCTCCGCCTCGACGTCGCTCTCGTCGTCGTCCGAGGAGTCGCGGTAGCCCATGGCCTCGCCCAACGCGGCCCGCACCCGCAGGTCGGAGGGGAGCGAGTCGCCGGGGCGTCCACGTACGAGCATCACCATGCCCCGCACGCGGGAGGCCAGCCGCCAGGCCCGCTCCAGGACCACGCCGTCCTCGGCGCTCAACAGACCGTGGGCGACCGCGACCCGCAGCGTCTCCAACGTGCCGGTCGTCCGCAGGTCGGGATGCTCGTGGGCGTGACGGAGCTGGAGCGACTGCGCCACCCACTCCACGTCCGAGAGCCCGCCCCGTCCCAGCTTGGTGTGCAGGGTCGGGTCGGCCCCGCGCGGCAGCCGCTCGGCCTCCATGCGCGCCTTCAACTTGCGGATCTCCAACACCGCCGAGGTGTCGATCCCCCCGTCCGGATACCGGAGGGGATCCACCAGGGCGAGGAAGGCCGAACGCAGTCCGTGGTCGCCGGCGATCGGACGCGCCCGCAGCAGGGCCTGGCTCTCCCACACCTGGGACCAGCGCCGGTAGTAGGCGGCGTAGGAGTCCAGGGTGCGCACGACCGGCCCGCTCCGTCCCTCGGGACGCAGATCGGTGTCCAGCTTCAACGGCGGCTCGGCCTGCGGTATCTCCAGGAGCCGGGCGAGCTCTCGCACGATCGCCATCGCCTGACGGGTGGCCTCGCCGCCGTCCGCCCCGGGGAACGGGTCGTGCACGTAGATCACGTCGGCGTCGCTGGCGTAGGTCAGCTCACCGCCGCCGAACCGGCCCATGGCCACCACGCACACGCGGGTGAGCTCCTCGCCCCCGAAGTCGGCCACCACCTTCTTGTAGGCGGCGCGCAGAGCGGCGTCGATGGTCACGGCGGCGATATCGGTCAACGCCGAACCGACCTCCTCCACGGAGGAGACCCCGAGCAGGTCGGCCGAGGCCGTGCGCAGCAGTTCCCGGCGGCGCAGGGCGCGTACCGCCGACACCGCCTCCTCCGGGGTGTCGTAGCGGCGCAGCGCCGCGTCCGCCTCGGCCATCAGTGTGCGGGGCGGACGGCTCCGCAGGTCGGCGTCGTCGGCCAGCGTGGCCACCGACCCGGGGGCGCGCAGCAGGAGTTCGGTCACGTAACGGCTGGTCCCCAGCAGCCACGCCATCCGCTCGGCCACCCGCACGTCGTCGCGCAGCAGCCTCAGGTACCACGGGGTGGTGCCGAGCGCCTCGCTGACCTGGCGGAACCCCAACAGGCCCGCGTCCGGATCGGGGGAGTCGGCGAACCAGCCCAACATCACGGGCAACAGGGTGCGTTGGATCGCCGCCCTTCGAGAGATCCCCGACGTCAACGACTCCAGGTGCCGCAGCGCCCCGCGCGGATCGGCGAACCCCAGGGCGCCCAGCCGGTCCTCGGCCTGTCCGGGGGAGAGCCGCGCCTCGCCCTCGGGAAGCTTGGCCACCGCGTTGAGCAGCGGCCGATAGAAGAGCTTCTCGTGCAGACGCCGCACCTCGGCCGACACCCGCTTACGGGCCTCGGTCAGCTCCCGGACCGGGTCGGCGGTGAAGCCCAGGGCCCGTCCCAGACCGCGCAGCCGGGCGGGGCCGTCCGGGCTGTCCGGATCGGGCATCAGGTGGGTCCGGCGGAGCCGCTCCAACTGCAACAGGTGTTCGGTGCGGCGCAGGAAACGGTAGGCCTCGGTGAGTCCGGCCGCGTCGCCGCGCCCCACGTAGCCGTGCTCGGACAGGGCCGTCAGCGCGCGCAGGGTGTTGCCCGAACGCAACCGCTCGTCGGTGCGTCCGTGGACCAGTTGGAGGAGCTGTACGGAGAACTCGATGTCGCGCAGGCCGCCCGGCCCCAGCTTCAGCTCCCGTTCGGCCTCGCCGGTGGGGATGTGCGCCACCACGCGGCGCCGCATCGCCTGGACGTCCTCCACGAAGCCCTTGCGCCCGGAGGACTCCCACACCATGGGGGAGATCGCCTCGCCGTAGGCACGCCCCAGGGCGACGTCCCCGGCGATCGGACGGGCCTTGAGCAGGGCCTGGAACTCCCAGGTCTTGGCCCACCGTTCGTAGTAGGCCACATGGCTCGCCAGGGTCCGCACCAGCGGGCCGTTCCTGCCCTCGGGGCGCAGCGCCGGGTCGACCTCCCACAGGGTGCCCTCGGCGTCGGTCTCCGCCGGGATCCGCATCATCGCGGTGGCCAGCCCGGTGGCCGCGCGCAGGGCCGCTTGCTCGTCCGCGTCACCGACGGGTTCGGCGACGAACACGACGTCCACGTCGCTGACGTAGTTCAGTTCCCGCCCGCCGCACTTGCCCATGCCGATCACGCTCAGCCGGCACAGCGCCGCGTCCTCGGGGGACTCCCACCGGGCCACCGCCAACGCCGCGTCCAGCAGGGAGGAGGCCAGGTCGGAGAGTTCGGCCGCGACCTCCTCGACCGAGTTCACCCCGGTCAGGTCCCGCCCGACCAGACGCAGTAGACGGCGGCGGTAGGCGACCCGCAGCGTATGGCGCAGGGTCGCGGAGGGATCCGCCCCGTCACCCTCCACCACGGCGGGGTCGGCCACCGGGGCCTCGTCGTCGGGATGGGCGCCGACGGTGTGCAGCAGCCCTCGACGCGCCTCCTCCGGTTCGGGGGTGCGCGCGGCGTCGGCGCCGCGCAGCTCCCGCCAGTCCTCGGGATGGCGCACCAGGTGGTCGGTCAGGGCCGTGCCCGCTCCCAGCACCCGGCACAGACGCTCCCTCAGATCCGACTCCCGGCGCAGGGCGGAGCGCACCTCGTCGGGATCGGGAGAGGTCTCCAACAGCCGGACCAGACCCAACAGGGCCTGGTCGGGGTCGGCGGCGGCACCGAGGGCGCCGATGACGTCGACGTCGTCCGAGGTGTCCAACCCGGCCGCCGTCACCAGGCTCAAGGCCCGGACGCTGTCACCGAAACCGCGTCGGGCGAGCGCGCCCGCTGTCATGTTGGTTCTTCCGTCCCTTGCCACGCGTCAACGGTAGCCGGAGGAGCCGGAAACGGCGGGCCCGGGTGGCGGCGGGTGGTGATCCACGTCATCGAACGGGGCGGAGACGGGCGGGATCGTAGGGGAGGAACGAGGTCTCCCCCGACATCGAAGGACCGACATGCCCCACCGCCCCGCACGCCTCCTGGCCCTCACCGCCGCCGTGACCTTCGCTCTCACGGCCTGTGGCGGAGAGAAGTCCGTCCCCGAGGAGGAGACGGCCCCGACGGAGGAGGCCGCCGTGGACGAGGAGCCGACGACCGAGGCCGAGGAGGCCCCGCCGGAGTTCGCCTTCCCCGAGGACTGCGACGCGGCGGGCGCCCTCGACGTCGTACGGGACTACCAGCCCGCCGACGTGGAACGGGTCAACGAGGAGACGACCGATGAGGGCGGGATCCGCTGCCTCTTCGGAAGCCATGAGGCCCAGAACGGCGTGAACCTGGTCTACTCGGAGGGCTTCACGCTGGCCGACATGCCCGACATCGAGGACAACTACGAGGTCGTGGCCGAGTCACAGGACCGGGAGCTGTACCTGACCGACCGGGCGAGCGAGCTGGGCGGTCTCCTGGAGATCAGTGACATGGGAGAGGTCGACACCGGACGCGGCGCCCTCCTGCACCTGCCCGGCGGGGTGTTCGTCGCGGCCATGTCGATCGGCAGGGACGACATCGACCAGGCCCTCACCGAGGAGGAGATGGACGAGCTCCTCGTCGACGCCGCCGAGGCCCTCATCGAGTGACCGCGAACGCCGGACGCGCGCCCTCCGGAAGGGAGGGCGCGCGTCCGGCGTCGTACGTCCTTAGACGTCGTAGTAGAGCTCGAACTCACGCGGGTGCGGGCGCAGGCGCAGCGACTCGATCTCCTCGGTGCGCTTGTAGTCGATGTAGGTGTCGATCAGGTCCTTGGTGAAGACCCCGCCCTCCAGGAGGAACTCGTAGTCGTTCTCCAGGGCCTCCAGGGCCGCGTCCAGGGACGCGGGGACCGTCTCGATGGCCTCGGCCTCGGCCGGGGGCAGCTCGTAGAGGTCCTTGTCGACCGGCTCCGGCGGCTCGATCTTGTTGCGGATACCGTCCAGACCGGCCATCAGCATGGCGGAGAAGGCCAGGTACGGGTTGGCCGAGGGGTCCGGAACGCGGTACTCGATCCGCTTCGCCTTGGGGTTGGACCCGGTGAGCGGCAGACGGATGCAGGCCGAACGGTTGCGCTGGCTGTAGACCAGGTTGATCGGGGCCTCGTAACCCGGCACCAGACGGTGGTAGGAGTTCACCGTCGGGTTGGTGAAGGCCAGCAGCGCCGGGGCGTGCTTGAGCAGACCGCCGATGTAGTGGCGGGCCATGTCGGAGAGCTGACCGTAGCCGGACTCGTCGAAGAAGAGCGGCTCGCCGTCCTTCCACAGGCTCTGGTGGCAGTGCATGCCGGAGCCGTTGTCGCCGAAGAGCGGCTTGGGCATGAACGTCGCGGTCTTGCCGGCCTCGTTGGCGACGTTCTTCACGATGTACTTGTAGAGCTGGATCTGGTCGGCCGAGCTCAGGAGGGTGCCGAACTTGATGCCGATCTCGGCCTGCCCGGCGGTGCCGACCTCGTGGTGCTGGAGCTCGACCTCGATGCCGGCGTCGATCAGGGCGCGGACCATGTCCGAGCGCAGGTCGCTGTAGTGGTCGACCGGCTCGACCGGGAAGTAGCCGCCCTTGTAGCGCGGACGGTAGCCGCGGTTGCCGCCCTCGATGGAGGAGCCGGTGTTCCAGGCGCCCTCGATGGAGTCGATCTCGTAGTAGCCGGTGTTCGAACGCGTCTCGAACTTGACGTCGTCGAAGATGTAGAACTCGGCCTCGGGACCGAAGAACGCCGTGTCGGCCACACCGGAGCCGCGCAGGTAGGCCTCGGCCTTGCGCGCGATGTTGCGCGGGTCGCGGCTGTAGGACTCCAGGGTGAGCGGGTCGTGGACGAAGAACGTCATGTTCAACGTCTTGTGCTTGCGGAACGGGTCGAGGACGCCGGTGCTCAGGTCGGGGAGCAGCAGCATGTCGGACTCGTGGATGGCCTGGAAGCCGCGGATCGAGGAGCCGTCGAACATCTGGCCCTCGGTGAACGTGGACTCGTCGACGTTCTCCACCGGAAGGGTGACGTGGTTCACACCCCCGAACAGGTCCGAGAAACGGACGTCGAGGAACTTGACGTCCTCGTCGCGGATGTAAGCGAGCACCTCATCGACGCTGCTGAACAAAACGGAACCTCCGTGCAGGTGGCTGAGACGGCGGCCCTCCGGCCCCTCAGGGGTCGGGCCGCACCGTCTCCCGGCTTCTCTTCGAAGCTATGAGCGCGTGATTTCCACGCCATGTCTCGATTGTTTCCTGCATGTTACGGAGCCGGCCGTCCGCGGGCGATGTGTCCTTCCACCTGCTGGTTCCGCGTGTTCCACGGGTGAAACGGGATGTTCCCGGGGTCTGCCGGTGACCATCGCCACCCCGGTGCGAGACCGGTATCGCACCGGCCCCCTCGACCCGCGTACGCGCGCCCACGACGTGCCTATACCGTGAATGACATGAGTGACAAGAGCCGGTCGGCCGCCACCCCCGACGACGACTTCCGCTACCGGGGCAACCGGCTCGGCCTGCCCGAGAACGGTCCTGGTTCGGTCCCCGGGGTCATGCGACGTCTGGTCGGCCTGGCGCTGGACTGGGGCCTGGCCGTCCTGCTGGTGTGGGGCGCCGTCTCCCTCGGGCTGATCGGACAGGACCTGGCCGCGGCCGCCGCCTCCGGCGGTGAGGAGGAGGCCCTGGCCCTGACCAACTTCACCACCCTGTCCACTCTGGTGGTGTTCGCGGCGATGAACATCGTCCTGCTGACCCTTTTCGGTACAACGATCGGGCGGCGGATCGTCGGCGTCGGCATCACGGCCACGGGGGAGCGCACCTGGCCCTGGTTCCTGTCCATGACCGCGCGTACCCTGCTCCTCTGCCTGGTCATCCCGGCCGTGGTGTACGATCGCGACACTCGCGGCCTGCACGACCGGGCCGCCGGGACGATCACCACTCGTTACTGATCGAACACGGAACGCCTCTCCCGGCGTCGGATCCTCCACCGAAGCGTTCAGTACCTCTTCCGTACGGCTGTTAGCATCCGTTCACAGCTTTCCCGGGGCCGCGACCTGTGGGCCGCCTTGACCCCGCCCCCTCTAGGTCTCTTCGCATCCGAAGGTTCGCATGGCTGGAAAACGATCCGCCCCCCGCGCCTCCGGCGCCCTGGGCGCCGCACGGTTGTCCACCGGGCACTGGGTCGCCTGTATCGCGACCGCGCTCACCATCATCGCCGGGCTCGGCGGGTACGGCTGGTACCAGGGCCTGATCGGCAACATCACGACCACTCGGGTCGACACCGACGAGTGGGATCGGCCCACCAGCGTCGAGGGGGTCATGAACCTCCTGGTGATCGGTTCCGACGTCCGTTCCGGCGAGAACGCCGACTACGGCGTGGCCGAGGGCGAACGTCCCGACACGATGCTCATCGTCAGCGTCAACGTGGACAACGGGGCCGCCACCCTGGTCAACCTGCCCCGCGACCTCATGGTCGACATGCCGGCCTGTGAGCCGAGCGAGGGCTACGAGGGCATGTCCCCGCACCAGGGCATGATCAACTCCGCGATGACCGTCGGCGGGGTGGGGTGCCAGTGGAAGGTGGTCGAGCAGGTCACCGGTGTCCACCTGGACCACTTCATCATGATGGACTTCGTCGGGTTCAAGGACATGGTGGACGCCATCGGCGGCGTGGAGATGTGCATCCCCGAACCGGTCGACGACCCCAAGGCGCACCTGACGCTGGAGGCCGGTCTCCAGAAGCTCGACGGCGAGGACTCCCTGGGCTTCGTGCGCTCCCGCTACGCCCAGGGCGACGGCAGCGACCTGTCCCGGATCGACCGTCAGCAGGAGTTCATGGGCGCCATGCTGCGCGAGGTCCTCAGCAGCGAGGTCATGACCAACCCGGTGACGATCACCAACTTCCTGGGAGCCGTGACCGACTCCATCACCACCGACGACGAGCTCACCGTCGAGACCATGACCGACATCGCCATCTCGATGCGCGAGGTCGACCTGGGCAAGGTCCAGTTCGTCACCGTCCCCAACGGGGCGCACCCCGACGACGAGAACCGCATCATGATGAGCCAGCCCCAGGCCTCGGAGCTGTTCGAGGCGATCAACGCCGGGGTCGACCTGTCCGGGGGCGACGACGCGGGATCCTCGGACGAGGAGACGGACGAGAGTCCGGTGGCCCCCGAGGAGGTCTCCGTCGAGATCCTCAACAACACCGGGATCGACGGGCTGGCCCTGGAGATCCAGGCGGTCCTGGCCCAGGAGGGTTACGTGGTCACGGGTACGGGGAACCCCGAGCTCCGGGTCCCCGACGCCACCACCGTCTACTACGGCCCCGACGACAAGGCCGCCGCCGAGCTGCTGGCCGGCACCCTCGAGAACGCCCAGATCGAGGAGGCCGAGGGGCTGGAGCAGACCCTCGAGCTGGTGGCCGGCGCCGACTGGAACGGTTTCGTCGGGGATTCCTCGGCCGAGACCGACCTGTCCATCACCGACGACCTGGGCGGGGTCACCGCCGAGGAGGCGCCCGAGAGCGCCTGCTAAGGGTTCGCGGATCGAGGTGGCGACGTCGGTGTCCTTCGGGGGGCGCCGACGTCGTCTCACGTCCATGACCTGCGTTTTCGCCCTCTGTCGGAGTGGGGGTGGGGTGGGCCGTGCCGATGGCCGGGATCTGACACGGTGAGACCGTTCCGGTACCATCCGGTGGGTTACGTCCGATTACCCGACCGGGGAACGAGCTCCGGGGCGGGTCCCCCTCAGGTCGGACACTCCCTCTCGTGCCCCGGAACGGATCGCAGGTGCCCTGTTGGCCCCAAGAAACGTGTCTACGGCCGCCGTCGCCGCCAAGATGACCCTCGGCAAGTGGGCGGCCTGCGCGATGACCGGCGTGGTCATCGCGGGAAGTCTGGTGGGCTACGGCTTCTACCAGGACGTCCTCGGTATCCAGACCGCCCATGTGGACCCCGATGGTTGGGGCGATCGCCCCGCCCAGGTCGACGGTGTGAACAACATCCTCCTGTTGGGCACCGACGAGAGGGCGGGGGAGGACGCCGCCTACAACGACCTCAACGGCATCCGCCCGGACGTGCTGGTCGTCGTCAGCATCGACGTCGACCAGGGCGGGGTGACCATGGTCAACCTGCCGCGCGACACGATGGTCGACATCCCCCCGTGCGACCCCGGAGAGGAGGGCGAGGGCTGGGCCGGCGGTGTCGACCAGATCAACCACGCCATGACCTACGGCGGGATGGACTGCCAGGGCAATACCGTGGAGACCGTCACCGGGATCCACCTCGACCACCTGGTCCTGGTGGACTTCGCGGGCTTCGAGCAGATCGTCGACTCCGTCGGCGGTATCGAGATGTGCGTCCCCGAGGCGATCGACGACCCCAAGGCGCATCTGACCCTGGACGCGGGGACCCAGCGGCTCAACGGTGAGCAGGCGCTGGGCCTGGCCCGGTCCCGGGACAGTACGGAGACCGGGAGCGACCTGGGGCGGATCGAGAACCAGCAGCGCATGATGGGCGCCATCCTGCGCGAGGTCACCTCGGGCGACATCCTCACCAGTCCGGGCAACCTCGCCGGGTTCCTGGACTCGGTCACCGACAGCCTCGTGACCGACGACCAGTTCAACAACGCCAAGATGGCCGAGCTGGCCGCGGCGATGCGCGAGGTCGACCTGGGTCGGATGAACATGGTCACCGCCCCCGTCATGGACTACCAGCCCAACCCGGACAAGGTCGAGCTCATGGAGCCCGACGCCTCCGAGCTCTTCTCGGCGGTGGCCGCCGGTGAGCTCACCGAGGACCCGGAGGAGGGTTCCGACGACTCCGACTCCTCGGAGGAGGAGAGCGAGGTCGAGCCCTCCGACGTCTCCCTGACGTTGCTCAACAACACCGGCATCGACGGGCTGGGGGCGCAGGTCGAACCGCTGCTGGCGGCCGAGGGCTTCGGTGTCGTCGGTACCGGCAACCCCGAGCTGCGCGCCCCCGAGGCCACGACCGTCTACCACGGCGCGGGGCTGGACGGGGAGGCCGAACTCCTGGCCTCGGCCCTGACCGGTGGCGCGGAGGTCGTCGAGGAGCCCACTCTGGGCGATGACCTGGAGCTGGTGATGGGCGCCGACTGGTCCGGGGTGTCCGGTGTCGGCGGTGGCGGCGACGAAGGGTCCGGGGGGTCCGGCGGCGACGTCCTGGACGGTCTGGAGACCAACAGCGCGGCGGCGGACAAGGTGAGCTGCGACTGAGAACGACGGCGGTCGCGGGGGCGGAGATTCCGAACGGGGTCCCGCCCCCGCGGCGTTCCCGGACCACCCGGGGCCCCGTCCCGAGCCCAGAAATTATCGTTTATCATTAATATCGATGATCGATAAGAAAGTGGTGCCATGAGTCGCCGACACGTACTGCTCTGGTCACGGACGGACTCCGTGATCCTCACCTTCGTCCTCGCCGTCTTCCTGGCGCTCCAGGCTCTGCACGGGCTCTTCCTGGTGGTCTGGGGGCTCGGTTTCGTCCGTGCCGACAGCAGGGCCGGACTCGACCTGCTCACCAGGCCCCTGCCCTCCGAGGCCTCGACCTCCGTGACGGGGGTCGTCCCCCACGGGAACGTCACCATCGAGGGGGTCGAGCGGATGGTGCTCGTCTTCCACGACCCCTCGGTGGGCGAACGCCTGCTCCTCGTGGCCCCCGCGCTGCTCACGACCCTGGCCATCGGCCTGGTCGCCTACCTGCTGTTGCGCATGCTCCCGTCCCTGCGCGAGGGGGACCCGTTCTCAGCCGCCAACGTGCGCCGCGCCTACACCGTCGCCCTCACGGTGATCACCGGCTCCCTCCTGGTCCCGGCCTGCGCCGGGGTCACCGGTGCGGTGCTGGAGAGCCGGGCCCTGGGAACGGACCCCTCCCTCACGTTCACCTTCGGTCTGGAGGGCGGGACGGTGCCCCTGGTCCTGGTCGGTCTGATCCTGGCGGCGCTCGCCGAGATCTTCCGACGGGGCGCGCGGCTGCGTCACGACGTCGAAGGCCTCGTCTGATGCCGCCGGAGGAGACCACCGGGATCAGGATCCACCTGGACCGGATCCTGGCCGAGCGCGGGATGACCCTCACCGAGTTGGCCGAACGGGTCGGTGTCACCATCGTCAACCTGTCGGTGCTCAAGAACCAGCGGGCCAGGGCGATCCGCTTCTCCACCCTGGCGTCCCTCTGCCGGGAGCTGGACTGCTCTCCCGGAGACCTCATCGACTACGAGCCGGAACCCGGGACCGGCGCATGAGAACGGGGCCGTCGCACCGATCGGTGCGACGGCCCCGAAGGTCGCCGTGAGAGCTCATGCGAGCACGGTCGTGATCAGGCGGTGCCGCCGCTCTGGCCGCGCATGCCCTTGGGCAGCTTGGCGCCCTTGGGCATGGGGCCCTTGGGCATCTGCATCGCGGCGGGCAGCGCCTTGAGCCGGTAGTTCAGCTCGGCGGTGCCGGCCTTGTCCAGGTTCCTGGGCAGCTTCACCAGGGTCCGCTGGAGCTTGGACACCGGGACCTGGTCCTCGCCGTTGCCGACCTTGAAGTCGTAGATGGGCGTGTCGTGGGCGACGCGCGCCACACGCTTCTTCTCGCCCGCGATCAGGCCGCGCAGACGGCCGGGGTCGCCCTCGCCGACGAGGATGACGCCGGGACGGCCCACGACGCGGTGGACCACGTCCATCTGCTTGTTGGCGGCGACACCGGGCTCGACCACCCAGTTGCCGCGCATGTTCTCCAGGATCGCCATACCGGCGCCCAGACGGCCGTCCAGCATCTTGTACTGCACGCGCTGGGCCGAGCGGGTGAACATGATGAAGCCGACCAGGAAGGCGACGGGCAGACCGGTCAGCGGCCAGATGATCCAGGAACCGGTCCAGATGCCGATACCGATGAAGATCGCGAGGATCACGACCGCGACGGTGATCGCGAGCGGGATCGTACGCGGACTCTGCTGATGGACGACCTTGGCGACCATGCCGATCTGCTTCAACCGGCCCGGCTGCTTCGCGTCACCCTTACCGGCGGACGTGGTGTCGGACTTCTTCGCCATCGTGCTTTCAGGCAGCGCACACCGAGTTGATCGGTGGGGAAGGAGATCCCTGAGCTGCCTTGCCTCCTCTTCGCGGTCGACCTTCGATGCGGCGCCTCCCGGCGCCACGAAACGGGCGCCCTGGAACCACCAGGATATGTGTCCGCGCGCCCACATGCGGAACGGTGGCCCGCGGGCCACCGTTCCAGCTTGATCACGACTCGGGCGTATCGATCGTCATGTCCCGTTCGCGGCGGTCGCGGCCTCGGCGTCACGCTTCTCGCGGGCCTGCTTGTACAGCGTTCCCGCTCGGTAGGAGGAACGCACCAGCGGACCGGACATGACACCGGCGAAGCCGATCTCCTCGGCCTCCTTGCCCAGCTCCACGAACTCCTGCGGCTTCACCCAGCGGTCGATCGGGTGGTGCAGCTTGGACGGACGGAGGTACTGGGTGATGGTCAGCAGGTCGCAGCCGGCCTCGTGGAGGTCGCGCATGGCCTCGCTGATCTCCTCACGGGTCTCGCCCATGCCCAGGATCAGGTTCGACTTGGTGACCAGACCGTAGTCGCGCGCCTCGGTGATGACCTTGAGGGAACGCTCGTAGCGGAAGCCCGGACGGATGCGCTTGAAGATCCGCGGCACGGTCTCCACGTTGTGCGCCAGGACCTCCGGACGCGATCCGAAGACCTCGGCGAGCTGGTCGGGCTCGGCGTTGAAGTCCGGGATCAGCAGCTCGACACCGGTGCCGGGGTTGAGCTCGTGGATCTTGCGGACCGTCTCGGCGTAGAGCCAGGCGCCGCCGTCCTCCAGGTCGTCGCGGGCCACACCGGTGATGGTGGCGTAGCGCAGCTCCATCTTCTGGACGGAGGTGGCGACCTTGAGCGGCTCCATCTTGTCCAGGGCGGTCGGCTTGCCGGTGGCGATCTGGCAGAAGTCGCATCGGCGCGTGCACTGGTCGCCGCCGATGAGGAAGGTGGCCTCGCGGTCCTCCCAGCACTCGTAGATGTTGGGGCAGCCCGCCTCCTGACAGACGGTGTGCAGGCCCTCACCCTTGACCAGGGACTGGAGCTCGGTGTACTCGGGCCCCATGTGCGCCTTGATCTTGATCCACGGCGGCTTTCTCTCGATGGGGGTCTCGCTGTTACGCGCCTCCACGCGCAGCAGCTTGCGGCCCTCAGGAGCGATGGTCAACGCGAACCCGTTCCCTTCTGTACCCCTGTGACGGGGACCCTCTCGCCCTCGGTTCGGGCATCGTGTCCCGGTGGGGGCTGGCTCATGGTGTGGTCTGTCATCATCGGGCGGTGGCGACGGAGAGCATCCCGGCGCCGTCGGTGTGGCTGTAGTCCGACGCGCCGAGGACATCGGCCAGGTGGCGTTCGAGGCTCGGTCGCACGTCGGCGACGGTGACGGTGCGCCCCAGCTCCCTGGTGAGCGAGGTGACCCCCGCGTCGGTGATCCCGCAAGGGACGATCCGATCGAACCACGACATGTCATTGTCGCAGTTGAGGGCGAATCCGTGCATACCGACCCCGCGGGCGATACGACAGCCGATCGCCGAGATCTTGCGCTCGATCAGACCGCGCTCGGGGTCGGCGTCGAGCCAGACCCCGCTGCGCCCTTCCACCCGCCTGCCGGTCAGGCCGTACTCCGCGATGGTGCGGATGACGGCCTCCTCCAACATGCGAACATAGGCGACCACGTCTATCGGCTGGGCCAGCCGCACGATGGGGTACACCGTGAGCTGTCCGGGGCCGTGCCAGGTGATCTTGCCGCCCCGATCGATGTCCACGACGGGAGCGCCGGGGTCGGTGATGGGACGATCCCACCTCCCGGTGCGCTTGCCCGCCGTGTACACGGGCTCGTGCTCCAGGAGGAGGACGGTGTCGGCCACCTCGTCGGCGACACGACTCTGGTGGAGCCGTTTCTGGAGATCCCAGCCCTGGTGGTAGGGGACGGGAGCATCGCCCAGCCATGCGTAAACGAGATCATTCACACCACCACCTTACGCCCCGGTCGAGGGTCGAGGGTGGGTCAGGATGTCGGAAAGAGCACGATCGACCATGGGGAACGAGAAGGAATACCCGGCCTTCTCCAGACGTTGGGGGTGCGCCCTCAGATCGAGGAGGACGCTCTCCTCGGCCGGCCCTCCCAGGGCCGCGCGTACCAGGGCGGCGGGGATCGGGAGGAGCGCGGGGCGGCCCAGGGCGCGGCCGAGCTCGCGGCAGAAGGCCGCGTTGCCGACGGGCTCGGGGGAGCAGAGGTTCACCGGCCCGGTGAGGTCCGGACGGTCCAGCAGGAAACGGATGGCGCCCACCTGGTCGGTCAGGGAGATCCAGGTCAGGTACTGGTCGCCGGGGCCCAGGCGACGGCCCAGACCCATCCGCTGTAACGGGACCAGGGTCCGCAGCAGCCCGCCCTCGCGGGCCAGGACCAGTCCGGTGCGCAGATGGGCCACCGACATCCCGGCCTCCTCCGCGGGAAGGGTGGCCTCCTCCCAGTCGCGGCACACCCGGGACAGGAAGCCCCGGCCCGGCGGGTGGCCCTCCACGGCCACGGTGCTCCCGGTCCGCCCGTAGTAGTGCACCCCCGAGGCGCTCAGGAGGCGGGGAGGCGGGTGGTCCATGCCCGCCAGGGCCCGGCACAGCTCCCGGGTGAAGTGCGCCCTGCTGCGATGGACGAGCTCATGTCTGCGACGGGCCCAGGGCCTCGCGACCACGGGGGCGCCCGCCAGATGCACCACCGCGTCCGTTCCCCGTAGGGCCACGGAGTCCACACGCCCCTGCTCGGCCCGCCACTCGGCCTCCTCCAGGCCCGGGGCCCCTCCGTCGAGGGGAGGTCGGCGTACCAGCCGCACGACCGTGTGCCCGTCCGAGAGGAGGGACGTGGTCAGTGCCCGGCCGATCAGCCCTGTCGCACCCGTGATCGCCACTCGCATGACGAGGGTCTACCCGTTGCCGTCGAGGTCGTTCGAATTTTTCTCCGGCTTTTTCGGTGAAACCTCTGCGGGGAGGGGCCGGGTCTTCTAGGTTGAGGAGTGGGACATGGAACTCCGCGTCATCGCGGAGGCACTGTGGGCGACCATCCGCCGTTCAGGCGGTGGTGCGCCCGACCACAGACCTTTGATGATGGGGATCATCAGGGGATGGTGATTGGTGGGGTAGAAAGGCGGGGCGGTGCCGTTACGGCGCCGCCCCGTCCACCTTTTCCGGCCCTTTTCCGCTAACCGGGGAAGGGGCGGCGATCGCGTGCCTCGCGCAGGGAGAGCGCCCACCACGTCAGTTGGTCCAGCATCTCCGCCACGGCCGCCGCGGCACCCGCGCCGCGTTCCCCCGAGACGGCGCCGTCGGCGAACATCTCCCGGGCGTTGTGCAGGCTCACCGAGGTGCGTACCGAGGTCACGTGCAGTTCGGCGAAGACCGTCCGCAACTGCTCCACCGCGCGCAGGCCGCCCGACATGCCCCCGTAGGAGACGAAGGCGACCGGCTTGGCGAACCACTCCCGACGGGCGGAGTCGATGGCGCTCTTCAACGGTCCCGGATAGCCGTGGTTGTACTCCGGGGTGACCACGACGAAGCCGTCGGCGGCCGCCACCGAGGCGGAGAAGAGCTCCGAAGGGGTGCCGTGCCCGTCGCCCCGGTGCTCGGCCACGTCCAGGACGTCGATCTCCACCCCGGGACTGGCCGTCAGCAGGTCGAGGAACCAGGAGGAGACGCGGGGTCCCGTACGCCCTCGATGGTCGCCTCCCAGGACGACCGCGATTCGAAGGTTCTCTCGATACATGGGGGTCCTTTGCCGGTGGGACGCTCGCTGTGGACGTACCCTGCCACGTTAGAACCTGGAGTTCGGTTGAGGTCAACCGGGTGCGAGGAGACCCCGGCCACTCCGGACGGTGGATCCCGTACGTACACGAAAGGGCCCGGCCCGGGTACCACGGACGGTACCCGGGCCGGGCCCGGCTCACACGGAGCGGATCGAGGCCCTGATCAGGCCAGACCGAGCTCGCTCTCGAAGGCGCCCTCCTCCAGACGGGCCTTGACCGTCTGGAGGAAGCGGCCGGCGTCGGCGCTGTCGATCAGACGGTGGTCGTGGGCCATCGACAGGTAGACCATCGACCGGACCGCGATGACCTCGCCGCCCATGGCGGAGTCCTCGACCACGACCGGGCGCTTGACGACCGCGCCCGCGCCCAGGATCGCGACCTGGGGCTGGTTGATGATCGGGGTGCCGAACAGGGCGCCGGTGTGGCCGGTGTCGGTGATGGTGAAGGTACCGCCGACCAGCTCGTCCGGGCTCAGAACGGCGGTGTGGGCCCGCTCGGTCAGGTCGGTGATGGTCCGGGCCAGACCGCCCAGGTTCAGCGAACCGGCGTCCTTGACGACCGGGGCGAGCAGACCGCGCTCGGTGTCCACCGAGATCGCCAGGTTCTCGATGTCGTGGTAGGTCACCGTCTGGGCCTGGCTGTCGATCACCGCGTTGACCTCGGGGTGGGCCTTGAGGGCCTCCACCGCGGCCAGCGCGAAGAACGGGAAGAAGTCCAGGTCCACGCCCTCACGCTTGGTGAAGTCGGCCGCGGCCTGGGTGCGCAGGCGCGCGATCTTGGTGACGTCGACCTCGATGACCTGGGTGGTCGTGGCGGAGACGTGCAGCGACTCCACCATGCGGTCGGCGATGGACAGACGCAGACGCGTCAGCTTCTCGGTGCGCCCGCGCAGCGACGTGTCCGAGCCGGTCCGGCGCGGAGCGGCGGCGGCCGAGCTCCGGGCCTCGGCGGCCTTGAGCACGTCCTGCTTGCGGATGCGACCGCCCACGCCGGTACCGGTGACACGGCTCAGGTCGACACGGTGCTCGCCGGCGAGCTTGCGGACCAGCGGGGTCACGTAGGCCTCGGTCACGGCGTCGGTGCCGGAGGCGCGACCGGTCCCGCTCAGCGTCTCGACGTCCACGGACGGGCCCCCCTCGGAGTCCTGCTCCTGTGCGGCGGGAGCAGGCGTGGCCGGGGCGGGGGCGCTCGTGGGCTTCGGGGCGGCCGGAGCGGGAGCGGACTCGGCGGGAGCGGCGGGAGCGGAGGCGGAGCCGCCGATCAGGGCGATACGGGCGCCGATCTCCACCGTCTCGTCCTCGGCCACCAGGATCTCGGTGAGCACACCGGCGACCGGGGACGGGATCTCGGTGTCCACCTTGTCGGTGGAGACCTCGAGCAGCGGCTCGTCCACCTCGACGGTGTCGCCCACGCTCTTGAGCCACTGGGTGACGGTCCCCTCGGTGACGCTCTCACCCAGGGCGGGCATGTCCACCGGAGTACCGGTGCCCGTGGCCGCGGGGCTCGCGGGAGCGGGCTCGGGCTCGGGCGTGGGGGCGGGCTCCTCGGCGGCCGGGGCGGGCTCGGGCTCGGCCTCCGGCTCGGGAGCGGCGGCGGGCTCGGGCTCGGCCGGCGCGTCGGCGGACTCGCCCTCGCCACCGATGATCGCGATCTCCGCGCCGATCTCCACGGTGTCGTCCTCGTCGACGAGGATCTTGGTGAGTACACCGGACACCGGGGACGGGATCTCGGTGTCCACCTTGTCGGTGGAGACCTCAAGGAGCGGCTCGTCTACCTCGACGGTGTCGCCCACGTTCTTCAGCCACTGGGTGACGGTCCCCTCGGTGACGCTCTCACCCAGGGCGGGCATGGAAACGGAAGTCGGCATGGGTTCCTCGTTGGATCTGGGCGCGGATACCTGCCCAAGCCTTGATGGGCAGCGCGGATGTGTGCGGGGGCGGGCCCTGGAGCCCGCCCCCTGGTGAAGCGATCAGTCGTGGACGTGGAGGGGCTTGCCCGCCAGCGCGAGGTGCGCCTCGCCCAACGCCTCCGACTGGCTCGGGTGCGGGTGGATCAGCTGGGCCACCTCGGAGGGCAGGGCCTCCCAGTTGTAGATCAGCTGTCCCTCGGCGATGAGCTCGCCGACGCGGCTGCCGACCATGTGGACGCCCAGAACGGGGCCGTCCTTCTCGGCGATGACCTTGACCGCGCCCTGGGTCTGCAGGATCTGGCTCTTGCCGTTACCCGCGAGGTTGTAGTTCATCTCGACGACGTCGTAACCGCGCTCCTTGGCGACCTGGGTGGTCAGACCGACGGAGGCGACCTCGGGCTCACAGTAGGTGACCCGGGGGACGCCGTCGTAGTCGATCGCCGGCGGGTTCTGCCCGGCGATCTGCTCGGCGACGAAGATGCCCTCGGCGAAGCCGACGTGGGCCAGCTGGAGGGTCGGGATCAGGTCGCCGACGGCGTAGATGTTCCCGACACCGGTGTGCAGGTTCTCGTCGACCTTGACGAAGCCGCGGTCGAGGGTGATGCCCTGCTCCTCGTAGCCCAGGCCCTCGGAGACCGGGCCGCGGCCGATGGCGACCAGCAGGACCTCGGCCTCCAGGGTCTTGCCGCCCTGGAGGGTGACGACCACGCCGGAGTCGGTGGTCTTGACCGACTCGAAGGGGGTGCCCAGCTCGGCCTTGATCTTCCGCTTGCGGAAGGCCCGCTCCAGCAGCTTGGAGCTGGACTCCTCCTCGACGGGGACCAGGTGCTTGAGGGCCTCGACGATGGTGACGTCGGCGCCGTAGGAGCGCCACACGCTGGCGAACTCCACACCGATCACACCGCCGCCCAGGACGATGACGGACTCGGGGACGCGGTTCAGGCCGAGGGCCTGGTCGCTGGTCATGACCTTGTCGCCGTCGATCTCCAGGCCCAGGGTCTTGGGCTTGGAGCCGGTCGCCAGGAGGATGTTCTTCCCCTTGTAGACCTTGCCGTCGACGGTCACCTCGTCCTTGCCGGTGAGCTTGCCCTCACCCTCGACGACGGTGATCTTGCGGGACTTGATCAGCCCGCTCAGGCCCTTGTGCAGGCCACCGATGACCTTGTCCTTGTACTTGTGGACGGCCTCGATGTCGATGCCCTCGAAGGAGGCCTTGACGCCGAAGTTCTCGCTCTCCTTGGCGGAGTCGGCGACCTCGGCCGAGTGCAGGAGGGCCTTGGTGGGGATGCAGCCGCGGTGCAGGCAGGTGCCGCCGAGCTTGTCTTTCTCGATCAGGACGACGCTCATGTCCAGCTCGGCCGCGCGCAGCGCCGCCGCGTAGCCGCCACTGCCGCCGCCAAGGACGACGAGGTCGAAGGTACCGCCGCTCTCACTCACGGGAACGAACTCCTAAATCAGGTGGCTGATGGTGGTGGGTACCACGGTCGGTCGAGGTCGGGGACGCCCGGACACCGAATCCGTGGTGGGCCGAGGCGGGCGGCGCCGAAGGCTCGATCGGCGCCGCCCCGGACGACTACTTGCCCGCGTAGTCCTCGGCGATGCGGACGAGGGTGCGGGTACCCGCACCCGTGGCGCCCTTGGGGGTATAGCCGTGCGGGCCGCCCTGGTTGAAGGAGGGCCCGGCGACGTCGAGGTGGGCCCACTTGTTGCCCTCCTCGATGAACTCCTGGAGGAAGAGACCGGCGGACAGCATGCCGCCTCCGGTCGCGTTCGAGATGTTCGCGATGTCGGCGATCGCGGAGTCGAGCCCGGAGCGCATCTCGCTCGGGAGCGGCATCGGCCAGGAGGCCTCGCCCTCGGCGGTGGCCGAGGAGACGATCTCCTCGCGGACGGTGTCGTCGTTGGACATGACCGCGAAGACGCGGGAGCCCAGGGCGACGATCTGCGCGCCCGTGAGGGTGGCGATGTCCACGACCAGGTCCGGCTCGTCCTCCTGAGCGCGGACCAGGGCGTCGGCCATGACCAGACGGCCCTCGGCGTCGGTGTTGAGGACCTCGACGGTCTTGCCGCCGTAGATGCTCAGCACGTCGGAGGGGCGCTGGGCGGTGCCGCTGGGCATGTTCTCGGCGACGGCCAGGTAGCCGACGACGTTCACCTTCAGGCCCAGGGCGGCGATGGCGCGCAGAGCGGAGAGCACCGAGGCGGCGCCGCTCATGTCGGACTTCATCCAGTCCATCGAGCCCGCGGGCTTGAGGGACAGACCGCCGGAGTCGAAGGTGATGCCCTTACCGACGAAGGCGACCTTCTTGGTGGCCTCGGGGTGGCTGTAGGCCAGCCGGACCAGACGGGGCGGGTTCACCGAACCCTGACCGACGCCGGTCAGACCGCCGTAGCCGCCCTCGGCCAGGGCGCGCTCGTCCAGGACCTCGATCTCCAGGCCGGCCTGTTCGGCGACCTGCTGCGCGACCGAGGCCAGGTCCTCGGGGACCAGGTCGGCCGGGGCGGTGTTGACGAGGTCGCGGGTGAGGGAGACGGCGTCGGCCAGGACACCGGCGCGCTCGGCGGCCTCGGCGGCGCCGTCGGCCTCGCTGATCAGGGTCAGCGTGGTCTCGGTGTCCTTGGCGGCCTTCTCACCGGTGCGGTAGCGGTCGAAGGAGTAGGAACCGAGTCGGGCACCCAGGGCCACGGCGCCGACCTGGTCGGCGGTGGTGGCGGGCAGGGCCAGGACGACACGGCCCGCGCCCTCGGGGCGCGAGCTCAGCGAACGCAGCGCGGCGCCGGCCGCGCGGGACAGCGCGTCGGTGTCGACGGAGCCGTCGGCGGACGCCGGGCCGAGACCGACCGCGACGACGACCGGGGCCTGGACGGCCCCGAGGGAGGCAAGGGTGTGCACCTCCTCGAGGGCGCCGCTCGCTCCCAGGAGCGACAGGGTCGTGCCGAGGCCACCGGAGAAGGCGGCGTCGACGGTATGAGCGCCCGATGCGGGCTCCGGGGCGTCGCCTCCGGAGTGGTAACCGACGACAACGGCGTCGGCGTCGAGCGAACTGGGGGACTCCGTGTTTACTGACAACGTCGTGCTCACGTCCCCGATGCTAGTCCTCCCTGTGCCCCGGCGGCGACGTGGCGCCCCGTGGGGCCGACGGGCCCGGTGCGGCCCATGGCGACCCCGGGCGACGTGGACCGCCCCTCGGTGGGGTGGGGCCCGGCCGCGTGATGAGGGGCCTGTGGTCGCTGGTGGGGGGTGTCGTGCGGGTTCCGGCACGTGAGGGCGCGTTGCCCATGGCGAACCGCTGTGAAACTCCGTGTGAAAAAATGTGATGATGGCTACATTGGGTTCCGGGACGGGTTACCGGCCGGTAGGAAAGCCCTGGTGGCGCTCTCGGGTGATCAGGGGCACCCTCGGTCCCACGTCGATCACAGATGGGAGGCGACCGCGACCATCACCAGGAGGGCCGTCGTGACGGCGGTCTCGACCAGAGCGCCCAGGACGTCCCCGGTGATACCGCCCAGCCGCCGCACCGCGTTCCACAGCACGAGACCGGCCGCGACGAGGCCGACCACGACCCCGGCCGCACAGGCCAGCGCGAACCCGGGGGAGTGGAACAGGCCCAGAGCGCACACCGCCACCAGACCCAGGGAACAGACCAGGGCCGCCGGAGGACGCACGGTCCCGGCCACGAAGGCGCCCAACCCGTCCGGACGGGCCGAGGGGACCCCGCGCAGACACGCCAACGTCGCCGCCGTCCGACCGGCCGCACCCGCCACCAGGGCCCCCACCACCACCGCCCGAGGGGAGAGCTCGGCCAACCCCGCCAGAGCCAGGACCTGGGCGCCCACCGCGACCAACAGGGTCAGCACCCCGAACGGGCCGATATCGGAACGGCGCATCACCTCCAGCGAACGCTCGGCCGAACGTCCACTCCCCAGACCGTCGGCCAGATCCGCCAGACCGTCCAGATGCAGTCCCCGGGTCGCCAACGCGCCCAGACCGGTCGCCAGCAGGGCGGACAACGGCGCCGACCAGCCCAGCCACAGACCGGCCGCGGTGGCCGCGCCGATCAGCGCGCCCAGAGCCCCACCCAGGACAGGGGCCCAACGCATCGCCCAGCCGGCCACCGCGCGATCGACCCGCTCCACCCGGACCGGCCAGACGGTGAACGTGCCCACCGCCATCCGCGCGCCCGCCACGGCGTCGGAGACGCTCATCGAAGCTCCACCACGCGTCCGGCCACGGTCAGGACCACGTCCTCGGACTCGGCCCCGGCCCACTGGTTCAGCAGCCCCAGGTGGTCCTGGAAGAGGCGTCCGGCCCTGGTCGCAGGCACGACCCCCGAGCCCACCTCGTTGGTCACCGCCACCACGTAGGCCGACGTGGCGCGCCAGGCCTCCAACAGCTCGTGGACGGCGGCCTCCACACGCTCCTCCGCGTCCCGGGGCGGCTCCTCCTCCCACAGACCGCATTCGCCCATCACCCAGGTGAGCCAGGTGCCCAGACAATCGACCAGGACGGCGCCCCGCTCCCGACGCAACAGCCCGGCCAGGTCGGTGGTCCGCTCGGTCCGCCACCACCAGGGACGCCGCTCGATGTGGCGGGCGACCCGCGCGGCCCACTCGGGATCGACCTCCGGATCGGCGGCGGGGCCGGTCGCCGCGTACACCACCGTCGGTTCGGCCAACAGTCGCAGCTCGGCCTCGGTCGACTTGCCCGAACGGGCGCCCCCGGTCACCAGCGTCCGATGCGGTCCTCGCGGTCGGGGCTCGGGCCACACCGACGGCGGACAGGTCATCACGGTGCCGTCGCCCGGAGCCAGAGCGCCCCACAGGCGGGCGCGCCGGGCGAACTCCTCGGGAGAACGGACCCGATGGTCGCCGCCGACCGCCACCACCGCCGTGGTCACGCCGATCACCCCCGAGCGGCGCAGCTCGCCGATGACCTCCGGGCGCTGTACGGCGTCCACGATGACCATGTCCACCTGCTGCTCCGGGGCGGAGGAATAGGTGGAGGACGCGTCGGAAGGGGCCTCGGCCGGCGGAGCCTCCGGAGCCGGACCCGGTCCGGAACGGGCGTACAGCAGACGGCCGCCGTCGGGCGCCTCCACCAGCACTCCGTGCGAGGTGGACGTGACCGTGTAACCGGGCGGCACCGGTCCCGCGGTGCCGGAGTCCCGGATCCGGAACCGGTCGTCGACGGTCACCCTCAGCGGCAGACGGCGTTCCGCGTGGGCCTTGTTGCAAGAGGAACAGGTGCACTGCGGCGCCGGCCAGCCCGCTTGTCCCGCTGTCCCCAGAAATCGGATACGCACCCGAAAGAGTAAACAGCATCTCGGACCAAGGCTTGGTTAAGCTCGGCCACGGGATCTCGACGAGTGTCCCCGTGGAACCGGCGACGAAGGGCGGTCGAACATGGCATGGACATGGCGGTACCACGAGGCCGGTGGTGCTCCGGTGGAGACGACGGGCCTGCCCGAGGAGTCGTTCACCTCGCGTGGCGACGCCGAGAGCTGGCTGGGTGAGAACTGGTCCGAGCTGGCCGAGGCCGGCGTGGGCACGGTCGCCCTCCTGGAGGAGGACCGCGAGGTCTACACGATGCCCCTGGGCGCCGAGGACTGACGAGGACCCTCCCCCCGGACACGGCGGGGCCCGGCGGTCGTCACGACCGCCGGGCCCCGCTGCGTCCGGCCCCTCTAGAGGAGACGGACGTTCTCCGGGCTCTTGGTGAGCTCCGGGTCGCGCTGGACGCTGTCGCCGAGGATCTCGTCGATCCGGCTCATGAGCGCGGGGTCGAGACGGACCCCGGCCGCGCGGACGTTGCTCTCCACCTGCTCGGGCCGGGAGGCGCCGATGATCGCGGCGGACACGTTGGCGTTCTGGAGGACCCAGGCCACGGCGAGCTGGGAGAGGGTGAGACCGGCCTCGGCCGCCAGCGGCTCCAGCAGCTGGACCCGCTCCAGCAGGACCCGGTCCGAGACCTTGTCGGCGAGGAACTTCTCGCTCTTGGGATCACTGGCCCGCGAACCGGCGGGGAGCTCCGCGCCCGGCTTGTACTTGCCGGTCAGGACGCCGCCGGCGATCGGGGACCACACGATCTGACCGATGCCCTCGCGCTCGGAGAGCGGGACGACCTCCGACTCGATGACCCGCCAGAGCATGTTGTACTGCGGCTGGCTGGAGACGATCCGGTCGAAGCCCATCTCGTCCGCGATCCTCAGGGCCCGCTCGATCTCCTCGGCGCGCCACTCCGAGACACCGATGTAGAGGGCCTTGCCCTGCCGGACCAGGTCCTCGAAGGCCCGCATCGTCTCTTCGAGCGGGGTGGTGTGGTCGAACCGGTGCGCCTGGTACAGGTCCAGGTAGTCGGTGCCCAGACGGCGCAGGGAGTCCTCGCAGCCGCGGATGATGTGCTTGCGGGACAGGCCCTTGTCGTTCTTCCCGTCGCCCATGGGCCAGAAGACCTTGGAGAAGATCTCCAGACCGTCGCGCCGCTCGCCCTTCAGAGCGCGACCGAGGACCTCCTCGGCCTTGCCCCGGGCGTAGACGTCGGCGGTGTCGAAGGTGGTGATGCCCGCGTCGAGCGCCGCGCGGACGCAGGAGACGGCGGTGTCCTCCTCCACCTGGGAACCGTGGGTGATCCAGTTCCCGTAGGCGATCTCGCTGATGATCAGGCCGGTGCTGCCCAGATGCCGAAATTCCATGTCGAGCACTCTAGTCGGCGGGGCCCGGAACGGACGGTGGCGACCCCGGCCGGAGGGAGCGCTCCCAACGGACGTCGAGAGTGAGGGGCCGGCACGGGAACCGGCCCCGCTCACATCGGACGTACGGGGATGGGGAGGTGGTGGTGCTCAGCGCGCGCTCTTCGGGGTGGGGTCCTCGCCCACCTTGACGCGCGGCTTGGGCAGACGCAGACGACGGAACTGGAGCTGGCGCATGGCGGCGTACATGCCGATGCCCCGCAGCAGCTCGTCGTTGGGGAAGTACTCGGTGGCGCGCTTCTTCACGGTGCGGCCCACGAGGACGCCCTCGGCGATGATCGTGACCATCATCAGAGGCCAGATCACGTACGCGACCCCCACCTGGAAGGTCGGGTTGTTCACGAAGAGCAGCAGGATGATCAGGATCGAGAACGGCAG
This sequence comes from Nocardiopsis alba DSM 43377, assembly GCF_000341225.1. Lineage (GTDB taxonomy): Bacteria > Actinomycetota > Actinomycetes > Streptosporangiales > Streptosporangiaceae > Nocardiopsis > Nocardiopsis alba. The sequence goes on from NZ_ANAC01000013.1 coordinate 154,608, forward strand.
GAAGAACTCGCTGGCGCTGCGGCGCGAATCGATGAAGTCGCGGGCGTAGGCGCGGGCCGGGCTCAGGTCCTGGGGTCGGAAGTGACGGGCGTCCTCACCCTTCGGTGCGCCGGGAACGGAACGCGCGACGCCTTTGGAACGTTGGCGATCGAGACGGTCCCGGTAGGCGCGGTAGGCCTCCTTCCGTGTCTCGGGGGCCTTCACCGGTCGGCGCGGGGAGGTTTCGGATTCCCTGCGCTTAGGGGTGGGCACACCCTTCTTGGGGGTATATCCCTTAGGTTGGGTGGCCTCAGAGGCCTCAGGGCTGGCGGATTCGGCGGAGGCCGAATCCGTGGCTGCGGAAGCGGAGCGACGTCGGAACACACCCTCAGGGTAGCCGGTCATAGCTTTATGGCGACCGCGGGCCAGACCGCGTAGGGTTGGGCAAAGCGCCCGCTGGGAACAGCCGATGTACGCACCGAGAAGGGGACGGCCACGCCAATGAGCGTGTTTCAGCGACTTTCGATGATCTTCAAGTCCAAGGCCAACAAGGCCTTGGACTCCGTCGAGGACCCCAGGGAGACCCTCGACTACTCGTACCAGAAACAGCTCGAACTGCTGCAGAAGGTGCGTCGCGGTGTCGCCGACGTCGCGACCTCCCGCAAGCGGGTCGAGCTCCAGATCCAGCAGCTCGAACAGCAGTCCTCCAAGCTGGAGAACCAGAGCCGGGCCGCCCTGACCCAGGGGCGTGAGGACCTCGCCCGCGAGGCCCTCACCCGTCGCTCCGGTCTGACCGGTCAGATCGAGGGCCTGCGCGAGCAGCACGCCAACCTCCAGGGCGAGGAGCAGAAGCTCACGATGGCCGCCCAGCGCCTACAGGCGAAGGTCGACGCCTTCCGTACGCGCAAGGAGACCATCAAGGCGACCTACACCGCCGCCCAGGCCCAGACGCAGATCAGCGAGGCCTTCTCGGGTATCTCCGAGGAGATGGGCGACGTCGGCATGGCCGTGCAGCGCGCGGAGGACAAGACCGCCGAGATGCAGGCCCGCGCCGGCGCGGTCGACGAGCTGCTGGCCTCCGGCGCGCTCGACGACGTCACGGGCACCGGCCCCAAGGACGACATCCAGAGCGAGCTGGACCGCATGGCCAGCACCACCGGCGTCGAGGCCGAGCTGGAGCGCATGAAGCTCGAACTGGGCGGTGGCGGTTCCTCCACCCCGCAGCAGATCGAGGGTGGCAACGGTTCGGGTAACCGGGAGGGCCAGTGATCGTCCGCATCATGGGTGAGGGTCAGGTGGACCTGACCGACGCCGACCTGGACCTGCTCAACTCCTTCGACGCCGCCCTCGAGGAGGCGATCGAGTCCGGGGACGAGGACAGGTTCCGCAAGGCCCTGCACGACCTTCTGGAGCGGGTGCGCGAGGACGGCAGGCCCCTGCCTCCGGACTCCCTGGAGCCCTCCGAGTTCATCCTGCCGCACGCTGAGGCGGGCATGGACGAGGTGCGCAAGATGCTTCAGGACGACGGGCTCATCCCGGGCTGAACGTCCCCCTCGGGCCGTCACCTCCCGTCCGGGTGAGCCCCCGAATCAGACGCGGACCCCGGTCCGGGGTATCGCGTCCGGTGCCTGCGCGCGCTTTCTCCATCGCGGCCGCCGTGATCCCTCACGGTGGCCGCGACGTGTGTCACGGAACACGGAGGCGTGGGAACACGCGGTGACCCGCTTTAACCCGATTCTCACCTGCGCGAACTACACTCCGAACCACGCATCGGGGGAGGAAACGCCGTGGCAGGTTCGAAATTCCGTCCGGACCGGGGGCTGACCGCCCGGATGGTCATGACCATGTTCCTTCTGGTCCTGGTCTACGTCGCCTTCATCGTCGGTCTGGTCCTGGCGGGGCTCAACATCTGGCTCGTGATCGTCCTCGTCGCCGCCTTCGCGCTCTTCTCCTACTTCTCCTCCGACAAGATCGCCATGTTCTCGATGGGGGCCAAGGAGGTCACCCCTCAGCAGGCGCCCGAACTGCACGCTCTGGTCGACCGGCTGTGCGCCATGGCCGACATGCCCAAACCGCGGGTGGGCATCGCCGACACCGACGTGCCCAACGCCTTCGCCACCGGACACAACGAGAAGTCCGCCGTCATCTGCGTGACCACCGGTCTGATGCGCCGCCTGGAGGGGCCCGAGCTGGAGGCGGTCCTCGCCCACGAGCTCTCCCACGTCGCCCACCGCGACGTCACGGTCATGACCATCGCCGGTTTCCTCGGCATCGTCGCGGGCTTCCTCACCCAGGCCGGACTGCGTTTCGCGATGTTCGCCGGTCCCGCCGGCGGCCGCGGCAACAACAACGGTCCGGCCCCCGCGGTGGTCGCCCTGTTGGTGGTCCTGGTGAGCGCCGTGGCCTGGGCGTTGAGCTTCCTGCTCACCCGGGCCCTGTCCCGCTACCGTGAGTTGTCCGCCGACCGTGCCGCCGCCTACCTCACCGGGCGCCCCTCGATGCTGGGCAGCGCGCTGTCCAAGATCACCGGGGACATGGCCCGCATCCCGACCCGGGACCTGCGTCAGGTCGAGCCCTTCAACGCCTTCTTCTTCGCCCCGGCCTTCGCGAAGAAGGGGTTCAGCATGAACCAGCTGATCGCCACCCACCCCCCGGTCGAACAGCGCCTGGCCCAGCTCTCCGACATCTCCCGACAGCTCGGTCGAGGGGCCTGACGGGGCTCGGGCCCATCCGGCCCCGTTCCCTCCGGGACGGTGTCCACGACGCCTCCGGCTCCTCCGGACGGCACTCTCACCCGGAAAGGACATCATGAGCTTCTGGCGTTCACTTCTGGGGCGCTCCAAGCCGGTCCAACCCGACCTGGACGCGCTCTTCGGTCTGCCCTCGGCGGCCCTGACGCTGCGCGCCGGGGCGGGGCTGACCCCGACCGGAACGGGGTCGGTGGCCTTCCGCGCGGCCGAGGGGGCGGCCTTCGCCGACGTCGAACGCGACGTCACCGCCCTGTTGGACGCCGGTGACGGACCCCCGGTCGAACAGCGCACCGACGACTACGGCTACACCTGGCTGGTGGTGCGGGGCGGTGCTCCGACGGAGGGCGGGGAGTCCGGAGGGGAGCTCGTGGACACCGACATCACGGGCCTGGTCACCGATCTGCACGCGGTCAACTCCACGCTGGAGGCCAACGGCTACGGTCCCTCGCTGTTGTGCTCCCTGGTGGGGTTCGGCGACGGCTCCGGGCGCCGGGTCGGGCTGGTCTACCTCTACAAGCGCGGCACCTTCTATCCCTTCGCCCCGGCGGGAGGTCAGCGGCGCGACAACGCGCTGGAACTCCAGGTGGAGGCGGCGTTGGGGGACGATCTGCCGATGGAGCGGGACCGTTCGCGTTGGTTCCCGGTCTACGGGGCCCCGGGACTCTGATGCGCCCCACCCGACTCTTTTATTTCGCGATGCGAGAGAAGATGTTCGTTATGCGAATTTTCTGCCCTTAGACCCTGGCGGAACGAGGATGTGAGGCCGCACACTGGATCCACGTGTGTCAGGCCCGTTCCGGGGCCCGACGCCCCTCGGCGCCCTCGTGCGACCACCGGGGCGCCGACCCCGGAACACGGCCCCGCCCCGGCCCTCACCCGGGACGGGGCCGAGGCCGACCACCAGGTCGCGGGGGTGGACCGGTCGAGAACGGGATGCTCCGGGACGGACGTTCGTGGAGATGGCATCGGGGCCGGGGACAAATTACCCTGGTGTTCACGGGCACATCCGTACGTCGTCGAGGGCACGGACGCACCGTGCGCCGCGGCGGCGGGGCGAACACGGCGGTCGGAAGGTGGAATGCTCCACCGGGCCCCGGTGTTGGCACCCGTTGAGGAGGACAGGACCCTTCGGGGTCCGCCTCGCCGACGACCGAGGGCGCCAGGCGGCCGCAACCCCTTTCCAGAGGAGCTTTACAACATGACGGTTCAGACCGAGGACACCGCGCAGGGAGTCATCCTGACCGACGAGGCGGCCGACAAGGTCCGCTCCCTCCTGGACCAGGAGGGCCGTGACGACCTGCGCCTGCGTGTGGGCGTCCAGCCCGGGGGTTGCTCGGGGCTGCGCTACCAGCTCTACTTCGACGAGCGCGACCTCGACGGCGACATCATCGCCGACTTCAACGGGGTCCAGGTCGTCACCGACCGCAAGAGCGCCGCCTACCTGACCGGGGCCACCATCGACTTCGTCGACACCATCGAGAAGCAGGGCTTCACCATCGACAACCCGATGGCCACCGGCTCTTGCGCCTGCGGCGACTCCTTCAACTGAGCGTTCCCACGGGCCGCGCGGCGGCCGGTGGACCCGGGGTGGGCGGACGTGTCGACACGTCCGCCCACCCCTCCCGTTTCCGGGGAAGGACGGGGAGAGGTCCCGAACGCCCGAGGATTGGGGGCACGGTGCTCTGGGTACCCTTGGCAGGTCCGAACGGGCACGTCCTCGCCCGTCCTCGACGGCTCGGTCGGCTCGTCCCGAGCGTCACACCCCTTCCCCTAGCAAGGAGACAACGTCCCGTGCGTATCGCGGTTGCCGGATCCATCGCCACCGACCACCTCATGTCCTTCGAGGGCAGGTTCGCCGAGCAGATCATCCCCGAGCAGATCCAGCAGTTGTCCCTCTCCTTCCTCATCGACGAGCTCGACGTACGCCGCGGCGGCGTCGCGGCCAACATCTGCTTCGGCCTGGGCGGGTTCGGTCTGAACCCGGTCCTGGTCGGCGCCGCGGGGGAGGACTTCGAGGACTACCGGGCCTGGCTCGACCGCCACGGCGTCGACACCTCCGCCGTCCGTATCTCCGAGATCCGCCACACGGCCCGGTTCGTCTGCACCACCGACCGCGACCAGAACCAGATCGCCTCCTTCTACGCGGGCGCCATGGCCGAGGCCCGCAACATCGAGATCCAGCCGATCGCGGACCGTCTCGGCGGACTCGACCTGGTGTTGATCGGCGCCGACGACCCGGCCGCCATGGTCCGGCACAGCGAGGAGTGCCGGACGCGCGGCATCCCCTTCGCCGCCGACCCCTCCCAGCAGCTCGCCCGGATGGAGGGCCCGCAGGTGCGCGGCCTCATCGAGGGCGCCTCCTTCCTGTTCTCCAACGAGTACGAGAAGGCTCTGGCAGAGCAGAAGACCGAGTGGTCGGACGCCGAGATCCTGTCCAAGGTCGGCACCCGTATCACCACGCTGGGCCCCAAGGGCGCGCGGATCGACCGTGAGGGCGAGCCCTCCATCCAGGTTCCGGCCGCCGCCGTGGACGAACTGGTCGACCCCACCGGCATGGGCGACGCCTTCCGCGCCGGCTTCCTGGCCGCCCACTCTTGGGGGCTGTCCCTGGAGCGCGCCGCGCAGGTCGGCAACGCCACCGCCGTGCACTGCCTGGAGGCCGACGGCCCGCAGGAGTACACGCTCACCGCGGCCTCCCTGCTGGAGCGCGTCGAGCGTTCCTACGGCTCCGAGGCCGCCGACGAGGTGCGTCCCCACCTGTGACCGGCGTGGCCGCCCCGACCTGAGAACCCCGTCTCTGGTCGGGGTGGTGCCCCGGACCCCGTAGAGTGGATGGCCGTGACCCGTGCGGGGAGACCCGCACCGCCCCGGTGCGCTGAAACGCGTGCCGGTTCATTCGCCCGAGCCGTCCGTGCAGGGTCGCGCACGACGGTGGGGAACCCGCCCTGAACGCCCGTCCGACGGGCGCGGGGCCCGGGCGCGTCCAGCGCCTCCCAGATCTAGGCAAGCCTTACCTGGGATTCCCTGATTCACCCTGAAAGGACTATGCATGCGCTACACCGGACCGAAGGTGCGGTTGTCCCGGCGCGCCGGCACCCCGCTGACCCGTAAGGCGGTCAGCTACTTCGAGAAGCGTCCGTACCCGCCCGGTGAGCACGGCCGTCGTGTTCGTCGCAACAGCAGCGACTTCGCCGTCCGTCAGGCGGAGAAGCAGAAGGTGCGCTGGTACTACGACCTGACCGAGAAGCAGCTCGTCCGCGTCTACGAGAACTCCAAGAAGCGCGCCGGTCGTACCGGTGAGGAGATGCTCGCCGAGCTGGAGCTGCGTCTGGCCACGGTCGTCCTGCGCGCCGGTCTGGCCGCGTCGATCTACGCCGCCCGTCAGTTCGTGAACCACGGCCACATCACCGTGGACGGCAAGAAGGTCGACATCCCGTCGTACCAGGTCAAGCCGGGCCAGATCATCGGTGTTCGGGAGAAGTCCCGCAACATGGTGCCGTTCGTCGAGGCCGCCGAGGGCGTCCACGCCGACGACAAGATCGCCGGTTACCTCGCCGTCAGCCACAAGGACCTGCGCGTCGCGGTTATCGACCGCCCCAAGCGCGAGCAGATCCCGGTGCCCTTCGACGAGCAGCTCGTCGTCGAGTTCTACGCTCGCTAGAACACCTGCCACGTCGTGGGTCGGAACTCTTTCTCGGAGCCCGGCCCCCTCGTGGACGAGGCCGCGCGGACCCAGGTCCGCGCGGCCTTCGCCTTGCCCGTGGCCGCCGCCGGATCCCCTCCGGCCCGGCCGCGGACGTGTCACGCCACTCCCGAAGAAAGGGATGGCGGGGATCGTTATCGCAATGGAACCGAAACCCCGACCTCCGGTCCTGGGCACACCATCGAGTGGTCAGTACATCCTGCGGATGTGAAAAGCACTACCCCGATCCAGGGGGTGCTCGGCGACGAACTCGTGCATCTTCATCCGGCACCATGCCGGTATGTCCGCACTCGCGGCCGGGTCGTCCGCGGTGACCGCGATGACCGCCCCGATAGGCACTTCGTGCAGTCGGGCGGCCAGCATGATGATCGGGATCGGGCACTTTCGGCCCACCGCCTCCACGGTGACCCGAGGCCCCTGACCGATCGGTCGCTCGGACACTTCCACCCCCGTTGGTTGTCGTCCCGTGTCCTGATCTTGACCTGGGGTGCGCGAAAAGGCGCACCCGGTTAAGGGTGCCGTAAATCCAGCGATACGCTCGCCTTAGTCTCGAGCCGAGTACGCGCGCATCACCGCCGGAGGCGGGGTGCACGGGTCTCGACCCGAGGGCCCGGGGGAACGCCGGGCCGCGCCTCGCAGCCAGCCGGAGGATGTCCCTCGGGGGCGGCCTGGCCCGGCTCCGCGAGGGATGTCGAGCGTTCCGCGAGGGCTCGTCTGGCAACACGCTGACCAGGCAAGCCCATGAACGGCACGTCGAACGGTTCGCGATAATGTTTCCCCCTGACAAGCTTTGGATACTTAGGCCGCCCGTGGAGGATCCACGGGCTTCACCGCTGGGAAGGCAATCCGTGAGTCCGACCCGCCAAAAAAATCGGCGCTCAACACTGCGCCGATGGGCACCACGCGGCGCCGCGCTCGCCGTGCTGGGGCTGGCCGCGACCGGCTGCGCGTCGAACGATCTCGCTCGTTTGGGCATGCCGGAGCCGATCACCGAGCAGGCCGAGCGTGTTCTCTCGCTCTGGCAGGGCTCGTGGGTCGCTGCTTTCGCGGTCGGCATTCTCGTGTGGGGACTGTTCATCTGGACGATCCTCTTCCACCGCAAGCGCTCTGAGCAGTTGCCGCCGCAGGTGCGGTACAACATGCCCATCGAAGCGCTCTACACCGTGCTGCCGATCGTCATCATCTCGGTGCTCTTCTTCTTCACCGCGCGAGACCAGGCCTACCTGCTCGACACCGAAGAGCCCGCCGACGTCCACGTTGAGGTCGTGGCCTTCCAATGGGCCTGGCAGTTCAACTACATGGACGACACCAAGGAGAACGGTGGCGAGGTGCTCTTCTCCGAGGTTGGTATCCCCAACCCGGACGGCACCACCGACCCCGAGACCCAGACGACCCTCGTGCTTCCCGAGGACTCCGTCGTCCACTTCGACCTCTACTCTCCCGACGTCATCCACTCGTTCTGGATCCCGGCGTTCGGTTTCAAGATGGACGTCGTCCCCGGTCGCGACAACTCCTTCCAGGTCAACCTGAACGAGGGCACCGCGGACACCTACATCGGACGTTGTGCCGAGCTGTGCGGCGTGGACCACACCCGCATGCTCTTCAACGTCGAGGTCCTGCCTCAGGACGAGTACGAGGCCTGGGCCGCCGAACAGCAGCAGGCTGCGGCGGACGAGGCCGAGCAGCGGCAGGCCGCCGCTGACGAGGCGTCCGAGGCTCAGGGCGCCGAGGACACCGAGGCGGAAGACACCGAGGCGCAGGACGCCGAGGAGAATGACGCCGAGGAGAATGACGAGTAATGACCACGACGACCACCGACGCACCGCGTACCGACGGTCAGGCACCGTCGCGTAAGGGTTCGATCATCGTCAACTGGTTGACGTCGACCGACCACAAGGTCATCGGGTACATGTACCTGATCACCTCGTTCGCGTTCTTCCTCATCGGCGGCGTGATGGCGCTGCTGATGCGTCTGGAACTGTTCGCACCGGGCAAGCAGATCATGTCCAACGAACTGTTCAACCAGATGTTCACGATGCACGGCACCATCATGCTGCTGATGTTCGCGACCCCGCTCTTCATCGGGTTCTCGAACATCCTCATGCCGTTGCAGATCGGCGCCCCCGATGTGGCCTTCCCCAGGATCAACCTGTTCGGCTACTACCTGTACCTGTTCGGCAGCCTCATCGCCGTCAGCGGCTTCCTGACCCCGGGCGGCGCCGCCAGCTTCGGCTGGTTCGCCTACACCCCGCTGTCCGACGCGGTCCGTTCCCCGGGCCTGGGCGGCGACCTGTGGATCCTGGGCCTGGCCGTGTCCGGTCTGGGCACGATCCTCGGCGCGGTCAACTTCATCACCACCGGTCTGTGCATGCGCGCGCCCGGTATGACGATGTTCCGCATGCCGATCTTCACCTGGAACACCCTGCTCACCAGCGTTCTGGTGCTGCTGGCCTTCCCGGTCCTGACCGCCGCGCTGATCGCCCTGGGCGCCGACCGCATCGTCGGTACACAGGTCTTCAACGCCGAACACGGTGGCGCCATCCTGTGGCAGCACCTGTTCTGGTTCTTCGGTCACCCCGAGGTGTACATCATCGCCCTGCCGTTCTTCGGCATCGCGACGGAGATCCTGCCGGTGTTCAGCCGCAAGCCGATCTTCGGTTACAAGAGCCTCGTGGCCGCCACCATCGCCATCGCGGGCCTGTCGATCACCGTGTGGGCGCACCACATGTTCCCGACCGGTGCCGTGCTGCTGCCGTTCTTCTCCTTCATGACGTTCCTCATCGCGGTCCCGACCGGTGTGAAGTTCTTCAACTGGATCGGCACGATGTGGCGGGGGCAGCTCACCTTCGAGACGCCGATGCTGTTCACGATCGGCTTCCTGGTCACCTTCCTCTTCGGTGGTCTGACCGGTGTGCTCCTGGCCTCTCCGCCCATCGACTTCCACGTCACCGACTCCTACTTCGTGGTGGCGCACTTCCACTACGTCGTGTTCGGCACCGTGGTGTTCGCGATGTTCGCGGGCTTCTACTTCTGGTGGCCCAAGTTCACCGGAAAGATGCTCAACGAGAAGCTGGGCAAGTTCCACTTCTGGCTGCTCTTCCTGGGCTTCCACGGCACCTTCCTGGTGCAGCACTGGCTGGGCGCCGCGGGCTTCCCGCGTCGCTACGCCGACTACCTGCCCACCGACGGCTTCACCGAGCTGAACCAGATCTCCTCGATCTCGTCCTTCGTGCTCGCCGCCTCGACGCTCATCTTCTTCTGGAACATGTACATCACCGCGAAGAAGGCGCCGATGGTCAACGTGGACGACCCGTGGGGCTACGGCTGCTCGCTGGAATGGGCCACCTCGTGCCCGCCGCCGCGACACAACTTCACGTCGCTGCCGCGGATCCGGTCCGAGCGTCCGGCCTTCGACCTCAACCACCCGCACGCCGCGGCACCCGGTGCCGTCGCCGCGGGCGCCGAGAAGAAGTAGGGGCGGCCACACATGAAGATGCAGGCCTACCTGTTCATGGGCATCTCGACCTTCTTCGGTCTCATCGGTGCCCTGTACATCTACTGGTCCCTCCAGGAGACCGGCGAGATCGAATGGGCCGGATCCACGGCCCTGGTCGTGGCCATCGGCTTCGGTTGGATGATCGGTTTCTGGCTCTGGCAGGCGGCTCGCCGCAGTGAGCGTTTCCACGGCCTCCCGGCCGAGGAGCGCCTCGACGGCGAGATCGCGGAGAACGCCGGCGAGTACGGCTTCTTCAGCCCGCACAGCTGGTGGCCGATGTTCGTCGCCCTGGCCGTCGCCTTCACGGCGGTCGGTGTGGCGATCGGCTGGTGGATGGTGTTCATCGGCTTCTTCGCCATCATCCTCACCGCGATCGGCTGGATCTTCGAGTACTACCGCAAGGAGTTCCAGCACTAGAGCGCAACCCAAGGTTCTGTCACTCTCTGGGTAGAATTGACTACTTTGGGTAGATAGTCAGCGTCACCGCCCCGGTGGCCGGACGCGTGGTCCTCGACCCGCGCCGGACACCGGGGTTCTTCGTCACGGTGTCCTTGGCTACCGGGGCACGGTGAACGGGCCCCGGCGGGCCCGTCCGCCTCCGGATACACGCCCCGCGGAACGGACGTTGGAGGTCCTGTGAAGCCGTGTATGAGACGACGAGCGATCGCGGGGGCGGCCCTGCTCTCCCTCCTGGCGGCCTGTGCCCCGGGCGGAGAGGACCAGGACGCGCGGAACGCCCCGGGGCCGGAGCCGACCATCACACCCGAACCCGGGGCCACCGGGATCGCGCCGAACACGCCGGTCCGGGTCGAGACCGACTCGGGGACCATCACCGACGTCTCGATCGAGCAGGTCGTACCCGAGGAGATCGCCTCGGCGGACACGACCGGGGAGGACGCCGAGAGCGCCCCCGAACTCGAACACACCGGAACCCTGAACGAGACCGGTGACCGTTGGACCTCGGACTGGAACCTGCGGCCGGGCGCCGCCGTCACCGTCATCGCCACCGCCTCCGACGAGGCCGGCCGGGAGACCGAGGTCGTCTCGGAGTTCACCACCCTCCCGGCCGACGGGAAGGAACGCCTGGAGGTCGCCTCCACCTTCCCCGCGGACGGACAGACCGTCGGGGTGGGAATGCCCGTCATCGTCGATTTCGGTCGACCCGTGACCAACAAGACCCAGGTGGAGAACTCCATCCAGGTCGTCTCCGAGGAGGCGACCCGCGGCGCCTGGAACTGGCTCACCGACGAGACCGCGGTCTTTCGCCCCGAGGAGTACTGGGAACCCCACCAGAAGGTCACCGTGGACCTGAGACTGGCCGGGGTGGAGGCGAGCGACGGCGTCTACGGCACGACCGACCGGCGTCTGGAGTTCGAGGTCGGACGCGAACTGATCGCCACCATGCACGTCCCCGACCACGAGCTGAACGTGGCCGTGGACGGGGAGAAGGTCCGGAGCATCCCGGTGAGCAACGGGGCGGCCGATCGCCACTTCAACACCACGACCTCCGGCGTCCACCTCACGATGGAGAAGTACTCGTCCATGGTGATGGACTCCGCCAGCGTCGGTATCCCCGAAGGGTCGCCCGGCCACTACCGGCTGGACGTCGACTGGGCGGTGCGCACCTCCAACAGCGGCGAGTTCACCCACTCCGCCCCGTGGAACTCGGGGAACCTGGGGTCGGCGAACACCTCCAACGGCTGCACCAACATGGCGCCGAACGACGCCCGCTGGTTCCACGACGAGGTCCTGATGGGCGACGTCCTCGAGACCACCGGAACCGACCGCGAACTGGAGTGGGACAACGGCTGGGGCTACTACCAGCGCTCCTGGGAGGAGTGGCTGTCCCACAGCGAGACCGGTGAGCCCCACGTGACCGACGGCTCGGCCACTCCGGGCACGGTCCACGGCGAGGACCTGTGAGGGGGACCCTCACCTGAGCCTCGAGGGGCTCAGGAGTCGCTCAGGAGGCTCTCCAGGCGATCGAGGGTCCGATCCCAGGTCCACTCACGACCCACCCATTCCCGGCCGCGTGCGCCCATCAGGGCGGCGCGGTCGGGGTCCTTCAGGAGACGGATCAACGCTCGAGCGGTCGGCCCCGGTAGGGAACCGTCCACCACGTGTCCGGTCTCGCCCTCCAGGACCGCGTCCGGGGCACCGCCCGACGCGCCGGCCACGACCGGCAGCCCGGTGGCCGACGCCTCCAGATAGACCATTCCGAGCCCCTCCACGTCCAGACCGCCCCTCCGGGTCCGGCACGGCATGGCGAAGACGTCGCCCGCGTCGTAGTGTGCGGGCAGTTCCTCGGCCCGCACGGGGCCGGTGAAGTACACCGACTCGACGCCCTCCGCCGCCGAACGGAGCCGGGACGCGTACGGACCATCGCCCACGAGCAGCAGGGCGGCATCGGGAACGTCCTTCAACACCCGGGGCCAGGCCCGGATCAAGGTGTCCTGCCCCTTGCGCGGGACCATCCGGGAGACGCACACCACCACGGGACGGCCGCCCAGCCCCAGACGCTCGCGCACCTCCTCGCCGCCCGCCCCGGGACGGAAACGCCCGGTGTCCACCCCGGGGGTCAACCGCCGCATCCGGGCCGTCGCCGCGGGGGAGAGGGAACGCGCCAACCGACGCCGCGTGTACTCGCCCAGGTAGGTGACGGTGTCCACCGACGATCCGATCCCGCGCAGTGCCGCCCCCGCCCCGGGGACCACCGTCCAACCGGTCTCGTGCCCGTGGGTGATCGCCACCTGGCGTCGCGCCACGGAACGCAGGGCCGGAGCGAGCAGCCCCAAGGGCGCCGCCGCCCCGTACAGGACCGAGTCGCAGCCCTCCAACCCGGCGATGACCCGTGCCCGCTCCGCCACCCGGGGCGTCGGCAGAAGGACCCCGGCGCCGTCCCGCACGATCGGGAACGGCTGCCGCACGTCGAAATGGGGATCGCCGGCCCGATCCGCGGCGGCGGGAGAGGAGCAGTAGACCACGACCGACCCCTCCGGCCGGCGCAGCGCCAACTCGTGGACGAAGGACTCGATCCCCCCGGCCCGAGGCGGAAAGTCGTTGGTGATGATCAGCGTTCGCGACACGTCAGGAGTCTAGGGGGCGGGACGTGTTCGCTTCGCGCCTCCGCTTCGCTTCGGGTGATTCCGGGGCGGGGTGGGGGAGCGGGTACCTGTCACACCCCGCCGGGGGTGTCCCTACGGGCGGACTGCGGCGACGAAGTTGGAGCGGTAGTGGTCGTTGAGGGTGACGGTACCGATGGGGCGCGCGGAGGTGGAGGCGTGGACCATCACGCCGTCGCCCGCGTACAGGCCGACGTGGTCGGGGCTGGAACCGTAGAAGAACAGCAGGTCGCCCGGCTGCTTGTCGTCCCAGGACACGCGCTGCCCGGCGTTGATCTGGTCGTAGGTGGTGCGGGGCAGGCTCACACCGGCCTGGGCCCAGGCCGCCTGGGTCAGTCCGGAGCAGTCGTAGCCGTCGGGACCGGTGCCGCCCCAGATGTAGGGCTTGCCGATCTGGGCGTAGGCGAAGTCCAGAGCGGTGCGGGCGTTGCCGGACGCGGGACCGGTGTAGCTGCCGCCACCGCCTCCGCCGCCACTGGAGCCGTTGCCCCCGGAACCGCCGCCGGTGGTCGTGCTCTCGCCACCGTTGTCGACGTTGCGGGTGGCCTCGGCGCGTTCCTCCGCGGTGAGCTCGGAGAGCAGTTCCTCCTGCTCGGCGATGGCGGCCTCGGCCTCCTCGGTGGCCTCCTCGGCCTCCTCCAGGGCCTGGGCGGCGCTCTCCTCGGTGCTCTCCGCCTCCGACCGCAGTGACTCCAGGTGGTCGAGCTCGTCCACGTACCGGTCGAGCCCCATCTGCTGCTGTTCGGACAGATAGGTCAGGTCGGCCTGGTGCTCCAGCGCCTCCTCGGGGCCGGAGGCGCCGATGAGCTGGGTGGGGGAGGTCGGGTCGACACCGATGTAGGAGATGTTGGCGAGGGCGCGTACCCCGCCGCTCAGGTCGTCGACGGTCTTCTCGGCGGCCTCGATGTCGGCGAGCAGATCGGTGAGCTTCTCCTCGGCCGCCTCGTGCTCCTCCTTGGCCTCGTTGTAGGCCGCGTTGAGTCCGATGAACTCCTCTTCGAGGCGTTCGATCTCCTCACGGACCTCGTCACTGGTCGGCTCCGCCCGCGCCACCGCGGAGGAGGCGAGGAGGACGACGACACCGATCGAGGCGATGGTCGCCGAACGGCGACCGGGGGCACCAGAGAACACGGACACGAGGTCAGCACCTTTCTCCCGCCGCTCCGGTGATCGGGAACAGGCGGGCGTACCGGGCGGGGGCGGAGTCGATGAGGACGACCGAAAGGGGGTCTGCTGTGCCCGACCCGGGCGAGGCCGTCACCGACGGGGTTCGGTGAAGAGGAACGACCTTGCTCGGCGACGAACACTAGTGCATCTCTTGGGTGGCTCTCAACTGTTTCGTGATGTTCTGGAAGAAGGGGAGGTCTGTCCGAAACCCGCCCCACGGGACGCTTCCACGAACCTCGGGGCCCGGGGCCGGAACGAACACGAGGCCGTCGCCCCGAAGGACGACGGCCTCGTGGACACGAGTGGTTCAGGGACGAACCGCGAACTGGAACTGACCGCCCCAGTAGGCGGCCAACCCGACGACCTCCAGGTTGCGGCCGCTGCTCGGGGCGTGGACCATCTGCCCGTTGCCCGCGTACAGACCGTTGTGACCCAGGTCGCCGAAGAAGAAGAGGATGTCGCCCGGTTGGACCGCGCTCATGTCGTAGATGCGGGTGCCCACGTCGGCCTGCCCGTAGGTGGTGCGGGGCAGGTCGACACCGGCCGCGCGCCAGGACGCCTGGACCAGGCCGGAGCAGTCGTAGCCGTTGGGGCCGGTGCCGCCCCACACGTAGGGCAGACCCACCTTGGAGTAGGCGAAGTCCAGGGCCGTCGACGCGCCGCCGCTGCCACCGCCCGCGTGGCTCTGGCCGCCGCTGTCGTCGGCGCCCTCGGCGGAGGCGTCGGAGTCGGGGAACTGCGCGAGGAGCTCCTGCTGCTCCTCGATCGCCTTCTCGACCTCCTCCTTGGCCTCCTCGGCCTCGTCCTTCGTCTTCTCGGCCTCCTCCAAGGCGGACTCGGCCTCGTCCTTGAGCGCGAACAGACGCTCGGCGGAGTCGCCGAAGTCGTCGAGCTGGGCCTGCTGGGCCTCCGACAGGTAGGTCAGGTCGGCGTTCTGCTCCAGGAGCGTCTCGGGACCGTCGGAGGTGAGGACGTTCGCGGTCGAGCTGAGGTCGCCGCCCTGGTAGGTGGCGTTGGCGAACTGCTGGACCTTCTCGCGAAGCTCCTCGTAGCGGTCCTCCTCGTCGCCGACCTGGTCGTCGATCTCGTCGAAGGCGGCCTTGGCGGCCTCGTAGTCCTCTTCGGCCTGGTTGTAGGCCTCTACCGCTTGGGCGGCCTCCTGGTTCAGCTCCTCGATGCGGTCCTCGACCTCGTCCTGGGTCGGCTCCGCGTGTGCGATACCTGGGGCGATGAAGGTGCCGGCGGCGACCACGCCGAGGCCGGTCGTAGCGATTCGGCGAGCCGTACGCCGACCACCGGGGTTCTTCATGGCGGTCCACGCTCCTTGAGTCTGAGAAATCCGCAGGGGTGTCTGGGAGACGAAAGCTGGGGGCGCCCGTGGGTCACGGGGCTGCCATGAGTGTGCGGGTCCTCACCGGGGACGGACACAGGGGTGGCCTTCTACCCGATGAGGCACTCACGTTCGGGAAGAACCTAGCGGACCGGCCTTCCCCGCTCAACCAGGGCAGGGCCCGAAGACCCCCCGTGACACGGGTGAGCGTGGTCACCATCAGGCACTCTCAGGACAGTTGTCGCAGGAAGATCAGGGAGGGGACGGCCCTGGCCCCGGCCCTGCGGACCGCCCGAACGATCTCCTGATCCGAGGTCACCACGGCGATCGGACGACCGGGCGGCTCGGCCCGCACCAGTCGGACGATCAACTCGTCCGCCGTCTCGCCCGGGGCGCTGAACAACAGCCGGACCCGACGGTTCGGGACCACCGGAGGGGTGTCGACGTCGGCGCCGTCGAACACGCAGGTGATCTCGGCCCTGGTCCGGCTCGCCAGGCCCTCCAGCGATGCCAGCAGACGGTTGCGCTGATCGACCAACGGGAGCGTGCCGTACCCGGTCTTGGTGACGTTGTAGCCGTCCAGCACCAGGTGCACCCGGGGGACGGTCAACAGGTGCTCCAGCAGCCCGGGGTCGTCGTCGGGCAACCCGTCCAAGGACACCCGACGACGTTCGTCGCCGGCGGCGGCGACCAGGTCGGCCGGGCTGTCCAACCCCGTGGGCAGCGCCAGTTCGCGTCGCAGACCGTGCGAGGCGTCCACCAGGACGTCGAGGAGGATCCGGAGACGGGCCTCGTCGGCGTTGCGTCCCGTGCGCACCGCGCGACGGGCGTTCTCCACCTGGGCCTCGGCGTCGGCCAGCCTCGCCCGGAGTCTCCGGTTCTCGCTCTCCAGGGAATGGACCCGGTTCTCGGTCTCGCTGCCGTGCTCCCGGGCCCGGCTCATCGCCTCTTCGGCCTCGCTGGTGGCCGTTCGGGCGCGCTGCCGCTCGTTGTGCACCTTCCGGCGCAGTTCGGCGATCTCGGTGCGCTGGTCGGAGATCTGCGCACGTAGACGGTCCGTCTCCGAGCGGTGACCGCGCCTGGTCTCCTCCAGCTCCCGGCGCACCTCCTCCAGGGCCTCGGCGGCCTCGTCCACCTCTTTGGCGTTGTTGCGCCGTTCCAACTCCTGGTGGACGTCCTCGATCATCCGAGGCCAGCCGGGCGGACGCAGCAGATAGGCGCAGGCGGCCACTGCCACGGGATCGGCGGCCGGAGGGACGACCCCCGCGCGCATCCCCTCGGCGAGCTCGGGCCAGACCTGTTCCACCCGTGAGGCGACCAACGCGCGAAAGTCCGCGTCGTTCTCCAACTGGGCGGCGATCTGCGGACCGGCCAACCTGGCCCTGCGCCGGGGCTCGAACCTGGCCACCCTGCGCAGTACGGGCGGAAGATCGGCCGTGCGCATCCCGCCCAGCACGTCGGATCCGTACTCCACCACCCGGGCACGGACCGTCTCGGGCAGGGGACGGAAGAGCCGCTCGGCGGGGTCGTCGTCGGAGTCGGAGGCCCCGCTCCGGTCGATCGGTTCTCCGTCGGTCCGGCCGCCCGCCTCCGGGCCGCCACTCATGCGAGACCCGTCGGGCTCTCCGCCGAAGGGTCGGAGTCCGACCGGTCGGCGTCGGGGCGGGGGACGATCTCCACACTGTCGGTGGCGCCGCACCAGCGGCACCGCACCCGTTCGATCGTCTCCGACAGCACGTTGCGCTCCTCGACGGCCCCGGCGCCCGACAGCTCCTGGTGCACGTAGTCCTGGGAGCGGACGGTGCGGGTCACGTCGAACCGCGTGAGATTGCCGCACCCCGTGCACCGCCAACGCTCACTGTCACCCGGCATCGCGATCCCCACGGGGTTCCTCCTCGTTGTCGTCGTCATCGTCATGGGGCCGAGCGCCCTCTGGCGTCCCGGTGCCCCCGGTGCCCACATCTTTCCACGTCGGGAGGGTCGGGCGTTCTCCCGGAGAGGTTCGGTCGTGCCCCCCGACTACTCTGACCGGGTGGTTCGACAGTCCGTGACGCCCTCGGGCGTCCAAACCAGCATCGGTGACCTCGGCACCCCGTTGTCCGAGGTCACCTTCGTCGTCGTCGACCTGGAGACCACCGGGACCAGCGCGTCGAGGTCCCGGATCACCGAGGTCGGCGCGGTGCGGGTCCGTGACGGCGAGGTCCTTGACGAGTACACCACCCTGGTCGATCCCGATACCCTCATTCCGGCCGAGGTCACCCTCCTGACCGGGATCACCCAGTCCATGGTGGCGACGGCGCCCCGGATCGAGAAGGTCCTGCCCGAGCTGTTGGCCTTCCTCACCGAGGATCCCGACAGTGTGCTGGTCGCCCACAACGCCCCCTTCGACACCGGTTTCCTGAAGGCCGCCTGCGAACGCGAGGCGCTGGAGTGGCCGGCGCCGCCGGTGGTCGACACCCTGCGGCTGGCCCGGGCCCTCCTGCCCGTGCCCAAGGTGCGCAACCACCGGCTGGGCACCCTCGCCGCCTACTACGGCGCCTCCGTCACCCCCGATCACCGAGCCCTGGACGACGCCCGCGCCACCGTGGACGTGCTCGGCGGGCTCATCTCCGAACTCGTCCCCTTGGGCGCCACCTCCCTGGAGGAGCTGCGGGCGGTCTCCAAACCACCGACCAAGGCCCAGCGCGCCCGCAGGCACCTCGCCGAGGACCTGCCCGACCGTCCGGGCGTGTACGTGTTCACCGACTCGCGGGGCCACAGCCTGTACGTGGGCAAGAGCAACAACCTCAGACGCAGGGTCGCCTCCTACTTCACCGCGGCCGAGTCCCGCCGCCGGATCCGCGAGATGGCCGGTCTGGTCGAGGCGGTCACCCCGATCGTCTGCGCCACCGACCTGGAGGCCTCTGTCCGTGAGCTGCGCATCATCGCCGAACGCAAACCCCCCTTCAACCGGCGTTCGCGCAACCCGGAGAACGTCCGCTGGGTGAAGCTCACCACCGACGCCTACCCGCGTCTGGCGGTGGTCCGTTCGGTCAAGGACGACGGCGCCCCCTACCTGGGTCCCTACCGTTCCGCCCGCGAGGCGGACGAGGCCCGCGAGGCACTACTGCACGCCCTGCCCCTGCGACAGTGCACCCACACCTTCGCCCCGCCCGAACGTACGGTGCCACGCTGCGTACTCGCCCAACTGGGGCGTTGCGGCGCCCCCTGTGACGGGACCCAGGGGCGGGACGAGTACGGGGTCCACGCCGAAGAGGCGCGCACCGCCATGACCGCCGACCCCGCTGTGGTGGTGGACGCGCTCACCGCGAGGATCGGAGAACTGTCGGCCGAGTTGCGCTACGAGGAGGCGGCGAGTCTGCGCGACCGTCTCGTGGCCTTCCTTCGGGGCGCCCGGCGGTCCCAACGTCTGACGGCGCTCGCCTCGGTGCCCCACCTGGTCGCCTCCCGGCCGGGGGATCGGGGGTGGGAGACGATCGTGGTCCGCCACGGACGTCTGGCCTCCTGCGCCGTCCTGACCCCGGGGACCGACCCGGCGGCCTTCCTGAACTCGCTCACCGCCACCGCCGAACGCGTTCCGCCCGGTCCCGGACCGGTGCCCAACGCCACGGCGGAGGAGGGCGAGCTGATCCTGGACTGGCTCACCACCCCCGGCACCCACCTGATCGAGATCGAAGGTGAGTGGACATGCCCGTTGCGGAGCGCCGAAGCCCACGATCGGATGACACACTGGGCCCATGGCCGCGCTTCCGCTCAATGACGACTATCCCGTCCGCCGCGCACCGGTCGTCACCTACGGCCTGATCGCCGCGAACGTCCTCGTCTACCTGCTCTCCCCACAGGCGGCCACCGCCGTCTGGTACCCGGCCGACATGCTCGAACGGTTCTGCGCCGTCGACGCCTACTTCATGCGCTGGGGGGCCATCCCGGACGAGATCCTCGGACGCGCGGCCCTGGCCGAACCGCTCACCCCCGAATGCGGGGGGATCGAGGGCAAATCCGTCTGGTTCTCGGTGCTCAGCTCGATGTTCCTGCACGGCGGCGCCATGCACCTGCTCGGCAACATGGTCTACCTGTTCGTGTTCGGACCGGTGGTCGAGGACCGTATCGGCAGGCTTCGCTACCTGCTCCTGTACGTGCTGACCGGGGTCGTCGCCGTCTACGGGCACGCGCTGGTGGACATGGACGGCGGGGTGCCCATGATCGGGGCCTCCGGCGCCATCTCCGGGGTGCTCGGGGCCTATCTGGTGGTCCAGTTCCGCAGCCGTGTGACCACGCTCGTGTTCGGCGTCGTCCCGATGAGGCTGCCCGGATGGGCGGTGGTCGGCAGCTACTTCGCGCTTCAGTATCTTCTCTACGTCACATCCTCGACCGCCCCGGGCGGGGGATCCGGCGTGGCCTACGCGGCGCACGTCTACGGGTTCATCGCGGGGCTGATCGCGGCACCGGTGGCCTTCCGTTGGCGCAGGAACTCCGGAACACGGCTCTCCGACGCCTACTAGAGCGACGCCCTCCCCGTCCCGCCCACGTACCACGAACGCCCAGGAGGCACAGTGATCACCGCGATCGTCATGATCAAGGCCGACGTCCACCGCATCCCGGAGGTCGCCGAGGCCATCGCCGAGATCGAGGGCGTCAGCGAGGTCTACTCGGTGACCGGAGGCGTCGACCTCATCGCCATGGTGCGGGTCCGCCGTCACGAGGACCTGGCCGACGTGATCCCCGGCCGGGTCAACAAGGTGCCCGGCGTGATCTCCTCCGACACCCACATCTCCTTCCAGACCTACTCCAAGCACGACCTGGAGTCGGCCTTCGCCCTGGGCTGGTAGGCCCGGACACCGAGACGGGCGGGGCGCGGCGGATCCGATCCACCGCGCCCCGCCCGTCTCGTTCCGAGGGGGCGTCCCCCGATCTCAGCGGGCCTCGGCCGCCTCCCGGCTGCCGCGCACCCAGGTCTCCAGCGCCCGCTCGGCGGAACCGTCGTCGACCGCGGCGGCGGCGCGCGCGTATCCGACCCGCACGGCCTCGGTCAGATCGCCGTCGATGCCCTCCACCGCGGCCAGCGCGGCCCCGGCGTTGAGCAACACCGCGTCGCGGACCGGCCCGGTACGGCCGGCGAGCAGGTCGCGTACCGCTTGGGCGTTGAAGTCGACGTCGCCTCCACGCAGGGCGTCCGGGGCCGAGCGCGGGATCCCCAGGTCGGTCGGGTCCAGCCGCTCGCGACGGGCCCGTCCCTCGGAGACCACCCACACCGTGGAGGTGGTGGTCGTGGTCAGCTCGTCCAGACCGTCGTCGCCGCGGAACACCAGCGCCGAGGAACCGCGACGGGCGAAGACCCCGGCGATGACCTCGCACATGCGCTCGTCGAACACCCCGATCGCCGAGGTGGTCGGCCGGGCCGGGTTGGTGAGGGGCCCCAGGAAGTTGAAGACGGTCGGCACCGCCAGCTCACGACGGGGCTTGGCCGCGTAACGCAGGGAGGGGTGGAACAGCGGGGCGAAGCAGAAGGTGATCCCCGCCTTCTCCGCCAGCAGGGCGGTGGGTTCCGGCGCCAAGTCCAGGACCACGCCGAGCCGCTCCAGTACGTCGGCGGTCCCGCACGAGGAGGAGGCGGCGCGGTTGCCGTGCTTGACCACCCGGGCGCCCGCGGCCGAGGCCACGATCGCGGCCATGGTGGACACGTTCACCGTGTGGGCCCGGTCGCCGCCGGTGCCGACGATGTCCAGGGTCGGGCCGGGGATCTCGATCCGCACGGCGTTGTCGAGCATGCCCTGGGCCAGACCGGTCACCTCGGACACGCTCTCGCCCTTGGCGCGCAGGGCGATGGCGAACCCCGCCACCTGCGCGTCGGTCGCCGACCCGGACATGATTTCGTTCATCGCCCACTCGGTGTCGGAGGCGCTCAGGGAGACGCCGCCGAGCAGGGCGGTGATCAGGTTGGACCAGGTGCGCTCCTCGACGGAGGAGGAATCTCCGACGGGAGCGCCGGTATCGACGGCGTTCCGTTCCGCGGCGGACGATGCGGGGACGTTCATGTGGGCTACTCCTGATGGAAGGGCGTGGGAACGGGGTCGTCGGGCGGGCACGGGTGAGGTGCCCGCCCCTCAACGACCCGGGCGGGGAAGGGCGAGGATCCGGGCGCGGCCGCGCCATCGCCCGGTACTCGCGCCGTGGTTGAGGGCTCCGCCCACCATGAGGCCACGGCGCATGTCCCTCGCGCCGTCGTCCCCTCCGGCCTTCACCAGGCCGTGTTCCGCACGCCCCACCGGGTCACCCGCTGAGTGCCGCCACGCGGCGGCGCATGAGGTCGGCCAGCGACTCGGCGAGCGCGACCGGGTCGATGGGGTGGCTCACCACCTGGTCGGCCTGGGACCAGGTCGCCAGCCAACCGTCGTCGCGCCGGCCCACCAGGAGGAGTACCGGGGGGCAACGGAAGATCTCGTCCTTGACCTGGCGGCACAGGCCCATCCCACCGGTGGGCGCGGCCTCACCGTCGAAGATGGCCACGTCGATGCGCTCGGCCGGGTCCTTGGACTCCAGCTTGCGCAGAACGCCGGGCGCGGTCGCGCACTCGACGAACTCGACCTTGGGGACATCGGTGGCGGGGCGGCGGCCGATGGCCGTCCGCACCTGCTCACGGGTGTCCGCCTTGTCGCTGTAGACCAGCACGCGCATCCTGGCGTCCGTGTCCGTACCGCTCATCGCGCAACCGTCCCATCGCGTCAGTCCGCGGCCGCCGCCGTGGGGGGTGCGGCCGTGGCGTTCGTTGGCTGTATGACTACGACTCTATTGCCTCGTGCCCCCGCCGGCCCAGGAGAGTCGAGGAACCGGTGGAGAGGTTGAGACCTTCGACACCACAGCATGCCAGGGGCGTGAGGGGCTTCGTCCGACGGCCTCGAGGGTGCCGTTGCCCAACGGTGATCGTTTCGATATCTCGGCGTTGGAAAGGGAGGGTTCGGGGGCGGTCTCGCGGGGTACGGAACGCCGCAACCGCGCAGGATCGCGGTTTTTCACGCATGTGAGCGCGCCGTGTGCGGAGAGTGGGGCCGGCGGCGGTTACAGTAACGCCCATGTCACGGATACGCCTCCGCCCGTGACCCCGATGACGGTCGATACCGGGACTGATCCGTCGCCTTACGGGGGGTCGAGTACGGACCTTCGCGAGATGCCGTAATAATGCTCCCGTGGCGACAGCAACCGCGAACCCAAAAACAGCAACCGCACCAGCGCATGGTGCGGCAAAGCGTCCTGACCTGGTGAGTGTTGGCACCATCGTTTGGCTTGCCAACGAACTCATGTTCTTCGCTGCGCTGTTCGCGATGTACTTCACCATCCGATCGGTGACGAACGGGAACCCCGAGCTCGGCGAGTGGGCGGACGTCCACCTCAACGTGCCCTGGGCCTCCACGATCACCGTGGTCCTGGTGGCTTCCAGCTTCACCGCGCAGTTCGGCGTCTGGGCCGCGGAGCGCGGTGACGTCAAGAAGCTGCGCATGTGGTTCTTCATCACGTTCTTCATGGGCCTGTTCTTCATCCTTGGACAGGCCTATGAGTACTACGAGCTCATCTTCCACGAGGGCCTGACTCTCCAGTCGAGCGCCTACGGGTCGATGTTCTACCTGACCACTGGCTTCCACGGACTCCACGTCATCGGTGGGTTGATCGCGTTCCTCATCATGCTGGGACGCACGTACGCCGCGAAGCGCTTCACTCACCAACAGGCGACCAGTGCGATCGTCGTGTCCTACTACTGGCACTTCGTCGACGTCGTCTGGGTCGCTTTGTTCTTCACCATCTACTTCATCCAGTAACCCGAAACGGGGAAACCGTGAAATGGATTACCGCGCGGCGACGGCATCCCCTGGCGGGGTATGTCGTCGTCATCCTCGCGCTAGCCCTGTTCGGGGTGGGGTACGCCTCTCTGGCCCCCACCGCGGACCAGGCAAGCGCGCAGACGCTTTCGGCTGAGGCCCCGTCCCCCGAGGACGTGGACACCGCCGCGGGCAAGGCCATCTTCGACCAGACGTGCGCCTCGTGCCACGGCCTGGACGGTTCGGGTTCGGCCCTGAACGGTCCCGACCTCCGTGAGGTCGGATCGGCCGCCATCGACTTCCAGGTCAGCACCGGCCGTATGCCGTCGATGGACCCCGATTCCCAGATGCCGCGCAAGCCGATGGTCATGTCCGAGGAGGACCTGGCCAACCTGATCGCCTACTACGACGAGTCGATCAGGACCGACGGTAGTGGCGCCGACGTGCCCTACGACGTTCCGGGTACGCCTCCCAAGGCCGATGACTTCGAGGACCAGGCGGCCTACGAGGCCGCCATCGAGGACTACGAGGCGGAGTACGACTCCTACATCGAAGGCGCCGACGACGTCGACATGGGCATGAAGCTCTACCTGACCAACTGTGCGCACTGCCACAGCTGGTCCGGTGGCGGCGGCGCCCTCACCGACGGCCGGTGGGCCCCGGAGATCCACGACTCGACCCCGCGTCAGATCTACGAGGCCATGGTCAGCGGACCCGGCGCCATGCCGATGTTCAGCGATGGCGTCATCGCTCCTGACGAGAAGCAGGAGCTCATCTCCTATGTGAAGACGTTGCAGGCGGAACCGAACGCCGGCGGCATCTTCGACCTAGAGCGAGTCGGCCAGGTCGCCGAGGGCTTCATCGGGTGGACCGTGGGTCTGACCCTGATCATCGCCTGCGCGATCTGGATCACCGCGAAGCAGCGTGCCCATGACTGAGAACAACAACAATGACAACAACGAGGCCGGGGCCGACGAGCGTGTGGTCGGCACCCCGAAGGACACCACGGACGTGGTGACCGAGACCTCGTCTCACGCCGAGCGTGAGCACAACGGGCCGTACCTGGCCTCGGAGACCCACCACCACCCGGAGGAGCAGCAGCGCCGCGGCGAGAAGCTCGCCTCGGCCTGGTTCATCATCGCCTTCCTGGCGGGGATCGGTTTCCTGGTCTCGTACTTCCTCTTCCCGCCGAACGCGGCGGGGGAGCCCGCGATCGCGGACCCGCAGATCGGCCAGTACTCGAACCTGCTGCTCGGCGGGACCCTCGCCATCGCCATGTTCGGTATCGGTGCCGGTATGACGGTGTGGGCGCGCAACGTGATGCCCCACTACGAGGTGGCCTCTCCCTACGACGAGCTTCCCTCCAGCGAGGAGGAGAAGAGCTCCTTCAGCGAGTTCTTCATGAAGAGCGCCGACGAGAGCGGCTTCACCAAGCGTCCGCTGATGCGCCGTACGCTCATCGCGGCCATGCTCCCGCTGGGGCTGGCCCCGGTGGTGCTCCTGCGCGACACCGGGCCCGTGCCCGGCGACCTCATGAAGAAGACCCGGTGGACCGACGGCATGCGCATGTACGCCGAGGGCACCCACCGTCACCTTCGTGCCGAGGACCTGGAGAACGACCCGTACGGGATGATCTCCGCGCTTCCCGCTCTGGACGACGAGGGCTACCCGCACGGGATGAGCCTCACCGACCAGGCCAAGTCCGTCATCCTGCTCATCAAGATGCCGGAAGAGGACTGGAAGCCCGGAATGGACCAGCCGGTCCGCAAGGGCAGCGACGAGACCCACATGAACTGGACCCACCAGGGCATCGTGGCGTACTCGAAGATCTGCACCCACGTGGGCTGCCCGGCGGCGCTCTACGAGCGCACCACGCACCGCATCCTGTGCCCGTGCCACCAGTCCACGTTCGACGCGTCCGACGCCGCCAAGGTCATCTTCGGCCCGGCCCACCGGCCGCTGCCGCAGCTGCCCATCGGCGTCGATGACGAGGGCTACCTCGTCGCCCGGGGCGACTTCAACGAGCCGACCGGGCCGACGTTCTGGGAATACGCGAAGGACTAGTCGATGAGTAAGACCACGCAAGCACCCAAGGCGCTGCGCGGCGTCGGAAACTTCATCGAC
Organism: Nocardiopsis alba DSM 43377; assembly: GCF_000341225.1. Classification (GTDB taxonomy): domain Bacteria; phylum Actinomycetota; class Actinomycetes; order Streptosporangiales; family Streptosporangiaceae; genus Nocardiopsis; species Nocardiopsis alba. The sequence goes on from NZ_ANAC01000013.1 coordinate 180,090, forward strand.
GACCGCTTCCACCTGGCGAAGACCGGTGAGAAGAACCTGCGCAAGGTCTTCCCGAACCACTGGTCCTTCATGCTGGGCGAGATCGCGCTGTACTCGTTCATCATCCTGCTCTTGAGCGGTGTCTTCCTGACGCTCTGGTTCAAACCGAGCATGACGGAGATCATCTACGACGGCTCCTACGAGCGCCTCCAGGGCGTTCCGATGAGTGAGGCGTTCGCCTCGACCCTGTACATCGACTTCGATGTCCGGGGCGGGTTCCTCATGCGTCAGATCCACCACTGGGCCGCGCTGATCTTCGTGGCCTCCCTTGTGGTGCACATGCTCCGTGTGTTCTTCACCGGGGCGTTCCGCAAGCCGCGTGAGATCAACTGGCTCATCGGTATCGCCATCTTCGGTCTGGCCATGGTCGAGGGCCTCTTCGGCTACTCGCTGCCGGACGACCTGCCCTCCGGTATGGGTGTTCGCATCCTCCAGGGCGTGATGTTGGCGCTGCCACTGGTGGGCTCCTACATCTCGATGTTCCTGTTCGGCGGGGAGTTCCCCGGCGAGGACATCATCACGCGTCTGTACATGCTGCACGTGCTGCTGATCCCGGCGATCCTGCTGGCGCTCATCGTGGCGCACTTCATGATCCTGTGGCACCAGAAGCACACGCAGTATCCAGGGACGGGACGAACGGACAAGACGGTCGTGGGAACACCCATGTTCCCCGGGTTCGCGGTCAAGGCGGGTGGGTTCTTCTTCTTCACCTTCGCCGTCATCGCGGGTCTGAGCGCCCTTGTCCAGATCAACCCGATCCACCTGTTCGGTCCCTTCACGCCGACGTCCATCACCTCCGGTCTCCAGCCGGACTGGTACATGGGCTTCATGGAGGGTTCGCTGCGGATCTTCCCGAACTGGCTCGACTTCACGATCCCGATCGGCGCCGGATACCCGATCATGACCGCGGTCCTCGTGCCCGGTCTGGTCATCCCCGGCCTGATCTTCGGTGGACTGGCCATGTGGCCGTTCATCGAGCAGTGGATCACCGGTGACAAGAGCGCCCACAACGTCGCGGACCGCCCGCGCAACGCCCCGGTCCGCACCGGTCTGGGCGTCGCCGGCATCGTCTTCTACGGTGTGCTCTGGCTCGCCGGTTCGAACGACATCCTGTCGGAGACCTTCTCGATCGACCTCTACGTGACCACGTACATCTTCCGTACGCTGGCCATCCTCGGTCCGATCATCGGTTTCATCGTCGCCAAGCGGATCTGCCTGGGTCTCCAGCGCCGTGACCGGGAGATCCTGGAGCACGGTTACGAGAGCGGCACCATCCAGCAGCTCCCGAGCGGTGAGTTCATCGAGGTCCACAAGGAGAGCTCGGCCGAGACCACCCACGTGCTGGAGAGCAAGCCGGTCATCACCTCCGACGCTCTGACGGAGGGGACGACCGACGAGAAGGGCGTGGAGAACCCCGAGGCCCGCAAGGGCATGGGCAAACTCCGCAGGTCCCTGGCCCACTGGTACACGAAGGACAACATCTCCTTCGAGGGCGTGGAGCCCCACAGCGGGCACCACCTGCACCACGGGAGCGACAAGGACCACTAGGTCCCCCGCGTCCCGATGAGGGGCCCGACCGCCGAGCGCGGTCGGGCCCCTCACGTGTTCGGGGAAGGCGTCCAGGAGGCCCTCAGATCTTCTCTGCGGCCTCGGGAGACGTTCCCGCGCCCTCGGGCTCCCACCCGAGAGGGCGAAGATGCCACAAGGACATCAGGGACCACACCCCGACCAGGACCGCCAGACCCGCGCTCGTCCAGGCCGCGGCGGCGAAGGCCGTGTCGAAGGCGGCGCGGACCGCGGACACGAACGCCTCTCCGGCGGGCCCGGACGTCCCCTCCGCGAGGGCGACGCCTCCTCCCATACCGTCGGCGGCGGACTCCACCAGGGGTGCGGGCAGATCCGACGGGGCCCGGGCGATCACCTCGTTCCGATAGATCGAGGCCGCCACGGTGCCGATCGTGGCGATCCCGAAGGCCGGCCCCAGCTCGTAGGCGGTCTGTCCCAGAGCGGAGGCGGCCCCCGCCCGTTCCGGGGCGACGGCCCCCACGGCCAGATCCGTGCCCGGCACGGTGATCGGGGCCAGACCGAGGACCACCAGGCTCAACCCCGCGCTCAGCCACCAGGCCTCCCGGCCGTCGGCGGTGGCCGGCACGGCGAACCCGGGGAGCGCGATCGCGACGCCGGCGACGATGACGAGTGCGGGCCTCAGGCGCCGGGCCAGGACGGGGGTCGCCTGAGAGCCCAGGATCAGGGCCAGGGCAGGGGGGACCAGCCAGAGCCCGGCGGTCAGGGGCGGGACGTCCATCACCAGACGCAGGTACTGCGGCGCCAGGTACTGGACGCCGTTCATCGCGGCCAGGCCCAGGAAGAGCAGGAGCAGCGCGACCCGGAAGGTCCGGTCACGCAATAGGGAGACCTCCGGCAGAGGGCCGGGCACCCGGGCCTGACGGCGGGTGAAGAGGACGTCCATGACCACGGCGATCAGCAGTGCCGCGACCACCGGGACGTCCACCAGGAACACCGACCCCCACCAGAAGTGGGCGACCATCGCCCCGCCGATCACCGGGCCGACGGCGATGCCCGACGACGCGGATCCACGAAGAGCGTCGAGATCAGGGCCGGGGTCGAGGGCAGGACCGCCGCTCCGGCCGTTCCCAGGAGCGCGCCGGCGGCGGGGGTTCCTGCGGGGACCGTGGTCGGTACCGGTGAAGGGGGAGGAGGAGCGTTTCGGTCTGGTGATCCTCCTCGGCGGCGACGGGGTGCTCACCCCGGAGGGAGGCCATCCCCTCCACCTGGCCGCGCGGGGAGGGGTCTCCCGTGCCTCCTTCGCCCGCCGTTTCAACGAACTGGTGGGGGAGAGCCCCATCGCCTATCCGACGGCCTGGCGGATGACCCTGGCGTCGGAACTGTTGTTGGAGCCCGGCGCCACCGTCGACAGCGTGTCGCGCCGGGTCGGGTACGCCGACCCGTACGGATTCAGTGAGGCGTTCCGGCGTCATCTCGGGCTACGGCCCGGAGCCCACCGGGACCTGCTGACGGCCGGTGGGAAAGGCCGAGGGGCCGGTCGCGTCGGCGACCGGCCCCTCGGGGAGGACTTCGAGGATCAGACGTCGTAGATGTCGTCGATCTCCTTGCTCCACTGCTTGCTGACCACGTGGCGCTTGACCTTCAGGGAGGCGGTCATCTGGCCGCCCTCCTCGGTGAAGTCGCTCGGCAGGATCTTGAACTTCTTGATGCCCTCGGCCTTGGACACGGCCTTGTTGGCGTCGTCGACGGCACCCTGGATCGCGGCCTGGAGGTCGGCGTCCTCGGTCAGGTCGGCGATCTCGCCGCTCTTGCCGTTCTGGTCCTTCCAGAGCGCGAACGACTCGGGGTCGATCGTGATCAGGGCGGCGATGAACTTGCGGTTGTCGCCGACGACCATGCACTGGCTGACCAGGGCGTGGGCGCGGATCCGGTCTTCGAGGACGGCCGGGGCGACGTTCTTGCCGCCGGCGGTCACGATGATCTCCTTCTTGCGACCGGTGATGCTCAGGAACCCGTCGTCGTCGAGGGAGCCGAGGTCGCCGGTGCGGTAGAAGCCGTCCTCGAAGGCCTCCTTCGAGGCCTTCTCGTTCTGCCAGTAGCCGACCATGATGTGGTCGCCCTTGAGCAGGATCTCGCCGTCGTCGCCGATCTTGATGGTGGTGCCAGGCATGGGCTGGCCGACGGTGCCGATCTTGTTGAAGCCGGGGCTGTTGACCGAGGTCGGGGCGGTGGTCTCGGTGAGACCGTAGCCCTCGATGATGGTGAGGCCGGCGCCGCGGAAGAAGTGGCCCAGGCGGTCGCCCAGGGCCGAACCGCCGGAGACCGCGTAGCGGGCCTCGCCGCCCAGACGGTCCATGAGCTTGCTGTAGACCAGCTTCTTGAACAGGCCGTGCTTGAGCTTGAGGGTCAGCGGCACGTTGCCCTTGCCCAGGGCCTTGCTGTACTCGATCGCGGTGTCGGCGGCGATGTTGAAGATCTTGCCCTTGCCCTCGGCCTCGGCCTTCTGCTGGGCCTTGGTGAAGACCTTCTCGAACACGCGGGGGACCGCGAGCAGGAAGGTGGGCTTGAAGACCGAGAACTGGTCGATCAGGTCCGGACCGGTGCTGGGGAAGTGGCCCAGGACGGCCTTGCCCTCGATGACCATGACCTGGACGAAGCGCGCGAAGACGTGCGCGAGGGGGAGGAAGAGCAGAGTGGAGGGGGCGCCCTCGTGCCCGAGGATGATGGGCTTGGCCGGGCCCTCCAGCGCCGCGTGGGCGATGAAGAGGAAGTTGCGGTGGGTGAGCTCGCAACCCTTGGGGCGGCCGGTGGTGCCGGAGGTGTAGATGAGGGTGGCGAGGTCGTCGGCCTTGACGGCGGTGCGACGCTTCTCCAGGTCCTCGTCGGAGATCCCGGTGCCGGTGGCGACCAGCTTCTCCAGGTCGTCGCCGTCGAAGCGCCACACCTTGGTCAGCTCGGGGGCCTGCTCGCGGATCGACTCGACGCGCTCGGCGTGGTCGGGGGTCTCGACGAAGGCGGCCTTGGCGCCGGAGTCGGACAGGATCCACTGGATCTGCTCGGCGGAGGAGGTCTCGTAGATCGGGACGGTGACGGCGCCGATCGACCAGATGGCGTAGTCGATGACGGTCCACTCGTAGCGGGTGCGCGACATGAGGGCCACGCGGTCGCCCTGCTCGATGCCCGCGTTGATCAGTGCCTTGGCGTAACCGACGATGTCGGCGTGCAGACGCTCGACGGTCACGTCACGCCACTGGCCGGAACCGGCCTGCTCCTGACGGCGGGCGGCGATCGCCTTCGGCTCGCCGGCCGCGCGCGCAAAGAGCGTGTCGGTCAGCCGCGCCTCGTCTGAGATCTCGGCTTTCGCGGGAGAGCTGTATTCGCGCACGTGGTGCTCCTGGACGTGTACGGGTGCTGGTGGATGGGGCCGTGACGACCGTAACAACAGAATCCTACTCGTGAGTAGGATGGCTCCTCGTTCGGTATCCAACGGTGATCCGGGCTTGACGTGCGAGTGGAACCGTCCGGGCCCCGTCGGTCGTCCGTCCGCTCGCCGTTCCGGGTGCCGTGGGCGGCTCCTCGTCCCGGGCGCGTACGCGTGGGTCCCGCCCTCGTCCGGGGCGCCGGGACCGCAGGTCGGGCGGGTGACCGAGTGGTCTCCGGCGCGGATATACGGAGCCGAGACTATCGTCTGCCCCCTTCTCGGCGCACCTCGGACTCGGGTCGCTCTTTATGACTCTATGAGCGATCCATGGGGCCATGGGTGTGTATCCTCCCGTTTCCTTCAACGTGGTCGGGTCCCCGAGTCATCCCTGGTTCCCCCCTGAACCTGCCCTGAGAGGTCTGCCGGCGCCCCTGTCGGGCGGTTAACGTGAGGCCACGGCACGACAGGAGGCTCTCCAGAGATGACCGAGAACAACGGCGCGGCACGGGATCGCTCCCGATCCGACGGCCCCGACCTCATCGACGACGCCCTACGCCTGGTCGACACCCTGCAACGCAGATTGTTGGTCGAGGGGGTCAAGCGTGGTGTGGGCGCCGTCGCCTCCCCACCGCCCAAGAAGGACGTGTGGGAGGAGGCGATCCGGATCGAGACCGATCAGCGGCGCCCTCCGTTGGAGGAGTTCGTCGACATCGTCCGTACGAGTGCCCCCGAGGTCGCCGGCCACCTGGGGCGGGCGGGGCTGACCCTGGCCGACGCCCTCGGGCGGACCTGGGGCGTGGTCGAGCGGACCCTGGAGGAGGGGCGCGAGGAGGCCGAGCGTCTCCGCGGGGAGCGTGAGGAGCGGGAACGAGAGGACCGCGAGCGCGACGAACGCGTGCGCCGGGAGTCCTCGGAAGGCGGCGCCCGGGACGCCGTGGAGAAGCGGGACTGACGCGGAGTGTACGGGGCCTCGCATGCCTGGTTTAATCGAATGGTTTACACCATTTGAAAACCCTCTGCCATGAACCTTGAGACTTATGTCAGAGTTCGGGCGTAAGTGCGAAGGAGCTGTCCCATGCTGACCATCGGCGTAGACATCGGTGGAACCAAGGTCGCCGCCGGTGTCGTCGACCCCGACGGACAGATCCTGGACAAGGTCAAGTACCCGACCCCGTCCGGCGACCCCGGCCAACTCGCCGAGGTCGTGGCCAAGGCCGTGGAGGAACTGCGCGGCCGCAGGCCCGACGACACGATCGAGGCCGTGGGCGTGGGCGTGGCCGGCTTCGTCGACGAGGACCGGGCCACCGTCCAGGTCGCCGTCAACCTGGGGCTGCGCGACGAACCGCTCAAGGAACGCGTCCGGCGACGGATCGAACTGCCCGTGGTCATCGAGAACGACGCCAACGCCGCCGCCTGGGCCGAGGCCCGCTTCGGCGCGGGGCGCGGCAGCGACCACATCGTCTGCGTCACCCTGGGCACCGGCATCGGGGGCGGCCTGGTCCTCGGCGGTCGGCTCCACCGCGGCCGCTACGGGGTGGCCGCCGAGGTCGGCCATTACCGGGTGGTGCAGAACGGCCGCCGGTGCGCCTGCGGGGACCAGGGCTGCTGGGAGCAGTACGCGAGCGGCACCGCCCTGGTCGCCGAGGGACGGGACCTGGCCCGCACCGACCCCGTACGGGCGGCCCGCATGCTGGAGCTCGCCGGTGGGGACGCGGACCGGGTCGACGGCGAGTGCATGACCCGCGCGGCCCTGGAGGGCGACACCGGCGCCCTGGGCTGCTTCGAACGCGTGGGGGAGTGGGTCGGGATCGGCCTGGCCGACCTCGCGGCCATCCTCGACCCCGAGTGCTTCGTCCTGGGCGGAGGGGTCTCCGACACCGGGGACATCATCCTCGGCCCGGCGCGCGAGGCCTTCGAACGCAACCTCTCGGGACGTCCGAACCGTCGTCCGGCCCAGGTCCGCCTGGCCGAGCTCGGCGGCGAGGCGGGCATCGTCGGGGCCGCGGACCTGGCCCGACGCTGATCGAGGCCGCGAACACCCGAAGGGGGCGGTCACCGGAAGGATCCTTCCGGTGACCGCCCCCTTCGGGTACGGCGTCCTCCGCGCTCAGGCGTCCTCGTCGGAGCCCTTCTTCCTCGCGGCCCGCTCGGCCTTCTTCGCCGCCTTGCGCTCGGCCCGCTCCGCCTTCTTGGCGGCCCGCTTCGTGCGACGGCGGTCCTTGTCGTCGGCGTTCTGCTCGCGCCGGGCCTCCTTGGCCTCGGCCTCCAGCTCCGCCTTGACCGACTGGGCGTAGCGGTCCACGTACTCCTGGCCGGACAGCTCCATCAGCGCGTACATGATCTCGTCGGTGACGGCGCGCAGGACCCGCTGGTCCTTCTCCATGCCGTAGTACCGGGAGAAGTCGAGTGGTTCTCCGAAGACCACCTTGGGTCGCACGCCCAGCTTGGGGACGGTGCGGCCGGGGGGCATGATCTTCTCCAGGTTGATCATGGCCATCGGGACCACCGGGGCCTTGGCCTCCAGGGCCAGACGGGCCACGCCCGTGCGCCCCCGGTACAGCCGGCCGTCGGGGGAGCGGGTCCCCTCGGGGTAGATGCCCAGCAGGTCACCGCGCTTGAGCACGCGAAGACCGGTGCGCAGGGCCGCCTCACTGGCCTTGCCGCCGGAACGGTCGATCGGGATCTGTCCGACGCCGGTGAAGAAGGCCCGGCTGACGAACCCCTTCACACCGGTGCCGGTGAAGTACTCGGCCTTGGCGAGGAAGGTGATCTTGCGGGGCAGGGGCAGTGGCCCGAAGAAGTGGTCGGAGAACGACAGGTGGTTGCTGACCATGATGGCCGGACCGCGCCTGGGCACGTTCTCCACGCCCTCGGCGCGAGGCTGCCACAACACGGCCAGGACCGGCCCCAGGATCGCCTTGACCACCCAATAGAACATCTCTTCAGATCACCCCTGCACACGCGGGGAGCTTGGGGCAAGGGCCTGCCACGTCTCACTGTCCCGCTCTGCCGACAACGTCAGGAAACCCCCGCGGAACCGCGGGGGGAGGTTGACGAAGCCATCCTTCCACCACGTGCGTATTACCGCCAAAGCGTCCGGAACCGTCCTCGGTGTCCATCACGTGGGGAGGGAGCCGTACCGCGGGGCACAGTCGAGGATACTCACCGGTTCGCTCCCTTCGGAGGGTGACCCGCGTCGAAGGGAGGGGGATCACCGGAAGGGGCCGTGTTCCTCACCATCCCGGGTCCCGCGTGACGCGACCGTCTCCTCGATGGCGAACGCTCTTCCGAGCGGCTAGCCTCACGGCTGGGGCCCCGAGCCCCACCGTCGTCGTACGATCCCGGGAGCAGATCAGTGAGACCGACCAGTGCCATCCCCCTGATCCCGGGGGCCGAGCCCTTCAGCCACTCCGGTTCCTCGACCGGTGTGCTGCTCTGTCACGGTTTCACCGGATCTCCCCACTCCATGCGTCCTTGGGCGGAGTACCTGGCCGAGGCCGGACTCACCGTCGAGCTCCCCCGGTTGCCCGGTCACGGCACCACCTGGCAGGACATGGCGGCCACGGGCACCGACGACTGGTACGCGGCCGTCGAGGGGACGCTGCTGGACCTCGCCGAACGCTGCGACGAGGTGTTCGTCATGGGGTTGTCGATGGGAGGGGCCCTCACCCTCCGACTGCTCCAGGATCACCCCGACCTCGTCTCCGGTGTCGTTCTGGTCAACCCCTCCCTGGCGATGGAGGACCGCAGGCTCGCGTTCATCGAACCGTTCCGTTCCGTGGCGGCCCGTCTGCTGCCCTCCACCCCCGGTATCTCCAGCGACGTGTCGTTGGAGAGGGTCTCCGAGGGCGGGTACGACCGGATCCCCACCGCCTCGGCCGCGACACTCCCGAAGCTGTGGCGCACGGTTCAGGAGGGCATGTCCGGTTTGCGGGGGCCGATTCTGGCGTATAGAAGCACTCAGGACCACGTCGTCGGACCGAACAGTCTGCGTATCCTCGCCAGGAGAGCGGTCGACGCCCGGCTGACGATCCACCTGCTTCACGACAGCTACCACGTGGCGACACTCGACCACGACGCCGCCACGATCTTCGAAGGCAGCCTCGCCTTCGTGCGAGAGCACAGTAGAAGCGAGGAAGGAGCCGACCGATGACACAACGTCGGGGCAACGGCCTGCTCGCCGATGCCTACGTCCCCCTGATCCTGCTCGCGCCCTCACACGCCGACCTCATGCTGGAGGCGCTCAGGCGCAGCGGGATCGCCGCCTACGCGGTCCCACTGGAGGAGGACGTCCTGGAACCCACCGGTGGTCGGGGCGATGACCCGCCCACCGATCACCTCTACGTCGACGCCGAGGAGCGCACCGCCGCCGAGCGGGTCCTGGGCTCAGAACTTCCCGATCTGGGGCCGGACGAGAACGGGCCCGACCTGCTGGCCCCGCGCGGGGAGACCCGCGTCGAGGGCGACGAGGAACGCGGTCGAGAGGGACCCTCCGCCCGGGAGACGGGAGAGGCCGGGGTCGGAGGCGACCTCCTGGACGGAGGACCCACGGACCTCGGTACCGGTCCGGGGAACGACGACGCCCCGGGCGGCTCCGGGGACGACGAGGTCTGGAACGACCTGGTCGCCCGTTTCTACGACGAACCCGAAGGTCAGGGGGAGCAGCGCGAACGGGTGGCCTGGCCCGACGCCGAGAACCTCGGCGCCCCCGACGAGTCCCGGGTCCGGCCGAGCGACATCCTCGCCGGCCTTCCGCGCGACATCGATGACGATGACGACGACGAGACCCGTGAGGCCGAGCGTCGCCGGGCCGAGGCGGAGACGGAGGGGCACTACGAACCCCCGCCGCCCCCGCCCCTGCTCCAGGGCGACCGGGCCGGTATCGCCGCCTGGTTCGGGCTCCTGGGCGTTCCCGCGGTGCTGTTCGGCGCGGCCTTCTTCGGACTGTCCCTGCCCAACTGGATGATGCTCCTGGGCGTCCTGGTCTTCCTCGGCAGCTTCGTGATGCTCATCCTGCGCATGAACGACTCGCGCCCCTCCGGGGACAACGGTCCCGACGACGGGGCGGTGGTCTGACCCCTGGGTTTCGACGTCCCCCTCTGGCGCGCTCTGGCCCTCTACCGCGCCGTGGCCCTGGTCCACGCCTTCGTGCTGGTCGTCCATCACCACCGCTACCTGGAGACGCCGTGGGCGGCCTGGGTCGTGCTCGTGGTGATGTCCGTGTGGACGGTGGTGACCACCCGGGCCTACGCGGATCCGGCACGTCGGACCCGCCGCCTGCTCTGGGCCGATCTGGCGGTCTCCTTCGGCTGCCTGTTCGCCACCGCCCTGGCGGCCACGCCCTTCTACCTGACCCAGGCCCCGCCGCTGAGCGCCTACTGGTTCGCCGGAGCGGCCCTGTCCGTGAGCGTCGTCCTGGGGCGCAGGGGCGCGATCGCGGTGGCCCTCGCCTACGGCGCGGCCGACATCGCCCTGCGGACGATCATGGGCGCCGCCATCACCGCGGCGACCGCGCGCGGGGTGGTCCTGCTGCTCCTGACCGGACTGGTCGTGGGCTACATGGCCCACGTCGCCGAACAGGCGGAGGAGCGTTTCGCCCGGGCCGTCGCCCTCGAAGCGCGGATCCGCGAACGTGAGCGACTCGCCCGCTCCATCCACGACTCGGTGCTCCAGGTGCTCTCCCTGGTGCGCAGACGCGGTGACGAGATCGGCGGACCGGCGGCCGAACTGGGCCGCATGGCCGGTGAGCAGGAGGTCCGCCTCCGGGCCCTGATCACCGACGCCCCGGACCCCTCGGTGGCGGCGACGACGGCCCCGGAGGCGGTCCCGGGCTCCGTCGACCTGCGCGACCATCTGCGTGCCCTGGAGTCGGTCGAGGTCACCGTCTCGGCCCCCGCCACCCCGGTCGTCCTGGCCGAACACGTCGTGCGCGAGTTGACCGCGGCGGTGGTCGCGGCCCTGCACAACGTCGAACGCCACTGCCCGCCGGGGACCCGGGCGTGGGTGCTCGTCGAGGACGAACCCGACGCGGTCACCGTGAGCGTGCGCGACGACGGCCCGGGCATCCCTCCGGAACGACTGGAACGGGCCCGGGCCGAGGGACGCCTCGGGGTCTCCCAGTCCGTCCTGGGGCGCGTCCGCGACCTGGGCGGCAGCACCGAGATCCACACGGCCCCCGACGAGGGCACCGAGTTCGAGATGCGGGTGCCGCGCCAGGGGGCGTGAGCCCCTCTACAGGGGAGGGCCGTCCTCCGGGCCCTCCTGTTCGGAGAAGCGCTCCTCGCCCCAGGGGTCCGCGCGGTTGTGATAGCCGCGCTCCTCCCAGAACCCCCTCCGGTCGCCCACCATGTACTCCACCGAACGCAACCACTTCACGCTCTTCCAACCGTAGAGCTGCGGTACCACGAGCCGGAGCGGATACCCGTGCTCGGGGGAGAGCGGCTCCCCGTCCCGATGGGTGGCCAGGAGCACCCCGTCGGCGAGGAAGTCGTCGATGCGCAGGTTGGCGCTGTAGCCGTATTCGCCCCAGGCCATCACGTGGGTGGTCTCCGGCGACGGCGGGGCCCAACGGACCAGGTCGCTCGCACGCACCCCGGTCCAGCGCACGTCCGGGACGGTGAACCGCAGCACACAGTGGAAGTCCCGGACCTCCTCGACCGAGGGCAGCGCGGAGAACTCCTCCCAGCTCCAGCCGTAGGTGCCCAGGGACTCGGTGGTCCCGAACACCCGGAAGTCCCATCGCTCGGGGCGAAAGGAGGGCACCCGCCCGTAGTGCACCGGCCTGTGCTCCCGGCGCGCCCTCTGCCCGGGAGGCAACCCCGGACGTCGCGTCCGCGCGTCGGGGCCCGGGCCCTCGGCCTCCGTTCCTTCGGACAATCCGCCCCCCTGTGACCGTGTCGATCCGTCGGCGAACCGCGGACCTCGCGCCCCCGCTCCTTCGGGAGGGCGCCGTGTCCGTCATCCTGCCAGGCCGCGATGAGAGGTGGCTCACTCCCCCCGGTCGTGCGAGCGGACGGTGACGATGCGCTATAGTCACAGCCATGCAGCGGAACTTTTGGCGCTTTTATGGCTACCGGCCCTTCTCCCCGGTCGCCTGTAAAGCGCTGCGCTGACACAGACGATCCTCAGGAGCCCCGGGCCGGTACAGGCCCGGGGCTCTTTCGTGTTCCGGGACCTTCCGGCCGGGCACGACCGCCACGCGGCTCCGCCCTTCAACCGACGAAACAGGGACAACCCACATGGTCATCGTTATGGCGCCGGACGCCACCTCCGACAACATCGACGCGCTCGTCGAGATGGTCACCTCTTCCGGGGGTGAGGCCTACGTGACCCGTGGCGTGAGCCGTACCATCATCGGTCTGGTCGGCGACGTCGAGAGGTTCCAGGACCTCGGCCTGGCCGCCAGGCCCGGTGTGGCCGACGTGCTGCGGATCTCCGCCCCCTACAAGCTGGTCAGCCGCGAGAACCACGACAGCCGCACGGTCGTGAGCGTGCGCGGCGTTCCGATCGGCGGCGACAACATGACCGTGATCGCCGGCCCCTGCGCGGTCGAGACCCCCGAGCAGACCCTCGAGGCCGCCCGCATGGCCCGGGACGCCGGTGCCTCCCTGCTCCGAGGCGGCGCCTACAAGCCCCGGACCTCGCCCTACGCCTTCCAGGGCCTGGGCGAGCAGGGCCTGAGGATCCTCGCCGACGTGCGTGAGGAGACCGGCCTGCCCATCGTGACCGAGGTGGTGGACGCCGCCGACGTCGAGCTGGTCGCCTCCTACGCCGACATGCTCCAGATCGGTACCCGCAACATGCAGAACTTCGCCCTGCTCCAGGCGGTGGGCGACGCGGGCAAGCCGGTCCTGCTCAAGCGCGGCATGAGCGCCACCATCGAGGAGTGGTTGATGGCCGCCGAGTACATCGCCCAGCGCGGCAACCTCGACATCGTCCTGTGCGAGCGCGGGATCCGCACCTTCGAGAAGGCCACCCGCAACACCCTGGACATCAGCGCCGTTCCGGTGGCGCAGAACCTCACCCACCTGCCGGTGATCGTCGACCCGTCCCACTCCGGCGGCAAGCGGGACCTGGTCCTGCCCCTCTCCCGCGCGGCCATCGCCATCGGCGCCGACGGCGTCATCGTGGACGTCCACCCCAGCCCTGAGACGGCGCTGTGCGACGGCCCGCAGGCCCTGCTCGAGGAGGACCTGGCCGAGCTGCGCGATCTGGCCTCGACCCTGGCCACCCTGAGCGGCCGTACCCTCACCCCGGCCCCCACGGCCGAGCCGGTCGCCCTGTAGGACCGTCGAACGCACCGGTGCCCCGGAACCCTCCACGTGGGAGGGGCCGGGGCACCGGTGTACGAGGGGAGGGCGGCTCAGGCGGTGACGGTCGTGGCGGCGGCCGTCGGGGTCACCTTCGCGGGGGCCTCCTCGCCCAGGAAGCTGGGCTTGTGCACCTGGGCCGTGGTCACCAGGTGCTCGGCCAGCTCCTCGGCGTCCAGACGCTTCTCGATCTGGCGCAGGTCGCCGATCTTGGCCGCGGTCTCCACCTGACGCGGGGTCAGCATGGTGCAGCAGTCCTCGTCGGGCAGCTCGGAGATGGCCAGGGTCCCGATGGAGCGGGCCTGGTCCATGATCTCGGTCTTGTCCATGCCGATGAGGGGCCGCAGGATCGGCAGGTCCACGGCGTCGTCCAGGGCGGTGATGTTGGTCATCGTCTGGCTGGAGACCTGGCCCAGGGCGTCCCCGGTGATCAGGCACTCGGCGCCGAGGTCGTCGGCGAGGGCCTCGGCGGTCTTGAGCATCAACCGGCGCTGGGCGACGATCTGCAATCGCTCGATGCCCGAGCTCTTCAGCTGCTGCTGTGCCTTGCCGAACGGCACCACGAACAGACGCGAGCCCACCTGGTAGCGGTCGAGCTGACGGACCAGGCTGTAGGCCTTGTAGATGGACTCGGGGCCGGTGAAGGGCATCCCGGAGAAGTGCAGGAAGTCGACCTTCAGGCCGCGCCGGATCATCCGGTGCGCGGCGACGGGGGAGTCGATACCGCCCGACATCAGCACCAGGCCGCGGCCGCTCATACCGGCGGGCAGACCGCCCTGGCCGGGGATGCCGTCGGTGAAGACGAACACCTCGTCCTTGTCGACCTCGACGAAGAGGGTGTTGTCGGGCCGCTTGAGGTTCACCTTGTAGCCGTGGGCCTCGATGATCTTGGATCCGAGGAGGCCGGCCAGCTCGGAGGAGGTCATCTCGAAGCGCTTGTCGCGGCGGCGGGCGCGCACCGCGAAGGTGCCCTCACGGTCGGCCATGGAGCGCACGGACACGTCCACGACGGCGTCCATGTCCTTGGGCACCCGGCGGACCAGGTGCACCCACACCACGCCCATGACGTTGGCCATGCGGTCCGCGATCTCGGCGATCTCCAGGTCCGAGGCCCCGGGCTTGCGCACGATGATCACACCGGCGCCGCGCTGGGAGAGCCGGATGTCGCCCAGGTCGCGGACCGAGGCACGGATGTTGTTGTGCAGACGCCGTTCGAAGAGCTTGCGGTTGGAGCCCTTGAGGACGATCTCGCCGAGCTTCATCAGCACGCAGAGCTCTCCGAGCCCGGCGTCGGCACCGACCTCGGTTACGGGGAGCGGCGCGGACTCCAGCGACGCGGACATGGTGCTACCTCCGGAAAAGATGGTGCCTTGGTACCCGATGAGAGGGAGAGGGGCGCGATGGAGAGACCGGGAGTGTCCACCGCTTCCCTCCAGTATCGAACAATCTCCGGAGCGCTCGGTACATTCCCGTTCGGCGCCGATCGAGAGGACCGACACCCCTCGGACGTCGAACGGCCCCTCCCGACGGGGTCGGGAGGGGCCGTCGCGTGGCGCGGATCAGCCGAAGAAGACCTCGGCCTCCTGGTAACGCTCGGCGGGGACCGTCTTGAGGGTGTCGGTGGCCTCGGCCAGGTCGACGCGGACGATGTCGGTGCCCTGAAGGCCGACCATCCGACCGAAGGCCTTGTCGTGCACGGCCTCGATGGCGTGCACGCCCAGGCGGGTGGCGAGCACCCGGTCGAAGGCGGAGGGGGTGCCGCCGCGCTGGACGTGGCCGAGCACGACCGAGCGGGACTCCTTGCCGGTGCGCCGCTCGATCTCGTCGGCCAGGTTCTGGCCGATGCCGCCCAGACGGACGTGGCCGAAGGAGTCCTTCTCGCCGGTCTGGAGCTCCATCTGGCCCTCCTTGGGGTGGGCTCCCTCGGCGACCACGATGATGGGGGCGTACTGCGTCCGGAAACGGCTCTCGACGTGCGCGACGACCTCGTCGATGTCGAAGGGGCGCTCGGGGATGAGGATGACGTTGGCGCCCGCGGCCATACCCGAGTGCAGGGCGATCCAGCCGGCGTGCCGGCCCATGACCTCGACGACCAGGGCGCGGTGGTGGGACTCCGCCGTGGTGTGCAGGCGGTCGATCGCCTCCACCGCGATGTTGACGGCCGTGTCGAACCCGAACGTGTAGTCCGTGGCGTTGAGGTCGTTGTCGATGGTCTTGGGGACGCCCACCACGTTGACGCCGCGGTCGTGCAGCTGCCGGGCCACACCGAGGGTGTCCTCGCCGCCGATGGCGACCAGGGCGTCCACGCCCAGGCCGGCCATGTTGTCCTTGACCCGCTCGACACCGCCCTCGATCTTCATCAGGTTGGTGCGGGAGGAGCCCAGGATGGTCCCTCCGCGGGGGAGGATGCCGCGTACGGCCGACACGTCCAGCGGCATGGTGTCGCCCTCCAGGGGCCCACGCCAGCCGTCCCGGAAGCCGATGAACTCGTAGCCGTAGTCCTTGATGCCCTTACGGACCACGGCGCGGATGACCGCGTTCAGACCGGGGCAGTCTCCGCCACCGGTCAGCACACCGACTCGCATGCGACATTCTCCTCGACGTTGTGTGTCTTGACGGCGTCGGACGCCAGATGGTCTAGACCATAGTGGGGCAGACGAGACCGAGCCAACCCCCGGGCCGGAAAGGACCTCCGAAATCCCGCCCCCTCCCCGGGGCGGGGGAGACCGAAAGTACCGGTGATATCCGTTCCGTCCCCGAGATCATTCGTCCAACCCCTGGTCGATGGCGTAGCGCACCAGCTCCACCCGGTTGTGCAGGTGGAGTTTGGTCAGGGTGTTCTGCACGTGATTCTGTACGGTCCGGTGGGAGATGGTCAGTCTTCGGGCGATCTGCTTATAGGCCAGCCCCTTGGCCACCAGACGCAGGACCTCGGTCTCCCGGGGAGTGAGTCGGGGGCTCTTCTCGTCTCCGGCGCGGGCGCTCTCGTCCTCGGCCGAGAGCCGGCGGTACTCGCCGAGGACCAGACCGGCCAGTCCGGGGGTGTAGACCGCCTCTCCGGCGTGGACCCGCCGCACCGCGTCCAAGAGCTCCTCCCGGCCGGCCGACTTCACGAGATAGCCGGTGGCGCCGGCCTTGACCGCGGCCAGCACGTCCTCGCTCTCCCCGCTGGCCGAGAGCACCAGGACCCTCGGAGGCTCGGGCAGGGCCAGAAGCGCCGAGGTGAGCCGCACCCCGTCGGTGTCGGGCAGGTGCAGGTCCACCACGGCCAGGGTGGGACGGGCCGCCGGGGCGATCCGTAGGGCCTTGGCGCCGTCGCCCGCGGTGCCCACCACGGTCATGCCCGCCTCGTCCAGGTCCCGGGCCACCGCGTCACGCCACATGGGGTGGTCGTCCACCACCAGTACTCGGATGTCGTCACCGCTCATGTCGCCGAGCGTAGTGCCCGAGAAGCCCGGAACGGCAGGACGGGGCGTGGCCGGTTCACGCCGTTCCTCCCGGAGACGGAGAGACGAGAGGGGCGGGGAGCCCGCGCCCCCCGCCCCTCATCGAAGACCGACCGGATCAGTCGTCGTCGTCATCGTCGTCACCGGGAAGGTTGATCCCCCGCGGGGTCGCGGTGATCGTGATCTCGGTGCCCTTGGGCGCCTTGCCGTTGTGCGACTGGTGCGCCACGATCCGGCCGCCCAGGATGCGCTCCACCTCGACCTCGAAGCCCGCCTCCTCCAAGGTCTTGCGGGCGTCGTTGATCCGCTCGCCGACCACGTTGGGGATGTCCACTCCGGGGGGCCCGGTGGAGACGGTCAGGGTGACGGTGGAGCCGGCGCCCACGTTGATGCCGGTGTCGGGGCTCTGGGTGATCACCCGGCCCTCGTCGATGTTCTCGCTCTCCTCCTCGACGACCTCGACCGACAGACCCAGGTCCTCCAGCTGGGCCTCGGCGTCCTCCAGCTTCTCCCCGGCCAGGCTCGGCACGGGGATGCCCCGGCTGACGGTGAGCGTCACCGTCTCCTCACGGTCGGCGGTGGAGCCGGCCTCGGGCGAGGTGGAGATGACCTCGCCGGGGTCCTTGTCGGTGGCGTCGACCTCTTCCTGGGCGATCTTGTCGGACTCGAACCCGAGGTCCTCCAACTCCTTGACGGCGTCGGCGACGTCGGCGCCGACCAGCTCGGGCATGTCCACCTCCTGCGGCCCCTTGGAGAGGAACACCGTCACCTCGTCGCCCGGGGAGAGCCGGGTACCGATCTCGGGGTCGGTACCGCCCACCTCGCCGGCGGCGGCGTCGTCGCTGTAGACGGTCCGGTCGGAGAGGTTGTAGATCAGACCACTGGACCGGATCTCGGTCCCCGCGGCCTCGGGGGTGGACCCGATCACGTCGGGAACGGACTCGAAGCGGCCGAGCAGGAACCACCAGCCGACCACGCCGACGATCAGGGCCATGACCGCGGCACCGGCGATCAGCAGGGGCTTACGGCCGAAACGGGAACGCTCCCCGTCGTCGGGGTAGCGGTCGTCGTCGCCATAGCCGTCCATGGCGCCCATGTCGACGACCATGGTGGCGTTCTCGGTCCCCGGACCTGCGCCGCCGGCGATCAACTGGGGCGCGGTCATGGTGGCGGCGGAGGGACCGGTCGGGGCGACCGGCGCCATCCGGCCCTGGGCCGGGGCGGGGTTCTCCGGCAGGTCGCGCAGGACCTCCAGCACCTTGGCCAGGTACTGGCCCGCGTTGCTCGGACGGTACCTGGGATCGCGCTCGGTGGCCTTGGTGACCAGGGTGTCCACCTCGGGCGGGAGCCCGGGCAGGAAGTGGGAGGGACGGGGGACGTCCTCGGTGACGTGCTGGTAGGCGATGGCGATGGGGGTCTCGCCGGTGTGCGGCTGTCCACCGGTGAGCAGCTCGTAGAGCATGATGCCGGCCGCGTAGACGTCACTGCGGGCGTCGGCGGTGCCCTTCTCGATCTGCTCGGGGGCCAGGTAGGCGGCGGTGCCCATGAGGGTGCCGGTCCGGGTCAGTCCCTGGTTGGACTGCTCGACGGCGCGGGCCAGACCGAAGTCGGCGACCTTCACCCGACCGTCCTCGGTGATGAGGACGTTCTCGGGCTTGACGTCGCGGTGCACCATGCCCGCCTGATGGGCGGCGCCCAGCGCGGCCAGGACCGGGGCCATGAAGTTCAGGGCCTGCCGGGGGGCCAGCCTGCCCTGCTCCTTGAGGAGGTCGCGCAGGGTCCGGCCCGGGACGTACTCCATGGCCAGGAACACGTGTCCCTGATCCTCGCCCTGATCGAAGACCTGCACCACGTTGGGGTGGGAGAGCTTGGCGACCGAGTGCGCCTCGTTGATGAAGCGCTGGACGAAGGAGGGGTCCTGGGCCAGAGAGGGATGCATGACCTTCAAGGCCAGTCTGCGGTCCAGTCTCAGGTCGTGGGCGACGTACACCGTCGCCATGCCGCCACCGGCGATCCTTGACTCGACGAAGTAGCGACGGTCCAGTGTCGCGCCTACAAGCGGGTCGGAATTCGTCATGTCCACGGCGGAGTTGTGTCCTTGCTGCGGGGAGCGCGGGAGATCGCGGCCGGTGGCGCGTACCCGACACCAGGTATCGAACCGACACGATAGCGGAATCCGGCGTCGGTTCTGCCCCGCGGTTCACGGTCGCGGCGTCCCCGGTCCGTGTCGCACAAGGTCGTTCCGTGTGCGGTCGAGGGAGTTCGCGCCTGGGCGGTTCTGATGGGAGCGGCGCCCTCCAAAGGGCCGCCGTACCCCACCACGGTAGGGGACGAGCGCAAACCGTCCGTCGGGCCGACGATCCACGCCGGCCCGACGCACGGGTGTCAGACCACGTCGGGGCTGGAGGCCAGCGCGTGACGGCGGACCGGGATACGGCCGGCCAGACGCGCGCCCCGCCCGGCCCGGACGGCGTCGCGCATCGCGGTCGCCATACGGACGGGGTCCTGCGCGCGGGTCACGGCAGTGGCCAACAACACCGCGTCGCATCCCAGTTCCATCGCCAGGGCCGCGTCGCTGGCGGTACCGATGCCCGCGTCGACGATCACCGGGACCCGGGCCTGCTCGACGATCAGTTCGAGGTTGTGCGGGTTGCGGATGCCCAGGCCCGAACCGATCGGCGCGGCCAACGGCATGACGGCGGCGCACCCCACCTGCTCCAGTCGACGGGCCAGGATCGGGTCGTCGTTGGTGTAGGGCAGGACGGTGAACCCCTCGTCCACGAGGGTCTCGGCGGCGTCCAGCAGCTCCACCGGGTCGGGCAGCAGGGTGTGCTCGTCGGCCACCACCTCCAGCTTGACCCAGTCGGTCTCCAGGGCCTCACGGCCCAACCGGGCGGTGCGCACGGCCTCGACGGCGGTGAAGCAGCCGGCGGTGTTGGGCAGCGGCCGGATCGCGTTGCGCTCCAGGACGTCCCACACCGAACCGCGGGTACCGGGGGTGACCCTGCGCATGGCCACGGTGGTGAGCTCGGTCCCCGAGGCGAGCAGGGCCTCCTCCAGGACCTCCAGGGAGGGGGCGCCGCCGGTGCCGGTGATGAGCCGGGAACCGAAGGAGACCCCGTCGATGACGAGGGGATCGTCGATCGTGGTGGGGGCGTCGAGGGTGTCGGTCATGGTTCAGCCTCCCTGCACGGCGGTCAGGATGTCCACACGGTCTCCGGGGGACAGGGCGGTCTCGGCCCAGGCGGTACGGCGCACGACCTCGTCGTTGACGGCGACCGCGATCCCGCCGGGGATCCGCCCCTCCCCGGCCGAGGTCAGGTCGCGCACGACCGTCTCGACCGTGGCGGCCTCGCTCTGGCGGCTCTCGCCGTTGATGATCAGTTCCACTGTTCCTCCCACGTCGTCGGCTTCTCCCGCGTGTCACCGCCGGGCACGGCTCGGTCGGCGGCGAACCGGCGCGCGTACTCGGGCAGCGTGCCGGTGGTGAGCGCCTCGGCCATGACCTCTCCGGTCACGGGGGCCAGGAGCACCCCGTGGCGGAAGTGGCCGGAGGCCAGGTGCAGTCCCGGGACCCTCGTGGGGCCCAGGAGGGGTTCGTTGTCGGGGGATCCGGGGCGCAGGCCCACGCAGGTCTCGGTGATCTCCAGTTCGCCCACCCCGGGGACCAGCTCTCGGGCGTCCCGCAGTACCTGCCAGAGTCCCCCCGCGGTCAGGGCGGTGTCGTGGCCCAGTTCCTCCTGGGTGGCGCCCACGATCACCTCGCCGTCGGCGCGTGGCACCAGGTAGACGGGGAATCCGCGGACCAGGCCGCGCACGGTGCGCTCCACGATGGGCGGTTCTCCGGCGCGCACGCGGGCGCGCAGCAACTGTCCCTTGACCGGGCGCAGCGGCGGCACCACCGGCGCGGGCAGCGTGATCCGGTCGCCCCAGCAGCCCGCGGCCAGGACGACCTGGTGCGCCGGAAGGACGGGACCGTCGATCGGACGTACCCCGAGGCGGGCCCCGTCGGGGCCCGGGGAGGAGACCTCCGCCACGGTCCCGGAGACCTCGCGCACCCCCGCGCGCCTCCCGGCCTCGGCCAGGGCCCGGAGGAGGAGCCGGGGGTCGAGGGAGTGGTCCTCGGGGGCCAGGACACCGCCGCGCACGGAAGGCGCCAGCATGGGCTCCAACCTGCGGCACTCACGGCCGCCCAGCCGTTCGGTGGCGATCCCCAGCCGTTCCTGGAGGGCGTGCAGATCGTGCAGGACGGCCAGGTCGTCCCGATCGAAGGCGACCAGCAGGGTGCCGGTGCGGCGATGACCCACCGATCGGCCGCTCGCGGCCTCCACCTCGGCGACGAAGTCGTCGTACATCCGCGCGGAGCGCAGGCCCAGGGCCATCAGCTCCTCCTCGCCGAACACCGCCTCGGTGGCGGGGGTCAGCATGCCCGCGGCGACGGTCGAGGCGGCACGCGCGTGGGACGGTTCGTCCACCGGATCGGGCTCGACCAGCGTGACGTCCAGGCCCTGTTGGGCGGCCCGCCACGCGGTGACGCGGCCGATGACGCCACCGCCCACCACGACCACGGTATTGGTAGGACGAATCCTCGTGTCGGGGGTTTCCTCGAAAGTACGCACGGTGCGCTCCTCCACTCCCTTCGCCGGCATGATCCGGATCAGGTTCGTGCGGTCGGAGACGGGCAGTCTCCCTCTCAGCCGGGTCCACCCGGCTCCCGCGGGACGTGTCTGTTCGGTACCCCATCCTAGGACAGGCCCTTCGAAGGGGGCGCGTCGGGACCTCTGCCAGGTCACCCGGCACGGCCGGGACGGTCCGCGTGGCCGGCCGTGTGTGGCAGATTGGGAGGGTGACACAAAGCGACCGTGAAATCGACGAACTGGTCGGCGACTGGCTGACCCTGCGAGAGGCCGCCCGGCCGCTGGGCGTGAGCCCGAACCGGATCAAGACGCTCATCCGCGAGAAGCGGCTGATGGGTCTGGTCCGGGGCGGAGAACTCTCCATCCCCGCCGCCTTCCTGGACGGGGAGGACCTGGTCAAGGGGCTGCCCGGCACCATCGTGCTGCTCACCGACGCCGGGTTCTCCACGGAGGAGGCCCTGCGCTGGCTGTTCACCCCGGACGACACCCTGCCCGGAACCCCGATCCAGGCCATGCGCGAGAACCGGGGCACCGAGGTGCGGCGCCGCGCCCAGAGCCTGGCCTTCTGAGGCGGGTCCGGGGCCCGGGGCGCTCCGCACGGGGGTGCCCTCGGGTCCCCGATCTCCGGGCCCTAAGGTGGACGGTGTGAGGACCAGCCACGGAACCAGCCTGCGCGAGCGCCTGGACGCATCGCTTCTGTACCTGTGCACCGACGCCCGGACCGGGCGCGGCGATCTCGCGGAGTTCACCGACGCCGCCCTGGCCGGAGGTGTGGACATCGTCCAACTCCGGGACAAGGGTCTGGAGGCCCGTGAGGAGCTCGCGGCCCTGGAGATCATGCGCGAGGCCTGCGAGCGGCACGGGGCCCTGCTCGCGGTCAACGACCGGGCCGACATCGCCCGCTCGGTGCGCGCCGACGTCCTGCACCTGGGGCAGCGGGACCTTCCCGTCCCCATGGCCAGGGACATCATCGGCGCCGACCCGATCATCGGCCGTTCCAACAACGACGCCGACGCCGCCGCGGCCTCCGCGGCCGAGGCGGGCAGCGACTACTTCTGTGTCGGGCCGACCTGGGCCACCCCGACCAAGCCGGGTCGTCCCGCGGCCGGGCTCTCCCTGGTCGAGCGGGCCGCCGAGCTGGCCGGCGACCGCCCCTGGTTCGCCATCGGCGGCATCGACCTCGACAACGTCGACCGCGTACTGGACGCCGGTGCCCGTCGGGTGGTCGTGGTGCGCGCGATCACCGAGGCGGAGGACCCCCGAGCGGCCGCCGCCGCGTTGCGGGCCCGGTTGACCGCGCGCTCCGACCGTTCCTGACCGTTCGGGTCAGGGGACGAGGAGCACCTTCCCGACGACCCGACGCTCCTGGAGCGCCCGGTGCGCCTCGGCGGCCCGCTCCAAGGGCAGGGTCATCCCCACGTGCGGTCGGATCCGGCCCTCCCTGGCCTCCTCCAAGGCGAGTCTGGCCAGGTCGTTCCGGCCCAGGTTCTCCTCCCGTTGGATGTCGAACAGGCCCACGGTCTCGATCCGACGTCGGGACGCCTCGGCCTCGTCGATCTCGACGATCTCCCCGTCGGTGGTGCCGTAGCTGACGAAACGTCCCCCGTCGGCCACGAGGGAGAAGGCCGACGCCCCCAGCGCCCCTCCGGCCCCGTCGACGACCACGTCCACCCCGGCCCCGCCGGTGATCTCGCGGACCCGGTCGTGCCAGTCGGGGGCCGAGTAGTCCACGGTCTCGACCGCTCCCAGGGCTCGGGCCAGTTCCCGCTTCTCCGGGCTGGACGCGGCGCCGATCACCCGGGCCCCCGCCAGCCGGGCGAGCTGCACGACCAGGCTCGCGGCGCCGCCCGCGGCGGCCAGTACCAGCACCCGGGTGTCGGGGAGGAAACGGGCGGAGCGCTCCAGGAGCATCGCCGTGGCTCCGTCGACCAGCAGGGCCAGGGCATCGTGGGGGGAGAGCCCGTCGGGCACCCGTACCAGGCCGTCCTCACGGACCACGACCCGCTCCGCGTATCCGCCCTCCTCCGTCTCGGAGAGCACGAGGGCTCCGACGAGGGAGGGATCGGCCTCCGGGCCGACCTCCTCGACCCGGCCCACCACGCTCGAACCCGGCACGTACGGAGGCTCGATCGGGAAGAACTCCCGGGCGAGGCCCCTCCGGATCAGGGTGTCGAGGTAGATGACGTTGGCCGCCTCCACCCGTACGGCCACCTCGCCGGGACCGGGCTCGGGCTCGGGGACCTCGTGAAGGGCGAGGACCTCCGGGCCGCCGAATCCGTCCACTCTCACCGCTCGCATCGCACACTCCGTGGTCCGTCGTTCGTCTTACAAGAACGACCCTCCTACCTAAACCAATGTTGAGGTCAAGGGGGAGGGGAGGATTCCCTCGGGGAACCTCGGAGACGACGGGGCCGCCGTGCGGGAGCACGACGGCCGGGGCGGAGCGATCAGACGTGGACGTGCGACAACGCGCTGGGATGGCGGCGCAGGAAGCCCTCGATCGACTGGGCCGGATGCCCGGTCAGATCCGGCACCGTGGGGGAGACCACGTCCAGCTCACCGGAGGCGATCGCCGCGTACGACGAGGCCCACCCCTCGACCGCCCACTCCGGGGCCCCGCTCGAGCGACGCGACTCCAAGGCCTCCTCCCAGGTCTCGGGCACGTACCGGATCGAACGTCCGGTGAGCCGGCCCAGTCGCTCCACGGTGGCCCCGACCGAGAGCGCCTCCGGGCCGGTCACGTCGTAGGTGGTCTCCTCGGAGGCGGCGATCACCACGGGGTCGGTGAGCACGGTGGCGGCCACGTCCGCCACGTCGTCCCGGGACACCCAGGCGACGCGACCCTCTCCGGCCGGGCCGCGCACCACACCGTGGTCGTCCACCCAGGAGGGCATCAGATCCAGGTAGAGGGAGGGTCTCAAGAACGTGTACGGCACCCCGGTCGAGCGGATGTGCGCCTCGGTGAAGAAGTGCGTCCGGGCGAAGGTGAAGGTGGCGGCCGGTCCGGCACCCAGGAACGACAGGTACACGATCCGGGACACCCCGGCCCGGACGGCGCCGTCCACCGCGCTGATGTGGGTGTCCATCCGATTCTCGGACTCGGTCGCCGAGACCAGGAACAGGGTGTCCACACCACGACAGGCCCGTTCGAAGGCGGCGGTGTCCTCGTAGACGGCCATCGACGCGCTACTGCCCGGATACTCCGGGGCCCGATTGATATCGCGCACGATGAGACGCTGCCTGGCCCCGAGCCTGGCGATCCTGGCGGCCACGCGTCCGCCCAGGGCACCGGTGGCCCCGGTCACCCCTATGGTGTGGTTTGTCATGTGATCGTCGCCCATGACAGCCATCCTGGAGGAAGGCGGCGTGCCGAGCACTGATCGGCACGCGCCTTTTTGCGCCTTCGGGTCAGGGGGTGGTCCGCTCTTGGTGCGGCCCCTCGTCCCCTTCCGGGGCGGATGCGGGCGAAGGGGTGTTCACCCGCCGGTAGGACAGACGTCGGAGCAGGACCTCGGCCGGTCCGCGACGGCCGGCGCGCTCCATGCCGTAGGCGATCACCACGGTGACCAGCCAGACCCCGACCGCGTACAGGAACATCGTCCACGACGTCATCCAGGCGGCCAGACCCAGCCCCCAGGCGGACAGGATCGGCGCGCACAGGACCGACTGACCGAGATAGGCGGACAGGGAACGCCTACCGGTGGCGCTCAGAGCGGTGACCACCACGCCGGGTTCGCGGTCCCGGTTCTGGATCCGGTGCGCGATCAGGGCGATCAGCGCCACATAGCCGACACCGCAGAGGATGCCGGTGGTCATGTGCGGAAGGGTCAGGATCTGGGCCTGCGTGGCGTTCAGGTCCAGCGCACCGACCTGGTACAGGGCGAGGGGCAGACCGCCCAGCCAGCCCACGGAGATACCGATGACGGCGGTCCGCCGCAGCAGGGGCAGGTGTGCACCGGGCTCCTCCAGAACGCGCATGCGCGCGGCCCGATAGCCGAAGAGGATCGCCGCGGGGATCGCGAGGCCGAACACACCCTGAAGGAGGGCGACTCCGGGCCAGACCGTGATCCGGTCCAGGGCGGCGGTGAGGAACGAGGGGTCGGCGATGCTGCCGGCGAGCGCCTCCATGCCGGCGGCGTCCTCGTCCGGCAGCGAACCGAGGAAGGGCATGGACAGGAGGCCGAGTACGGAGAGCGAGGCCAACAGACCGGTCAGGACCCAGCCCCACACCAGCAGGGTGGTCTCCCGGCGGCGGAGGAAGAGCCATCCCAGCAGCAGGCCGGCCACACCGTACGCGCCGAGCACGTCGCCCATCCAGAGCAGGAGGGCGTGGACCGCGCCGAAGGCGATCAGCCACAGGTTGCGGCGACGCAGCAGGGCCGCGACCGCCTTGGCGTCGCTTCCGGCCGCCTCTTGGCGACGGGCGAGCTGCACCATCCCGTAACCGAAGAGGAAGGCGAACATCGGGTAGCTGCGCATGTCCACGACGACGATCGTGAAGAACTGCGCGATCCGGTCCGGGAGGTCCTCCGAGGGGGGATGCATGGTGGCGCCGCCGCTCGGTAGCGCCCACAGGTACCAGACCGTGTTGGCCAGCGCGATGAACAACAGCATGAAGCCGCGGGCGAGGTCGGGGGCGAGGGCACGTTCGGTGGTTCCGGTCGGACCGCGCGAGGCCGGGGGCCTGGGCATGAGGGGCTCCGCTTTTCGAGATCTATCGTGAGATTCGATTCAACGCGAAACGGAGGGCGCCGCACAACGGGGACCGATGTGAGAAAACCCCTGAAACCCCCAGGGGCGTCCCCTAGGGGTCTCGGAGGTCGGGTTCCAGGTCGTGTCGTCAGTGGGAGCGGCGGGTGGCGGCCACCACCAGGTCGCGCAGCGGCCCGCGGGCGTCGTCGGCCAGCTCCGGGTGCTCCGTGGCGGCGAGCGCCTGTCCGGCGTAGTCCTCCACCAGGGCCTCGCAGGCGGCCAGGGCCCCGCTGGTCTCGATCAGGGAGCACATCCACTCGACCGAGGCCACCGACAGGTCGGGGGCGCCCAGCAGCTCACGGAACCGCTCGGCGTCGGCGCTTCCGGAGCGTTCGAGGGTCTCGGCCACGATCAGGGTCCGCTTGCCCTCGCGCAGGTCGTCACCGGCGGGCTTGCCCGTGGTGGTGGGGTCGCCGAACACGCCGAGCAGGTCGTCGCGGAGCTGGAAGGCGATCCCCAGAGGGATGCCGTAGTCGGTGTAGACCCCGGCCAGCTCCTCGTAGCGGCCGGCCAGCGCCGCCCCCAGGTGCAGCGGACGCTCCACCGTGTACTTGGCGGACTTGTAGCGCATCACCCGGAGGGCGGCCTCACGGGTGGCGGTGCCGCGCACCTGCTCCAGCGTGTCCAGGTACTGGCCCGCCATGACCTCGGTGCGCATCGCGTCGAAGGGGACGCGTCCCCGCTGGAGGGTGTCCGGGGCGAAACCGCTGGCCTGGTACATCTCGTCGGACCAGGCCAGGCACAGGTCGCCGATGAGGATCGCGGCGCCCTGGCCGAAGCCCTCGCTGTCACCGCTCCACCCCTGGTCGGCGTGCATCTTGGCCATGCGGCGGTGGGTCGCGGGCAGGCCGCGTCGGGTGTCGCTGTTGTCGATCACGTCGTCGTGGACGAGGGCGCAGGCCTGGAGGAACTCCAGGGAGGAGGCGGCCCGGATCATCCGCTCGTCACGGTCCGCGCCCCCGGCACCGCGCCAACCCCAGTAGGCGAAGGTCGGACGCAGGCGCTTGCCGCCGGAGACCATGGTCTCCAGGGCGTCCATGGCGGGGGCCAGTTCGTCACCGATCTCCAGCAGGCGGCCGCGGTGGTCGGCGCAGAAGACGGACAGTTCGCGGTCCACGTCGGATCGGATGACGGACACGGTCGAGAGGGCAGAGGAAGGGGCCATACCCAGCAGGTTAGCCGCTGTGGGGGAAGGGGGCTCTCCGGGTCCGTTCCGCCGCTCGGGTGTTACGGGTGGTGCTGTCGGGGCTGTGGGGACGAATGGTCGACCCTGTCACCACGCTCCGTGATCGGGGCGGTATCAGTGAGAAGAAAAGTGAGCGTCCGGAATATGGACAAGAAGGGGCGTGGTCGGCTGGGTCTTCAATGGAGAAAGGGTGGCGGAACCCTCTGTCCACCAGGGGAAGCGTTTCCTTCTCAACGCCCCCGGGGTGGTATGTCCGTTTTCTGGTCGAGTCCATATGGTGGGACGTGAGACTGTCGGCGCATAAGTCGTCTCGCTATTCGGGACGTCGAGTCCGTCTCCGGAAAGGTCTGGCCTAGGCTGGTGTACATGCTCGCTGCACCGACCCGCCCCGTGGCGCCCCGAGGGCCGGCCCCCAGGCCGCGCCATATCCGAGACCTGCTCGACTCGGGCGAGCCGCTGTTCTCCTTCGAGTTCTTCCCGCCGCGCAACGAGCGTTCCCAGGAGCGCCTGTGGCGGGCCATCCGCGAGATCGAGGCGCTCGGCCCCTCCTTCGTCTCGGTCACCTACGGTGCCGGTGGAGGCACCCGTGACCTGACGGTGGAGACCACCGAGCGCATCGCCACCGACACCACTCTGATGCCGGTGGCCCACATGACCCTGGTCGACCACTCCGTCGCCGAACTGCGCCACCTCATCGGCCGCCTGGCCGACGCGGGTGTCTCCAACATGCTGGCCGTACGCGGTGACCCTCCCGGTGACCCCGACGGCGAGTGGGTCAGTCACCCGAGGGGACTCACCTACGCCGAGGAGCTGGTCCGGCTGCTCAAGGAGAGCGGGGACTTCTGTGTGGGGGTGGCGGCCTTCCCCTACAAGCATCCGCGTTCGGCCGACGTCGAGATCGACACCGACCACTTCGTGCGCAAGTGCGAGGCCGGCGCCGACTACGCCATCACCCAGATGTTCTTCGACGCCGAGGACTACCTGCGTCTGCGCGACCGGGTGGCCGCGCGCGGCTGTGAGGTGCCGATCATCCCCGAGGTGTTCCCGGTGGTGAAGCTGTCCTCCATCCCACGGTCCGAGAAGCTCTCGGGCGCCCCGTTCCCGCGTGAGCTGGCCGCCCGCTTCGAGCGCTTCGGCGACGACGCCGAGGCGGTACGGGCCTTCGGGATCGAGCACGCGCAGAACATGTGCGAGCGACTCCTGGCCGAAGGCGCGCCGGGCATCCACTTCATCACCTTCAACCAGTCCACGGCCACCAGGGAGATCTACCGCGAGGTCGCCGGGCATCGGGACGGGTCAGCGGGAGCCGCGCGACCATGATCGCGAAGGGGCGGTCCGGGCTGCCCGGGAAGGAGAACGGGTCCATCACCTCGACGAAGCCGCACGAACGGTAGAGGTGACGCGCGGGGGTGGGGCCCGTACGGGTGGACAGCACCGCCGTACGTTCGGGTCGGTCGGCGCACAGCGCGTACAGGAGGCGCCGACCGATCCCCCGGTTCTGGGCCTCGGGGTGGACGTGGACCTCGGCGATCTCCCACGGGTCCCCCAGATGACGCCGCACCCGGGAGCCGAGCCCCCGTGAACGCATACCCTCGGTGACCACTTCGTGCCACCACTGGCCCTCGGCGCCGTGGAAGGCGTAGGCGAACCCGATGGCACGTTCCTCCCGCACCGCGACCAGACAGCGGAAGTCGGGGTAGTGGGCGTGCCCCCTCATCACGGCGGCGCGCCCCGGCAGCTGGCCGGGCGGCGGGTCCATGGCCGCCGTGTAGACCTCCAGGAGCGCCGGTACGGCGTGTGCGAACGCCGCGGGCGAGAGCTCGCGCAGCTCGATGTCGTCTATCACGGGCCAACACTAGGACGTGTCGTGCCGTGACGCCCGGCCCCTCGCGCACGCGTGGAGCGGTCGTCTTGACGGTTCGATCGAGGGAGTGTTAACTGGTGCCCGTCGAACAGAGGTTCGATAGTCCGGCCGCCACGTGCGGTCGAGACCGGCGAGGCCGGGTCGGGGAGGGGAAGCCCCGGCCCGGCCTCGCCGTGTTCTCGGGGGTTCCGACACGACGAGAGCCGGACACGACCGGGTGCGGTCGTGTCCGGCTCCTCTGTCTCGTGTCGTCGGTGGCCCGGGGTCAGAAGGCGTCGACGGCGCGGCGCGCCTCGGGGTCGAGCACGCCCCAGTTGATGAGCTCCTCGGTGAGGTCGCCCGGCGACTTGTCGTAGATGACCGCGAGTGAGCGCAGGTCCTCCTGACGGATGGAGAGCACCCGCCCGTTGTAGTCACCGCGCTGGCTCTGGATGGTGGCCACGTAGCGGGAGAGGGGTCCGGCCTTCTCCTGCGGGAGCTGCTGCATGCGCTCCAGATCGATGACCAGCTTGGGTGTCGGACCCAGAGGGGTCGGAGCGGCGCCGCCGGGCAGCAGCTCCGACATCGGCACCCCGTAGAAGTCGGCCAGCTCGGCCAGCTTCTGCACGGTGACGGCGCGGTCGCCACGCTCGTACGAGCCCACCACGACGGCCTTCCAGCGTCCGTGGGACTTCTCCTCCACCCCGTGCAGGGACAGGCCCTGCTGGGTGCGGATGGCACGCAGTCGCGCGCCGAGGGACTTCGCGTATTCGGATGGCATCTTCTTGTCGCTCCCGGCCGTGACGGTGGCTGGCGTGGTGGGGGAGACGTCCGCTCGTACTCGGCGGGCCGCCTGGGCGGTCCAGCGGATGGTCACGGGGTGCAACCCCACCCGGTATTGGTTACAGACAGTGACGGTAGAGGGGTGCCGGTGTCCAGGTCAAGCCGTTGGGGTGAAACGCGACTAATCAGTGGCCAAACCGTGCGTAGGTGAGACGTCTCTCATTTCATGACCGGTCGGGACGAGTGAGGCGCGTTCGAGGGGTGGAAAGCCCGCTCCTACAGGGAATTTCGTGTTTCCCACCAATGGGGTGCGTATCCGGAGTGTCACGATACGGGTGCTCTTAGTCGGGCAATCCTCAAGGGCTTATGTGACAAGCATCACACTGTGATTCTCAAGGCGTGGGGAGTGCCCGAAGAGGGAACCGTCGGCGCTGGTAGCGTGGGCCCGATCGACATCCTTTAACGACCTGTTCAGTGAGGCAGGGAAGGGGTCACCGCTTTGCATGCGCGAAAACAGACGAAGGACGACAACGGAACCGCCGTTTCCGCGTCCTCGCCCGAGGCGCCCGAAGGCACCCGGGCCGTCCTCGACGGCAACGAGATCAACCGGGCACTGACCCGCATCGCCCATGAGGTCCTCGAACGGACCAAGGGCGGACAGGACGTCACCCTCCTGGGCATCCCCTCGCGAGGAGCACCCCTCGCCCGACGCCTGGCACGACGGATCGAACGCGTCGAAGAACTCGACGTCCCCACCGGATCCCTCGACATCACCATGTACCGCGACGACCTGCGGATGGCACCCGCGCGCGCTCTCGGCAGGACCGAGATCCCCGCGGGCGGACTCGACGACCGCGTCGTCGTCCTGGTCGACGACGTGCTCTTTTCCGGCCGCACAGTGCGCGCCGCCCTGGACGCCCTCGGCGACCTCGGTCGCCCCCGGGCCGTCCAGCTGGCCGTACTCGTCGACCGAGGCCACCGCGAGCTGCCGATCCGCGCCGACTACGTGGGCAAGAACCTGCCCACCTCCCTGAGGGAGAGCGTCACCGTCCAACTCGAGGAGACCGACGGTCACGACGCGGTCCTGCTCGGCCCGGCCCGCGCCTCCTCCACCGGAACCCTCAGGGCGGGGTCGCGCTCGCTCCCCGAGACCACGGAAGGGGACGCCTGATGCGCCACCTGCTCTCCGCCGGCGACCTCGACCGCGACGAGGCCACGCTCATCCTGGACACCGCAGCCGAACTCGCCCAGGTCGGCGATCGCGCGGTCAAGAAGCTCCCGACCCTGCGCGGGCGCACCGTCGTCAACCTCTTCTACGAGGACTCCACCCGGACCCGCACGTCCTTCGAACTGGCGGCCAAGCGTCTGTCGGCCGACGTCATCAACTTCTCGGCCAAGGGTTCCAGCGTCTCCAAGGGCGAGAGCCTGAAGGACACCGCCCTTACGCTCCAGGCGATGGGCGCCGACGGAGTCGTCATCCGACACAGCGCCTCCGGCGCCGCCCACCGGTTGGCCGGCTGGGTCGACGGATCGGTCCTCAACGCCGGCGACGGAACCCACGAACACCCGACCCAGGCCCTGCTGGACGCCTTCACCATGCGTTCCCGACTGGGGCGCCTGGAAGGGCTGCGCGTGGCCGTGGTCGGCGACATCCTGCACAGCAGGGTCGCCCGGTCCAACGTGCTGCTGCTCACCACTCTGGGAGCGCACGTGACCCTGGTGGCCCCGCCCACGCTGCTGCCGGTCTCGGTCGGCACCTGGCCCTGCGAGGTCTCCTACGACCTCGACGAGGTGCTGCCCAAGACCGACGTGGTCATGATGCTGCGGGTCCAGGCCGAGCGCATGCGCGACTCCTTCTTCCCCTCCGTGCGCGAGTACAGCCGCAACTACGGGCTCGACGGGGAACGGCTGGAGCGGATGCCCTCCGACGCCATCGTCATGCACCCCGGCCCGATGGTCCGCGGAATGGAGATCTCGGCCGAGGTCGCCGACTCTCCCCGCTGCACCGTCACCGAGCAGGTCGCCAACGGTGTCAGCCTGCGCATGGCCGTCCTCTACCTGCTGCTCGGCGGCTCCTGACGGCGCCCCGCCTCGGGGAAGGTCCTCGTCCCGGCCCGAACACGGGTGACGGGACGGACACGAGGGACGCGCCGAGGACCCCGGTGAGGGGAACGGCCCCCGCGATCCCGCCCCGGAGCGCCGACCGCCGCACAGCACACGAACTTCACGAACACGAGAAAGCCGACATCTCCATGCCCGAAAACCATGGACCGTACCTGATCCGAGGCGCCCGCCCGTTCGGCGGCGACCCCGTCGACCTGCTCCTGGACGAGGGGCGCGTCGCCGCGATCGGTCCCGACCTGGAGGCCCCCGAGGGCACCGAGGTCGTGGACGCCACCGGTCTGATCGCCCTCCCCGGCCTGGTGGACCTGCACACCCACCTGCGCGAGCCCGGCCGAGAGGACGCCGAGACCGTCCTCTCCGGCTCCCGCGCCGCCGCCATGGGCGGCTACACCGCCGTGCACGCCATGGCCAACACCGACCCCGTCGCCGACACCGCCGGCGTGGTCGAACAGGTCTGGCACCTGGGCCGCGAGGCCGGCTACTGCGACGTGCGCCCGGTCGGCGCCGTCACCGTCGGCCTGAAGGGCGAACGACTCTCCGAGATCGGGGCCATGGCCGACTCCGCCGCCGGCGTCCGGGTCTTCTCCGACGACGGCATCTGCGTCTCCGACGCCCTGCTCATGCGCCGGGCCCTGGAGTACGTCAAGGCCTTCGACGGGGTCATCGCCCAGCACGCGCAGGAGCCCCGCCTGACCGAGGGCGCCCAGATGAACGAGGGCTGCGTCTCCGACCGTCTCGGTCTGCCCGGCTGGCCCGCGGTCGCCGAGGAGGCGATCATCGCCCGCGACTGCCTCCTCGCCCAGCACGTCGGCTCCCGACTGCACGTGTGCCACGTCTCCACCAAGGGGTCGGTGGACATCATCCGCTGGGCCAAGGAGCGCGGCTGCGACGTCACCGCCGAGGTCACGCCCCACCACCTGATCCTCACCGAGGACCTGGTGGAGAGCTACGACCCGGTCTACAAGGTCAACCCGCCGCTGCGCACCGCCGAGGACGTCCAGGCGCTGCGCGAGGGGCTGGCCGACGGCACGATCGACATCGTCGCCACCGACCACGCGCCGCACCCGGTGGAGGCCAAGGAGACCGAGTGGTCCACCGCCGCGATGGGCATGGTCGGGCTGGAGACCGCGCTCGGGGTCGTCCACAAGACCATGGTCGAGACCGGTCTGCTCACCTGGGAACAGGTCGCCGACCGCATGTCCGCCGCGCCCGCCCGGATCGGCCGGGTCTCCGACCACGGCCGCGGGCTCGCCGTCGGTGAACCCGCCAACGTCGTCCTGTACGACCCGGCCGCCCCCGTCGAGGTCGACGGGGCCGCCCTGGTCGGCAAGAGCGGAAACACCCCCTTCCGGGGCATGAGCCTGCCCGGCCGGATCATCGCCACGTTCCTGCGCGGCGCGCCGACCGTCCTGGAAGGGAAGATCAAGTGAGTATCGAAGCCCAGGTCAGCCCTGGCACCGTAGAGGGGGAGAACGTGTCCGAGGAGATCGGCGGGCCGGCGATTCTGGTGCTCGAGGACGGACGTGTGTTCCACGGCCGCTCCTTCGGCGCCACCGGCGAGACCTTCGGCGAGGCCGTCTTCAACACCGGGATGACCGGCTACCAGGAGACCCTCACCGACCCCTCCTACCACCGCCAGATCGTGGCGATGACCGCGCCGCACATCGGCAACACCGGGGTCAACGACGACGACCCCGAGTCGGGACGCATCTGGGTCGCGGGCTACGTCGTGCGCGAGCCGGCCAGGGTCCCCTCCAGCTGGCGCGCGCAGCGCACCCTCGATGAGGAACTGCGCCGCCAGAACGTGGTCGGGATCGCCCTCAAGGGCACCCGTGCCCTCACCCGCCACCTCCGTGACCGCGGGGCCATGCGCGCCGCGATCAGCACGGTCGAGACCGACCCCCGGGCGCTGCTCGCGCGGATCCTGGAGCAGCCCCGCATGGCCGGCTCCGACCTGGCCGCCGAGGTCAGCACCGACGCCTCCTACGAGGTCCTGCCGCCCGAGGGCGTCGAGACCCGTTTCCACGTCGCCGCCGTCGACCTGGGGATCAAGGCCATGACCCCCCAGCGTCTGGCCGAACGCGGATGCCGCGTCACCGTGCTGCCCGCCTCCGCCACGGCCGAGGACATCCTCGCGCTGGACCCGGACGGCGTCTTCTTCAGCAACGGCCCCGGCGACCCGGCCACCGCCGACGGCCCGGTCGAGGCCATGCGCGGTGTCCTGGACGCCGGCAGACCGCTCTTCGGCATCTGCTTCGGCAACCAGATCCTGGGGCGCTCCCTGGGGCTGGGGACCTACAAGCTGCCCTTCGGACACCGAGGGGTCAACCAGCCGGTCATCGACACCCGCACCAAGAAGGTCGCGATCACCAGCCAGAACCACGGCTTCGCGGTGGACGCGCCCCTCGACACCCCGTTCGACACCCCCTACGGCCGGGCCGAGGTCAGCCACATCGGCCTCAACGACCAGGTCGTCGAGGGCCTGCGGCTGCTGGACCGTCCCGTGTTCAGCGTCCAGTTCCACCCGGAGGCCGCCGCGGGTCCCCACGACGCCGCCGAGCTCTTCGACGAGTTCGTCGACCTGATGTCCGCCCAGCCCGCTCCGGCTGCCAAGTAGTAAGAGGTACAGAGCATGCCGCGCCGTAGTGACCTTTCATCCGTCCTCGTGATCGGCTCCGGCCCGATCGTGATCGGGCAGGCGGCCGAGTTCGACTACTCGGGAACCCAGGCCTGTCGCGTCCTCAAGGCCGAGGGCCTTCGGGTCATCCTGGTCAACTCCAACCCGGCCACGATCATGACGGACCCGGAGATCGCCGACGCCACCTACGTCGAGCCGATCACCCCCGAGATGATCGAGAAGATCATCGCCAAGGAGCGTCCCGACGCCCTCCTGCCGACCCTGGGCGGGCAGACCGCGCTCAACGCCGCCGTCGACCTGCACGAGGCCGGAATCCTGGCCAAGTACGACGTCGAGCTCATCGGCGCCAACATCGACGCCATCCAGTCCGGCGAGGACCGCGAGAGCTTCAAGGGCATCGTCGAGCGCATCGGCGGCGAGTCCGCCCGCTCGCGCATCTGCCACACGCTCCAGGAGTGCCTGGACGCCGCCGAGGAACTGGGCTACCCGGTCGTGGTCCGCCCCTCCTTCACCATGGGCGGCGCCGGATCCGGCTTCGCCCACGACGAGGCCGAGCTGCGCCGTATCGCCGGTCAGGGCCTCGCGCTCTCCCCGACCACCGAGGTGCTCTTGGAGGAGTCCATCCTCGGCTGGAAGGAGTACGAGCTGGAGCTGATGCGCGACACCAACGACAACGTGGTGGTCGTCTGCTCCATCGAGAACCTCGACCCCATGGGCGTGCACACCGGTGACTCCATCACCGTCGCCCCGGCCATGACCCTCACCGACCGCGAGTACCAGAAGCTCCGCGACATCGGTATCGCGGTCATCCGCGAGGTCGGCGTGGACACCGGCGGCTGCAACATCCAGTTCGCCGTCCACCCCGCCACCGGTCGGATCATCGTCATCGAGATGAACCCCCGCGTGTCCCGCTCCTCGGCCCTGGCCTCCAAGGCCACCGGCTTCCCGATCGCCAAGATCGCGGCCAAGCTCGCCGTCGGCTACACGCTGGACGAGATCCCCAACGACATCACCCGGGAGACCCCGGCCAGCTTCGAGCCCACGCTCGACTACGTGGTCGTCAAGGTGCCCCGCTTCGCCTTCGAGAAGTTCCCCGGCGCCGACGGCGGTCTCACCACCACCATGAAGTCGGTCGGCGAGGCGATGGCCATCGGCCGTTCCTTCCCCGAGGCCCTTCAGAAGGCCATGCGTTCCCTGGAGAAGGCCGGCGTCGGTCTGACCTGGGCGGGCGAGCCCGGCGACAAGGAGGAGCTGCTGCGTTCGGCGGCCCGTCCCACCGAGCACCGTCTGCGCCAGGTGCAGCAGGCCCTGCGCGCCGGCGCCACCGTCGAGGAGATCCACGAGTCCACGAAGATCGACCCGTGGTTCCTGGACCAGATGCTCCGTCTGGAGGAGATGGCCCGCGTCCTGGCCGCGGCCGGCAAGCTCGACGAGGAGCTGCTGCGCGAGGCCAAGGGGCTGGGCTTCTCCGACGTCCAGATCGGTGAGATCACCGGCAAGCACGAGGACGTCGTCCGCGAGCTCCGGCACGCTCTGGGCGTCCACCCCGTCTACCTGACGGTGGACACCTGCGCCGCCGAGTTCGAGGCCCGCACCCCGTACCTGTACTCCAGCTACGACGAGGAGACCGAGGTACCCACCGGGGACCGGCCCAAGATCATCATCCTGGGCTCGGGCCCCAACCGCATCGGTCAGGGCGTGGAGTTCGACTACTCCTGCGTCCACGCCTCCTTCGCGCTCTCCGACGCCGGGTTCGAGACCGTCATGGTCAACTGCAACCCCGAGACGGTCTCCACCGACTACGACACCAGCGACCGGCTCTACTTCGAGCCGCTCACCCTGGAGGACGTCCTGGAGGTCGTGCGCGCGGAGCAGGCCACCGGACAGGTCGCCGGCGTCATCGTCCAGCTCGGCGGTCAGACCCCGCTGGGCCTGGCCCGCCGCCTCCAGGAGGCCGGTGTCCCGATCATCGGCACCAGCCCCGAGGCCATCGACCTGGCCGAGGACCGCGGCGAGTTCGGCAAGGTCCTGGCCGACGCCGGACTGCCCGCGCCCAAGTACGGCACCGCCTACTCCTTCGAGCAGGCCAAGGCCGCCGCGGACGAGATCGGCTACCCCGTCATGGTCCGCCCCTCCTACGTGCTGGGCGGCCGCGGCATGGAGATCGTCTACAGCGAGGCGATGCTCGCCGACTACATCGAGCGCAACGCCGAGGTCAGCCCGGAGCACCCGGTCCTGATCGACCGTTTCCTGGACGACGCCATCGAGATCGACGTCGACGCGCTCTACGACGGCCACGACCTGTACCTGGGCGGGGTCATGGAGCACATCGAGGAGGCCGGGATCCACTCCGGCGACTCGGCGTGCACCCTGCCCTCCATCACCCTGGGCCGGGAGGACATCGAGCGGATCCGCTACTCCACCGAGGCGATCGCCCGAGGCACCGGGGTGCGCGGCCTCATCAACGTCCAGTACGCGCTCGCCTCGGGTGTCCTGAACGTCCTCGAGGCCAACCCGCGCGCCTCCCGCACGGTGCCGTTCGTCTCCAAGGCCACGGCGGTCCCGCTGGCCAAGGCGGCCGCCCGCGTCATGGCCGGGAGCACCATCGCCGAGCTGCGCGCCGAGGGCATGCTGCCCGCCCAGGGCGACGGCGGCGACCTGCCCGCCGACGCTCCGGTGTCGGTGAAGGAGGCCGTGCTGCCCTTCAACCGGTTCATCGACAAGCACGGTGAGGGCGTCGACACCATCCTCGGCCCGGAGATGCGCTCTACCGGCGAGGTCATGGGTCTGGACACCGAGTTCGGTCCGGCCTACGCCAAGTCCCAGCTCGCGGTCAACGGGACCGTGCCCACGCAGGGCCGGATCTTCGTATCGGTCGCCAACCGGGACAAGCGCTCGATGATCTTCCCGGTCAAGCGCCTGGCCGACCTGGGCTTCGAGATCCTCGCGACCGAGGGGACCGCGGTGGTCCTGCGCCGCAACGGCGTTCAGGCCACCGTGGTGCGCAAGCACAGCGCGGGCACCGGCCCCGACGGCGAGCCCACCATCGTGCAGCTCATCCACGACGGAGCCGTCGACCTGATCGTCAACACCCCGTTCGGCAGCGCCGGCCAGGCCGGCCCGCGTCTGGACGGGTACGAGATCAGGACCGCGGCCATCGTGCGCGGCGTTCCCAGCGTCACCACGGTGCAGGGTCTGGCCGCCGCCGTCCAGGCGATCGAGGCCCGCGTGCGCGGTGACATCGGGGTGCGTTCCCTTCAGGAACACGCCCAAGCGCTCACGGCGGAACGTCAGGGCTCCTAGGCTGTAGCCGGTCCGGGTGTCGTGGGAGAATCCCGCGACACCCGGACCACGAGGCGATGAGTCTAGAGAGGCTGCCACGAGACATGAGCGACAACGGACCGGTGCAGATCAGGTGCCCCGTGCTGAACGTGCGCAGGGTGGACGCCTACTACGCCATCACCGTCGTCGCGCCGGGGATAGCCGAACGGTTCCGGTCCGGGCAGTTCGTATCGGTGGGGGTGGGCGGCGACCACTCCAGCACGCTGCTGCGCCGCCCCTTCGCCGTCCACGACGTCAAGCCCGACTACGGCGGCACCGTCGAGTTCCTGTTCTCGGTGCGCGGTACCGGGACCGCATGGCTGGCCGAGCGCAGATCGCGGGACCTGCTGGACGTGGTCGGACCGCTGGGACGTCCCTTCCCCCTGCCCAGGGACCCGGTCAACTGTGTCCTGGTGGGCGGTGGATCGGGGAGCGCCCCGCTGTTCCCCCTGGCCCAGTCGCTGCGTCGACGGGGCTGCCGTGTGGACTTCGTCCTGGGAGCGGCCTCCTCCGACCGTGTGTTCAGCGCGATCACCGCGCGCCGGATCGCCGAGACGGCCACCTTCACCACCGACGACGGTTCCTTCGGGACCAAGGGGCGGGTCACCGACGTCCTGGGACGGGTGATCGAGGAGGCCCGCTCCGACGCGGTGTACGCCTGCGGACCCATGCCGATGCTGCGCTCGGTCACCCAGGTGGCCGGCGACCACGGCGTCCCCGTCCAGGTCGCGGTGGAGGAGACCATGGCCTGCGGTATCGGGATCTGCATGACCTGCGTGATCCCGGTGGTGGGGGAGGACGGCATCACGCGGATGGTGCGCTCCTGCGTCGACGGCCCGGTCTTCCGGGGCGAACAGGTGCGCTTCGACGACGTGGGCACGATCCCCTTCGACGCCTTGGGCGCGCCCGGTTGGAAGGGGTCGAGCGCGGCCCGGGCGGCGGAGTCGACCCGGGACATCGCCTGACGAGGACGGTTCTCCCATGACAGGGCCGGCGACCTCGGTCACCGGCCGTAGAAGGCCACGAGCGAGCGAAGGCACGTGAACGCAGACCTCAGGACCAGACTGGGATCCCTGACGCTTCCCAACCCGGTGGTGACCGCCGCCGGATGCGCGGGGTCGGGACGTGAGCTGGCGCAGTTCTTCGATGTGGCGGAGATCGGTGCCGTCACCACCAAATCGGTCATGTTGGAGCCGCGGGCGGGGCGACCGTCGCCGCGGATGGCCGAGACCCCGAGCGGGATGCTCAGCACCATCGGGATGCAGGGCCCGGGGGTGGACGTCTTCCTCCAACGGGACCTGCCATGGCTGCTCTCCCGCGGGGGGAGGGCGATCGTGTCCATCGCCGGATCGGGGGTCGCCGAGTTCGGAGAGCTGGCCCGGCGGATCTCGGAGGCCGACGGGGTGGACGCCATCGAGGTCAACCTCTCCTGCCCGGATCCGGCCGACCCCTCCGGGCGGCACTTCGCCGACGACCCGGCCCAGGCCGCGGCGGTGGTCCAGACGGTGCGCTCGCACGCGCGTTCGGGGCTTCCGGTCCTGGCCAAGCTCGCCGCCGACGTCCCCGACGTGGTGAAGTTGGCCGAGGCCTGCATCGGGGCCAGGGCCGACGGGTTGACCATGATCAACACCCTTCGGGGGATGAGCGTGGACACCCGCACGCTGCGCCCGGCCGTGACCGGGGGGATGGGCGGGCTCTCCGGCCCGGCGATCCGCCCGCTGGCGGTGGGGTGCGTCTACCGCGTCCACGAGGCCTTCCCCGAGGTGCCGATCGTGGGCGTGGGCGGCGTGCGGACCGGTACCGACGTCCTGGAGTTCATGGCGGCCGGGGCCAGCGCGGTCGCGGTGGGCACGATGAACTTCTCCGACCCCTCGGCGTGCGCGCGGATCCTGCGCGAGTTCACCGAGGTGCTGGAGGCGCGGGACGTGACCCGGGTCGCGGACCTGGTGGGCATCGCCCACAGGACGGGTATGTGAACCTCGGGCGCTTCGGGGCGTCCTGACCGGCCTGAACGGCGCTGAGGTGGCTCTGTGTGGCCGAACGGACGCTCCCGGCTTTCGGGGGTGGGTCCACGGAGTGAGACCGGCTACGGCCGTCTGGGCGGCCGTTACGTGGAAGTGACGTGGATCGGGCGCATGAAGCGCCCGATCCTGGGAACCGCACACCTTGATGGTGTGCACATGACAGTGGATGTGCATTCGTAAGCACGTTCGGCCGAACGGCGGCGAGTGCAGGACCCCGGATCCTCCGGGCACACGATTGGAGAGATCGACATGACCGCGCCTTCCGCGCCCATCGCCGTCGCGATCGACGCCGACGACATCGAGACGGCGGCGACCTGGGCCTCCGCGGTCGCGCCGCACGTGAGCACCGTGAAGGTGGGGCTGGAGCTGTACCTGCGCTACGGCCCCGAGGTGATCAGCGCCGTGCGCGGGGCCAATCGGGTCGGTGTCTTCCTCGACCTCAAGCTGCACGACATCCCGGCGACCGTCGCCGGAGCGGCGCGCAGCGTCGCGGGGTTGCGTCCTTCGATCCTGACCGTCCACGCGAGCGGGGGAGCGGACATGGTCCGGGCCGCGGTCGAGGCGGCCCCGGACACCGAGATCGCCGCCGTGACCGTGCTGACCTCGATGAACGAGACGGACCTGGAGCAGGTGGGGCTGCTGGGGCCCGCGCGGGACGCGGTGCGCCGCCTGGCCGCGCTCGCGGTGGGGGCCGGCGCCCGCGCGCTGGTGTGCTCGCCTCAGGAGGTGGGGCTCGTCCGTTCGGAGGTGGGCCCCGACATCAGGCTGATCACCCCGGGCGTGCGTCCGGTCGGGGCTGACCGGGGCGATCAGTCCCGGGTGGCGACCCCGGAGGAGGCGATCGAGGCGGGGGCGGACCTTCTGGTCATCGGCCGGCCGATCACCCGGGCGGCCGATCCCGGGGCGGCGGCGGCCTCCATCGCCGCGGCGGTGCGTCGGGTCGGCGCCCGGGGTTGAGGGGTTCGCGGTGGCGGGGAGGGACCGGTCGAGAATCCAGGTCGTCACATTGGTTCGCAGCCGTCCCATCACGCACGGTTGTGGGTCACAGACGGTAAGGAAATAGGCGTGTCCAAAACCAGGAAATCGTCGCGAAGAGTGACCCGGGTCACCCCTGGGTGACCTGCGCTGGTGGCACGGTTTCCCAGCTCGGCAATCGGGACCTAAGTCCTGATTTTCGTCTCTGACCGCAATGGCCTGGTGACGGTGAGTAGTTCCTTCGATGAAATAGCCCTTGAAAGGGCACTTTACGTTGCCTAACAGGGGTCAGACCTACTAACTTGCGCAGGCGTCCGCCCTCTACAAACGAGTAGAAAACCGAGGTGACCCGGC
Source organism: Nocardiopsis alba DSM 43377 (assembly GCF_000341225.1). Classification (GTDB taxonomy): domain Bacteria; phylum Actinomycetota; class Actinomycetes; order Streptosporangiales; family Streptosporangiaceae; genus Nocardiopsis; species Nocardiopsis alba. Next base: position 221,469 of record NZ_ANAC01000013.1, read on the forward strand.
GTGGCCCTTCCTCCCCTCACACCCGAGCAGCGCAGCGCGGCTCTCGAAAAGGCCGCCAAGGCCAGAAAAGAGCGCGCTGAGGTCAAGAACAAGCTGAAGAACGGTGGCATCTCGCTGTCCGAGGTGCTCGCCGACAGCCTCAAGGACGAGGTCATCGGCAAGATGAAGGTTTCGGCTCTGCTGGAATCCCTTCCCGGTGTCGGCAAGGTTCGCGCCAAGCAGATCATGGAGCGGCTCAACATCGCTGAGTCGCGCCGTGTCCGGGGCCTGGGTACCAACCAGCGTGCCGCCCTGGAGAGCGAGTTCGGCGACCTCACCAAGTAACGACCGAGTACGGTCGAGACACCGGACGGCGTGTCCCCCATAGACGCGTGACGGTCCCCCGCTCCCCGCGGGGGACCCGACGGTGAGGCATGTAACCCCGCGGCCGCGGTCGGCGGAACGGGTGGGCCCCAGGTCACACCCCGTCCGTCGCACCGCGGCCCGGTGGTATAAAGGGATCTTCCCGCGACCGTACGCGACACGCCCGCGGCGTGCGCGTGAGCCGTCCCCGCGGCGAGGCGCCGGATCACGAGGTGGGTTCCGGTGGCCGGCGATCGGCCGGTGGCCCGCCGCGCGGCGCAGACGCCGAATGGAAACCTGAGACTCACATGCCTGCGCAGAACGCGGACCAGTCCCGTCCCGTCGCCAAACGATTGACCGTCCTGTCCGGCCCCTCCGGGGTCGGCAAGAGCACGGTCGTCGCCCACCTGCGCGAGGTCGACCCCGACGTGTGGCTTTCGGTGTCGGTGACCACCCGCGCCCCCCGCCCCGGCGAGCGGGAGGGTGTTCAATACCACTTCGTCACCGACGAGGAGTTCGACCGTCTGATCGAACAGGGTGAACTCCTGGAGTGGGCCTGCTTCGCGGGCAACCGCTACGGCACTCCCCGCGGCCCCGTCCAGGAACGCCTGGACTCCGGGGTCCCCGTCCTGTTGGAGATCGAACTCCAGGGCGCCCGCCAGGTCCGGGAGTCCATGTCCGACGCTCTGCACGTCTTCCTCGCCCCGCCCTCCTGGGAGGAGCTGGTCCGCAGGCTCACCGGCCGGGGCACCGAGTCCGACGAGGTCATCCAGCGCAGACTGGAGGCGGCCAAGGTCGAGCTGGCCGCGGAGAAGGAATTCGACACGACCCTGGTCAATACGTCCGTACAGGAAGTGTGCGACGAGCTGCTAGCGTTGATGACCGCGCCCAAGGTGTGATAGCGGCCAGACCGGAACCGACCCTCCGGTCGCCCTCCGCCGGGCCCGACATCCGTCCCATCCGATCCACGTCACGGCTTCACGACGAGCCGGAGACCGTCCCTGGGGGTAACGAAGTGGCTGGTACCGAGCCCGTCGCCGAAGGCATCACCAACCCGCCGATCGACGACCTGCTGGAGTGCGTCGACAGCAAGTACAGTCTGGTCACCATGGCCTCCAAGCGGGCCCGACAGATCAACGCCTACTACGCCCAGCTGGGCGAGGGCCTGCTGGAGTACGTCGGCCCGCTGGTCGAGACCCAGGTCCAGGAGAAGTCCCTGTCCATCGCCCTGCGCGAGGTCAAGGCCGGCCTTCTCACGGCCGAGCCCTACGAGGGCAACTGAGCCTTCCCCGTCCCCGAGGGGGCGGACCGACCGCGCCCGTCGCACCCCCGCAGAGGGAGTGCGGCGGGCGCGGCCTGGTAGAACACTGGGTGTGAGTGACACAGAATCCCTTCCCCAGGTGGTCCTCGGCGTCGGCGGGGGCATCGCCGCCTACAAGGTGTGCGAGCTGCTGCGCCGACTGACCGAGTCCGGTCACGGTGTCCAGGTCGTACCGACCGACGCCGCCCTGCGCTTCGTCGGCGAGCCCACCTGGGCGGCCCTGTCCGGCCGCCCCGTCGAGACCGGGGTGTGGGACCGGGTCCACGAGGTTCCGCACGTGCGGATCGGCCAGAACGCCGACCTCGTGTTCGTGGCCCCCGCCACCGCCGACATCATGGCCAAGGCCGCGGCCGGGATCGCCGACGACCTGTTGACCAACACCCTTCTCACCGCCCGCTGTCCGGTCGTGTTCGCTCCGGCGATGCACACCGAGATGTGGGAGCACCCCGCCACCCGGGCCAACGTGGAGACGCTGCGCTCGCGTGGGGCCGTCGTCCTGGAACCGGCCGTGGGCCGTCTCACCGGGGCCGACACCGGTCGCGGTCGACTGCCCGACCCCTCCGAACTGTTCGAGGCCGCCCGTCTGGTGCTGCGCCGCGGCGCGGTCGCCCCCGACCTGGCCGGCCGTCGCGTCGTGATCTCCGCCGGAGGCACCCGCGAGGCCATCGATCCCGTACGGTTCATCGGCAACCACTCCTCCGGACGGCAGGGCTACGCCCTGGCGCGTACCGCCGCGGCCCGGGGCGCCGACGTCACCCTGGTGGCGGCCAACGTCGACCTGCCCGATCCGGCGGGCGCGAGGGTGGTCCGTGTCTCCTCGGCGGTCGAACTGTCCGAGGCGATGGCGGCCGAACGCGCGGGCGCCGACGCCGTGGTCATGACCGCCGCCGTCGCGGACTTCCGCCCGGTCACCAGCGCCGCGTCCAAGATCAAGAAGTCCGGTGCGGCCCCGGCCCCCATCGAACTGGTCGAGAACCCCGACATCCTCGCCGGGCTGGTCGTCGACCGGGAACGGGAGAGGCTGGAGCAGACCATCGTGGGGTTCGCCGCCGAGACCGACGACGTGATCGCCAACGGTCGGGCCAAACTGGCCCGCAAGGGCTGTGACCTGCTCGTGGTCAACCAGGTCGGCGGGGGCCGGGCCTTCGGCACCGAGGACAACCAGGCCACGGTCCTGGCCTCGGACGGAGCCGTCGTGGACATTCCCACAGGTCCCAAGGAGGCGTTGGCCGATCGGGTCTGGGATCTGGTGGTCGAACGCCTCCCACGCGGGGCCCGCTGAGGTCGCGAGAACCCTCGGAGCAGTGGGTCTTCGCCGGAATCCGGGAAAAATCCCCCGGTGCCACGCTGGATTCCTACCACCGAGTACGACACACTGCCAACGGGTGTCCGTTCGTGGTCGGCGACGCCGATCACAGGGCGCCCGTCCCCACCGGTCCCATTAGAGTGGACGATAACCAACCGCGTCGGTCGGTATTGACCGCCCCCGGCAGGCAGCCGAGGACGTGCCGGAACCGCCGACACATGTCAGCCAGCAGCCGCTGCAAGGAGTCACGCAACGTGTCCCGCCGCCTTTTCACCTCCGAGTCGGTCACCGAAGGCCATCCCGACAAGATGGCCGACCAGATCAGTGACGCGATCCTCGACGCGATGCTCACCACCGATCCCGGCAGTCGGGTCGCGGTCGAGACGCTGATCACCACCGGTCAGGTCCACATCGCGGGTGAGGTCACCACCCAGACCTACGTCGACATCCCCGCCATCGTGCGCGAGAAGATCCTCGAGATCGGCTACGACTCCTCCGCCAAGGGGTTCGACGGTGACTCCTGTGGGGTCAACGTCTCCATCGACGCGCAGTCCCCGGACATCGCCCAGGGCGTCGACACCGCCTACGAGGCGCGTGTCGAGCACGAGGACGACGTCCTCAACCGCCAGGGCGCCGGCGACCAGGGCCTGATGTTCGGCTACGCCAACCGTGAGACCCCCGAGCTCATGCCGTTGCCGATCAAGCTGGCCCACGCGCTCTCCGAGCGGCTCTCCCAGGTCCGCCGGGACGGCACGGTGCCCTACCTGCGTCCGGACGGCAAGACCCAGGTCACGGTCGAGTACGAGGGCCAGACCCCGGTCCGCCTGGACACCGTCGTGGTCTCCAGCCAGCACTCCGCCGACATCAACCTCGAGGAGATGCTGACCCCGGACATCCGCGAGCACGTGATCGAGCCGGTCGTGGCCGCCTACGGTCTGGACTCCGACGACTACCGTCTCCTGGTCAACCCGACCGGTCGGTTCGAGATCGGCGGTCCGATGGGCGACGCCGGTCTGACCGGTCGCAAGATCATCGTGGACACCTACGGCGGCTACGCCCGTCACGGCGGTGGCGCTTTCTCCGGCAAGGACCCGTCGAAGGTCGACCGTTCCGCCGCCTACGCCACCCGTTGGGTCGCGAAGAACATCGTCGCCGCCGAGCTGGCCGAGCGCGCCGAGGTCCAGGTGGCCTACGCGATCGGCAAGGCCCACCCGGTGGGTGTGTTCATCGAGACCTTCGGCACCGAGCGGGTCGCCCCGGAGCTGATCGAGAAGGCCGTCAAGGAGGTCTTCGACCTGCGCCCGGCCGCCATCGTTCGGGACCTGGACCTGCTGCGTCCCATCTACTCCAAGACCGCCGCCTACGGTCACTTCGGCCGCGAGCTGGAGCAGTTCACCTGGGAGCGCGCCGACCGCGCCGAGGCGCTGCGGTCGTTCGTGGGCCACTAGGAAGAACACGTCGAGGGGCGGACGTCTGTGAGGGCGTTCGCCCCTTCGGTGTGTTCCGGACATTCCCCGCATGGCGACTATCCAGCACCGGCTACAAAGTGTTATCACTTATGTACTTTTAGTTATTTGATATGTCGCTATGAGGAAGGGGAACATCATGGCCGTGCCGGCGACGATGTCGGCGGTCGCTCTGGCCGCGTTGATCGCCCTGCCCGGGCAACCGATCCCGGAGGAAGAGGGGCCGGTGCCGGGGGCCGGAGACCTCCACATCACCGTCACGGACGAGGCCGAGGACCGTCTGTCCCCCGGGGACCGGGTCGAGTACACCGTCAAGGTGCGCAACTCGGGCGGCGAAGCGCTCCCCGAGGCCCGGATCACGTCCTTCCTGCCCGACTCCATGCGCTACGTCGAAGGGGCCCCCGAAGGGGTCGAGACCGGACGCGCGACATGGGAACGGCCGCTGGAGGCGGGGGAGAGGGCCACGCTCACCATGACGGCCGAGGTCGTCGCGGTACCGGAGCGAGGAGCGCGGCCGGTCTCGACCGTCTGCCTCTCCCCCTCCGCCGAGGCCGCGCTGGTCTCCTGCGCCTCCTCCGTCCACCACGTACCGCGCCAGATCCCCCTGATGTGGATCGCCGCGGCTCTGGGCGCGGCACTGATCCTCGCGGTCGCGGCCGGTGGTCTCCTCCGTCTCCGGAGCGTCCGCCGTCCCCGACCCGAACCCGAGCCCGAACCGTCCGCCGAGCACGGCCCTGGAGAGGTGCCCGACATCCACGCCTTCCCGGGCCGGGCGTCCGTGCATCATCTGGACGCCCACCGCTGACCGGACCGGGGCCGGATACGCGAACGGGCCGCGCCACGAGGGATCGTGGCGCGGCCCGTCCGAGGTCGATCGGCGGGGGCCGGACTCAGCTCATCTCGTTCAGAGCCCGCTCGGCCTCGGCCAGCCAGGAACGACGCGCCTCCAGAGCGGCCTCGTGCTCCTTGATCCGACGGTCGTCACCGGCGGCGCGGGCCTTCTCCAACTTGGCCTCCAGCCCCTGGATCGCCGTCGAGAGCTGGTCGACGGTGTCCTTGGCCCGGGCGCGGGCCTCGGGGTTGGTACGCTCCCACTCGGCCTCCTCGGCCTTGCGGACCCCGTCCTCGATCTGCCGGAAGGCGCCCTCCAGACGGTCCCGGGTGTCGCGCGGCAGCTCGCCGGCCTCCTCCCAGGCCTCCTGGAAGTCGCGCAGACGGGCGCGGGCGCGCCGCGGATCCGAGATGGCCGGGATCTCCTCCCGGGCCTGCTCCAGGATCTTCTCCTTGGCCTCGGCGTTGACCCGCAGCTCGGCGTCACGCTCGGCGAACGTCGCGTTGCGCGCGTCGAAGAACGTGTCCTGGGCCGCCTTGAAACGGGCCCACAGCTTGTCCTCGCTGGCCCGATCGGCGCGGCCGCTCGCCTTCCACCGCTGCATCAGGTCGCGGTAGGCGCGGGCGGTGGGCCCCCAGTCGGTGGAGCCCGAGAGCGCCTCGGCCTCGGCGACGATGCGCTCCTTCTCGACGCGCACGCCCTCGCGCTGCTGGTCCAGGTTGGCGAAGTAGGCCTTGCGCCGCTTGGAGAAGGAGTTGCGGGCCGCGGACATGCGCTTCCACAGGGCCTGCTCGGTGGGGCGGTCCGCCCGAGGAGCCTTCTTCCACTCCTCGATCAGCTGGAGCATCCGCTCGCCACCGGACTTCCAGTGGGTGGTCTCGGCGGCGACGCGCTCGGCCTCGGCGACGATGCGCTCCTTGACCTCGCGGGCCTGGCCGCGGGCCTGCTCCTGGGCCTGCTTCTGCTCGACCTTGCGCTCCTGGGCGCGCTCGGTCAGCCGGTCCAGACGACCGAGCAGCGACTCCAGGTCGCCGACGGCGTTGGCGTCCGTGACCGACTCGCGCAGCTTCTCGATCGCGCTCATCGCCGTGGAGGCCGACAGATCGGTGCTGCGCAGTCGCTTCTCCAGCAGCTCCACCTGGGTCACCAGGGCGTCGTACTTGTTCCGGTAGAAGGTCAGGGCCTCCTCCGGCGCACCGGCCTGCCACGATCCGACGACCCGTTCGCCATCACCTGTGCGCACATAGACCGTGCCATCGTCGTCTACGCGGCCCCAAGGGTCCGTGGTCACCGTGTCCTCCTGCTGTCGTGAACCCGTCCGCGGGGGGTCGGGTTCGGGTCGTCGCGGCGATGTCCGAGCCTGTTCGTGATGGACACCACCGTGCCCCAGCACGATATCCCCACGTTCCGGTGGACAACGACGCGCCGTGTTCCGCGTCAACGCAGATCCTCGGGTCTGCCTCTCGTCCCGTGCGATCGGTCGGGCCCGGGCGCCTTCGAAAAAGGAGGCGCAGGTCGTGGGCCCGACGAGCACGGCGACGGTGACCAATATGGCATTACCACGCGGTTTGGCAAAGAGCCCGGGCGCGCGCGGTGATCGAATGGTGATCAAACGCGTTCTCATATGTGCTTTCGAGTGGCCGCCATCGCACCGTCTCGGTAGGCTCTCTCCCCGCAGGAGACCCGGGCCCGTCCGGTACGGGCGGCCCACCATCACGAACGACCCAGGACAGGACGACCACGCCGTGCTCATCGCCGCGCTCCCCAGCGGGCCGCTCTCAGCGAACTGTTACGTGATCGCACCGGCCCCGGGCGGCGACTGCGTCATCGTCGACCCCGGCCAGGAGGCCACCGGACAGGTGGACAAGGTCCTGGTCGAACACGAGCTGACCCCCGCCGCGATCCTGCTCACCCACGGTCACTTCGACCACGTCTGGTCGGCCGCGGAGATCGGCGACGCCCACGAGGTCCCGGTGTACCTGCACGAGGCCGACCACGGTCTGCTGGAGGAGCCCGCCGCGGGGGTCGACGCCGGCTTCGCCGCCCAGCTCCGGATGCTGCTCGGCCCCGGCCCCTACCCGTCGCCCTCCGACCTGCGCCGGGTCGAGGACGGGGACACCCTGACCTCGGCCGGGATGGAGTTCGTCGTCGAACACACGCCGGGCCACACCCCCGGATCGGTCGTCTACACGGTGACCCCCGAGGACGGCATCCCCGTCATGTTCGCCGGGGACCTGGTCTTCGCCGGTTCGATCGGCCGCACCGACTTCCCCGGTGGGGACGCCGAGGCGATGAACGGCAGCCTGACCCGCTCGGTCCTGGCACGGTCTGACGACACCCGGATCCTGCCCGGGCACGGCCCCGGCACCACCGTGGAGCGCGAGCGCGCCACCAACCCCTATCTGCGCGACATCGCCGACCGTTCCTGAGGGGACGGAGCGGCCCGACCGCTTCGCCATGTCGGCCCTTCGTCGCCCGGAACCGATCCTGGGGCCGGGCGGCGCGGTTGGCGGTAGGATTCCAGATGTTCAGGGGGCATGCCATGCCTTCAGCCGGGTCCGGAACCGGGCTCTCAGGCATCCTCACCCAGCTGTGTAGTTAGTGGACTTGGTAACTCATGCATCGTTACAGGACTCATACGTGTGGTCGGCTCCGTAAGGAGCACGTCGGGCAGCAGGTGCGCCTTTCCGGCTGGGTGCACAACCGCCGGGATCTGGGTGGTCTGCTCTTCGTCGATCTGCGTGACCACTACGGCGTCACCCAGCTCATGGCGCGCCCCGAGTCCCCGGTCTTCGAGCAGCTCAGCCGTCTCCCCAAGGAGACGGTGGTCCGGGTGACGGGCCAGGTCGCCGCGCGCAGCCAGGAGAACGTCAACCCCAACCTGCCCACCGGCGAGATCGAGATCGAGGCCGAAGAGGTCGAGGTCCTCGGAAGCACCGAGGAACTCCCCCTGACGGTCTTCCCCGAGGACAACACCTCCGAGGAGCGCCGGCTGACCTACCGCTTCCTGGACCTGCGCCGGGAGCGGATGCACCGCAACATCATGCTGCGCTCGCAGGTGGTGGCCTCCATCCGCAAGAAGATGACGGACCTGGGCTTCAACGAGTTCCAGACCCCCATCCTCACCAGCTCCAGCCCCGAGGGCGCCCGCGACTTCCTGGTGCCCTCGCGTCTGCACCCGGGCGAGTTCTTCGCGCTGCCCCAGGCGCCGCAGCAGTTCAAGCAGCTGCTCATGGTCTCCGGCTTCGACCGCTACTTCCAGATCGCGCCCTGCTTCCGCGACGAGGACAGCCGCGCCGACCGTTCGCCGGGCGAGTTCTACCAGCTCGACGTCGAGATGAGCTTCGTCGAGCAGGAGGACGTCTTCGAGGTCATCGAGAAGGTCATGACCGACGTCTTCCGTGAGTTCTCCGAGGGTTGGGAGATCACCTCCCCGTACCCGCGGATCGCCTTCCGGGACGCCCTGGAGTGGTACGGCACCGACAAGCCCGACCTGCGCGTGCCGATGAAGATGCTCGACGTCACCGCCCTCTTCGACAAGACCGACTTCCGCGCCTTCGCGGGCAAGAAGGTCCGCGCGCTGGCGGTGCCCGAGGTCGGCGACAAGCCGCGCAAGTTCTTCGACGGCATCGGCGACTACGCCGTCGAGCAGGGCGCCAAGGGTCTGGCCTGGCTCAAGGTCGGCGAGAACAACGAGCTCACCGGTCCGATCGCCAAGTTCGTCACCGAGATCGAAGAGGAACTGTTGACCACCCTGGGCGCGGGCCCCGGGTACGGGCTGTTCTTCTGCGCCAGCGAGGACGACGCGGAGATCAACCGCATCATGGCCCCGGTCCGGGTCGAGGCCGGTCGGCGCGCGGGTCACTTCGCGGAGAAGTGCTACCGCTTCTGCTGGATCGTGGACTTCCCGATGTTCGAGCGCTCCGACGAGGGCCACATCGAGTTCAGCCACAACCCCTTCTCCATGCCCCAGGGCGGGATGGACGCGCTGGAGAACCAGGACCCGCTGGACATCCTCGCCTGGCAGTACGACATCGTCTGCAACGGCGTCGAGCTCTCCTCCGGCGCGATCCGGAACCACTCGCCCGAGATCATGTACAAGGCCTTCGAGATCGCCGGCTACGACAAGGAGACCGTCGAGGAGGAGTTCGGCGGCATGCTCAAGGCCCTGAAGTTCGGTGCCCCGCCGCACGGCGGCATCGCGCCCGGGATCGACCGCATCGTCATGCTCCTGGCCGACGAGCCCAACATCCGCGAGACGATCGCCTTCCCGCTGAACCAGAACGCCCAGGACCTGATGATGGGCGCGCCCGCCCAGGTCTCGGAGCAGCAGCTGCGCGACGTCCACATCCGGACCGTCCTGCCTCCGGAGACGAAGAAGAAGTAGGACCGCTCACTCCGGTCCCACCGGGGCGGTGCGCGGGTCGACCCGTGTACCGCCCCGTCGTCGTGGAGAGGGCTCAGCGCTTGACCCCTCCGCACTGTTGGCAGCAGATGTCCTCGTCGTCGGGGTTGCTGTGGCTACAGAGCCGGCAGGTCCAGTTCCGGGTGATGCCGTCGAGGGGGATCCTCGGGACGGGATGGCGGGATACAGGGTGCATGCGCGTCCTCGTTGGGTTCGGCGAGTTCTCCGCTTCAGGTTCGGTGCCCGTAATGACCTTCCTTTGAACTTTCCACATTCGGTCACCGAGGTGAAAGCGGTGATTAAAGGGTCAAAGAACCCGACCGGAATGGGGAAGTGCGGCGAGCTCGGATGCGGCCGGGGCCGCCATCCCCTACGGTTGAGGGCGAACCACCCTCCCACACCGTGAATCGCACGCGTCCTGGAGTGAAGACGGTGCATCAGTGGTATCCACCCCATTCGAGGGTGAGGTGGGAATGGAGTGCATTTGTGCGCCACCGAGTCACGCGAGCGTAACGATTCATGCCTCGAGGTCGGCCGGGAGCGAGCCCGAGGAAGGAATCGACCGTAAATCCACCGCGTCGTCGGACGGTCGACACCGGTAGGGCGAGGTGGCGCGACCGAGGGGAGAGGGACACCGGCGTGTCCGCCCCGGCCCCTACCCGGGCCGGGTCTGCTTTCGGACATTACAATGAGCCGAATCGGAACGTTCCAGGGGTGACCGCGCCTGAGCGCGGATGTGACGTCCGAGACGACATGAGGATGAGTCATACGTGAACGGAAAAAGCGCTTCAGGCGATGGCTCCGAGGCTGTTCTCGCGGGGGCCTTCCGCCACGCTCCGGAGCCCATGGCCCTGACCGCGGCGGACGGCGTGATCCGGCACGCCAACCACGCGTTCACCGAACTGTTCGGGCGTGACGCCGACGAATTGATCGGAACGGCCTGGTTCGCGCTCTTGGACGCCGAGGAGGCCGAACGCGGGGCCCGCGCCCAGCACAAGGCCCTCGCCGGGGAACCCCGTCGTGTCCGTCTCCGGCTGTCCGTCACCGACAAGTTCTCCCAGATGGTCGAGGTCCAGATCCGGCCCCTGCGGGAGGAGCCCGGACCGGAGTCGGTGGTCGTCCTGTTCCACACCCTCTCGACCGAGGAGGCGGATCTGCGGGTCGTCGGCGACCTGCGCACGGACAACTCCGATTCCGTCCTGTGGAGCCTGGACCTGGGATCCGGCCGGATCCGCGAACTGTTCGGCCCCACCCCGCTCGGCTCCCTCCTGGCCGGGAACGACGGGGACCTGGAGAGCATCCTGGAACGCATCCACCCCGACGACACCGCCCGGGTGCGCGACGCCATGTCCGCCTCCTTCGCCGGACGCGACTACGAACAGCGCTTCCGGGTCTTCGACCGTCTGGGCGACGAGCGCTCCCTGCACGTGCGCGCCCGTTACGTCCCGGGCGACCCCGCCCGATTGGTCGGGATCGTCGACGACGTCACCGAACACGTCCAGCTGGTGCGCAGGCTCGCCGACCGTCGCCGCACCGAGGCCGAACACGGTCGTCTGGTCACCGAGCTGTCCTCCAAACTCGTCTCGGCCACCACCGTGGACAAGGTCATGGACCTGCTCAGCGAGGAGTTCCTGCCCATCTTCGGCGGCTTCAGCGCGGCCGCCCTCTACGTCGACGACGGGGTGCTGCGCGCCTCGCCCAGCGCGTTGGAACGCGGCAACGTCACCCGGATAGACGGTCGTCGCGCCGACGACACCGACTACCCGATGGGCGCCGTCATCCAGGACCGCCAGCCCCGGTTCTTCGAGAGCCGCGCCGAGATCGTCAGCCGTTTTCCCGCCGCCGTCGAGATGATGCGCGCCATACGCGGTCAGGCCTGGGCCACCGTGCCGATCTTCGGGGACGGCAAGGTCGCCCTCGGCGTGTGGCAGATGGTGTGGGACCGCCCCCACCACGCCAGCCGCGACGAGCGCGCCCTCATGCTCACCTTCGCCGGGCTGGCCGGACAGGCCCTCCAGCGGATCAAGGCCCAGCAGGCCGAACTGGAGCTGGCCGACGCGGTCCAGCGACGCATGCTGCCCCGCCAGGTCGCCAGCTTCCCCGACATGGACATCGCCACCAAGTACCTGCCCTCACGGGCCGAGTGGCGGATCTGCGGCGACTTCTACGACGTCATAGAACTGCCCGACAACAAGGTGGGGCTGCTCGTCGGCGACGTCCAGGGTCACGGTGTCGAGGCGGCGGCCGCCATGGGGCAGATCCGTGTGGCCTTCCGCGCCTACGCCACCAACCAGTCCGACCCCGGTGTCGTCCTCGGCGAGACCAACCGGCTGCTCACCGAGACCGGTGAGATCGTTTTCGCCACCTGCGGCTACCTGGTGGTCGACCGTGGGAGCGGTGTCATGCAGGCGGCCTGGGCAGGGCAGCCCCCGGCGGTCCTGGCCACCCAGGGCTCCTACGAACTGTGGTCGCCCGAGACCGGACCGCCCCTGGGGGTCCTGCCCGACACCGAGTACACCGTCACCACGCGGGTGCTGGCCCCGGGGACGACTCTGCTGCTGTGCTCCGACGGGCTCGTGGAGAGCTCGGAGGTGACCATGCAGGACGGTCTGGCCCAGGTGGGAGAGGCCCTCGCCGAGCACGGTGAGGACCCCACGGCCGCGGCCCAGGTCCTGGCGGAGATGGCACCGGCCGGACGCGGTGACGACATCGCCCTGTTGATCACCCGGATGACCCCGCGCGCCACGCCCCCGCCCGAACAGGCCGAGAGCCCCGAGAACCTGTCGGTCTCCCCCGGCTGATCCCGGGACGGCCGGAGCCGCCCACGGTCTCGCCTACTCTGGGTGGGTGTCCGAAACACTGTTCGACGATGCCGGTGCCGAGGCGGCCAGGGGACAGGAGCCGCTGGCCGTGCGCATGCGGCCCCGTACCCTCGACGAGGTCGTGGGCCAACGTCACCTGCTGGGCGAGGGCAGCCCGCTGCGCCGCCTGGTCGAGGACGACGCGCCCATGTCCGTCTTCCTCTGGGGCCCTCCCGGCACCGGAAAGACCACGCTGGCCACCGTCGTCAGCCGGGTGACCCGACGTCGCTTCGTGGAGCTGTCGGCGGTCAACGCCGGGGTCAAGGACGTGCGCGCCGTCGTCGACGAGGCCAAACGCCGCATGGGTATGAACGGCACGCGCACCCTGCTGTTCGTGGACGAGGTCCATCGCTTCAACAAGACGCAGCAGGACGCCCTGCTGCCCGCGGTGGAGAACCGTTGGGTCAGCTTCATCGGCGCCACCACGGAGAACCCCTTCTTCTCGGTGGTCAGCCCCCTGCTGTCCCGCTCGCTCCTGCTCTCCCTGGAGTCGCTCGACGACGATGACGTCCGGGCCCTGGTCGAGCGGGCGCTCATCGACGAACGTGGGCTGGAGGGGCGCCACACCCTCACCGAGGAGGGTTTCGAGCACCTCGTGCGACTGGCGGGGGGCGACGGACGCCGATCACTGACCTACCTGGAGGCGGCCGCCCTGGTGGCGGGCCCGCCCACCTCCTCCGGCGACGAGACGTCCGAGGAACGGGCTCCGGTGGAGATCACCGCCGCCCACGTGGAACGCGCCGTCGACCGCCACGCGGTCCGCTACGACCGCTCCGGCGACCAGCACTACGACGTGATCAGCGCGTTCATCAAGAGCATGCGCGGCTCCGACCCCGACGCGGCCCTGCACTACCTGGCCCGCATGGTGGAGGCGGGGGAGGACCCCAGGTTCATCGCCCGGCGTCTGGTCGTGCACGCCAGCGAGGACGTGGGCATGGCCGATCCCACCGCTCTACAGACCGCGGTCGCGGCGGCCCAGGCGGTCGAGCTCATCGGCATGCCCGAGGCCCGGATCAACCTGGCCCAGGCGGTCGTCCACATCAGCCTGGCCCCCAAGTCCAACGCGATCATCACCGCCATCGACGAGGCCATCGCGGACGTGCGCGCCGGCCGGGCCGGCCCCGTCCCCGCCCACCTGCGCGACGCCCACTACAAGGGCGCGGCGGACCTCGGACACGGACAGGGCTATCGCTACGCGCACGACTTCCCCGGCGGGGTGGCGCCGCAACGGCACGCTCCGGACGGGCTCACCGAACGCGAGTACTACCGGCCCACGCGGCACGGCACGGAACGCCGGTTGGGCGAGGTCCTACAGAGGATCAAGGAGGTGCTCCGGGGCGGCGACCGCTGATCCGGAACACGCTCCCTCCGGGCGGGATCAGTCCGCGAACAACTCGGTCACCTGGACGACCTCACGGGGGCCGTCCTCGTCCTCGTCCTCGGCGAAGGTGATCTCCACGATCATCACCGGACCCCAGGTCAGATGGTCGATGAGGTCGGCGCCGGTCTGCTTCCAGGTGCCCCGCGCCTCCTCGTCGAGGAAGACGTGGTCGGGAGCGGCGCAGAACCTGGCGCACAGGACCTCGGCGTCGGGACGGATGACGGCCTCGCCCGGATCGCCCGCCTCCTCCCACTGCTCGGCCCAGGCCTCGTGGGAGGGCACACCCTGACCGCGCGGGATCTCTCCCTCCCGGGAGACCGGCGTGTACACCCAGGCACGCTCCTCGACCCCGGGCTCGGGCTCCTCCTGCTCGGCCGGATCGAAGCGGACCACGAGGGTCGAGGGGGCCTCCTCGACCGTCTCCCCGGTGTCCTCGGCGACCTCGGTGTCCTCCTCCTCGGAGACCGGATCCGCCTCGGCGCCGCCGACGAACAGTCGGGAGACCCCCCAGACGGCGCCACCGATCAGGACCAGGGCCAGACCGGCCGCGCTCAAGAGGAAGAGGGTCCGGCCGGATCGCTCTCGAGGGGCGCGCCCCTCCAATCGGATCACCTCGGGTACCCGGGCGGGCGGCTCCACCGCGTGCCACTCACGGGCCAGGGCGCGGTTGATCTCCTCGCGGTCGCCGGGGGAGGGGGAGACGTCCTCATCGATGTTCTCCACCCGCCAGACGGCGATGACCGCGCCGATCACCTCGCGCAGGCCCGGCCTGCGCGAGGGGTCGGGATCCAGGGCCCGTTCCACCACCGGCCGGAGCCCTTTGTGGAGGCTCTCCAGTTCGAACGACCCCGCCGCCGCGCGCTCGGCGATCTCCTCGGGTTCACCCGTGCCGAAGGGCAGCCGTCCGGTCCCGGCGAAGGCCACGACCGCGCCCCAGGCGAACACGTCCGCGGCGGCCGTCGCGGGCCCGCCCCGGTAGCGTTCGGGGCTCAGCCACGTGGCGCCCGACCCGCGCAGACGCTCGGCGTCGGCGGCGACGGCGCACTCCATGATGTGCGGTCCACGCGATTCCAGGAGGATCTCGCTCGGGCGGAGCGAACCGTGGTGCACCCCGCGCCCGTGCAGGGAGGCCAACCCCTCGGCGACGCCGATGGACAGCGCGATCAGTTTCCCGAATCCCAGGCCGCCCCGCTTGGTCACGTAGTGGGAGAGCCGCTCTCCGGCCAGGTAGGACATGGCCAGCCAGGGCGGGTCGGCGTGGGCGTCGAAGGTCAGAGGGGTGACCACGCGCTCGGGATCGACCGAGGAGAGCCGTCGTAGACGCTCGGTCAGGCCCGGGGAGGGGTTCTTCCGGTCGGGGGCGAGGTTCTTCAGCGTCTTCACGGCGATCAGTCGGTCGCCGGCGTTCTGGGAGGAGGCGTCCACCGCGGCGTAGACCGTACCGGTGGACCCCTGACCGAGACGCCCCAGGACCAGGTAGGGGCCGATCCGAGACGGGTCGTCCGGATAGAGGGGGGCGAGATCCGGGGGTACCAGTACGGAGATCTCTCGGCGAGAACGAGGGCTCATGGGTGTCCTGTCGGTGCTGCCGGGCCTGTGGAAGGCTGGTGTCCGGACATCGTAGTGAAGATCCCGCTCTGTAATGATTCCCATTCGGAAGTTCGGGAGGAGAGACGAGTATCCCGCCTCTCGACGGCGATCGAGAACATCGACACCGATCTCCGCATCGGGCCGGGGCACGCCGTGGCGTACCCGCGCGTCCCACCGAGTGACACGATAGGGTCGGCCGAAACCGGCCCGTTCCCCGGCCCGTTCCGGGCTCGGCATCGGACACGGCCGGGGAACCCGCGTCGGGTACGGCCCGGTCCCCCACCCCTCGTGTGCCCTGTGGGCGCCTCGCACGCTCCTGGCACGCTCGCACACCCTCGAAGCAACCCTGCTATCTGCCTACGGAGCCTCAATGCTGACCGGAGGAGAGGTCGCCGCGCTCGTCGCCGCGGTGGTCTGGGCGGTGCTGGCCACGTTCCTGTGCGTGGCGCTCGTCAAACTGATCAAGCTCATCAACGAGACCACCAAGGTCGTCTCCGAACTGGGCGAACGGACCCCGCCGCTGCTGGACGACGTGGCCTCCACCGTGGAACGGACCCAGAACTCCCTGGAACGGGTCGAGGAGATCACCGCCAACGTGCAGGCCTCCTCCGAGGACGTCTCCACGATGACCGCGCTGACCCGTTCGGTGTTCACCGGCCCCTTGGTGAAGGTCGCCTCGTTCTCCTACGCCCTGCGTCGTGTCCTGGGGCGCAGGAAGGCCCTGGCCGTCATGCGGGGCAGCCGTCGGAAGGCCGACGGATGATCGGCCGACTGTTCTATCTCGCCGCCGGCGCCGTCGTCGGCGGCTACGTGGTGCACCGCGTCAACCGCGCGCGCAACGCCCTGACCCCCGGAGGGATCGCCGAACGGGTGGAGGGCCGCGTCGGCGAGTACAAGGGCGCCCTGCGCGAACTCAACGAGGACCTTGCCGAGGCGGTCCGTCAGGAGGAGGACGAGCTGCTCAGGCGGTACGCCTCGGGTCCGGAACGTCGGCTCCCGCGTGGCGGTGCCCCCTCCGAGTCCGAGGGGCGGGAGCGTCCGCGCCTCTGACCGCCCTCCGGGAGCGGCGGACGACCGGGATCGTCTCCTCCCCGACCTCTATGGGTACAGAACCTTCTAGAAGGTTTCGGTGCAACCGTTGGATCGGACGGAGGCGTACATCATGTATCCGCCGCAACCGCCGGGTGGCCCTTACCAGGGGGAGCCGGGCCCGTACCCGCCGGGAGGGCCGCCGCCGGCCCCCGCCATGCCCGGCACCGCGATCACCGTGCGCGTCCTGATGTTCATCGGCGGCGCCTGCGGTCTGCTCCTCGGCCTCCTCATGTGGGGGGTCGCGGGACTGGCCGCCGGCGGCGGAGACGTGGGCAGGGAGTTCCTGCGTGGGATGCAGGAGAACGGACTGCCCCTGACGGCCTCCGAGGCCGGGGCCCTCTTCGGGCTCCTGGGACTGATCCCGTTCGTCTACGGCGTCCTGTCCATCGTGCTCGCTTCGCTGATGGGGCGTCGCAGCGCGGCGATCCTGTGGACGATCGTGGTCTTCCACATCCTGGCCGCCCTGATCCTGCTGTTCTCCATCGTGACCGGCGGATTCGGCGCGATCGTCCCGCTGCTCTTCGCGATCGGGATGATCGTCCTGATGCTCCTGCCGATCACACGCGCCTACTACGGACTCGGTACGGCCGGAGCCGGGCCGCCGGGACCCGGGGTCCACTGATCGAGGACACGCGAGGCGACGACCACGAAGGGCCGCACCCCGGGGTGCGGCCCTTCCACGTTCACGGGCGGCGGAGCCCTCGACGGTAAGGGCGCACCACCCGACGGCGATAGCCTGGGGGAACAAGTGGACCGCCGCCGTTGTCAACGATGACGGACTCCCGGTGGTCGAGACGAAACCATGCACGCGCGCGTGGCGGTTCCCTCTACGATGGGCCCCTATCGACCACGCGTGATCACGGTCCCGTGAAGGGACACGACGTCGCCACAGCAGCGGCGGAGCCAAGCACAGGAGGGCATCAATGGAGACGGCAGAGATCGTGCGCCGCTTCCTCGGTTTCTTCGAGAAGAAGGGACACACCGTGGTGCCCTCGGCAAGCCTGATCGCCGAGGACCCGACCCTGCTGCTGGTACCGGCGGGCATGGTCCCCTTCAAGCCCTACTTCCTGGGCCAGCGCACGCCCTCCTACGACACGGCCACCAGCGTGCAGAAGTGCATCCGGACCAAGGACATCGAGGAGGTCGGCAAGACCTCCCGGCACGCCACCTTCTTCCAGATGCTCGGCAACTTCTCCTTCGGCGACTACTTCAAGGAGAGGGCCATCCCGCTGGCGTGGGAACTGGTCACCTCCTCCGTCGAGGAGGGCGGCTTCGGCATCGACCCGGAGCGCCTGTGGGTCACGGTCTACCTCGACGACGACGAGGCCGAGCGGATCTGGCGCGAGGACGTCGGGGTCGACCCCGAACGCATCCAGCGCATGGGCAAGGAGGAGAACTACTGGGACATGGGCGTGCCCGGCCCCTGTGGTCCCTGCTCCGAGATCTTCTACGACCGCGGCCCCGAGTACGGGGTCGAGGGTGGACCCGCGGCGGACGAGAACCGCTACATCGAGATCTGGAACCTCGTCTTCATGCAGTACGAGCGGGGTGAGGGCAACGGCAAGGACTACCCGATCCTCGGCGAGCTGCCCAAGAAGAACATCGACACCGGCATGGGTCTGGAGCGCCTGGCGGCGGTCCTCCAGGGCGTCGACAACATCTACGAGACCGACATCATCGGTCGGGTGCTCCACCGCGCCGCGGAGCTGACCGGCTCCGTCTACGGCGATGACCACGAGCGTGACGTGATGCTCCGTGTGGTCGCCGACCACGTCCGCAGCGCCGTCATGCTCGTCGGCGACGGCGTCAAGCCGGGCAACGAGAAGGCCGGATACGTGCTGCGCCGCATCCTGCGCCGCTCCATCCGCAACCTGCGCCTGCTCTCGGGCACCGACGCCTTCTTCCTGCACGATCTGACCGCCGTCAGCATCGACGCGATGAAGGACATCTACCCCGACCTGCTGGACAAGGCCGACGTCGTCCACGGTGTGATCGACACCGAGGAGAGGAACTTCGCCGACACCCTGCGCGCGGGCACCACCCTGTTCGGCCGCGCGGCCGAACGCACGCGTGCCCAGGGGGGCACGGTCTTCTCCGGCGCCGACGCCTTCCAGCTCCACGACACCTACGGTTTCCCCATCGATCTCACCCTGGAGATGGCGGCCGAGCAGGGGCTGAGCGTGGACGAGACCGCCTTCCGCGAGCTCATGCAGCGTCAGCGCGACACGGCCAAGGCCGACGCCAAGGCCAAGAAGCTCGGCAACGCCGACATCTCCCTGTACGCCGGCCTGCACGAGAACGCCGGTGACACCGACTTCCTCGGCTACAGCGACACCGAGAGCGAGTCGAGCGTGCGCGGGATCGTCGTCGACGGCGAGGGCGTGCCCTCGGCCAAGGAGGGCGACAAGGTCGAGATCGTGCTGGACCGCACCCCGTTCTACGCCGAGAGCGGTGGTCAGATCGCCGACACCGGCACCCTGACCGTGGACGGGCGCGGGGTGGTGGACGTCGAGGACGTCCAGAAGCCGCTGCCCGGCCTGTTCATGCACCGCGGCACCGTGCGTTCGGGAGAGATCGTCCTGGACGACGCGGTGCGCGCGCGGATCGACGTCGACCGTCGTCGGGCGATCGAACGCTCTCACTCCGCGACCCACCTCATCCACTCGGCGCTGCGCAACGCGCTGGGCCCCTCCGCCGGACAGGCGGGTTCGGAGAACCGCCCCGGTCGACTGCGCTTCGACTTCACGGCCGACAACGCCCTGGGCGCCGAGCGCATCAACGAGGTCGAGGAGGAGGTCAACACCGTCCTGTCCGACGACATCGCGGTGCGGACCGAGGAGAAGAGCCTCGACGAGGCGCTCGACATGGGCGCTCTGGCCATGTTCGGTGAGAAGTACGGCGACCGTGTGCGCGTGGTCGAGATGAGCGACTACTCGATCGAGCTGTGCGGTGGTACGCACGTGGGGTCCACCTCCAGGCTCGGCATCGTCAAGCTGTTGGGGGAGTCCTCCATCGGTTCGGGCGTTCGCCGTGTCGAGGCGGCCGTGGGCGCGGACGCCTTCAAGCGCCTGTCCAAGGAGTCGGCGCTGGTCGGTCAGCTCTCCGAGCAGCTCAAGACGCCGCGCGAGGAGCTCCCCGAGCGGATCGACGCCATGGTCTCCCGTCTGCGTTCGGCGGAGAAGGAGATCGAGAGGCTGCGCGCGGCCCAGGTGCTCCAGGCCGCGGGCGAGATCGCCTCCGGTGCCCGCCGGCACGGTTCGGCCCTGGTCGTGGCGACCGAGGCGCCCGAAGGCGCCTCCGGCGACGACCTGCGCAAGCTGGTGCTGGACGTTCGCGGCCGGCTCGGCGAGGAGGAGCCCGTCGTCGTCGCGATGACCGCGGTCCCCAAGGACCGTCCCGTCGTGGTGGTCGCCGCGAACAAGGCCGCGCAGAAGGCCGGGATCAAGGCGGGCGAGCTGGTCGGCGTGGCCGCCCGCGCCCTCGGCGGCGGTGGCGGCGGTAAGCCGGACATCGCCCAGGGCGGTGGCAGCGACCCGGCCAAGGCCGACGAGGCCCTGCGCGCGGTCGAGGCCCGGGTGGCCTCCTTCTGACCCCGTGGGTGTTCTCCGCGCGGCCTTCGACCGGCCGCGCGGAGTAGCCGGACGAACGTACCGGGGCCGTCCGTGGCACGGACGGCCCCGAACGAACGGGTGGTGTCGGTCACCTCGTCGACGTCGTCGCCCCTCTTCGCGGGGGACGATGACGCCGGCCTGCGCTCCGCCGTCACCCCTTTCTCCGGACGCGCCGCCCGAGAACGGACACCCCTCGTGAACGCTCCTCCACCTCCCCCGGGGCCGGGGTGACCTACACTCGGACGGTACGTGTCCGCCTCGGGCCCCGACGTGATCGGCCCGTCGGGGAACCGACGCCCGATCCGCCGGCTCCGCGAGGGGAAGGTCCACGTCCCGGGCTGCGCGCTGTCATCGAATCGGGCATACTGTGGCGCGTCACAGCCGATCACATGGCTTTCTGCGCGGCGATTCCCGCGATCCAGATGATGAACAGGACCACCGTGTTGAGGTTTTCCCGACAGCGGTGCTGTGCCGTCGACCGCACAGCTCCTCTGAGCAATGCCCCCGCCCGGGGGGAGACGTCCTCGTGAGACACGGTGTACGCCTGGCGATCGACCCTGGTAACGCGCGCATCGGGGTCGCGGTCAGCGATCCGAGCGGTATGCTCGCCAGCCCTGTGGAGACGGTCCCGCGCGGTCGTGGGGACGTCGAGCGCATCGCCGTCCTCGTTCTGGAACGGGAGGCCCGCGAGGTCATCGTGGGCTACCCTGCATCACTGTCCGGCAAGGAGGGGCCCGCGGCCCGGTCCTCCCGCGAGTTCGCGCACTCCTTGGCCCGACTCCTCGCCCCCGTCCCCGTCAGGCTCGTGGACGAACGGCTCACCACGGTGACCGCGCAAGGGCACCTGCTCTCCGGCGCGTCCTTCGGTCGGAAGGGGGCCAAAGGCGGTCGTGCCCGCCGTTCCGTCATCGACCAGGCGGCGGCCACCGTGCTTTTGCAGAGCGCCTTGGACCAGGAACGGTCGACAGGCCACCCTCCGGGCGAGATCGTCCGTGCCAGCCAGGGAGATTCATGACCGACAGGGATGACTACCCCGATAGTCCCTACCGTGGCCGTGCCGACCGTCAGGACGGCTACGACTACGACCCGCTCACCGATCCTCTTCCCACGCAACCCCCGTCGCGTGGCCGTAGGGCTCGGCCCGAGCCGGCTCCGAACCCCTGGGCGGAGCCCCCGGCCGCCGCCCGTCGCGCGGGGCCGCCCACCGGCGACATCCCCGGTGGCCCCCCGGCCCCCGGCCGCCGACGCAGGCCCGGACCGCCCACCGAGGGCGAAGCGGGCCCCGCGGTCCCCCCGCGCCGTTCCGGCGCCGCCGACGCCCTCAGAGGCGGTCGCGCGGCCCGGGGCGGGCGACCCTCCCGAGAGCCGGCCGCCCCCGGTCCCGAGGCTCCCGGCGCGCCCGGGAGGGCCGGCGCCGATCCGACGCAGGAGGCGCTCGCCGCGCTCGCGAACCTGGGCGGCGCCCCCGCCGCCCCGCAGGAGACCACCGGTCGGGAACGTCCCGCACGCGGTACCGACGCTCCTCTGGAGGAGCCGCCCCGCAGGCGGCGCCGAGCCCGTGTGGAGGAGGCCCCCGAACCCCGTTCCTCGCTCTGGGACGACGCCGAGGACGAGCCCACGCCGGCCTTCTTCGCGGACGAGCCCGAGGAGCCGAGGGGCCGTCGCGCCCGCCGTAAACGCGCCGCGCGAGAAGAGGCGCGTGCCCGTGAGACGGGTGAGTTCCCCTCCGCCCCCCAGGAGGAGCGTCCGGTGGGCCGCCGCGCCCGCCGTCGTGCCCGTCCCGAGCCGGAGGAGAGCGTCGACGGCGGAGCGTTCGCCGCGGCCCCCTTCGACGACGTCGCTCCCGAGCCCGAACCCGAACCCGAGCCCGGGTTCACGCCGGAGCCCGAATTCGAACCGGAACCGAAGGGCCGTCGTGGACGGCGCCGCCGCGCGCCCGAACCCGATAGCGGAGCCTTCCCGCTTCCCGAGGAGGAACCGCGCCGGAGCGGTGCCCTGCCGATCCCTGAGGAGGACGAGGCCGAGGTCGAGTCCGATCCCGTCTCGGAGGAGGAGCCGACCGGCCGTCGCGGTCGTGGCCGCCGTCGTTCCCGTCGGGTGAGGAAGAGGCCCGAGCCGGAACCCGTGGTCGAGGACGCTCCCGAGGAGGAACCTGAGGAGGACGACTACGAGGAGGAGAGCCTCGAGGACATCGCGGCCTCCTACGGGGACAGCCGCGCCACGCGCAGACGCGCCAAGGCGGCCAAGCAGCGGGCCAAGCGACTGGCCGCGGCCAAGGGCGGCGGTGGTGGCGGGGCCCCCCGACGCCGTCGCGGCAAGGGCTTCATGATCCTGCTCGCCCTGGTGCTGATGCTGGTGATCGCCGGTGGTGGCTTCGTGGTGATGCGCACCTACGTGTTCCCCGCCGACTACGCGGGTGAGGGCTCCGGAGAGATCGTCATCACGGTCGAGGAGGGGCAGAGCGGAACGGCCGTCGGCCGGACCCTCTCGGACGCGGGCGTCGTCGCCAGCGTGCGGGCCTTCACCAACGCCCTCGATCAGCAGGAGCAGGGTCTGACCCCCGGCACCTACTCCCTGGCGGAGGGGATGAGCGGGGCGAGCGCCGTCGCCGCCCTGCTCGACCAGGACAACCGCCTGGGCGGCGAGGTCCTCATCCGCGAGGGACTGCGGAGCGACCAGATACTGGAGAAGCTGGCCGACAACACCGACGTCTCCCTGGAGGAGTTGGAGGCGGCCTACGAGCAGACCGACGAACTCGGCCTGCCCGACTACGCGACGGAGGGCCCCGCGGGCTACCTCTTCCCGGCCACGTACCGTTTCGAACCGGGTACCGAGGCCATGTCGATACTGCGCACGATGGTCACCCAGCACCGTCAGGTCACCGAGGCGATGAACCTGGAGGATCGCGCGGCCGACCTCGGTTACGACGCCAACGAGATCATGGCGATCGCCTCCATCGTCCAGGCCGAGAGCGGCGGGGTCGACGACATGGCCAAGATCTCCCGTGTGGTGCACAACCGCCTGGACATCGACATGGCGTTGCAGATGGACAGCACCTGCTTCTACGCCATCGGCGAGTACGGCATCGCCCTCGACAACGATCAGCGGGCGGCCTGTGAGGCCGACACCAGCGGTTTCGACACCTACCACAAGACCGGGCTCATCCCCGGACCGTTCGTCGCCCCGGGCGAGGACGCCATCGAGGCGGCCCTCGAGCCGGAGGAGGGGGACTGGCTGTACTTCGTGGCCACCGACCCCGAGAACGGCGTCACCGAGTTCACCGACGACTACGACGAGTTCCTGGTGCTGAAGGACCGTTTCCAGGAGACCTGGGGAGGCGGGCAGAACTGATGCGCGCGGCCGTCCTGGGCTCGCCGGTGGCCCACTCCCTCTCACCGGTCCTGCACTCGGCGGCCTATCGGGAGATGGGTCTGACCGACTGGTCCTACGAGTGCTTCGAGTGCGACGAGGCGGGGTTGGCCCCCTTCCTCGACGGACTCGAACCGGGCGAATGGGCGGGGCTCTCCCTGACCATGCCGCTCAAGCGTCGGGCCATGGAACTGGCCTCCGAGGTGGACGCCCTGGCCGTGGAGGTCGGCGGGGCCAACACCCTGGTCCGTCGGAACGGGGGCTGGAGCGCCCGTAACACCGACGTCGAGGGGATCACGACCGCGCTGACCGAGGCGGGCGCGGGCTCGCCCCGGGACGCGGTCGTCCTGGGAGCGGGCGCCACCGCGGCCTCGGCCCTGGCCGCCCTGCGCGAGCTGGGGCTCGCGGGCCCGGTGACCGTACTGGCACGCAGCACGGCGCGCGCCGGCGAGGTGACCCGGGCCGCCGAACGTCTGGGTGTTCCCGTGTCGGTGGCCCCGTTGGCGGAGATCGACCGGTACCTGGACGTCGACCTGGTCGTCTCCACCCTGCCCTCCGGAGCCGCCGACGCCCACGCCGACGTGCTGGCCGTCTCGCGGGCCGATCTCTTCGACGTGGTCTACGCGCCCTGGCCGACCAGGGCGGCCGAGACGGTCGAGGCCCGCGGTGGTCGCGTGGTGGGCGGTTTCCCGATGCTGTTGCATCAGGCGGTGGCCCAGGTCCGCGCGATGACGGGTCGGGAGGACGTTCCGGTGACGGCCATGAGGGCGGCCGGGGAGGCCGAACTGGCCCGCCGTGCGACGTCCTGACCGGCCCCGAACCTTCGTGAGGGGATCGTCGAAGGCGGTCCGGGTGGAGTGGTCGGAACTCCTGATAGAATCGTGGTAATCGACTTGGTCCGGTGTGTCCCGACATACCGGAACCGCAAGCGGAGATGATCCTCCCACCCGCCGGGCACTGCTCGCGCGGGTCCGGTCGCACGAAGGGCGCGTCGCGCCGTCCCACGGGATCTCGGTCCTCCGAGGTCCGGGACGCGGTCGCCGCCTTCGCCGTGACGTTCCGGTCGGATCGCCCCGCTTGCACACGCTGGCGGGGTTTTTCCTTTTGTGGTGGGACCCCGGAGCGGGCGGGTGGCCTGAACAAAGCGCGGGCGACCCGGTCGAACAGGCCGACCACCGGACGGTGGACGGCCGGTCCCAGGTAATCCGAGAAAGCTAGGGAGGGGTCTCATCAGCGCCGAGCCCCGCATCAATGACCGTATCCGGGTGCCCGAGGTCCGACTCGTCGGACCCAACGGTGAGCAGGTCGGAATCGTCTCCGTGCAGGACGCCCTGCGTCTGGCCCAGGAGTCCGACCTCGACCTCGTCGAGGTCGCGCCGACCGCGCGCCCGCCGGTCGCCAAGCTGATGGACTACGGCAAGTTCAAGTACGAGTCCGCGGTCAAGGCCCGTGAGTCGCGCAAGAACCAGTCGAACACGATCATCAAGGAGATCAAGCTCCGCCCGAAGATCGACCCGCACGACTATGAGACCAAGAAGGGTCACGTCGTCCGGTTCCTCAAGGGCGGGGACAAGGTCAAGGTGACGATCATGTTCCGCGGTCGTGAGCAGTCCCGCCCCGAACTCGGGCGCAGGCTGCTGGTGCGACTGGCCGAGGACGTCAAGGACCTCGGCACGGTCGAGTCCCAGCCCAAGCAGGACGGCCGCAACATGGTCATGGTGATCGGTCCGCACAAGCGGCGTTCCGAGCACAAGGCCGAGGCCCGTGCGGCGGCCGGGGAGAAGGCCCGCCGCGAGCGGAGCGACCAGGCGTAGACGCCAGGGAGGTCTCCCGCCGCCCGGCCCGCCGTCGAGGCGGGACCCGGGTGGCGGGGGCACCGTGCGCGACGGCCCGTGATGCACAGGCGTGGCGCCCCAAGACCCCGCCTAGCGCGGAACAACCGCGTCGTCGGTCCATGATCGACGACGCGCCGACGGAGTAGGAGACGACGGCGACATGCCGAAGAACAAGTCCCACAGCGGAGCCAAGGACCGTTTCAAGGTCACCGGTTCCGGCAAGATCATGCGCCGCCGTGCCAACAAGAACCACATCCTTGAGCACAAGACCTCCAAGCGTAAGCGCAAGCTGAGCAACGAGGCCGTGCTCTCCCCGGCCGACACCAAGAACATCAAGAAGCTCTTGGGCAAGTAGTACCGGAGAACCTCTCGTCCTCCTCGGCAGTGCCCGCGCGTCCGACCCGGTCGGTGCGTGTCAGGCGCTCGGGGGACGACCACCTGAAGCGAACACGGCCGCCGGGCCCGTCCTGGTCGGACCGGACGGCGCGCCGTGCGCCGGAAGAACAATGAGGGAGTCACTGTGGCACGCGTGAAGCGGGCTCTCAACGCCAAGAAGAAGCGCAAGGTCGTTCTCGACCGGGCCAGTGGTTACCGCGGGCAGCGCTCGCGCCTGTACCGCAAGGCCAAGGAGCAGATGCTCCACTCGATGACCTACTCCTACCGGGACCGCAAGGACCGCAAGGGGCAGTTCCGTCGTCTGTGGATCCAGCGCATCAACGCCGCCTCCCGCGCTCACGGTCTGACCTACAACCGTCTCATCCAGGGTCTGAAGCTGGCCGAGATCGAGGTCGACCGTCGCATGCTGGCTGAGCTGGCCGTCAACGACGAGGCCGCCTTCGCCGCGCTGGTGGAGAAGGCCAAGCAGGCCCTGCCCGCCCCCGCCGCGGCCTGACGGTTTCGTAAGACAGATACGGGTAGCGATGGCGAGCCACGAGTTCACGAGTGTCCGATCACCCAGGATCAAGGGGGTTCGGCGGCTCGCCAAGCGCACCTTCCGCCAGCGTGAGCGGCGCTTCCTCGCGGAAGGCCCCCAGGCTGTGCGGGAGGCCCTGGCCGCCGTCAACGGCGGTGACGGGCGGTCCCCCTATGGAGGGGCCGCCCACGGTGTGGTCGAGGTCTACGCCACGGCGGAGGCCATGCAACGCCACATCGACCTGATGGACGCGGCCCACACCGCGGGCGTGCCCACCCATCGGGTCAGCCTCGACGTGATGTCCGAACTGGCGCAGACCATCACCCCTCAGGGGGTCATCGCGGTCTGCGAGTTCGTCGACGTCCCCTTGGAGAAGGTCACCGACGTGCGTCTGGCCGTCGTCCTCTCCCACGTACGCGATCCCGGTAACGCCGGGACGGTCCTGCGCACCGCCGACGCGGCCGGAGCCGACGTCGTGATCTTCACCGACGCCTCCGTGGACCCCTACAACGGCAAGTGCGTGCGCGCCTCCGCCGGAAGCCTGTTCCACCTGCCCGTCGTGGTGGGGGTGCCCGTGGCCCGGGCCATCGACTTCCTGCACGACGCGGACGCCAAGGTGTGGGCCGCCGACGGCGGTGGCGACCGGGACCTGCACCAGGTGGCCGACGACGGCGCTCTGGACGGTCCGGTCGGCTGGGTCTTCGGCAACGAGGCCTGGGGGCTGCCCGAGGAGACCGTCCGTCTCACCGACGGCGCGGTCAGCGTTCCGATCTACGGCGGGGCCGAAAGCCTGAATCTGGCCACGGCCGCCGCGGTCTGTCTGTACACCACCGCACGCCAGCAGAGACGCGCCTGATCCGGGTACCCGCGCCCGAGCCCGTCTCCACGTGCGGTGACGCTCCGTGCATCGTCACCGAACGGCCCGATCACGCGACCGTGGGTGTGCACGACCGGTAACAGGTTGTGCCAACACCTCGGAATGCACGTGCACCAGGCCCGAGTGTCGATAGGGTCGGAGCGGCACCACGGCGGTTCATGCGCATCCCGCTTGACCGCGCTCACACGACCCGTGTCACGGGTGGAGACGTGCGCCCGCCTCCTGGATCGGGCAGGCTCGGCCACACGGTGTGAGTATCCGGACCGTGATCGCGGTCGACCGGCCCGCCCCCGGGGACGGGTGTGGGAACGGTGTCCGCAAGTTCGGTCTTCCGCCCGACGCCGCGTCACGGAACACGAGGCGTACCGGGCGGGAGTGCAGGGTAGACCTGCGGTGGTGTCCAGGGGAGAGTTGGAAACGGACACCACCGAGCAGTGATCCGCGGCCTGGGACCCCCGTGCCGTGGACCTTCGGAGGGGAGCGGGGAGAGGCGTGGGCAGCGGCCGGCAGGTGGACCAACCGGCGGAGGACTCCGACAGCGCGGTGACGTATCCGATGGACGGCCCCGCGCCGGCCGACGTCGACACCGCGTCCCCCGGGGGAGCGCCCCTGCACGCCGACGATCTGCCGGACGGGGTCGTTATCGCCGACGCCCGGGGCCGGGTCGTCCTCTTCAACACCCAGGCCGCCCAGCTCGTCGGGGTTCCCGCGGAGTCGGCGCTGGGCCACGACTACCGTTCCGCCCTACCTCTGCGAGGGCTCGACGGGCACGACTGGTGGGAGGCCAGCGACCCCTACGGAGGCGATCGCGATCGCACCCGTCAGGTCGAACGGGTCCTCTGCCTGCCCGACGAACGCGAGATCCTCGTCGCCGCCCGCTACGTCCGGGTCAGGCCCGGGGGCGATCTCGTCCGTCTCGTGGTCACCCTCAGGGACGCCTCGGCGCGGGCCGACCGCTCCCGGGCCGACCTGGTCTCCGAGGTCGCTCACGAACTGCGCTCCCCCCTGACCAGTGTGAAGGGCTTCACCTCCACGCTGCTCACCAAATGGGAACGGCTGACCGACAAGCAGAAGCTGTTCATGCTGGAGACGGTCAACGCCGACGCCGACCGTGTCACCCGGCTGATCCACGACCTTCTGGACGTCTCGCGGATCGAATCCGGGCGGCTGGAGGTGCGTCGCCAGGTCGTCGACCTGCCGGAGGCGGTCCGCAAGGTGGTCGCGGGGCGGGTCGCGGCGGGGGAGTCCGAGGAGCGCTTCCGTGTGGAGGCGCACGGCGATCTTCCTCAAATGTGGCTGGACCCCGACAAGCTCGAACAGATCCTCTCCAACCTCGTGGAAAACGGGGTGCGGCACGGCGCTGGTACTGTCAGTATCGTGATCGAGCCGTGTGAGGGAGGAGCAGCGGTGTCGGTGCGCGACGAAGGCCAGGGCATAGCGCCCGAGACCATTCCGCGCGTCTTCCGCCAGTTCTGGCGCAGCAAGCGCCGTGGCGGGACCGGCCTCGGACTGTTCATCGTCAAGGGCCTCGTCGAGGCCCACGGCGGCACGATCACCGTTGGCCGCGCCCCCAACGGTGGCGCAGAGTTCCGATTTACCATGCCCGCCGGGACGCCCGAGTTCGTCTGAGCAGTCAGACCCTTCGGCCCCGGTGGGCGCACGAGGCTCCCCGTGTTCCGTCGTGGACCTTCCACGGGGCGGCCCGTCAATCCAGGGCCGGTCTCACCGCCGGCCCGACGTGACCCTGTGCTCTTCCTGTCGGCTTCGTCCGCCCCGAGCGGACCGTGACTGCCGCCCGCGCCCGCGTCCGCCGGTGCGGTGTCGGCGAGGCAACCAAACATGTCTGCACCGAACAATTCCTTCGACCCGGTCGAGGTGACCCCCCTGCACCCCGACGAGGTCGCCCGCATGCGCGAGGAGGCGTTGGCCGCCATCGAGGCCGCCGCCGATCTCGCCGAACTCAAGGAGGTCAGGCTCGCCCACGCCTCCGACCGTTCCCCGTTGGCCCTGGCCAACCGTGAGATCGGCGCCCTGCCCCCGGCCGCCAAGGCCGACGCCGGCAAGCGCGTGGGCGGGGCCCGCCGCGACATCGGCCAGGCCCTCAAGGCCCGCCAGGCCGTCCTGGAGGCCGAGCGCGACGAGCGGGTCCTGGTCGAGGAGCGCGTCGACGTCACCCTGCCCTGGGACCGTGTCCCCCGTGGGGCGCGTCACCCGCTGACCACGATCGCCGAGCGCATGGCCGACGTCTTCGTCGGCATGGGCTTCGAGATCGCCGAGGGCCCCGAGATCGAGGCCGAGTGGTTCAACTTCGACGCCCTCAACTTCCAGCCGGACCACCCCGCCCGCACCATGCAGGACACCTTCTTCGTGGAGGGGCCCGAGGGCGGTGAGTCCGGGCTGGTCATGCGGACCCACACCTCCCCGGTCCAGGTGCGCTCCCTGTTGACGCGCGACCTGCCCGTGTACGTGGTCGCCCCCGGCAAGACCTTCCGCACCGACGAGCTCGACGCGACGCACACGCCGGTCTTCCACCAGCTCGAAGGGCTGGTCGTGGACCGGGGCATCACCATGGCCCACCTGCGCGGAGCCATCGACACCTTCGTCGAGTCCTTCTTCGGAGAGGGCCTCAAGACCCGTTTCCGCGCCTCCTACTTCCCGTTCACCGAGCCGTCGGCCGAGGTGGACATGGAGTGCTTCGTGTGCCGAGGCGCCTCGGTGGGGGACCCGGACGCGCCGTGCCGCACCTGCTCCAGCGAGGGCTGGATCGAGATCGGCGGCTGCGGAGTGGTCAACCCGCGTGTGCTGGTGGCCGCGGGTGTGGACCCCGAGGTCTACAGCGGATGGGCCTTCGGCCTGGGAATCGAACGAACACTGATGTTCGCGCACGACGTGCGCGACATGCGCGACATGGTCGAGGGCGACGTACGTTTCACCTCGGCGTTCGGGAGTGAGATCTGATGCGCGTCCCCATGACCTGGCTGCGCGAATACGTCGCGCTGCCCACCGACGTCACCGCCCGCGAGCTCGCCTCCCGACTGACCCTGGCGGGTCTGGAGGTCGAGACCGTCGACGAGCTCGGAGCCGACCTGACCGGCCCCATCGTTTTCGGTCGTGTCCTGGAGATCGAGGAGCTGACCGGTTTCAAGAAGCCGATCCGCTTCTGCCGGGTCGACGTCGGCGACGCCAACGGCACCGGTGAGCCACAGGAGATCGTCTGCGGCGCACGCAACTTCGCCGAGGGCGACCTGGTCGTCGTCTCCCTGCCCGGGGCCGAGCTTCCCGGCGGTTTCAAGATCGGCGCCCGCAAGACCTACGGCCGGATGTCGGCGGGCATGATCTGCTCGGCGACCGAGCTGGGCCTGTGGGAGGACCACAGCGGCATCGTCGTCCTGCCGGAGGGCTTCGGCGAGATCGGCGCCGACGCCATCGAGGCTCTCGAACTGCGCGAGGACGTCCTCGACATCGCGGTCACCCCCGACCGCGGCTACGCGCTGTCGATGCGCGGAGTGGCCCGTGACGTCGCCGCCCTGTACGGGGTCGACCTCCACGACCCCGCCGAGATCGAGGTCGTCGAGCCCACCGGGCCCGGCCACCCCGCGGAGATCGCCGACACCGGGCTCGCCGACCGTCTCGTGCTGCGCGGCGCCACCGGCTTCGACCCCGAGGCGCCCACCCCGCTGTGGATGATGCGTCGTCTGCACCAGAGCGGGGTGCGTCCGGTCTCTCTGGCCGTCGACGTCACCAACTACGTGATGCTGGAACTCGGCCAGCCGCTGCACGCCTGGGATCGCGACCGGCTCGACGGGACCGTCACCGTGCGCGCCGCGAAGCCGGGGGAGAAGCTGGAGACCCTCGACCACGTCCGCCGGTCCCTGGACCCCGACGACATCGTCATCGCCGACGCGTCCGGTGCCCAGGCCATCGCCGGTGTCATGGGCGGCCTCGACACCGAGATCGGTCTCTCCTCCTCCGCTGTCCTGGTCGAGGCGGCGCACTTCGAGCCCCGGCACATCGCCCGGGCCTCGCGCCGCCACCAGCTCTCCTCGGAGGCCTCGCGCCGGTTCGAGCGCGGCATCGACTCCAGGATGCAGGTGGTGGCCGCCACCCGCGCGGTGGAGCTGCTCGCCGAGTTGGGCGGCGCGAGCGTCGAGGCGGCCTACACCCACCTCGACCACTCGTCGGCCCCGACCACGATCACGGTGCGCGCGGGTCACGCCGGCGCCGTGGCCGGTGTCGACTACCCCGAGGGCACCACCGAGAAGTGGCTGCGGGCCATCGGCTGCGCGGTGGCCTCCGAGGGCGACGTGCTCACGGTGACCCCGCCGTCCTGGCGTCCGGACCTGACCGACCCCAACGACCTCGCCGAGGAGGTCATCCGGTTCGAGGGCTACGAGAACATCCCCTCCATCGGTTTCAAGGGGATGGGCCGTGGTCTGACCGAGGGGCAGCGTCTGCGTCGCGCCGTGGGCCGTGCCCTGGCGGAGACCGGTCACCACGAGGTGCTCACGTACCCGTTCGTGGGCGAGCGCGACCTCGACGGGCTCCAGCTGAAGGCCGACGACCCGCGTCGTGTGAGCATGCGGCTGGCCAACCCGCTCAACGACGAGGAGCCCCTGCTGCGCACCACGTTGTTGCCGGGGATGTTCAAGACCCTGGTGCGCAACGTCGGTCGTGGTCTCACCGATGTCGCCCTCTTCGAGATGGGGTCGATCTACCTGCCCCGGGCCGGTGCCTCTCGCGCTCCGCTGCTTCCGGTGGATCGCGCGCCCTCGGCCGAGGAACTGGCGCTGATCGACGCGGCCCTGCCCGAGCAGCCGCGCCATGTGGGCGTGGTGCTGTCCGGTGCCGCCGAACGCGCGGGTTGGTGGGGTCCGGGGCGCGAGGCCGTCTGGGCCGACGCGATCCAGGCCGCCCGTGACGTGGCCCGTGTGGCCGGTGTGGAGCTGGAGATCGAGGCCTCCCAGCAGGCCCCCTGGCACCCGGGACGCTGCGCGGCGCTGTACGTGCGCGTGGCGGGGGAGCGCCTCGCGGTCGGACACGCCGGTGAGCTGCACCCGCGCACCGTCAAGGCCTTCGGTCTGCCCGAGCGCACCGCCGCGATGGAGGTCGACCTGGACCGGATCGAGCGGGCCCGGACCAAGGTCGTGGCCCCCGAGGTGTCGGCCTACCCGGTGGCCACCCAGGACGTGGCGCTGGTCGTGGACGAGTCGGTCCCGGTGGGGCGGATCCGTTCCGCTCTGATCGAGGGCGCCGGCGAGCTCCTGGAGAGCGTGCGTCTGTTCGACGTCTACACCGGTGAGCAGGTGGGCGAGGGACGCAAGTCCGTGGCCTTCGCCCTGCGTTTCCGGGCCGGGGACCGGACGCTGACGGCCGAGGAGGCCGGGGCCGCGCGTGACGCGGCCGTGGCCCTCGCCACCGAGCGCACCGGGGCGGTCCTGCGCGGCTGACCTCGCCGCGACACGCCGAAGGGGCGGGACGGGCCCTCCTGAGAAAGGGGGCCGTCCCGCCCCTCTTGTGTTCGGGCGGGGTTCGGTGTTCGATGGCGGTCTCGGACCGATACGCACAGGGATCGTGTCGCGAAACGGTTTGTCGGACACTCCGGAATCCAAGAAATTTCAGGGCCTGTTTTTCCTGCACAGTAGGGGTTTTGAGGCCATGGGGCAGGGGTAGTCGGAATGAAGTTTATGTTTCGGGGCATGAATCCTCGTTTTGTCTCTTGCTGAAGAGCGGGTGGAGAACTTAGCCTGCAATCACCTACCGCAACCTGGGCGTCCGGGTGATGGGGGCAGATCCGTTTTCCGCTGCGCACTCTCGCGCATGTCACGGCTCGGAGGTCGCCATATGACCGAAACGGTTGTCTCGTCCGCGCTCACTCCCAAGGAACACAGGGAGTCCAGCCGCCTCTGGCACACCTTCTGCGATATGAACACCGTGGCCAAGGGCCCGGAGTTCGTCGTCTCCCGCGCCGAGGGCGTGTGGCTCTGGGACCAGTACGGTGATCGTTACCTCGACGGCACCGCCAGCCTCTGGTACTGCAACGTCGGTCATGGTCGTACCGAGATCGCGGACGCGGTGCATCGGCAGATCAGCACCCTGGACGCCTACACCGTCTACGGGGACTTCGCCAACGCGCCCGCCATCGAACTGAGCGAGCGGCTGGCGGCGCACGCGCCGGTCGACGACCCTCGGGTGATCCTGACCTGTGGTGGAGGGGAGTCGATCGACACCGCGGCCAAGCTGGCGCGCGGTTACTGGGCGGCGCTGGGGCAGCCCGAACGTCAGCACCTGATCAGTCGGACCGGCGGCTATCACGGCCTCAACGGGTTCGGTACCAGCATCATCGGGATGGACCGCTTCCGTGAGGGCTACGGCCGGCTCGTCGAGGAGACCTCGGTGGTCCCCTACGACTCCGCGGAGGCTCTGGAGGCGGAGATCCTTCGGGTGGGGGCCCACCGTGTGGCGGCCTTCTTCGCCGAACCGGTGATCGGGGCGGGCGGGGTCTTCCTGCCGCCGGAGGGCTACTTCGCGGAGATCTCGCGTATCTGTCGTAAGTACGGCGTGCTGTTCATCGTGGACAGCGTCATCTGTGGTTTCGCCCGGATGGGCAACTGGTTCGGGATCGAGCGCTTCGGCGTGAGCCCGGACATGATCGTCTTCGCCAAGGGCGTCTCCAGCGGGTACCTGCCGCTGGGCGGTGTCGTGGTCGACGGCCGGGTGGCCGACCCCTTCTGGAACCAGGAGGGCAACCCGTTCCTGCACGGGACCACCTACGCCGGGCATCCGACGGCCTGCGCCGCGGCCATGGCCAACATGGACATCCTGGAGCGCGAGGACCTGTTCACCGTCTCCCGCGAGGTGGAACGGCACCTGGACTCGGCCCTGCGCGGGTTGGAGAGCCACCCGCTGGTCGCCGAGGTCCGTTCCGGGGTCGGGGTGATGGGCGCGGTGGAGCTCACCGAGGAGGCGCTCACCGAACGGGGCATCACCACGGCCGAGGTCTTCGCCGAGACCCGGGCCCGGGGCGTCATCGTCCGGCCGGTGCCCAAGGCGCTGTTGGTCTCGCCGCCCCTGGTGGTCACCTGGGAGCAGATCGACCACCTGACCTCGACTCTCGCAGGAGCCCTGGACGCGGTCATGGAACGACACTGAGAGGGGCCCGGAGGGTTCCGGGCCCCCTTCTCGTCGACATCGACGCACCCACCGACGCGATCCGCGCCGGTGGGTTCCTTTTTCCGGGCGCGGATCACCCCACGAAGTCGCCGACATGGAGTAATATTTTCTAGGAAGATATTTCTTCAGGGTGCGATCGTCGGGGTCCACCCGCGATCCGACAGGGACGGGACATGACGACACGGACGACGGAGACGACACACGAGGCACGTGACGAGGGCTGTATGGACGGCGACGACCTCATCACCGCCTGGGGGCTGGTGGCCGAGGCGACCAACGCCATCGGGCCTCGACTGTTGAGCGGCATCACCCCCGACGGCAAGGACATGGCGGGCCCCTGGTTCGAGGTCCTCATCCGTCTCCAGCGCACCCCGGGGCACCGACTGCCGATGAGCCGACTGGCGCGTGAGGTCAGCCTCAGTACCGGAGGGTTCACCAAGCTGGCCGACCGCCTGGAGAAGGAGGGCTACCTGGAGCGGCACAACTGCTCCACCGACCGCAGGGTCGTCTACGCGACCCTCACCGAGAAGGGGCGGGAGTTCACCGAGGCCACGAAGGTCAAGCACGTCGAGCGGCTGCGCGAACACATGCTCGCCCCCTTGGGCGAGGACGGGGTTCGACAACTCGCCGCCATCGCGCGTACCCTCCGTGACAGTGCTCTTTGACGACCTCGGGACTCTCCGTAGTCGAATTCCTGCTCGAATGACCCATGCGTCCCTCGGAAGCGCGGAAGATATCCCACGCACCTCCGTTCCCATGTAGGTTGGCCAGAGTTCGGGGATCCGACGCGGGGCGGGTCGGGAGCATTGAGGTTTCGGGGGGAATGATGAGGCTGTTCACCACTGCTGCCCGGATGAGGTCGATCCCCCGATCCTCTCGTTTCGCCAATGGTGGGATCTCCTATTGGTTCCGGGACATCGGGGTGCCCGAACGGAGAGCGCCCCTGGCCGGGGACGCGGACTACGACGTCTGCGTGGTCGGAGCCGGATACACGGGTCTGTGGACCGCCTACTACCTCAAGCGCGAACGCCCCGAGCTGCGTGTCTGCGTGCTGGAGCGGGAGTTCGCCGGCTTCGGGGCCTCCGGTCGTAACGGAGGGTGGCTGTCGGCCGAGTTCTCCGGTTCCCGGGAGGACTACGCCCGGTCACACGGCAAGGGCTCCATGGTCGCCCTCCAGCGCGCGCTGATGAACACCGTCGACGAGGTGGTCTCGGTCACCGAACGCGAGGAGATCGACGCCGACCTGATCAAAGGCGGCATGTACCTGGTCGCCGACAACGAGGCCCAGCGCGAACGTCTCCAAGGGCACATCGAGTACCTCCAGGAATGGGGCTACTGGCCCGACGACTTCCACATGGTCGACCCCTCCGAGGAGCCGCGGATCGCGGTCCACGGGGCCGTCGCCGCCGGGTACTCGCCGCACGCCGCCCGACTGCACCCGGCCAAGCTGGTCGTGGGTCTGGCCGCCAAGGTCGTGGAGCTGGGGGTGGACGTCTTCGAGGACACCCCGGTCGTGGAGATCAGGCCGGGGGAGAAGGGCGAACGCCCCGCGGTGGTCACCGAGCACGGCACAGTGCGCGCCGACCACGTCGTCCGGGCCACCGAGGGCTTCACCTCCACGCTGCGCGGACCGCGCCGACAGTGGCGTCACACGCACTCCTCGATGATCGTGACCGAGCCGATCTCCGACGAGTCGTGGGAGCGGATCGGCTGGGAGGGCGGCGAGGTCCTGGGTGACACCGCCCACTCCTCGATCTACTCCCAGCGCACGGCGGACGGGCGCATCGCCATCGGCGGACGGGGCGCGCCCCAGCGGCTGGGGTCGGCCCCGGCCGAGGAGGGGCTCACCCAGCCGCACGCGATCGCCGAGCTCTGGCGCGCCCTGACCCGGATGTTCCCCGACGTCGCGGACGTTCCGATCGAGCACGCCTGGGCCGGGGTGCTGGGCGTCCCCAAGGACTGGTCGCCGACCGTGCGACTGGACTCCGAGACCGGACTGGCCTGGGCCGGCGGGTACTCCCACAGCGGTGTCTCCACCAGCAACCTGGCCGGACGTACCCTGCGCGACCTGATCCTGGGCCGTTCCACCGAACTGACCCGTCTGCCCTGGGTCGGACACGAGACGCGAGGCTGGGAGCCCGAACCGCTGCGCTGGGTCGGCACCAAGGTCGTGCGCGGCCTCTACCGGACCGCCGACCGTCGTGAGTCCAGGACCGCGGGCAAGGGGCACACCTCCCGTCTGGCCGATATCGCCACCCGTATGCCGGGGCGCTGACCGGCGGAGACCCTCGTCCCGTCGCCGCGGCCCGAGCGCCGCGCCGCGACGGAGACCACCGTCACCCTCCCCAGGGCCGACCATCATCCTCTGCTTGCATAAACTTGCAAGGGCATGCATGATAGTCCAGTCCAATACCGAGGAGGGGATCTCACCATGGGATACACAGCGGCGATCGCCGGAGCCAGCGGCTACGCCGGAGGTGAGCTGCTGCGCCTGCTCCTGGGACATCCCGAGATCGAGATCGGAGCCGTCACCGCGGGCGGCAACGCGGGCAGCCCGCTCATCCGGCACCAACCGCACCTCCTGCCGCTGGCCGACCGCGTCCTGGTCCCCACCACCGTGGAGGAGCTGCGGGGTCACGACGTGGTCTACCTCGCCCTCCCGCACGGGCAGTCCGCCGACATCGCCCGAGAGCTCGGCGACGACACCCTGGTGGTCGACTGCGGAGCCGACTTCCGGCTCACCGACCCCACCGCCTGGGAACGCTTCTACGGAACCCCCCACGCCGGCACCTGGCCCTACGGTCTGCCCGAACTGCCCGGACAGCGCGGTCTCCTGGCCGGAGCCCGCAGGGTCGCCGTTCCCGGCTGCCACGTCACCGTCGCCACCCTCGGGCTCTTCCCCGGACTGGCCGCGGGGCTCGTCGAACCCGACCTGACCGTGGTCGCCGTCACCGGGACCTCCGGCGCGGGCAAGGCGCCCAAACCCCACCTGGTCGGCAGCGAGGTCATGGGCTCCCTCAGCCCCTACGGCGTCGGTGGAGCCCACCGCCACAACCCCGAGATCGTCCAGAACCTCTCCTCGGTCACCGACGAGGCGGTCCGTCTCTCCTTCACCCCGGTCCTGGCGCCCCTGCCCCGCGGCATCCTCGCCACCTGCACCGCCCCCCTCAAGCCCGGCGCCACCGCCGAGACGATCCGCGCCGCCTATGAGAAGGCCTACGCCGACGAGCCCTTCGTGCACCTGCTCCCCGAGGGGACCTGGCCCGACACGTCCATGACCCTGGCCGCCAACACCACCATGGTGCAGGTCACCGTGGACGCCGACGCCGGTCGCATGGTCGCCGTCGCCGCCCTGGACAACCTCACCAAGGGCACCGCCGGCGGAGCCGTGCAGAGCACCAACCTCGCACTGGGCCTGCCCGAGGCCACCGGACTCCCGCTCGCCGCGGTCGCCCCCTGAGGCAGGGAAGGACACCACATGAGCGTCACCGCTCCCCGGGGGTTCCGCGCCGCCGGAGTCGGCAGGGGCGAGCACCCGGACCGTGACGTCGCGATCGTCGTCAACGACGGTCCCGCGCGCGCGGCCGGGGCCGTGTTCACCACCCACCCCGACCCGGCCGCGCCGGTCCTGTGGTCCCGCCAGGTCGTCTCCGGTGGACGCGTACGCGCCGCCGTCCTCGACTCCGCGTGCGCCAACGCCGGCACCGGCCCCCTCGGTTTCCAGGACGTCCACGCCACCGCCGAACACACGGCGGCCCTTCTGGAGGACTCCGCCGCCGAGATCGTCCTGTGCTCCGCGGGCCCCCTCGGGGTCCGCCCCTCCAGGGAGGCCCTCGACGACGGGCTCGCCCGGGCCGTCGCCGAGGCCGGCCGCGGGGGAGGGCTCTCCGCCGCCGACGCCATCCGTACCGACGACACCGTCGCCAAGATCGCCTTCCGTCGCGGAGGAGGGATCACCGTCGGCGGCATGGCCAAGGGATCCGACCCCTCCCTGGGGTCGCTCCTGTGCGTGCTCACCACCGACGCGGCCCTCGACGCCCGGCAGTGCCGCGACCTCGTCGAGGAGGCGGCGGCCAAGAGTTTCCCCCCGCCGACCGGCACCAACGACACGGTGCTGTTCATGGCCAGTGGCGCGGCCCCCGGACCCCCCGACGAGGACGGCGTCCGCGCGCTCCTGAACCTGGTGTGCGAGGAACTCGCCGCCCAGATCGAGGCAGACCCCCCGACCAAGGAAGACAGGCAGGACACCCCATGAACTCCCGGACAGCCCAGGACCAGGCCCAGGCCATGGACAAGGCCGCGCACCTCATCGAGGCGCTGCCCTGGCTCTCCCGCTTCCACGGTCGCACCGTCGTCGTCAAGTACGGCGGCAACGCCATGATCAGCGACGAACTGCGGGTCCGGTTCGCCGAGTCCATCGTCTTCCTCTACTACGCGGGCCTGCGCCCCGTCGTCGTCCACGGCGGCGGCCCCCAGATCAGCGCCATGCTGGAACGCTCCGGAGTGGAGTCCACCTTCACCGCCGGACTCCGCGTCACCACCGACGACGCCATGGACATCGTTCGCATGGTCCTCACCGGTCAGGTCAACCGCGAGATCGTGGGTCTGATCAATCGGCACGGACCCTTCGCCGTCGGTATGTCCGGAGAGGACGCGAACCTCCTCCAGGCTCGCCGTAAGAGCGTCGAGGTGGACGGGGAGGTCCTCGACATCGGCCGCGTCGGCGAGGTGAGCGAGGTCGACCCGGGGGCCATCTCCGCGCTCATCGCGGACGGCCGCATCCCCGTGGTCTCCAGCGTCGCCCGCGCCGACGACGGCGGCGTCTACAACATCAACGCCGACACCGCCGCCTCCGCCCTCGCGGTCGCGCTCGGAGCCGGCAAACTCATCATGCTCACCGACGTCGAGGGACTGTTCGCCGACTACCCGGCCAACACCGACCTCATCAGTCGGCTGAACGTGGACGAGCTGCGCGCCCTCCTGCCCTCGCTGTCCTCGGGCATGCTCCCCAAGATGGAGGCCTGCCTGAAGGCGGTCGAGGGAGGCGTGCCCCAGGCCCACATCATCGACGGCAGGGTCCCGCACTCCCTGCTCTTGGAGGTCTTCACCGACCAGGGGGTGGGCACGATGGTCGCCGACGAGGTGTTGGAGGACGAACTGCTCAACGGCAACGCCCGCCACCCCCGACGCCCGCGTCCCGTACACGACATCACCAACGGCATCCAGAACCCGGGAGAGACACAGTGACCAGCAGCGACCTGAGGGAGCGCTTCGAAGCCTCGCTCATGCCCAACTACGGGGTACCCCCGATCGCGCTCACCCTCGGGCGGGGCTGTGAGGTCTACGACGCCGACGGACGCCAGTACCTCGACCTGATCGCCGGGATCGCCGTCTCCAGCCTGGGCCACGGCCACCCCGCCCTGGTCAAGGCGGTGGCCCACCAGGCCGCCACCCTCGCGCACACCAGCAACCTCTTCGTGCACGAGCGCGAGGTCCAGCTCGCCGAACGCCTCATCGGGCTCCTCGGCGGCGACGCCAAGGTCTTCTTCACCAACAGCGGGACCGAGGCCAACGAGGCGGCCCTGAAGCTGGTCAAGCGCGCGGCCGGCCCCGGGCGCCACTACTTCGTCGCCGCGGAGCGCGGCTTCCACGGCCGCAGTTCCGGATCGCTCGCCCTGACCGGTAAGGACTCCATCCGCGAGCCCTTCGGCCCCTTCGGCATGGACGTGCGCTTCGTCCCCCACGGCGACCTCGAAGCGCTCACCGAGGCCGTCGACGAGCACTGCGTCGCCGTCTTCCTCGAGCCCACCCAGGGCGAGGCCGGCGTCGTCCCCGCCCCCGAGGGTTACCTCGCCGGGGTCCGGGCCCTGTGCGACCGGA
The DNA here is from genome assembly GCF_000341225.1 of Nocardiopsis alba DSM 43377. Lineage (GTDB taxonomy): Bacteria > Actinomycetota > Actinomycetes > Streptosporangiales > Streptosporangiaceae > Nocardiopsis > Nocardiopsis alba. Next base: position 261,720 of record NZ_ANAC01000013.1, read on the forward strand.
CCGGCGCAGCCTTCGTCCTCGACGAGATCCAGAGCGGTATCGGCCGTACCGGTGAGTGGTTCGCCCACCAGGGCGAGGCGGTCCGTCCCGACGTCCTCACGCTGGCCAAGGGGCTGGGCGGCGGTCTTCCCATCGGCGCCTGCGTCGGCTTCGGACGGTTCGCCGACGCCTTCCACAAGGGCGACCACGGCTCCACCTTCGGAGGCAACCCGGTCGCCTGCGCCGCGGCCCTCGCCGTGATCGAGACGATCGAGACCGAAGGGCTGCTCGCCCACACCAAGGTGATGGGCGACCTGCTCGCCGAGCAGATCGAGGGGATCGACCATCCCCTGCTGGCCGGACAGCGCGGCAGCGGCCTGTGGCGCGCCCTGCGACTCACCGCACCGCACGCGGCCCACGTTCAGGAGCAGGCCGCGGTCCGCGGCTTCCTGATCAACGCGGTGTCCCCCGACACCCTGCGCATCGCCCCGCCGCTGGTCATCACCCCCGAACAGATCGGCGTGTTCATCGAGGCGCTGCCGACCGTCCTGGACGCGGCCGAGGCCGCGGCGACGAAGGAGCAGTAACCATGACCCGTCACTTCCTCCGCGACGACGACCTCACCCCCGAGGAACAGACCCTCGTCCTCGACCTCGCCGACCGGATGAAGCGCGACCGCTTCGGGTACCGGCCGCTGGCCGGGCCGCGCACCGTCGCCCTCATCTTCGACAAGCCCTCCACCCGGACCCGCCTGTCCTTCGCCGTCGGCGTCGCCGATCTGGGCGGCAACCCCCTGGTCCTGGACTCCGACAGCACCCAGATGGGGCGTGGAGAGCCCTTGGAGGACACCGCCAGGGTCCTGGAACGTCAGGTCGACGCCGTGGTCTGGCGCACCTTCGCGCAGGAGAACCTGGAGAGCCTGGCCCGCGCCATCTCCGTGCCGGTGATCAACTCCCTCACCGACGAGTTCCACCCCTGCCAGATCCTCGCCGACCTCCAGACGATCCGCGAGCACAAGGGCTCCCCGGCCGGGCTCACCCTGGCCTATCTGGGCGACGGCGCCAACAACATGGCCCACTCCTATCTGCTCGGCGGGGCCACCGCGGGCATGCACGTGCGCATCGGCGCCCCCGAGGAGCACCACCCCGACCCCGAGGTCCTGGCCCGGGCCGGGGACATCGCCGCCACCACCGGCGGATCGGTCACGGTCACCACCGACGCGACCAAGGCCGCCGAGGGCGCGGACGTCATCGCCACCGACACGTGGGTCTCCATGGGTCAGGAGGGGGAGAAGGGCGGCCGTGAGGCCCTCTTCCGTCCCTACATCGTCGACAAGGCGCTCATGGCCGTCGCCGACCCCGAGGCCATCGTCCTGCACTGCCTGCCCGCCTACCGGGGCAAGGAGATCGCGGCCGAGGTCATCGACGGACCCCAGAGCGTGGTCTGGGACGAGGCGGAGAACCGTCGGCACGCGCAGAAGGCCCTGATGGCCTTCCTCCTGGACGCGCGGGACGGACACGGGATCGCGCGACGATGAGCAACGACGCCGGCGGCACGGCCCCGATGACCAAGGCCGCCCGACAGGCCCGGATCACCGACGTCCTCACCCGCCAGGACGTCCGCTCTCAGGGAGAGCTGGCCAAACGGTTGGCCGAGAACGGCGTGCAGGTCACCCAGGCCACCCTCTCCCGGGACCTGGACGAACTCGGCGCGGTCAAACTCCGCACCGCCGACGGTCACCTGGCCTACGTCCTGCCGGGGGAGGGCGGTGAACGGCTTCAACGCACCCGCCCCGACAGTCTCGACCTCGAACAGGTCTCCGGGGCGCGGCTGAACCGTCTGGCCGAGGAACTACTCGTCTCCGCCGAGGCGTCCGCCAACATGGTCATCGTGCGCACGCCCCCCGGGGCCGCCCAGTTCCTGGCCTCGGCCATCGACCACACCGACTTCCACCCGATCCTGGGCACCATCGCCGGCGACGACACCATCCTGGTGATCTCGCGCGACCCCCAGGGCGGGGAGGAACTGGCCGCCGCCCTCCTCAGACTGGCCGACCGCAGACCCTGACGGCACCCGCACCGTCCACCAGCATCCGAACTCTCACGAAGGAGACCACCATGGCCGACCAGCCCGAGGCCCTGCGCCTGTGGGGAGGCCGCTTCGAGGGCGGACCGGACCAGGCCCTGGCCCGTCTGTCGCTGAGCACGCACTTCGACTGGCGGCTCGCCCGCCATGACATCGCGGGTTCGCGCGCCCACGCCCGCGCCCTGCACCGCGCCGACCTGCTCTCCGCGGACGAACTCGACCGCATGATCGAGGGGCTGGACCGCTTGGAGGCCGACGTGGCCTCGGGGGAGTTCACCCCCGTCCTGGAGGACGAGGACGTGCACACCGCGCTGGAGCGCGGATTCATCGAACGGGTCGGGCCCGAACTGGGCGGCCGGCTGCGGGCCGGACGCTCCCGCAACGACCAGATCGCCACCCTGGTCCGCATGTACCTGCGCGAAGAGGCCCGCTCCCTCACCGAGGGACTGCTGGACCTGGTGCAGGCCCTCGCCGACCAGGCCGCGGCCCACCCCGAGGCGGCGATGCCCGGTCGTACCCACCTCCAGCACGCCCAGCCGGTGCTGCTCGGTCACCAGCTCATGGCGCACGCCTGGCCGCTGGTCCGGGACATCGAGCGCCTGCGGGACTGGGACCGCCGCGCCGCCGTCTCCGCCTACGGCTCCGGTGCTCTGGCCGGTTCCTCGCTCGGACTCGACCCCGGCGAGGTCGCCGTCGAACTGGGCTTCCCCGAGTCGGTGGAGAACTCCATCGACGGCACCGCCTCCCGCGACGTGGTCGCCGAGTTCTCCTTCGTCACCGCCATGATCGGCGTGGACCTGTCCCGCCTGTCGGAGGAGATCATCCTCTGGGCGACCAAGGAGTTCTCCTTCGTCACCCTCGACGACGCCTTCTCCACCGGCTCGTCGATCATGCCGCAGAAGAAGAACCCCGACGTCGCCGAACTCGCCCGGGGCAAGGCCGGCCGTCTGGTCGGGGACCTGACCGGCCTGCTCACCACCCTCAAGGGCCTCCCTCTGGCCTATAACCGGGACCTCCAGGAGGACAAGGAGCCGGTCTTCGACGCCGTCGACAGTCTCCACCTGCTACTGCCCGCCATGACGGGGATGGTGGCCACCCTGACCTTCCACACCGACCGGATGGCCGAGCTCGCCCCCCAGGGCTTCTCGTTGGCCACCGACATCGCCGAGTGGCTGGTCCGTGAGCGCGTGCCCTTCCGTGAGGCCCACGAGATCGCGGGCACGTGCGTGCGGGTGTGCGAGGAGCGTGGGATCGACCTGCCCGACCTCACCGACGCCGACTTCGCCGAGATCTCCGAGCACCTCACCCCGGGCGTGCGCGAGGTCCTCACCGTGCACGGATCGCTGTCCTCGCGTTCGGGCAAGGGCGGTACCGCCCCGGTCCGCGTCGCCGAACAGCTCGAACGTCTTCGCGCCGCCGTCGAGACGCTGCGCAAGGCCTTCTGACCTTCGTCTCTCCGGGCCCCTCTCCCTCGTTCCTCGGCGGGGGAGAGGGGCCTTTTCCATGGGCGCGCGCATCGGTCGATGCACGGGTCCGGGAACGTCGGAAATCCTTGCGTACACGTGCGTCGCGCCGCCTCCGACGACCACATTCCACGACGGCGTCCTGTTTCCGCGACCAATGTGGAATTCCCCCCGCGAGACCTTGGTGAGTGCGGTAGCGTCCTGTGTCTGCGGGCACAACACGTGTTCTCCTCTGCGCGCACCGTGACGACCCGCGCGGTAAACGCCACACGGACGCGTGCTGTCCGGTGTCCGTGGTAAACGCCGGGGAGGAGCGCAGTGGGACAGTCGGGAGGCGCGGGAAGCGGCATCAGGACTCAGCTCAGCCGCATCGTGCTGATACCCAGCATCACCTTTCTCGCGTTGTTCGTCATGCTCAGCTCCGCCACGCTCGCCCAGGCGGTATCGCTGCGCTCGTCGGTCACCGACGGCCGGGCCGCCACCGAGATCACGACGGCGTTGACGGCGCTTCAACTCGAGCGTCGACTGAGCGCCGAGTACCTCACCGCTCCGGGAGAAGAGACCCGGCGCGCTCTGATGGAGTCCGTCGAGGAGACCGATCTGGCCCTGACGGACGTGCGGGCGGTGCGCTCGACCCTGGAGGCCATCCCCGACACGCGGGAGGGCGGCTTCCTCGAAGCCGTCGACACGGTCGAGACGGTGCGCTCCGCCAACCTGGAGCGCCCCGGCGACCTCGGAGAGACCCTGGACGCCTACACCGAGGCGATCAGGATCGGCGCCCGCCTGTACGAGGGCTCCGTCCGCGGTCTGGACGACGGCCCCGCCGGTGTCGAGGCCGCCGCCACGGGCGACCTGCTCTGGGCCCAGGAGGGCTTCGCCCACGCCGACGCCGTCATCAGCGGCGTCCTGAGCGAGAACTCCCTCGATCGGGAACAGCAGTCCCGGGTCGCCTCGCTGATCGGCGACGCGGATCGCAGATTGGACGCCCTGGCCGAGGGATCCCGGAGCGAGGGGGCCGATGCCGCCGAACGGATCATCGGTTCGCGGGACTGGTCACGTGCCATGGAGATCACCGAGGCCGTCTCCCATTACGAGGCCCCGGTGGAGATCGACCCCTTCACCGGAGAACAGAGTCGCCTTCCGGAGCCGCCCACCGGTATCGGTGACTGGCGTTCGGTCGCCGACGGGGTCGACACCGCCTTGGCGGGCGCCGTCTCCGAACGGTCGCTGGCGGTCGTCTCGGCCGTGGAGGCGGCCGCGGCCCGGATGTTCACCCTGGCCCTGGGCGGCGGCATCATCTCCCTGTTCGCGGGCACCGTGGCCTACGGTGTGGCCGCCCGCTCGGCCGCCCGCCTCACCCACCGCCTCGCCCGACTGAAGGCCGAGGCCCTGGCGGTGGCGCGCAACGACCTGCCCAGGATCGTGCGCCGCCTGGAGGAGGGGGAGAGCGTCGACCTCGACACCGAGATGAAACAGCTCGACCACGGTCGGGACGAGATCGGCCAGGTCGCCGACGCCTTCAACATCGCCCAACGCACCGCGATCGGCGCCGCGGTCAAGCAGGCCGACACCCGGGCCGGGGTCAGCAGGGTCTTCCTCGGGATCGCGCACCGCAACCAGTCCCTGGTCCAGCGTCAACTCCAGCTCCTGGACCGGGTGGAACGCGAAGAGGAGGACCCCGATCTCCTGGAGAGCCTCTTCCAACTCGACCACCTGGCCACGCGCGGACGGCGGCACGCCGAGAACCTCATCATCCTGGGCGGGGCCCAGCCGGGACGGCGCTGGCGCCACCCCGTCCCCCTGGTGGACATCATGCGCGGCGCGATCTCCGAGACCGACGAGTACGCCCGGGTCGAGCTCGCCTCCACCCCGGACCTGTCCCTCGTGGGAGCGGTGGTCGCCGACGTCATCCACCTGCTCGCCGAACTGGTGGAGAACGCCACCGCCTACTCGCCGCCGCACACCGACGTCACCATCCGGACGGAGAAGGTACCCAAGGGGGTGGCGGTCGAGATCGAGGACCGCGGTCTGGGTATGACCGAGGAGGCTCTGGACAAGGCCAACGGGACCCTCGCAGACGCTCCCGAGTTCGACATGATGACCTCGGGCACCGATGGTCGCCTCGGCCTGTTCGTCGTCGCCAGGCTCGCGCACAAGCACGACATCGGGGTGCATCTGCGCTCGTCGCCCTACGGGGGCACCCGGGCCGTGGTCCTCATCCCCAACACCCTCGTCGCGCCCGGGGCGGCCCAGGAGCCCTCCGGAGCCCCCTACCCCATCCGTATGGGGGCCCCGGAACGGGAACGCCTGGGCCCCGCCGACCTGCTCTCGGCCGGCGCCGAGCAGCGGACCCGGGCCGTACGCCCGATGCTGCGCCCGGTGCCCGAACACCCGGAGGAGACCCGGGAGGACCGTCGGGTCGAACACGCCCCCGCCCCCCTCCTCCGCCAGGTCCCGGACCTGCGGCCCGCCGAACGCGACCTGCCGGTCGAGGGAGGGGCCCCGGCGCCACTGCCCAAACGTGAGGCCCGCCGGAGCGGAGGCGCCGAACGCGCGAGGCCCATCGCCGCGGCACGGACGACCGGGGCCGATCACGGAGGCGACATCGAGATCGAACAGGACAACGGTCGGGTCGGCGCCGGACCCGATCGGGAGGGACTGCCCAGACGTAGGAAGCAGGCCAGTCTGGCCCCTCAACTCCGCGATGGCGCCTCGTCCGCGTCGTCCTCCCCGCCGACGTCGACGCGGCGTACCCCCGAACAGGCGCGCCGCATGATGGACGCCTTCAGCGCGGGGACGCGGCGTGGCCGGGCCGGGGACGTCGGCGCGGACGAGCACGGACACAGCAGTGATGACCAGGTCGGTGCAGGAGCCGACGACCACACGGGAGAGAGCGACTGAGATGGTGGGCAAGAGCAAGGCCGCGGACAACCTGGACTGGCTCCTGGACGATCTGGTCGACCGCGTCGTCGGGGCCGGCCACGCGATCGTGCTGTCGGCCGACGGACTGCTGCTGGGCCGTTCCCGAGGACTCAGGCCGGAGGACGCCGAGCACCTGTCGGCGCTGGCCTCGGCCTTTCAGAGTCTGGCACGGGGCACCGGCAGGCACTTCGGAGGCGGCGACGTCCGACAGACCGTGGTGGAGATGGAGTACTCCTATCTCTTCGTCACGGCGGCGGGGGCGGGAGCCTGTCTGGCGGTCCTGGCGACCGAGGACGCGGACGTGGGGCTGGTCGCCTATGAGATGAACCTGCGGGTCAAGCGGGTGGGGGAGTTCCTCACCGCCGCGCCACGCAGGCCCGGCCAACTCACGGCCATGGGAGGTGCCGGCTCATGAGCACCTCGAAGGGCCGGCACGGGGAGTCCCCACCCGTGCCCCGGGAGGGGGGCCGGTATCACGGTCGTGGCCACCCCGTCTCCGAGGGGCCCTCCACGGGGCTTCTGCCCAAGGACACCTCCGCCGGACCCCTCGTACGCCCTTACACCATGACCAAGGGACGGACCCGACCCGCCGCCGCGGGGCGGGGGCTGGACCTGATCACCATCGTGATGGCGGCCCGAGACCCCGGTGAGCGTTCGCGCGGCCCCGAGCGGCAGGCGATCCTCGACCTGTGCCGACGCCCCATCTCGGTGGCGGAGATCTCCGCGCGTCTGGACATCCCGTTGACCGTGGTCAAGGTGCTCCTGGGGGACCTCGTCGCAGAAGGGGACGTCCGTACCCGGGCGGCCACGCCCATGACCCAGCTTCCCGAGAAGAAAGTACTTCAGGCGGTACTCGATGGCATCCGCAGACTCTGAGAACCGGTCGAGCGCGTACGAGGCGATCCCCCAGGCCGTCAAGATCATCGTCGCCGGAGGGTTCGGCGCGGGCAAGACCACCCTGGTCGGGGCCGTCAGTGAGATCACCCCGCTCAGCACCGAGGAGGTGATGACCGAGGCCAGCTACGGCGTCGACGACCTGGGCGGTGTGGAGAACAAGACCACCACCACGGTGGCGCTCGACTTCGGCCGCATCACCATCAACGACGACATCGTGCTCTACCTCTTCGGCACCCCGGGCCAGGATCGGTTCTGGTTCATGTGGGACGAGTTGGTGGAAGGCGCGCTGGGTGCGGTGGTCCTGGCGGACACCCGCCGGCTCGACACCTGTTTCCACGCGGTGGACTTCTTCGAACAGCGCGGGGTGCCCTTCGTGGTGGCGGTCAACCGTTTCGACGGATCCACCCCCTACCGGGCGGAGGAGGTGCGTGAGGCCCTCGACCTCTCCGACGCGGTTCCGGTCCTGGTGGCGGACGCCCGTGAACGCGAATCCGCCAAAGAGGTCCTCGTCTCCCTGGTGACGCACGTCATCGACGGCCGTAGGCCGGCGATGAGCGGTTGACCCGGGATCCCCTGGGCACGAGGCCCGGGAGGCCCGTTATACGTTCAGGACATACACCCCTGAATGTGGTGTTGAACGCTACAATGTCGCGGCAGCGACCACCGCTTGTCCGCCATCCGCCCTCTCGTCTGAATCCTGGTATGCGAAACTCTGACCGACTTCCCCCACGCGAACTGCCCAAGCGGCGCTCCGGACGTCACCGCAATCCCCTGTCCTTCGACAGTTGGTTCGGCACCCCCGCTCTGATCATGGCGGTCCCGGGTACGGCCGATCAGGCCCGGGGGGCCGACGGCGAGTCGATCGGCGCCCGGATGGCCGACCTCGTCCGCGCCTACCGCCCCGAGGTCACCATCCGCTACGGACACCTCGAGGGCGACCGAGAGACCCTGACCGAGGCCCTGGCCGACCTGAAGGGCGGGGACGACCGTCCGCTCACCGGGGTCGTGGTCCCGTTGGTCACCGCCCCCCACGCGGCCGTGAACGCCGAGATCGAGGCCGCCGTGGCCCGCTCGGGCGCCAACGTGAGGATCACCGAGGGACTCGGTCCGCACCCGATGCTCGCCGAGGTCCTCCACCTGCGTCTGGCCGAGTCCGGGTTCGTCCGGGCCGACCGGATGCGCCTGATCAGCGTCACCGCGCGCAACACCACCATGGCCGACGGCGTCGTCGTCGGTGCCGTCGGTGGTGAGGGCGCTGTGGGCGCCGCCGGTGTGAGCGCGGTGCTGCTCGCGGCCCGTCTGGGCCTGACGGTGCTCCCCGCCGACCTGGAGGACGAGGCCGCCATGGACCAGATCATGGCGCAGCTCCGGCAGGGAGGCATCCGACGTCCCGTCATCGCCCCCAGCGCCCTGGGGCCGGAGTTCCCGGCCCATAGACTCCAGGAGCTGGCCGAACGCCACGGGGCCCGCCCCGGCGCGCCTCTGGGCGCCGACAGCCTGCTCGGCAAGATCGCCGCCCTGCGCTACGCCGAGGTCCTGAACTCCCTGGGTGTCGAGCAGCCTCCCACCGTGGACGAGCTGCCCGCGCCGGTGGGTTCCCGACACCGCCCCGAGTCCTGAGACGCGACACGCCCCGCCAGGAACCACGACAGGGCCGCCCCGGAGACGGGGCGGCCCTGTTCTGTCTTTCGCGGTCCTGACCTGCGCGTTCGGCCGCATCCAAGGTCCACCTAGCATGTTTCGGCCCGGTTTTCCCGAGCGCGTGGATAACTATTCGTGATTGTTCGACAGCGTACGGCAATGTTTTTTCGATAGCCTCGGCAGGACCGAAAGCCGCCGTGGCACCTCTCCCGGAAGCCTCGGCACCCCGCATGGGCTGGAGGGGCCATGCTCAGAAACCACGCGTCCAACAGGACGATCCGCGGTCAGCTCACGCGCATCGTCCTCATCCCGAGCCTGTGCTTCCTCGCGCTCTGGCTGATCGTCGCGGCCATCGGCACCGCCCAGGCCGTTCAGCTCATGAGCGCGGTAGGACAGGCGCGTCAGGGCACGGAGGTCCTTTCCGTCGCGGCCGAGGAGCTGCGGACCGAGCGCCGTCTGTCCCTGGTCCACCTCGGGGAACAGGACAGAGGAGACGTCTCGACGGTCGAAGAGGAACTGGAGCGACAGCGCTCCGAGAGCGACGAGGCCCTGGCCGAGGCCGTCGAGCTGGCCACCGACCTCGTCGGGGATCGCGACGACGAACTCCAACGAGGCGCGGGCATCGTCCAGGAGACACCGGAGGGGGTCGAACGGCTCCGAGAGATGGTCGACGAGCATTCGACCGACCGGGAGCACATCCTGGTCGGCTACCGCACGCTCATAGAGTCCCTGCTGAACACCTCCGCGGCCCTCATCAACACGACCGACGGAGGAGAGAACCTCACCGACGCCGTGGTGGCCAGGGAACTCGTCAACGCCCGAGAGGACTACGCGACCGCGGACGCCCTGCTCGCCGGGGTCATCGCCGCCGAACGCATGACCTATGAGGAGACGGCGCACTTCACCTTCCTCACCGCCTCCTACCGGGCCACGCTGGACGGCACCGTCAACGCGATGCCGGCCGGACTCAGGAACGAGTACCGGGCCTCGACCGAGGAACCCACCTGGGAGGCGGCCGAACAGCTCAGCCGACGCGTGGTCACCCGGCCCCCCGTGGCCGAAGGGGGCGACGGGGTCGACGGAGCGCCGTTGAGCGAATGGAACTCCGAGGTCGAGGTCGGGGCGGAGGAATGGGACGCCTCGTCCATCCCGTCCGTCCACGCCCTGGACACCCTGGCCCGCGAACAGACCGAACGCACCGTCGACCTGGCCTGGAGCGCCGCGCTCTTGAGGGTCTGGCTGGGCGTCGCCGGGGCCGCCGTCACCCTGCTCGGCGGGGTGTTCGCGATCGCCCTGGTGGGACGCTCCTCCCGACGCCTGAGCGAACGCCTCTCGTCGCTTCGGGAACAGATCCTGGACCGCGACGCCGACCTGCCCGAGATCGTCGAACGGGCCCAACAGGGCCGCAAGGTCGATGTCATCGACGAGCTCCCGCCCTTGGACGAACAGGGCGACGATGAGATCGGCCAGGTCGCCGAGGCCTTCGACAGCGCCCAGATCACCGCGGTCGAGGCCGCCGTCCGTCAGGCGGAGATCCGCCGCGGCGCCAACCGCGCCTTCCTCGGCATCGCCTTCCGCAACCAGACCCTCGTCCAACGACAGCTGCGCCTGCTCGACGAGATCGAGTACAACGAGCAGAACCCCGACGCCCTGCGCCGACTCTTCCGACTCGACCACCTGGCGACCCGGGCCCGCCGCTACGCGGACAACCTCATCATCCTCGGTGGCGGACAGTCCGCCCGCCGTTGGCGCCAACCCCGACCGGTCCTCGACGTGCTGCGCGCCGCCATCGCCGAGACCGAGGACTACGAAAGGGTCCGCCTCACCTCGGCGCCCCGTGTGCTCATGCACGGACAGGCGGTCGCCGACATCGTCCACCTGCTCGCGGAACTGGTGGAGAACGCCACCCAGTTCTCCCCGGCGGGCACCCCGGTGGACGTGGGCTGCACCCCCGTGACCGGAGGACTGCTGGTGGAGATCGAGGACCGCGGGCTCGGCATGTCCGAACAGGGCTACGCGGCCGCCGAGCGCACCCTCACCCGGCCACCGGAGTTCGACGTGATGGCGCTGCCGGACGACCCCCGCCTGGGGCTGTTCGTCGTCGCCCGTCTCGCCGAGCGTCACGGCATCCGGGTCTGGCTCCACCCCTCGCCCTACGGGGGCACCCGGGCCACCGCCCTGGTCCCCGACAGCCTGCTCGAACCCGCCGACAACCCGATCGCCGCGGTGAGCCCCTCCGACGGCACCCCCAATTTCCCGGGCCCCCTGGGACAGCCCACGCCCCACCCGGTGCGTGTCTCGGGACCCCAGAACCCCTCCTCCCCCTCCGGCCCCCAGGGGACGGTCGGCCGCACCGGTCCGCACGGCTCCTTCGAAGGCTCGGGGCCCCAGGGTCCCTTCGGCCCCTCCGGGCCGAACGGGACCGGGCCCTTCCCGACCAGGACACCACCAGGAGGACACAGTGAACGCTGAGGGTCGCCACGCCCGCCGCGAGGAATGGAGGGAGGCCCCGCGGACCGAGCCGCGACGGTCACCGCGTCACGAGGAGGGGGAGGACGACGAACGCTTCCTGCGTCCCTACGCCATCGACGTGGGGATCCCGGAACGGGCCGGGAGCGTCGGAAACGGCCACGCCGACCTCGACCTGCTCACCCTCGTGGTCGCGGCGAGAACCCCGGGTCATCGCGAATGGCTCAGACCCGAGCGCGAGGCCCTTCTCCTCCACGCCCTGCGGGCCAGGACCATCGTCGAACTCGCCGCCGAGGTCGGACTGCCGGTCGGCCAGGTCCGGGGCATGGTGGCCGAGATGATGGAGGAGGGGGCCCTCCAACGTTGCGGCCCCTCCCGCCCTCTCGAACGCCAGGACATCCTGCACGCCGTCCTGGTCGGATTGCGCGCCCTCTGAAGAGGATCGGTCCCCGCCGCCCGGGGACCGCCGGGACACCCGGACGCCGGAGCGCGGACGCGCCTTGCTAGCGTGCGCCCATGCGCAGCACCGAACACATCGGCATCATCGGGGCGGGGATCGTCGGCCTGGCCCTGGCCCGCCACATCGCCCTCCACCGCCCCGGCACCCGGGTCACCGTCCTGGAGAAGGAGAACCGGGTCGCCGCCCACCAGACCGGTCACAACAGCGGGGTCGTGCACGCGGGCCTGTACTACCGGCCCGGATCCCTCAAGGCCACGCTCTGCCGCCGGGGCGTCGGCCTGCTCCGTGAGTACTGCGCGGAGCACGACCTGCCCTACCGGGAGGTCGGAAAGCTCCTCGTCGCGGTCAACGCCGAAGAGGAGGCCCGCCTCGACGACATCGAGCGTCGGGCCGAGGAGAACGGCGTCCCCGGCGTCACCCGACTCGGCCCCGACGGCATCCGAGAGATCGAGCCCCACTCGGTGGGACTTGCCGCGCTGCACTCGCCCACGACGGCCATCACCGACTACGTCGCCATCGCCGAGCAGCTCGCCGACGACCTGCGGCGTTCGGGGGGAATCGTCCTGCTCAACACCCCCGTCATCGACGTGCGACAGGACCACGACGGCACCGAGGTCCTCACCGGAGACCCCAAGGGCGAACGGGTCATCCACCGCTTCGACCGATTGATCGTCTGCGGCGGACTCCAGAGCGATCGACTCGCCGCGATGGCGGGGGCCGACGCCGACCCCAGGATCGTCCCCTTCCGCGGTCACTACCACGAGATCGTCCCCGAACGCCGGGACCTCGTACGCGGGCTCCTCTACCCCGTACCCGACCCCCGCTACCCCTTCCTCGGCGTGCACCTGACCCGCCACGTCCACGGCGAGGTCATGGCGGGCCCCAACGCGATCCTGGCCACGGCGCGCGAGGGCTACCGCGCCCGTGACCTGGTCCCTCGGGAACTCGCGAAGACCCTCTCCTGGCCCGGTTTCTGGCGGCTGGCCCGCCGACACTGGACGGTGGGCGCGCGGGAGACGTTCGTCTCCGCCTCCCGCTCGGTCTTCGCCGCCCAGGCACGTCGTCTGCTTCCCGAGATCACCGCCGCCGACCTGCGTCCCGCCGAGGCGGGGGTGCGCGCCCAGGCGCTCGGCCGGGACGGTTCCCTCTTGGACGACTTCCATGTGGACACCCGAGGGCGTGTGGTCTGCGTGCGCAACGCGCCCTCTCCCGCGGCGACCTCCTCCCTGGCGATCGCCGAGTTCCTCTATGACGGGTACGTCGCCGGGTGGTGACCCGTCCCGTGTCGGTCCGGGCGTGTCGGAGCGGGGTTGTCCACAGGTTCGAGGACACTCTGGTACCGGACCCCCTCCCCGGCCGACCATGGAGGTATCCGGTGGTCCGGGACGGTCCCGAGGTCACCGGTGGAGGTGACCATGCCCCTGACCAGGTGGGCCCTCGTGGTCCTCACCACCGTGCTCTCACTCGTTCTCACCGCGGCGGGCGCCGCCGCCGGCCCCAGAGGAGGACCCTTGGACGGATTCACCATCACCCACCTGCCCGAGACGGTCGGACCACAGGCCTCGCCCTCGGACTTCTCCTACGAGTGGGAGGACGTCGTCTTCACCACCCGGGCCTGGGAACAGGCCAAGGAGGGCGGGGGCTTCCAGGTGGTGCTCCAGGTCCTGGTGATGCGGGGGGAGGGGCTCACCGACCTGGCCTCGGTCCGTTCCTTCCTCGCCCACTACCACGAACGGGATCCCGACTCCTGGGATCTGGCCGACTTCGACCGCGACGACACGTCGGGGCTCTACGGGGCCGCCGAGGCCTTCTGGGTCCCCGAGAAGGGGGTCGCCGTGGAGGTCCGTGACACCTCGGGGCTGTTGGGGACGGACGAGATGCTCGCCGTCGCCCGGGGGATCACGCCCGGCGAGAACCCGGCCTGATCGAGAAGGTGAGGGGGCGCCCTCGTACACGAGAGCGCCCCCTCATGGGGCCGGGCCGGATCAGCAGCCCTCCAACACCTCACGCATGGCGGCCTCCTCGGCGGGATCCACACTCAGGTCCCACACGTGCTTGACCTCGATCCAGGCCGTCACGTACTCGCAGTGGAAGGACTCCAACGGGGGCAGCCAGTCCCCGGGGTCGGCATCACCCTTGGAACGGTTGCTCGACGCGCTGACCGCCCACAGCTGGGGCGATTCCTCCAGGTCGTTGGCGAAACGGCGGCGCTCCTCGGTCGACCAGGCGTGGGCACCCGAACGCCACCCCTCCTTCAACGGGACCAGGTGGTCGATGTCGATGTCCTGCGGGTCGGTGAAGGTCTCGCCGTCGAACACGCTGTACCAACTGCCCGAGACCGGCCGGCAGTCGTCGTCGGTCTCCACACCCTCGCCGTCCCGGACCAGGACCATCTGTCGGGTGGTGCAGTTGCCCTCCACCCCGCGGTCCCAGTGGGGGAAGAGGCCCCGGTCGTAACCGTCGGGATCGTTCTCCTCCTCGACCCGCAGTTCGTCCAGCCAGGCCCTGGCCTGGTCGACATCGGTGGCGGAGGCCCCGGGGGAGGGGTTCGCGTCGGGGGTGCTCTCGCCGACCTCCAGGTCGATCACACCGAGCTGTTGCAGCACGACCACGACGATCACGACCACGCCGATCAGCGTGCTGATGATCGCCGTCGGCCGGGAGGCGGACTTGCCGCCCTTACCGGAGGACTTCTCTGACATGCAGGGGACTCCAACCTCTGTGCTCCCGCACCGAGCGGGGGATGATCAGGCCCTTCAAGGGTGGACCATCACGGGGGCGGCGCGGAATGCCACCGAGGGTCGTGTACGCCTCATCGGCGCGGCCAAGGCCGAGGTGCGGGGGAGAAGTGGCCGGTACGGGAGCGTCTAGGTTCGGCGTTCGAGGAGAAGGACGATCCCGTCGACCAACAGGGCGAAGCTCTCGTCGACGTCCTCCGGAAGTCCGAAGCCGCCGTTGATCTCCAGGTCGACGAACCCGTGCAGAGAACTGCGCAATGTCCGGATCGTGTGCACCATCCTCTCCTCGGGGATGGCGAACCCTCGAAGGACCGACGCGATGACCTCGACGGGTCGGGCGAACAACGCGTGGGCCTCGGCGTCCTCCGGCCGCGGTACCCGCTGCAACGACGTGTAACACCCCGGACGTTCGTGCGCGTACCTCCGATAGGCCAGGGAGAGGGCGTGCACCGCCTCGGCACCGGAACGGCCGGTCACGGCGGAGCGCAGACGGTCGGCCAGTTCCGTCACGGAGGCCAGGGCCACCCCGCGGCGCAGCTCGTCCAGGCCGGCGACGTGTTTGTACAGGCTGGGGGTGGCCACGCCCAACCTTCTGGCCAGGGCGGCGGGTGAGAGCGAGTCGAAGCCACTCTCGTCGCACAGGCGGGCGGCCTCGGCCACGACCGACTCCGGGGTGAGTCCGGCCCTAGGCATCGGCGTTCACCCGCTCGACGAGATCGAGCAGCACGGAGGAGACCACGTCGGGGCGTTGGGACTGCGCGTAGTGGCCGCACTCGGGGACCATCACCGCGCGGCCGTCGACGACGGAGGCGACCCACTCCGCCTCGGAGCGGGGGTCCTTCCAGTCCGGGTCCAGTTCTCCCATGATCACGACCGCCTCCGCCGCCAGGTCCTCGGCACGATCGATCGTCTCGTTGGGGGCCTGAAGGGTCTTCGTGATCGCCCGACGACGATCGGTGGTACGGGTCATCCGGCGGATCCGCTCCTTCTGTTCCTCGTGCCCCTCGGGGGTGCGTCCGGCGTGGAGCCGGTCATAGACGAAGGTGAGCGCCCGGGCGGCCCAAGGGCGCATGAGCAGGGTCCGATACAGGGTCCGCGCCACCGGACCCGGGGGAGAGGGCCGAAGGAAGGGGCCGAGCAGGGCGATGCCGGACACCAGGTCGGGGCGTTCGAGGGCCGCGATGGTCACGGCCGCGGCCCCCATCGAGTTCCCGGCCATGACCACCCGCTCCGCTCCCAGTTCCTCGGCCAGGGCGAGCACGTCGGTCGAGGTCGAACGACTGTCGTAGGAGGTGAACGTGGTGTCGCTGTCACCGTGGCCGCGCAGGTCCATGACGGCGACCCGGTGGCCGGCGGCGGCGAGTTCCCGGCCGACGAGGCGGAAGGATGCCCGGTGATCGAACATGCCCGGTACGCAGATCACCAGGGTCCCGTCGGTGTCGTTCCCGTAGAGGTCGTAGGCGATCCGTCCTTCGGGGCGTCGAAGGTGGTGCATGATGGGCCCTCTTCCGTTCGGCTAATGCTGTTAGCTTTAAAGCTAATGTCATTAGCCACGAAGGTCAAGAGGGGTGACGTGGACGACATCGGAGGGGTGTCCGCGTCGTGACGATGGGCGTCGGTCCCCATGGCACCGGCCCGATCGCCGTCTCCACGGGGCCGTACACGTGGACCCCGGGGGCTCCGAGGGGGCGGGGGCGCGGGAAAGTCTCTTCGTGGCCGTGGGAACAGGCCCTACACTGCTAGGCAGATCGGGCCGCGGGGCCCGCCTATCCGACAGAGAGCTACACCGTGATCGACATCATCGACGAACTCCAGTGGCGCGGACTGATCGCGCAGACGACCGACCTTGACGCACTCCGCAAGGCGCTGGCCGATGGTCCGATCACCCTCTATTGCGGCTTCGATCCGACCGCGGGCAGCCTGCACGTCGGACACCTCACCCAGGCGCTGACCCTGGCCCGTTTCCAGCGGGCCGGCCACAGGCCTATCGCCCTGGTCGGTGGGGGGACGGGTCTCATCGGAGACCCCAAGCCCAACGCCGAGCGGCAGATGAACTCGCCGGAGACGGTCCGCGGATGGGTCGGCAACCTCGCCGGCCAGCTCTCCTCCTTCCTGCGCTTCACACCGGAGGGGGAGACGCCCGCGCCGACCGACGCGATCCTCGCCGACAACGGTGAGTGGCTGGGCCAGATCAACGCGATCGAGTTGTTGCGCGACATCGGCAAGCACTTCAGCGTCAACCAGATGCTGGCCCGTGAGACGGTCAAGAGCCGCCTCGACGGAGACGGGATGAGCTACACCGAGTTCAGCTACGTGCTGCTCCAGTCCTACGACTACGTGGAGCTCTACCGCCGCTACGGGTGCGTCCTCCAGACCGGTGGTTCCGACCAGTGGGGCAACATCACCGCCGGCCTGGACCTGGTCCGCCGGATCGAGGGCAACGAGCCCCACGGGGCCGCGCACGGTCTGACCACGAACCTGCTCACCAAGGCCGACGGCACCAAGTTCGGCAAGACCGAGTCCGGCACCGTCTGGCTCGATCCCGAACTGACCTCGCCGTACGCCTTCTACCAGTTCTGGTTCAACGCCGACGACCGCGACGTCTCCCGCTACCTCAAGGTGTTCACCTTCCTGTCCCAGGAGGAGATCGCCGACCTGGAGCGTCAGACCGAGGAGCGGCCGCAGGCGCGTGCCGCGCAGCGTGTCCTCGCCGAGCAGCTCACCACGCTGGTCCACGGCGAGGAGGAGACGCGCAAGGTCAAGGAGGCCAGCCTGGCCCTCTTCGGCCGGGCCGATCTCGGTGAGCTGGACGCGCGCACGCTGGAGTCCGCCCTCTCCGAGGTGCCCAAGGCCGAGGTGGAGGGGCCGGTGACCGAGATGCTGGTCACCGACCTGTTCGCGTTGAGTGGGCTGACCCCGAGCAAGTCGGCGGCCCGTCGCGCGGTGCAGGAGGGCGGTGCCTACGTGAACAACGTGAAGGTCACCGACGTCGAGGCGAGGCTGAGCGTGGACGACGTGCTCCAGGAGCGGTTCGTCGTGCTGCGCAAGGGCAAGCGCAATGTCGGTGGCGTCGTTCTGAAGGGCTGACGGCGACTGCCACCGGGCCGTCGAAGGACGGAAGAGGGGCCGATCTCCGATAGGGGGTCGGCCCCTCGCCCATCCGGTACCCAAGGCGAGGTTTGGACTCGACATGATCCGGGCAAGACGGTTCATGTCTGACAACAGCCGACGTGATCGTGTGACCCGGTGTGGGGTCCGCGTGAGTCGAGGGCCTTGAGAAGCCGCCCGCACAGGGGCGATCGAGGCCCGGATCGCCCTGATGGTGGTCGATCCGGGTCCGGACTTGACGTCCTCTCAAGGTGTGTCTACACTCGATCGAGTCGCTGCGGAACGGTGAGCGGTCTTCGATGATCGACTCGGACCCGGGCCGCGCTCTT